>NZ_CP168900.1:0-1489864 GCF_041765605.1 Listeria monocytogenes
GTGCAATCAATTGAAGACATCTGGCAGGAAACACTGCAAATCGTTAAAAAAAATATGAGTAAACCTAGTTACGATACATGGATGAAATCAACAACCGCTCATTCACTTGAAGGTAACACGTTTATTATTTCAGCGCCCAATAATTTTGTTCGCGATTGGTTAGAGAAAAGCTACACGCAATTTATCGCTAACATTTTGCAAGAAATAACTGGTCGCTTATTTGATGTCCGCTTTATTGATGGCGAGCAGGAAGAAAACTTTGAATACACTGTGATTAAACCAAATCCAGCGTTAGATGAAGATGGCATTGAAATTGGAAAACATATGCTTAATCCGCGTTATGTTTTTGATACTTTTGTCATTGGTTCAGGGAACAGATTCGCCCACGCAGCATCACTTGCAGTAGCCGAAGCACCAGCCAAAGCATATAATCCACTCTTCATTTATGGAGGAGTTGGCCTCGGTAAAACACATTTAATGCACGCAGTTGGCCACTATGTTCAACAACATAAAGATAATGCGAAAGTAATGTACCTTTCCAGCGAAAAATTCACCAATGAGTTTATTAGCTCTATTCGTGATAATAAAACCGAAGAATTCCGTACAAAATACCGGAATGTGGATGTCTTACTTATTGATGATATTCAATTTTTAGCCGGTAAAGAAGGAACACAAGAGGAATTTTTCCATACATTTAACACACTTTATGATGAACAAAAGCAAATTATTATTTCCAGTGACCGACCACCAAAAGAAATTCCAACACTGGAAGATCGACTGAGATCCCGCTTTGAATGGGGCTTAATTACTGATATTACGCCACCAGACTTAGAAACACGGATCGCCATTTTACGTAAAAAAGCAAAAGCAGACGGATTAGATATTCCAAATGAAGTCATGCTTTATATCGCAAACCAAATTGATTCGAATATTCGCGAGCTAGAAGGCGCACTCATCCGAGTAGTTGCTTATTCTTCCCTCGTTAATAAAGATATAACAGCTGGTCTTGCAGCAGAAGCACTAAAAGATATTATCCCCTCTTCTAAATCACAAGTTATTACAATTAGTGGTATTCAAGAAGCAGTCGGTGAATATTTCCATGTTCGTTTAGAAGATTTTAAAGCAAAAAAACGGACGAAAAGTATCGCATTCCCGCGCCAAATCGCTATGTATCTTTCAAGAGAGCTTACAGATGCCTCATTACCAAAAATCGGTGATGAATTTGGTGGTCGAGATCATACAACTGTCATCCATGCACATGAAAAAATATCGCAACTACTAAAAACCGATCAAGTGTTGAAAAATGACCTTGCCGAAATTGAAAAAAATTTAAGAAAAGCACAAAATATGTTTTAATAGACCTGTGTACAATGTGGATAACTGAAACATACTTACCCACAAGTTATCAACATGTGGAAAACTTTATATCGCATGGCTTGTAACCTACTTATCCACAAATCCACAGCGCCTATTACTATTACTACGATTTTTTATTAATTAATTAAAGGTTTTTGAGGTTTTACAAAATATAAAAAAATGGGGGATACTCATGAAATTTGTTATTGAGCGTGATCGTCTTGTCCAAGCAGTCAATGAAGTTACTCGTGCCATCTCTGCAAGAACAACGATTCCAATTTTAACGGGGATAAAAATAGTCGTAAATGATGAAGGTGTAACACTAACTGGTAGTGATTCCGATATTTCCATCGAAGCATTTATTCCATTAATTGAAAATGATGAAGTAATTGTAGAAGTGGAAAGTTTTGGTGGAATTGTTCTTCAATCCAAATACTTTGGCGATATTGTTCGTCGTTTACCAGAAGAAAATGTAGAAATTGAAGTAACTTCTAATTACCAAACCAACATTAGTTCTGGCCAAGCATCCTTTACACTAAACGGCTTAGATCCAATGGAATATCCTAAATTACCTGAAGTAACAGACGGAAAAACAATTAAAATTCCAATTAATGTACTTAAAAATATCGTTAGACAAACTGTTTTTGCAGTTTCTGCAATTGAAGTTCGTCCTGTACTTACTGGTGTAAACTGGATTATTAAAGAAAATAAATTAAGCGCAGTTGCAACAGATAGTCATCGTCTAGCTTTACGTGAAATTCCACTTGAAACAGACATTGACGAAGAATATAACATTGTTATTCCAGGGAAAAGTTTATCTGAACTAAATAAAATTTTAGATGATGCAAGTGAATCAATCGAAATGACCCTTGCAAATAATCAAATTCTTTTTAAATTAAAAGATTTACTATTCTACTCTCGTTTACTTGAAGGTAGTTATCCAGATACATCTCGTTTAATTCCAACTGATACTAAATCAGAATTAGTTATTAATTCCAAAGCATTTTTACAAGCAATTGACCGTGCATCTCTACTTGCTCGCGAAAATCGTAATAACGTTATTAAATTAATGACACTTGAAAATGGACAAGTTGAAGTATCTTCCAATTCTCCGGAAGTTGGGAATGTTTCTGAAAATGTCTTCAGTCAAAGCTTTACTGGCGAAGAAATTAAAATATCTTTTAACGGTAAATACATGATGGATGCTTTGCGTGCTTTTGAAGGTGATGATATTCAAATTTCCTTCTCCGGTACAATGAGACCATTTGTACTTCGACCAAAAGATGCAGCTAATCCAAATGAAATTTTACAATTAATCACGCCGGTTAGAACTTACTAATCTCGCAAAAAGCACATCCGTCTTGGTTTCAAGGCGGATTCTTTTTTTGTTATAGTACAGTTTTTGGACAGAAATGTATATTTATGCAAATGGAGGTAATTCTTAGCATGATGAAAGATATGACAACAGGTAATCCGACAAAATTAATCTTTTTATTCGCGATGCCAATGTTGATTGGAAACTTATTTCAGCAATTTTATACGATGATTGATGCGGTTATTGTTGGGAAGTTTGTTAGTGTAGATGCGCTGGCTGCTGTTGGAGCGACAAACTCGGTCAATTTTTTTATGATTTCTTTGATTATTGGACTTATGAGCGGGATTTCCGTCGTAGTAGCACAGTATTTTGGATTTAAAGATTATGATCGTTTGAAAGATGTTATTGCTACGGCAACTTATGCGGTAGTTTTTTCGGCGATTATTTTATCTGTTGCGGGCGTTTTACTTGCGAAGCCACTTCTTATTTTATTGCGCACACCAGCAAATATTTTGGATGATTCGACCATTTTTTTAACCACCCTCTTTATTGGGATTTTACCGATGAGTTTATATAACGGGATGGCGGCGATACTTCGAGCACTTGGAAATTCGATTACACCGTTAATTTTTTTGATTTTATCCTCTTTAATGAATATTGCATTAGATTTTTTATTTGTTGTTTATATGGATATGGGCGTTCGCGGGGCTGCTATTGCAACAGTTCTTTCTCAAACTGCTGCAGCAATTGCCGTTATTTACTATGCTTATCGCCACGTGCCATTTATGCGGATAGAGCGCGCAAAATTCAAGCTCTCCACCCCACTACTTAAAGAAATGGTGCGCATTGGACTTCCATCTGGATTACAAGGTTCGTTCATTTCTATTGGAAACATGGCTCTTCAAAGTTTAATAAATGGCTTTGGTTCATCAGTCGTTGCGGCTTATACAGCAGCAAGTCGAATTGATTCACTTACATATCAACCGGGAATTGCATTTGGAGCAGCATCCTCCATGTTTGCCGGTCAAAATATTGGTGCTGGAAAAATTGATCGGGTTCGCGAAGGTTTTTGGTCGGGAATAAAAGTAGTTACAGCCATCAGTATTGGAATCACGATTTTAGTTCAACTTTTCGCTCGGCAATTTTTATTACTATTTATAGATTCTAGCGAGACGGAAGTTATTAATATTGGTGTGAGTTACTTACTGATAGTGTCTTTATTTTATGTCGTAGTTGGAATTTTATTTGTCGTTCGGGAAACTTTACGAGGTACTGGAGATGCGATGGTTCCTTTAGCTATGGGGATTTTTGAGTTAGTTTCGAGACTAGTTATCGGATTTGTTTTATCGCTTTATATTGGTTACGTAGGACTTTGGTGGGCTACACCAGTTGCATGGATTACAGCAACGATGCTCGGTGTTTGGCGATATAAATCAGGAGCTTGGCAAAAAAAGGCAGTTATTCGGCGAAAATAACCATTTTAATAAAAAAAACGCCACAGAAGCTCATATTTTCTTTTTTTTAATAAATAATATCCCCCCATTAGTTTTGCTAAAAAAAGCTGAAAAACGAATATATGAAAATATTCTTTGTATTATTGGCAAAACTTTAGTAAAATAGAAGGTAGTGATAAAAAAAGATTGGGCGTGAAATTTTTGGCTGAAACAGTAAAGATAAATAGCGAGTTCGTAACGCTTGGTCAACTTTTACAAATGATTGATGTAGTTTCAACTGGTGGAATGGCGAAAGCGTACCTTAGTGAAAATACGATTTACATCAACGGAGAGCAAGACAATCGCCGGGGGAAAAAGCTTCGTAATGGCGATGTTATCTTAGTTCCCGGTGTTGGAAAAGTGAAGATCGAGCAAGGAAAATAGCAGATGCATTTAGAAAGTATTGTTTTAAGGAATTTCCGGAATTACGAAAACTTAGAACTAGAATTTTCCCCATCTGTTAATGTTTTTCTTGGTGAGAATGCACAAGGTAAAACCAACCTTTTAGAAGCCGTATTGATGCTTGCACTTGCAAAGTCACATCGGACAACGAATGATAAAGATTTTATTATGTGGGAAAAAGAAGAAGCCAAGATGGAAGGTCGAATAGCGAAGCACGGGCAATCAGTGCCTTTAGAGCTTGCTATCACCCAAAAAGGCAAGCGAGCTAAAGTAAATCACTTGGAACAAAAGAAACTTAGCCAATATGTCGGTAACTTGAATGTGGTTATTTTTGCCCCGGAGGATTTATCGCTTGTGAAAGGTGCTCCAGGAATAAGACGTCGGTTTTTGAATATGGAAATTGGGCAAATGCAGCCGATTTATTTGCACAATCTAAGTGAATATCAACGAATATTGCAACAGCGAAACCAATATTTGAAGATGTTACAAATGAAACGCAAAGTAGATCCAATATTGCTTGATATTTTGACAGAGCAGTTCGCAGATGTCGCCATTAATTTGACGAAAAGACGAGCTGATTTTATTCAAAAATTAGAGGCATATGCGGCGCCAATTCATCACCAAATTTCCCGAGGACTAGAGACGTTAAAAATCGAGTATAAAGCTTCCGTCACGCTAAATGGGGACGATCCCGAAGTGTGGAAAGCAGATTTACTTCAAAAAATGGAATCAATCAAACAAAGAGAAATCGACCGTGGTGTCACGCTTATTGGACCACATCGGGATGATTCTCTGTTTTATATTAATGGGCAAAATGTGCAAGATTTTGGTTCACAAGGCCAGCAACGGACAACGGCACTTTCTATAAAATTAGCAGAAATTGACCTAATCCATGAAGAAACTGGAGAATATCCGGTT
This sequence comes from Listeria monocytogenes, assembly GCF_041765605.1. Lineage (GTDB taxonomy): Bacteria > Bacillota > Bacilli > Lactobacillales > Listeriaceae > Listeria > Listeria monocytogenes_D. Next base: position 5,485 of record NZ_CP168900.1, read on the forward strand.
CTTCTTCTCGATGATGTGCTTAGTGAACTCGACGATTACCGTCAATCGCATTTGCTCGGAGCTATTGAAGGAAAAGTACAAACCTTTGTAACGACAACAAGTACGAGCGGAATCGACCATGGAACGCTCAAACAAGCAACAACTTTCTATGTAGAAAAAGGTACAGTAAAAAAATCCTAATCTAGGTTAATATAATTTGATGAAAAAGAAAGTGCGGTGGAATAATTAATGTCAGAAGAAAATATTACAAATGTACAAGAAAATGCTTCAGATTATAACGAAGATCAAATACAAGTACTGGAAGGTCTAGAGGCAGTAAGAAAAAGACCTGGTATGTACATTGGTTCAACTAGTCAACGCGGACTCCATCACCTTGTATGGGAAATTGTTGATAATGCAATTGATGAAGCACTTGCTGGTTTTTGTACAGAAATTGAAATTACAATCGAAGCTGATAACAGCATTACTGTTCGTGATAACGGACGTGGGATTCCTACTGGGATTAATGAAAAAATTGGTCGTCCAACAGTAGAAGTTATCTTTACCGTTCTGCATGCTGGTGGTAAATTTGGCGGCGGCGGATATAAAGTATCTGGTGGACTTCACGGAGTTGGTGCATCGGTAGTTAATGCCCTTTCCACATCTCTTGAAGTATACGTTCACCGTGAAGGTCAAAAATATTACCAACGCTTTGAACGTGGTGATGTAGTAATGGATATGGAAGAACAAGGCGAAACGGATTACCGTGGAACAATTGTTCACTTTACGCCAGATCCACAAATTTTCACAGAAACAACGGAATTCGATTTTGATACACTTCGTACTCGTACGCGCGAACTTGCTTTCTTGAATCGTGGTTTAACAATTTCGATTGAAGACAAACGTGAAGAGCACAAAGTTCGTAAAGATTTCCACTATGAAGGCGGAATTCGTTCTTACGTGGAGCATTTAAATAAAGCAAAAGACGTTATCCATGAGCCACCAATTTATTTGGAAGGTGAACGCGATGACATTATGGTTGAGATTTCCATGCAATATAATACTGGATTCTCAAGCAATATCATTTCATTCGCGAATAACATTCATACGTATGAAGGCGGGACTCACGAATCTGGATTTAAAACGGCGTTAACACGTGTTATTAATGACTATGCGCGTCGTAATAAATTGTTCAAAGATAGTGATGATAACCTTTCCGGTGAAGATGTTCGTGAAGGTTTAACGGCAATCATTTCTATCAAACACCCAGATCCACAGTTTGAAGGACAAACAAAAACAAAACTTGGAAATTCAGAGGCTCGTTCTATCACGGATAAGCTGTTTTCTGAGGCTTTAAATAAATTTATGATGGAAAACCCAGATGTAGCTAAAAAAATCGTTGAGAAGGGCGTTGTGGCTTCTCGTGCACGTCTGGCTGCTAAGCGCGCGCGTGAAGTTGCTCGTAAAAGCAGTGGACTAGAAATTTCTAGCTTGCCAGGTAAATTAGCTGACTGTTCTTCTCGTAACCCTGAAATCAGCGAACTTTATATCGTTGAGGGTGACTCAGCTGGCGGTTCGGCTAAACAAGGTCGTGACCGTTTATTCCAAGCAATTTTGCCGATTCGTGGTAAAATTTTGAACGTGGAAAAAGCTCGTTTAGACCGAATTTTAGCTAACGAAGAAATTCGAACTATTTTTACGGCTATGGGAACTGGTTTTGGTGGAGATTTTGACGTTTCTAAATCTCGTTACCACAAACTTATTATTATGACGGATGCCGATGTCGATGGTGCACATATTCGTACACTACTGCTTACGCTATTTTATCGTTATATGCGCCCACTGCTTGATGCAGGTTATATCTACATTGCGCAACCACCGCTTTATCAAATTAAGCATGGTAAACAAGTAGAGTATGTATATAGCGATGGACAGTTAGAAGACTATCTAGCTTCCCTTGATGGAGACACTAAATACAGCATTCAACGATATAAAGGTCTTGGAGAAATGAACCCAGAACAACTTTGGAATACAACCATGAATCCAGAACACCGTACACTACTTCAAGTCAATATCAAAGACGCTATTGATGCCGATGAAACTTTTGAAATGTTGATGGGTGACCGCGTGGAACCTCGTCGTAAATTCATCGAAGACAACGCGCAATACGTTAAAAACTTGGATGTTTAATAAATATTTCCCGGGTAATAATTGGGTTATTAATTGTTTTTAAAAGGTTTGAACTAGATTCAGCCTTACTTTTGAAAGGGAGGTTTCTCTAACAATGGCAGAAACACCAAATCAACGAATAACAGAGATAAACTTAAATAAAGAAATGCGGACATCATTCCTAGACTATGCGATGAGTGTAATTGTTGCCCGTGCTCTACCAGACGTTCGTGACGGATTAAAACCAGTTCACCGTCGGATTTTATATGCGATGAATGACTTAGGTATGACTTCTGATAAGGCCTATAAAAAATCGGCTCGTATCGTTGGTGAAGTAATCGGTAAGTATCACCCCCACGGCGATACAGCGGTTTATTTTACAATGGTTCGTATGGCGCAAGATTTTAGTTACCGTAATATGCTAGTTGATGGACATGGTAACTTTGGTTCGGTCGATGGCGATATGGCGGCAGCGATGCGTTATACAGAAGCACGTATGTCAAAAATTTCGATGGAACTTCTTCGCGATATTAACAAAGATACAATTGATTACGCTGATAACTACGATGGTTCTGAACGTGAGCCGGTTATTTTACCAGCGCGTTTCCCTAACTTACTAGTCAATGGTTCGTCAGGTATCGCAGTTGGTATGGCAACAAACATTCCTACCCACCACCTTGGTGAAGTTATTGACGGCGTTTTGGCGCTTAGTCATAACCCAGAAATTACTATTCGTGATTTAATGGAGTATATTCCAGGACCTGACTTCCCTACTGCTGGGATGATTATGGGACGTAGTGGAATCCGTCGTGCTTACGAAAGTGGTCGTGGTTCGATTACTGTTCGTGGTCGCGTGGACATTGAAGAAAAGAAAAATGGTAAAGAAACAATCGTTATCACTGAAATTCCTTACCAAGTAAATAAAGCGCGCTTAGTAGAGCGTATTGCCGAACTAGCTCGTGAGAAAAAAATCGACGGTATTACTTCCCTAAATGATGAGTCTGACCGTTCTGGAATGCGCATTGTTATTGAGGTTCGTCGTGATATTAGTGCAAGTGTTATCGTGAATAATTTATTCAAAATGACAGCACTTCAAACTACTTTTGGTATTAATATGCTGGCACTTGTCGACAATCATCCAAAAGTACTTAATTTAAAAGAAATTCTTTATCATTATTTAGAGCATCAAAAAGTAGTTATTCGTCGCCGTACGGAATTTGAGCTTCGTAAAGCAGAAGCGCGCGCTCATATTCTAGAAGGTTTACGAATAGCGCTAGATAATATTGACGCGATTATTAAATTAATTCGTGGATCAAAAACTTCCGATGTTGCCAAAGAAGGCTTGATGACACAATTCAACCTTTCGGACAAACAAGCACAAGCCATTTTAGACATGCGTTTGCAACGTTTAACAGGTTTAGAACGCGAAAAAATTGAAGAAGAATACCAAAACTTAGTGGCATTAATTAATGATTTAAAAGCCATTTTAGCTGATGATGAGCGTATTCTTGAAATTATTCGTGAAGAATTAGAAGAAATCAAAGTTAAATACGCGGATAAACGTCGTACAGAAATCTTGGCTGGTGATTTAGTAAGCCTTGAAGATGAAGACTTAATCCCTGAAGAAGAAGTGGCAATTACACTAACTAAACGTGGCTATATCAAACGTCTACCACTTTCAACTTATCGTAGCCAACGTCGAGGTGGTCGTGGTATCCAAGGTATGTCTACTCATGAAGATGATTTCGTAGAACATCTTGTTGCAACGAGCACGCATGATACGTTACTATTCTTCACTAACACAGGTAAAGTTTACCGCTCGAAAGGTTATGAAGTGCCTGAATACGGTCGTACCGCCAAAGGTATCCCAATCATCAACTTACTTGGAATCGAAAGCCAAGAACAAGTGAATGCCGTGATAAATCTATCCGAATTCACTGATGATAGCTACCTATTCTTTACTACTAAACATGGTGTCGTGAAGCGTACAACCCTTTCTCAATTTGCGAAAATCCGTCAAAGTGGTCTTCGTGCAGTTGAACTTCGCGAAAACGATGAACTAATTTCCGTTCAAATGACAGATGGTAGTAAAAACATGATTATCGCAACGAAACATGGACAATCTATCTACTTCCCAGAAGAAAATATTCGCGTAATGGGCCGTACAGCTGCTGGTGTTCGTGGTATTAGACTTCGTGAAGACGATGAAGTTATCGGTATGGAAGTACTAGAAGATGATGAAAAAGTTCTCGTTGTAACGGAAAAAGGATACGGTAAACAAACACCGGCTTCCCAATATCCGCTTCGTAATCGCGGTGGTATGGGTGTTAAAACCGTTACAATCACAGAGAAAAATGGTAACTTAGTCGCAATGAAAACAGTGACTGGTGAAGAAGACTTAATGCTAATGACTGTGAGCGGCGTCTTGATTCGTTTTGAAATCGAAACCGTTTCACAAACAGGTCGTAGCGCAATGGGTGTCAAACTAATTCGTCTTGATGAAGATGAAAAAGTAGCCACTGTTGCAAAAGTTCCAAAAGAAGAAGATGAAGTTGAGCTAGAGGAAGAAATCGACGAAACATTAATCACACAAGTTCCTGATGAAAGTTTTGAAGATGCTCCTGGAAGCGATATAGAAGAATAAAACGAAGCTGGAAATGACTCTAATTTGCGAATTAGAACGATTTTCCAGCTTTTTTTCAGTATAAAAAAGCGCTTTTTGGCTGTATTTTATGTATAATATCCTTAATACGTCTAAAAAAGGGAAGAGTTGAAAAAATGCGCAAACTGATTCAATTTCTGTTTATAGCAGTAGTTTTATTTTTAGTGGAATACTTTTTAATCAATCAAGCAGCTATATTATTCTTAGTAACAAGTGGACTTATCCAATTATGCGGATTGATTATTGTGATTCGGCTACTACTATTTGATCAACGGAATACTAGCTCAAAAGTCGCCTGGATTGCGGTTATTTTTATTTTGCCTGTACTCGGAACGATTAGTTACCTTGTGTTTGGTAGAAATCCAGCAACTAGAAAATTCAGCACAGCTCAAGTAATGGAAAAAGCTAAATTAATTCATGCGATTCATGCAATTCCAAACAACACCAATGAAAAATTACCACGACTATCTAAAAGAATTGCGCATTTAACATCCATAGAGCCTATTAAGGGCAATAAAATCGAAATACTGACAAATGGTGAAGAAACTTTTCCAGTGCTCTTAGACGCGCTTAGAAAAGCGGAAAACCACATCCATATTCAATACTATATTTTCAAAACAGATGAAATTTCTACAGAGATTCGTGATATTTTGGTAGAAAAAGCAAAAGCAGGTGTTGAAGTTAGATTTATGTTTGATGGACTTGGTTCAAGCAAACTTCATAAGGCATTTTTAGCGCCTCTAAAAGAAGCTGGAGTTAGTATTCATGCGTTTGATCCAATCACATCCCCATGGATTGTAAGGACTGCCAACTTGCGAAATCACCGTAAAATAGTTGTGATTGACGGCCAAATTGGCTTTACAGGTGGGCTTAATATTGGTGAAGAATATCGTTCTAACACACCAGATTTCCGTGTTTGGCGCGATACACACATAAAAATAACAGGCCAAGCTGTCATCGAACTCCAAGAATCCTTCCTAAACGACTGGGTCTACATGGAAAACCGGGCTGGGGCTGCTGACAAGTTCATTAGTGAATCTGGTTTAAAACAATATTTTTCGCCAGTTGATATGGGTGACGAATGGGCGCAAGTGATTTACGGTGGACCATATGATAAAGAAAAATGGGTTCGCGATTCAATGCTTGATTTGATTGATTCTGCCAAAGAATCTGTTTGGATTGTGTCCCCTTACTTTGTTCCTGATGAAGAGTCGCTTGCAGTTATTCGCCGGGTTGCGATGAGCGGTGTTGACGTGCGAGTTATTATTCCAGGTAAAGGTGATCGCGGGATTTCATTCCACGGAAGTAATGCGTATGTGAAAACAATGATTGAAGCAGGCGCTAAAATGTATGCTTATGCCGATGATTCTTTTGTTCATGCGAAGGCGATGTTAGTGGACGGAACGCGTGCGGCTATTGGAACCGCCAATTTTGACGTGCGTAGTTTTAGATTGAATCATGAATTAATGGTATTCTTATATGATGAAAGCGAGGCTATGCATCATTTAAAACGTGATTTTGAGAAAGATTTTGAAGATAGCCGACTGTTTACGATGAAAGATATGGAAAACAAACCATTATTGACTCGTATAAAAGAAGTTCTATCCAGTTTGCTATCACCAATTTTATAATTTAGGAGTGGAAAAATGAGTGGAGATTTAAAACTTAGACCGCTTGAACGAGAAGATTTAAAATTTGTTCATCGGTTAAATAATGACGCGAAAATAATGTCTTATTGGTTTGAAGAGCCATATGAGGCGTTCGTCGAGCTTCAGGAGCTATATGATAAGCACATTCACGATCAGTCAGAACGCCGTTTTATTTTAGAATTAGATGGCCAAATGGTTGGATTAGTTGAGTTAATGGAAATTGATTATATTCACCGAAGAGCGGAATTTCAAATTATTATTGATCCTAAGTTTCAAGGACACGGTTACGCTGTTTCTGCCACAAAACTCGCAATGAAATATGCTTTTCACGTACTAAATCTGCATAAACTATATTTAGTAGTTGATAAAGTAAACGAAAAAGCAATTCATGTCTATGAAAAAGTTGGTTTTATTCGTGAAGGCGAACTAATTGATGAGTTTTTCGTTGATGGAACTTATCATGATGCTATTAGAATGTGTATTTTCCAACATCAATATCGAGAAATGGATATTTAAAAGGTGATTGGCGCGGGAAAAGTTGCGCCAATCATTGTTTTGGGTCAAAAAAAGTTCTATAATAAGGTTTTAGTGAAAAAATTATGGTATCATGAAGTATTAAAGTTTGTACTATTTTGATGGAGAAAGGATTGGCGTACATTGGCTACAGGCATTGGGACAGCTAAAATGATATTATGCGGAGAACATGCAGTTGTATACGGAGAACCGGCAATTTCAGTCCCATTTACACAAGCAGTTGTAACGACAAATGTAGAAAATTCTACAAAAACCAAATTTTCTTCGGCATTTTTTTCAGGTGATTTAGATGATATGCCTGATTTCTTAGCAGGAATCAAAGCATTAGTTGTAGATGTTTTAAATGAGATTGGAAAAGGCGAATGCGTTTCTATCCATGTAGTTTCAGGTGTTCCAATTGGACGAGGTTTAGGTTCAAGTGCCGCTGTAGCAACAAGTATTGCGCGTGGCTTATATAAATATTTTAATCAAGAATTAGACTCGAAAAAATTATTAGCCATTGTGAATGCGGCAGAAAAAATTGCTCATGGCAATGCTAGTGGTGTTGATGCTATTACGGTTGTAAGTGAAAAACCAGTATGGTATGAACGAGATCGAAAACTAGAAATCATGCACTTTCCCAAAAAAATCACGTTCGTAGTAGCAGATACTGGAGTTCCAAGTGAAACCAGAGATGCGGTGAAGGATGTTCAAGTTTTATATAAAAAAAATCAAGCTAAAATCGGGAAAATAATCCACCAACTTGGCGATATTTCCCGGGAAATAAAGACTCATTTAGAAGGCGATGCAGATACTGTGAAAATAGGTGCTGCAATGAATAAGGCACAATCTTATTTAGAAACTTTGACAGTAAGTGATAGTAGTTTAGAGAAATTAATAGAAGTAGCTAGAAGTAGCGGTGCAGACGGGGCAAAACTTACAGGTGGCGGTAGAGGTGGATGTATTATCGCTGTAGCAAAAAATCAAGAAATCGCTGAACAAATAACGAAGAAGCTTCATAATGCTGGAGCTGCACAAGAATGGATTTTTACGATTGGAGAAGGTAGTTATGAAAGCGACAGCCATCGCACACACGAATGTGGCGCTAATTAAATACTGGGGAAAACGCGATGAACACTTGATTCTACCTGCAAACAGTAGTTTATCCTTCACGGTAGATAAATTTTATACAAAAACAACGGTAGAATGGGACGAAAACTTAGCCCAGGATACATTTATTCTAAATAATGAACAAAAAACGGATGCAAAAGTAGCTCGTTTTATAGATAAAATGCGTGAAGAATTCGGTATTTCAGCAAAAGCAAAAATCACTTCCGAAAATCACGTTCCAACTGCAGCCGGGCTTGCTTCATCGGCTTCTGCATTTGCAGCTCTTGCGCTTGCTGGATCTAGCGCTGCTGGCAGAAAAGACACAAAAGAATATATTTCCAGACTGGCTCGTTTCGGGTCTGGTTCTGCTTCTCGTTCCGTTTTCGGAGATTTTGTCATTTGGGAAAAAGGCGAACTCGCGGACGGTAGTGATTCATTTGCAGTACCTTTCACCAACAAATTATGTGACAAAATGTCTCTTGTAGTCGCAGTCGTTTCGGATAAAGAAAAGAAAGTTTCTAGTCGAGATGGAATGCGTTTAACCGTTGAAACATCACCATTCTTTGAAAAATGGGTCTCTGCGGCTGAAACGGATTTAGAAGAAATGAAACAAGCCATTTTAGATGAAGATTTCATCAAAGTGGGCGAAATTACAGAACGAAATGGAATGAAAATGCATGCGACAACGCTTGGTGCCGAGCCGCCATTTACTTATTTTCAACCGAAGTCCCTTGAAATAATGGATGCTGTTAGAGAATTACGAGAAAATGGTATACCGGCCTATTTCACAATGGATGCTGGTCCGAATGTTAAAGTTATTTGTGAGCGTGAAAATGAAAATATCGTAGCAGATAAGTTGTCAGGTTTGGCTAAAAACGTTCTAATTTGCCACGCTGGTAAGGAAGCGAGTGTTGTATCAGATGAAAAATAAACTACAGGTTAAAATACCCGGAAAATTATATGTAGCTGGTGAATATGCAGTTGTAGAATCAGGTCATACGGCTATTCTAACTGCAGTTAATCGTTATATAACGCTAACTCTTGAAGATAGTGAACGCAATGAATTATGGATTCCACATTATGAAAATCCAGTTTCATGGCCAATTGGCGGAGAACTTAAACCAGACGGGGAACATTGGACATTTACAGCTGAAGCAATTAATATCGCGACAACTTTCCTGAAATCAGAAGGAATCGAGCTATCACCTGTGAAAATGGTCATTGAAACAGAATTAATCGACCAGTCTGGTGCAAAATATGGACTCGGTTCAAGCGCAGCCGCGACGGTTGCTGTAATCAACGCGCTAATGACGAAATTTTATCCAGAAATATCAATGCTTAAAAAATTCAAGCTAGCTGCCCTTTCACATTTAGTTGTGCAAGGTAATGGCTCTTGTGGCGATATTGCTTCTTGTATGTATGGCGGCTGGATTGCGTATACAACGTTTGATCAAGAATGGGTGAAGCATCGTTTAGCTTATAAATCACTCGAATGGTTTATGAAAGAGCCGTGGCCAATGCTTCAAATCGAAACATTAGAAGAACCAGTGCCGACTTTTTCTGTAGGTTGGACGGGCACACCTGTAAGTACCGGAAAATTAGTTTCGCAAATTCATGCTTTTAAACAAGAAGATAGTAAGAATTACCAACATTTTTTAACTAGAAATAATGAGATTATGAAGCAAATAATTCAAGCTTTCCATACGAAAGATGAGGAATTGCTTTATTCATCTATTAAAGAAAATCGTCGCATTCTTCAAGAACTCGGAACAAAAGCTGGTGTAAATATTGAAACAAGCTTGCTAAAAGAACTAGCAGACTCAGCCGAAAATATGGGAGGCGCAGGTAAATCTTCTGGCTCTGGTGGCGGAGACTGCGGAATAGCTTTCTCGAAAACGAAAGAACTAGCCGAAAAACTAGTGAATGAGTGGGAAAAGCTTGGTATTAAGCATTTACCTTTCCATACGGGAAGAGTTCAAATTACTGAATAAATTTTAAGCAGCAAACTACGATCAAATAGTTTGTTGCTTTTTTGTTTCAAATTTCACAAACTAGGGAATAGTGAACAGAATAAAAGTTTGTGAAATATTTAATATATCAGGTTTTTGAACTAAGATATCAAATCAGATATAATGAGTTAGAGTATGAACATAGTGATTCTAAAAATGCTGATTAATTTTTAAAAAAGTTTGTGAGTTTTTTTAAAAGAACTAAATAGTAAAAGCATTTTTTCAGTTACATAGGAGTTCTAACAAGCTTCTTTCAGCACTCCGGTAATGGTATTTTTGCGCAAAAATACACATTAGAAAACATCAAAAGGAAAAGAGGGGATTCGGGTGTCAAAGGTACTTAAATCTTTGCTGCTTACGGCACTACTTGGGGTTACCGGCCTTATAAGTGGTTGTGGTGACTTGACGGTACTTAATCCAAAAGGGCCAGTTGCAAAAGGTCAGTCGGACTTAATTATTTATTCGATTATATTTATGCTGGTTATTGTTTTGACGATTTTTGTATTGTTTACGATTATGTTGGTTAAATACCGCGAACGGAAAGACATTTCAAACTATGAGCCGGATATGCACGGTAGTAAAAAACTGGAAATTTTTTGGACATTGATTCCAGTTGCAATCGTTATTGCTCTAGCTATTCCGACTGTAAAAACAATTTATGCAGGGGAAGAAGCACCAAAAGTGACTTCGCATAAAGATCCAATTGTTATTTACGCAACAAGTGCAGACTGGAAATGGATTTTTAGTTATCCAGATGAGTCAATTGAAACAGTCAACTATGTAAACATTCCAACCGACCGTCCTGTACTATTCAAATTAACTTCCGCAGATACGATGACAAGCTTTTGGGTTCCGCAATTAGGTGGACAAAAATATGCGATGTCTGGCATGACGATGAATTTATATTTACAAGCAGATGAAGTTGGTACATATAAAGGCCGTAACGCAAACTTCAACGGCGAAGGTTTTGCGGATCAACGCTTTGATGTAGTAGCTCAATCTGAAAAAGATTTCAAAAAATGGGCGAAAGAAACAAAAGCAAGCTCGCCAGTTATTACACAAGACATCTATGACCGTCTTTTAATTCCTGGAAGCTCTAAGAAAAAGACTTATTCTGGTACGCATTTAGCATTTGTTGATGTAGCAGCTGATCCAGAGTATGTTTTCTATGCCTACAAACGTTTTGGTTTTGAGATGACAAATCCGCATAATCCAAACACAAAATCAACCATTTCTGATGAACCAATGCTTCCGGTTCGTCCTGTGACAGTAACTAATCCGCAATTTGAGCGTCATGATATGAAGCCACAAATTATTAAAAACGGCGAAGGTTACCACGAGGATAAACACCGCGAAGATGAAATGAAGAAAATGGAAGAAGACATCCAAACAAATGAATTCAATAAAAAAGAATCGGATGACGCAGGGAAGTAAAAAGGGGGGACATAAGGCATGAAATGGAATGAGTTTATCGTAACTGGCGACCCAATGATTTTAGGTGCGCAGATTTCTATCGTACTTGTAAGTATTGGTGTTGTTGCGTTACTAACTTATACAAAAAAATGGAAGTGGCTCATGAAAGAGTGGATTTCTTCCGTTGATCATAAAAAAATAGGTATTATGTACTTGCTTGCTGCTGTCTTAATGTTTTTCCGTGGCGGTGTGGATGCGCTAATGATGCGTACCCAGCTCGCTTTACCGGATATGAAATTTTTAGACGCACAGCATTACAATGAAGTTTTTTCTACACATGGAACGATTATGATTTTATTTATGGCGATGCCGTTTATCATCGGGTTGATGAACATTGCCGTACCACTTCAAATTGGTGCGCGTGATGTAGCATTTCCATTTTTAAACAACTTAAGTTTTTGGACGTTCTTTATGGGAGCGATGCTATTTAACTTATCATTCGTAATTGGTGGTTCGCCAGATGCTGGTTGGACAAACTATGCGCCACTTGCGACAGATTTTAGCGCGGGATATGGAATTAACTTCTATCTTCTAGGTGTTCAAATCGCTGGTATTGGTACGCTGATGACGGGGATTAACTTTTTCGTTACGATTTTAAGAATGCGTACAAAAGGTATGACGTTAATGAAAATGCCAATGTTTACTTGGTCTTCATTAATTACAAGTTTGATCATTATTTTCGCTTTCCCAGTTTTAACAGTGGCACTTGCTTTGATGTCATTTGACCGACTGTTTGGGACAGCATTCTTCACACTCACGAATGGCGGGCTCCCAATGATGTGGGCCAACTTGTTCTGGGTTTGGGGACATCCGGAAGTATATATTGTTATTTTGCCAGCTTTCGGTATTTTCTCAGAGATTATTTCTACTTTCTCCAGGAAAAAATTATTCGGTTATCCGGCGATGGTTGCCGCGATGGCAGTTATTTCTTTACTAAGTTTCCTAGTTTGGGTCCATCACTTCTTTACAATGGGATCAGGGGCGCTTGTTAACTCCTTCTTCTCCATTACAACGATGATGATTGCGATACCGACCGGGATTAAGATATTCAACTGGCTCTTTACGATGTACAAAGGGCGAATAACCTTTACAACGCCAATGCTTTGGTCGCTTGCCTTTATCCCTAACTTTGTTGTTGGTGGGGTAACTGGGGTTATGCTTGCGATGGCTGCAGCCGATTATCAATATCACAATACGTACTTCTTAGTATCCCATTTCCACTACGTATTAATTGCTGGAACCGTGTTCTCCTGCTTTGCCGGGCTTACATACTGGTATCCAAAAATGGTCGGTTACAGACTAAATGAAAAAATTGGTAAATGGTTCTTCTGGATTTTCGTTGTTGGATTTAACGTTTGTTTCTTCCCGCAATATTTCCTAGGACTAGATGGTATGCCGCGTCGTATTTACACTTATGTACAAGGTGATGGCTGGACAACGCTTAACTTTATCTCCACAGTTGGCGGATTCTTGATGGGTGTAGCATTCTTAGTTCTTTGCTACAACATCTACTACAGCTATAAAAACTCTAAACGTGAAGTTACTGGTGACCCGTGGGATGCTCGTACGCTTGAATGGGCTACAAGTTCTGCAGTTCCTCCAAAATATAACTTTGCTGTTTTACCAGAATGGAATGACTTGGATGATTTCTGGAATAGAAAACAAAAAGGCGATCCATATGTAAATGATAAAAATTATAAACCAATCCATATGCCAAGCAATACCATGGTTGGGTTTGTAATGTCTGTCTTCTTCTTCATTGCAGGTTTCGGACTAGTCTTCTACTGGTACTGGATGGGAATTATTGGTCTAGTTGGTATTTTAGGATGTATGATTTATCGTTCGTTCCAAAATAACGATGGTTACCACGTTGAAGTGGACGAAATTAAAGCAACAGAAGAACATAATGCGCGCGAACTTGCGACTGGTGTGAAGGAGGGTAACCCATGGAATCTGTAGAAACAAATAAAAATCTGCCAATTGAATATAGATCAGAACAAGGTCGATTAAATATTCTTGGATTCTGGATTTTCCTTGGCGCCGAAATTGCATTGTTTGCAACGCTTTTTGCGACTTACTTTGTTATGAGAAAGGCTGGCTCGAATGCGGGTCATCCGCCAGCAGAAATGTTCGAACTTTGGCTAGTGCTAATAATGACATTTTTACTTTTAACAAGTAGTTTTACGTGTGGTTTAGCAATTGGTGAGATGCGTAAGGGCAATGTGAAAATGTTGACGATTTACTCGATTATCACATTAATTCTTGGTGCGGGATTTGTTGGCTTTGAGCTTTATGAATTTGCACACTATGTGACTGAAGGCGTTACAATGCAAATCGGTTCTTACTGGTCGGCATTCTTCGTCCTACTAGGAACACATGGACTTCACGTAACGGTCGGGATTTTCTGGATTAGTTTTATTCTGATTCAAATTAAAATGCATGGTTTGACGCCAAAAACAGCATCAAAAGTATTTATTTCCAGTTTATACTGGCATTTCTTGGATGTTGTGTGGATTTTCATTTTCACCGGTGTCTATTTGCTAGGGATGGTGAACTAATATGACACAAAATAATAAATCAAATGCAGCTCATGCTGAAGGTGGCATTCCTTGGAAACATATTGTTGGCTTTGCATTATCAGTTATTTTGACGCTTCTAGCAGTCTGGGTGGCTCTTTATTCGACGCTAACAACAAATGTTAAGGTAGTTATTATTTTCATCTTTGCGTTCATTCAGGCAGCCCTACAGCTTCTGATGTTCATGCATATGACAGAAGGCCGCGATGGTAAAATTCAAATCGGTAATATTTTATTCGCCGCATTTATCGCGATTGTCGTAGTTATTGGCTCTTATTGGGTAATGGAAATTGGCCATATGAATCATTTGTTATAATTTAAAAAGACTGGTATGGAATTCATTTTCTGTGCCAGTTTTTTTGCAATTTTAAAGGGATTAACAGCTTTTCTAAAAAAAATTTCAAATTATTGCTTGCTATGTAATGCATTACATATTCTATAGTGGAGAAGTAAAATTATATCCGTGAGAGGAGATACACAAAAATGACAGAATCAAAATTTCCTAAAGGCTTCTTATGGGGCGGAGCAGTTGCTGCCAACCAATGTGAGGGAGCTTATCTTGAAGACGGTAAAGGACTTTCACTTGTTGACATCCTTCCAACAGTAGAGGATGGACGTTGGGAAGCTTTATTCAATCCATCGAAAGCGCTTGCTACAGATTATGGTTTTTATCCAAGTCACGAATCAATTGATTTTTATCATCGTTATAAAGAAGACATTAAATTAATGGCAGAAATGGGATTCAAGTGTTTCCGTATGTCCATCAGCTGGCCACGTATTTTCCCGAATGGTGACGAAACGACACCAAATGAAAAAGGTTTAGCATTTTATGATGCAGTTTTTGATGAATGTCATAAATATGGCATCGAACCAGTTGTTACAATCAACCATTTTGATACTCCGCTAGAAGTTTTCAAAAAATATGGCGGTTGGAAAAATCGTAAATGTATCGACTTTTACTTAAATTTCTGTGAAGCAATTTTCACGCGTTATAAAGATAAAGTAAAATATTGGATGACATTTAATGAAATCAACATGATTCTTCATCTGCCATACATTGGTGGAGGTTTAGACGTTACTAAAGAAGCTAATCCAGAGGAAGTTAAATATCAAGCTGCTCATCATCAATTAGTTGCATCTGCTTTAGCGACAAAACTTGGTCATGAAATCAACCCTGAAAATCAAATCGGTTGTATGCTTGCAGCGGGTAACACGTATCCAATGACTTGTAATCCAAAAGATGTCTGGAAATCTATCGAGGCAGACCGTGAAGGCTACTTCTTCATTGACGTTCAAGCGCGCGGATACTACCCAAGCTACACTAAACGTTTCTTCAAAGAACACAACATCAACATTAAAATGGAAGATGGCGACTTAGACGCATTACGCGATCACACAGTTGATTACGTGGCATTCAGCTACTATTCTTCTCGTCTAACAAGCGCAGATCCAGAGAAAAACAAAGAAACAGAAGGCAACGTTTTCGCAACACTAAAAAACCCATACCTAAAAGCAAGCGAATGGGGTTGGCAAATTGATCCACTAGGTCTACGTATTACTATGAATACAATTTACGACCGTTACCAAAAACCTCTTTTCATCGTTGAAAATGGCTTAGGTGCAGTGGATACTGTGGCAGAAGACGGCTCAATCACTGACGATTACAGAATCGACTACATGCGTGAACACGTTCGCGAAATGGGCGAAGCAATCGAGGACGGCGTGGAACTTCTTGGTTATACACCATGGGGCTGCATCGACCTTGTCAGCGCTGGCTCTGGCGAAATGAAAAAACGCTACGGCTTCATCTACGTTGACCGCGACAACAAAGGCAACGGAACCCTAAACCGCTCGAAGAAAAAATCATTCGACTGGTACAAAAAAGTAATTGAAACAAATGGTAAAGATATCGACTAGGATATAGTAACCTCCACTTTCATTATCGAAAGTGGGGGTTTTATTTTAATATGAAATCGCGCGTTTTGCTTGTTTGCTCCAACAAGTATTAAAGTAACTTTGCGAAATTCGCGCATTTTTTTGACCAGACCAGCTGTCGTTGTAGTAGAAATTGTTTTTATCATAACCGGTAATAGTAATCGCGTGAACGGAAAAACCGTGGAAATTACTAACCCAAGCTACGACCGGACGTTTTTTATTCAGCTGATTTTTAATACCGCCCAAATTCGTTCCAGTCATATTCTTCGCAGTACCAGTATATTTTTTCACTTGGTTTACTAAAGCGGGAGGATAAATCGTCCAGCCACTTTTAGAGAACGGATTCCCAACAAAACCATAATTTGGATTGGACTTATGACGTTTCATTTCTTTGGCAAGTTTGACTTTATCGACATTTTTCCCAGCGTAGCGCAGCATCATCGCAATATTTGTAATCTCGCAACCCGTTGGCAATTGTGGACGCTGAACGATTAAAGGCACATTCATTTGCACAATTTTTGGCGTTGAAGGTTTTGGTGCCGGTGCGGTAGTTGCGGCCTTGATGTATTTCCCAGATACGTAGCCATTCTTCCCTTTAAAACTAAATCGATACCAGTTATTCGATGTTTTTGCGATGGCTTTGAATTTTGTATTAGTCTTAAGCCAACCAATAACTTTCCCAGAAGTCGCGTTAGTTGAACGAACATTAAGGCTTGCAGTTGTTACCATCTGCTTGTTGATAACCGTCTCTTTTGCCGCCGCCTGACCTGCTGTAGAAACACTAAATACACTAAACACTAAAGCAATAACAAGTATCCATTTCCCCCATTTACTAAAAAAAGTCCCCATTATATCCCCCTTTAATACAGATTACTTATGTATACCCCTTTTTGGAAAAATAAAAAAGAAAACGCTTGCATAAATGAAATGGCCGTGGTAATATAAAAGTGAACTTAACGTGTTAACCGGTTATTAATATGAAGTTCAGTGATAGCAGGCTAATTCAAGTTTGCAATCAAAAAAATATCATGGTACCATTAACCTAAAACTTAACGTGTTAACGCGCGAGATGCTTTAGGGGGAATTTATTATGGCAGAACCAAAATACGCTATTATAATTAATGATATCAAGCGATTAATTAGTGACGGAACTTTTAAACCTGGGGAAAAAATTTATTCAGAAGATGAACTGAAAAAGAAATACAATGTTAGTAATACGACAGTTGTTCGCGCTTTACATGAACTAGTAAGAGCTGGGATTTTAGCACGTTATCAAGGAAAAGGCACATACGTTAGTAAATCCATTATTAACGAAGAAGTTATTTTTAATGAATATACGACAGTGCCGAACGGAAAATTCAATCGCAAAACAAAAATCGCTAACGAACATACAAGAGTCGTTGCAATTAATGAAATTCAGGATGCGCGAATTGCTAAAAATTTACAAATCCCACCTGAAAACATGATTGTTCATTTCCAACGAATCCGTCTTATTGATGATGTTCCTTGGACCGTTCAAAACAACTATATGGCAAAATCCAATTTGATCAACGTAGACTTAACGAATCTCGAAAGGTTTAATTCTTTATCCGAGGTTATTAAAGAGCTTTATGGCATTAATATTTTACACGAAGCAATGAAAGAGCGTATTCAAGTCGAATTTCCAGTAAAAGATAAAAATAATTTTAAATTACTTGAAATTGATACCGAATTACCACTTTATCACATTGAAAGAATAACTTATGTGCCAGAGGGGCAACCCTATGAATATATTGAAAGCTATTTACGGCATAATTTTTACTCTATTGAAATTGAAAAGAAAAAACAATAGAAGGGAGTTAATTACTTGAATTTTATTATCGCAGCACATGGCCGGTACGCGCAGGAAGTGAAAAATAGCTGCCAGATGATTACTGGCCAAACAACCAATATCTCAGCAATTACTTTTACTGAAGAAATGGGGGTGACGGATGTATTAGACGCCTACACGGCCGTTTATTCACCTGATAATGAAACCGTTATCATAGTTGATATTGTTGGTGGGACACCGTGTAATGCAGCTCAAATGTTTAGTGCTAAGCATCCAGAAGTCAAAGTTATATCAGGTTTGTCGCTAGGATTAATCATTCCGCTTAGCCTTGGAGAAAGTTTGGAGGGAGCGATGCTTGGCGCAAAAGAAAATACTCAATTTGTGGAATTAAAAGCGAGTCATACGATAGTAAGTGACGATGGGGAGGAAGAGGACTGATGGGAAGTAACGGAATTAAACACGTACGCGTAGATGAGAGATTAATTCACGGACAAGTAGCAACAATGTGGACCAATACTATAAAGGCAACGCGAATTATGATTGTTGACGATGCTGTTGTAAAAAATGATATGGAAAAAGTTGCCTTAAAAACCGCGGTCCCAGCTGGTGTCAAGTTAAGTATTCTAACAGTAAAAGGTGCCGCAAATAATATCAATAATGATAAATACGCAGGTCAGCAAGTTTTCTTAATCGTAAAATCGCCCCATGCTCTTCGCGGTTTAGTTGATGCGGATGTAGAACTTCCTCAAATTAACGTTGGAAATATGTCAACTAAAGCAGGGAGTCGCCAAATTAAAAAATCAGTTAGCGTGACGGATGAAAATTTGGAAGATTTTGATTATTTATTGCAAAAAGGCATTAAAATCACTGCTCAAATGGTTCCGAGTGAGGATGCAGTTGAATTTGCAAGTTTATTAAAAAAATAAGTAATAAGAAGGGAGAACTACAATGGATTTAGCAGTTTGGCAGATTATATTGTTAGTTATACTTGCAGCTTGTACCATTCTTGATGCTTTAACTTTAGTAATAGGACTTAATTTCCCTGTAATAACAGGAACGCTCGCTGGAATCATTATGGGTGACATGGTGCTCGGACTTGCGATTGGAGCAACGTTACAGCTGATGGTTTTAGGTGTTGGTACATATGGCGGCGCGTCGATTCCTGACTTTACAACGGGAGCAATCGTCGGTACAGTATTTGCTGTTTTATCAGGTCAGGATGCGGAATTTGCGATTGGACTTGCAATTCCAGTGGGGCTATTAATGGTTCAATTAGACATTTTAGCAAGATTTACGAATACATTTTTCTTGCACCGGATTGATTCTAACATCGCTTCGGGCAACATTTCGGCGGTTAAAAGGAACATTTGGTACGGAGCTTTACCATGGGCTTTATCACGCGCAGTTCCCGTATTTATCATGTTGACTTTCGGACAAAGCGTGGTTGATTTTATTCTTAACGAAATTCCAGAATGGCTAATGGGCGGCCTTCGTGTAGCGGGTGGAATTCTTCCGGTAGTTGGTATCGCGATTCTCCTTCGTTACTTACCAACAAACAAATTCGTCGCTTATTTGATTATCGGATTTGTAGCAGCAGCCTATCTAAAAGTACCAATGTTAGGCGTAGCGCTAATTGGTGTCGCATTAGCAATCATCTACTTCAAACAAAATTTCAAAAATCCAGTAGCTGCAGGAGCAAATGGCGCAGCGCTAGTTGGGGAGGAGAATGAAGATGGCGAATACGAAGACTGAGCAGGATTTTGAAAAAGTCCTCAAGAGACGCGATTTAATAGCAGCAAACTTTCGTTGGTTGTTTGCCAGCCAAATATGTTGGAACTATGAGCGAATGATGTCGACTGGTTATCTTTATAGTATTTTGCCAACGCTTCGCAAACTTTATAAAACTGACGATGATTTAAAAG
This sequence comes from Listeria monocytogenes, assembly GCF_041765605.1. Classification (GTDB taxonomy): domain Bacteria; phylum Bacillota; class Bacilli; order Lactobacillales; family Listeriaceae; genus Listeria; species Listeria monocytogenes_D. The sequence goes on from NZ_CP168900.1 coordinate 25,292, forward strand.
ATATGATGAATATGCATAACCAATTTTTCAATACGAATCCTATGGTTGGTGGTTTGATCTTAGGGATGGATATGGCGATTGAAGAACGTGAAAAGAAAGCATCCAAAGAAGTCGTAACCGGTTTGAAAACTGGACTAATGGGACCGTTTGCGGGTGTGGGTGATACCATTTTCGGAGTTATTTTGCCGACGATTTTCGGATCAATTGCAGCATATATGGGGCTTCAAGGTAATGTGACAGGTGTAGTTATCTGGGTATTAGTTAATATTTTAGTGGTTGGAGCTAGATTCACTTTACTTCCACTTGGATACAAGCAAGGTGCGAAGCTAGTCACGGAATTTGCAGACAGACTTAACGCGTTAACCGATGCAGCAATTCTTCTCGGGGTCACGGTCGTTGGGGCTTTAATACCAACCGTAATCAAAGCAACCGTGCCATTTGTTTATAAATCAGGAAAAGTAGAACTCAAAATGCAAGACATGCTCGATCAAATCATGCCATCACTTGTTCCGGTCTTACTCGTGGCGCTAATCTATGCACTTTTAGGCCACAAAAAAATGACATCTACGAAAGCAATTTTATTAGTAATGGTTATTGCGATTATTTTATTCAACCTAAAAATTCTAGGTTAAAATATAAAAATTGGAGGAATAGACAAAATGGGCTTAACATTTTTTGACAAAGCGCGTGAATTAACGGAGGAATTAGAGAAAAGCCAGGCGGAAAACATTCATCAAGCAGCAAAACTAGTGGCAGAAAGTATTATGAACGACGGGATTATCCAAGCATTTGGTAGCGGACACTCTTATGCGGCGGCAATTGAAGTTTGCGGGAGAGCGGGAGGACTTATTCCCTCGAAAGTTATTATGGACCCGGCTGGCGGTTACTATGAATCCATTGAGGGCGTTGGTTCCTTATTGACTCATAGATTGCAAGCAAAACCAAATGATATCTTCTTCCTTATATCTAACTCGGGCCGTAATCCGATGGGAATTGAGCTTGCAGAATGGATCAAAGCACAAGGCTGTAAATTGATTGTTGTAACGGCACTTGATGCCTCACAAACGGCGGCTTCCAGGCACTCTTCTGGCAAACTGTTGTACGAGTTTGCGGATGTTATTTTAGATAATCGCTCGGTTCAAGGAGATGCGGCACTTGAATTAGAGGGATTAGAAGGAAAAGTTTGCGGAACATCTTCATTCTCAGCTGTCCTGCTTCTTCAACAAACAATCTATGAAGCAGTAGAACTTATGCTTGAAAAAGGCTATACACCACCAGTTTATCGTAGTGCAAATATTGATGGTGGCTATGAATACAATTTTGCTATTGAAGACAAGTTCGCTGATCGAATTTTCCACTTATAATAAAAATGAAGCGCGAAAATGAACATTATTTTCGCGCTTTTTTGGAGGTTAGATGATGGTTTTAAAAGAAGCCTGTATTGAAAATATTACTAATCTGGTAAATGTTATTGAAGCTGGAGCTAATCGAGTGGAACTTTGTGATAATCTAGCGGAGGGCGGAACTTCGGTTAGCTACGGGGTTGCGAAACATGTGGTGAAAATTTGCCATGAACAAAATGTAAGTGTAATGGCAATGGTCCGTCCCCGAAAAGGCAATTTTGTTTATACAAAAGAAGAAATTTCGGTTATGGTTGATGATATTTTGATGTACAAGAAAATAGCAGTTGATGGCGTGGTTTTTGGCTGTATTACGGATTCTGGATTGTTAGATAAACCAGCCATAATTGAATTATTGAAAGCCGCAGCAGGTCTGGAAGTCACTTTTCATATGGCGTTTGATGAGTTAGTAGGAACAGAAAAATTACCGGCAATAGACTGGTTAGCTGAGCACGGCGTTACAAGAATTCTCACACACGGTGGTGACGGCGCTAAACTTCCCGAAGAAACTTTTGTTCATTGGCGAAAATATATTGATTACGCAGCAGGTCGAATCATTATTTTACCAGGTGGAGGAATTAAATCGCACAATATGGAATGGATTATAAAAGAAACAGGAGCGGCTGAAATGCATGGCACTGACTTGTTTGGGGAGCGCTAAAACTCCCCAAATAAATTTATTTTTAAAAAAGGCTTGCAACCGTTTTCTTTATATGATATATTTATCTCATCACAAAGGATTGTTACCAATTCATTGGGCAAAACCTAAGCTGATTTGAAGGACACGTGTATACGTGGAGTCCTCGAATGAGCTTAGGTTTTTCTTTTTGCCCAAAAAACCAAAAAGAGGAAGGAAGTCGTCAAAATGAAATATGAACAGTTAGCAAAAGACATCTTGAAAAATGTCGGCGGTAAAGAAAATATCAACAGTGTTTTCCATTGTATTACCAGACTTCGGTTTAAACTGAAAGATGAGAATAGTGCGAACACAAAAGAAATTGAAAAGCTTGATGGAGTAATCTCTGTCATTAAAAGTGGTGGTCAATATCAAGTAGTTATCGGTAACCATGTACCAGACGTATTTAAAGCAGTATTAGAAGTTGGTGGAATTTCAGCTGAAGGTGACGATAGTAATGCACCAGCAAGTGGTAACATCTTCAACCGCTTCATCGATATGATTTCTGGCGTATTTACACCAGTTCTAGGTGTATTAGCCGCAACAGGTATGATTAAAGGTTTCACAGCAATGTTTGCAGCATTTGGTTGGATTACAGTTACTTCAGGTACGTACCAACTACTTTATGCAATTGGGGATTGTTTATTCTACTTCTTCCCAATTTTCCTAGGTTACACAGCAATGAAAAAATTCGGCGGAAACATATTTATCGGGATGGCAATTGGTGCTTCCCTAGTTTATCCAACACTTGCAGGCATTTCAGCAGGTGACCCAATTTACACACTTTTCCAAGGAACAATTTTTGAATCTCCAATTCACGTAACATTCTTAGGAATTCCAGTTATCTTGATGTCTTATGCATCTTCTGTTATTCCAATTATTTTAGCAACATACTTTGGTTCAAAAGTAGAAAAAGGCTTCAAAAAAATCATTCCAGATGTAATTAAAACTTTCGTAGTTCCATTCTGTACGTTATTAGTAATAGTTCCACTTACTTTCCTTGTAATCGGACCAATCGCAACTTGGGCTGGTCAACTACTTGGAGCAGGAACAATTTGGATTTACAACTTAAGCCCAGTCGTTGCTGGTTTAATCTTAGGTGGTTTCTGGCAAGTATTCGTTATCTTTGGACTTCACTGGGGTCTTATTCCAGTGGCAATCAACAACTTAACAACACTTGGAGCAGATCCAGTACTTGCAATGATGTTCGGTGCTTCTTTTGCCCAAATCGGTGCAGTATTAGCAGTATTCTTCAAAACTAAAAATACAAAACTTAAATCTCTTAGTATTCCAGCATTTATTTCCGGTATCTTTGGTGTAACTGAGCCAGCGATTTACGGGGTTACTTTACCACTGAAAAAACCATTCATCATGAGCTGTATTGCCGGTGCAATCGGTGGCGGAATCATTGGTTTTGCAAGTGCAAAAGTTTATATCATGGGTGGACTTGGAATCTTCGGTCTTCCTAACTTCTTCCAACCAGGTTCTGGTATCACAAGTGCATTCTGGTGGGTAGTTATCGCAATCGTTATCAGCTTCATCCTTGGTTTCATCTTAACTTATGTAGCAGGATTCAAAGATCCAGCTGAAGCAGTAGTAGAACCATCTAACACAGTAGAAGGCGAAACTTTAATCGAACGTGAAACAATTCCAGCTCCAGTAGTTGGCGAAATCGTAACTTTAGCAGACGTAAAAGACGAAGCATTTTCATCCGGTGCACTTGGAAAAGGTGTTGCAATCATCCCAACAGTTGGACGTGTAGTAGCTCCAGCAGCAGGAACAGTAACAACTATCTTCCCAACTGGCCATGCAATCGGTATTACAACTAAAGACGGTGCAGAAGTATTAATCCACATCGGTATGGATACAGTTCAACTAGAAGGTAAATTCTTCACAGCACACGTGAAACAAGGCGACGTAATCGAAAAAGGTCAATTACTAACTGAATTTGATATTGAAGGCATCAAAGCTGCTGGATATGACGTTACAACTCCAGTAGTAGTAACTAACTCCAATCAATATTTAGACGTAATGATTACAGATGCAAAAGAAGCAAAACTAGAAGAACGTTTAATCACATTAGTAATTTAAGACTTTTAAATAAACAGCTTGGGCAGTAACTTGCTCAAGCTGTTTTTATGTTATACTGAGAAAAAACGGACGGTGAAGCACCTATGCTAGTAAAAGGCGATACAGTAGGAATTATTTGTTGTTCTGATGGTCGGAAAAAAGAAGCTGAGAACAGAATTGCACTGCTTGAGCGAGTACTAAAAACAGAATTTAGCTTGCAAGTAGTTTTTGCTGAAACTATTTTTCAAAAAGATGAATCGCCATTTAGTGGTACTCCGCAAGATCGTGCGATAGAACTGATGAAATTATACCAGCGTTCAGATGTGCAAATGATTTTTGATATTTCTGGTGGAGATGCAGCCAATCAAGTATTGCCGTATCTTGATTTTGATATTATCCGAAATGCGCAAAAACCGTTTGTTGGCTATAGTGATCTAACGGTAATTTTGAATGCTATTTATACGAAAACAGAACAACGGGGTTATAATTATCAATTGCTTCATTTAGTTGGTAAAGATAGTGAGTTGCAGCAGAGTCATTTTAGAAAAACCTTTTTTGAAAATCGTGTATTAATTAGCGGAGAGCAGCTTAATGAGTTTGTGTGGCATGATGGCGAAGTTATTGGAGGAAACATTCGTTGCTTTTTAAAGTTAGCAGGAACAAATTTTATGCCTGATCTCACTAATAAAATAATTTTGTTAGAAAGTCTCGGTGGGAAAGAGGCGAAGATTGCATCATATGTGGCTCAATTAGAGCAATTAGGAGCGTTTTCTAAATGTTTAGGAGTTATTGTGGGACAACATTCCGAAGCGGAGGAAAACGGTGAATATGAAAGAATTGGTCGCTTATATCAACAAATTGGTCGGAATTATAAGTTGCCGATTTTCCGAACAAGCGAAATAGGGCATAGTGTAGATGCAAAACCATGCTTAATTGGTGCAAAAGTTAATGTTTCACGTGAAACATTAACAAATTTTTAATAATTTTATTGCGAAATGTTCATAATTAACCTTTAATATAGAACTTGTAAGCAAGGAATACAATTAGTTTTACTCCCTTTTTGCTAATTGTAAACTTCCTTAAAATCCTAAACTCCCTTTTTTGGACCGACTTGATTGTCGGTCTTTTTTTTAATCTTCCAAGCTGATAACTATTCAATTTTTTGTTAAAATGATAACATAAAAGAAAATGCGTATAAAAAAGGAGTTTTTATCATGAAAGTTGAAGGATTACTTGGCTTTTTAGGGGCGGCACTGGGTATTGGATTTAGTTTGATGGTTCTAGTTATTCCTGATATTTCACAAGCATTAGAAGAGGAGTCATTTTTCTTCTATATGTTAACGATTGGTTCACTTGTGCTTTCTGGAGTGGGACTTGCAGGATCGTTTGTTGTTTCGCATAAGCCTCGTCTTGGTGGAGCAATGATGGTTGCAGCTGCAATAGGTTGTACAATGTCAATTTCGATTATGTTCTTACTACCAATCGTATTACTTGCTGTTGGCGGATTAATTGCACTAATTAACTATGAAGAAGCTGCTTCCGTAGAAGAATAAATGAAAAAAAGCTGTCCGCGTGGGCAGCTTTTTTTATTAACGATTAAGATGTTTTTTCAAAAAGTGGTAAATTCCATCGGCGTCATTTGCATTAGTAACAAAATCAGCACTTTTTTTCACTAGTTCACTCGCATTTTCCATCGCAACCCCTGCGCCAGCTACTTCAAGCATCCCAATATCATTTTCACCATCACCAAAAGTAATTACATTTTCTGGTTTGATATTTAAATGTGCAGCGAGATCTTTCACGGCGTATTTTTTATCCATATCTTTTGGTAAAATTTCGATATTATTGGCATGGGAAGAAAGGATAGAAACATCGGATAGTTTTTCTAGCTCACTTCGAAGGACTGCGAGTTTGTCGAAATCTTCTTCCTCGATTACGATACCATTAATGAACTGGTCCGCATGCTCAAGGAAAGTTTCTCTTGTTTTAATCGCAACGAGTTTTGTAGCATTTACGCGGCCTTTATCTTCTTCATCCGTAAAATAATATGGCGGATTTTTAGTGTAGTAAACAGTATCTGTTGAAAAGAAAAACACTGGTAAGTCATGATTTTGGCACAATAAAAATGTCTCGAGTAACGCCGATTGTTTCATTTTTTCTTGTTGGATAATCTCGCCGGATACTGCAACCACGCCACCGTTGGAAGCAATGACATCTGCTTTTGGATGAACGAGGTTGGCGAAGTCTGTTGCGGAATTATACATTCGACCGGTAGAAACGGCAAAATGATGACCTTCTTCTATTAATTGTTGCAATAAATTTAGCGTTTTTGGTGAAATAGTTTGGTTTTTAAGTAGTAATGTTCCGTCTAAATCAGAACAAATTAAGTATTTTTCCAAGTAGACCGTCCTTTCGTTATAGCTTAGAGCCGCATGATTCGCGGATAATTAATTCTGGATTATGGTTGATAATCATTGGCTCAACTTGACCATTAATGGCGCTAATCAGTTGTAAAATCGCCATTTTACCAAGATATTCATTGTGTTGATCCATGGAAGTTAAGCGCGGAGTTTGGTAATCGCCATTCATAAATTGATCGCAGCTGACAATAGCAATATCTTCTGGGCAAGAAAGATTGGCATCATTAATCGCTCGAATTGCCCCGATAGCCACATTGTCATTGATAGCCACAAGCGCACTCGGAAAAGTAGCGCTATTTTCTAAAAGTTGAGTCATTGCTGCGTAGCCATCAGCCGTATAATAATCAGACAGAACCACCCAGTCGTCGTTTATCGGATGTTGATAGCTCGCCATGGCTTCTTTAAAAGATTCTAGACGGTAAGTGGTGATTTTCACGCCAGCTTCCCCACCGATAAAACCAATATTTTTATGACCAAGTGCAGTTAGATGACTAACTAAGGTTGTTACGCCTTTTTTTAAATTACGTTCGATAAATAAACAGTTGAGCTCAGGGATTTTCGACCCAATCACAACTACCGGAATTGCTTTATTTAGTTGATTTAGAGCAGTAATATACTCTTTTGAAACGATTTCTTTATCAATTTCGCCGCCTAAAATAAGTAAACCATCCACTTGCTTTTCTAAAATGATTTTCAAGTAATCTTCTTCGGTCAGAGGATGTTGGTTATTCTTATTATTTGGCTCGGCAAGCATGGTATTAAATAAAATCGTCGAAAACATATAATCTAGCGCGAATTTTTGAATTTGTGTTATAAGTGAAATGAAATAAGGATTGGAAATATCTGGTAAAATAACACCGATATTCTTCGTTTGCTTATTAACCATTCCACGAGCAAAAACGCTAGGTGTGTAATTATGTTCATCGATGATTGCTTGAATTTTTTGGCGTTTTGCAGCTGAAACAGAGGGGCTATTATTAAGGACCCTCGAAACAGTGGAAACGGAAACACCACTAAGTTTAGCGATTTCTTGTATAGTTATTTTTTTCATTAGGAATGTTCACCTCGTAAGCATTTTTAACTATTTTAAGTGTAGCGTATTTAAGGGCAAATAACAAGTATAATTTGGTAACGTTATCAAAAATTTGCGAAAAAGGGTTGACATATTAAAATTATCCGGTTATTCTATGGTAGAAAGCGCTATCAACAAATGGTTTTATTTGGTAACGTTACCAAAAATGAGGTGGAATAGTTGAACATACAAGAATCTGTCATCGGAATTGATCTAGGTGGCACTAAAATTTTAATTGGTGAAGTAACAAAAGATGGTGAGGTGCTAAATTCTAAGAGCTATCCAAGCAATACGGAGAATCAGACTAAAGCTACCGAAGTGCTGCTTGGGGCATTAGATGATTACACGCAGAATATTGGTTTTATAGCAGAAAAACAGACGAGTATTGGCGTAGGGCTCGTTGGCCGAGTGGATCACAAGTCAGGTGTTTGGTTAGAAATCGAACCAGGGAAGACGAACCCAACCCCACTTGCTGACATTTTAGAAGCGAAAACAGGGTTACCGGTAAGTCTTGGCAATGACGTAGTTTGCGCAACAATGGCCGAACAACAATTTGGTTGGGGCCGAGAAACAAATGATTTTATTTATTTAAATATTGGAACCGGTCTTGCTGCTGGATTTGTGGTGGATGGACGTGTTACACAAGGTGGGCACTTTAATGCGGGTGAAATCGGTCATGCTGTAGTAGATATTCATAGCGATGTACGCTGTGGCTGTGGCAGATGCGGTTGTGTGGAACGACTTGCTTCTGGCCTTGGAATTAAAGAAGAGGCGCTGAGGCATTTAAAAAACTATCCAACATCGGTACTTGCTGAAAATCAAGCAGAACTAACTGGAAAACTGGTTCTTCACGCCGCTGAGCAAAAAGATGTACTTGCGGAGAAAATCATTGATAATGCAACACTACAACTAGCCAATTTAATTATGAATTTAGTTCGTACAACCGATCCTGAATGCGTAATTTTAGGCGGTGGCGTGACGCAAAACGAACATTTTTTCCAAAAGATTTTAGCTAATCTTCAAAGCAATACAATCCGTTTTGTTACAAAAGGTGTTGTCCGCTCCAAGCTTGAGAAAGATAAAGTTGGTTTAATTGGTGCCGCAGTTATTGGAATGAAATTAGGAAATGAAGGAGGAAAAGAATGAAGCCAAGTATGGAACGACAAATTGCGCAAACTGGTATTATTCATCGGCCACTCCCTATTGAAACCGAGCACGCGTTAGAAACTTTAGCGAAAAAGAAACAAGTTTTATCAAGTAGGACTTTATTTAGCTCTAAACAACAAGTTTCCTTAGATTTTACACATCAAGGTGCGGGAGAATTTGCTATCTCAGAACAAGGAGAAATTAAGCTTGCTTCACCAGTCGATATGCCACATTGGCCCGCTGGTGCTCCGGATGACGGTGATTACACCAATTTTGGTAACGTTACCATATCGACATCACTCGAAAATGAGGACTGGAGCGGCTTTAACCGTGTACGAATTCAAGTTTTTCCTTATTTTCCTGGAGTAACAAATCCCTATTTAATGATTAGTTTTAAAAACGACGGAACCGTGAAAGTGCCTGATATATATGGGCGAGAAGGTGTTCATGGCGTGAATTTAATCAATCATGAATGGAATGATGTCATTTTTGAAATTGAAGGTTTGCCGCGCGACCGAATGACCGAAATGAGTTTTAGCTATTACTTGAATGGCCCAGAGCGACTGACTGCTGGAACGATGGAATTATTCATTAATGAAATTAAATTAGAACAAATCAGTGAGCCGGAGATTTCCAAGGGTTGGATTCCTCAAAATAACACGCTAATTTATTCGCATAATGGCTACTCCAAAGACATGCCAAAAGTGGCGTTTTGCGCGAATAACCATGCTGCGAGTACCTTTACAATTCACGAAAAAGAAACAGATAAAGTTGTTTTTACAGGAAAAAGTTACCAAAATACAACAGAAACTGGCAATTTCATTATTCTTGATTTTTCTGATTTACAAACTGTGGGCAAATACTATTTGAAATTTGCGGATATGCAATCGGAAACTTTCCAAATTGGGACTTCTGAAGTGATTTGGGAATCTTCTATCTGGAAATCACTCAATTTTATTTTCTGCGAACGTTGTGGCTGTCCGGTTTTTGGTAAACATACGACTTGTCATGCGGATATTATTGCTGAACATGATGGCAAACAGCTGTCATTTAATGGAGGCTGGCACGATGCGGGAGATGTTTCACAGCAACTCATTCAAACAGCGGAAGTAACGATGGCTTTATATGAAATGGCTGCGAGTTTACCTGATAAAGAGGAAGCGTTGCGAATGCGTCTTTTAGAAGAAGGCGAGTGGGGACTAGATTTTATTTTGAAAACGCGCTTCGGAGACGGTTTTAGGGCCACTAGTGCTGGTATGACGAGATGGACAGATGGACTTGTTGGTGGCATGGATGACGCTATTGCGCGCGTTCACAATCAAGCTTATGAGAACTTTTATTGTGCCGGTATTGAAGCCTATATCGGCAGCCAAATTACGGATAATGCTACTATGCAGAATCATTTGCTGAGAATCGCGGAAGAGGATTTACTTTTTGCGATAGAGGAGCTCGAAAAACACGGAACAAGTCAAAAACCGATTTTCTGGGAGCATACGTATCAAACCTCGGAAAGTTTATATTATGCGACAGCTTCTTGGGCGGCTTCAATGGTTTATCAACTAACAGACAAAGAAATTTATGCGGAAAAAGCAGCCGAGTGGTTAGATTTGATGTTAGAAGCGCAAGAAACAGCTGGGGTTAAAGACAGCGAAACTAGTGAACTTTACAAAGGATTTTTCTACCGCGATAAAACGCACAAAGTTATTCAGCATTTTAATCATCAAGCGCGCGAACATCTTTATTTACTTGCACTTGAGGCGGCACTTGAAACGCAACCAGCGCATTCAGAAAAACAAACTTGGAAGCAATCAGTCGAAATGTACGGTGATTACTTGAAAAAAGTAACACGTTTCACTAAACCATATCCGCTGATTCCGGCAGGGCTTTACAAAAAAGACGAGTATTTAGACGAAGCAAGTTTCCACTTACAACATTTACTCATTGATGAACGAGCGATAGAAGAATACCAATTGCAATTTGAGCAAGGTATCAAAATAAACGATGAGATAGCTTTACGAAAATTCCCAATTTGGTTCTCATTTAGAGGTAATAACGCTATTTTACTTTCAGCAGGAAAAGCGGCATCGATTGCTGGGAAAATTTTGCAAGATAAGGCGCTTCTGGACATTGCGGAAGGTCAATTGCAGTGGGTAATTGGTATGAATCCATTTGGACAATCAATGATGCACGGCGAAGGTTACCGCTACGCACAGCAATATAGTGTGCTGAATGGCGAAATCACAGGGGAAATACCAGTCGGAATGGAAACTTTTAGAAATGAAGATGAACCATACTGGCCGGAGTTTAATAATGCAACTTATAAGGAAGTTTGGGTCGGTAATGCCGGCAAATGGATGTCAATTGTAGCAGGTTTAAACAAAATAACAGGAAAGTCATAGGAGGACAAAAAAATGAGTTCAGAGAGAAGTTTATCTAGCCGATTTATTGAAGGATTATCAATTTTTGCCCAAAAAATTTCATCGCAAAAGCATATCATGGCAATTCGTGATGGCTTTGCAGCAATGATTCCGATTACGATTATTGCCGCATTTTTCTTGCTTGTAAATAACGTGTTACTTCAACCAGAAAATGGTCTGCTTAAATTCATTCCAAACGTAGAAAATTATTTAGGTGTAGGTATTCAAGTCTATAACGCGACACTTGGTATTATGGCGATTTTAGCCGCATTCTTAATTGGTAACTTTTTAGCTAAATCATACGGGATGGAAGGTCGTACGGAAGGGGTTATTGCAGTAGCAGCATATGTCGTTTTGATCCCAGCATCTTCACATTTAATGTCGGTTGACGGTAAAGCTTTTGAGGCTGGCGGCGTTTTAACCCAAGAAATGACAAGTTCGACAGGAATGTTCCTTGCAATCATCGCTGCTTTAGTCAGTGTTACCATGCTTGCGAAATTCTCGAAAAGCAAAAAATTAAAAATTTCTATGCCTGAAAGTGTTCCACCAGCAATTGCAAAATCATTTAACATTTTAATTCCATCTTTCTTAGTTCTAAGTATCTTAGCAATTATCGAAGTACTTGTAGTTAGTTTTGTATCAATGAGTATTCCAGAAATTATCGTAAAAGTACTACAAATTCCATTAGTTGGCGGTTTCCAAACGCTACCAGGGATTCTACTTTATGTGTTCTTAGCGGGATTCTTATGGGTCTTCGGTATTCACGGCGCGTTCGTACTAGGCGCGATTTCCGGGCCAGTACTTTTAACTTCCTTGCAACAAAATATTGATGCAGTGAATGCAAGTACAGCTCTACCAAACATTGTTACACAACCGTTTTTAGACGCTTTTGTATACATGGGTGGAGGCGGAACCATCATCTGTTTAGTTATCGCGATTTTCATTGCTTCTAAACGACCGGATCACCGTATGGTCACAAAATTCGGCTTAATTCCGAGTATATTCAACGTCAGCGAACCACTAATGTTCGGTCTGCCAGTTGTATTCAACCCGATTTATGGTATTCCATTAGTTATTGCACCTCTAGCTTCGACTGCTATGGCATACTTCGCAACTTCATGGGGCTGGATTAGCCAAACTTACATCTTGATTCCGTGGGTGACGCCACCAGTGCTTTCTGGTTATCTTGCGACAGGTGGAGACATTCGCGCGTCCATCCTTCAAATCGCAATTATTATCGTTGGAACACTGATTTACCTACCATTTGTACTCGTAGCAAACCGCGCGTATGTTTTAGAACAAAAAGCTGCTGGGAAAGTAGAAGCAGAAACAGTAACGAATGGAGAAGTTTAAAATGAAACCAACAATGATGACGTATATTAATGAAGAAGAGGAAATGTGTCGAGCAATTTTAGCAGATTTCCAAACAAATGCAGAAAAACTAGAATCACTCGTAAAAAATGGCGCAAAAGAATGGCTAATTTTAGCAACTGGATCAAGTTTAAATGCAGCTCAAAGCGCCAAATATTACATTGAAAATCTAGCCGATGTCCGCATTACAATTGAAGAACCGTTCAACCATTTATATTATGAAAAATTATCAAGTCATCTAGATTTGGTCATCGGAATTTCGCAAAGTGGCCAAAGCACATCGACTATCTCCGCGTTAGAACGAGTGAAAAAAGAAGCTTCTGTGCCAGTAGTGGCGCTAACTAGTGATGTAACGAGTGAAATTGCTGAGTTTGCAGATATTACACTTGATATCGGCTCCGGAAAAGAACGAGTTGGCTACGTAACAAAAGGTTTTACAGCAACTGTTCTAACATTGATGCTCGCAGGACTTCATTTTGCTTACAAAACAGCGCAAATTGATGAAACAAGGTTCAATGATGAAATCAACGCATTTAGCCGGGCGACGGATGCAATCCCGGAAACTATCGCTAAAACAGAGGCATTTTATGAAAAATGGCAAGAAGAATTTGCTGCCGCACCGAAGTTCACAGCTATTGGATATGGTCCAACTGTTGGAACGTGCAAAGAATTTGAAACAAAATTCTCAGAAACTGTTCGCGTGCCATCTCAAGGCCTTGATTTAGAAGCATTTATGCATGGCCCATATTTAGAAGTAAATCCACAGCATAGAATATTCTTCTTAGAGACAAAAAGTGAAGTTACCGAGCGATTAGTTTTGTTACGCGATTATGAATCTAAATACACGCCGTTTACGTATACAGTTAAATTTGGAACAACTGAAAACGAACGAACATTAGGGATACCAGCGGATTTAGACGAATTCCAAGCACCGTTTCTAATGATTCTGCCTTTCCAAATCTTAGCGCATCACATTGCGGAGTTGAAAGGAAACAAATTAACAGAACGTATCTACACAGACTTTGGCGTAGCAATGAAGAGTAAAACAAAACCAGGAGACTATGCTTAAATTTACCAAAAGACTGGAAAAACCCAAAATGTATAGGGTTTTCCAGTCTTTTTTCGCTCATATGGGAAAACTAATAGCAATTAATTGTTAAGAATTAGTAAATACATCACAAGTCTGATACAAGCAATGTTGATTTGTGGTAGAATGGAATTTGAGTTTTTAAAAAAAGAAGAGGAAGTGAGTACCTGGTGGATTTTATTACCTACATCATTGATTTCATTTTACACATTGACCAACATTTAGTTGAGATTATAAATAATTTTGGAATTTGGACTTACATCATTTTGTTCTTGATTGTTTTTATAGAAACTGGATTGGTAGTATTTCCGTTTTTACCAGGAGATTCATTACTTTTTGCGGCCGGAGCATTATCCGTATTAGATGGTTCAATCTTACATATTGTTCCCCTAATCATTACTTTATGGTTAGCAGCGGTTCTAGGTGACACAGTGAACTACCATATCGGTAAAAAAATTGGCACATCGATACCAGAAGATAGCTGGTTTGGAAAACTAATCAACAAAGAAAAGATGGAAAAAGCAGAGGCGTTCTTCAATAAACATGGTGGAAAAACAATTTTTATTGCTAGATTTATGCCATTCATTCGTACCTTTGCGCCGTTCGTAGCTGGAGCAAGCCGTATGAATTATCGTTATTTCTTAAATTATAATATTTTAGGAGCGACTGTTTGGGTATTACTTTGTACGCTCGCGGGTTACTTCTTCGGAAACTTCCCGATTGTAAAAGACAACTTCTCGTTAGTAGTAATCGGAATTATCGTAGTTTCCGTTATCCCAATGGTAGTTTCGTTCATTAAAAGTAAAATGGACAAAAAAAGCGCAGAATAATTTCTGTGCTTTTTTATTTCCCGGGAAATCTTTCGCATAAATAATAAACTTTTAGGGTAACTAATTAGGAAGAGGTGATGAAAATGGAAAAAGCATTGAACATTACATCCGAAATTGGCAAACTCCAGACAGTTCTTGTAAAAAGACCGGGTTCTGAACTTGAAAATATTACACCGGAATATCTCGAATCCCTGTTATTTGACGATATACCATACTTGAAAATGATGCAGAAGGAACATGATTTTTTTGTTAAAACAATGCAAGGTTCGAATATCGAAGTGCTTTACTTAGAAAAACTGGCCGCTGAAGCTTTGCGAGCAGCTAACAATAAAGAATCTTTTTTAACAAAAATAATTAAAGAATCCAATCAAATGGACGAAAGCGCGTTATATGTGCGAGATTATTTGATGTCTTTTGATGAAGAAGAAATGATTAGCAAATTGATGTCTGGTTTGAAAAAATCAGAAATTCCGGAGCGGAAAAAGAAACATTTAAATGAAATGATGGATGAACAATATCCATTTTTCCTAGACCCGTTGCCAAATTTGTATTTCACCCGAGATCCAGCAGCTGTTATTGGAAACGGTGTAACGATCAATAAAATGTTTCAGCCAGCAAGAAGGCGAGAGTCAATGTTTATTGAGCTGATTTTAAAACATCATCCTCGTTTTAGTAATCAAGAAATACCAGTGTGGTCAGGTCGCGAGGAGCCATTTTCTTTAGAAGGTGGAGATGAGTTGGTTCTCACTGAAGAAACTATTCTTGTCGGCGTATCTGAGCGAACAGACGCGCGAGCTGTCGAACGGCTTGCGGAAAGTTTATTTAGCCGTTCTCCAAAAATTAAACGAGTTTTAGCAGTTGAAATTCCAGAAACAAGGTCATTTATGCATTTGGACACGGTTTTCACAATGGTCAATTATGCGCAGTTCACGATTCATCCAGCAATTCAAAATCAACAAGGAGAACTCAATATTTATATTTTAGAAAAAAGCGAGAATGGACTGGATATCACTCCACGTAGAGATTTCAAGCGTGTGATTGCGGAAGTTTTGGGGGAGCCAGAAGTTGATTTTATTCCTTGTGGTGGAGAAGATGTAATTGTTTCTGCGCGGGAACAATGGAATGATGGGGCAAATACGCTTGCAATTGCTCCTGGAGAAGTAATTACATATGATCGAAATCAAGTATCAAACGATCTTTTAAGAAGTGCGGGTATAAAGGTTCATGAAGTAATTAGTTCGGAGCTTTCTAGAGGTCGTGGTGGGCCAAGATGTATGACAATGCCGCTATCTAGAGAAAATCTAAAATAGGCTTTAAAAAACGAGAATTCCCTTTCAAAATGCGACTTTCGCTAAAAGTATTGTCGGCTATTTTGGGATGTGCTATAGTGTTTTCAAACCAGAATTTTCAAGAAATATCTTGCTGGTTAGTTTGCGCTATGATATAATATTTTATTGTGAGTAATTATAAATTATTCCTTGCTCGCTCTTGATTTTAAGGCTTGCTAAAGGCAGTCTGAATTTCAGGGATATGGTGTGGTTTCATGCTATATCAGAGCCGCTTAAGACCACAAGGAGGTGTAGAGTAGATGGCTAGAAAGTACGAAATTATGTACATCATTCGCCCAAACATTGAAGAAGATGAGAAAAAAGCTGTTGTAGAACGCTTTGACGGAATCTTAACTGAAAATGGTGCGGAGATCATCGAATCAAAAGAATGGGGTAAACGTCGCTTAGCATACGAAATTAATGACTATCGTGATGGTTTTTACCACATCGTGAAATTAAACGCTGATAAAGCAGATTCTATCAACGAATTTGACCGTTTAGCTAAAATTTCTGATGATATCATTCGTCATATGGTAATTAAAGAAGAAGCATAAGAATTTATTCAAGGCTAGGACCTTGATTTACTAAACGAGAGGAGGTTGGTTTTGCATGATGAATCGTGTAGTACTTGTAGGACGCTTAACAAAAGATCCTGAATTACGTTACACTCCAGCAGGCGTGGCTGTTGCGACTTTTACATTAGCTGTAAATCGTACTTTCACTAACCAACAAGGAGAACGAGAAGCCGACTTTATTAATTGTGTTGTTTGGCGTAAACCGGCAGAAAACGTTGCTAATTTCCTGAAGAAGGGAAGCATGGCAGGCGTTGATGGTCGTGTTCAAACTCGTAATTACGAGGGGAACGACGGCAAACGTGTTTATGTGACTGAAATTGTAGCAGAGAGCGTTCAATTCCTTGAACCGCGTAATTCTAATGGCGGTGGCGGAAATAACTATCAAAGTGGCAATAACAACAATAATTATAATAGCGGTGGAAATAACTTCGGACAAGCACCTACAAATAACGGTGGATTCGGACAGGACCAGCAACAATCTCAAAATCAAAATTATCAATCCACTAACAATGATCCTTTTGCAAGTGATGGTAAGCCAATCGACATTTCTGATGACGATTTGCCATTCTAAAATCATTTTAGCGGTTTGAACTTTAAGATAGGAGGAACTTTCAATGGCTGGAGGACGCAGAGGCGGACGCCGTCGGAAAAAAGTATGTTACTTTACTTCCAATGGTATTACGCATATCGACTATAAAGATGTAGAACTTCTTAAAAAATTCGTTTCCGAACGTGGTAAAATTTTACCTCGTCGTGTAACTGGAACAAGCGCTAAATATCAACGTAAACTTACTGTTGCTATCAAACGCTCACGCCAAATGGCATTACTACCATTTGTTGCTGAAGAAAAATAAGTTAATTTTAGCAGTCTAGAATTTATTTCTAGGCTGTTTTTTATTGACTTAGATCTTAAGTCTTGCAAACCTAAGACCTAAGGAGGAAGTTAAGGTTAACTATTCATGTTATTCTTGAAGAGAAGTAAAAAAATGCACAGGGGGAAACAAATATGTATAAAAAATTAGCAACAGTAGGGGTGGCAGTATTATTAGTAGGAGCTTTGTCAGCATGTAGTTTTAACGATGATAAGGATACATCATCAAATAATAGCAAAAACGAAACTACTAGTAGCAAAAGCAGTAATAATGAAAGTTCATCAGATAGCTTGCAAAACAAAAGCTTCGATATGAGTTATGAAGACGCGATTAATGCGTTCAAAGACAAACATAGTGATGCAGAAATATCTAGCGTTGAATTAGAAAAAAGCTTGGGGAAATATGTGTATAAAGTTGATGGAATTTCAAATGATAATGAATACGAAATGAAGTTCGACGCTGAAACAAAAGAACAACTAAGTGATGAAACAGATCGACTTGACCGAGAAGATGCTGGTGGAGTAGAAAAAGAAAACGAAAAAATCGACTTAAATGGTATTAAAACACCAAAAGAAGCCATGGATAAAGCTGTATCAGAACAATCAGGCGACGTAACAAGTTGGAAAATAGAAAGAGAATTAGATACAACTTATTATGAAGTTACTGTAAAACAAGACAATAATAAATACGAAATTAAACTAAATGCAAAAACCTTAGATGTTCTTCAAACAGAACAAGATGATTAAATAGGTAGAGGAGTCCGGCTGTGAATATTCTTTCACAGCCGCCTTTTTTTATGAATAAAATTACTGAAATAAAATATTAATATGGGTTTTTAAACCTATCATACAGTTCTTTTTACACGTTTGAATATTCTGAACTGTATCCAAAAAATCGGCAATTTTGCTGTTTTTTGGTCGTTCATGACAAGAATCGGACATTTCATTACATTTTTGGTTATTATGGGTAAATTCGTTGTAAAATATTAGTGGAGGTGAATTAGTTGAGTAATTTTACCGCAAAAGTCCCTTTATCAGAAAGAATGGCGGATGTTTTGATTTCGAAAGACCGCTGGAAAGATGATGAAGAAGGTTATTTAAAAGTAAAATATGGGCTGGAAATAATTTTAATTAATGTCATGAAGTTTGCTCTCGTATACGGTATTGCCTTAGTAACAGGGCTTTTACTGCAAACAGTGACAGTGCATCTGTCATATTTATGGCTTAGACGGTATTCTTTTGGATTACACGCAACCAAAACATTGAATTGTACGTTAATTAGTTTGATGATGTTTGTGCTTGCGCCATTTGTTTTTCAAAATGTCCCCTCTAATAATTGGATTGTTTTAGGCACATTTGCATTCATACTACTCAACATGTTTTTATTCGCTCCGGCAGACACAGAAAGTTTGCCTTTAATCGGTGAAGAACACCGAAAAACACTAAAAAGAAAAGCGATGATAGGAACGCTAATTTTAACGGGAATTGCGTTACTAATACCATTCGCAGAGATGAAAACATTAATCATGATAGGATCTTTGTTTCAGGTGATAAGCATTAATCCACTTACTTACAAACTATTAAGAAGGAGGTATCGGAACTATGAAAAATATGAATAAATCAGTTGGTAAATTCCTTTCTAGAAAACTAGAAGAACAATCCATGAAAGTTGCGGATTCTTCTATGAGTAAAGCTTGCTTCATGTTTGTATACGAACCAAAAAGTCCATTTGTAAAAATGCAAGAAAAAAACGAAAATAAATAAATTAAAAACTGTATAACGTCAAAATTCATGCTAAAATAAAAAGAAGGCAAACTTACATATTTAAACATAGATATTTTAGACAGTGGAGGATTAATATGTTTAGTATTTTGATGGCAATTATACAGATAACGGGTATTTTTATAGCAATCCAGATTTTGACGAATAGAGTTTTTTCAATTAAAGAGGGATTGGTTACTATAGCAATTGCTATGCTAGCCTTCCCTTTATTTACATTAGTTCAGTATTGGTCGATGATTTTTGTGTTGCTGGTTTTTGTAAGTGCCTTATATTGGAAAAATAAAAATTTGATAGTATCGGGATCTATTACGCTGGTAGTTATAATTTTGCTTACTATTAGTGATTCTATAGTAGGTTTTATTTTAGTACCAGGTTTGAATTTTAAATATGATGATATATTTAATGAATTACTTCCAACATTAGTTTATTGTGCAGGAATGCTAACGAACCTGTTGGTGCTTTCTTTTCTACTTAGGAAGCTTACTGAAAAAATTGATATAACAAGATTTATTGAACATAGAAAATATGCGTATATTATCTTTTCTATCGTTGCACTTACTGTTTTAGCGTTTTATATGAATATTTACGCGGGTTCGATTGCAGGCTTCGATGGTTCGGTTTTAAAAATTAATACGCTTATTTTTACTGGTTATACCATTTTGCTAATAGTGATAGTGACGGTTGTTATTAATACGGCGACCAACGAACTTAAAGTACAGAATCAGAAGGAGCAGCTAGAACAGTTACAGGATTATGTTACGACATTAGAGTCCCTGCATAGAGAAATGCGAGTTTTTCGTCATGATTATGTGAATATCTTGTCTACGCTAGTAGGATATATTGATAATAATGATATGCCGGGTTTGAAGTATTACTTTGAAAATAATATTGTACCTATAAATAAAACAATTGAATCGAATAACTATAAGATTTCATTACTTCAAAATATTCATGTCATTGAACTGAAGGGCTTGCTGGCTGTTAAATTAATACGAGCTCAGGAGTTAAAAATTGATGCGATTTTGGAAGTAGTTGAACCGATTGATAAAATTTCGATGGACAGCATAGACTTATGTAAAGTTGTCGGGATATTACTGGATAATGCGGTTGAAGCGGCGCTAACTTGTGAAAATCCAGTTATACGAATCGCGTTCGTGAAAAAAGGCGATAGCATTATCATTGTGTTCGCGAACAGCTTACCGGTGAATATGCCGCCGATTTATAAGATATTTGAAGAAGGTTTCTCTACAAAAGGAGAAGGTCGTGGATTAGGTCTTGCTAGTTTGCGGGAGATTATGAAGAAATATTCACACGTTGCCTTAGATACGAAAGTGACCGATAGAGAAGTTATTCAAGAATTAGAAATTATGTAGAAGAATGGGGATGAATTTATGCTACCGGTTTTTATTTGTGAAGATAACAGAATGCAGCGAGAAAGGTTAACGAAATATATTGAAGACTATATTATGGTTGAACATTTTGATATGAAGTTAGAACTTTCAACAGGAGATCCGTTTGAGTTAGTATCACGAATGCCTACACATCAAGGTATGGGGCTTTATTTTTTAGACATTGATTTAGGACAACCGGACATGAATGGTTTTGAATTAGCTCAGGAAATTCGGAAGTTTGATCCGCGTGGTTTCATTATTTTTATTACAACACATGCGGAGTTAAGTTATATGACTTTCACGTATAAGGTGGAAGCGCTTGATTATATCATTAAAGACGATATTGATATGCTGCATGACCGAGTGCTTTCGTGTATGAAGCAAGCGGAAGAACGGATTTCTAATGACCAAGACATGCAGAAGTATTTTACGTTTAAAGTGTCGGATAAGAAGATTATTCATGAGTTGTTAGATGATATCTTGTTTTTTGAGACAGCGCCAACTATTCATAAAGTAATTTTACATGGCAAAAATCGCCAAGTGGAATTTTATGGTAAGTTGAAGAATATTGAGAAAATGTTGGACGAATCGTTTTATCGTTGTCACAGGTCGTATATTGTGAATAAGAAAATATTCACGAACTAGATACGACAAAAGGTGTGGTGAAGATGTCTAATGGAGAAAATTGTTATGCATCGTCGAAATTAATTAAAAGCTTGAGTTTATAAAAGTGGCCTTGAAGGTCGCTTTTTTTGTACCATGCCATGTTCGCGTTTGATGAAATGAGGAAATATGGGTAAAATAATAGTGATGAATTGTTAGTTAAGTTTGTGTTATGATATAGATACTCAAATTCAGACAAAAGGTATGTAAAAAAATGGGGAGCTGGATGAAATGTCAGGCTATTTTCAAAAACGAATGCTTAAATATCCATTATACGGTCTGATTGCGGCGACAATTATTTTGAGCGTAATCACGTTCTTTTTTTCGTGGTGGCTTTCTGCGTTAGTTGTTGTTGGTGGGATTATTCTTACGGTTGCGATGTTTTATTTTGAATATCGCTTGAATGAAGACGTTCAACTATATGTTTCGAATTTAACGTATCGGATTAAGCGTAGTGAAGAAGAAGCGCTTGTTGAGATGCCAATGGGAATACTTCTATATGATGAACATTACAAAATCGAATGGGTTAACCCGTTTATGTCAAAATACTTTGATAAGGCAGAGTTAATCGGGGAATCTTTGGAAGAAGTAGGACCGGAATTTTTGGACGTTATTACTGGGAATGATGAAAAGGGGATTATGTCGATTGCTTGGCGTGATCACCGTTTTGATACGATAGTAAAGCGTAAGGAACGGATTTTGTATTTATATGACCGAACAGAATATTATGATTTAAATAAGAAGTTTCAGGCGAATAAATCTGTTTTTGCGGTTATTTTCTTAGATAATTATGATGAATGGGCGCAGGGGATGGATGATAGACGTCGCAGTGCTTTAAATAATTTGGTGACGTCGATGTTGACCAACTGGGCCAGAGAGCATCGTATCTATTTGAAACGGATTTCTACGGATCGTTTTATGGCCTTTTTGACGGAGGAAATGTTGAAGCGGTTGGAGGAAGAGAAGTTTCAAATATTGGACCGGATTCGTGAACGGACGTCGAAGCAAAATATTCCATTAACGCTTAGTATTGGGATTGGTTATAAGGAAGATGATTTGATTCAGCTGGCCGATTTGGCGCAGTCTAGTCTGGACCTTGCTTTAGGTCGTGGCGGCGATCAGGTCGTAATTAAGCAACCTGAAGGAAAAGTGCGTTTTTATGGCGGGAAAACAAATCCGATGGAAAAACGGACTCGTGTTCGCGCACGTGTTATCTCGCAAGCCTTGCAAGAGTTGATTACGCAAAGTGACCAAGTTTTTGTTATGGGGCACCGTTATCCGGATATGGACGTAATTGGTTCGAGTCTTGGAGTGATGCGAATTGCTGAGATGAATGATCGGAATGCTTATGTGGTCGTGGAACCTGGCAAAATGAGTCCAGATGTGAAGCGATTAATGAATGAAATTGAAGAATATCCAAATGTGATTAAAAATATTGTTACACCGCAAGTCGCGCTAGAAAATATCACGGAGAAGAGTTTGCTTGTGGTTGTTGATACGCACAAACCTTCGATGGTTATTAATAAGGAATTGCTTGACTCTGCTACGAATGTGGTGGTTGTCGATCACCATCGTCGTTCAGAGGAATTTGTCGGAAGCCCGGTGCTTGTTTATATCGAACCATATGCTTCTTCCACTGCCGAACTGATTACGGAGCTGTTTGAGTATCAACCGGATTTAGAGCAGGTTGGGAAAATCGAGGCAACAGCGCTTCTTTCCGGGATTGTGGTTGATACGAAGAACTTTACGCTTCGGACTGGGTCGCGAACGTTTGATGCGGCGAGCTATTTACGGTCGCTTGGTGCGGACACGATTTTAGTTCAGCAATTTTTGAAGGAAGATATTACTACTTTTACACAGCGGAGTCGTTTAGTGGAGTCGCTTGAAATTTATCATGATGGTATGGCGATTGCGACTGGACATGAAGACGAGGAATTTGGCACAGTTATAGCTGCGCAGGCGGCAGATACGATGCTTTCGATGGAAGGCGTGCAGGCATCCTTTGTTATTACGCTACGTCCGGATAAATTAATCGGGATTAGCGCGAGATCGCTGGGTCAAATCAATGTGCAAGTCATTATGGAAAAACTAGGCGGTGGCGGACATTTATCGAATGCAGCCACACAGCTTAAAGATGTTACAATTGCAGAAGCAGAAAAACAATTAATTAGCGCCATTGATGCGTATTGGAAGGGAGAAACATAATTATGAAAGTTATTTTCTTGAAAGACGTAAAAGGTAAAGGTAAAAAAGGTGAAACTAAAAATGTTGCTGATGGTTACGCAAACAATTTTTTAATTAAAAATGGTTACGCAGTTGAGGCTAACAATGCGGCTTTAAGCACTCTTTCAGCGCAAAAGAAAAAAGAAGATAAATTAGCTGCTGAAGAACTAGCTGAAGCAAAAGCTTTGAAAGAAAAAATGGAAAATTTAACAGTGGAATTAAAAGCGAAGTCTGGTGAGGGCGGCAGATTGTTTGGTTCTATTACATCTAAACAAATTGCTCAAGCGCTTGAAAAAACACATGGTATTAAAATAGATAAACGTAAAATGGACTTACCAGAAGCAATTCGGGCTTTAGGACATACGAAGGTGCCGGTGAAATTGCACCATGAAGTAACGGCAACGCTTGATGTACATGTGAGTGAAGAATAATTTTTCTTAAGGGAGCGTAAGACAGTGGATAATAATTTCCAGGACAGAACACCACCACAAAATATTGAAGCCGAACAAGCTGTACTGGGCGCGATATTTCTTGAGCCGAATGCGCTGATTACCGCTTCTGAAATTTTAATGCCGGATGATTTTTATCGTACTGGTCACCAAATCATTTTTGAAACGATGCTTGATTTGAATGACCACGGGAAAGCTGTCGATGTATTAACGGTTTATGAGGCGCTTGCTGCCAAAGGTAATTTGGAGGATGCAGGTGGTTTGCCTTATTTGACGGAACTATCCGGTGCTGTACCAACTGCGGCTAACTTGGAATACTATGCCCATATTATCGAGGACAAGGCGCTTCTGAGACGTTTAATTAGAACTGCTACCCAAATTGCGACAGATGGTTATTCGCGCGAGGACGAGCTCGACATGCTTATGGACGAGGCGGAAAAGAGTATCTTGGAAGTTTCACAACGCAAAAATGTCGGAGCGTTCAAGAATATTAAAGATGTCCTTGTTAAAACATATGATGATATTGAAATTTTGCATAATCGCAAAGGTGATATTACTGGGATTCCAACTGGATTTAACGAGCTGGACAAAATGACAGCTGGATTTCAGCGGAATGATTTAATTATTGTTGCCGCGCGTCCTTCCGTTGGTAAAACAGCATTCGCCCTAAATATTGCGCAAAATGTTGCAACGAAAACTGATGAGAATGTGGCCATTTTTAGTTTGGAAATGGGTGCGGAACAACTTGTTATGCGTATGCTTTGTGCGGAAGGAAATATTAATGCGCAGAATTTACGGACGGGTGCTTTAACGAGTGATGATTGGCAAAAGCTGACAATTGCTATGGGTACACTTTCTAATTCTGGGATTTATATTGATGATACGCCGGGTGTGCGGGTGAATGAGATTCGTTCCAAATGCCGTCGTTTAAAACAAGAAACTGGTCTTGGTATGATCGTAATCGACTACTTGCAGCTTATTGCGGGGAGCGGTCGTGGTGGCGAAAATAGACAACAAGAAGTTTCTGAAATTTCTCGGTCGTTAAAAGCTTTGGCGCGGGAACTTGAAGTGCCGGTTATTGCACTTTCGCAGTTATCTCGTAGTGTAGAGCAACGCCAAGATAAACGCCCAATGATGTCAGATATTCGTGAATCTGGTTCGATTGAGCAAGATGCCGATATCGTAGCCTTTTTATACCGAGAAGATTACTATGACCGGGAAGGCGAAAATGATGGCACGATTGAGATTATTATTGCGAAACAACGTAATGGTCCAGTTGGTGATGTGAAACTAGCCTTTGTAAAAGAATACAATAAGTTTGTGAATTTAGAAGTGCGGTACGACGACGCAATGGCTTAATGAGGAAACCTTGTGAAATTCAAATTAGATTTGGAGTTCGCAAGGTTTTTATTTTATGCAAAAAGGTAACGTATTACTATTAATGGACTTTGAAATTCCCGTAAAAGGATTAAAAAAGCGAACGATAAAATTACCTTACAAATCAATGTTCGTAAATCCATTGACTATTTTGGTGGCAAACGGTACAATGTATAGTGGAAAATGAAGAGGCTATGAAAAACTCATAGCTATCAAAGACCAATTAAATGAGGTGTTTAAATGTCTTCAGTTGTTGTAGTAGGAACACAGTGGGGCGATGAAGGAAAAGGGAAGATTACAGATTTTCTTTCCGAAAATGCAGAAGCGATTGCTAGATATCAAGGTGGGAACAATGCAGGTCATACAATTAAGTTTGATGGTGTAACGTACAAATTACACTTAATTCCATCAGGTATCTTTTACAAAGAAAAAATTAGTGTTATTGGTAACGGTATGGTTGTGGATCCAAAAGCTTTAGTGGAGGAATTAAAATATCTTCATGATAAAGGCGTGGATACTTCTAATTTGCGTATTTCTAACCGCGCGCACATTATTTTACCGTATCACATTCGTATTGATGAAGCTGACGAAGAACGTAAAGGCGCAAATAAAATCGGTACAACGAAAAAAGGTATCGGTCCAGCTTACATGGATAAAGCGGCGCGCGTAGGTATTCGTATTATTGATTTATTAGATAAAGAAACATTTAAAGAGAAATTAGAGCATAATCTTGGCGAGAAAAACCGTTTATTAGAACGTTTTTACGAACTAGAAGGCTTTAAACTAGAAGATATTTTAGAAGAATATTATGACTATGGTCAACAATTTAAAGAATATGTTTGCGATACGTCTGTTGTATTAAATGACGCATTAGATGATGGTAAACGTGTATTATTTGAAGGTGCGCAAGGGGTTATGCTTGATATTGATCAAGGGACATATCCATTTGTAACATCAAGTAACCCGATTGCTGGTGGTGTAACTATTGGTAGTGGCGTTGGCCCTTCAAAAATCAATCATGTTGTTGGTGTGGCGAAAGCTTATACAACACGTGTTGGTGATGGTCCTTTCCCAACAGAATTATTTGATTCTATTGGTGACACTATTCGTGAAGTCGGTCATGAATATGGCACGACTACTGGTCGTCCGCGCCGTGTAGGTTGGTTTGACAGTGTAGTGGTTCGTCATGCGCGTCGTGTTAGTGGATTAACAGATTTATCGTTAACACTACTTGATGTTTTGACAGGAATTGAGACACTTAAAATCTGTGTAGCTTACAAATTAGACGGAAAAACAATTACAGAGTTCCCAGCAAGTTTGAAAGACTTAGCTCGTTGCGAACCTGTTTATGAAGAACTTCCAGGTTGGACGGAAGATATTACTGGGGTTACATCACTTGATGACCTTCCAGTGAACTGCCGCCATTACATGGAGCGTATCGCGCAACTTACTGGCGTTCAAGTTTCCATGTTCTCTGTAGGCCCAGATCGCGCTCAAACACACGTAATTAAAAGCGTATGGCGTTTAGCTTAATAGTATAATTATCAAGCCTCTCTAGGTTGTATTCCAGGAGGGGCTTTTTTGTTGTGTAAAAAAATGGTTATGATTGCGGGAAAGTATACAATTCACAGCTTGAAAAGTTGAATAAGTTAACAAAAGTGAATATAGATTGTGAAAAACACATCTTTACCTAAGGAAACAATGCTTTGAAAAGACCTCATACCAGTACTTTTTAGCTATTTTATTCGTATTTCTGTCACATTTTGTTTTGTGAATTCATGATATAATTTGAGAGTGATATCTTATTCACAATAGATAATAAGAGGAGATGAAGTGAATGTCAGGTCAAATTCGTATGAGTCCTAGTGAACTACGTGATCGCGCTAAAACTTACGGTCAAAGTGGTAGAGATATTGAGGATATTCTAAGTCGTTTGAGCCAACTACAAGATCAACTTCGTAGCGAATGGGAAGGTCAAGCTTTTGTTCGTTTTGATGAGCAATTTGAGCAATTAAAACCAAAAGTGACTGAATTCGCTAACTTGATGGATCAAATTAATGATCAACTTGAGAAGACAGCAAACGCAGTAGAAGAGCACGATCAACAACTTTCTCAAAACTTCGGATTCTAAAAATCAACAAAAAGTGGGGCATACATACAAATATAGTTGGATGCTTTACGAAAAGCCATGCAGTTTTTTGCATGGCTTTTTCTAAACATAGAAAGCATATGCCTAAATAGGTATTTATATAAAAAACGACACAGCGGGAGTGGGACATGAATGAAGAAGGTAAAATGGAGTATTTTACTCTTTTTAGTCTTGGCGATTTTTCTTTCGGCAGGAATTACTTATTTGGCTTTGAATCAAAGTTCGAATAAAGAGTCTAAAAATAATAGTGAAAAAGCACATAAAATGACTATCGCACTCGTAAATGAGGACCAAGGAGATACGTTCCAAGGAAAAAAAGTAGAGTTTGGTAATCAATTTGTTAAAAGTATTGAAAAAGATGATACGCATGAATGGTACGTTGTTAGCCGCGGGGTTGCAGAAAGTGGCTTGAAACGAGATGTATACAATATGATGATTGTTATTCCGAGTGACTTTTCTGAGAAAGCAATGTCAATGACTTCGAGCGCGCCAGAAAAAGTAACGATTAGCTACAAAGTAAATGACGTAGGGAATAGCGATTTAAAAGCGGAAGCAGAAAAAACAGCAGCTTCTGTATTGGAAGATTTCAATTCACGGATTATTGATGTTTATTTTGCGAGCATTTTAACAACTTTACAAGAAGCGCAGGATAATATTGGAACACTAGTTAAAGAAGAGAAAAAGTATGATGCAATCTACAATAAAGATGTAAATAACCCGTTATCAAACTACACAAAACAGTTTAAAACGGTGCAAGATTATACAGGAGCCTCTAAAGAGAGTTTTCAGGGTTTCCAAGAAATTATGAAAGAATTTGAAGAAAGCTTAAATGTCTCTAAACAAGAAAATGCAGAACATATGAAAAATATGGACGGCTTTACAAAAACACAAGAGGAAAATGCTCCTTTTGGAGTGAAATTCACGGAAAATTTATCGAATTTTGATGGCACTTTATCGGCAGAAGATATTCGAACGCAAACAGCAGCTTTAGAACAAGCCAATGCGAAAATGACTTCAGAATTTCAAATTATAGAAGATAGTAATTCGTTATTATCACAAACACAAGCTTTACAAAACTATATTGCTGAAACCAATGCGCGGATTGAGGCGGTAGATGCAGAAATTATGGGGACGCTCGAAAATGATTTTCGGACGGCTGTTTATAATGACTTGCTGCGTATTTTACGAGAAAACGAGTACTCGGATAAATTGAATGAAATCGGTCTTAAAGATTTGACTGGAGAAGACCTCAACGCAGGTTTTAATAAAATGCTTGTTAAGGAAATACAAGCATTACCAACATATAATGCAGACCAATTAGCCTCTATTGGGCTCGATGAAGAGATGTACAAAAATGTTGTAACACTCTCTAAAGAATATTATAGCAACCATCGTAGTGCTTTTGGCGATGATTTTAGCTTTACTAATGATCCTAAAACTCTACCAATAGACACGCTGAAAAGTGACACGATTAATCGATTGAAATCAGAAGGAGTCGCGCTGGAAAGTAGTTCTTATACGGTAGCGGGCAGCGATTATATGACAGAAATCATTTTGACCTTAGATGAAAATTTCACTTTTTCAGATGTGGATTGCATGGTTAATGGAAATAGTAATACAGGTTTAGTTCAGCAAACAGCATACGGCGAAAACGGTATAAAGCTTCATATACCAGCTCTTGGAAGCACGGCGATAGATATTAAAATTACTGGAAGAGCGAAGTTGCGAGAAGGTGCGAATGTTCCTTTAGTAGGGGCTGTGAATTGGAGCGCTACTCTGCAACAGTATGAGAAAAAAGAATATAGTCAAATGCCGACTGTTCCATCAGGGCTGGATCCGGATCCTGTTCAACCAGTTAGTTCATTAGTAGTTAGAAAAGAACCAGTACCGATTAAAGTAACTGCACCATCTTACTTGAACGAGACGAATAGCTCCGTAAAAGCAATTACTAATACAGTGAAAGACTACTATAAACTACAAGCATTATTTGATTTATATTACGGAATTGATGCAAGTGATTCTGCACAAATACCAGATTTTAGCGATTATCAAGTGACACTTGAAAATTCCGCAAAACCTTCTTCGTATTATTACATTTTTAATAAAGAAGATATCATCGGCAGCTTTGTAAATCTTACTACGGATCGTTTTGTGGCAGATTATACGAAAAAAATCAAAGCCTTTGAAAAGCGAATTGATGACTACAAAAGTGCGATGGCTGAGGCGAATTACAGGTCAGAAGATGTAACAAATAGATTAACCGAAACGACGCAAGAAGCCATTAATTTGAATACAAATCTAGCGTTAACACTTCAAAACTTAGAATCTTGGCGAGAAGCTAGTAAAGGTTTGATAGAAGAAAATGGTGTTGCTTTAGAAAAATCCGGTGAAGAAGCTACGATGGCGCTGCAACTAAGCTCCGAGTTTGCTGGGATTTTAGCGAAAAGTGAATCGTTAGCGGGGACTTCTGAAGGTAATTTGAAATCAGCAGAAGTCGTGTATCAGACTTTTGAAGCTATAGATAAAGAAGCGAAAAATATTCAACAAAGTGGAGAGACTTTAGTAAAAGAAGCATCTACACTTTCCGACGATTTAAGTGAAAAACTGGAAGATGACGAAACATTCCAGAAAAATTTCGCTAAAGTTATGAAAAATAGCCGTGTTGGTGATCGACAAAATGAAAACCTATATAGTTTCTTAAGTAGCCCGGTCGATAAGATGAATGCGGGGACTATAGTAGCAGGCGACAAATCAATGCCATACTTCATGATCTTGATTTGTACGATTCTTGCCATTTTCACCAGCTACGTTATTTCACACCAAGAGAAAAAACGTGAACAATTAAATGAATTTGAGAAAGAAATGTCGCTCGTCTTTAAAAATATTCCAATTACATTCCTAACAATCTGTGTAGGGATTATTGAAGGGCTAGTTATTGGCGCCGTTTCTGGATTTATTTTTGAAGTTGGCGAAATCGGTATGTTCCTATGGATTGGTGTCTGCGTGCTAATTATGATGGCGTTAGTTACTGCTTTTTCTTACTTACTACGTCAACTCAACATGATTGGTATGTCGCTTATTTTACTCGTTTTAAGTTTGTACCTGTTCTTAACAGATGCAGTTGGACTAAATATTGATAATGAGTCTATTTTTGCGACGTTCAGAACGTTCTCGCCACTTCAATACATGGAGTACTTGTTGAATGGGATTTTGAGTGCGCAGAAAGATTATATTATTGTCGTATACAGTTTGATTGGCGCGACAGTATTATTTACTGGCCTTAATCTATTTGTCTGGCACCGTTCTAAAGAGGAAGAAGTAGAGGAGGACAATTCAGATGAAATTTAAAATAGCTGCATTCGTTTTATTACTTTGTTTTGCCTTTGCTCCAGGAGTTCTCGCTGCAGATTCTGATAGCTATCTCGAAAACAACGGAAAAATGGACATAAAAACAGATAGACTCCAAAAAACAGAAGAAGAAAAAACGAAAGAACTAGAACAGATGGAAGAAACTGAGCTTGATAAAAACGGAATCCCGCTTTTTACTGACGAAATGGATGAAAAAATCGCTAAACAAAAAGCGGCGGAAAAAGCGGAATACGACCGAATTAAAGACTCACTTTTTGAAGAAGAATCTACATCCGGGGAAACGGTAGAAAAAACGAAAGCGAAGTTGTTTACAGGTAAGTACGAGGCAACTGCCGTGACTACTGAAACACCTACTAATGTAGAAACAACGATAGAAGACGAAATGAAAAAGACAAAACAAAAAACAGTTGGCGGAGCAATTGCTGGGACACTTGTGGCACTAGCCGGTGGGATTTATGTGGCAGCACGCAATGTTTTTGAATAGGAAGCGGGGAGTTTTACATGGCTAAAAATACACATATGAATGTGACAGTTGATTTCACAAATTGGGGAGCAAGTAAGTATGATTTACGAATTCCAGTGCATCAACCAATCAAAGCGTTAATTATTAATTTGGCAGAAACGCTCAAAATCGAGTATAAAGATTTGTCCAAATGCACGATAAAAACAACGAATAAAGCGATATTACTAAGCGATGACGACAAATTGACTAATTTTCAAATTGCGGACGGAGATATTTTAGAAATTTTATAGAAAAAAGGAGAATGAAAACGATGAATAAGACAACAGAAATGGACGGAACAGCTTACGAGTTTACTTATGAGGATTTAGTTTGGAGCATTACGTTCCCGAAATCAAAAACGCATGCCAAAGAACTGGCACAGCTAGAATTATTAGAAAAACCTGCGACACATTTCACTCCTGCGAAAATTTCGAGTGATAGCGATTCGTATACGATTTCTTATGAGATTGCGCCACGTACTTATGGATTTGAACAAGTTCGGAAAATGGGACGCGAAGATAAACTACGCGCACTGCGGAATATTGCAGATTTAAGTGAATTGTTAAACACGCGCTATACATTCTTTTTACACCCAGATAACTTGATTTTCGATATTAACTTAGTGCCAAGCATCGTTCATCGCGGCATTAAAAATATTTTGCCGCCATATGAATTAACGGAAGAAACTTTTTTCAAACAGTATCAATGTTTCGTTATTGCGATGTTTTCTAAGAAATTCTCTTTTGAAAACTTGTACAATGGCTCGCTATCGGGGGCTAGAGGAACGCAATTTGAGAAGAGCATTTTGGATGCAAAAACGATACAAGATATTGCTGCTATTTTAGAAGAAGCTTACGTGAAAGAACATGCAGCAGTTCAAAAAAATATGGCAAGCGTACCGAAGAAAAAATACAGTACGTTCCGTGGGCTAGCGGTCGGTTTCATTATTGTCGCTATTTTACTTGCAATCCCAGTAAGTTATTTTGCCTTCGTTAAAGTTCCTTTGCAAAATGATTTACTAACGGCAAACGAGAATTTCTTGAAAACAGACTACGATAAAGTGATTACAGGTCTAGAAAATGTGGATCCAGAAAAAATGCCACAGTCTGTCCAATATGAATTAGCTTATTCCTACGTTAACGGCGAAAAAATGAGCGATAAAAAGAAAGAAAACATTATGAATACAATTAGCTTGAAATCTGATGCAAAAAACTTACTTTACTGGATTTACAATGGTCGCGGAGAATTTAGTAAATCGCTTGATATTGCTAAACTTTTAGATGATCCAACACTAGCGATGTATAGCTTAACAAAACAAATTGAACAAGTTCAAAGTGATACAAAACTAAGCGGCGATGAAAAAGTGGAAAAACTAAAAACATTAGAAGAAAGCTTGAAAGAATACGATGAAAAAGTAAATGAAAAAACGACAACTGAAGACGAAACAACAAATACAGAAGCAAAATAAGGGAGAATGGACCATGAATAGAGAGGCTTTATTAATTGTTAGTAACGGGCAGCAATGTCATAAACACCACTTGTCCCCTGAAAGAGTCGTGACAATTGGGAATACAATCGAACACGAAATCACTTACCCCGAACTGGCTGAGTCGATTGAAGTTAAATACGATGAAGGATCTTGGAATGCTGAAACAACGGCGCTCCAAGCGAACCAAGCTGTAAATGTAGAAAATTTAGCATTTTATCTATGCCAAGACTTATATACGCAAGTTTATGATGTCGTAACGAATATTTCTGTAACGTTTGGTGTTGGAATAGAAAATGATGTCACTTTAGACGATACAAAATCAGATTTTATTCTTTTACGAGATACAAAGGAAGGTTTGTTTAAGTTACAAGTGTTAAATGGCGAAATTTATCATAACTTTTCTTTAGTGACGGAAGATTGCACGGTAGAGCCGGGTGACCAGCTTTATACGGACGGTGTGACGATTACAATCGGAAAAGAAGATATTAGTGTGCTAGCTGTGAAAAATCGCGTGACGAGCAAATTAGCGCCTTTATTTGCTGCGGATAATTCTTTTGGCGAAGACTATCCAGATTACCACCGTTCACCGCGGATTATTTACCGTGCGCCTGAAGAAAAAATCAGCATGGCGAAACCGTCAAGCAAACCTTCAAAACCTACAGATGGTTTAATTAAAATTATTTTACCACCACTTATCATGGTAGCAATTACGGTCATGATTTCGATTTTCCAACCACGTGGACTTTATATTATTATGACAATCGCAATGTCAGCAGTGACAATCACAATGGCGATTCTTAACTACATAAAATCACGTAAAAAATACAAAATCGATTCCAAGCAACGCGTGGAAAGCTACGATTTGTATTTAAAACGAAAAACGAAAGAATTGCACGAAACAAGCGAAAAACAGCGTCACGCTTTAACATATCACTATCCAGACGTAACTGAACTAGAAAAAATGGCGCTACGTGTGGATTCGCGTATTTACGAAAAAACAATGTTCCATCATGATTTCTTGACTTTCCGAGTTGGTCGCGGCGACGAAGCAAGTAGCTTTTCCGTGGAATTCCAACAGGAAGAGTTCAGCCAAGAAAAAGACGAACTTGTAGAAGAAGCTGTGAAAATTAAAGGGCAATATTTATCTATTAATGAAGTGCCAGTTGCAACAGATTTAATGCACGGACCAGTGGGTTATATTGGGCCGCGCCGTTTAGTTCTAGAACAACTGCAAATGTTAGTAATGCAAACATCCCTTTTCCATAGTTATTATGATTTGCAATTTATTACGATTTTCCCAGAAGAAGAGAAAGCGGATTGGGACTGGATGCGCTGGTTACCGCATGCGAATATGCGTGATGTGAATGTGCGTGGTTTTGTTTACCATGAACGTTCGCGCGACCAAGTATTGAATTCTCTTTATCAAATTTTAAAAGAACGTAAACAAGCGCTCACTGAACAAGCGAGCAAACAAGAAAAATTATATTTCACGCCACATTATGTGGTTTTAATTACCGACGAAAAATTAGTACTCGATCACACGGTTATGGAATTCTTCAATGAAGATCCAAGCGAACTAGGTGTTTCTTTAGTGTTCGTACAGGACGTAATGGAGAGCTTGCCAGAACACGTGAAAACGGTCGTGGATATTCGTGATGCGAAGAGCGGGAACATTATTTTGGAACAAGGTGACCTTGTAAACCGCGCGTTCGTGCCGGATCATTTGCCAGCAGATTTTGACAAAGAAGTAATCAGCCGGGCTCTTGCACCGCTAAACCATCTTCAAAACTTGAAGAACTCGATCCCAGAATCCGTTACTTTCCTTGAAATGTACGGTGTAGAGCGCGTCGAAGAGTTAAACATTGCTGGACGCTGGGCGAAAAATGAAACGTATAAGAGTCTTGCTGTACCACTTGGCTTGCGCGGAAAAGATGATATTGTTCAACTGAATTTACATGAAAAAGCACACGGTCCGCATGGTTTGGTAGCCGGAACAACTGGTTCTGGTAAATCAGAAATCATTCAGTCTTATATCATTTCACTTGGCGTCAATTTCCACCCATATGAAGTCGCGTTCTTGCTGATTGACTATAAGGGCGGAGGTATGGCGAACTTATTTAAAAATATGCCACATTTACTGGGAACAATTACAAACTTGGACGGCGCGCAATCGATGCGTGCACTAGCTTCCATCAAAGCCGAATTGCAGAAAAGGCAACGGTTATTTGGCGAGCACGATGTCAACCACATCAACCAATATCAAAAACTATACAAACAAGGAAAAGCGACCGAACCAATGCCGCATTTATTCCTTATTTCAGATGAGTTCGCCGAGTTGAAATCAGAACAACCAGAATTCATGAAAGAACTTGTTTCGACAGCACGTATCGGGCGTTCACTCGGAATCCATTTAATCCTAGCAACCCAAAAACCAAGCGGTGTCGTGGATGACCAAATCTGGTCCAACTCCAAATTCAAACTAGCCCTCAAAGTACAAAACGCCAGCGATTCAAACGAAATTTTGAAAACACCAGATGCAGCAGAAATCACACTACCAGGTCGTTCGTACTTGCAAGTTGGTAATAACGAAATTTACGAACTGTTCCAAAGCGCTTGGAGTGGTGCGGATTACGTGCCTGATAAGGAAAGCACGGATTATATTGATACGACGATTTATGCGATTAATGACTTGGGTCAGTATGATATTTTGACAGAGGATTTGAGTGGATTAGATAAGAAGGATGATTTGACTAAGTTGCCGAGTGAATTGGATGCGGTTATTGATCATATTCATGAATATACGGAGGCTTCTGGGATTGAGGCATTGCCGAGACCTTGGTTGCCACCTCTGGAGGAACGTATCTCTTTAGAAAGTATCAGTACTGTTGATTTTGAAGCAAACTGGCAAAAAGATGAAAAGGATTTAGAGTTAACATTAGGAGTACTAGACCAACCACAGTTACAAGCACAAAACGTTCTGCATTGGAATTTAGAAAAAAATGGACATATGGCAGTATTTTCTAGTCCTGGTTTTGGAAAATCAACGTTCATGCAAACAGCTATATTTGATTTAGCAAGAAAAAATACACCAGAATTTTTCCATGCATATCTATTAGATTTTGGCACAAATGGTTTACTTTCGCTTAAAGGTTTACCACATGTTGCAGATACATTTTCCATTGATGAAACAGAGAAAACGTTAAAATTAGTAAGACTTCTTAGTCGAGAAATTAAAGAGAGAAAACAGCTATTAAGTAAATTTAGTGTAGCTAGTTTGAAAATGTATGAAGAAATTAGTGGTGATAAGAAACCAATTATTCTACTAGCAATTGATAACTATGATGCGATTAGAGAAGTGGATGAATTTGTAGCAAATCTCGAACCAACAATTGTCCAAATAGCAAGAGAAGGGGCTAGCTTAGGAATTCATTTAATGATTACAGCTAATAACCAAAATGCTATGCGTCTACAGCTATTATCTAACATTAAAACGCAAATAGCTTTACACTTGAATGAGAAAAATGAAGTGAGCAGTATTGTAGGTAGAAGCGACTACACTATTGAAGAATTACCAGGTCGAGGACTAATTAAGATAGAAGAACCTACATTGTTCCAAATGGCACTACCAAATAATGGGGCTGAAGCAATCGAAATAATCAAGAACAATCAAGATGAAGCAGAGAAAATGACCGAAATTTGGACAGGCCAAAAACCACAATGTATACCAATGGTTCCAGAAACATTAGGTTTTACTCACTTTACCGACCACATGGAAACAAAGAAAATGCTTGAATTAAAATCGATACTACCAATCGGTTTAGAGTACGAGTATGCCAGTCCTGTGGGAGTATCATTAGAACAGCATAATCTAGCTATCATCATGCCAACTGTAGAATTGGTGCAACAGATTATCACAAACAGTAGTCACCTACTTGTCAAAAAAGAATTAAGAGAGTTAGTTGTTTTTGATACACCTTCTATGGAATTAATGAAGTTAAAAGAATTACCACTCACTTACATTACAAACAGTGAGCGAATAGAAGGTAAAATTGACATTCTTTATGGAGCATTTAAAACAGCAGAACAAGCATATTTAGAAGAATTACAATCGAATAATACCATAACAAAAGAAGAATACTTCAAAAATGTGCCACCTATAGTAGTCGTTACCTACTCAACTGTTCAGCTATACAACCAACTATCATCAAACGCGCAAAAACAATTACTAGAGATGTTAAAATCAGATGGTAAAATGGGAGTACAATTCATTATAGGAAATGACTTAGGAAGCATGGCGAAAGAGTACAGCCCAATTGGAGATGCTATTCGCAATTCCAAACAAGTTTTACTAGGTGCTCGATTTGCAGACCAAGCAATCTACAGCCCAACAATCAGAATTGTACAAGAAAAACCATTAGCTCCTCAAGAACTGTATCTACTGTTAGAAGGAAACGCAGAAAAGCTTAAGATTCCAAAGGGATAAAATACAGAAGCAGATAGGAGAACAAATGAAGAAAAAAATCATCGGTTTATTGGCGAGTTTATTATTATTAGGAGGTTGTTTCAATATGAATGAGAAAACAGAGCAAGAAAAAGCGCAAGAAGGTACTACTCCTGTAGAGGATTATGTAGACCAAGGATATTCATTTGTAGATGGAAATAAATCGGCAGAACGAGTGAAAAAGCATGAGGAAGAGATTAAACAAGTTGCGATAGACTATATGAAAACAAAATATAAGACGGATGTGAAAGTGAATAATGTAGTTCCTGCTCGAAATGCGGCGGTTGTTATTGTGGAATGTGAAGAACCAATTCAATTTACCACATCTGTTGTTGTGGGCCTAATTCTTAATAAAGATGAGGTAGGAAGCGCTCACGAAGAAGAAGGTGAAGTGGAGCAAGCTATAGTAGGTGGGCTCTATGCAAAAGCATTTGAAAAGGAATTTCGGCATTTAGATGATTTGACAGAAAAGCTAGCAATGAAAAATGACTTGGTAGGGTATAACCAAGAAGCATTAGATAAAACATCACCTAATGGTTATCAAGGGAAATATTATTTTGTTTCACTGGGCTTCAAAGAGTATTTAAGTGTGTACAATGCTTATTTAAATAAGCAAGAAATATCAGCCAATGAGTTACAAGCTTTATTTAGAAAAGATGATCCAACGGGTGAAAAAATGACTATTGCGCTGAGATTTTTCATGAAAGAAGATAAATTGCCCATACAAGACTTTGTAGATAATATTGCTGAAGAATTATTGCAAGAATCCAATTTACCTAAAGCTACTTATCTAATTACTATTTATAAAAATTCTATCGTGAACCGAGTAGGATTACCAGACGGTGAAAATACTAGTACAGAAATTTTCATTAAATAATTAAGGGGCGTATATAAATGACAACAAAGATGGGGACATCAGATACAGATTTAATTGAACTAAGTGGGAAATGGGTTTATAGACATCCACTAAGAGGTAATAGTTTATATGTAAATGGAACTTTGTATGAAGTAAAAGAAGGCGAATACAATAAATCTTCCGGTCTAGACTACATGATTGTCGAGAATACAACCACAGGCGAAATTAGTATGGTATTCGAAGGCACGCAAGGCACCCAAGATTTCCTAACAGACGGCACACTCCCTGGCTCCATCCCTAACACGCAATTAAGAGAAGCTGACGCAGCATACAAAAAAGAAAGCCAAAAATATAACATTAAAAATGTCGCAGGAAACTCTCTAGGCGGTGGTTTATCTAATTATGTAGCATCTAAAAATGATGGCATAAGAAGCGTCACTTATAATCCAGCTATCCTACCCAATGGAATATATGATAAGGATAATCCAAGAATTACTAACTATTTAAGTGAATATGATCCACTAACCTTAGGGGAACGTGGGGCAGGATATGGAGATCGTCTACCAGGTGAATCCCATATTCTTCAAAACAATGTCCCTTGGCTGCAAACCATTCTTTCTAATCATACGGGTTATGATGATGCAGGTGTCACGGTTAACGGTAAAAATATTCCCATTGATGCAGATGCTTATCTTCCTGTAGGTATTTGGAGTGGAAAGATTTTGACGGGTGGAAGAAAAGGGCAAAAAATCGATATGAATCCGGACAATATTCGAATTTTAGCCAATAGTTTACGGACGCGAATGACAGAGCAAATAAGTAGGGGGCAGTTTTATTTAGACACAGCTGTAGACTTAGTGAATAACGAGGGAAGTCATTTGGATGATAGAACGGTTTCTTTACAGAAATCATTTGAAAACTTGTTGGGGGAAGGAGAATTTGGCGGAATTATTACTTCATTAGCTAATTATGCTGAGTTTCGAGATGGAATGGAAGAAGCTAATCCAGTATGTTTTGCGGCATTAGATGTGATGCAGAGAGTGAGGACTTTACCAATATTAGGAGAGTTGCTAGATGTGGTTTCAGGTACTTTCTTAAGTGTTGGAGGTTTTTTGAGCGATATTCCGGTTCTTGTTGGAGATCTTGCTTTAAAGATAGAAGATACAATGGATCAAGTATCGAAAGTCAAAATGCAGGCTGTACCGGAACTGTTTAAAGGAATCGATAACCAGTACTTGAGCGATGCAATGGTGGCAGAACTAAAAGAGCATTATAAAATATTGGATGATAATAAAGATTTGGTCGTTAAGCAAGTATTAACTTTTAGCTCCCAAGTCACGTATGTATCGAATGAACTTGAAAAAGCAGATAAACTTTTAAGTGCCACGCAAAAAGTCCAAAGTGTTGGAGCGCCGCCAGCAACACAAGCATATGTCTTAAAAGAATCAAAAGCTTTGAAAGACGGGATGGGGAAGAAACAGCGCTTATTAGATAGAAACTATAAAGCATTCACTAATAAAACAACTAGCTTATTAATACCAGCATTAAGTGGCGTTTATAGCATTGTCAATCAATTAAAACAAGCAATTAGATCAGCTATACAGCACTTGAAAAATCTTCAATCGGGCTTTTCGATGGTGAAAATTCCCTTTACAGATGCAGACAATCAAGTAAGAGAGCAAATAAGCGAATATATTAGAAAACTCCAAGAAATCCTATTGACAGTAAAAGGTGTAGGAAGCGCAGTAAAAGATTTGCAATCAAATTTACCAAATGTGTTAGCTGCCTACCGTCCTTATATTGACACGGCATTATTTGATGGCACAAAATTCCGGGATGTTATTTTGTTAAATAAAGCAGCAGCAAATATCTTCCGCAGTGCGGAAATGATTTTTGGGGATATTAAGCATCAATTAAGTGGAAACGATTCAGCAGCTATTTCTGCATTAGATAAGTTAGCTGTAAAAACTAGTAAAAATATGAAAATTTTATTAGAACAAATAAAGCGTGGGAGTATTAATGTTTAGTAGTTGAGAAATTAAATTGGTAAAAATTTTATTGGGGAAATATTTTCATGCTAAATTCACAAGGGACATGGACGGTATAGTCGCGAAAATTGTGTGTTTAAGCGTTTATATCAGACGTTAGAGGGATAATGGGGCTGGCAAATATAAAGAGCATAATAGCAAAACTACGGTTGATGATTGGTGGAATATTATTTTTTTATTAGTAGAAAAAGAGAAGAAATCGAAAGTTGACCGAAAAAATGCAATAGAATTTTTTCGACGAATTTCAAAGAGAGAATAAAAA
This sequence comes from Listeria monocytogenes, assembly GCF_041765605.1. Taxonomy (GTDB): domain Bacteria; phylum Bacillota; class Bacilli; order Lactobacillales; family Listeriaceae; genus Listeria; species Listeria monocytogenes_D. Next base: position 65,616 of record NZ_CP168900.1, read on the forward strand.
CTAACTATGTACGGGAACAAGTAGTCTAAGATGAGTGAGAAAATCTTAGGCTACTTAGTGTACATTAGGAGTTTTGGGTTATTCAATACTACAATATGGAACATAGACAGGAGAACAAATGAAAAAAATCATCCTAAGTTTATTCGCAGCAGTATTTTTACTATCCGGATGTTTCAATATGAATGAGAAAACAGAGCAAGAGAAAGCGCAAGAAGGTACTACTCCTGTACAGGATTATGTAGGTCAAGGATTTTCGTTTGTGGACGGGGAGAAGTCAGCAGAACGAGTGAAGGAGTATGAAGAAGAGATTAAACGAAAAGCCATAGAATATGTGCAGACTAAATATAAAACAAAGGTAAAAGTAAATAATGTAGTACCAGCCCGAAATGCAGCAGTTGTTATGATAGAATGCGAGGGACCTATTCAATTTCATACTTCTGTCATAGTGGGAGAATCGATTAATAAAAAGGGTGAATGGTCTGCGAGGAGTAATGAGGGCGAAGTGGAGCAAGCGATTGTCAGTGGTTTATATAAAAAAGCTTACGAAACAGAATTCCGTAATTTAGATACATTCACTGAGAAATTAGCTAAAGAAAATGACTTATTGGGATTGAGAGACGAAGCAATTGAAAAAACATCATCTTCAGGATATACAAGTAACCACTACTTTATTGCAGCATCATCATTAAGTTTTCCAAGTGTTTACCAAGCATATATAGAAAATCAAAGAATTGCTTCAGATGAATTAAAACTATTATTTGCGAAAGATGATCCAGAAGGGAATATTTTATCAATCCCAATGGAATTTTACTCTAAAGAAGATAAACTCCCTGATCAAAAGGTAGCAGATAACTTAGCAGAGAGACTTAAACAAGAAGAAGGACTACCTAAGGGGAACTATATGGTTACAGTATACAAAAATTTTATTGTTAATCGAGTAGGTTTACCTGATGGTCAAAATATAGATGTAACTGACATTATTAAGTAAAAGGGAGTTAAAGATATGACAGCTAAAGTAAAAACACCAGATACAGATTTAATCGAGTTAAGTGGAAAGTGGGTATACAAAAAACCATTAAAAAAAGAACGATTAAATGTAAACGGAACTATTTATAAAGTTAAAGAAGCTGAATGCAACAAATCTTCCGGTCTCGACTATATGATTGTTGAAAATACAACCACAAGCGAAATCAGCATGGTCTTCGAAGGCATGCAAGGCACTCAAGATTTCCTAACAGATGGAACACTCCCTGGGTCTATTCCCAACACGCAATTAAGAGAAGCTGACGCAGCATACAAAAAGGAAAGTCAAAAATATACTATTAAATAATTATGTTGCCTCCAATAAAGATAATATAGCTATTATCTTATTCTGATATAAGGTAATTTGAATAGTCAAAGATAAAGTAGTAAAACTTAGGCCACTTAATATACATAAGGATTTTGAGATATGAAAAGAGTTTTTTAGTTCAAATGCTATAAGCATAGCAGTGAGATTTTCTGAGTCACTGAAAGAAAAGTATAGAAGAAAAACGCGAACTAAAAGTACAAAACACAAGAGATTAAATAACCACGGCCTCAAAAAAACATCCATGTTAATTTTCCTCGCACCCCCATCCCCTACACCTGCTATACTAACCCCATCCTAACAAATGGAGTTGAAACCAATGACAAAAAACTTTAAAAAACTAAAATCCCTGCACGAACTCCCCACCCCACTAATCCTCTACAACTGCTGGGACGTCGCTTCTGCCAGAGCCATCCAACAAGGCGGAGCACCAGTAATAGCGACAAGCAGTTATGCAATTGCTGAGTCACTCGGCGCTGTGGACGGGGAGCATTTAACTTTTGACGAAATGTTTTTAGTTATTTCGCGCATCGCCGAGAATGTGAGTTTGCCGCTAACGGTGGATATAGAGACTGGATATGCCAGAAATTTGGAGGAACTGGCTCAGAATGTGGAGCGGTTGCTGGCGATTGGTGCTTGTGGTGTGAACTTGGAAGATCAGCTTATTGGCGATACAAATCCGGGGTTATGCAGTAGTGAGGAGCAATGTGATAAAATCAAGACAATCAAAGAAACGGCGGCGAAAATGAGCACGGAAATTTTTATCAATGCGCGTACTGATGTCTTTTTCCAAGGGCGGGATGAGACGGCTGACTTGGTGGAAGAAGCGATTAGCCGAGCGAATGCCTATAAAGAAGCCGGCGCGGATGCTATTTTCATTCCAGGGCTGTTATCACCAAAATTAATTCGCGCATTTGTTGAGAAATCACCACTTCCGGTCAATGTCATGAGGATTGACGGGATGCTCTCAAACGAGGAATTACAAAAAATCGGTGTGAAAAGAATCAGTTATGGACCGTTTAGTTTTTTTCAGGCTAATTTAGCGATTCAGCAGGAAGTTGAGCGGATTTTCGAAGGAGGGAAAGCCTTGTGATAACGAATCAGCGGGATATTGATAAATATTACGACATGTTAGTGGAGAAAAATTCGAATTATGAAGGCGTATTTTTTGTTGGAGTGAAAACGACGGGAATACTTTGTCGTCCAACGTGTCCAGCGAAGAAACCCTTAAAAGAAAATTGTGAGTTTTTCAGTACAGCCAAGGAGGCGCTACTTGCATCTTACCGGCCTTGCAAGCGTTGTGAACCGCTCTCCAATCCGACGAAATTGTCTCCAGCTGTGAAGTTACTTGTTGATGCAATTGAGAAAAATCCGGAGAAAAAATGGACTGATAAAGATTTTGATGAATTATCCATTAGCGCAAATACAGCGCGGCGCCAGTTTAAGAAGCAGTTTGGGATGACTTTTATTGAGTATGCGCGTTCGCGGCGCCTCGGTCTTGCTTTTAAGCATATTCGGGGTGGAAATTCGATCATTAATGCGCAAATTGAAAGTGGTTATGAGTCTGGAAATGGTTTCCGAGATGCTTTTTCAAAAACGATGGGGGAGGTTCCTCATAAATCAAAAGATATCACCATTTTATACTCCGCTTGGCTTGAAACTAAACTTGGATCAATGCTCGCAATTTCTGATGATGAAAGTCTATTGCTTCTGGAATTTGTTGATCGAAAAGGATTGGAAACAGAAATTAAAAAATTACGAATGCGCTTAAACGCGGCTATTACACCTGAAAAAACAGTAATAATTCAACAAATAGAAGCCGAATTAGCGCGATATTTTAATGGAGAGTTGATTGATTTTAAAACACCGATTCGCTATATCGGGTCAGATTTTCAACAGAGTGTCTGGAATGAACTGCGACGAATTCCGATAGGCGAAACGATTTCGTACAAAGGTCTAGCAGAAAAATTAGGACGGCCAACAGCGAGTCGAGCTGTGGCAAGAGCAAATGGGGCTAACCAATTATCCCTCATCATCCCGTGCCATCGTGTAATCAATACTAACGGAGCATTAGGAGGCTACGGCGGCGGTCTTGCCCGAAAAGAATGGCTAATTAAACATGAAAAGATGGTTCCAAAGTAACGCGGAACCATCTTTTTTCAATTATTTAACCCGTATTCCAAACAACGGCATCAAAGCAGGAGCATGCGAAAAATCAATGCTCACACCCTTCAAATCTTGCGGCATTGCAGTGATAGACTCAAAAATACATGAGCTAAGATCAACACCATTTAGCGCGCAATTTAAAAACTGCGCTTTATTCAAATCAAGCCGTTCCAAATACGTATCGACCAGTTGAGCTCCACTGAAATCACTATTAGTATACGCGCCCGCCTCAAATGCCACCCATTTCAAGTTAGCATAACGAAAGGCAACATAATCCGCGTAACAATCAACAAAAACGCAATTTCTAAGCGTAGCATCGCTAAAATTAACACCAATTAATTTACAATTTTCAAAACGAACTCGGTGAATAATTGCGCCCATTAAATCTAAATTCGATAAATCGCAATTTTTAAATACAACATCAGTCAAATTCGCACTTACAAGAGAAACCGAATCAAAAACACAACCATCAAAAATAATCGTTTCTAAATGAAAATGCTCGAAAATTTCCCCGGTTAGCGTCGTTTTTCTAAAGATTTGCTCACTAACTTCTCCAATATCTTCAATAAAATATGTATCATTCGGATAAACCGTCAAATCCCCATCAGGAATCCGCGGCGCAGTAATTTTTTTCATTATATCGACCTCACTTCCGCTTTCATTATACCGTATTTTGCTAGGAAAAGGAGCGGAAAATCGTTTACCTTTCATAAAAAACGGATTACAATGAATGTAGAATAAAAATGGCGGTTGAGGAGTGAACGTGATGACAGCGAGCGTATTTGTGGCAGGAAAATTACTACCAGAAACGATGGAAGCTCTTAGCAAATGGGACGTTAAAGCTTTTTCGGGTGAGGAAAATATTACAGAAGCAGAGTTAATAAAAAATGTAACGGAAGTGGATGCGATTATTTGCCCGCTTTCTTCCCCAATTTCGGCAAAAGTATTGGAATCGGCAAAAAATCTTACAATCGTGGCGAATATTGGTGCCGGTTTTGACAATATCGATGTAAAAAAAGCGCAAGAATTAGGCATTGCAGTGACCAATACGCCAGATGTGTCAACGGAAGCAACGGCGGAACTAACGCTTGGATTAATTTTAGACGTAGCGCGGAGAATTTCAGAAGGCGACCGATTGTGCCGCGAAACCCCCGAGCAATTCAAAGGCTGGGCACCAACATTCTTTTTAGGTACTGAATTAAGTGGCAAAACGCTCGGAATTATTGGATTAGGAAGAATCGGTCAAGCTGTCGCAAAACGTGCGGCTGCTTTTGGAATGAACATTATTTATTCTGGACACCATCCGAAAGAAGTGGCGAAAGAATGGAATGCAGAGTTTGTGAGCCAGGAAGACTTATTGAAGCGCAGTGATGTTGTGACAATTCATGCGGCATACAGTCCTGCTTTGAAACATCTGCTGAACGAAACAACACTGAAAACGATGAAATCGAGTGCCTTTTTGATCAATGCTGCTCGCGGTCCTGTTGTGGAGGAAGCTGCACTGATTAAGGCATTAGAAGCAGGCGTTATCGCCGGCGCTGCGCTGGATGTGTTTGAGTTCGAGCCTAAGATTGGCGAGGATTTGGCTAAACTGGATAATGTCGTTTTAACACCCCATATCGGAAACGCAACCGTGGAAACACGCGCAGCAATGGGCAAAATCGCTATTGCAAATGTCGAAGCTGTCTTAGCAGGAAAAGCACCACTACATTCTGTTTATTAATACCGAAAAATATAGCCGCAGCGAGTGGCTGTGGCTGTGTTTTATCGCTGAATTATGGTATAATATTTTTTGTCGGAACACGACAACGGGTTGTTAGCTCAGTTGGTAGAGCAGCTGACTCTTAATCAGCGGGTCGGGGGTTCGAAACCCTCACAACCCATATTGGAAAACCGTTTAATCCGTTGGGATTATGCGGTTTTTATTTGCTGGTTTATTTGTGCATAGATGATAAAAAAGCTCTCGTGGGTAGTGCGTGGGTAGAGCAGCTTAAAATGGTTTCTTGAATGATTCCGCTGCTTTCTTATGTGTCTCTTGTAGTACATGTGCATAGGTGTCGGCAGTGGTTATCATTGATTTATGTCTTAGTCTTTCTTGAACAACTTTGATGTGCTCTCCTTGTGATATGAGTAAAGTAGCAGATGTATGTCGCAAATCATGAAATCGGATGCGTGGAAGATGATGCCTTTCCATGAACCTCCTCCAGCGCTGATACACGCTATCAGGACGTTTTGGTTTTCCAGTTTCATCAGCGAATAAGAAATGATGACCTGTCCATGCGCCTGTGCCAGGCTCAACGTCTTGTAAGTATTGTATTATTAAATCCGTCAGCCATTGTGGTATATCTACTTTCCCAAAAACGCTATTTTTTGTATCACTTACAACTCTTACACCTTCACCAACAACATCTATTATTGTCTGCTCAAAAAGTATTTTATTGGAAAGCTCGTCTATATGTTTTCTTTCAAGGGCTACGAGTTCAGCCTCGCGACAGCCTGTTACTACAGCAATATATATCATTACTTGAAACTGGAGTGGCTCAGTCTTGAGTGCTTCATACATCTGTTCAAGAGATTCTCCCTGATAGATAGTGTGGGCGCGTTTTTTTCTGCTCGGTAGGTCTACACCTTTTGCGGGATTGATGGATATTACTCTCCATTTTCTCGCGACTTCAAGAACTGAACTCAGTGCATAATAGATATTACGTATCGAGTGCGCGCTAAGTGGTTTATCTTTTACGCCTCGCTTATTATCACTATCTTCTAATCGTTTCCCACTTTTTTGTAAATCATCTATTAGATTCACTATTTGCAGAGTTGTAATTTTCGATAAGGCTACTCCACCAAGAACCGGGTAAATTCTGCGTTTTATTTGTTCGTAGTAGTCATGTCCCGTATCATAAGATAAATTTGCAGGAACATGTTTCACTAGCCACTCCGTCTCTACGAATTCTCGAAAGGTGAGATTAGAGGGTGCTGTATAGCCTGTTTTTTCCAATTCGTCGATGAATGCTGCAAGCTCTTTTTCTCGCTGTGCTGCATTTTTGGTAGTAGTAAATCGCGGAACGCGGATGGGTGTTCCCTTCTCATTATATCCGACGGTTACTCGCATTCGCCAGCCTGTTTTTAGCTTTTCAATTGTCCCAAAATATCGCTTCTTCTTTGCCATTTTTTATTTCACCTCCTTTCAAAATAAGAACTTATGTTCGGTTTTTGGGTTGCAAAAGCCCTGTTTTCAGAGCTTTTCTAGTCTACTGATTCAGAAAGGCCTTTTCATACCTCTCTGCCTCGCTAGGTGTCAGGGCTGAGTCAATTCTGAGTAGAACCTTGCCACTGCTGTAACGATATTCGTTATCAACATTTGACTTAACTGGTAAGTCTTGTAGATACTCTAGCCTGTTTTGAAGGTCCTTCTCCGTTTTAAACTCTTCAATCGTTCCACCAGTTCGGTCACTGATAAGCTGTTGTATTTGGTCACCCTTGTCTGATTCCTCTAAGCCTAAGTCTTCGATATTTTTTGTAGCGATTCTGTCAATTGCAGATTTATCATTAAAATCGATTTTGGCTATATAGGAGTTAGGCCGTCCGAGTAGTTCGTTTGGGTCTGTCTCCTCAGTAAAAACCACATTCTTGTACATAGGTATATCCGCGTTAACAAAGCTATCAAGCGTTGATGCTGCTGTCACTTTGTTCTTTTTGTTACCAGCTGTGTCTTTAGCATCTTCTTTTACTGAATCTGTGCCACAGCCAGTTAGTACTAGTGCTATACACAGTACTGCTAGGGTTAGCATCCTTTTCATTCCGTTCTCTCCCTCGTATCTATATAATTTTGTTTTCTCTGAGCAGATACGCCTCACTGTTGCTATGACACAAGACGTTATCTTTAATCTTCTTTAAGCGTCGTCCTGCGAGCTCCAGAGGAACGTTGAAAGTCTCAGATATCTCTATTATACAGTCCTCAGAGGAAAAGTCTATCGTATTCAGCATATGAAAGGGAATGCGCAAGTACATGCTCATTTGTTCAGCCTGTTGCTCTTGCATTAGTTTTTGCTGTCTAGTCATTTGTAGCTGATTTCCGGCGTGTTCCAGCCAATGCGCGAACTCGTGAAAAAACGCATTTTTGTAATCCTCTCCGCGTAATCCGCGTGACAGCACAATCCCAAAAGCGCCGAATGCTGCGGAAGGGAAGTCCATTTCCATCACTAAAACATTGTACGCAATTTGTATTTTCTCTGTATCTAGTTGCGTTGGTTTAGTGATTCCGTGCTTCTTCATACTCTCAGACATGCGAAGCTCGGTCATGGTCGGTTTGTAGTGTTTCATATAATACATTAACGGCTCATCTCATTTCTCGGCTACTTGTTTTCTAGTTCATCTATTGTACGTTGTGCCTCTCTTAGTTTCGCGATAACACTTTCCACTTTAGCAATATCCTCAGCAGTTAGTCCATCAACATCTAAAAATTGAGCATCGTCAAGTGCATCTAGTTGGTTCTTTATATTCGTTCTTCCCAGTAGATAGTCAACTGAAACATGAAAGAAGTCTGCGACCTTTTGCAGTTTTTCAATTGTGGGCTTCTGATTTTTCCATTTATATAGAGAGTTTTGTCCCATCCCTAGCTTTCTTTCTAACTCAGAAATCGGGATTTTTTGTTCTTCTGCCAATTTTTTTATTCGGTCAAACGTAGACATTGCAACCACCTTCGCGCTCACGAAAAATAATTCTATCCAAATGTGTAGAAAAATGTTGACATCTATCCAGATGGCTAGTATACTTCTCGTATAAGCTAATTTAATACGCTAATAGCACAACAAACAAAAGCCAAAATATCGAGCTCCCCAGCAGATATGGCATTATTGTAGGCGTATTTAGCTATGTCCATATTCTATCACCTTATATAGAATGTGTCAACATTAGCGGATTAAATTAGCGGATTGTATAGAAAACGAGAAAGGAGATGACATGATGCCTGTGCACAAACTGAAAGAGCTAGTCAAGATTGCGCTTATCCGTCGAGGTATAAGCCAAGCAGAGCTTGCTAAAACAATTGGTATCTCACCTACGTACTTATCCGATATCTTAAATGAAAATCGCAGCGGTAAAAAAGTAGAAGACATCAAAAATCAAATTACGAAATTACTTGAAATTGACAAGGAGGTTATTTAGATGAAAGAGACCATGTCAGCTCAAGAGGTTGCAGATTATCTTGGTGTATCTCGTCCTACAATCTATAAGTGGGCGAATTATGCAGAACTACCTAGCAAGCAAATAAACGGACGTGTTAGACTATTCAACCGTTCTCAAGTGGACGAATGGGTGAGAGAGAAGGAGGAGGAGGCTAATAATGGCTAGACACTTAGTGATGATGAAAAAATTAACATCTGGAATGGAAGTGGTTTTTTATAGAACGGCAGACTTCACGCTTCGATATGAGCTAGCGCATGGGGACCTTTTAAGAAGCTGGGGACCCTTTGACTCATTACGAGATGCGGTAGAGCACTTCAAGATTGAGTATGCGAAGCGAGTAGCTGCTAGTAAAAGAGTTCCAGAGGAGCAAGAGCTCATCGACCAGTTTAACGCGTGGGATGGAGACTTGCAGGACATGGAGGGGTTTACACATGACAGGTGAGGAGCTTATAAAGCTGGATGTACTATCTGAGAAACTGAATAATGCGAAGCATGAATTACAAGCTTTTAGGTACGCATCTCAGACAAAAAACAGAAAGGTTTTAACGAAAGAGCTTGCTGTGCTTTTCGCCACTAAATATGGCACTTGGTTAATCACTAACACAGAGCTCGCAATCCAGCAAAGTTCGCGCATTTTAGAGCTAGAGCTGTTAATTGAAGAGTTGAAGGCAGAGCTGGAAGTCTGGAAAGGAGAGTAAGTAGGGTGGCGCAAACAATCGCAAATGAGTACGAAGAATACATCACAGAAAAAATAAGGCTAAGTGATAACGGTATAAAGCTAACTGCATATAGTTTTAAAAACAGTTATCAAGCAAGGGTGATAGAAAAACTGGATTCTAATTTTGTATCTCTCGTACTAGTAAAGTGTGATGACGGAAAAAAATCTATAAAAGATATTTTGCTTGAATTAACGAATGAACAACTGATTGAAAAGCTAGAAGAGATTAAAAATTATGATTGATAAAGAGAGGTGCAGACATGAAAAACGAGCTGGATAATGTGAACCCAGCGCACTACCGACAGGGCGCTATGCAAACCATCGACGTTATGAGAGCAAAGTTAACCACCGAAGAGTTTAGGGGCTACCTCAAAGGCTGCATATTGAAGTACGTCACTAGAGAGAAGCTGAAAAATGGTATTGAGGATTTAGAAAAAGCTCAGTGGTATCTAGATTACTTAATTGCTTTTGATACTAACCAGCCTTTTAAATCACATGCAGAGATTCAGGAGCTATTGACACAACAGGATGTACTAGAAGCAGGTTTGCAAGACATGCAAAATAGGCTTACCCGAGAGGCAGGTTCTGAGAATGAGTGAGAGCGATGCAATCCAAGCTTTAGTTACTATCTCCTTTGCACTCATTTTACTTGCGATATTTTGTTACTGGGTAGGGTACAGCGATGCAGTAAAGAAGCTGAAAGGCGGTGGTCAAATTGAAAGCATGAAAAAAGCCCGTAACGAAGCGGCAACTTCGAAAACGAGCATACAGAAATTAATATCTAAGCATAGTCTAACACGATTAGGGGCTAAAAGTAAATGATTGAGGTAGGCGATACAGTTGAGGTGCAGGACAGAAGCGGATTAGAGGCAAGTACTATAGAGGGGCAGCATTGCTACGTACTTGCAGTTATTCGAGGTAGCCTGTATGGCGGTTATGAAGGGCTATTAGTAGAAGACGCAACACATGACAGGTTTGTAATTCCGGTAAAACAAGTGAAACTAATAAAAAGAAAAGTGGAGGTTTATAGATGAAATTAACTTTTGATATTGAATCAGTAGAGGACGCTTTGGAGCTACAACGAGTTTTAAAAGTGCTTATGTCAGGAACAGAGGAAGGGCCTACTAAGTTACTAGCTGAGCCAGAGGCACCTGTTAAGGTGGAGGGGCTTAGCGAAGAAGAGCAAGAAGAGCAAGAAGAGCAAGAAGAGCAAGAAGAGCAAGAGCAAGAAGAGCAAGAAGAGCAAGAAGAGCAAGAAGAGCAAGAAGAGCAAGAGCAAGAGGAAGAGGAAGAAGAAGAAGAAGAAGAAGAGGAAGAGGAAGAGGAAGAGGAAGAACAACTCAAACTTGCGGATGTGAAAAGAGCAGTTTCCCGATTTGAGGGTGGTACTAAAAATGTACAAGTGAAATTTGTCATGGTGACTGGTTTTAAAGTTGCTGCTCTGAATAAATTAAAACCTGCTGATTATAAGGGCTTTATCGAGATGCTAGATGAGCGCGAAAAAGAGTTCGGACTTAGCCAAGTATCCAAAAAAGAAGAAGTTTCCGAAAATAAGCCTAGTAAAAAAACCAAGCCTAAGAAGGATGAGTCAGGCGAAGAAGAGGTCACGCTTGACTCGTTACGTGTGCTAGTTCGCCCATTCGTCCAAGCTAAAAAGAATAAGCCAGTTAAGAGACTTCTGCGGAATATGTTTGGTGTCGAAGCATTAGCCGCGTTAGAAGAGGAAGACTATCCTGCTTTTGCTGCTGAGGTCAAAGAATTAAAAGAGGAGCTGGGTTTGTAAAATGCCTGAAATTCACGCGAAACTATCTGCGTCAGGGTCAAGTCGCTGGCTGAATTGCACACCGTCTATTGCGCTTGAGGCAAAGTTTCCAGAACAGAAAAATGGCGGTGTTTTCGCCCAAGAAGGTACATTAGCACATAGTTTTGCTGAGTTGCTGCTGCAAAAGTTTAATGATGAGGTGACTAAAGCGGGATATGCTAGAAAGCTAAACCGTTTAAAGAAAAATAGTTTATATGATGCTTCGATGATTGACCACGTAGAAGTGTACACAACTATCGTGATTGAGAAATTCCAAGAGGCTCATGCAGCAGATAAAAATGCAGTTCTTTCTATTGAGCAACAACTGGACTATTCCGACTATGCGAGGGGTGGTTTCGGCACAGGTGATGCCGTCATCGTAGGCAATGGTGTTGTTGAGATTATAGATTTGAAGTATGGCAAGGGCGTTCCTGTTTCAGCAGAAGAGAATAGCCAGCTCATGTTGTATGGTCTTGGTGCTTATAACGCGTTTGAGCTGGACTATGACTTGCATACCGTGCGTATGACTATCGTGCAGCCAAGGCTTGATGATGTGACCGAATTCGAGATGGAGGTATCCGATTTACTCGATTGGGCAGAGAACGTCGTAAAGCCAGCGGCCTTACTTGCAGATGCGGGAAAAGGAGAACTTAACCCAGGGCCTTGGTGCAAATTCTGCCGAGCCCGTAGTATCTGCAAAGCTCGAGCTGAGGCAAATCTCGCATTAACGAGCTATGACTTCAAAGACCCACGCCTGTTGCAACCCGATGAAATCGCAAAGGTTCTTGGCCAAGTTGCTGAACTGAAAAGTTGGGTCGAGGATGTGAAAAGCTTTGCGCTAAAGGAGGCAGAGTCAAGGGGCATCGAATTTCCGGGATGGAAGCTTGTTGAGGGGCGTAGTAATAGAAGATATGCAGATGCAGAAATGGTGCAGGCTATGATGGAGCTAGAGGGGTACTCAGAAGAAGAACTGCTCAGTAAAAAGCTCATTAGCCTTACAGACATGGAGAAGCTGATTGGCAAAAAACAAGTTAGTGCGATACTTGGTGATTTAATTGAAAAGCCAGCTGGTAAACCGGCGCTTGTAGTTGAAACCGATAGAAGACAAGCACTTAAGTTGAAATCAGATGCGGCAGATGACTTCGCAGATGATTTAGAGGATTAACAATGGGTGATATTGCAGACTGGCAAGTAGAAAAAATGTTGAACAATGATAGACCAATATATTTTAGAGGAGTCGATAGAAAAATGGTAAAAGTGAAAACAGGGAAAGTTAGATTTAGTTATGTGCACGTGTTTGAGCCGTGGGCAGGTGAAGAAGGGCAAGAGAAGCGTTTCAGTGTTTGCTTGATTATTGACAAGACCGATAAAAAGACCCTGAAAGCTATTAAGAACGCAATTGCTGAAATTAAGGAAAGTAAAGAGGCCATCAACATATGGGGCGGTAAGAATGGTAAAGCTCCAAAGAGTTTAAAAACACCGCTTCGAGATGGAGACGAAGAGCGCGAGGACATGGAAGAATTTGAGGGCACTTATTTTGTAAATGCGAATAGCAAACGTCAGCCCGGTGTCATTAATAAAAAACGAAAAGAGCTAACGTCTGAGGAATTTTATAGTGGTTGCTACGGTCGCGCAAGCATTGATTTATTCCCTTACAACAGTAATGGCAGTAAAGGCATTGCTGTAGGTCTGAATAATCTATTATTCCTGGAAGATGGAGAGCCGCTTGGATTTGCGGTTGTGAGTGCAGAGGATGACTTTGACGATGATTTGGACGATTACGATGATGACTTTGACGATGATGATGACGAGGACGAAGATGACCTATGAGCCAAAAAGTTCTGAGGATTGACATTGAGACTTACTCAGGGCGTGATATAAAGAACTGTGGTGCATACGCATATACGGAGAGTGAAGATTTTGAAATCCTCCTCTTCGCTTATGCATACGACGATGAGCCTGTGAAAGTCATAGACCTAACAATTGATGAAATCCCAGACACCGTGCTCGAGGACCTTAATAACCGTAGAGTGCTTAAAACAGCACACAACGCAAACTTTGAAAGGACATGTCTTGCAAAATACTACAATCGCAAAATGCCTCCGGAGCAGTGGCAGTGTACGATGGTCCATGGCACGCTTTTAGGACTGCCAGCTAGCCTTGATATGATGTCCAAAGCGCTCAGACTTGCACAGGAGAAAGACAACGAAGGTAAAGCGCTTATAAGATATTTCTGTATGCCTTGCAAGCCCACTAAAGCGAATGGTGGTCGGACACGAAACTACCCAGAGCACGCATCAGAAAAATGGGCCAAATTCATCGAGTATTGTAGGCAGGATGTAGTAGTAGAGCGTTCAATCGCTAAAAAAATTGCTAAGTTCCCTTTCCCAGAAGACGAGCAACGAAACTGGGAATTGGACCAGCGCATAGCTGACAAAGGAGTTAGGATTGATGTTGACCTTGTGAAGCATGCCATTGCATGTCAAGAGAGGTATCAGGCTAGCCTTAGTAAGAAAGCGAAGGGTTTAACAGGGTTAGAAAATCCGAACTCCGTGCAACAACTAAAAGACTGGCTGGCTGATATGGGCTATCCAGTGAGCAGTTTAAATAAAGATTCGGTATCAGAATTACTCGCAGATGAGGACCTTGACGAAGATGTACGCGAAATGCTTTTACTACGTCAAGAGATGTCAAAAACAAGCATCAAGAAATACGAAAAAATGCAACATGCAAGATGTCATGACGGACGTGTGCGGGGCCTGCTCCAGTTCAACGGAGCTAACCGTACTGGCCGGTGGGCTGGTCGTCTGGTCCAGGTTCAGAACCTTCCGCGAAATTACATCAAAGACATAGCAGAGGTTAGAAAGGACTTGAAAGCGGGTGATTATGAAGCTTTTGAGATGATGTATAGCAATGTGCCTGACGTGCTCTCTCAGCTTATTAGGACCGCTTTTATTGCGGAAGATGGCTACACTTTCGACATTACGGATTTTAGCGCCATCGAAGCACGTGTTATTGCGTGGCTCGCAGGTGAGCAGTGGCGATTAGATGTATTTAACAGTCACGGGAAGATATACGAGGCTTCGGCTTCTCAGATGTTCCACATTCCAATTGAAGAGGTGGACAAAAACTTACGCCAAAAGGGCAAAGTGTCAGAGCTCGCCTTGGGATACAACGGCGGAGTGAATGCGCTTATCGCTATGGGGGCACTTGAGATGGGCTTGAAAGAGAATGAGCTACAAGGCATCGTGGATGCATGGAGAAAAGCAAGTCCTGCGATTACTAGCTTATGGCGCGGCGTTGAGAAGCACGCAAAACTAGCTATCTCTACTCGTAAGAGCCAGAAATACAAAGGGCTTACTTTCTATTATGAGGCTGGCATCCTATTCATTAAATTACCAAGTGGTAGAAACCTAGCGTATTTCAGAGCTAAACTTGTGCCTGGGAAATATGGACCTCAAATTTGCTACGAAGGTGTCACAGACAAAGGCTGGCGGAAACAGTACACATACGGCGGGAAATTAGTCGAGAACATTGTCCAAGCAATTGCGCGGGATTGTCTTGCTATATCACTACGTCGGATTGAAGACACAGGAATTGACACAGTTATGCATGTTCACGATGAAGCTATCACGGAAGTGCAAGAGTCGGAGAGTTCTGTAGATAAGCTTAATGCAATACTTGCAGAGCCGATCTCGTGGGCTCCCGGTTTACCACTTCAAGGTGATGGGTTCTCATCTGATTTCTATATGAAGGATTAGGAGGTTTTGACCTTGGTAGGTGAAAGACAGAAATTAATAAATACGATTTATCAGCAGCTTGCACCAGTAAAAGTGCATAGCAGCGGATACGCAAACACTATCAGCGAAAAGATATTAAATGCTTCTATTGCAGAGCTTAATGCCATCCTTGCTGACGTTATTGCTTATCAACTTGACTATGATTTAAAGATGCAAAAGCATGCGCCTCGTCGTTCTGGAGGCCAAGACTACAGATAGGGGGTGAGCGAGAGAGTGAATGTAATTAAGAAAGGCGACAGGGTTCAGACTATCTCTAGCACTCTCACACAGAGTGCAGATGGCTTGGTCAGTGTGTTGCTTGCAAAAAACACAGTTTTGAGAGTAGACAAGATACTTAGTCATAAGCTATTGATTGCTACGTGTCTGAGTAACGAGAGGCGTTACTTAGTAAAAACCTCGGAGATTCAAGTGATTAGGTACGAGTGGGAGGAACAAAGAAGCCATGTCTAATGGAGGTTTTAAAAAAAAAAAATGGAGTGTTATATACAGATTACAAATGAAGAAGCTGCAAGAATGATTTTAGAAGGTAGCTTTGATGAGTTGTGGATTATGGATACTAAAGACATTGTTAAATGTTCAACGTGCTTAATACGACTTGAGGAATTGCCAGAACTTGTGTTTTTCACGAAGGGGAAAATTGAGATATGAGGGGGATTGAGTATAGAGTTTGGGATAAAGAGGTAGAAGAAATGGATAACAATCCGTCAGTTATAGAAATGTGGCAAACTAAACCAATTAACGAACAATTCCGTTTAGAAGCAGAAGAAAAACTGGTTTGGATGCAATACATTGGCTTGAAAGATAAGAATGGTAAGAAGATTTTTGAAGGAGACATAGTTATTAACTCTAAGGGCCAGATAGGATACATTGCTTATCTTATCCAAGAAGCGGGCTTTGTCGTTGTATTAGAGACGTCAGATTACAGGCTCGGTCATAGAAACACTAATGAAAGTTACGCCGTCGCTTCGCGGCATGAGGTCATAGGAAATATGCAGGATAATCCAGAGCTGTTTCCGGGGTGGTGGAAATGATGGTCTTCACTGAAATAGGGACCTACTCTGTCGAATTATTCGCGCATATGAATAGCGTTAAAAAAGTCTTTAACAGATACATTATTGAAGATACGGACTTGGACCATTTAAAAATCTCTCTTTTGAAACGTCTGGGCAATGTGCATCATTTTGAGAAAGAGAAGGCTCTCACTAAGGAAATTATCTACACTGCAAAATCTATAGAGGAGATGGTGGAATTAGTGAATATAGAAACGCCATTCGGTTTAACTATAAGGAGGCTTAGTTAAATGACAAAAATTCTAAAAGAAGCACTAATTAACAAGAGAGTCTACGGCGTGTACCGCGGACTTAGGAGAGATACAGAACGGATAATTTGCAGAACTGTCACTAGTGTTGGTAACAAATATATCTATGCTCAATCGTACAAAATTAAAATTAAGTGTTCTGTAAAACATTTTCCGGACTCTGATACGCTGCTTGGAACTGGCGAAGAGTATGACTGGTATAGAAGCGAAGAAGGTGCAAGGAATCGAAGGAAAGCAGATAAACTTGCGATTAAATTAAGAACTACTGACTATCGCAAATATAGTTATTTTCAGCTTATTGAAGTTGCAAGACTCTTGAATTTAGACATTAGCGAGGTGGAGGAGAGAGCATGAGATTTAGAGAAGGCGACAAAGTGGAGTTTATTCAACAAGGAGAGTTAACACAAGGTGTTGTAACTGAGATAGAAGACACCGGTCATAGTATATTCTATCAAATTGACTATGCCAGAAATACGGAAATAATTTGGATTACTGAAGATAAGCTACTTCCTCCTGCTCCCGTTCTTAAGGTGCCGCAGAGAGGTGACAGAATGAGACATAAAATAGTTCAGGTAGGTTTTCTTGCCGATAAGGGAGAAGAGCTTATTAAGCTTCTTGATGACGGATGGAAAATCCTGACAGCTACTTATGTGGGAGATAATATTGAGCAGATAGGCGGGCTTGTACAATACGTACTTCGGAAAGAGGTGGCAGAATGAAACAAGTAAGCGTACAACACAGAATAGAAATGAAAAAATTAGCAGATTTAATTATAAAAAACCCTGATTTACCCGTCATTACGATGACAGATAATGATGACACTATTAGTGGCATTACTGGTGGCGTCTCTTATATTGCTGGATGTTTACCGGAAGTAAGCATTGATTATATATACAGCCGAACCTCGAAAGATTTACTCTTAGGCAATGGAGAATACCGCCCATACGTCAAAAGCTTTGATGAACATGTGGGGTTAGAAATTCTTAGAGAAAGGGTCTCTTATCGTGATAACACCCTTGATGCGGAATATTTGAAAAAAGAAGCTACTAAAATTTGGAACAACCTAGCATGGAGAAAAGTCATTTTAGTGTACTCAGGGCAATTAGAAAACGCAGATGATGTCTATAAAGAGCGCGGGGTAGTACGATGAGTAGCATTGGCAAAATCGTGAACGTAGAATGCTATTTCTGTGCAGATGATTTAGATAAAAGATGTGTCGAAATTGATGGAACTAATGGAGCAGAGGCTAAGATTGATGAAGACAATGACCTTAGTTTTACCTACTATGACAACTATAGTAGAGATGACTACCACATGTTCGTATCCATTAGTTTCTGTCCAATGTGTGGAAGGAGGTTCTAGGTATATGGAGTTAAGACTTAGTGAAGAGCAGTACAACAATCTGGATGGAGCGGATATTGAAATCAGATACAGCCCTATTATGAAGGCTCATTTACTCTCACTCACTGCTGAGAAATCACGCGAAGTTACTAGCGTGTGGATTGATGAGGAGTTACGCAACAAAATAATTAAAGCTTTTAGCATCTGAGCCCTATTTTGATTTAAGAAAGGAGGTTAGTAATTGAATGCGAAAGATATTGCTATCTCCGCAGATGGCAAACTGACTCTAGCAGTCGGAAAAAGCCGGAAAGAAAAGGCCTGGAAGAACAAAGAAACTTCATGGCAAAAAGTACTGGAGAAAATAAGTCAGACGACAAGAACGAAAGAAACTATCGACGAATACTTGCAGATGTCGAAAGCAGAGCAATCTGTGATAAAAGATGTTGGTGGGTTCGTAGGTGGTACATTGCTAAAAGGTCGTCGAAAAGCCGAAAACGTAAAATGGCGTCAATTGATAACGCTAGATGCCGATTTTGCAGCTCCGGGGCTCTGGGAAGAGATAGAGCTGTTTTACAACTTTGCTTGTGCTGTTTACTCAACGCATAAGCATACTGATGCAAAGCCGCGATTGCGGGTAGTTATCCCGCTGACGAGAGCAGTTACACCAGATGAATACCAAGCGGTTAGTAGAAGGATTGCAGCTGATTTGGATATCGATGTATTTGACGATACGACTTATCAGCCTCATCGTTTAATGTACTGGCCAAGCACCGCGAAAGATGGCACATTTGAGTTCCACTACCAGGATGGCGCTTGGCTTGACCCGGATAAGGTGCTGGACCGGTACGATGATTGGACAGACCCGTCATTTTGGCCAGAGTCATCTAGACGTGAAAATGCACGCAAAAAACTGGCTGATAGGCAAGGTAATCCGTTAGAGAAACCTGGTATCGTTGGAGCATTTTGTAAAACTTACATGATTCAAGATGCTATTGAGGCGTTTTTGCCAGATAGATATGAGCCTACCGGGGATGGGCGTTACACATACGCCGATGGAAGCACGGCAGGTGGATTGGTGCTATATGAAAATGGGCTATTTGCTTATAGCCATCATGGCACCGACCCTATTTCCGAAAAACTGGTAAATGCTTTTGATTTAGTGCGTATCCACAAATTTGGCGCACAGGATGATGACGCGCAAGAAGGAACTCCGGTTAATCGCTTGCCTTCATTTATGGCCATGGCCGATTTTGCAAGAAATGATGACAGTGTCAAAGAGCATCTAGTTGAGTCCTCGCTTACAAGTGCATTAGAAGATTTTGCAGACATGCTGGACGAAGTGGATGAGGAAAGCGAAGAAGTAGATAAGAGCTGGATGAAGAAACTAACCCTCAATCGAAATGGCAAAGTGGAGTCCACAGCTCCGAATATCTTACGAATTTTAGAGAATGACCCAAACCTGCGAGGGAAGTTTGGCTACAACGAATTTAACTACCGAATGTCCATTCTTGGTAATGTGCCTTGGAGAAAAACCACGAAGAAGGTAGATGAAAAGAACGACTTGGACGATAGCGCCTTGCGTAATTACCTAGAGTCCGTTTATCAGATTAGTGGTAAGGATAAAATCAAAGATGCGCTCAGGGAGGTTATGCATCGTCAACGTTTTCACCCAGTTCGGAAGTATTTGAGTGGACTGGAGTGGGATGGAAAAGAGCGGCTGGATACACTTTTGGTTGATTACCTTGGTGCAGCGGACTCGGAATATACGAGAATTGTGACTCGCAAGACGTTTGCAGCCGCTGTGGCCAGGGTGCTTGTGCCCGGAATCAAATTTGATCAAGTCCTTACGTTAACTGGGACGCAAGGCATTGGTAAAAGCACACTGCTAGATAAACTGGGTAAGGAGTGGTATTCAGATAGTTTAGAGGACTTACACGGTAAATCAGCCTACGAGTTGCTGCAAGGCTACTGGATTATGGAACTAGGTGAGCTATCCGCATTGAATAAAACAGAAGTAGAGAAAGCTAAAGCATTTATATCAGCAAGAGAAGACCGCTTCCGCGTAGCGTATGGTGAGAATGTGCAGGGCTTTCCCAGACAATGCATTTTCATAGCAACAACAAACGATAACACCTTTCTGCGAGATGGAACAGGTAATCGGCGTTTCTGGCCTGTAGAAGTTCATGGGTTTGGTGAAAAGTCAGTATTTACGGACTTGAAAGAAGATGAGGTGGACCAAATTTGGGCGGAGGCTTTTGTCCGTTATAAAGAAGGGGAAGCGTTGTATCTGCAAGGTGAAATGGAGAATCAAGCAAGAATGCAACAAGCTAAGTTTACAGAGTCTAATGTCTTAGAGGGGCTCATCCGTGAGTATCTCGAAACTCCTGTGCCTGCCGACTGGAGTAGTTGGAATGCGCCAGCAAGAAGGGCGTTTTTAAGGGGAGAGGACTTCGAGGAGGTCGAGCGGGATGACTTAGTGCTGCGAGACAAGATTTGCGCCATGGAAATTTGGTGCGAGTTAATGGATGGCGACGCAAAACAGTTAACGAAGCAGAAAGCGCGTGAGATAAATGATGCACTTCGTAACATAGAAAACTGGAAAGATAATCAAGGAGTTTTACGCTTCGGTAAATTGTACGGAAGGCAGCGAGCCTACACTAGGATTACTTTAGCGAAGTAAAGAAGTTTGTGAAAAACGAGTGTCAACAAAGGTGTCAACGAACTTATCAAGTGTCAACAATGTGGGTCTTTTTACCCGTCAACAAGATTTTGCTTTGTTGACACCTCTTGTTGACGGGTAAAAGCTTACTGCCCGTAGTGGTTAAGGCTTAGTGTCAACAAAGCAACAATATTTCTATATATAAGAGTAGTTTAGGTGTATTAGGAAGGCGCGATGGGCCTATACACGTATATAAGATAAAACCACCTATTTTTTGTTGACACTTTTGATTTTAAATGTGAAATTGATACATTGGAGGTGGCCGATTGCTAGAGTCAAAAGTAGAAAAATATTTGAGAGAGCAAGTTAACAAACGCGGCGGCTTGTGCTGGAAATTCACAAGTCCAGGAACACGCGGAGTGCCAGACAGAATCGTGATGCTTGATAGACGTATCGTGTTTGTGGAAACAAAGGCACCAAAAAAGGAATTGCGAAAATTGCAAGAGAAACGGAAGGCACAAATAGAAGCGCAAGGGCTACTGCATTATGCAGTGGATACAAAGGAACAAGTAGACAATCTAATGAGCCATTTTGGTGCTGACTAATGAATGAGACAATACAATTCGTAGCACATGACTATCAGGAGTACGCAATTAATAAAATAACAGCATCCCCTAAATGTGGGCTATTTTTAGACATGGGGATGGGAAAAACAGTGACAACTTTAACCGCCATAGCAGGACTGATGTATAACCTGTTAGAGGTTAACAAAGTGCTAGTTATAGCACCACTTCGTGTAGCAGAAGATACATGGAGTCGTGAAACGGAAAAATGGAGTCACACAGCTTTCTTACAAGTTTCTAAAATTTTAGGGCCTGCTGAATGTCGCAAGGAGGCTTTAAATCAAAGAGCGGATATTTATGTTATCAATCGTGAGAACCTTGCTTGGTTAGTAGACCATCTAGGGAAAAACTGGGATTTTGATATGGTCGTAGTTGATGAGTTTTCAAGTTTCAAAAACAGCAAATCACAGAGATTTAAAGCATTGAGAAAAGTACTGCCGAAAATCAAACGACTCGTAGGCTTGACTGGTACTCCAGCGCCAAATACGTTGCTAGATTTATGGCCTCAAATATATCTGCTAGACCGCGGAGAACGTTTAGGTAAAACTAAGCGAGCATATCTAGATAAGTACTTCACACCTGGCGCAAGAAACGGGCATGTTATATTTGAGTGGCGGCTAAAGAATGGAGCAGAGGACCGTATACACCAACACATTAGCGATATATGTGTAAGTATGAAAGCCGAAGATTGGCTGGAAATGCCAGAGAGAATTGATAACACAATATCTATTAAACTGCCTAGTAAAGCGAGAGCGCAGTATTCAGAGCTGGAGAAGGAGTTCCTGCTAGAGTTCGAGCATTCTGACGTGGTTGCAGACTCGGCAGCGGTACTCTCTAATAAACTCCTGCAGTTAGCCAACGGTGCCATCTATGATGAAAACCAGGAGTATCAAGAAATACACAATAAGAAACTAGAAGCTTTAGCAGACATTATAGAGGAGAGTGTAGGGCAACCGGTTCTGGTTTTCTACAGCTATAAACATGACGAGAAGCGAATACTAAATCACTTAAAGCAATATAAACCAGAGAAAATAAAAGACTCAAGAAGCATCAGAAAATGGAATGCAGGTAAGACCAGGGTGCTACTAGCACACCCAGCGAGTGCAGGGCACGGACTGAATCTCCAGGATGGTGGACATATCGTTGTATGGTTTGGGCTCACGTGGAGCTTAGAGCTATATCAACAAGCTAACGCGAGGCTATTCAGACAGGGGCAGAAAAAATCTGTGATAGTACATCACATAGTTGCAAAGGATACCTTAGACGAGAAGGTTATCGAGGCATTGAGCAGTAAGAAAGTTGGGCAAGACGCATTACTTGAGGCGGTTAAAGCAAGACTGGAGAAGGTTAAAAGAGATGAAAGGTGGAGATAGCGTGAACAACGAAATGACTTTAAATGAATATCAGCGAAAGTCGATGCGAACAAATATAGCGCACGGTGAAGGAGACACAATGGGTCTGCTAAATTATGCATTGGGGGCAGCAGGCGAGGCAGGAGAGGTAGCTGATATAATCAAAAAGCACGCCTTTCATGGACACGAACTGAATAGACAGGATTTAATATCCGAGCTTGGCGATGTAATGTGGTACGTTTCTCAGTTAGCTGTAATACTGGGGATTAGTCTAGAAGAGATAGCAAAGAACAATGTGACGAAGTTAGAAGCTAGATATCCGAATGGGTTTAGTGAGAAAGACAGCATCAATAGAAAGGAAGATGCTTAATGAGTAAACAGGCGTTTGGGTTGAGTAAGAAACAACTTGAGATAGTAACAGCAATGGCTACGAAGACAGCTACAGAAGAGTACAGCAGGCTGCAAAAGGAACAGCAGAAGAAAGACCACAGCTGGCGACTACGAAATGTCAAACTACTGCTAAAGAACTATCGCAACCTAAAGTTATATTGTGATGAAGTAGTGAAGGATTTGACGATACTGGAGCCATTCTTAAATCTCATGGGTGGGAAAGCGTTAGACATTAAGTCACTATCGGATACAGAAATCAAGACAGAACTGATGATGAAATACGTTGACAACGTTCTGTTAACATACGAGATAGCTTGTAACAACGGAACCATTGAGGACAGCCGTCGATTTAAAATAGTTAGAGATATGTATCTTAATACTAAGAAGTTAACAGCTGAGAAAGTAAGCGAGAAGTATAACATAGACAGAAGAACAGTATACAAAGAGATTAACAAAGCCTCTGAGGTACTGGGTGTACTAATGTTTGGCCTCGATGGAGTCTCTGATATATTTAAACGATAGCCTTAACTGGGCACTTTTTGGGCACCAAATGGGCACAACTTATATGCTACTATGATATTGTAAGATAAATAAGACTAATAGAAAGAGCCTGGTGCTTCGTGCGCTGGGCTTTTTATTGTAGGCAGGTGTGCATTAGGATGAATTCAGTAGATGAAATCAATAAGTCAATACAATCATTAGAGGAAAAAGGTAAAGTATCAGATGGCTCACACACATTTGAGGAGTTATATTATCACAGGATGATATTATTTGCCGCCATTTGTAATGCTACCACTAATAGCTGGAAGTCTAAGCAGCATGAGGATGGTTCTATGTATGATGGCTACTTCATTGCAGGAGTTACAACTGCACAAGGGGAGTTCTCATATCACTATCCTATCTATTACTGGGATATCTTTGATGCTATGGAGCTAGAGTTTGCCCCTAAGTGGGACGGTCACACTTCGAAAGATGTCACGAGATTGCTATAGATGACAACAGCGGAGATAGTTCGAATGATACTGCTAGATGACATGACTCGGTTCTACAACTCCAAGGAGTGGAAGAAGGTAAGAGCAAAAGCAAGAGAGCGAGACAATCATGAATGTCAACTCTGCAAGCTGGAAGGTAGTCAGAGTAAATGCGAAGCTGTTCATCACATCAAAGAAGTGCGAGAGCATCCAGAACTAGCGTTGACACTAAGTAACCTAGTCTGCGTCTGCAAGATGCATCACAACAAAGAACATCCAGAAAAACTACAGAAACAAAAAAAGAAATTCGCCAACGAAGAGCGCTGGTAAATTTTAAAAAGTTAGACACCCCCCGGTCAAACCAAATGGCAAAATTTTTGGGAAACCGAACAACGGGGAAGGGGCATGGGTGTCCAACTTTTTAAATTCCCATGTGAGAGGATGTGAGAAAAATGGCAGAAAATAAAAGCTGGGAAATTTTAGCAAAATCACAGAGTTACAAACAAAGGCGTGGTAAAATCAGAAATTCACTTTTGAAACATTTAGAGGTGAAGGATGCAAAAAGAGAGCCTTTCTTAGATATAGTAGAGCAGTACATGTCATTGTGGGATACCGCATGCCAGCTAGAGCTCGATATATCAGAACGCGGAGTTGTTGTAGTAGGCATGCACGGCATGAAGAAAAATGACTCTGTCCCAGAACAGCAAAAAGTCAATAAGCAAATGCTTAGTATTCTCGCATATCTCGACATGAATCCAGAGGCGGCAGCAGATGTTACAGGCGGGGATATAGATGATACCGTATAAGTACCATCCAGCGATATCGGAATGGATGTATATGGTAGATAGCGGGGAGGTTCCTAGCTCACAAGAAATGAAAGACCTCATGCCTTTTCTCCGAGCTAAACTAGATGCGCCTAATGCCTTTGTGGATAATAAACGAATTGATAACGCTCTTGCAAATGCAGAGCGTTTTTTCGAGCTTAAGCAATACCCCTTTCAAAAGTTCTTACTAACTTTCATCACTTATGTTTTTGTAAGAAATGAACAGGGTGAGCTTGAGCTTATGTTTAACGAATATTTCATATATGCAGGACGCGGCTTTGGTAAAAATACAATTCTGTCTGAGTCTTCGTTTGAGCTGACAACGTCAAATCATAATGTCAAAAACTATAACGTAGACATCGTAGCTACGTCAGAAGAGCAAGCGATGACCTCCTTCAAAGACATTCGAGACATGCTTGAGAACAATAAAGAATTTATGAAAAGCCGATACTCCTGGAGTAAGACTGAAATCCGCAATCGGAAAAATGGTTCAACTATTAAAGCGAGAACCTCAAATCCAAAAACTAAAGATGGCGGACGTCCAGGCGCGGTTGGCTTTGATGAAGCGCACGCTTACGACTCATACAAATCTTTCAATGTTCACACTACAGGGCTGGGTAAAGTTCCGTTCGCTCGTCGTTTTTATCTGACAACCGACGGCTATATCCGAGGTAGCGTTCTGGACGATATAAAAGAGCGGGCAAAAATGGTGCTTCGTGGTGAGTTGCCGAACTCGAAACTATTCCCATTCATGTGTAAGTTGGATGACCCAGAGGAAGTCCACGACCCGCGAAATTGGGAAAAAGCTAACCCGATGCTGCGCTATAACAGTGACCTCAGAGCTCAAGTTGAGCAAGAGTATGAGACCGCAAAAGTGACACCCTCTCTTATGGTTGAGTTCATGACAAAGAGAATGAACTGTCCTACTGAGAACCTGGCGACGGCTGTTGCAACTTGGGATAACATACTGGCGACTAATCAAAACCTGCCAGAACTAGTTGGTCAGAACTGCATAGGGGCCGTAGACTACGCACGCGTGCGCGACTTTTGCGCTGTAGGATTGCTTTTTAAAGTTGCAGATAAGCGCTACTGGATACATCACACCTTTATCCCCGCCTCGGCTTTAGTCGTTCAGAAGTTTAATTTTGATATTGAGGCTGCGGTAAAACAAGGACTCTGCACAATCGTGCAGGGTGAAACAATAGAGCCAGACATTGTGGCGGACTGGTTTGAAGTGCAAGCTCGTAAGTATCGAATACAGCGGGTCTGCATGGATGACTATAAGTATCAATACATGAAACCTGAGCTTTCGTCACGCGGATTTGAGCCATGGATTGTCCGAAACGGGAAAACGACGCACACGAAAGTGCTGCCCCTTGTTGATATGTTGTTTGCTAAACATAAACTTGTTTTCGGAAATGACATGATGATGCGCTGGTATACAAATAATACCTATTTGGATATTGATACAAAAGGCAATGTAAGCTTTGAAAAAATAGACCCTGAGAAACGTAAGAACGACGGATTTATGGCGCTGATTCATGCACTGACGCAAGATGGGGAGTTAAAAGAAGTAAGACGTATTAGACGTAAACCACGAAGCTACAGCTATTAGGAGGTGATAATTTGGGATTACTAGATGCTTTTCTGAGCCTGGGCACAGGCAGTAAAAAGAATTCATATGAAGCTCGAAAGGAGCGAATGGATTACTTAATTGAAGAGGTTACAGCAAATATATACTTCAAGCAATTAGCTGTTCAAACAAGTGTAAACTTAATCGCGAAAACATTAGCAAGGTGCGAATTTAAAACATTCAAAAATGGTAAAGTCCATAAAGGGGAAACTTACTACAGTCTCAACATAGAGCCAAACATAAATCAATCGAAAACAGCCTTTTTAAATGATTTAGTCTCACAGCTCATATATAGCGATGAGGGTGCTCTTGTTGTACAGACAGACGATATGCAGTTACTGGTTGCGGACTCATATCAGCGAAATAAATATGCAGTTAAGTCAAATGACTATCAATTTGTCGAATCTAACAATTATGTTTTCCAGCGTACTTTTTATGAGAAAGACGTACTGTTTTTAGAGCTAAACAACAAGCAAATTCGTGCGACTATTGATGGCCTTTACGACAGCTATGGGAAACTGATATCAGGTTCTATTAAAAACTATAATAGGAAGAATGCGCGAAAGCTTGTGCTTAACATCAGTGCTCTTTTCGACCAGGAGTTTGACAAGTACGAAAATGAAGGTGATGAGGAATCAGAAGCAGATAAACGAATCGACGACCTCATGAATAACCGATTTAAGAACTTTTTTGCCGAAGGAGACTCCGTAGTTACGCTAGAGGAGGGACTAAAGCTAGATGATTTCAGCAGCTCGGATACAAAGAATCAAGCCAGTAGCCGTGATATTCGTGCCGCGGTGGATGATGTTATTGATCTCGTCGCTATGGCGTTTCATATCCCGCGCGGTCTGCTAAAAGGTGATGTGGCGGACATTGAACAGATGACTAATAACTTTTTGACATTCTGCATTAATCCTATCATCGAACAGATTGAGAACGAATTAAATAGAAAACTATTTACAAAAGAGGAATATTTAGCAGGTAATTGCGTTAAAATTTCAACGGACCGCATCAAAGCCTTTGATTTGAAGGACATCGCGGGAAGTATGGAAGTTCTAGTACGTATTGGTGCCTTTAGTGTTAACGATGTGCTTGAGTTTATCGGAAAAGAACGAATTGACGAGGCTTGGGCTGATGAGCATATTATTACGAAGAACTACGCAGAGATTGATAAGTACTTGAAAGGAGGTGATGAAGAATGACAAAACGGAAATTTTCTTGTTTCAATTTTAAAAAAGATACAGAATCGAATACTGCTGAAATCGATATTTATGGCGACATCGTAGCAGACGGATATCAGTGGTACGAGTCAGACATCACATCATTTGATTTTAAAAAGGACTTGGACGCATTGGGAGATGTTAGCAAGATTTACGTCAACATCAACTCTAACGGTGGCTTCGTATACGAGGGGCAAGCTATCTACAATCAGTTAGTGCGTCACCCAGCACAAATCCATGTCCGCATCGATGGCATGGCGGCTTCTATCGCTTCGGTAATTGCGATGGCCGGGGATATCATTGAAATGCCAGCGAATGCACAGATGATGATACACGAACCGGCAGGCGGCGCTTTCGGAAATAAGTCAGACCTTGAGTCAGCCATCCGCGCGTTAGATGCAAGTAAGCAGTCTATCATCGCCGCCTACAGGACACATACAACCTTAGAGGTGAGCGAAATCGAGTCCATGATGGCAGAGGAGAAGTGGATGTCGGGGCAGGAGGCTTATGAGCTAGGCTTTGCCACATTAGTAACAAATCCGTTACAACAAGTAGCATTAGCGAAAAGCCCTGTTACGAATACATTCAGAAATGTACCAGAGAGCTTAGCAAGAGAAGAGCAAACCAAGTACGAACCAGCCAAGCAATCCCTGGACTTAGATGCACTAGTCATGGCGGTCGCAGCTAAGATACAAGATAGTAATGTACTTCGTTCGCTAGAGCCGTCAAATAAAGCGACAAATAAAGCAACAAATAAATCAACAAAGGCGAGTCCACTTTTCGATGCTTTTAAAGCATTGTCTGAGTGAACGCGCTTTTAATTTTGAGGAGGAAGTTAAAATATGAAAAACCCAGACAAAGTAAAAATGGGAAAGGAACAGCTTCAAGCCGTTCTTGACAAAGCAATGACATCAGAAGACCCTAAAGTCCAAGCAGCAGCTATCTCAGAGTGGTCAGAAGGGTTCCAGGCGCAATTAGTAGCGGAAGCAGAAAAAGCAGCACGTGCGGGACTTACAGACGACCAGGTGATGGCACAACGAGGGCTCACTGTGCTAAATACACAAGAGCGAGATTTCTATAACACCATTATCGAAAATAAAGGATTAGATAATCTGGATGTGGTAATCCCAGTTACTGTATATGACCGCATCTTTGAAAACCTGGAAGAGCAACATCCATTGCTAGCGGCAATTGATTTTGTCAATACCACCGGGATTACCCGTTGGTTATATCGTAAAGCCGATGCAGAAGGCGCTTTATGGTCTGATGTAACAGATGCCATTACAAAGGAACTCAGCAATGGCTTTCAAAAGATTGAGATTGGCCAGACAAAACTTACTGCGTTTATCCCATTGTATAACTCCACGTTAGAGCTTGGACCAGTTTGGATTGATAAGTTTATTGTGACATTGCTATCCGAATCTCTAGCTATTGGTCTTGAAAAAGCTATCGTAACAGGTACAGGTAAAGATATGCCAATCGGCATGGACCGGGACCTCGATGGGGCAGTCGTTGGAGGAGAATACCCAGTAAAAGAGGCGAAGGTCCTTAACGATTTACTGCCACAAACGCTAGGGGAAGAGATTATGGCGCCTCTTACACTAGACGGTAAAAGAGCGGTTTCGGATATCATTTTCGTGCTTAACCCATTGACATACTGGTCTAAGTTCTTCGGAGCGATTACGACAATGACATCCGCTGCGCAGTATGTGCAGACGTTACCTATCAATGCACAAAATATCCAATCGCGTTATGTTGCACAGAACAAGTTAATCGTAGGGGTCCCAACTGACTACTTTATGGGGATTGGTACAACCGGGAAAATCGAATCTTCTAAAGAATATCGCTTCCTTGAAGACCAAATCGTTTTCGCGGCTCGCCAGCTGGCCAATGGCCGTCCAAAAGATAATGTTTCCTTCCTGGTATTTGACATTGAGAACCTAAAGCCACTGTTAACCCTGATTAAAGAGTTAGATACACCCAGCTGAGCCCGTACCAGTTCGAAGTACGGGTTACGCAGAAATGACGAACAATGAGCTCAAAGCAATTCTTGATAATCTAGGAATCACTTACAATGCAAAAGCGACTAAGGCGGAATTACTATCGCTGATTGAAGGTGCTGATATTGAGTGAATTTGATTTAAAAGAATATGTTAAGCGCGGGTGTGCAATCACTTGGAATGACCCCGCGCTCGATGAGCAAATCGAAGAAGCAAAAGAGGACCTGCGAGACATTGCAGGTGGCTCTATTGATTTCAGCAAACCTGGCAGTGCTACGCGTTTACTGAAAAACCGCGTACGATATGAGCGCAACGGTGTGGGTTCGTTATTTGAGTCTGACTATCGCTCGGAATTGCTAAGGTTCCAGCTTAAGCAAGGACTAAAAGGCGGTGCTGTGAATGACTACTCAAGCGAGAACTGATGTATTCAACGACGGATTGCTTGCGTATGGAAGCGTAGAAACAAAGCGAATTAAGGGGAAGGCTGTAGGGAAAGTGTTTTCTGAGGCTGGCAGGCTTTACTTCGCCTTTATGGAAGCCCGCTCCTCAGATTATGCGCTAGCCGAGGGCGACAATATTTCTATTGATTTAAAGGTCAAGACCCCCTACGAGCCCGGTTTTTCAAAACAAAAACCAGGTCAAGTAGTCCTTGAGGGTGAGCAGTATGACGTCGTAAGCTTAGACTGGGATGCTGGGAAAACGAAGCTCTTTTGGTATCTACAGAAAGGTGGCGAATAACATGCCTTTTAACCCAGCCGGTATTGATGATAATTTCATATACGACACCTTAGCCTCGGGAGAGATACCTGTTTTTAGGGGCTGGCCAACAACGGAGGAGATACAGAATAGTAAATACCATTTTATATCTTTTAGTCGAGAGGGCATAGAAAAGGGCAGTAGCCCGGCTTCCTATATTGAGAGGGTAGTAGTTTCTTATGTCTCGCCTTCCACTTCTGAAACCGCAGCAGATTTAGAGGATATAATTGACGTGCTTGTGAGGATGGGTCTTAATTTTAGGGATTCTACTGAGGATACACTGCTGTATAAGGATACCAAAGAAGAATACACAGTAATGCAAATTACTGTAACAAGACCGCGTTTATACTCTAAACAGGAGAGCGATGTAAATGGTAAGGTTTGAGCTTGATGCCAGCGACCTAGAGCAGTTACTGAAAAAAATAGCTGATTCCCCTGGTGACGTTGAGAAAGCAATAAACCAGTCTCTTGAAAAAGAAGGTGCACCACTTGCGATTGAGGGCATCATAAGACGTATGCCTGTCAGTCAAGGAGGGGCTAAAAAGGTAAGAGAGAAAAGTCATGCAAAATTCTCTAACCCGCTAATCAAAAGGATGGAAAATTTAGGTTTTGAAATAGTGGCGAAAGGTGGAGCCTCAAGCAAAAAAGGCTCTTTTGGGTATTTAGCCTTCCCTGACGAAGGGCGAGGCTCATCTAATCTCATCGCACAACACTTCTTTAATGAGGGGATGACAGATAGAACACCTCGCATACTAGAAGCATTAAACGAAGCCCTGGACAGGGCAATAGAATTTTGAGGAGGAAATATAAATATGGTAGTTAAAAAAGAATATTTTGCTTACGATTTTTCCAATGTGCACTGGCTGAAAGTGGATAAGGAGGGCAAACTAGGAAAAGGCGTTCTCTTCGGAGAGTTTTCCAAATTTGAAGGGGAGGCATCGATTAAAACCGTAGCACGAAAAGCGGAAGGGGTTCCCGTGGAAGAGGTCAGTAAACCGGAAATGATGGAGGGAACACTTACGGGACATATCCTCCTGTCCGTCGCTCGAGAGCTTTACGGTCTAACCACACAAGGATTACAAGAAGGCATCTGGGCGTATGGCTCAAACTCTAAAACAGCAAACTTTGCTTTAACAGCAGAGGAGCGCGACATGTACGGAGAGCCTCATTTACTTGCATTTCCGAATGTATCTGTAACTGGTGGCATTAAGTGGAGCTTAGAAAACGGCTCAGAGGAAGTTGCAGAAATTGAAATCCCAATCAAAGCAATGCGTGACTCAAGCGGTAACCTTCGATACGACGCATTAGCAAGTGAGGTTACAGATGAGAAAGTGAAAGAGAAATGGCACACTGACTTTAGCCCAGATATGGTCAAAGAAGACTATACATTTCCCAGTTAAGCCCCAGAATTTGAGAGTTTCGGCGTTTACGGATGACTCCATCACGTGGGCGTGGGACTCAGTCGAAGGGGCCTCTTTTTACAGAGTCTATTTAGGGGGAGCACTAACACAAGAAGAGACAACCGATACCACATTTGTAAGTACTAATTTATCACCAGAAACGGTATACAGCGCTAAGGTTTCAGCTGTCTCAAAATACAACAAGGAAAGCGAAGTAACAGAAGAAGTAAGTCAGAAAACAGCTGTTATTGCAGCAGAATAATAACAACAAAAAGAGCCTAGAAATGGGCTCTTTTTTTTACTTGGAAATGGAGGCTAAATTGTATGGCTCAAATTGAATTGAAAAATCACGGAATGGTTGATATAGATACACAGCTTACAGCAGCAACATTTATGGACTTGCAGGATGAGGGCATTGTAGACAAGGACTTTTTAGATAAGATAGTGAATGCTACAGCAGAGGCAGATTTACCACTGCGACTTAAACTTAACACATTGTATGCAGCATATCGAGAAGCAAATAAAGTAGAATACTTGAGTTACGAGGAGTTTATCCGCTCTTATCAGATAGATTACATCCAGTTAACATACTGCATAGGTGCAGTAATCACAAAGCAGGATGTTGAAACATTCAGCGGATTTGCTGACTCACTTATGAAAAAAATTCCTAAGTCAGCAGGCAGTGCGGGGAAGTAGCTTTCCCAAAAGTCACATTTGGGACTGTAGAGGACTTATACAGCTATTATGTTGATTTTTTTGGGATTAGTGAAGAGGTATTTTGGAATCGTCCATTTTTTCAATTAAACAGATATGTGAAAAATAAAATCGCAGTAGACGCGTGGAAACAACATGTGCAGAAGGAGGCGGCAAAGTAGATGGCTAGAGACAACGAAAAGAAAATAAAATTTAAGGTTGATAACCAGCAATACAATGCTGCCATGAAACAGATGAATGCGGATACTGCGAAACTAAATAAAGAGTTTCGATTAGAGCAAGAGCAACTTAAAGAAACGGGTTCTGCATCAGATAAGCTAGAGAGCCAAATGAGTAAACTTGCGAAAGAGCAAGAGCTCACAGGCAAGAAGATAGAGACAACAGGGCAGCATCTTGATGAGGCTAAAAAGATTTTTGGAGACAATTCCAAAGAGGCGCAAAATCTAGAGAAGAAACTGCTGGATTTACAAATAGCAGAGCAACGTCTTGCTAATCAATCAATAGATACAGCACGAAAGATAGAGTTGTTAGCTAAGTCTGAAAATGAAGCCAATAGCTCATCAGCGAAGCGAAGACAAGAACTTTCAAAACTTGAGAGCGAGCAGGATAGGCTTTCACGCTCAAATGAACGACTTGACCAGGAACTGGAGCTACAAATAGCCACAATGGGTGATGGTGCGAAGGAAACGGACAAACTGAAAGCTTCTCAGATGGTTCTAGGAAAGCAGATGGGGAACACTGCGAATCAAGTGAAAAACTTAGAGCAGCAGCTAGAGCTAGCTAAAAGAGAATATGGAAAGAACTCGCAGGAAGTTGAAGCGCTGGAAAAGGAGCTTTTATCGGCCAAGACCGCTTATGCAAATTTTGGTAATGAGCTAGATAAGACTAATAAAGATTTGGGTGTTTTTGGTGTAAAGACAAAAGCAGCGGGAGAGAACATCTCTAAAGCTGGGGCAGGGATGTCAGCTGGCATCACCGTCCCCGTCCTTGCCATTGGCGCAGCTTCTATACAAGCTGCTGAGAATGTAGCGGACTCACAAAGTAAAATCACAGGCGCATTAGGTGCGACAGAAGCCCAGACTGCGGAGCTTTCAGCTACTGCTCGGACAATCTACTCTAACGGATATGGTGAATCACTAGAAGAGGTAACAGACGCTCTCACAAGAGTTAAGTTGAAAATGAGAGACTTGGATGGCAAAGAGCTAGAGCAAGCAACAGTAACTGCTATGAACTTAGCCGCAACATTCGATGCAGACGTCAACGAGGTTGTCCGCGGCGGCGATGGTCTGATGAAAAATTTCAAAATATCATCAGAGGAAGCTTTTCAGAAACTTGCTTGGGGTGCACAAAATGGCCTTAACTTTTCTGATGAGTTGTTTGATAACATCTCAGAGTATGCCCCTCTGTTCAGTCAAGCCGGATTTTCTATAGATGAAATGTTCGCAATTCTTGACGCAGGGACGCAAGAGGGTGCGTATAACTTAGACTATGTCAACGACCTGGTGAAAGAATTCGGTATACGCATTCAAGATGGCTCTAAATCAACTACAGAAGCCATGGCAGAGATGTCTGGCTCGACCAAAAAAATGTTCAAAGAATATCAAAAAGGTAAAGTTTCTGCTGCGGAAATGTTCAAGGCAATTGGCAAGGACTTGAAGGGCATGGATGACCAGCAGAAGGCGACGCAGCTCGGTACCGCTTTGTTTGGTACAAAGTTCGAGGATTTAGGCAATAAAGCCGTGTACGCTATGACAGACGCTCAAACAGGCTTAATGGATACAAAGGGCGCGCTAGATAAGCTCAATACATCCGCAGAAAGTAATCATCAATTGGAAGTGGCCATGCGTGCACTGCAAGATGCCATCGCAGATATAGGTACAGCACTTGCACCAGTAATGACAGAAATCGCAGGCGCTGCAAAAGAATTTGCCTCATGGTTTAAAGGGCTAGATGATGAGACTAAAAAGCTAATCATCGGACTTGCAGCAACAGCCGCAGCCATTGGGCCAGTTACTGCGGGAATCGGACTTTTAATGATGACGCTCAATCCTATCAGTGCAACTATCGCAGGTGTAGGACTAGGGATTTTGGCCGTGGGTGGGGCGCTAGTCGCTGTTACATCTGCACGTAAAAAACACGACGAAGAAGTCACTAAGTCAATCGACAACGCTGTTCTCTACGGTGAAGGCGTTTCGAAAGGGACTCAAAAAGCAGGTGAGTCTTTTGTAAAAATGAAAGACACCGCGCACACTAACATGGCGCTGATGAAGACAGCTACAGTCGAAAATGCAAAGCAGATGTCCAATGAGGTAGTCGAGGCCTACTCAGGAATGGCCAGCAAGGCTATAACGGCGCTTGAAACATATCGTAGCAGATTAACGACCGAGATTGATACCATCACGAAAGGCACAGGTGAGGTAGGTAAGAAATCAGCAGAGAAGGCGACTAAAGAGGTCAATGATTCTATTGATAAAAACATCAACAAAATCAAGGGCGCAATGGACACTGTATCAGCTCTAAAGGACAAGTACAGTGGTAATCTGGCACAAATGACCGCGGCTGACCAAAAACGCTATAGTGAGGCTACACTGATACTAGATGAGCAGCTCAAAGTCTTCTCTAAATCAGTTGAGGACCAGGAGAAAATAGCCAAGGCTGCGAGTGCTAACCAGGACACTATATCAAAATCCTCTTACGATAAACAGCTAGAGACTGCTAAAAAAGCAAGAGATGCCTCAACTAAAGAGGCAGAAAAGTATTATAAGAAAACTAACACAGACTTGAAAAAAGCGCTAGCAGATGGGAA
Source organism: Listeria monocytogenes (assembly GCF_041765605.1). GTDB lineage: Bacteria > Bacillota > Bacilli > Lactobacillales > Listeriaceae > Listeria > Listeria monocytogenes_D. Next base: position 100,643 of record NZ_CP168900.1, read on the forward strand.
CATCAGTCAGGAAAGCTACAATCAATTAACAGCGAGCAACAGTAAGCTACTTGCTGAGAATAGCTATAAAGCGCAAAAGGTATTTGCCGGTACAAATAAAAGTCTTGCGGAGTCCGTCAAAAATACGGGCGATGTAATACTCGAGTCTGGTACAAAATTAAGTCAGCTTCAAGTGCAGCAGGCAGACGGCACTATCAAATATTGGTCACAGGAGAAAAAGACCTATATAGATAAAGCGGCTATGCAAGAAGAGATTAAAGCAAAAAATGAGGCTTACATTGAAAGCTTAACTGACAATAACAAAGAGGCTGAGGGCAGCCTAAAAGAGTTTAAAGATAACCTTGTTAAGTTTTACATGGAAGCTGGCATGAGTGCTGAGCAAGCAAAGAAACAAGTTGAGCTTGATACGCAAGGCATGGTTGACTCTGTAGATGCTTCCGGTAATAAAATTGCAACACATGCAACAACGTTAAGCGAGAAGTTCATTAAGGGGCTTAATGAGAAGAATGCAGATATCCCAGCCACCGCTAAAAAATGGGGTCTTGACCTTGAATCAAATACTAAAATTGATTTGGGTAAAAATGGAAACAAGACCGCTAAAGAGTTTTTTAAAGCGATACAGGCTGGCGGTGAAGAGGCACTACCTATGCTGCAATACTTCTTTTCTAGCAAACTGGAGTCTATCACCGCGAAGGATTTGTCTGATGTTGGTAAAAAGGACATGGACACCTTACGCGAGGGGCTATCAGCTGGTGCTATTACACTGGACCAGCTGAAAGAAAAATTCGGTGCATCTATGCTGAATATATACAGCGACGATTTATCTAAAGTAGGGCAAGATAACATCACTACTTTACGAAATGGGCTGGATACAGGAAGCATTACGCTGAATGAGCTTGAAGGAAAGTACAAAGCGCAACTCGATAAAATCTACGACAAAGACCTGACAAAAATCGGTAAGGACGATATCGCTACCCTAAAAGCAGGTATGGACCTCGGACTCCCGGGCGTTAACAATTACCTGACTGGGTTAAAATCAAAAATTAAAACAGACACAAAAGTAGATATAGCTGGAGTAGGTAAAACGAATATTGATGGACTGGTCAATGGCTTCCAAAATGGTAAAGTCAATGTTAATCAATTTTTAGCAGGGCTACGCGAACTACAGAAAAAAGGTAGTAAGCAGGATTTGTCTAAAGAAGGTAAGGATAATGCGGAGTCCTTCGTTGATGGAGCTAACAGTAAAAAACCAGCAGCCAAAAACGCGGGCAAGGGCGTAGCTAATAGTGCGAAGTCGGGTGCAGGTTCCGTTTCAGTTAAGCAGGAAGGTAAAAACTTTGCGGACGGGTTTGCCTCTGGTATTAACTCTGTAGCGGGTGAAGCTGCAAAAGCCGCAGCTAATATGGTGAGCAACGCGATATCAGCAGTAAAAAAAGCACAGAAATCCGCCTCGCCGGCCAAGAAGCTGGTTCCTAAAGGTGGCGATTTTGTAGATGGGTACGCGCTCGGGATTGATAAGAATGCAGATAGCGCGGCCGCAGCCGCAGCTAGCATGGCCGAAGGTGCCATCGATGCCGTAAATGGCTCGCCAGCCATGTCATATCAGCAGAAGATGCAAGAGCTGGCGACGAGCTTCAATGCAACGCAGAACTATATCCAGTTTCAGTTGAATGGCTTAACTATACGCGAAGAAGCGGATATTAACAAACTAGTTGACGCGATTGATGAAAGGCTAGGTGACAAATATTGACGACAGCTTATAGGACAATATCATATAGAAATAGCGCTGGGGAAATTGCTGATTTTTCCATGCCCTATCAGCAATTTCTGTACAACATCGAGGGCATGGGATTTGCATATGACAACACTGTAGAAGAAAGTAATTACTCAGACCATGTCTACGTTGCAAACACGAGACTAGCGACAGCCGATTTCACAGGAGAGCTAAGCCTTTTAAGCATTTTCGGGGACAATAGAAACATCTATGAGAACCAACGTGAATTAACGAGGATTTTAAACTATGACCAGCTGATGCGGCAGCAGGGCGCAGATGCATATGGAACACTTATTTATAAAAACGCATCTGGTATAGAAATGTTCTCAAGAGCTTTAATTAAGTCCTTTAACTTCGGCGAAATTGAAGAGGACGGAGATGAGCTAAAAGTTAAAGTGTCTTTTGATCGAATTTCAAAAATGTGGGTTTCTGCAAAGGCCAAGAAGGTAACTATAAACCTTGAAGGTTCAGACGAGGCTCACAAGCACCCCTACTCACATCCTTGGACCCATGGTCAGACTTACAAGGCCGGTTCTGGAACAATCACAAACATAGGTGGAAATCATTTTGCAAAGCTCATTATAAGAATACACGGCGAGGTCTCAGCTTTCACGCTAACTATAAAGGATACTACATCAAGATTTCAAAAGCGCATCAAGTACGACGGCAATGTTAATCAGGGAGAAACACTCATCATTGATAACTTTGATATGTTCGTTCGAAAAAACGGAGTTAACTCGATAGCCAATTTTGATTTGTTTGCAGCGGACCCACCTTTTTTTGACCTTATGCCTGGAGTTCCATACGCGATTAGCGTAGACAGTCAGAATCTTCGGGGCTCCGTTGAGGTAGATATATATGAAACGTGGGTGAGTGCATAATGCTCACGTGTCTAGTGTTCGATAAATTGTTGAATCAGAAAGATATTATCAGCATAACAGGAGGCTCTTTTACGGTACATGTGTGGGACTGGCAGTCATTTGAAATCAAAACTAGGTCGAGTAACGTGCAAACAGATGACTTCATCACTGTTCTCGATGGGAAAGAGCCTATATTTTCTGGAGTAGTGAAGCAGTCTCAAGAGAGCAGCGGAGTTTTTACCTATTCAGGTTTTGACCTCCGGCTAATACTTGATAGAGTACAGATGAATTATTTGCTTAAACGAAGCCTAGTAAGTTCTGCTGTATACACGGGGGGCTCTTTTGCCATTCTAAAAAACACAATACAACTAGCTTTTCCCGCTGCAAACATCATTGCACAGGTAGACGAAGATAGGACTACCTTTTCCCTCTCGCCGCGTATGCAAACTGCCTTCGGGTTTCATCGTTCGAATTGTGTTTCTAACGATATCACTTACCAGCTTTTTATTGTATCTAACAGAAGACTATTACTGAAGGGCAAATATCTGCGAGACAAGCGCCGAGAGGTCGTTTTACTAACGGATATCACGCACACGCAGGGCGAGGTAATTAGGAATACGAAAGAAGCTTATAATCAGATACTCGGTCTTGGCTCAGGTGAGGATAACAATCGGGATTATCACTTCATAGATAATAAGGCAAGCACCGATTATGCGAGCTGTTTTGTCTATGATATCCGGGAGAACATTACACATGCTGAGCTAGTTCAACGGACAGTAGCAAAGCAAAAAGAGCTACAGTTTGAGTACACAGTAAAGTTCTATACGCTTAAGAACAATGTTGCTCAGCTTGGTCAAGAGTATGATATTGGCGACTATGTGAGCTTTAGAATGCAAGACGGCGCTTTAGTAGATGATTTAGTTTCAGCCTATACAATCAACATCGATAAAGGAATTCTATCGCCGCGCTACGAGCTAGAGACAGGTATCAAAAAAGGCTCACTCACTGCAAAACTAAAAGATTTAAAAGAAGGAGGTTATAAATAGGTATGGCGATTAAAACATTCAACTATACAAATGATGCGTATATCGAGGCTGCTGACACACGGGCGGAGCTGGGGGCCTTCGTTGGAACTTCTCGTAATGGCTTCTTTGGCTCTATCACACAAGTCGGGACTACAAACAGCTACACAGTGAAGGCCGATTCTGTGATATTTGTAGGGGGACTATGTGTACGAGTGTTATCAGACGAAGTGTTTGACCTCACCACTGCGAAGTATATTGTTGTCGAAACAAGCTATCAGACGATTACAGATGCCTATACTTGCATGATTAAAGCAGTTACCTTGCTTGAGGAAACGACCATGGTAGGGGCTGTTAATAAACATGTACCGATTTTTCAAAAGGGAATAGGCGTATTGAACGAGGGCAGAGGCCTAGCAGACGTGGTTAAGAAAATGAACCGAGCCGACTGTTTCTGGAGCGGCGGGAGTTATCTTGATGAAGGTCACAAATTCAGTTATCCAAATTTGAAAACAAATGACTATCAGATGCTGTACCTTGTATTCTCTCATTATACGCCAGGAACAGGTGCAGACGATTGGGGTTGGCTGGTTTACCCTGTACCAGTTCCTTTTATTGCGGCACATCAAAGCGCGGGGCACTCAATTCCCATCATGGTCGAAGATACTACTAAGGTTATGTATAAGTATGCGTACATCAGCCTTACGCAAGTTCAGGGGAGTTCGAACAACGTACGCGTCCTTGACGGCGTAAATTTTAGAACTAAGTGCTTAAGAGAAATATGGGGGGTGGGTTAATGAAACAATACTATGTTCTTTTAAATGCAGATGGGTTTATCACGGTTTGGTCATCGGAGAAGCAAGAAGGGTTTTTAAAAATCGAAGCAAGCGAGGATGACTTCAACAAGCTAGATTTTGTACGAGTTGAAAATGGTAAGGCGAAAGTCGACGAACAACGCAGACAGCAGATTATTAAAGAGTACGAAGCTAGCACATTAACTGAAATAGATAAGCTCAAAATGCAAAATATCGAATTACGAGACAGCATCCTAGACCTAGCTATTATTGTCGACGGTCTAGGAGGTGAACTAGAGTGAGTGCATTAGTTAATTTATTTGTTGACGCCATTCTTGATGAAAACTCAGACAGAACGATAAACGATGTACCCAATTCGATTCGTGCGAAAGTACAAGCGCGTCTTGACGAGTACTACACAGCACAAGCAGAGCAGCAAGAGGTTGAAAGCGCAGAATAGCGTTATTTTTAAGAGAAGAAGGTGTTAGAATGCCAAAGGACATGTTAGAACCAATACAACGCTGGGAGTTCGAAGCCCTAAAAAAAGAAGTAAAACAGCTATCTGAGGATAAGGCCTCATTATCAGCAGAGCTAGACAGCTTTGTAAAAGAGCGCGAAAAGGATAGAAAAATGAGTTTGAATGTTATTACAGGGGCTCTGGCATCTCTGCTCGTAGGCATACTAACTTTCTTGATAACGAGGGGGTTTTGATATGCCATTTAAACAAACAGTAGAATTCAAAGGAATTGCAGTGATAGAGTCAGGTGTAACGGTTTTTGGGGCTTATGAGGTTGTCGCGCTTCTTTATAACCCTTCTCTATTTGATAATCAGGTGTCGGAATCATACGAACTGCTCGCACACTTCATTCCAGAAAATGTGTGGGCTTTTATTTTCTTAGCGATGACCCTTCTTGTAGGAGTAGGAACGTTGCTACAAGCTCATTATCGAATACGGTTAGGACTTGTTATGCGTATGTTAGGGCTGATACTTGCAGCACTGATAACAGTGTTTTTTGCAGTCGTGTTTTTATTCGACTTCCCTAACATCCTGCCAGGCGTATTAGTTGGTTTTGCTACGATTGTGGCATTGGGGTTAGTTCAAAATTTCATAAAAAGATTGTGAGGTATGATGATGAAAATTAATTGGAAAGTACGAGTAAAGTCTAAAGTTTTCTGGGTATCAGTTATTCCGCTGGTGTTAGTCCTTGCGCAGCAATTGCTCGGCTGGTTTGGTGTGACAATTCCTGCGGATACGATTAACAAACAAGCATTAGATTTTGTAAATTCAGTGTTCTTGCTGCTAGGTGTCCTAGGTGTAGTTAATGACCCAACCACCCCTGGCGCAAGTGATAGCGAGCTAGTTCAAAATAGAAAGGATGAGGAATAATGAAATTTAGCAAAGGACAGAAAGTAAAAATGGTTGATACAAATAGCGTAAAGAATGATAAACAGCTAGATGAAACAGCTAAAAACATCATTGATAAAAGTAATTACAAAGGAATAATTACAAAGACAGTTCGAGGTGAAGGAGATAAAGATTTATTCTTTGTCTCTTTTTATATTGATAGCGAAAGAATAACTCAGGGATTCCGAGAAAATGAAATCGAAGGGGTGGAGTAAGAATGGCTACAGTTAACGGGGTACTTTTTAGGCAAAATCTAGTCTCTAGCTCAAAATATGGCATCAAAGCGCCGAACCGTATGGATGCAAAAAAAATTACTGTACACAATACGTACAATGATGCTACAGCACAAAATGAGACAGATTACTGTAAAAACAACAATAACGAAGTTAGCTTTCATGTTGCAGTAGATGATAAAGAAGCCATTCAAGTTGTGCCATTCGACCGTAACGCCTGGCACTGTGGTGATGGTGGAAATGGATATGGAAACAGGAATACCATCGGTGTAGAGATTTGTTACAGCAAATCTGGAGGTTCCAAATATACAAAATCAGAGCAAAATGCAATCAAGTATATTGCAGGGCTATGCGTACAGCAAGGAATTGCAGCTACGAAGGATACCATTAAAAAACATCAAGACTGGTCTGGGAAGTATTGCCCGCATCGAGTTTTAGCCGAAAAACGCTGGCCAGCGCTACAACAAGCGATTATAGATGAATATAAGCGTATTACATCTAAAAATCCAAACCGGCATTCTGGGGCAGTAGTGGATAGTGTACCTATGCTATCCAAAACGGACTTTAAATCAAGTCCAGTTCGTATGTACAAGGCAGGGACAGCGATACTTGTTTATGAGCATAACAAATACTGGTATAAAGCCTATGTCAACGATAAATTATGCTATATCTATAAAAGTTTTTGTGTTAGCAACGGCAAGAAAGATGCGAAAGGTCGTATACCTGTTAAGATTAAATCCGCGAAAGATTTACGGATTCCGGTTTGGGATAATACACGGCTGAATTCGGGGAAAATTAAGTGGTACGCACCTTACACAAAACTGTCATGGTACGATAATAGAAAGGGCTATTTGGAGTTGTGGTATACGAAAGATGGATGGTACTACACAGCTAATTATTTCTTAAAATAAAAAAAAACATAGGGGGCAACAAGGATGGCACAAAAGAACATTGTAGTAGAAAGCGGAGTCAAAATATACACAGATAAGACATACAAAAAGGTAGTTACAGAGTTACCACGCAACGCCATTTTTAAATACGAGAGTGGCGGATATTGTTTATTTAAGACTATTAAGGGGTACACAAATCGGGCGCATTGGACATGCCCCGCGATCTCGGGAAGTTACGTTATTGCACTGGCTAAAGTAACTCAAAAGCTCGCAGAGAGCGTTGGGGGCAAGGGTGTTATCAAAATTACCCGAGGTGAGATTGTACGAATTGACCCGTCCAGTTTGAAAGCTGGCTATGTAAATTGTGCTGTTTTCAACGACACATGGGAGTGGGGATTCAAGATTAAGCTAGCAGATGTTAAACGATGCGAGACCCTAACATACAACTCTATTGCAAAACTATAAGCAGAAAGACCTCCTAGCGCAAAGCTAAGAGGTCTTTTTTTTTTAAAATTAGTTTAACTCACTTTTTAAGATGATTGATTGCATATCATTATAAAATTCTTCTTCATCTTCATACTCTTTATTCCAGCCGTTTTTGAAGGTAGATGCAAACTTTTCAGCTATAGACTCATTTTTGCTTTCAGAAATTACGTACTCATTTCCATCATTATCGACATCAATGATTAGCTTGGTGATGCTATTGTCATCCGTCCCTTCCAATCGTACTGCATAGTCTTTGTTTTTGATTTCTCTAATCAGTTCGCTAATATTCATCTTTTCCACCCTCTCCTCGAATTTAATTAAATCATCTAACACCTCGCCCGGTGTCTCTCCAACGGCTTCACTTATCTTCTTAATGTTTATGACCGATAACTTGTTCAGAGTTGTTAAATCCGCTGTTCTAAGTGTCGAGTCGCTTAAGTGAGACTCTTTTGCCAATCTATACAGCGTCCATCCTCTATCTTCAGCGTATCTTTTTAAATACCCAGCCATTTTTACTATGCCTCGCTTTCCATTATTTTTAAATCGGACAAGCGTTCCAGATTAGCTAATTCTGTAAATAATTCTGCAATATTTCTGCTTTCAAAGCCTGCACTTCTGATACCCCGATTTTTCCATCGCTCAAGCTGCTTCTTAATCTCTTGCTCTTTTTCTGCAATTTCTTTAAACATGTAATCATTTTTCATTCAATTCACTCTCTTTCTTGTTTTAATTTTTTTAGCAGTGTTCGATTGTGATTGTGTCGTTTATGGCATCTTCATATACCGTAAATTCGCCAGTTGCATTTAAGTCATTCATGAGATTAAAAGTATCTCTATCTACTACATTTATTACTACTTCATAACCTTCTTTTAAATCCTCTATAACTTCAGTTAAGTGTCCATGCCCCCATTTTTCGAAAATAGCTTTTATGTTTGTCATCTCTCATCCATCCTTTGTCTGTTTTATATTTGATGTCCTTGCTACATTTATATACTATCACGTTGTGCCGTTATAGTCAATAGTTTTATTAAATTTATTTTAAAATAAAAAAAAACACCAAACCGAAGTCTGATGCTTTTTTCCTTACATTTCATAATAAGTAGTTAAAAGTTGTATCATTTCGCGCTACCCACGTGGGTAGAACATGGGTAGCGCGAAACATCCATTAACATCTATTAACGTCTATTAAGCGTTTTATCAAACTAGCAAATCGCATATTACCGCCATTAACAGCTATTAACATCTATTAAGAGCCATGCACAAACTGAACTCTTAATCAGCGGGTCGGGGGTTCGAAACCCTCACAACCCATAAAAAACAAACGCCAGTGACTGTTAAAGTCGTTGGTGTTTTGTCGTTTTTACGGGGAAATTGTTAATAATTTCAATAATAAGCTGATTTATTTTTGGTTTTTTATCAAAATGGCTTCAGAATCATTGCAACCCATATTTGAAAATGAGCTAAATGTTTTTATGAAATCCCAAACAGAAAAACCAACCTTCACCCAACAGGAGCTAACATGAAAAAAATAAAACAGCTAACTAATCAATTATTTACATCAACTATCTTCCTAATCACCATGTTATTTATCATACCCCCAACAGTTGCGATAGCTGATGGAAGTAAAGTGAGTTTTTATGAATATATATATGGGGCACCTTTAAGATGGCTAACTGTAATTAGTACAACAGAGAAGAAAGGTGCATTTTTGGAGATGTTTTTCTCGGAGAACGAAGGAATAAATATCCAATGGCTCAACCTAATAATAAACTTTCTCCTAGTTTTCCTTGTAATAATAATTATCTTCTCACTAGCAAAAAAGTTTTACAATAAAAAGAACGCCTAAAAAAGACAACCCATAACAGGTTGTCTTTTTCTATATTATTGAATAAGAATTTCGTTAGCATCATTCGCTTTTTTAAATATAGCAACAATTCCTTCTATAAACGATACAATGGAAGGAATACCAGTCCAGCAAAATACTATGTAAAGAACGCCTTGACCGTTTTTTCCTGCTAAAAATTTATGTGCACCGAATGTTCCAAGCAAAAGAGCTAAAGCGACATAAACCCATTTATTAACTAGTTTTCCTTCGTTTTGTCCTGAAAACCGAATTTCTGTGATAACAGTTTGAGTTTGCTCTTGTTTTTGTTCTTGGGCCTGCTCTTGGTTTTGAGAGGTATTGTTAACGATATTAATGTTAGGATTTTCACTAGTTTTTTCGACTTTTTTATTAACAATTAGTTCTTCCCCGTGTTTATAAACTTCGACTTCATCTCCAGTGTCTGGACTAAATGTAAAACAATCTAATAAAACGTCAATTGTTTCCCCATTATCCTTTAGTACTATTGCAGAATCACTTTCAATTTTAATGACCTTTGCCATATTCCTTCTCTCCCTTTCTCTATATGCAGTTGTAAATTGTCTTTTATTAAACATGAGAAAAATTTACTATTTAATGTTATCATAAAACGTTAATAAAAGGCATATGCAAAGAGAGAAAAATTAATTATTTTTGAAGGAATGTAATTATTTTTTTAAATACAAGAAAATTAAGGTCAGCTAAACATCCAGCTTCGCAACCTTCTCCTCATAAATCCCAATCTTCCTAACCACTGTATCCAAATTTTTCTGCAAGTTTTCAATCTCTTGCACCAAAACAATCTTCTTCTCTTTCAACATATTCAATCGTTCGGAAATGGTGCTGTCGCCTGCTGCGCGCCAAATGGTGTATTGTTTTAATTCTTTTATTGATAATCCGGCGCCTTTTAAATGTAGCAAAAATTTCAACCAATTGGCGTCTTCTTCGCTGTAAGTGCGCAAGTTGTTTTTGTCGCGTTCAGGGGTTATTAATCCTTCTTTTTCGTAAAATCTCAGGGTGCTACTGGGGATGTCAACTAGTTCGGAAAATTCACCGATGGAAAAGGACATCTTATCACCTCATCTGTGTATTTTTCATAAGGATACCACTTTTTATAGGAAATAACTATTTTCCGATGCGTTTATTTTCGGCAGCTGAGTACCTGTCACCAACTATTTCAATCTGAGATAAAGCAGTAGCTATTTTTTGTCGTGCTGCATCATCAAAATGAATTTTAGTGGCGGCGATATTTTCTTTTATTCTACTTTGTCTTGTTGTTCCGGGAATTGGGACGATCCATGGTTTTTGGTCGAGAATCCAGGCGATGGCAAGCTGAGCTGTTGTGACATTTTGCTCGTCGGCTATTTCTTTCATAAAATCGAGCAGCACTTGGTTGGCTTTCATGGCTTCTTTTTGGAATCTTGGTAGGCCGCCGCGGTTGTCATTTTCAGTAAAATTAGTATTGATATCAAGCTTACCAGATAAATAGCCTCGACCGAGAGGACTATATGCGACAAGGCCGATGCCGAGTTCTTCTAAAGCCGGAAATATTTCCTGTTCGGCTTCTCGCCACCAGATGGAGTATTCACTTTCCACTGTTGCTAGACGTTCTACTTTGTGAGCTCGTCGGATGGTTTTGGCGCTTGCCTCGGAAAGCCCCCAGTGTAGAATTTTTCCTTCTTGCTTTAACTGCTTGATAGTTCCGGCAACTTCTTCAATTGGGATAGAAGGGTCAATTCTATGAATGTAATACAGATCAATGTAATCAGTTTTTAAGCGTTTTAGCGATCCTTCCACTGCTGCTTTGAGACTTTCTGGGCGGCTATCAACCTCGTTATTTAAACCATCGATTTTAAAGCCACCTTTCGTTGCAATTTGAACATGATTTCTTTTGCTAGACAAAGCTTCTCCTACAAGTTCTTCATTTGTATAAGGACCATAAACCTCGGCGGTATCGAACATTGTAATACCAGAATCCATTGCGGCGCGAACGACTTCTATCATTTCATTCCGATTTTTCGCCGGACCACGATGATAATTGAGCCCCATACAACCAAATCCGAGTTCTGATGTAACTAAGCCAGTCGTGCCTAATCGTCTCTTATCCATAAGAATGCACTCCTTTTAAAATTGGATTGTTAAAATCTCTAATTTAGCTTATCAATTAAAGTTAACTTTAAGTCAAATAATAACAATCAAGCTTAAAGTAATAAGGTTTGCGCAATTTGGTAGTAAAAATGACAATTATACCAATAGTCTTAAGTCTATATACTCATTAAAAAGCAATGAAAGAAGCAAAAATCCAAATATTAAATTGATTTTCGCTTCTTTTTTAGTTATTTTGCTATTGTTTTAGGAAATAGTTTTTTTCTTGCCTTTTTTGTATAAGTAAGATTTATCAATGATTTTAACGATTTTTAACAATTTGACCAAAAGATAAATGTTACGAAAAATTGTCGAAAAAAATGGATTTTCTCGTAAATTAAGCGTAATTGCCTGTACGAAAACATTTTAATTTCTAAGATAATTAGTTTGTGATGGAATTTCAGAAAGGATGATTAGACATATGAAGTACATTGAATACCATGATTACATTAAAAGAGATGCTATTATTTACGCATATTTACTTGATAATTTTTCTTACGTTTGTAAACAAATTAAAGCGTGGGAAAGCATTACGATAGATAGAGAACACGTATTATTAGTAAAGAGCGGGACTTTAATAGAAGAAAGTGACGGCAAGAAAAAAGGGATTGTACGCTGTTTCTTTGAAAAGAATCTCATTTTCCCAACTAGAAATCCAGTGGTATTGAAAGCTTTAGAAACATCTGAGATTTGTTTAATTAGCGCGGAAGGCGTATTTGGGAAATTAGAAGAAGATCAAATTTTATCCAATTTCTTTTTACAAATAGCAGAAAAAAATGAACAGGACCTCAAGAGACAAGCTCTACTTGGTACCGAGAATTCGAAAAATAAAGTTGTTTCTACTCTTAACTTTTTATTAGAAAATAATTTATCTAATACCACATTACCGGTTTTCCCAGAGTGGCTTCAAATAAATATTCTGGCTAAGCTAGCGAATTGCTCCATTTCCACGATATCTTCTACTGTAAATGAATTACACAATAAAGGAATGCTGGACATTAAATCTTCCCCATGGAAACTTAAAGGACGCGAAATGAGACTTGAATACTTCGAAAGAGATGTTCAAAAAGTAGCGGATTAATTTAAAGGAAAACAAGGCATAGATGTTTTCTAATGGTACAAGGCTTGAACTAATGAATCAAGTTCTTTCCCAAGCATAAAAAATTTATACACAAAAGAGGTGGAAGTAGGACTTGAAGAAAAATATTTTAGTTGTAATTATTGTATCTGTACTAGCTATTAGTGCAATTGTTTCCGCATTTTTTCTAATGAGAGATGATGCGTATGCTATTGAAACAGAAGGATTTACTTATAGTCCGAAAGGCAAATTAGTCACTTTTTCACCTGATGCGAAGTACAATGATGCTTGGCTGAATAATGAAAAGACCATTTCGGACGGAAAAGAAGTAAAACCGATCAACTTGGCGAGAACATTATTTTTAAAGGATGGACGAATCCAATTTTTAGGTAAAAGTGTAGCTATTAAAAGCGCATCAGATTTAATTGAGATGCCTTCAAAAACATTTGTCACTGAAAGTAAAGGAACATACAAAGCAAACATTAGCAAAGATAAAACGATTGCGCAGCTTCCGAAAGGTACAGTAGTCAAACTTGCCGAAGGGCGCTACATTATTTTAGATAATTCCTATTTAAAAAATAAAAAAGGACTTAACAAGAAATTACCAAAAAACGTTATTGTTTCCATTGATGAGAATAAGAAAGTTTTATTAATGGGCGAAAAAACATTAGAAGAACTAGCGGGCGATGATGCCTATATTGAAATGGAAAATAATCATTACCAATTTGACTTGAAGAAGGAAATGCTGGTTAGTCAAACTAAAAACGAAGAAAATATTGATGTTCGTTCGATTAAGGTTGAAATAGATGACAAGGCCGAGAAACGAAATCTAAAAACTACAAAAGAAACAACAGAAAAAACCACTACGGATGAAACGAAGAAGCAAGAAGATAAAAACAATGAACAAACAAAAACAGAAACAGAAACAAATCAAGCATCAAATGGAAATGCAGCTAATACAGAAGCAACAACGGGAGATGCTAGTGGCGGGGATACAGGCACAACTGATAAGAACGTTGCAAACGAAAGCGAAACTACGAAGAATAACCAAAACACCACTGACGTGAGTAAAGCTAATGAAATCATCAAAAAGCTAAATGACGCTGAAAGTTTAAGCACATTCCAAGTACCGATTGTAGATGTAGAGTTAACTGTGAAGGGTCAGAAAGCCTCTGCAAAATTACAACTAACCGATTCATCTAAACGTCTGGAATCTTTAGAAGCAATTTTATATGACAGCGAAAATAAAGTTGTGAAAAAAGTAGCATTAAATTCATCAAAAGTGGATCAGAATTTTGCTTTTGATAGCTTGAAATACGGCGAAACATACCAAGTCGTGGTTCAAGGGAAGTACAAATCCGCAAACGACAAAATTCAAGAGACGATTTTCTTCCGCCAAACAGTGGAAGCGAAACCGGTTGTATTGACACCAAAAGTAGTCGAACGCAGCCAAGATAGTGTTACAGCGGAGATAACTGCTACAGAATTATACGGAAATGTGGATGAATTAGTTCTAAGAATCAAAGAAAACAACAGTAACTCAACAACTTCTAAAACAGTCAAAGTGGATGCTAAAGCACTTACGAAAAATGGCAAAGCAGAAGTTAAATTTGACTCGTTAAATAGTAGTAAAGAATACATCATCGAAATGGAAAAACTAGTAGTTGATGGTAAAGATGTAACGGACGAAAATTGGTATTTCATTGCATCAACACTAAAAGCAAAACCAACGATGGCGGGAATAGATCTTTCTTACAGTACTGAGAAAGGTGAATTCACAGCAGTTCCAATCAATTTAATTGATAAAGATAGCTCTATTACTAGTATTCGCTATGTTGCCTATTTAGAAGAAGATTATAAAGCAAATGGTGAGAATGCGAAGGAATATGCTTATTCTGTAGTTGATGCAAGTCAAAAGAAAACATCCGTAAAAGTTGGAAGAACGGTTGATATGAGCGATGGGAATTACGTTTTTGTAGCTTATATCTCCGGTAATAACAATCAATCTGACTTTACCTTTGCTACTCCGGCTTCTAATGCGGTTGTAGTTGGAATGAAAAGCATACCAACTGTAGAATTCTCTCTAAAAGAAGCAGAACAAGATAAATTAACCATCAATTATGAAGTTTTTGATGCTGATAATACAATACTTTATGATAATTTGACGCATCCAACTTTAAAACTTTATAAATCGAATGCGCAAGGTTTATATAGCGGCAATCCAGTTGCTACAGTTGACCTTCGAAATAAATCCGACATTACAAACTTGCTCGAATATGATGGTTTAGAAAGTGAAACGTATTATGTTGTAGTAATGACGGCTTCTTATGATTTAGATGATGGCTCAGGGATTATGGTAGATAAACTAATTGGTCAATCTAGCGTGTTCCAAACAACAGAAATAGCAAAAGTGGATGCCACATTTACAATGGAATCAGTTACGACTACTCAGGCAGAAATTAATATCAAACTCTCTGAATCTGCGACAAAACTGAGTGCAGCTAACTTGAAAATCTATGATAAGAAAAATAATACACTTTTAAAAACGATTCCTTTAGACAGCGACTTTGAGAAACTAATGAGCGCAGATGGAAAAACATATCTTTTTGACGACCTAGCTATTAATAAAGAATATTTGTTAAAAGTAGAGGATGGTTCTGATAGTGGGATGAACCAAGTGCCTGTAGAAGGCGAATTGGTCTTTAAAACAAAAAGAGAAGCACCAATAACTGATAAAGTCCTTCTTGATTATCAACCGACGAAGATGAAAGTGGGCGGGTTAGCAGGTATTGAAGCTACAGAAAAACCAATGCTTGATGACTACAATGCAGTTAGCTCCATCACGTACAAAATCTATAAAGTAGATGATTTAAATACGCCGCTTGTCGAACAAGAAGTTACAACAGCGGCTGAATTTGAAAAGCATTCTTATTTTGATTTAAATAGTACTGAATTAGGGCGCGGTTTTGAATACATGATTAAAGCAGAAGTAATTTGGAATGATAATTATGAAGATCATCGTATTGAAATCAGTTCCGAAACAATTCAAATCAAAAAAGAAAAACCATCTGTTGGATATGAAATTTTAAAAAGAACAGCGAGTGAAGTGAAACTCAATGTTTATGTAAAAGATATCGAAGGAGCCATTATCCCTGGAAAACTAGAAATCACTAGTTCAACGGGTGGATCTGCACAACTTAAAAACGGAAAAAATACTGTAACATTGCCACTTTCAAGTGAAGGTGCGACAACGCTTAAAACAGTAGGTGATTACGTTATTACTAGTGGAGAACCTGCAGAATCAACTGTCTTTATGACGAAAGATTTGGTAGCGATGAATACAACTGCGCCACAAGCAAGTGCGCAATTTGCACTTGATGAAACTGGTCGTTCAATGATTCTAACTCCTGAACCTAATGACATAGCGAAAAGCAATGTCATGAAAACAACTTATAGTATTCAAGCGGAAAATAGTTCTAGTCCAGATTATTCAGTTGCTAAAATAGGTGACGAGCAATTTGATGAACAAACTATCGATTTACCATTTGGGAATGTATGGTTTAACAATTCCTATCAGTTAGCGCTTGATATGAAAATGAACTATATGGAAAACAGAATTAATAATGAAAAGTTATTTGAAAACTATTATGTGTCACTTAATAATAATTCTGCTTTCGTAACTTCATCTAATGGCGGTTTATCAACAACTAAAAATGCCAATCGAGCAGATGTTTACCGAGTTACGAAAGGACCAACTGACTCAGAAGGTAATATTTCTGGTGTTAAATTTAAAAACATTTGGACCGGGACTTACATTGCATATCGTGGTGGGGTTCTGATTAGTAATAGTGAAACTGCAGATCCATTTAACTTTAGACGTCAAGACGATGGAAGCTATGTAGCCGAACTTAACGGTCGTTATGTTGACTTCTCATCCGGCCTTGTTTCTACGGAATCAGCTGGTTCAAAAATTGATCTTTACTCTGCACAAGAAGAAACAGGAAAAGTTTCACAATCAATTACTACAAAAGCTTTAGTAGAGCCAGATATTACAGCTGAGGCGCTTAGTATTTATGATAAGCGAGTTAAGCTAGATGTTATTGGTGAAGATAAAGATAATACTATCGTTAAAAAAGATGGCGATAATGAGCTGTTTGTTAATGCATACAAAGAGGATGGAACAACGCTAGTCAAGTCAGTTAGAATTGACGGCCTACCAACTCGAGATATCTCCCTTACGGATCTTTCACCTGATAAAACGTATGTTATTAAAGTGGAAGGGAAATATGATTTGTTAGACGGGGAAGGCGCGAAAGATAAAGTATATTATTCCGAAACAATCACTACCGAGAAAAGTCTTCCAAGCATGGCTTCAACAAGTTATTCATGGAATGCGGCTTACGGATTTAGAACTATCAAAGGAAATAACAACTTTATTGATGAAAGTAACGTTTTGACAAATATCGAATATCGTTTATATGATGCTTCGACTATATCGTCTAATTTATCGGATCTAGTAGCCTTGGAACAAGAATTAGGCACTAAGACGCCAGCGGCAACTTTTGATAATTTATCGAAAACGCCAGAATTTAATTTATACAATAATCTTGGCATTCAAAACTATGATTCAGGAAAAACCTATGTCATTGCAGCCTTCATGAAAACAAGCCTAGCTAAGGCGCCAATTTTCTTAAGCGATGCAAAATCAATTTTTATTACACCGCCAAAAACAGTTAGTGCACCAATTAAACTAGAAAGTGTTTCTACTAGAAAAGCAACATTGAAATTCTCTTATAACGACCCAGATGGTTACTTTGTAGGCGGGACGAATAAGCAATTCCAATATGTGTTAAAAGAAACGACAACTGGAAAAATAGTTAAGAATGGCTCTTTCGTAGGTGGGAATACAGCTAGTTGGCTGAACACATTCGACAACTTAGAGCCAGCAACAGGCTATACACTAACTATCAATACAAATTACGACAATTTGAATGGTGATGGAAACAAACCATGGAATACTAGTTTAAACTTTACGACGGACGATGAATACGTAAGTTCAAACTCACTGACAATTCAACTTGATGCAGCAACGAAAAAGATCAAGTTTCAAGCGAAAGAACTGATTCCTGGATCAACAACTATTGAAAAGGTCCAAATAGAGTTCTATGAGTTGATTGATTATGGTGGTAACAATGAGCGAACTAGTTTAGTTGAGAGAAAAACAGTTGCTTTACCAACTTCGTATCCTGCTACAGTCTCTGAAAGCTTTAGTGTTGCAGGTAAGAAGCAGGATCAAAGCTTCCTAGGTAAAATGGTTGTTACTTATCGAACACCATTGAATGAAGTTAAAACCTATGAAAGATCATCGAACTTTGTCACCTTGCAAGAAGATATTGCTGCGAATCTAAAATCTTTCAGAAGTGTGCGAGCTACTGATACGAATGTTGCTGTCGAGCTAGATACGACAAAAGTAGATACAGAAGCAAAAGAAACGTACACATTTGAATTAAAAGATGAAAATGGCAAAGTGATTGATACAGAGGAAGTTAAGGCTAAAGATTTGGCTGAGCCAGTTAATTTGTCTATGAAGCCAACGAGTAATTATGCAATAACTGTATTCGATCAAAAAGACAAACCAGTTGCTCTTTATCAAGGTAATAACGAAGAAAACAATCTAAAAGCCAATATCACTGATGATAGCTTTACGTTAATGGCTAATGACACCGCAGATGCAAAAACAAAACTGACGGTAACGATTGAGCCGAAAGAACTTTCTGCATGGGAAGAAGTGCAGTCATGGTTCGGCAAAGATTTCACGGAAACCAAAACAATCGAAAAACAAGAGCTAAATGAGGGTGTGGAATTTGATGCAAATTATCATGATTCGAAAGTTACTGTGAA
This sequence comes from Listeria monocytogenes, assembly GCF_041765605.1. Lineage (GTDB taxonomy): Bacteria > Bacillota > Bacilli > Lactobacillales > Listeriaceae > Listeria > Listeria monocytogenes_D. The sequence continues at coordinate 119,092 of NZ_CP168900.1, forward strand.
AGAAGCAGAATCAGGAAAAACTTTTGGGATTATCGAACTGGAGGCAAGTAAATGAAACCTACATGGAAAATAGGTGTAATCGTTGCAGCTGTTCCGTTAATCATTATTTCTGTAATCTTATGGGGATCTTTTAAAGAGGCAAGATATGATCTTGTCTCCCTCCCTAGTAATGGTGTGGTTCTAAATGATGAACAAGAAACATTGCAATTTCAAAAAGGACACACACTTTATCGAAGCTGGAATGATGATCAATTAATCGCCAAAAATGATGAAGATGACACGCGCAATAAAATTATGCAAAGCACCATTCTCTATTTAGATAAAGATGCGTTAATGTTCACTAAAAGTGTTCCTGTAATTGATGTAAATGGTGTTAGTACAAAGTTAAAAGGAAGACAAACCTATGAACCAAAAGGCGCTTCCTACCAATATAAAAACTCAGAAATCGCTGAAAAAAGTATTGTAAAGCTAGCCAATCGTCAATATTTCTTGAATGCAGAAGCGACACTTTACCTTGGTGGAAAAGAAATTAAGAAAGTTTCCAAACCGCTTCTTCTCATTGATAAAACTGGAAGTGTCACTATTTATGAAAATAAAAAGAAAAGCCGTTATTTAGGTCATATGACATTAAAAGTTAATGATGAGACAGTTTTAGATGCGAGTAATGAAACATATACAATTGGTGAACGCAAAATCGACCTTGCTAGCTTCGGCGGAACAGATAATGAAAAAATCGTCGTGAAAAAAGACGAAAAAGACGTTGAAGATAAAAAGGCTGCTGAAGAAGAAAAGAAAGCAGCTAGTGAGAAAACAGCTACAAATGATAAGCAGTCGAGCGGCGAAACCAGCAATAAAAATGAATCTGCAAGCAATGGTCTTAACGCAACGAAGAAATATGGCAATGAGATAAAAGCAGGTAGCGGCTCAGCTGACACAGGAACTACAGGTAGTAAAAGTGGTTCAAGTGGGGCTACGCAAAAAGACTTAGAAAAAATTGATAATTATGAAGCGGTTCTTAAGAAAATTGAAGAACTGAATAAAAAATTAGAACGAAATATACCAGTATTAAGAATTGGCTATATAGCACCGGGCGTAACTAGTGCGAAAGTCAGCTACAATTATTCGGATCCAAATAATACCTTGATTGGTGTTACAAAGATTAGTGTTGTAGACGAAAAAACTGGTAAAACTATCAACACACATTATGCATCTGCTACAGATACAGAAGCTACACTAACTGGACTTTCACCTAATGGGAAATACCATCTTGAATTTACCTATCAGTATGATTTAGGCACAGATAAAGGCATTCAAGAAGTGAAAATGAAGAGTGACTCGTTCACTACCCAATCAGTATCAGCTATTTATCAAATGCAAAGTGTGACTAGCACTTCAATCAAAGTAAATGTTGCATTAGATGCACAAATCGAAGGCATTAAACGAGCTCGAATTAAAGTGAAAAAAGTAAATGGTGATTCATTCTACATGAACGTTGGTACAAACTTTATTAACGGTAATGGAGAACTGCTAAATGTTACAGACTTAGCTCCAAGTACCGCGTACCAATTCCAAACCATTATCGAAATGAAAAACGGCGAAACAATCGAATTGAATAGCTCAGAAAAATACTACACAATGCAGGCAACTCTTTTAAGGAGTTTACGAGCTAATTTATCAGTAGACAAAGTTGTGCAAGTAGAATACGACTGGACATCAACGGATTACACTTTAAATCAGGCAACGGTTGAGTTAAAAGATGAAGATAAGTCCGAAGTAGATTACAAAATCGTCAACCAAGAAAAAGGAAGTATTCGTTTAGTACCGATTACTGATGAAGAAACAGTTGATTTAGAAGCTAAGTTAGTCCTTAAAACAACAAACAACGATACAAAAGAAAGTAAAACATTCGAATATCCGATTAAACAAGATGTTCAGTACGATAAAGATGCGAAACTAACTATTTCATTAACACCGTTTCAAACAGAAGAAAATAGTACAGAAAAAACAGAGGACGCTGAACAAGAAACAGCTCGCAATACAGGTATAACAACGAAGATTGAAGAAGTTTTAGCTCCTCAAAATGCCACTTATGACATGATGTTTTCGATGCAACGCAAAGCAGGCGAAACGTATCGCGTAGCCTTTGAAAGACGTGCGGTTGGAACAAATGATGGTTGGACTTCGTTTGCTAACAAAGAACTAACGGCTGATGAAACTGGATTAGTAAGCCATATGGAAACAATTTCGAGGATTGCGAAAGAAAGTTTTGATTACCGTATTGCTGTTTATGATACTAAGGGCACTTTGCAACTGTACGTATATCAAGAATAGTAGAGGGGTACATTTTCTCAGTACCCCAATCTCATATAGAAGGTAGGAAATAATAATGGATTTAGTAGTTGCATGTAGCGTAATTGGCGCCGCACTCGCAATTGGGCTTGCGACTTTGGGAGCTGCAATTGGACAAGGAATCGCGGTAAGTAGAGCAACAGAAATTATCGGAAAAAACCCGAATGCAAAAAAAGAAGTTATGGGAGGCCTCTTTTTAGGGCTTCTAATGATTGTTGCATTAATGCTTTTTGCACTGGCAATCGCAGTCATCTTGCTGTGGGTTAACCCGTTCATATGATAGGTGAGAGCATGGAAAAGTTGATTCAAACAATAGTCCTTTATGGAATTTTTGCAGTTGGTTTTTTGTATTTACTATATTTCACCTTGCAAAAACTGGAAAACATTTTAACGAGCTTTTTTTACGAAATTAGCCAAGACAAGTCGCTTGAAAAAGAAAGTTTATTACGTCGCCTAAAACGACAAAAAGTTGCTACAAATCAAGAAGAACAGAAAAATAGGCAATTAGCTATTGAGGCAGAACAGAAAGAGACCATTTTTCTAGAAGAAATCGATCAGTTAGTTGCTCGAAATAGACAATATGAACAAGAATTACAACTTTGGAAAAATGAAACACCAACACAAATTGTGGAAGTTCCAAGTGTTGAAACAACGCCGCATGCACCGTTTAAATCGCTAAGTAGCTGCGTTAACGAAATCGTCCAAAAGGTTTTTATCACATCTGAGGAAGAGGAAGCGCAACTATTTACAGAGGCAATTCGTGAATTTGATGCTTTAGTCCGAGTTGAGAAAATTCGTCTAGCCCTTCCTTATAAGGTTCTTTTGCGATTATTTGAAATGCACAAACCGGAAGAATTACATGCATTTACGAAGTCGTTTGAAGAGTTTAACGAGCGTGCAAGCAAGCTTTCTGTGAAACAAATTTACCAGAGTAGTTATTTATCACCGGAGCAAAAACTAAAAGTGATGCGTGAAGACGGCACATTAGATGGATTAAATCATCAATTTGTTGAATTTCTATTCTATATGTTGACGCATTTCTCTTATCGTCAAACGCGTGGACTTTATCGGAACTATTTAGAGGTTTATAACGTTCACTTTTATACAGGGCTGATTCGTGTAGATGTTGCTAATGAAGAATCAGCAACTCATTTTGATAAGCTGTGGCGACCAACACATACAAGCTATAAAATCGAGTATCAAGTTCAAAAAGAATTAATTGGTGGAGTTATTATCAATTATGGAACAAAGTCGATTGATATGAGCTATCAGGAACTAATCAAGCGCACAACAGAAAAAATGGAATCGGAAGTGAGACTTTGAAAACTATTCATTTTGATATGAACAAATACGAAACCCCTGTGGATTTGGAATATTTAAAAGAACATGGCCGGGTTGAGAAAATCTCTGATGGTGTAATTTTTTCTTCTGGCTTAGAAAATGCAGCTCTTCACCAAGCGGTTATCATTGATGATAAACATCGCGGGGTAATCCTTGAGCTAAATGAAGAATTTGTTGGTATCGGTTTAATTGATAAAACAAATAATATTTTAGAAGGAATGACTGTGTCTGTTACGGATCATTTCATCGAAGTAAATCTCTTTGAAGACATGGCAGGGCGAATTATTGATACAACCGGAAAAATGTTATACGACGTAAGTGATGAGCAGCCAACCGCTAGTTCCCCGCTATTCTGTGTAACGCCAGCCATTATGACAATTGATAGCGTTACTCGCCCGCTGAATACAGGTCTGGCAGTAATCGACTCCATAACGCCGATTGGGCGAGGGCAACGTCAATTAATTCTTGGGAATAGACAGTCTGGGAAAACCCAAATCGCTGTGGATACAATCATTAATCAACATGATCAAAATGTGCATTGTATCTATGTAGCAATTGGCCTAAAAGCAGCATATATTGCTGAAGTAATTGAAACACTGCGCAAATATGGCGCGATGAAATATTCAACAGTAGTTGCGACAGCCGCAAGTGATTCTCTTACCGCCCAATATTTAACCCCTTATGCGGGAATGGCGGTCGCAGAAGCATTACGTGACCAAGGAAAAGACGTTTTAATTATTTTTGATGACTTAACGAAGCATGCGGATGCTTATCGAGCGATTACATTGCTCTTCAACCGTCCACCTGGTAGGGAAGCTTATCCGGGCGATAGTTTCTATATCCACTCTAGTCTCTTAGAAAGAGCGGTACAAATGAATCCAGAGCATGGCGGAGGCTCTATTACAGCGATACCAATGATTGAAACTTTATCTGATGATGTAACTGCCTATATTCCAACCAATGTTATTTCCATTACGGATGGTCAGTTATTCTTAAAATCCGACTTATTCAACCGTGGTCAAAAGCCAGCGGTGGATGTTGGGGTATCAGTTTCCAGAATCGGCGGCGATGCGCAACACCCAATTATCCGTAAACTTAGTAAAAATCTGACACTTATACTTTCTCAATTTGAAGAGTTAAAAGAATTACTGGATTTTGGTAATGCACTTGATGAAGGAAGTATGAAAATGGTGACGGACGGGCGGATGCTGACGGAGCTATTTAAACAAAATATTCTAAGCCCGCTATCCGTGCCAGAATTAATTGCCATTTTATATGCATTCCAAAATGGGTTCTTAAACAAAATGGCTCCTACGAATGTTCAATCTTTCAAAGGGTTGTTACTAGAAAAAGCACATGCGCATCCAGACTTTGCGTCATTTTCTAATCAAATTGAGGAAATCAGTGACCTTGATGAAGCACACGTCAAACTATTGGAAGAAATTATTCAGGAAGCGGGGAGGCCTTTCCGTTGAGTAGTATAGACCAGGCGCGAAAAAAAATTAAGGCACTGAACTCAACTTACAAAATTGTCCACGTAACAGAATTAGCAACCCTTGGAAAACTTTCTGGGTTACGGGAAAAAGCCGAAGCAGCTGTTAGTTATTATGAAACTATCTTGAAAAGTTTGCGGTGGGTTAGAAAAACGATGTATGCCGGTAACAATATACAAGTTTCCGAAGAAAAAAACATCACTGCACTTGCAATTACATCTGAACGAGGGCTTTGTGGAGCCTATAACAGTGAGGTTTTTGTTGAAATAGATAAATTGATTGAATCTCTTGGTGATCAAGTGAATATTAACTGGATTGTCGTGGGCGAACAAGGGCATCGTTATTTAACGAATCTAGGTCAGAATATAAGCACCTATTTGCAATTTTCGCTTGAAAATATTGATTTGGAAACAACTACAGAAGTGACAGCAGATTTTATTGATCAAATTAATAATCAAGAAATGGATGCTTTATATGTCATTTTCACGAAGTATTTCAATGCAGTTCAATCAGAAGCAATGTGTGAAAAAATTTATCCGGATATTCCTGAAGAATCGGATGCGGAGTCAATCGAAGTTGATTATGTGCTTGATTTTGAAACGGATGACGAACAAGTAGAGCAGCTGTTACTGGAAAACTATCTATGTGGTCTGCTTTATAGCATGTTCCGTTATTCGGTAGCTAGTGAGTACTGTATGCGCCGGATTGCGATGAAACAAGCGAAAGATAACATTCATAAACAGCATGAAGAAGCCGTTTTTGATGCTAGAAAAAAAGCATTACAACAAAAGACCGGTGAGTTGCTAGATATCATCAGTGGTGCACAGACGATCAGGAAGGAAGAAGAGTAAATGAAAAAACATACAGGAACCATTATTAGTATTAGTGGTTTTGTTTTAAAAATTGAATTTAATGAATGCGAACTCCCTGAAATCAGCCATGCGCTTGAATATGAGACGCACCAAGGGACTTATTTAGCGGAAGTCGTTCAACATACTGGAATTAATACTGTTTCAGCAATTGCAATTGGAGAAGTTAGTGGTTTGGCACGAGGAGCGGAAGTCGTTAACCTAGGTCACCCTATCGAAGTTCCTGTTGGAGAAACAGTACAAGGACGGATGTTAAATGTATATGGTAAAGCAATTGATGGGCTACCTGAGCCAGAAGCCAAAGTTAAATGGCCCATCTTTCGTGAACAACCTTTACTTCGTGAGCTAGATACAAATAAAGAAATTCTATATACAGGTATCAAAGTTATTGACTTGATTTGCCCAATTTTAAAAGGTGGTAAAACTGGACTTTTCGGTGGAGCTGGAGTTGGGAAATCAGTTTTAATGCAAGAGTTGATTAACAATATCAGTATGATGGGCGGGAATTCCGTTTTCACTGGGGTTGGCGAGCGTGTTAGGGAAGGTATCGGCTTATATAAAGAATTAGAATCCAGTGGCGTATTACCACAAACAACGGTTGTACTTGGACAAATGAATGAATCGCCGGGTGTTCGTATGCGTGTAGCCTTAACAGGTCTTACAATAGCGGAATATTTACGTGATGAAGAGAAAAAAGATGTTCTATTGTTTATCGATAATGTCTTTCGCTTCATTCAGGCGGGTTCCGAAGTATCATCTTTACAAGGTAAAATCCCGATTACAGGTGGTTATCAATCAACACTTTCAAAAGAAGTAGGAGATTTTCAAGACCGCATCGCGTCTACAAAAAACGGTTCGATTACCTCAATCCAATGTGTATTCTTGCCGGCCGATGATATTGACGATCCTTCTGCGGTTGCGACATTTAGCCATTTAGACTCAACGATTGTATTAGAGCGTTCGATTGCAGCGTTAGGTATTTTCCCAGCAGTTAACCCGCTTCAATCGTTTTCCCGGGCGCTTAACCCAACTTTTGTTGGCGAACGCCATTATCAATTAGCTGTACAAGTGAAATTTATTCTGCAACGTTATATGGAATTGCAGGAAATCATCAACGTTCTTGGTATGGCTGAGTTGAGTGATGAAGATAAAAAACTCGTTCATCGAGCGCGGAAAATTCGTAACTTCCTATCTCAACCGTTTTACGTTTCGGAAAAATTCACTGGGACGGAAGGTATCTTTGTTGAAATTGAAGACCTGCTAGTAAGTGTAGAGCGTATTTTAAGCGGTGAATATGATGAGCGTTCAGAGCGGGAATTCTTGTTTATCGGATCCTACAAAGATTTGAAATAGGAGGAGAGGCAAATGAAATTAAAAATCGTCTCACCTATGGGGCAATTTTTTGAAGGTGATGTAGAGGGTTTTGTTATCAATACAAAAGAAGGACAGCAAACGGTATTAGAAGATCATATCGATTGCCTTAGTTTCTTTGACTATAGTGAAATTACTATTTTAGATAGTGCCGCTACAGAGCCTATCTTTGTTGCCCTCGGTTATTTACATCTTGTTCAAAATGAAGCAAATATTATGGCCCAATTTGCTTCAGCTGATGCCAAACAAGCGGAACGGATTTTTGAAAGATTAAGCAAGCGAAAACAAACAGAGGGCAGGGGAATCTTATGATAAGCGGATTTTTTGAGACACTGCTACAAATTATTGGCCTGTTTGCTGCTTTTTTTCTCATTATCTTACTGTTACTCGCAGCTATTCGCCATTACTTCTCCAAAGACGAAAAGCCTTTAGAAAGAATTCAGCGATATCAACTGTGGTATACAAGATATCAGTTTGATGGAGAGATAACCGCCTTCCTTGTTGTAATTAGCGCGACATTACTAGTTTGTTTCGCTGTTGTGCAAATAGTGGCTATTCCTTTCCAGTTTACACTACTAATGTTTTGGAGTAGTTGGGCATTCCACTTAGTTGCTTATTGGAAGAAAATGCGCACCCCGCAAAAATTAAACAAAGAAATTAAACAGCTAATCGGTTTAGTTGCGATCACAGCGTTGTACTTTGCCGGATATTTCGCACTTAAATCAATGTATTTATTGCTTGTGCACGTATCAGAAGCATCTTGGGTCATTCAATTTGGCGTAAGAAGTTATTTAGCTATTTGCAGTTTACTCGTAGCAGGCGGAGCGTTAGTGTTGTGGCAACGCATTTACGCTAGACTACTGAAATAAAATCCTTAAAAAACCTGTTTACAGACCGTTATTAACTCACAAGAATAAACAGGTTTTATGAAAACTAAGGATATGTATCAACTTAATGAACGGTCTAAAAAAATCAAAGGAGATTATTTTATATGATGAAAATAAAAAGCTTGAGGCGTTCCTTGTTATTAGTCATGGCAGCTTTACTAATACTCGGTCAATTGAATCTTTCATCTTTCCGAGTATCAGCGGAAGAAAAAGGAAATGAATCACTTTCCTACGAGGTTCAAAAAGAGCTTTCAAGCGACAGCAAGAAAGCCAACTTGACTATAAAAACGACTCCGAAAAGCACGGACGTTAAAATATTAACAATTGAAACACCTGATGGTAAAAAAGTCGATGGTCAAGAAGCAGCATATACTGCGACGAAAAATGGTTCAATTGATTTTGTCATTACCTATCAAGATAAAGATAAAACAGAAAAAACGTACAAAGCTTCTTATGAAGTAAGCGAAATTACTGAAGAAACAAAAGAAACAACTAATCAAACTGTAACTGAAACACCAACTAATAAAGGATTGCTTAAAGCAGGTGCTCCTTCAGTATCTCTAAACATTCCTGACTATAATAAAACATCTTGGGACAACGGAGACATTAAAGATGTTTCTGTAACCGTGGAGTTTAATAATAATAATTCTTCTGGGAAAAAGATAAACTTCACTTTGCCAGATGGTATGCGTTTTGTATCCCTTCCAGTTCCAAGTAATTTCCAAGCAACTGGTAATGTTGATAGTAATGTATTAAGTTATTTTGGCGCAGGTAACCCAGTTGGTGATTCCATTACATCTGTAACTGTACCAAATAAAGAAACAGGCTATAATAAAGCAACATTTGGAACTGTGAGCTATAATTTAGCCCCAGCAACAGAAAAATTAACATTGAACTTTTCTGTGCAAGTAGATGCTGCTAAATATTACGGTGGTACAGATTTAAAATCCCCAATTCAAGTAGATGCTTATATGGGTGATAGCGGAACTCCAGTTGCATCTGCAGAACAAAAAGTTCGTGCTGACGGGAAAAATGTCGTCGGTTATGCAGCGCAAAAACATGTTCAAACTATGTTTAGAAACTGGTACACGTCTTCATTCCTGCCAGAAGTTATGCCAAGTACTGACACAGAAGAATCTTTTAACTATACGAAGCCATATTCAGTTGTAAATGGTATCAACGCAATGGATGCTCGTGGTTCGAAAATCTTTGTTCCGAAAAATGTTAAAACAACCCTTTACTATCCAGAAGGTATGGAATATGTAGGCGTTGTTAATGAAGGTAGAAGCCTGCTTACAAATAATGCTAATAGAACAATCACACATTATCCAAGCGAAAATAAAGTAGTTATTGATTTCAATCAAGAAAGCTACTACGGAATCGTTGAAACAATTTTTGCCGTTAAATATAAGGTGCCAGAGGGAACTGATGAAGGGACTTATACAGCTCCTAAAGTGCCACATGCGGTCATTACAACGTATGACGACCAAGTCTTTGAAACAGATGCATTAACAAATGATTCAAACGATACAACAACGCTAGCTGCAAAAGATATCTGTAAAGTAGTAGGTAGATCCACAAACAAAATGGTTATGTTACCGAGAAACTACTATATAAATCCAGATAATGAAACTTGGGCAGGACTTGTTCAAATTAACAATAAGCAAACTGCCGGAGTAAAAACAAATCAAATTTATCAAATCAAATTTGATGATAACTGGGAAGCTTATACAGTAAATTTACCTTTTGATGGAACTTATCCAGGTAACAAAGTAAAAGATATCCAGTATAAAACGAACTTAAACCCAGAATATCGAACTTATGATGGAACACCTCCGAAAACGAACGGAAATAAAATGCTCACACTAGAAGCGACCACAGTAGGACTTCAAGAAGGCGAGTACTTTACAGAAGTAAAAGCTAATGTTGGGGATTTCAGTGTTGGTTTTACAAATATTGATACTTCTGCTCCGTTTAAAGCGGCTAATAGTGCGTCTTACGGTATTGTTAAACCAGGTATTACCTCTGTTCAATTTGAGGCAAATATTTGGGATGCGGATAATGAAGCTAGCACGAAAGTTTCTGGCTCATCCACTTACACAGTAAGCAATAGCGTAACGACAGCAGCCAATGGTACAGCTTCATTCTATAACAGTGAAGGTACACAAGTTAAAACTGCTCGTGCAGGAGAAACAGTAACAACGAAAGCTGCACTTATTATGCATGAGTATCCATATGGAACAAGATCTGTGCTTAATAACCCAGAGATTTATTTACGTCAGTTAGAAGGAACTACTGTTAAACCTGGTTCTATTAAACTAACAGACCAAGATGGAAAAGAAGTTGATTTTACTGTTGAAACAAAAAATGCTAAAAATGGCGAGAAAGTGTATGTAATTAAAACGACAGATGTGACAGTAGGCGAGTTTGTTGGGTATCCAGCGAAAAAACGCTACTTAAATATCAGTTATAATACAACATTTGATATGACATTAAGCAAGAGTATTCACACGGATATCCAAGAGTTATTAGCTTGGGGAGGTAGTAACGTTACCTCAGCATTAGGAGCAAACGTATTCTTAGATAACGGCTTAGACGTCAACCAAAATGGTAGAGATGCAGAACGTTTACTTTCTACCAACACAAGTACGCTAAGTGTTCCAAAACAAGATACAGTTACTGTAGAAACATTCTTAAATGTGGCTGGAGAAGGAATCAAAGCTGCATATGTAGAAGATGATGATAGCACGGTTTCGTATTTCACACCTGGAACTGACGCTGATTACATGGTTAAAATTACGAATACATCTAGTGGTAGTGCTAAGAGCCTAGACATTTATATTCCGATTCCGAAAACTGGTCAAGACTTTGGCTCGAAATTCCAAAGTGAACCTTTCAAATGGGATATGAAACTAAGCGATGCACTAGCGATGACAGCTGAACAAAAAGCACAGTTTGACATCAGTTATACAACGGAAGCGACTTCAAACAACTATACAGCAGATAGTATTTACAGTAATTCACTTACAGATTACGGAAAAGCAAACATGGTTCGTATCAAAGTGAAGACGGAGATTGCTTCTGGAGAAAGCCAAACAATTAAAGTTCCACTAAAAGTAGATGAAACATTTGATTCTGCTGCAGCTGGAAATAAAATTGGTGAACGAGATGTATACAACCCTTATTACGCTGTTACAACTAACACGTATTCCGGGTCAATTGCAGGAACTCGAGTAGGGGCAGAATTAGTAATTGTTGAAGTAGCAGGTAAGCTATTTAAAGATAAAAATGCCAATGGTTTATATGAATCAACGCAAAATGATACCGCACTTGCGAATGAAGTAGTTGAATTATATAAATGGAATGAAACAAATTCAGCGTACGAACCGTTTACTAAAGATGGCCAAAATGTCACTACGACAACAGATGCTAACGGGGACTACAAATTTGACTATAATTTAGGAATTGGTTACGGCAAATATGCAGTTAAGTTTCCTGAAAAAGAAGGTCACAAACTTACTTTACAAAATGTAGGTAAAGATAAGGCAATAAACAGTGCAGCGCCGAATTTAGGCACTGATACTGGTTGGGTAAAAGAAATTGACCCAGCACAGCCAGATGCACAACACATCAATGCGGGTTACATTTCTTACGTACCTGAATCAGATTTAAAAGTAAACTTGAATGAGAAATTAGTTCAAGAGGGCAAGAGTTTGAAAATCACTTTACCAAAAGTAGCTCTTACAAATGGTGAAGCGGCAGAAGATACGATTGAACCAGATATTTTCCAAAAAATTCTAGCTACTACAGATGGATACAAATGGACGACAGCAGATCCTACCATCGCAACAGCGAAAACGTTAACGGATGGTTCTGGAGCAATTGTAGGTGTTTCCACTAAAGGAAAAACCATTGCTGCTACAGATTTAACAATCACAATCAAAGATATCTTTGGAACAGAGAAAAAATCTACCGCTCCTGTTTATGTAACAACAGCGAATGGTGAGTTTGCTCAGAAAGATCAACTTAGAATTGGAGCAACGGATTTCACTTTAGAATACAAAGATGCAATAGCTCTTACCGAAGCTCAAGCTGTAAGTAAAGCTAAAACAGCAGCATTTGAAGAAGTGAAAAATGGTGTAAATTCAAACGCTGAAGATCGCACGAATGTGGTTAAAGTAGACGAAACGCAGTTAAATGCACTTAAAAATGGTTCTAACCGTGGTGGCACGTATCCATTAACTTTTACACTTGAAAAAGATGGCAAAGAAGTAGAAGTAGTTGTTGAAGTGAAAGTGGAGAAAGATTTAACAGAAGTGAACGCGCATGACTCTACAATTTATGTTGGTGACAACTGGAGAGCGGCAGACAACTTTGATAGTGCATTAAACAAAGAAGGCGAAACGCTTACTTTTGCAGATATCGAAGTTACTGGAAGCGTTGATACAACAACAGCTGGCACGTACCCGGTCACTTATAAATACAATGATACAACTAAAACGGTAAATATCTTGGTTAAAGAAGATGCAACGGAAGTGAACGCGCATGACTCCACCATCTATACCAATGATACATGGACTGCAAAAGACAATTTTGATAGTGCTGCAGATAAGGATGGAAATGTAGTTGATTTTGCGAAAGTATCTGTTACTAACACAGTTAATACAGCGCAAGCAGGCACATACCCAATCACTTATACGTATGGTGGCGTAGAGAAAACAATCACAGTCACAGTTAAAGAAAATAAAAAAGGGATTAATGCCCACAATGCTACTATTTATGTAGGAGATAGCTGGACGGCGGAAGATAATTTTGATAACGCCGTAGATAAAGACGGAGATCCAGTAGCCTTTTCAGATGTAACGGTAAAAGAAACACCTACTGTTAATACAAATAAGGCAGGCACGTACCAACTGAAATATAGCTATGATGGAGCTTCGAAAACAGTTACGCTTACAGTGAAAAATATTTTAACAGCTGTAAATGCTCACGACTCCACGGTATATGTAGACGAGAGCTGGGAAGCAAAAGATAATTTTGATAGTGCAAAAAATAAAGACGGAGAAACAGTCGCATTTTCAGATGTAGAAGTAGAAGGAAATGTGGATATGACTCAAGCAGGAACCTATTCGATTACGTATAAATATGACGGTTTTTCTAAGACTATCAAGGTAACTGTGAAAAATCCGCAAACAGCAATAAATGCGCATGATTCTGTAGTTTATACAGGAGATAGCTGGAGCGCTAAAGATAACTTTGACAATGCTATTGATAAAGCTGGAAAATCAGTTGCTTATAAAGATATAACGGTTGAAGAAGATCCGAAAGTGGACTTAACAACACCGGGCACCTATTCAGTAAAATATAGCTATGAAAAGGTATCAAAAGTAGTACAAATCACGGTGAAACCAAGACAAACAAAAGTAGAATCCCATGACAGCACCATTTATGCTGGTAAAACGTGGAATGCTAAAGATAATTTTGACTTGGCGGTAGATAAAAAAGGTGATGATGTTAAATTATCTGATGTAACGGTTGTTGGGCTTGTAGATACTAAAACACCTGGAACATATGAAATCACTTATCGTTACGATGGAGTGACAAGTGTGTCTCATGTAACAGTCCTACAAAACCAAGCAAAAATTATCGTTGCGGATAGTAAACTAAAAGCAAATGCGAAGTGGGATCCAAAAGATAATTTCGTACGTGCAATGTCCAGAGATGGTAGTGATATCCCGCTTTCTAACGTGAAAGTGGAAGGTAAAGTCAATACGAAAAAACCTGGCACATACAAAATCACTTATACAATTGATCCAAACGAAGGAACCGCCGATGCTGGTAAAGAAGAGCTTTCTGTCGTAGCTATGATTCAAGTAGAAGGAGAAAAAGTAACAGTAAAACCTTCTGATGATGACAGCAAGATAGACGTGAAAGCTGGTCAGCAACGAACTGCAACATACAAACAAGCAATACCAAAAACAGGAGACCAAATGAACTTATGGGTTATCCTAGCGGGTGCTTGTCTAGTAGGATTTGCATTATTCTTATGGCTATTTAGACTAAGAAGACGCCACGGATAATTAATAGAAATAATAGGGGAAGGTAGGGTAGCAAGACTAGCCTACCTTTTCCCGACATTTCAAACACACTTTTTCTGAGTAAAGTTAGTTAAACAGATATAATGGTTCAACCGAAAACCAAGGTTTCACATACCTGGGAGGAAAGGAAGTAGAAAAATGACTTTTTTAGAATTTCATCAACTAGTCAGCCAAGATTCACTGATTTATTCATGGATTAGAACGAATTTTTCTCTTACTCACCAAGAATTGGAGGTAGGTAAGGAACTAAAATTGCAACATGGACAGCTAATTGTTATGGAAAAAGGACTAATGGTACAAGAAAGCTTCGAAAAAAAGCCAACAATTCAACGCGTTTTTGCAGATCAACGGATTATTTTTACAACAGACGGAGGTCTTTCGCTAGCTGCTCTTGAACATACCACGTATATCGTTATTTCTACAGACGAGATACTTGAAAGGCTAGACGAAGATAAGTTGTTGCCAAATTTCTTTCTGCAAATAGCGGAAGATTTTGAGCGGAGCATAGAATGGCAAAGACAACTAATGTCAGCTTATCCGGAAGAACGTGTTGAAATGGTTTTACAGAAAGTAATTGAAAGGTATAAGCTAGACCCTGAACAAAATCCTGTATTTCCAAGGTGGCTTAAAATCTATGTGCTGGCTAAATTAGCAAAGTGCTCTGTATCAACAACTTCTGTGATAATAAATAATTTAGCAGAACAGGGTAAAATTAATGTTAAAATGACCCCATGGGAACTGGCACAGCCATCAAAAGCATCATGCGCCTCATAAAAAAATACTATGAAAAAAACTACTCAAAATTTATTTTTGAGTAGTTTTTTTGCTTTTTCTGCAGATTAGTATAACTTTATTATGTTTTTTTAATATACAATGTGTGTTTCTTGGATACACTAAATTATTAAGCTGCATTTTCTGTATTGGCTAACGATACACTAATTAATACCATAATAATATAGATTGATAAAACATTGATACGTCAGTGTTTCGAGAGTGATACTGAAAAGTTGGCACAGAACTTGCAATTAATAGAGCGGGTAGCAAAATAAATGAATTATATTAGGAGGGAAAAAGATGGTAGGAATTATCCTCGCAACTCACGGTGAATTTGCTGAAGGTATTTTGCAGTCCGGAACAATGATTTTCGGCGAGCAAGAAAACGTTAAAGCAATCACTTTGATGCCAAGCGAAGGTCCAGAAGACATCAAAGCTAAAATGGAAGCTGCAATTGCATCCTTTGATAGCCAAGATGAAGTTTTATTCTTAGTGGATCTTTGGGGAGGCACACCATTCAATCAAGCAAACGGTCTTTATGAACTACATAAAGATAAGTGGGCAATCGTAGCAGGACTTAATTTGCCAATGCTGATTGAAGCTTTCTCATCACGTTTTACAATGGAAAGCGCACACGAAATCGCAGCAAATATCCTTGCGCCAGCTCAAGAAGGTATCCGTGTGAAACCAGAAGAACTTCAGCCGCAAGTAACAGCTACTGAACAGCCACAAGCAGAAATCGCTGCAGTTGGTGATGGCAAAATCGAATTCGTTTTAACTCGTGTTGATTCACGTCTATTACATGGTCAAGTAGCCACTGCATGGACAAAAGCAACACACCCAACAAGAATTATCGTCGTTTCAGATGCAGTTGCAAAAGACGATCTTCGTAAAAAATTAATCGAACAAGCAGCACCACCAGGAGTAAAAGCTAACGTTATCCCAGTCCAAAAAATGATTGAGATTTCAAAAGATCCACGTTTCGGCAATACAAAAGCACTTTTATTATTCGAAAATCCTCAAGATGTTTTACGCGCAATTGAAGGTGGCGTAGAAATCGAACAAGTAAACGTTGGTTCCATGGCTCACTCTGTAGGTAAAGTTGTTGTTAGCAAAGTACTTTCCATGGGGAAAGATGATGTTGCCACTTTTGAGAAATTAAAAGAAAAAGGCGTTAAATTCGATGTGCGTAAAGTCCCTAATGACTCAAGCGCAAACATGGATGAAATCATCAAAAAAGCAAAAAATGAATTAAAGACACAATAAAAAATTAAAATAGGAGGTTTATTATGTCTGTCATATCAATAATTTTAGTAGTACTTATTGCATTTTTAGCAGGTATTGAAGGAATTCTAGATGAATTTCAGTTCCATCAGCCATTAATCGCATGTACATTAATTGGTCTCGTAACAGGTAACTTAACAGCATGTATCATCCTTGGCGGAACTCTACAAATGATCGCACTTGGATGGGCAAACATCGGAGCAGCCGTAGCACCAGATGCCGCGCTTGCCTCAGTAGCTTCAGCAATTATATTAGTATTAGGTGGACAAGGAGTAGCAGGTATTCCGTCCGCAATCGCAATTGCAATTCCACTTGCAGTAGCAGGTCTTTTCTTAACAATGATCGTTCGTACATTGGCAGTTCCAATTGTTCACTTGATGGACAGAGCCGCTGAAAAAGGGAATATACGCAGCGTAGAGTGGTTACATATTTCAGCAATTTGTATGCAAGGTATTCGTATCGCGATTCCTGCAGCAGCACTTTTATTCATTCCAGCAGACAGCGTTCAATCTTTCTTAGAAGCAATGCCAGCTTGGTTAACAGATGGTATGGCTATCGGTGGAGGAATGGTAGTTGCCGTTGGTTATGCACTAGTTATCAACATGATGGCTACTAAAGAAGTATGGCCGTTCTTCGTAATCGGTTTCGTAGTAGCTGCAATTTCTCAACTTACACTTATCGCAATTGGTGCTCTAGGTGTTGCACTTGCTCTTATTTACCTTAACCTATCTAAAATGGGTGGCGGTAACTCAAACGGCGGTGGAGGCGGAAACTCTCGCGATCCACTGGGCGATATATTAAACGACTATTAATAAAAAAAGGAGGAGAATAGAATGGCAGAAAAAATCGAATTATCAAAGAGAGACCGTCTACGCGTAGCATGGCGCTCTACGTTCATTCAAGGTTCATGGAACTACGAACGTATGCAAAATGGTGGCTGGGCATTCTCTATGATTCCCGCTATTAAAAAATTATATAAAACAAAAGAAGATCGTTCATCTGCATTAAAACGTCACTTAGAATTCTTTAATACACATCCATATATTGCATCTCCAATTCTTGGGGTAACACTTGCACTGGAAGAAGAACGTGCAAATGGAGCAGAAGTTGATGATGTAGCAATTCAAGGGGTTAAAGTTGGTATGATGGGACCTCTAGCTGGTGTTGGTGATCCAGTATTCTGGTTTACAATTCGTCCAATGTTAGGTGCATTAGGTGCTTCTCTTGCCTTGAGTGGAAACATTCTTGGACCTATCTTATTCTTCGTTGCTTGGAACGTAATCCGTTGGGGCTTCATGTGGTATACACAAGAATTCGGCTACAAAGCTGGTTCTAAAATCACTGATGACCTTTCTGGTGGATTACTACAAGACATTACAAAAGGTGCTTCGATACTCGGGATGTTCGTCCTCGCCGCCTTGGTGCAGAGATGGGTAAATATCCAGTTTGCGCCAATTATCTCGAAAGTTAAACTTGATGAAGGTGCGTATATTGATTGGAGTCATCTTCCACAAGGTGCACAAGGTATTAAAACTGCTTTAGAACAACAACAAGCAGGTTTAGCTCTTTCTGAAATTAAAGTAACAACCTTGCAAAATAACTTGGATAACTTAATCCCAGGACTTGCAGCAGTTGCTCTTACATTCCTATGTATGTGGTTACTTAAGAAAAAAATCAGCCCAATTATCATCATTCTAGGTCTATTCGTAGTTGGTATAGTTGGTCACTTAATCGGGCTTCTGTAAAAATAAGCTGATCGAAAAGAGGCTGGTGCAATATTCACCGAGCCTCTTTTCGTTTAGATATATGACACAGATAAACGAATACGGTATAATAAACAAAACAAGCGAAAAGAAATGGAGCGAATACAGTTGGTTCAATCGATTAATACAAAGGTAGACTTAACAATAGATGCCACCGCGTATACTGGACTTACAGATTACGGGAAAATTATGATTGGCGACAAAGGTTTTGAATTTTTTAACTCACGTGATGTGCGTAAATTCGTCCAAATCCCTTGGGAAGAAGTAGACCAAGTTATCGTATCCGTTATGCTAAAAGGTAAGTGGATCCCTCGCTACGCCATTAAAACAAAGCGCAACGGCACATACACATTTGCTTCTAAAAAGCCTAAAGAAGTTTTACGTAAAATAAGAGTTTATGTCGACCCAGCCAATATGGTGAGCTCGCTAAGTTTCTTTGATGTTATGAAGCGCTCGTTTCGGTCGATATTTAGCAAGAAGAAAAACAAAAATAAATAAGCCGATTTATACCGAAAAGCTTCAATGGACTTATGTCTGTTGATGCTTTTTTTCGTACATAATAATTGAACAAACAGCACATTTTGGTACAATAGAAAGTGAAATCAAAAGTAAACGAAGGAGGAACACCAACATGAAAAAACCAAGAATCTACACGATGTCATTCGCTAGTGTATACCCTCTTTACATACAAAAAGCGGAGAAAAAAGACCGCACAAAAGAAGAAGTAGATGAAATTATTTTTTGGCTAACCGGTTATGATCAAGATTCTTTGCAACAAGCAATCGACCAAGCAATTGATTTCGAGACCTTCTTTGCTGAAGCGCCGAAAATGAATCCCAATGCATCTTTAATCACCGGAGTTATTTGTGGCTACCGAGTGGAAGAAATTGAAGATAAACTAATGCAGCAAATTCGTTATTTGGATAAATTGGTGGATGAACTTGCAAAAGGAAAGAAAATGGAGAAGATTTTAAGGAAATAAGTAAAAAGCAGCCAGATTTGGATGGCTGCTTTTTTATTGCTTAGCTTCTGGAGACTTTCTTTTTTAAATTTGCTAGAGAGTTCGCTACTTTTAAAGTAGTTTTTACAGATTTTCGGTTTAATGTTCCTTGATAATGTCTGATTTTATTAGTTAGTTCGTGATTTTTATTAATCGTCAACTGTAATTTTTGTTTAGTATCTGTCAGTTGTTTTTCTAATTGCTGATTTTTTTCTTGTGTTTCAGTAATTTTTTGTTGGTATTTTTTGTTTTGTTCAGAAGTTGTTTTTTTCAGTTGGGTAAGTTGGTTATTTACGAGATTGACGCGGTATCTTGTGCTAAAATCATGTCTTTCTTTTAATAAATTGGTGGAGATTTTTACTCGGTTTAGCATTTCTTGAGGGTTTAATATGGAAATGGGGTCTGGACTTGTTGGGAAAGTAATGGAGTTTATAAGTTCATCCATGGGAGCTGATTTTCTGTTTTTATCGTGTTTATAGATATGATTGAGACCATTAGTATCTAAGAAATCAATATAATTATCAAAATTTCTTGCTTGGACTTTTTCGGCTGATTTCAGGTCCACTTTAGTTAGTAATTCTTGGAGGTTGTTGGTTTTTTCTAATTCATCGATGGTTACGTGAGGAAGCGCATGGTAGGAGGCTAGTTCACGCATTCTGGCATCTTGTACGAAAGAAATATTAGGTGTTCCGACTATTGTTGGAATGACGTTTCCATGTAGGCGAGAGCCAATGCTAAAATCAACTTTCTTCACAAAATCGAACCAACTAGGCATGCTAGTGAAATATTTTACTCGACCTTCTTGATAATACTTATGTTGGATATTTGTTGGGTAGCCATTGATATCACTAGAGATATCTGGACCGCCGGCATACATTAAATGGAATTCGTCTAGGTGTTGAGGGATAAAGTGATAGTCTTTATATGTAGTAATCATGTTGTTAAGGAAATTGATAGCTATTTCTGAAGATGTTGGGGATGCATTAATAGCGATGGTGGATTGATCTGTTAAGTGAAAATCTCTTATTTTTATTTCTCGTCCGAATGTATAAAGGGACGGACAACCAATTACTCGGAAGTCAAGTTCTGCGTTAAATCCTAGTTTTTTTAAATAATCTGCAGTAATTTGTCCTCGAACCCCAATTTGAGCTGATTTTTCTAGGACTGCTTTAACAAAGTTAGTAACATCTTCATCAAAAGAAAAACCTTCGTCTAGTTGTGGTTCGTAATTCGCTCTTAACCCGACGCCTGTTACGATGACTGGGATTTTTAATTTGCGAATGAGTTGGGTGTAATTGCGGAGTACTGGCCTAAAGTCGTCTCGAAATGCGTCAGCTAAAGGCATAACATAGAGGTCGTAATTTTCATTGATTTTTTCTGCGAGATTGGGGTTAGATGAAAGACCGTCAGCATGTATTTCTACATCATCATTCCACAAAGCTCGATAAATGCTATATTGATACGCAAGATTACCATTGTTAAACCCGGTTCGATCCTTTAAATAGATGTCTTCCGGCGTGTAGACATTGGTCGGTCGCATACCCGATCTAATGAGTATTCGCTTCACTAAAAAACCACATCCTTAAGTAAGTTAATATTTAAAGTATATCAAAATATTAACCTGGTTAACAATTTTAAAGATGAAATTCATGGTTTATTTGTGATTATGTTTACATGCATCAAAGAAGTAGCCGATTTCTTCCACTAATGCTTCATTCACCGAATAAATATGCGTTGTTCCTTCCTTTCTTAAATTAATCAGTTTGGCTTCTTTAAGCAGTTTAATGTGGTGTGACATGGTAGATTTGGAGATATTGTAAGTTGTGCCAGAGAAGCGTTTTTCTTTGCTTTTCAGTAAACATAGGAAAATATCAAGACGAATTGGATCGCTTAGGGCTTGGAAAATTAATAATAAATCTGATTTTGAGAGCTCTTTTAATTTTTTCATACAAATATCATATCATAACTTACATTTTAATTGCGCGGAACTTGCTGCTATGTTATATTATGATAGTTCGAAAATAATCGAACTATTAAATCTGAAAGAAGTTGTTGGGAAATGTTGCATATTGAAGCGCAAATTACGGTCAAAAAAGAACAAACCGAAGCTTTTTTGCAGGCGGCTAAGGAAGTTATTGCTGCATCAAGAGCAGAAGCTGGGAATCATGGTTATGAATTAGTGCAATCAACGGAAAACGAAACAGTTTTTTATATGTTAGAAAAATGGGCGGATATGGCTGCCATTCAACAACACAACGACAGCGAGCATTTCAAAAAATTCCAGAAATTGGCTGCTGATTTTGTTGCTAACGAACTTGAAATTTCAGTATTAACGCCACTTGCGCGATAAGGAGGATCATAATATGACTTATGTAAATAATGATTTTGAAGACTTAATGAAAAACCGCCGCTCAATTCGAGAATACGATGAAACGGTGAAAATTAGCCAAGAAGAAATGAAAGCTATTCTAGAGGACGCGGTAACGGCTCCTTCTTCTGTAAACATGCAACCATGGCGTTTTGTGGTCGTGGAAAGTGATGCGGGTAAAGAAAAATTAAGCTCGTTAGTTCGCTTTAATACACGTCAAAATGAATCTTCTTCCGCGATGATTTTAGTTTTTGGTGACTTAGAGAATTTTGAAAACGGTGAAAAAATTTACGGAGAATCAGTTGAACGGGGCTTGATGCCGGCA
The DNA here is from genome assembly GCF_041765605.1 of Listeria monocytogenes. Classification (GTDB taxonomy): domain Bacteria; phylum Bacillota; class Bacilli; order Lactobacillales; family Listeriaceae; genus Listeria; species Listeria monocytogenes_D. The sequence goes on from NZ_CP168900.1 coordinate 141,014, forward strand.
GAAGTGAAAGAACAACAAATGGCTAAATTAAGCCAGTACTTTGCTTCCATTCCGCGCTCAGAAGCTGAACGTGTCGTCCTTATTGATGGTGGGATTGTGGCAATGCAATTAATGTTAGTTGCTCGGGCGCATGGTTATGATACAAATCCAATTGGTGGTTTTGAACGTACGGAAGTTGCTGAGGCCTTCAATATGGATCCAGAGCGTTATGTACCGGTTATGATTGTTTCTATCGGTAAAGCTAAAAATTCTGGCTACCAGTCTTATCGATTACCGATTACGGATGTTACGACTTTTGCTTAAAAGAGGGCAAGGAAATAGCTGCTATTTCCTTGTTCTTTTTTTGTTCCTTTCTTGGTATAATTAAAATAACATACAGCCAAGGAGGAGAAGCAACTGTGACTATCAAAATAACTCGTAAAACTGGAATTGGCAGCGGTATTACTCCGGTGAAAATTAGAATCGAAAATGAAGAAATTGTAAAACTCGACAATCATCAGTCTCATTTTTTTATGCCTAAGATGGAGAAAACAAAGGTTTGCGTGACTGATTGGTTTTATGGGAGTCAGGAAGCGGTTTTGGAAAATAGTAATGATGTTATTGTGCGGATTAACCGTAAAGCACTAATATTAAATTATTCAATGTTTCCATTTCTTTTTTTCGGGCTTTTGGCCACTAGTTGGGTGTCTACAGTCATTGCTTTAATCCTTTGTTTGGCATCCTTTTTTTATTCGCGAAAGGATTGGTTTGAATTTGTGAAAATTAAATAATATTTAATCGATAGTATGAGCGAAGTGCTTGTGCTATTTTTTTATCTGTGTAAGTTTTTATTCCATCTGTGTATCTTAGGAAGGGGTCTTAAACCGCATAATGACAGCGCTTTCTTTTGGCATGATAATTGCATGATATACAGATGCTCGGAATGAATCTTTAATCGGGGGGAGGAAATTAGAGAGAAGAACATTCGGGCAACCACACAAAAAGGGGTACAGAGAGACAAACTTAGAACTGCCGAAATGAGGTTTATAAATCAAAAATCGGGGTGAAGAGATGAATAAGAAGATGAAAAAGCTTTTTAGTATTACTTCTGTTGTGTTGTTAGTTTTATCATTAGTGGTTGTATCAATTGGTGCACAGCCAAAACGGGCGAAAGCGGCTGAAAATGTACCACAGTATCGAAATGTTATGTATTACGGTGATTGGTCGATTTGGGGAGGAGAAGGGAACTTTTATCCGAAAGATATTCCAGCTGATCAATTAACACATTTGAATTTTGCTTTTCTGGATTTTAATAGTAATGGGGATTTAGTTTTTACTGATAAAGATGCTGCTGTTGGGGCGCCTGTTGGACAAGAGGGAGTTCAATGGGGCGGAGCAAATGCGGGCGTTTTGAATGCGATTCAAGATTTGCGCGCTCAAAATCCGAATTTGAAAATAGGGGTTTCGGTTGGTGGCTGGTCTAAGTCGGGAGATTTCTCGACAGTTGCAGCAGATCCAACAAAACGGGCTAACTTTGTGAAAAATGTGATGAAGTTTGTGAAATATACTAATATGGATTTTGTTGATTTGGACTGGGAATATCCTGCTTCGGTACGGGACGCTGACCTTGTTGATAATAAAAACGATGAAGGCACACCAAATGCAAAACCTGCGGATAAGCAAAACTTTATTACACTTTTACAAGATTTAAGAACTGCTTTGGATAAACAAGGCGTGGATATTAACAAGAAATACGAATTATCGGTTGCTTTACCAGCTGCAAAATCTACTTTAGAAAATGGGATTGATGTAGCGAATTTATTTAAAGTAGTCGATTTTGCGAATGTGATGACGTATGACTTAAATGGTGCTTGGACACCGAATAGTGCGCATCATACAGCGCTTTACGGCAATCCGAAAGATCCGAATTATGATAGTGGTTTTTCTGTCGACCAAACCGTTAAATACTTAAAAGAAAAGGGAGCAGTTTCGAATAAAATTGTTGTTGGGGCAGCATTTTATACTCGGGGCTGGAATAAAGTAGCTGCTGGAACGGATACGGCATTGCCAGGGCTTTTCCAAGCTGCTGAAAAAACGAATAAAGATGCGGATGGCTCGCTTACTTATGGGGCAAACAACGAAAACCCAATTAAAACTGGCGATGGGGGCCGTGCTGGCGGAGTTTGGGCGTATAGAAGTATTGATGCGCTAAAAGCTAAAACGCCAACATTGAAAGAATACTGGGATGATACTGCCAAGGCGCCGTATCTTTATAGTAAGGAAACTGGGGAGTTTTACACATATGACAATACGCGTTCAATTGGCTATAAGGCACAGTATGTAAAAGATAATAATCTTGGTGGGATGATTTCTTGGATGCAGTCGCAGGATAAAACAACGACTTCAACTAAGCGCGATGAACTTACGAAGGCTATTAAAACCGGATTGTTCGGTACAAGCGCAATCCCGCAAAACGCAATCACATATGCGAATTTAAATGTGGTAGCAACTGTCAAACCTTATAGTGAAAATGGCGTCGGATACGAAATTACAATTACAAACAATGAAAAAGCGGATGAAACCAATGAAGTCTTGAAATCAACGGAGCTCTCTTTTGAAACAGTGAAATTACCTAAGTTTTATATTCCGGTAAAAGCAGGCGAAACGCTAACTGCTGGGGATTATAAAGCTGGGACAGTTACTACTTCAGGTGGCAATACAGTAGTTGATTTAGCTTCTGTATATGATGCACAGCAAATTCCGCAAGGCGCATCTTATACTTTCCGCTTAAAATCGAGTGCATCTAGTGTGGATGTAGCTAACATTTCTAAAATTGATTTAACACAACGGATGGTAAAATCGAGTGTCGAATTTGGTAAACAAACGATTTTTGGCGGGGGAACTGTTGTCCCTGATCCAAGTGACACAGAAGCGCCAACAGTACCAAAAGCACTCACATCTTCTAATGTAACCGATAAATCTGCTACTCTATCGTGGACAGCTTCAACGGACAATAAAGCGGTGGCTGGATATAAAGTGTACCGAAATGGGACCGAAGTGGGCTCTGTTTCAGGAACTACTTTTACAGATAGTGGCTTAACTGCAAAAACAGCGTACACTTACACAGTAAAAGCGTATGATGCGGCTGGGAATTTCTCGGCAGCAAGCTCGACCTTAACTGTGACAACGCTTGATGCGGCAACACCACCAGCAACTCCAGCATGGGACGCTGCCAAAACGTACAATAAGGGAGACAGGGTTTCTTATAAAGGGAAAACATATGAAGCACAGTGGTGGACTCAAGGAAATGAGCCAGGAGCTGAACAGTGGGGCCCTTGGTTATTAATAAATTAATAGACAAAAACAGAGATTCTTTCCGGAGAATCTCTGTTTTTATTTGAAAAACTAGCCAAACGTATTACAATGAATAAAAGCGACAAGAGAGGGTGCAGAGGAATGTATTTTGTATACGATATTGGTGGAACTTTTGTTAAATTTGCGTTGATGGAAAATAACGGTACGGTGAAAATGAAAGATAAATTCCCTACAACTGCCAAAAGTGCAGAAGAACTTGTAGCTCAAATGGTCGAAAAGTGGCGCCCCTATAGGACAGAAGTGAAGGGCATTGCTGTGAGTTGTCCGGGCGTGGTAGATACGGAAAAAGGCGTGATTTACCAAGGTGGCTCGCTATTATTTATGCATGAGAAAAATTTGGCTGAAATGTTAGCGCGTGAATGTCATGTTCCCGTTGTCTTGCAAAATGATGCGAAGAGTGCGGCTTTAGCGGAACTTTGGTTAGGTGTGGCAAAAAATGTACATAGCGCGGCGATTTTAACGCTTGGAAGTGGCGTTGGTGGCGGAATTATTATGGATGGTAAATTACAATCTGGTTATCATTTGATGGCGGGAGAAGTTAGTTTTATGGAGACTTCTTTTGATACGAAGAAATTGCGAGGTACATTCTTTGGAAGAACTGGATCAGCGGTGGAGTTAATTAAGCGCATTGCATCAAAGAAGAATTTACCCAATAAAAAAGACGGTGAGCACGTTTTCGAATTAATTAACCAAGGTGATGAAGAAGCGAATGCTATTTTTGATGCGTATATTTATGAATTAGCATCTCAAATTTTAAATATCCAGTATTTGATTGATCCGGAAATTATTGCAATTGGTGGTGGCATTAGCGCCCAACCGGTTGTTGTTGAAAGGCTAAATGAGGCTGTCGCAGAAATAAAAGCAGCTAATCCTTATCATGCCGCACAACCGAAAATCGTCACTTGTCATTTCCAAAATGATGCGAATTTGTACGGAGCATTGTATAATTTCTTTTTACAAATGGATGCGCAAAATAAAAGGTAACTAGAATCTCTAGTTACCTTTTTTCTATAAAGCTTGCAACATATCAAACTGTGATTGATATAAATTATAGTAGTAGCCGTGTTGTGCCATCAGTTCTTCGTGACTGCCAGCTTCTTGAATGCGGCCATTATCAATGTAGAAGATGCGCGAACTGTTTTTGATTGTCGAAAGCCTGTGCGCGATAATGAAGGAAGTTCGGCCTTCCAGTAGTCGCTCAAGCCCTTCTTGGAGTAGGATTTCTGTTTGTGTATCAATACTTGAAGTTGCTTCATCAAGGATAAGGATTTTCGGGTCGGCTAAAAGAGCACGGGCAAAGGAAATCAGTTGTCGCTGACCGGCCGAAAGAGTGCTACCTCGTTCTTTTACTTCGGTATAGTAGCCATCTTTTAGACCGGAAATGAAATCATGAGCACGAACGACTTTGGCAGCCGCGATAATTTCTTCTTCGGTTGCATCTAGCTTCCCGTAGCGAATATTTTCGATAATCGTTCCTGAGAAAATAAACGTATCTTGGAGCATCACGCCCATTTGTGACCTGAGTGATTTAAGCGTGACTTCTTCGACATTTTCTCCATCAACTAAAATTTCTCCAGAATTTATATTATAAAAACGGCTGAGCAAGTTGATAATTGTCGTTTTTCCTGCACCTGTAGGACCAACGAGCGCAATTGATTCACCCGCATCCACATGAAAATTAATTCCTTTTAAAATGTCCACGCCTTCCTCATAACGGAAATAAACATCTTTAAAGTCAACATTTCCAACGATTGGTGGCATTTTTTTCGCATTTGGGACATCTTTAATATCAGGCTCAACATCCATTGTTTCGAAAATCCGCTCCAAATAAGTCGTTGCGGTAATAAGCGAATTGTAGAAGTTACCAATATTAATAACAGGATTCCAAAAATTCCCAACATAACCGATGAAAGCAATCAGTGTCCCGGTAGAAACGTCCACCCCATAACCTTTGATTCCAACGAAGTAAATTAAACAAGTCGTCATTACAGCGATATTTTGAACCCCTGGCCAAAGCAAGAATTGAATTTTCACCGCTTTCATCCAAGAACGGCGGTACTCATTACTTACCTCGGTGAAAATCTCAAAATTCTCTTCTTCCCGCGAAAAGCTTTGTGTCACTTTAATTCCAGCGATGCTCTCGTGGATATAGGCGTTCATGTTGGATTGTTTGTTGCTTAGAACTTGATAAGCTTTGCGTTGCGCAGTTTTAATGACCATGACAATCACGAAAAGAACCGGGATAAGCGCTAAACTATACAACGTTAAAACGGGATCAATCATCAGCATAAAACCAAGTGTTACAATGACACTTAAAATATCAGAAATCAGATTTATCAGCCCATTAGATAATAAATCACTCAGCATATTGATGTAATTAACAACACGAATTAAAATTTTTCCATGCGGACGACTGTCAAAATAAGAAAAAGGAAGTTTTTGCAAATGACCGAAAATCGCTGTCCGCATATCTTTTAAAATGTCTTGTCCAATCAACGTAATCGACCTAATGCGGTATCGCATACAAAGTCCGGTTACAACGACAGAAACTATGAAAATAATCGCAATCCAGAATAGTTGTGTTATGTTTTTGTTTGGAATCGTATCATCTATGACTATTTTGGTTAAATACGGGCCAATCATTGTCGCTACATTTGCTAATAAGATGACAAAGAGCGTAATATAAATGGATTTTTGATAGGGTTTTACGTAAACGAGAATACGTTTTAAATGTGCGGCGCTGAAGGCTGTTTCCAGTTCTTCGTCAATATCAAATTTATTTCTAGCCATTCACATTCGCCTCCGTTCCAAGTTGTTTATTGTAAATATCAAAATAATAACCTTTTTCTGCTAGCAAACTAGTGTGTGTACCGCGTTCGATGATTTCGCCATGATTTAAAATTAAAATTTCATCGGCTTCTTTTACAGAAGAAATCCGGTGTGCAATGATAAATGTGGTCGTATTTTCCGTGATTTTTTTTAATTCGCCTTGGATTTTCACTTCGGTTTCCATATCGACAGCGGAAGTGGTATCATCCAAAATCAAAATGGATGGATTTTTTAAAAGAGCACGAGCTAAAGATATGCGCTGCTTTTGCCCTCCAGAAAGTCCAACACCGCGTTCACCAACAATCGTGTCATAACTTTCAGGCATGGTTTCAATGAAGTGGTCCGCGTCTGCAATTCGCGCCATACGCCGGACATCCTCCATTGTTGCATCAGGAGCGCCAAATGCAATATTTCCTTCAATCGTATCAGAAAATAGGAAAATATCTTGCATCACCGTGGCGATATGATTTCTAAGTTCCCGCACATGCCATTTTCGCGCATCGACGCCATCAATTAAAATTTCACCGGAAGTTGGATCGTAAAACCGGCAAATTAAGTTGACGAGCGTTGATTTTCCTGCGCCAGTTTCGCCCAAAATAGCAATTGTTTGGCCTGGAGAAGCTTTTAGTGAAATATTTTTGAGTACGTCCGTGTTTGGGTCGTCCTCGAAATGAAAACTGACATTTTTAAACTCGACGTGACCTTGAAGTGATGGCGCAGGTTTTTCAGCGTGGATGGGAATTTTAGCGTCCGTCGCCATCATGTCTTGAATTTTAAACGAAGAAGCGATAAAGCGTTGAACGTCGTTAATCAGCCAACCACTCATCCGCATCGGGCCATTCAGCATCCATAGAAATCCATTGAAGGCAACTAAATCTCCCAGCGTCATTTGGCCTTTAATTACTAAATAGCCACCGAAAATAAGCGTGATGACAACGAGCATGCCTGCGAGCGAATCAAGCACTGGCAAATAGGTTCTGGAAACATCGGCAGAATCTAGATTACGTTTTTTGAAATCCTCATTATGTTCATGGAATTTCTTCATTTCAAAATCTTCTCGTGCGAATGCTTTTACGACGCGATTCCCGCTAATATTCTCTTCCACCATCGAATTGAGCCGTGAAAAGCTCTCCCGAATTTCATAAAAAACTGGTTGGGCTTTGCTCGACATTTTCATGGTTAAAATAGCAATAAGCGGCGTTAGGATAACAAGCGCAAGCGTTAGTTTCCAGTCAATCGTGGCCATAATAATAATCGCAAAACTAAACAAAAATACATTTTCCAAAATGTTGTAAGATACCCACGAAACAAAATGACGAATCGCATCCGTATCACCAGTCATCCGCGCCATAATATCCCCAACGCGCGTATTATTGAAAAAATCAAAATCGAGTGATTGCAACTTTTTATATAAATCTTCTCGAATTCGGAAAAGGGAATTTTGCCCGATTCGTTCGCACATAATCTGATAGGTATAACGGCAAATAGTTCGAATAATTGTCGAAATAATCATGATTAAAAGTAGCGGGATAAGCAAATTCGTTTTATTTTGATAGACAACATCGTCAATCACTTTTCCGCCAAGTAACGGATAAATAATACTAATACCAGAAGCAATAAAAATTAAAATAAATACACCAATCATAAGCAATCGATATTTTCGGACATATTGCCAAATCCATTTCATACTCTCCATTTTTTCACATCCTTTAATATTCATATATCCATTTAGTTTACACTCCTAATTTCGAAAAAGAATGGTTTATATTCGCTGTAAGCATGGACAATGTTATATAATTAAAAGATAAATGTAAGCGTTATAACGAGGAGGTGAAGTGATGCTGAAAATAAATACGACCACATTTAATCCGCAAATTTTGTATATCGCGAATTGTTATACGAATGAGGTGCGCGTAGGTGAAAATCACCATCATGATTTTTTGGAAATCTCGATTATTTGTGAGGGAAACGTTATTTATGATATTGAAGGCGAGCGAGTCAAACTTGGAAAAGGCGATATGCTGATTTTTAATCCTGGCGTGAATCATTACGATATAACCGAACCAGGTATGACGAATGCGCAACTCCATATAGGTTTTCGGAACTTTGCACTGGAAGGATACACGCGAAATACGTTCCCGTTTAAAAAGGCCTTTTTACGAAAAAAAGAAGAGGAATCTGCTATTTTATCTATTTCTAAACAAATTATAGAAGAAAAAGACGCTGGAAAACCTGGATATGACTTGATTTTAAAAGCTTTCGTTATGCAATTAATTATCCATGTTTTACGCGAAGCCACCCCAGAACAACTTGAAAATAACGGCGTCAAATTATCTACCGACGAGCAGCAAAAACAGATACTTGTAAACGAAATTATTCATTATATGGAAAAACACCATACAGAAGATGTCTCGCTCTCAACGCTTTCGCAAACGATGTACATTAGCCCCGCCTATATCTCCAAAGTATTTAAAGAAGAAACCGGGGAATCACCAATTAACTACTTAATCAAAATTCGCCTTACTCGTGCAGAAGAATTATTGAAGAATAAAGACGTTACCGTAAAACAGGCCGCAAATATGGTCGGATATAATGATGCTTATTATTTTAGTAAGCTTTTCAAGAAATATTACGGATTTCCACCATCAGAAAACTGGCGCAAATCGAGTTAGAATTCCAAAATAAGACAGAGAGAAGGAAGACTGGATGGAATATAAAAAAGCTTTAGCGTTTATAAAATCAAATAGCATTCTAGAACAAGAAGAAGGAACTGAAGTTATTTTTAAACGGGCACAAGAAACAGCTCGAGGGAATTTGGATCCTTTTTTATTAAAAGACCTGAAACAACATCTTGGCGGTACGAATGATGCGATAAAAGAAGCGCCGCAAGAAATCCAAATGCCAGATTTTTCTAATTTGGAAATAGCAACGGCAGCTGCACTACAAATGCGAGCAACGATGGGAAGTCCGAATATTGATTTATCAAACGGCGTAACTACGGAATATCGGGTTGTTGAAGGCGATTATGGCGATATTCCGGTACGAATTTATCGTCATGAGGAAGCAACCAAACCAGTTCCCGCATTCATTTTTTATCATGGTGGTGGCTTTGTTGGTGGAACGCCGGCTGTAGTGGAGAATTTTTGTAAAGGTATCGCGGAAAAGTTACCGGCAGTTGTTATTAATGTAGACTATCATTTAGCTCCAGAATTTCCGGCACCAGCAGCTCCAAAAGATTGTTACCGGGTGCTTGAATGGGTAGTGGAACAAAGCGACGAACTCGGCATCGACGCTTCGAAAATAGGTGTTTCCGGAGATAGCGCGGGCGGAACTTTAGCAGCGGCGGTAAGTTATATGGATTATGAAGCAGAGACAAATTATGTAGGATTTCAAGCCTTACTTTACCCAGCGCTAACGTTAGTAGATGAAGATAATGATAAGTATAAGTGGGATATTTCCAAGTTTGGGGCATCCGAAGAGACACTTCCGCTCGTTGCGCCAGGTATCATTGGAATGAACGGCTCTGGCGAATTACTGCGGACAGCCTATGTTAGAGACGAAAATCCCGCATCGCCAATTTATTCTCCACTATCGGCCGTAGATAAAAGTATTTATCCGCCTACACTTATAGCCAGTGCGGAGTTTGACGCGTTACGAGCTTTTGCAGATATTTTTGCTAAAGAACTGCGAGCAAGTGGTGTACAAACAAAAGCAATCGTTTACCAAGGAATGTGTCATGCTTTCATTGATAAATACGGGATTTTCCCTCAAGCGGAAGACGTGGCAGATGAAATTGTTCAAATGATGAAAGAAATATTTTAAAGAATAATTTGCAGGCATTTTCCGGAATGCCTGTTTGTTTTTGGACTAAATTTTGCGATTAGTACTAAAAATGTATTAGAATAGAGAAGAGAAATGAGAAAGGATGATGGGACTCATGAAATTTCAGCTTTTTATTCAGCCAAAATTAGATGTTCTTCAGGGAAATATTGTCGAATATGAAATACTTTTACGTGATGATAGTGCAGTTCCTAGATTTCCTCTATCAGAATTAGAAGCTGTACTCGCGGACGAAGAACTGTACTTAGCTTTTTCCGAGTGGTTTAGCGAGGCGTTCTTAGACGTTTTAAAGAAATATCCAAATGATCGATTTGCCATAAATATTGCGCCACAACAGCTTTTTTACATAGAAACACTCCACTGGCTAGACAAATTAAAAAGCGAGAGTCATCGTATAACTGTAGAAATGACCGAAGATATTTTCGATGTACCCGGGCATAAACGCCACCTTAATGCGAACGATAAAGACGCATTTATTCTAAATAAAATTAAAGTGATTCACGGTCTCGGCTACCATATCGCTATAGACGATGTTAGTTGCGGATTGAACAGCCTAGAGCGAGTGATGAGCTACCTACCTTACATAATAGAGATTAAATTCTCCCTCATTCATTTCAAAAATATACCATTAGAAGATTTACTACTATTTATTAAAGCTTGGGCAAATTTTGCTCAAAAAAATAAGCTTGATTTTGTTGTTGAAGGAATTGAAACGAAAGAAACCATGACTCTTTTAGAAAGTCATGGCGTCTCGATTTTTCAAGGTTATTTAGTTAATAAGCCATTTCCGGTTTGAAAGCTATCGACTTGATCGAGTAGTTTCTCATGCGAACTAATGATAATGGGTTTCTTAGCGAGCAACAAGCCATTTTCGCGTAATTCTTCTAGCGATTCAGTAATTCTGGCACGACTAGAACGACAATAATCAGCTAAGAAAGTTTGCGTGACAAAGACTGGGAGCTCAATAGGTCCTTCTGTTTGATGCAAATGAAGCAGCTCAATAATTTCCACCAAAATGCGTGTCACTTTGATAATGGGTGCTTGATTAATATTCTTGTAATTTTTTGCAGTAAATAGATATCTAACAATAACCTCATCAAGTATGAGATGGAAAAAATGTGGATTTGCATACAAATAATTGAGAAGAAACTCACGGTCAATAAAAAGAGCCGTACCGTTTTCTAATGCGCGAACGCGGTATTCAGTAAGTTCAGGCGCTCTTTTTGTTTCGAGTAAACTTTCCATCCCAAAAAGTGAATGTTGACTTATCAAAGCATTTATCATCCAACGTCCTTCATTTGTAGGGCCTTCTAAAACAGCAGTTCCCTCTAAAATAGCGCCTATTTGCGCCGGTTTTTCTTCGTACTCTCTATAAGAATGAATAATTTCTCCTTTTTTAAAAGAAACTTTATTCGAATAATCACTAGAAAAAATAGCTGAAAAATCTATATTGTGAAGCATTATCAAAACTCCTATACTAAGGTAAAATTGTTATTTACCATATTACTGTACTGCTATTTGTGATAAAAAGATACCGAATAAAAATCGTGTTCACAATTTAGACAAGAAAATGTCACTTATTAGCAACAATTGAGTTGATTTTACGACTTAAAATGTTTTTTTCTTCTTTAGAGAGAATTTTAACAAAAAAAGACGCTCCATAAAAAGGAGCGTCTTTCAAAACTTCTTATAAACATCAATGGAATTGCCAAAATTTATGAGATATCCACCATAATCATACATTGGACCATATTTTTCCGCGTAATGAGAAACTGTATGGCGCAAAAATTCTTCCGTAACCTCTAAAAACTCCGCTACTTCAAAATATTCTCGTAACCCTAGATAAAAACATGCAATAATATCATCTAGCGGTATTAGTTCCTCGTAACCTTTGCGACGAGCGAAAATCTCTTGTTTTTTATCCATAAGGGTTTCCTGCTTGGTGATATTACCTACAGTATATTTGTAATGCATCAATTCCTCTACTAAAACACAACCTTTTTCAATGGAAGATTGATCTTTACTAATAAAAATCGTCCCATTTAAATAGAGACCTGGCAGTTTATAAGGCATTTTCTCTTCTCTGATTGTTACCTCGTCTTGGTATTTATTTACCAATTTTTCGTACAATAAAATCACATCCCGCGATGGAGTTTTTTCTTCATCTCTATATAAGCTAAAATATCCCGCATTTCTTCTTCGGTTACATCGTCATCAATATGGGCTGCAATTGTCACCAAGCGTTCATCAACAGGCGGTAAATTTCTTTCAGGAAAAAAGTCATCTAATCGTTTGTTGAAGATTTTTGCAAGTTCAAATAAAACATCTTGATTTGCTTTTCGATCGCCATTTTCATAGCGGCTAATAGTTTGGCGAGTCGTATGAAGCTTCTCTGCTAATGCTTCTTGATTTAAGCCTCGTTCCTCGCGATATTGTTTTATTTTATTTCCTACAAATTTATTTAACTCCATAATAATTGCCCTCCACATGTTTATGGCTTCAGTATAGCACTTTTAGCACCAAAACGGAACTTTTTCGAACATATTTGTCGGATAAAGTTTACCGGTAACCAAAATGGTGCTATAATATTTGTAGAGCTAGAAAATAAATGCGGCTGATTTCGCACCGATAGCACCGAATTGGTGACAAGGCTACTATATTAATTTATGAGATGGAAGTGGGAATGGATGGATAGAAAACTTTTAAAAGAAAAGCAAATCCAACTAATTTTTCAACTAGAACAAGAAGAAAATCGATTTATTCGAAAACGTTTGATAGAAGAGTTGGAGTTTTTTGAAGCACTTGGGGACAGAGAAAAAGGATTGTTAACAGCGGAGCAAAAGTTGCTTATTTTAACGCCTAGTGAATACCGAGAATACAAACGAACTAAATCAGATGTGCAAATTAGTAGGTTAATTGGAGTATCGAGATCGTCTCTTGCGGAATGGAAGCGAAAAAAAGGTTTAAATAGAAAAAAGTCGCAACCGGTTCAGCAGGAAATGATTGATGTATTAGCTTTTCATTTAGATAAAACAAAAGACGAAATTGGCGCTTTACCTGCTTCGGCGATTGAATGTCAGTATGAGGCTTTTGTGATTAATGAAGCTCACAATTAAGGAGTGATAAAATGCAGGTTTTAGTTTTACCAGAAAATAAGGATATCAATTATATAAAAACGGTCCAAGAAGTAAAACGATTTTTTGCGGATTTTGAGCGGTTTCGGGTGATTACGGGGTTATCAAAAAAGCCACACTTACTTAGAAATGGTTTTCTGGAAGAGCCGCAGTTTGCGCCGGTAGCATTTTCTGCTAGACATAATAAAGAGGTCATTTTGGAAGCGCGATGGTTGGTAGAGAAATATACTGAAATGTTAAATCAGATGGATGATTTATATCGCACTATTTTGATGGAATGTTACGTGGAACGAAAACAAGATGTGGCGGTAATGATGGATTTACCGTACGAAATTGCCCAGTTTAAACGGATAAAAAAACGAGCAGTATTAGAAATCGCAACGCTAATGGGAATTTTAGTAAGGAAATGATGATACTTTCGTGATATTTTGAAATGTCATTTTACGATTAATATAGAAGTAAGCTAATTGTCCAGTAAGCGGATGACAATAAAAGCTGCATCAGAATGAAGGTGCACCGATTTTCTGATAATACATGATGTTTTACAAGAAATTTGTTTTTATGATTGGATTTTTCATCCGTTGACATAAACAAATATTCTATTTTGGAAAGTAAAGTTCGGAGGAATAAATTATCAAATGTGGTCTCGACCGAATTTTGCTTTCTGTTTTTAAAGGAGTGAATGCTTGGTGTTACATGCCCATTAACTAAAAAGGAGGTTTTCCATGGAAGTCATACTAAAAATTGGGATTTTAGGTTTTGGCGCGGTGTTTGGATACTTGTTTGGGGAAGTGGATTTATTGGTAAAAGTGCTGGTGTGCTTTATTGTAGCTGACTATATTTCTGGGCTACTCGCTTCAGGGTATCTTGGGGAACTTAGCAGCAAAATGGGTTTCAAAGGAATCGCGAAAAAAATCGCTATCTTAATTTTAGTGGCTATTGCGCATCAAATAGATTTGATTCTGGGAACGCATAATACAACGCGGGATGCGGTTATCTTTTTCTATTTGGCGAATGAGCTGATTTCCATCTTGGAAAATTTCGTTCGAATGGGGATGAAGGTCCCGGAAGTATTGAAAAATTTAATTTTGATTTTTGATGCTAAGTCAGGGGACGAGGAGGAAAAGCATGACAAAGATATGGATTGATGCCGGTCATGGTGGCAAGGATCCAGGGGCAAGTGGCAACGGACTTGTTGAAAAAAATTGGGTACTTGCAACTGCGAAACAGCTTCAAACAGAACTAGTAAAAGCAGGATTTGAAGTAGGCATGACGCGAACAAATGATACTTTTTTAGAATTACGCGAACGTGCAAAAAAAGCGAATAGTTTTAAAGCTGATTTGTTTATTTCACTTCATTTTAATGCTGGTGGAGGTAGAGGTTACGAAGATTTCATTTATACATCCGTTCCAACTAAAACAACAGAGATGCAAAAAGTATTGCATAAAAATATCTTGGCTAAAGTTGCCAAATATGGAATGGTTGATCGAGGGATGAAAAGAGCAAACTTTGCCGTATTACGAGAAACTTCCATGGATGCGATTTTGCTTGAAGCAGGTTTTTGTGATAGTAAAGATGCAACTGTGCTGAACTCAAATGCGTATCAACGCGATTTTTGTTTAGGAATTTTAGCGGGAGTGAAGCAGATTTTTCAAAATAGATAACAAACAAATTAAAGGAGGAATTTTAAAATGAGTGAAATTGTAAAAGAATTTGATATAAAAAAGGCACAGGACAACTTAGCTACACTTGTAAATTGTTGGGAGCCGTTTCAGTTTATTATGATTAGCGATTCATATGTATATGGGGTGTCTCAAACAGCACGAGTTGAGCCTAATGATGCGACTATTTATCAAATTGATAATAATGGTGAGGTTATGGGGAAAATGTTACTAGTTGGAGGTACTCATAATTCTGCATATGGTGTAAAAACTATCAATGGGAAAGACTATATCTATGCTCCGATTCATACTTCTACAGGAGATAAAGTTGTATATAAATTTGAATTTGAGAAAGACACAACTATCACTGAAAAGTCTCCCAAAGCTAAGAAATTAGGTGATTTTAAACAAAAGAAATCCTTGAATATCAGTATTTCAAATGATGATGTATTTGTTTTTACTTTACTGGCAGACAATACAGCAACGGTAATGAAATTTACTCTAGCGGAATTTGAGCAAGGTGCTACAGATAGCGCAATTAAGTTTGATGTAGGTAATAAAACCTATGGCTATTTACAAGGATTTGCTGGTTTTGGTGATAAAGTTTATATCGCGATTGGTCCAGGAGGTACTGCTCTTGATCCTGTAAGTAAATGTTACTTGTATACGCATTCACTCATTGATGGTAGTTTGTATGACAAGCAGTGGATTTCGTGGGGTAGTGATGATGAGTTGGGGGAACCCTTTAACAAATATCGAGAGCCAGAAGGTATGGACTTTTTTGTAAGCAAAACGGGGGAACCAGTTTTAGTACAGACTGTCTTTACCGGTGGAAATAGCGGTGATGGAAAGACAGTTCGAAGACGCAATAAATTATATACGATAACAAATTTAAATAATAGCGATGATTTTACAAATAAGTTTAGCCGAAAAAGACCTGCATCAGCCACTCTGTTTAAAGGGGAGTTAAAAGGAAATGATGCTAGTACGGTATATTTACCAAGAGATATAGCTAATTTTGAGTATATTGTAGTTTCATGGATGCACGGTGATGGAGTTCGACGTCAAGAAAGTTTTCATGTGAAAACATTAGAAGGTTACCCTCGAGTTGATCTTTCTAATATTGTCTTACAAGGAGACGGATTTGCTACTATTTACTACTTTATTGTTGAATTCTCAACTTCTAAAATGCGTGTCGTTAATTCGAGGGCACGGAGAATGAAACCTACAGGCTGGGATGCTCTAGTTGATCCATATGCTAATTCTATTATTCTTTCTGTAGAAGGTTACAACTTACGTTAAAATAAGAACCCCCTTACCATACTCGGTAAGGGGGATTTAGTTATAGTCTCAATTAACTTCTCTTCCGCAAAACATAAAGCGCAGTAGTCGTTAAAATAATACCGAATACAGTTGCAAATCCAGCTGTATCACCAGTTGTTGGTAAGGATGTGTTAGATGAAGTTCCTGTTGTTGATGTATTTGGTGTCGTAGTTGTCGGATCTTCGGTAGTAGTAGTTCCGCCATTTGTGCCGGAGCCGTTACCGTTATTTGTTCCGCCATTTCCATCTGTGCCACCGTTATTTCCGTTTCCATTACCATTATCCGTGCCGCCGTTTCCGTTATCTGGAGGAGTCGTTGCCGCAGCTTGAACAGTTGCTTGGAAAGTGGTGCTATATCCGTTCGGGTCAGTGATAGTTGTTGTGATTTGGTCGCCTTTTTTAAGGTTTAAAGATGTTACATCTACGGAAAACTTGCCATTTGCGTCAGCTGTTGCGTTAGGTCCGGCAGCAAGCGCCATTCTTGCGTTAGCAGTTGCCTTTTGAACAGAAACTGTAGCTCCGGGTAAAGTAGTTCCAGTTAGAGTTTTGTCTTTTTCGGCTAGTTTATTGATTTTTGTTGCGTCTTTGATTGCTTTGATAGCTGCATCTTCGGTTTCTTTGTCGATTTCAGCTTGGGATTTGTAGACTTTACGTCCTTCTTTTTGAGCTGTAATGACTTTTCCAGCAGCTTTTTGGTCTTTGATGTAGTTGATGAATGTTTCAGTATCTGGGTCGATTGCAGTTACTAGATTTGCTTTTTTGAAGGCAGAGAATCCATCGCCACCGCCAAATAGGAAGTCATTGATTACGACTTTGTATTTTTGGTCAGCTTTTAAAGGAGTTCCGTCTTCTGTTGTAACGCTCGCAACTTTGTACGCGTGATCCAAGTCATCTGTATCTGTGAAAGTGTATTTTAGTCCAGAAATTTGTAGGAAATAAGTTTGGTTGCTTAAATATTGTTGGTTTAGAGCTTCCAAAATATCAGCACCAGTCATTTCGACTACTTGCAAAATGTTACCAAATGGTTGAACAGCTTGAGCCGCGCCCCATGTGATTTCGTTTTGGCCATTTGCAAGACGAGTAGTAAGGTCAGAACGAATTCCGCCGTTGTTAGTCATAGCAAAGTCGACATCGGCGCCGGCTTTATTTGCCATGTAACGTTGCGCATCCGTAATCATATTACCAAGCTCGGATTCTTTATCGTCAATTGCTTTGTTGTCTGGATTTGTGTCACGAGAAATAACGTCTTTATTCGCTAGTCCGATAGTTTCGTTGATAACCCCTTCAATGCGGCTTTTCGCATCTTCAGTTACAGCTGTAATATCGGCATTTGGTGTGACGCTTCTCGTGTTGTATGTAATTTTAGCGTCAGGTGGTGTAACGAAATCGCCGGTAGTTTTATCGAGTTCGCCAGTTACATCTGAAAAAGCTTTACCATTGTTGTAACTTTGGACGATACGAGTTTTTCCGACTAATCCATTTGTGTATTGGTGATTGTGTCCAGCAAGAACTAAATCGACCGAGTTATTTGGGTCTAATTCATTTGCTTTTGTCATCATATTAGCAGCTTCCCCAGCTACATCTTGTTTTGTTCCAGTGTTAGGATTTCCAGTAGAAAGTGCGGGAACGTGAGATAGAACAACGATTGCGTTAACGCCTTGGCCTCTAAGTTCAGCAGAGTATTTAACGATTGTTTCTGCTTCGTCAAGGAAATCGTAGTCTTTAATATGATTTGCAAGAACTAAGTTAGGAATTTCTGTTGTAACGATACCGATGAAGCCAACTTTGACGCCATCAATTTCTTTTACATAGTATGGTAAAAAGCCTTCTGCGACTGTGTTTGTTCCTTTGTTGACTACGTTAGCTGCGACGATTTTCATGTCACTTTTAACGCGTGGATAAGCTTCTACGATTGGTCCGAACTTGTTTGTAGAAACCCCATCCAAAATTCGTTTGTATTCAGGTAATCCTTCATCAAACTCATGGTTACCTAATGTGCCGACTTCGAAATTCATTTTTTGGAGAACTTTCATCGTTGGCTCGTCTTGAAGTAAACCTGATACTGCTGGACTTGCGCCGACCATGTCGCCCGCTTGAACACGGATAGCATTGTCAGTTGTCGCCCCAGGATTTGCCTGTAAAAATGAGTTAGTGGCATTATCCAAATTGGTAGCTAAGTAATCTGCTCCGCCAATTGGTGAGCCTGATGCATCTTTAGAGGCTGTTTCAAGCGCTCCGTGGAAATCATTTATTCCCAAAATTTGAATGGGAACGGTATCCGCTGCTGCTTGTGCTGTTGTCCCGGTGAATGGTGCTGTAAGTCCGATTGTGAGCCCTGCTACGAGTAAAACATGTGTAGTTTTCTTGAAAAATTTGTTCACTTTCACACTCTCCCTTTTTTCGCCAGTGGCAATTTTGTAAGCGCTAACTCATAGGTGCCTAGCTATAATTGTAGCAAAGAGGAATCACCCTAGCAATAGGAAATATGGATTTTGTGTAAATGTAGTGATAATATTTGGCTATATTTTCATTTCGATGGAAAAAAGGGTAAACTAGAGAAAAAGGAGGGATAAGATGGATATCTCAAGTACGGAAATATGGGATGCAATTAGGAGAAATAGTTATTTGCTATATTATCAACCAAAAGTAGATGCGAAAACGAATAAAATTATTGGTTTTGAAGGTTTGATTCGATTAAAAACGGCAACAACCATTTTGGCTCCAATTGATTTCTTTGATGATATTGTCCTTTTAAATGCAACGCGGGAAATGCAAGATTTTGTAGCTGAAACAGCGATAAAACAGATTAATCAGCTAGGAGGACGTTTTTCAATTTCGATTAATATTCCGGCACATTATGTAGCGAGCAGTACGTATATGACTTTTTTACATGATTATGTGAAAGAACATTTAAAGTATCCGGAATGCTTAGAAATAGAGATTATCGAACGGGGCGAAATTACGGAACTTGCTATCGCGGATAAAAACTTACGAAAAATAAAAGACCTTGGTGTCAAAGTGAGTATGGATGACTTTGGGAAAGGTTACAGTTCACTGGCTTATTTGCGCAGCTTACCGATTGATATTGTGAAAACAGATATGTCCTTTATCGCGCTTTTAAAAACAGATCGAAAACAACAAATTATTATTCGCGCGATTGTCAATTTGTGCCATGATTTAGGCGGGAAAGTAGTTACAGAAGGTGTAGAAGACATGGAGCAAGTCGAAAAATTACGAGAAATGAAAGTAGACTATTTCCAAGGTTATTATTTTAGTAGACCACTACCGATGGAAGATATTAAAGAAAAATATTCGATTGTGTAAGACGTATAAATAAAAAATTGGTTGGTGTGAGAATGGTAATTTACCAAATTCACACCAACCAATTTTATTTTATTTGATTAAATTATTTGAAGCATCTTTTACAACCACATCATGCGCGCCGCCTTCTACGATAGAAGTGGACGAAACAAGGGTGATTTTTGCTTTTTGTTGTAATTCAGGGATATTTAGCGCGCCGCAGTTACACATCGTAGAGCGGACTTTGCTAAGGCTGATGGCAACATTGTCTTTCAAAGATCCAGCGTAAGGAACATAAGAATCTACGCCTTCTTCAAAAGATAATTTCTTGTCGCCTCCAAGGTCATAACGTTGCCAGTTGCGCGCGCGGTTAGCTCCTTCACCCCAATATTCTTTCATATACGTGCCGTTTAAATTCACTTTATTAGTAGGACTTTCATCAAAACGAGAGAAATAACGACCAAGCATGATAAAGTCAGCGCCCATTGCTAGAGCTAGCGTCATGTGGTAGTCATAAACAATTCCACCATCAGAACAAATCGGAATATATACACCTGTTTCTTCAAAATATTCATCGCGTGCTTTAGCCACATCAATTAGCGCAGTTGCTTGCCCGCGGCCGATACCTTTTTGTTCACGTGTGATACAAATGGAACCACCACCAACGCCAACTTTAACGAAATCTGCGCCAGCTTCTGCAAGATAACGGAAGCCATCGCGGTCAACAACATTCCCTGCACCAACTTTGACCGTATCGCCGTATTTACCGCGAACATAGTCAAGTGTTCGTTTTTGCCATTCAGAATAACCTTCAGAAGAATCGATACAAAGAATATCTGCGCCAGCTTCAACTAGAGCGGGAACACGTTCTTCGTAGTCGCGCGTGTTAATACCAGCTCCAACAACGTAACGTTTGGAGGAATCAAGTAGTTCTAATTTATTTTCTTTATTAGAGTCATAGTCTTTGCGGAATACCATATGGACTAGGTGCTCGTTATCGTCTACAAGTGGTAGGGCATTTAATTTGTTGTCCCAAATAATGTTGTTAGCTTCTTTTAAAGTGGTCGATTTGTTAGCAGTAACTAATTTTTCGAAAGGAGTCATGAAATCAGCAACTTTTTCGTCTGGGCTCATGCGCGTTACGCGGTAGTCGCGACTTGTCACGATTCCAAGTAATTTACCGTGCGCTGTGCCGTCTTCTGTAACTGCTACTGTAGAATGACCCGTTTTTTCTTTTAAATCAAGGATGTCTTGAAGTGTTTTGTCAGGGCTGATGTTGGAATCACTAATAACGAAACCAGCTTTATGATTTTTCACGCGAGAAACCATTGCCGCTTCACTTTCGATGGACTGGGAGCCAAAGATGAATGATACGCCACCTTCTGTCGCAAGCGCAATCCCCATATTATCATCAGAAACAGCTTGCATAATTGCGGAAACAAGCGGAATGTTCATTGTGATAGCAGATTCTTCCCCTTTTTTAAATTTTACGATTGGTGTTTTTAAGCTAACATTTGTTGGAACACATTCAGCGGATGAGTAGCCTGGGACAAGTAAAAATTCACTAAATGTGCGGGACGGTTCTTCAAAATAAAATGCCATTATTTCCACTCCTTCTTCTATTTTTAAATGAATTTATAAAATATCTTTATTATTTCAATAACTGGATGGAAAGTCAATGATTGGGGGAGCTTTTTCGGACGTTTTCTTTTGGGGGAAGAGTGGAATAGATGAAAGGTAGAGAAACTTTGGCGAAGGAGGTAATCAGATGGACGAAGAAACATTGCTAGAACGTGGCTACCGGAAGTATCGCGGGGCGGAGGTAGATATTTATTTTAATACAAATATTTGCGAGCATTCGGGTAATTGTGTAAAAGGTAACGCAGAACTTTTTAATTTGGATAGAAAACCATGGATTATGCCAGATAATGTATCGAAAGAAGAAGCGAAACGGGTGATTCATACTTGCCCGAGTGGAGCGCTTCAATATATCGAAAAATAGGAGGATATCAGATGGAATATAAAAACGGTGAAAATAGAATTTATGCGGTAAATGATGAAGGAGTCGAGGTTGGTGAAGTGACTTTTGTGCCAACTGGGGAAGATATGTTTATTATTGACCATACAGGCGTTGATGATGCGGCTCGAGGTCAAGGGATAGCGCAAGAACTTGTAAAACGTGCGGTCGAAAAAGCGAAAACAGAAGGAAAGAAAATTGTTCCGCTTTGTCCGTTTGCGAAAGCAGAATTTGCTAAGAAGCCGGAATATCAAGAAGTGCAAGCTGCAAAATAAGAAGTGTAGACTAGGTTTTATGCCTAGTCTATTTTTATGAAAAAATTTTAGAATTCCGGTTTTCTCTTCTTGACATCTGCTTTGTTTCAGTGTATCTTTAATTCACAGTAAACTTATAGGAATAATAGTATTACGTTTTCTTATCAAGAGCGGTGGAGGGAATCGGCCCAGTGAAGCCCAGCAGCGGAGCGCAAGTTCTATGCTAATTCCGATCAGAAGTAATATTCTGGCAGATAAGTAGTAGCTTTTAATGAGGCGCTTCGATTCTGACCAAAAAACAGAGGAAGCGTTATTTTTTAGCGCTTAAAGAGGGGAGTTTTTGTTAGATGAAGAAATTTTTATTAGTAGCGGTTATCTCGGTTTTTGCCTTGGTGTTAACGGCTTGCGGAGGCTCTGGCGCTAGTTCAGACAAAGCAAACGGTTCAGGCAAAGCGAAAGACGGCGGCTCTCTAATTATCGGCGTTACTGGAGATCCAGAAGTTATCAATCCGAACTACGCTTCTGACCGTGTAACATTAACGATTCAACAAGCTGTATACGCACCGCTATTTTGGGAAGTTGACGGTAAACCGGCACTTGCAAAAAGCTTAGATATTTCAGATGACAACTTAACTTACACTGTGAAACTAAAAGATGGTTTAACTTGGCACGACGGCAAACCTTTAACTGCAGACGATGTAGTATTTACTGTAAATTCTATTTTAGATACAAAACAAAACAGCCCGAACCGCGGCAACTTTGTTTTTGACGATAAACCTGTAAAAGTAGAAGCAGTAGACGACACAACGGTGAAATTCACTTTACCAACTGTTGCTCCAGCCTTTGATAATACAATTAAAACTTTCTTCCCAATTCCAAAACACATTTTTGAAGGGGTAGAAAACATCGAGAAAAGTGATAAAAACAAAAATCCAATCGGCTCAGGTCCGTACAAATTTGTTGAATACAAAACAGGCGAATATGTTTCCCTAGAACGATTCAATGACTATTTTGACGGCAAACCAAAATTGGATAAAGTTACTTTCCGAATCACAAAAGACCAAAACGCAGCTAATTTAGCACTGCAAAATGGCGAAATCAACCTAAAATCCATTCAACCTTCTGATAGAAACAAAGTAGAAAAAGCGAGCGCGGTAAACATTATCACTTACCCGGAAAATCGCTTAAGCTATGCGACATTCAACGAAAACCAACCAGCACTTAAATCAAAAGAACTTCGCCAAGCCCTTTCTTATGCGCTTGATCGTGAAGAAATCATTGATGCGGCTTACGGTTCAGATGAATACGCAAAACCAGCTTCCTCGTTCCTAACAGAAAACACGAAATACTTCACGGATAAAGTAGAAACATACGATCAAGACATTGCCAAAGCGAAAAAATTAGTAAAAGAAAGTGGTTTTGATACAAGTCAAAAACTAACTGTTTACTATTTAAACAACAGTAAATCACAAGAAAGTATCGCGCTTTACTTGCAACAACAATACAAAGAAATCGGCGTGACACTTGACTTGAAACCAACAGATCCAAATGCACTAAGCAACATCACACTTGACCGCAAAAACGCAGACTACTCTATCGCACTAAATGGTTATATCATGGGGAACGATCCTGATGCGTATAAATCCCTATACCTAAGCGATGCGCCATACAACTATTCGAACTACCACAACAAAGATCTAGATGCACTTTGGGAAAAAGGTGCTGTAACTGCGGACGATAAAGAACGTCAAGAAATCTATGAAAAAATCCAAAACACCATTGCTGATGACGCTGTAATTTATCCAATTTCTTATGATAATGCAGTGCTAGCTCTTGATAGCCGTTACGGTGGTCAAAAAGCTGCCACACCACAACCAGTAACCATGTTCCGTGATCTTTCTAAACTATATTTAACGGAATAATAATTAAAAATCATTCGTAAAAAATCTGGCCTGCCATGCTTGTTTTTGGCAGGTTCAGGTTTTTACTTGTCATTTTTAGTGTTTTAGATAGGAGATAAATTATGCTAAAAACAATCATAAAACGCGTATTGCAAATTATTCCGATGCTATTTATTATCTCGATTATTTCGTTTGCACTTATAAAATTAGCGCCCGGGGATCCCGTGAACTCGTTTGTTACGCCTGATATGAATCCTGACGATGTGGAACGAATTAGACAAAGTTTAGGGCTGGATCAACCAATTTATGTGCAGTACTTTATTTGGCTTGGGAACTTGTTGCAAGGGAATCTTGGTTATTCGATTGTGAATAGCCAGCCAGTATTGCAACAAATTTTAGAGAGAATTCCAGCGACACTTGGTTTGGTGGGAACTTCGCTTGTTCTGACGCTATTATTATCGATTCCATTTGGTTTGGTTGCGGCGAATTATGAAAATACGTGGATTGATAAAGTGTTAAACGGGATTTCATATATTGGTATTTCGATTCCGATTTTTTGGTTTGGGATGATTTTAATAGATGTATTTTCGATTCAGCTAGGTTGGCTTCCAAGTCTAGGGATGCGAACGATTGGGGTCGACTCTTTTTGGGATATGGCGGAGCATGCGATTTTACCAGTTATAACGCTGACTTTCCAAGGGTGCGCGGCATATTATCGTTACGTCCGCTCAAATACCATCAACCAATTAAAAGAAGAATATGTTTTATTTGGTTATGCGAAAGGTCTATCCAAAGTGCAAATTATGGGGCATCATGTCTTGAAAAATTCCTTGCTGCCAGTTATAACACTACTTGGGATGTCACTTCCGCAAGTCATTACAGGCGCTTTTATTACCGAAAGTATTTTTTCATGGCCGGGAATGGGCTCGCTTGGAATCAACGCGATTTTCCAACTGGATTATCCAGTTATTATGGCGATTACACTTTTTTCAGCGCTGTTATTAATTATCGGAAACTTGCTGGCCGATTTAGCTTATATGATTGTCGATCCGCGGATTAGGGAAATGGGGTGAGGAGTTCATGATGCGATTAGATTTTTCGAAAAAAACAATGCAAGATTTCGAGCGGGATGCAGAAGTTGTTCACGCAACACGAGAGCGGAGTTTTTGGCGTTTTATGCTTGCTGACCGCCGCGCTGTTTTTGCGACGAGTGTGCTGATACTTATTACGGTGGCTTGTATTTTCGCGTTCCTTTCGCCTTATGACCCTAATGCTCTTTCCGTTCAAGACAAACTGATGCCGCCAAATTCGTCGCACTGGTTTGGGACGGATGACCATGGTCGGGATTACTTGACGCGTGTCTTGTACGGTGGCCGGGTTTCACTACTTGTCGGTGTATTTGCGATGATGATTGCCGTTGTCGTTGGAACGCTTGCTGGGACAGTTAGTGGCTACTTTGGTGGATTCATTGACAATATGGTGATGCGTTTTCTTGATATTTTCATGTCGATTCCGTCATTTTTCCTGCTAATGATTTTAAATGCATACTTAAAACCGGGAATTTCGAATATTATTATCATTATCGGATTGCTTTCTTGGATGGAAGTGGCGCGGATAGTCCGGGCAGAAACCCTAACACTAAAAGAACGTGAATTCATTTTGTACTCCAAGTCTTCGGGCGGCGGATTTTTCCACATTATGTTCAAGCACATTATTCCAAACGCGATGCCATCGATTGTTGTTGCAGCTTCATTAAACGTCGCTACAGCCATTTTAACCGAGTCGGCACTAAGTTTCCTTGGCCTCGGCGTTCAACAGCCTAACGCTTCGTGGGGCAGCATGCTGAACAATGCGCAAGGCTACGTCGGCGAAGCAACATACTTGGCGCTTTTCCCCGGATTACTAATTTTAATGACTATTCTTTCCTTCAACGTCCTTGGCGATGTGCTGAGAAAAGGGTTATCACGTAGATATTAAATTTAAAAACACTTTGATTTTTTCAGTCAAAGTGTTTTTTTGTTTTTTAAAGAAAAGGTACTTAAAATAGAAACGTAAAAAACGTGTTTTAGCCAATTTCCAAGGCATAATTTCACAAAACGCTCACAAAACGAGAATGCGTGCGGTGCTATAATTAAAAGATAAGGTTTCATTATTATAGACAGAGATGAGGCGCAGAAATGAGTGAAATAAAAGTTAAAGAAGCAACATTGAAAAAACACGCGACAAAGTTAGAATCCAAAGGCAAATCAACTGAATATTTACCAATGAAAGGTGGCAATATGGCCTATAGTCAAGCCAATTCCATCAATCATTTTCGGACAGCATTGTTTGACTTGGTAGACGCGGTGGACAATTTTCAGGGTGTGGTAGGAACGGATGCCAAAAGATTGCAAGAATTAGGCGCATCATTTACTCGCAAAGACCAAGAGCTTGAACGAGGCATGGGATTGGGAGATAAATAAATGGATGCAAAGAGCCAGCAAATGGAGACACAACTGCAACTGCTGAAAAAAGAACAATCCGCGGCCGAAGATTTTTTGCAAGATTTACAACGACAACAAAATGAACAAGAGTGGTTAGCAGAAGATTTTGCACGTGTCCATCAAGAAGAACGGGAGTCGCTGGAGCTTCTGCGCGAAGTTTGGCAAGGCGCAGAATCAAGAAGTTTCGGCTACTATTTGGCAGATCTACAGGAAGAAGAAAAACAGAAGTGGCATAAAAAAATCCAAGCGAACCAAGAAGAACACCAACAAAAAATCACCGCTTGCCAAAAAAACATCTACCAATTAGAAAATCAACAACAAGATTTACAAAAGGAGTTGTTACAGTGAGCCGAATTGACATCGGAGAAATACAAACCTTTGCGCACCAACTACATACAGCCAATGAAACAGCGAGAAAAAGCATTAAAGACATCAAAAATGCCGTAGAAAACTATACTGAAGACAGCAGTTTAAAAGGAAAAGCGATTGATGCATCGAAAAATTACTACCAAATGACTTATTTCCCTTTATGTGATGCGATAATCGAAGCCATGAACGAGAGCGAAGAAAGATTAGCGCAATATATAGCCGATTTCCACGCCCAAGTGGATGGCTCGGCCGATGCGAAAATTGATGCGGACGGTTTATACGAACTCGGGAAAATGATTGATCGCATCGAAGCGAAAAAAGAAGCACTAGCCCAGCGAATGAACACTGGAACAGAAGGGCAAATGCAAAGTTATCGTTCTCAGCTGAGTATCGCCTACAAACAGGAAAATATCTTAGAAAAATATTTGGCTTTTGAACAAAGTCATAGCGGCTTTTTTGATAATTTAACAGACTTAGTCCAAGGAATTCAACAGACTATTCGCGAACTCCAGTCGAACATTCAATTTAACAGTAAAACGGGCACCTATGATATGAGCAAACTGAATTTCACCACCGTGACCCGGATGCAAAACGCCTTAGGAAAAGCGCTAAAAAACAACGAAAAAACATTCAATTTTGACGAATATCAAAAAACGTACCGTGGTCAAATGTGGGTGCTAATGAAAAATGGTATAGTAGACGTAGAAGCAACGAACGCGTACAATGCCGCTGTGCTTAACGGGGAATTACCACATGAAAGCAATGAAGCACAGGAAGAAGCCGAGTTGTTGCAGGCAGTAATTCAATCGGTGAAAGAAGGAATAGACCCGGTTACTGGGCAAGAGATAAGTAAAGCGCAAGGGTTTGGTATTATAAGTGGTCTTGTTTTCCGCTATACTGCTGGAGGTTATAAAGGGAAGAAGTTCAAGGTTTCTAAAGATTGGTTACACAGAAGAAAGAAAAATAATGGCGTTGAAGTTGGAACGGACTTTGGGAAAATAGGTAAATTAGTTAATCATCCTAATATTAAAATAAATTGGTCTGAACACTCCGAACATGGAATGTCTAGATTGAAACAACGTGGTCTTTCTAAGAGTCAAGTTGACGATTTTGTGGAGCGTGGAAAAGCTTTATCCCAGAATGGGGGAGAAAAATTTGCTTTTATAACTGAAAATGGTGTTGCAATTGTCAGCAAAGATGGCAAATTAGTTACTGCTTGGGGTAAAAAAGATTTTGATGAAGGAATGGAAAAAATAATAGAAAAATTGTATGGAAAGTAGGGTGTCATTATGTATGAAAAAGTAGAAAAAATAATAAATGATTGGGATCCAATAGAGCTGTTTCCCTTAGCTCCAAAAGATGAATATAGTCAAGAAATCAACAAAATAATTAGTATTGTTCAAGAAAATCATAACATTGATATGAATGTATTAGCTAAAGGTATAAGAAAAATTTTCATAGATTCGTTTGGAGAAAATTTAATATTTAAAAATAACGAAGATGAAATAGCTGAAAAAATTTTAGCGCTATAATTAATGAGGGAAATAATAAGATGGAAGAACAAGAGATCATTGAAAAAGTAGAAATCTTACCAAATAATTTTAGTGAAAATGACAGTATTTATATATCACAAGAAAACATTAAAAATTTGGTTTTATTTTCAAAAGAAAATCAAACAGTTTTAGGATTGCTGATTACTCCTTTTCTAATTTGTGAAAATAGTGGGTTAAAATATGAGTTACATTATTATGAAATTTCAACAGAAATTAGTAAAAATGATACAGAAATCATAGGTTTTCCTTTTGGAAATAAGCTACCAAAAGAAATTACAGATAATATTTCTCCTAAAATTTTTGTAAGAAGAGAAGATTATTCAGCTTTTGAGAATTTTTTAAGTCAGTATTTTAATGCAATGAAGAGCATGGAATTTGCAGATGATAAACAGGCTATAGGTATGATTGAACATGGTGCAACCTTATTCTACGAAGTATTATAATTTTAGATTCTAAAGAGCTAGTATTGTCATTAAATGGTCAGAGATAATGAATTCATTATCTCTGACCATTTTTGAAATATATATTTAAAACTTTTTAGCAACAGAAAGGATAATAAATTTCGTACATAAAAACAATAAACTTTCCCTCCCAAGAAAGCCAGTGGGGCTGATATAGCTAAAAGTAAAGGTGGCGTTACTTTAGAATCAACAATAGGAAATAAAAATATTGAAATGCCAGACTGGGATTTTAATAATCCTGAGTCAATAAAAGCATGGGATTTGGCTTCTGGTTCTTATGCAGAACAAGTTTCTGGTGAAGTTCGTGCAGTAGTTGGTTCGGATTTGAGAAAAGGAAATATTTGGGAAAATGTTGAGTTACCTAGATTAAAAAATAATCCTAACGTAACGAAAATAACAACGATTGATCCTAAAACAGGACTTGAAAAAATAATTTTTGAAAGGAAGTAAGTGAAATGAAAATTACAGGTAATAGTTCACAGGTGAAATTTGATTTAGAGAATGGATATGTAGTGAAAGCAGATGGAGAAATGTTAGTTGGAGGTGAATTTGTTGTATTTAAAGATTCTATGAAGAATTGGGAACCTCCATATGAAAATAAAAAGATTTCTGAATCTGAAGTGCAAGAAATTATTCACCAGGTAAAACAGAGCACAAATGAAAATACAGTACAAATTTCATTTGAATAAAAGAAATGCGAGAAGTAGAGTAGTTGTTTAATCCTAAATGTTAACAGGTGGACATTGGGAATAATAAGGAATGGCGGAAGATAAAATATGGATAATTTTTATAAAGGTTTCGAAGGATATCCAGAAATTGACTTTTATACTTATATAAATGGTGAAAAAACAGGTATAGAAATGTGGGAAGGCTACTTTGACAGTATTATGAATGAACTTAGTCCAGTTGATGGTAGATGGGTTTCTTTAGCATATTATTATCATCATTTATATGAAGGGTTGGTATGATGAAAGCTCATGGGTGATTCCAGACAACAAAAAAACTTTGGAACAATTCGAAACAATCGATATAAAAGTATTAGATAATGTTACACAAGAGATTATGATGAAGCTAATTAAGTTATTAAAAGATAACTTAGATAGCGAAATTTTTATAGAGTATTCTTAATAAAACAAAGGGCATCTTTAGAATATATAATGGTGTTCTCTTACTGGGAAAGAAATCAGTGAAGCGCAAGGGTGTGGTAGTATAAGTGGTCTTGTTTTCCGCTATACTGTTGGAGGTTATAAAGGGGAGAAGTTCAAGATTCCTAAATTTAAACCAGTTACTCCAGAAGAGTAATTTTATAGACAAAATAAAAAGGTATTCTATTATCTGATTGGTGTCGTTAGTAAATAAGATACACGCTTACTTGCAAAGATAGAATTTAATAATTTATAAATCAAAAAGCCAGCATTTTTAAAAATTGCTGGCTTTTTCCAAACTGGCGAATTATTTCTCCACCCGAATAAACTTATAACTATAAGGCGAACCAAAAGCATGTTTCTGAACGCCGGTAATATCTGTACGTTGCAACACTGCTGTTTGATGTTGATAAAGTGGTAAGATCGCCGCGTCATCATCAAGCAGAACTTTCTCAGAAGCTACGAACGCATTCCAACGTTCTTCAGGCTTCGTCGCAAGCGTTGTATCCGTCGATTTTACAAGTTTATCATAAGCAGGACTGTTGTAACTCATATGGTTATTAAAGTAATCGGATAAGAATAAACTGCTATACGTCCACGGATCTTTAAAATCAGGCATCCAAGCAGCCAGTGACAAGTCATAATTACCATCAGAAGTTAGCTGTGTCGCGCTCTTCGAAGGCATATTTTTCACTTTAATCGTCACACCTGGCAAATTATCTTCAAACTGCGCTTTCAAATAAGCGAAAATGGTTTTCGTTGTTTCTTGGTCATCGCCGAGCAGTTCGATTGTTACTTTGTCAGTGCCAAGTTCTTTTTGTGCTTGTTTCCAATATTTTAAAGCTTCTTCTTTGTTATAAACTAAATGGTCGCCGCTATCTGTACGGAAATCAGCGCCCGTTGTTGGGTTTTGGACGAAATCTTTTGGAAGAAGTCCGTTCGCTGGGAAGGAACCGTCACCGAGAATCCGATCCGTTAGTTGTTTTTTATCGACAGCTAAATTAAGCGCGTGACGCAAGGAATTGTTCGCAAGAGGAGTCGCTTTACCGTCGCGTTTTTGATTCATGCGCAAATAACTAATCAGCGCATCTTTTTCCGTTTGGAAATCTTTCTTGTCTTTGTATTGTTTCGCAAAATCGCCTGAAAGTGGCACGCGGTCAGCTTCGTTTGTATTATAAAGGTTCACGCCGGCGTTAATATCTTTCGCGACTTGCACATCAATTTCATTTACTTTGACATTATCTTTGTCCCAATATTGATCGTTTTTCGCGTAAGTCCATTTATTCGTAATGTTGCCGCCCCAATCCTTCATAACAAAAGGACCATTGTATAAAGTGTGCGCACTATCTGTTCCGTATTTGTCGCCTTGTTTTTTCACAAAGCTTTCTTTTTGTGGGAAAAATGTTTCAAAAGAAAGAAGTGAAATGAAGTATGGAACTGGTTTTTTAAGTGTGATTTCAAGCGTTGTTGGGTCAGTTGCAACGACACCAAGGTCAGTTACAGGTAGTTTGCCTTCATTGATTTCAGTGGCGTTTTTAATCGAATCTTTGAAGAGCGCGGAGTACCCAGGTGCGGTTTTTGGATCAACGGCACGGCGCCACGCGTAGACGAAATCATCAGCGGTTACTTGAGAACCATCGGACCATTTCGCGTTTTTCTTTAATTTAATGGTGTATTTCGTTTGGTCAGCGCTGATTTCTGGCATTCCATCAGCAACCCCAGGAACAAAGTTATCTTTTTGATCAAGTGTGTATAATCCCTCGAAGACTTGGTTTTGTGCGGTAAAGCTAGCAAAGTCTTCCTCAGCTGTCGTATTTAAAGTCAGTAATTCACTGGTTTCAAGAAATTTAATTTTGTCCGGGGAAGTTTTTGTCGTAGATTTTTCATTGTCATTTCCGCAAGCTGTAAGTAAAAGTACTGTCAAAATGGCAAAAATAGGCAATGTTTTCTTTAAAAAATGCATGGTTTTCTCCCCTTCTATCTGTGTATTTATCGTTATTATAAGTATTCCGATAAGATAAGTCAAGTTAATGATTTGGCAAAAAACTGCTTGACGCAAAAATAATCCCGTGATAAGATATTTTGTGCAAATAAGAATGATTACGTTTTGCGATACGCAATCATAATTTACATAGTGCAACTTTAAGTTTTAAATCGTAATCATTACGAAAAAGGAGAGATAATATGAAAAAATGGTCATTTTTAGTTGTAACAGTGTTGGCGTTCGTTTTAGTTTTGGCCGGATGCGGTGCTAGCAACGATAAAGTAAGTGGAGATAAGGACAAGCTCAAGATAGTGACAACTTTTTACCCAATGTACGATTTTACCAAAAATGTTGCGGGAGATAATGCTTCGATTGAAATGTTGAATGATGCTGGGACAGAACCTCATGATTACGAACCAAGCGCAAAGGATATTGCCAAAATCGAAGCGGCGGATGTTTTCGTTTATAACAGTGAAGACATGGAAACTTGGGTGCCGAGCGTACTTAAAAGCTTAGATTCGAAAAAATTAACCGTGATTGATGCGAGTAAAGGAATCGAGCTAGTAGAAGGAACCGAAGAAGAAGACCATGATCATGAGCACGAAGAAGGCCACCACCATGAACACGATCCTCACGTATGGCTAAGCCCAGTCCTGGCCGAACAAGAAGTGACTAATATCCAGAACGGTCTTACAAAAGCAGATAAAACAAATGCAGATACATACAAAAAGAACGCAGAAACATATAAAGAGAAATTAAAAACACTCGACAACAAATTTAAAACAGCTTTTGAAGGAGCAAAACAACGCGACTTCGTAACCCAACATGCAGCTTTCCAATATTTAGCGAAAGAGTATGACTTGCATCAAGTGGCAATCGCCGGTCTTTCACCTGACCAAGAACCAAGCCCAGCACGATTAGCGGAATTACAAAAATACGTGAAAGAAAATAACATCAGCACCATTTATTTTGAAGAAGTAGCTTCACCAAAAGTCGCAGAGACACTAGCGAACGAAACGGGAGCAAAACTAGAAGTACTAAGCCCTATCGAAGGAATTACGGATAAAGAACAGAAAAAAGGCATGGATTATATTGCTTATATGGAACAAAACCTACAAGCCTTGCAAAAAACAATAAAATAAGGAAGCGATCAAATGAAATACATCGATATAGCCAATATTGGTTTTAAATATGAATCCGAGCCAGTGCTTGAAAACATTTCTTTTCAAGTGAGTGCGGGAGAATTTATTATACTAACAGGAGAAAACGGAGCAGCTAAATCAACACTGCTCCGTATTATTTTGGGCATTTTACAACCCGATAAAGGTTCCGTTACTTTCGCCAAAAAGAACGCAGATGGCGGGCGACTTTTGACAGGTTATGTACCACAACAAATAGCATCATTTAATGCGGGTTTTCCAAGTACAGTTCTCGAACTAGTGCGGTCAGGTCGTTTTCCAAATGGTAAATGGTTCAAACGGCTGACTACAAAAGATCATGCGCATGTTGAAAAAGCATTGAAATCTGTAGAAATGTGGGATTATCGTCATAAACGTATCGGTGAGCTATCAGGTGGTCAAAAACAACGGATTTGCCTGGCCCGAATGTTTGCAACCGACCCAGATATATTAATTTTGGATGAACCACAAACAGCAATGGATAAACAAAGTAAAATCCGTTTTTATGATTTATTAAGACATGAAGCACAAGTACATGGTAAAGCGATTTTAATGGTAACGCACGATAGTGAAGAAATGGAAGATTTTGTTGATAAGCATATTCGCCTTATTAGAAAGGAGGATGTGTCATGGAAATGTTTCTCTATGGATTTATGCAAAGAGCCTTCCAAGCATCAATGATAATTGCTATAATTGCTCCTCTTTTAGGAGTTTTCTTGATTATTCGCAGACAGTCGCTTATGGCGGATACACTTTCGCATGTGTCGCTTGCAGGGGTGGCTTTTGGGTTGGTTTTAAATGTGAATCCCAGTGTGACAACGCTTATTGTAGTAGTTATTGCGGCGCTCGGGATTGAGTATTTGCGCGGGGTTTATGCAACTTATTCAGAGTTGTCCATTGCGATACTAATGGCTGGTGGGCTTGCTGTGGCGTTAGTGTTGATGAGTTTAGATCAGGGTGGAATTACAACAAGCGTGCAGCAGTACTTATTTGGTTCGATTGTAACAATCAGTAAGGCGCAAGTGCAGCTGTTGGTAATTTTAGGAGTAGCTATCGTAGTATTGTTCTTAGTGTTTAAAAGGTTTATGTTTGTACTTACTTTTAGTGAAGATGTTGCAGTTGCAGAAGGAGTCCCTGTACGTTTGATTTCGCTTTTATTCAGTGTGGTTACTGGGATTGCGATTGCTGTTATTATGCCAATAGCCGGAGCGTTACTCGTTTCAGCGCTCATTATATTACCAGCTGCAATCGGTATGCGAATTTCAAAAGGGTTCCTGATGTGTGTTATTAGTGCAATTCTGATTGGCTTAGTCGGAATGTTTTCCGGCCTTGTGTCTTCCTACCAACTAGGAACCCCACCTGGCGCAACAATTACCTTAATGTTTATCATTCTTTTCATTATTTCGACCGTTGTTTTAAAACTGGCACGGAAATGATTTTTAGAACGATGTTTGACCATTTTGTATCATTGCATAAAGCTCTTGGTCATGAATAATCCAACTTTTTTCTTTCTTTTCAATCTGATTAGTTGTTTTGAGATGTTGCAAATCCTTGTAAAAACAGCTTTTCGAAAGATTACTATAAGAAAGTAGATGGCTTGTTTTAATTGCTTGAGGCAGTATTACTGTGTCATCATCACTCAGAACCCCATGTAACAAAGCCATATTCGAAAAGGTCGTTTTAAGTTTTTCAGAAGCCGGACTACTTGCCATTAAGCTTTTAAAGTAAAGGTGAGTAGTCTGGTTTTTCATAATGAAGAATTGAAAGCCAAAATTCTCAGGAAACATCGAAAGAAAATATTCCATATCTATTTTCGAATATTTATATAAAGAACATCCAGAAAGGGTCTTAAAATTAAAACGATTATCACTTTGGTCGAGTAATGTAAAATAGTTTAAAAATGTTCCTTTTCCTTGAATAGAATAGATTTTAGAGTGTTCTTTACCATCGTTCAAAATCAAAGCAATATATCCATCTACTACGAGATAAATATGATTATCAATGTCCGCTTTTTCGGTTAATAGGCTGGCATTTTTTGGTACATCTATTTGTTCATAAGTTATTCTGCCTTCGTGGGATAAACGAATGAATTCTTGATAATTATATAAAGTTTTTGACATGGCGTTTCTCCAATCTTCTTTTGTAAACATAATTGTATCAGAATGCTAAAAATCGATTGTATGCAGTGAAGTAGTATTTTTTGGATAAATGTTTCCAAAATGTGAAATATTTAAATCTTTAAAAGTCTTTTGATGGGAAAAATGATGATTTATCTGCTAGGAATTGCGGTGTTATAGTAATTCAACAAAAAAATCCTAAAAGTAATCCTTTTTACTAAATCGATACGAACGTAGGTTCTGTGTTATAATTCAATTGGATTGTAAGAGGGGGCTTATTGATGAGGAAAGTGCAGATTTCAGTTAGGCGTTTAGTAGAGTTTGTCTTAAGAAGCGGTAGTATCGATAACCGAATGACTAGCTCAGACCGCGCCCTAGAAGGAACAAAAATTCATCAATTACTCCAAAAAGAAGCGGGAGAAGAATATGTGGCAGAAGTGAGTCTAAAGCTAGAACGAATAGTGGATGGAATTGCTTTTTCGCTTGAAGGTCGTGCGGATGGTATCATAAATGACCAAATGATTGACGAAATTAAGACAACCGAAACACCGATGAAAGAAATAACGGAAGATTTTCGACCTCTTCACTGGGCTCAACTTATCTGTTATGGATTTATGCTTGCTGAAAAGTCGGATTTGGCAGAAGTTACACTGCAATTAACGTATTATCAAGTATCAGATAAAGAAGTAAAGCAATTTCAACGTGTAATGAGTCGTGAAGATATGGGCGCTTTTGTGGACGATTTACTTTCCAAGTATGCTATTTGGGCAAAAGCATCGGCTGCGTGGGAAATGAAGCGAAATAAAACTATTCAAGAATTAACTTTTCCATATGATAACTATCGAAGTGGACAAAGAGAGCTTGCCATTGCAGTGTACCGGACAGTAGCCTCCGAAGAAAGTTTGTTTTGTGAAGCTCCTACCGGTATCGGTAAAACAATGTCAACATTATTCCCGAGCGTTAAAGCCATGGGCGAAGGAAAAACAGATAAATTGTTCTACTTTACTGCAAAAACTATTACGCGACAAGTTGCCGAAGATGCGTTAGATGAGATGCGCCGTAAAGGACTGGCTGCAAGAAGCGTGACAATAACTGCGAAGGACAAAATATGCTTTTTAGACGAACGAAAATGTGAACCGGATCATTGCCAATTTGCACGAGGTTATTACGACCGTTTGAACGAAGCATTGTTTGATATGTTGCAAACGGAAGAAGCGATTACCCGTCCAATTGTTGAAAGCTACGCCCGGAAATACACACTTTGCCCATTTGAATTATCACTAGATGTTGCTCTTTTTTGTGATGTAATAGTTTGTGATTATAATTATTTATTTGACCCAGTAGTCTACTTGAAACGCTTTTTTGCAGAAGGGCCGGGGAAATATACTTTTCTGGTGGATGAAGTGCATAATTTAGTAGACCGCGCGCGCTCGATGTATTCGGCAACACTGAAAAAATCATTAGTTATGCAAGTCAAACGGGGACTAGATTCCAAAAAGAACAAACGACTGCTAAATGCAATAAACGCGATGAATAAAGAAATGATTGCACTAAATAAAAAATTAAAGGACTTAGAAAAAACAATTTATGTCCAAAAAGATGAACTCGGTGATTGGAATGCATCTGTGTTAAAGTTCACCTTTGTAGCGAAAGAATGGTTGCCTCAAAACGCCCAGTCAGAATCACAAGCGGATGTGTTGGAACTTTATTTTGAGAGCTTAAGATACGTTGCAATTGCAGAGTTTTATGATGACCGCTACGTTACACAAGTTACGAGAAGTCACGGGGATTTAGAAATAAAACAACTCTGTTTAGATCCTGCTTTCTTACTTTCGGAAAAGCTGAAACTCGGAAGCAGCTCGGTGCTCTTTTCAGCGACAATGCGGCCGATAGATTACTATACAAACGTCCTCGGTGGTCAAGAAGACACGAGTAGAATGATTTTTTCTTCGCCATTTAAACAAAAAAACATGCATTTACTAGTAGCGGATTATATTAGCACGAAATACCAGATGCGCGAAAATAGTATGGAAGCTGTTGTGGATGCTCTCTATGCGCTAGCCTCTGGAAAAAAAGGCAACTATTTATTTTTCTTTCCATCATTCTTGTATTTACAAAAGGTATACGATTTATTTAAAGAAAAATATCCTAATATTCGGTCGCAAAAACAAGAAACTGCCATGGATGAAGAGCAGCGAGAGCATTTTTTAGAAAATTTTCAAGCAGGGAATGAAGAAAGTTTGGTTGGTTTTTGCGTTTTGGGAGGCGTTTTTTCAGAAGGGGTAGATCTTCGTGGGGAGCGATTAGTTGGTGCGGCGGTTGTCGGAGTAGGGCTTGCGCAACTGAATCATGAATCCGATTTAATTAAAGATTATTATAATGAAACGATTGGCCGGGGATTTGATTATGCGTACCAAATACCAGGAATGAACAAGGTGCTTCAAGCGGTTGGCCGGGTTATTCGCGGAGAATCGGATTGTGGCGTAGTGTTGTTAATAGAAGAACGCTTTTCGGCCGATCGTTACCGAGCATTATTCCCTGCGCACTGGAACCATGCAAAAACAGTGAAGAGCACGGACGATATCTCCCGAGAAGTGGCCGGATTTTGGCAGAATCGCTAATTTTCTAGTAGAATAGAGGTAATTAGTCATTTTTGGGAGGAAATTATGTATAAAATTATTGCGATAGATATTGATGGCACACTATTAAACGACGCACACGAAATTACACCAGCCGTGCGGGATTCTATTAAAGCCGCAAAAGAAAAAGGGGTAAAAGTAGTACTATGTACAGGACGTCCACTTGCAGGAATCAAAAAAAGCTTAATTGAACTAGATCTTTTAGACGTGGGAGATTACGCAATTACGTTTAATGGGGCAGTTGTGTTAGAAACAGCCTCCGAGAAAACATTAGCAGATATTACCTTAAATAAAACAGAACTAGAAGAAATTTATGCATTTTGTCATGCAGAAAATGTTAACGTTACTTATTTTGACGGGAAAAATATGTATGTACCAAGTCGCAAAATCACGGAAATCACTTGTCAAGATTCGCTACTACTTGGGACGCCGCTATACCATTTGCCTGTTGAGGAAGCACCTGCATCTATTCACGTTTCCAAAGTTATGCTACTAGACTCGCCTGAAAAAATTACCGATGTGATAAAAAAATTACCAGAGAGCATCAAACAAAAATTTTACGTCGTTCGGAGTGTTCCATATAACTTAGAATTCTTGCAAAAAGGCGTAAATAAAGGATCAGCGCTCGCTAGTTTAGCAGAAAAACTTGGGGTGTCTCAAAGTGAAGTCATGAGTATTGGTGACCAAGAAAATGATATTAGCATGATTGAGTACGCTGGTATGGGAGT
The DNA here is from genome assembly GCF_041765605.1 of Listeria monocytogenes. Taxonomy (GTDB): domain Bacteria; phylum Bacillota; class Bacilli; order Lactobacillales; family Listeriaceae; genus Listeria; species Listeria monocytogenes_D. The sequence continues at coordinate 179,284 of NZ_CP168900.1, forward strand.
TGCGATGGGTAATGCGACAGAGCATATTAAAGAAATCGCCAACTATACAACAACTACTAATAATGAAGATGGTGTAGCACAGGCTATCCAAATGCTCGTTCTTGACCGCTAAAATGAACAAAGAGTAGTAAAAATAGAATATTGTCATACAGTGTATATGGAAATGAAAAAATAGATAAACTGTTATAAAAAGCCGAAGCCTTCTATAAAGGAGTTTCGGCTTTTTTGTTCAATTTAGTACTTAATAATATATGGATTTTCAAAATCGTCACCGAAAGTTCATAAAGTTCTCTTTATACAAGCAGTACTTCCGAAAAGTGATATAGCCTGGAGTTACTCAACTGTCATATGATGTGTGATAATAACAAAACTTCATTAGTAAAGGATGAATTTGTAATGAGTAAAAACGGAAACTTTTTAAAAAAAGTAGGGCTAGCTTTCTTAAGTATTTTAATCGTCGCTAGTACAATCTTCCAAACAACAGTTGTGAAAGCAGCAACGAGTTATGGTTCTCAATTTTTAAACACAGTAGAACTCTTAGACAAAGACGGTGTGCCACAAACGAATTTTGGCTACTACGATAATATGGATGTGCACTACACTTGGTCCATCCCTAATTCAACAAACGTAAAAGCAGGCGACACAATGGATTTCACATTGCCAAGCCAATTGGCGCTCGCAACTGATCTTGCTTTTGACGTGAAAGATAGTAAAGGTCAAGTAGTTGGAACGGCCACTGTAAAAAGGGCAACCAATCAAGTGACCCTCGTTTTCAGTGATTATGTAGAAAAACATTCCGATATTAAAGGAGAACTGGACTTCTGGACTACTTTCAACCAAAAAGTAATTACTGGAAATGAAACAGTTGATTTAGAATTCCCTCTCCAAAATGGAACAACTGGAATAGATGTAGAAGTTGGCGAGAAAACCCCAGTCAGCCCGACAGAAACGCTTTTCAAATATGGTTGGGTGGACGCTAGTAATCCAAGTCTGATTCATTGGGTTATTCGAGTAAACTACGCCAAAGTGAACATTCCCAATGCCGTTTTCACGGATATCATCGGTTCAAAACAAACATTAAATTTTGATTCTATCAAAGCTTTTCATGGAACTTATTCCGCAGATCGGATATTTACAGCAGGCGCGGCTATTTCCAGCACCAATTTTTCCGCAACAAGTGACGGATTTAGTGTAGCACTAGGAGATTTAACGGATTCTGTGCAAATTTCTTATACAACAACCGCAACAGATGGCGGGAAGTCTACCCAGTATGATAATACCGCTAAACTAGCCGGAACTGATTTTGTGCCCAAGCAAACTTCCACGTGGACACCAGCATCAGGCGGAGGCGGTGAAGGAGGCGGGACAACCGGTTCAGTAACACTCACGAAAGAAGATGCGAAAACAAAAGCAACCCTCGAAGGTGCGGAATTCAAGTTGGTGGATTCAAAAGGCACTGTGCTACAAGAAAATATTACAACAAATGCAAGCGGACAACTTAGCATTGCTGACCTGAAATTTGACACCTACCAATTAATAGAAACAAAAGCCCCGACAGGCTACAAACTTGATACAACACCAGTAGAATTCACTATTGGCGAAAACAATAAAGCAATCACCGTGACAAAAGAAAATACGCTTAACACTGGCTCCGTAGAACTAACCAAGCTAGATGCAGCAACCAAAGCAACGCTAGCCGGAGCGACCTTCGAATTACAAGACAAAGAAGGAAACACGCTACAAACTGACTTGAAAACAGATGAAAATGGCGTTCTAAAAGTAACTGATTTAGTTCCAGGTAGTTACCAATTTGTCGAAACAAGTGCTCCAACAGGCTACAAGTTGGACAACAGCCCAGTAAGCTTTGAAATCATCGCAACCGAGACAGACCAAATCGTAAAAGTAACCAAAGAAAATGTACTAGAAGTTGGCTCCGTAGAACTAACCAAGCTAGACTCGTTAACCAAAGCAACCCTAGCCGGAGCAACATTCGAATTACAAAATAAAGAAGGAAACACGTTACAAACAGGTTTAACTACGGATGAAAATGGTGTTTTAAAAGTAACTGATTTAGTTCCAGGGACATACCAATTTGTGGAGACAAATGCCCCTATCGGATATGAACTCGATACGACCCCAGTTGTTTTTGAAATCATCGCTGGAGAGACTGACCAACCGGTAAAAGTAACAAAAGAGAACACGCCAACACCACCAACACCACCAGCACCAGTGCCACCAAACCCAGCTCCACCAGTACCAAGCAAACCGACTGTACCACCAGTAAAACCAGAAATATCAGTTATACCTCAGAAATCAGAAAACAGCGAAGATAGTCCAAAAAAATCCAACCTCAGCATAACTTCAAGTCTACCTAAAACAGGAGATGCAAATGATTTTGCGGGCTTAGGAGTACTCTTTATAGCCTTGTCATTGAGCGGTTTTCTAATGAAACGCAAATAAACAAATCGGCTTAGATATTTATCTAAGCCGATTTTTATTAAGGTGTTTAAGATTATCATTTGTCACAAAATGTTCACAATTAGCGAAGTTTTTCTTGGATAAGACCCGTTTTTAAGAAAAATTAATGTATAATCACTATGAATTAGTAATAAATTTATGGTTGAAATTAACAAAAAAAGGATGGTTTTTATGAAGAAACGCACGACAATGACGTCTAATCTAAAGAAATTCGGATTAGCCTTTCTTAGCGTTATCTTGCTTGTAAACGTTTTATTTCAGACTAACTTTGTTAAAGCGGCGACTAATTATGGCTCCGATTTTTTGAAAACTGTGGAATTATTAGACGCAGATGGCAATCCTCAAACGGACTTCGGTTATTACGACAGCATCAAGGTTCACTATACTTGGGAAATCCCCAATTCAACTAATGTGAAGGAAGGCGACACAATGGAATTTGTGTTACCTCCAGAGCTGAAGATAGTTACAGATTTAGACTTTTCTTTGAAAGATCACGATGGCAACACGGTAGGCCATGTGATTGCTAAAAAATCGACTGGGCAAGTAGTTATTACATTTACAGACTTTGTCGAAAAAAATTCCAATATTAGTGGATATCTCGATTTTTGGACTAATTGGGATAAATCATTAGTAGAAGGAAATGAAAATGTTCCAGTTGAATTTCCAGTAAATGGTACCACAGAAACAATTGATGTGGGCGTTGGTGGTAAAAATCAAATTGACCCGGATGAAAGTTTATATAAATACGGCTGGGCTAATGCTGAACATCCTGAGCTTATCCAATGGGTCGTTCGAGTTAACTATTCGAAACAAAACATTCAAAATGCCGTTTATGAAGACTTTATTGGACCGAAACAAGTCGTTGATTTTAATTCTATCAAAGCATTCCACGGTGAATTTGACCCGGATGATAACTTCACGCCAGGAGCCGAGGTACCATCATCAGCAATTACTCAAACAACGGAAGGATTTAAAGTCGACCTAGGAAATTTAACAGATTCTGTCAAAATTTCATACTATACAACTTCTACCGATAACGGAGCATCACCTAACTACACAAATAAAGGGCAATTGACAGGAGATAACTTCATCAAGCAAGAAATCGAAGTCGCGACACCAACATCAGGCGGTGGCGGAGGTGGAGAAGGGACAACTGGATCTGTTGAATTAACAAAAACAGATGATTCGTCTCAAAAAAATCCATTAGAAGGTGCCGAGTTTAAATTAGTCAACGGAGCAGGAACTACAGTCCAAACAGGACTAAAAACCAATATCGATGGTAAACTAACTATTTCAAATCTGAAATATGATACATACCAGCTGATCGAAACAAAAGCTCCACAAGGATATGTGCTCGATGCGTCTCCAGTAGAATTCACAATTGATGACGCGCACCAATCATTATTCCTATCCAAAGAAAACTCTGCCATCAAAGGATCCGTTTCACTAGAAAAAATCGATCACGACACACAAAACCTACTAGCTGATGCCGAATTTGAACTACAAGATAAAGATGGCAACACACTACAAACAAACCTTAAAACAGACAAAATGGGCAAACTAACGGTGACGGATTTACTTCCAGGTGAGTATCAATTTGTCGAAACAAAAGCGCCAACAGGCTATATTTTAGACGCTACACCAGTCAAATTTAAAATCAGCACAGAATCATTAAACATAACCGTAACAAAAGAGAACACGAAAAAACCAGAAACACCAAAAGTACCTGAGCCACCAAAAACGCCAGAACAACCGGGTAAACCAGATAAAATAATAAGCGCAGATAGCAAACAAACCACTTTACCAAAAACAGGTGATACACCACTTGTTAATGGATGGGGAATACTACTCGTAGCCATTTCAGCGAGTGGATTAATTGCACTTAGAAGAAAATAATCAAAAAACCGTAAGCGATAATACAATCGCTTACGGTTTTTCACATTAAATTATTTTTTGAACTAAAAAAGGTAATAGCTCCCACGATAGCAGAAATAATTATCAAAATAGAGCATATGATACTGATAATAGATAATACTTTAGTGGTCTTATTGATAGATGTAGCTTCTACTCTAATTGAACGTTTACTAGAGATAAGTGTTAGAATGGAGATAATCAATCCAAATGGTACGAAAAATGAGATGATTGAAAAAATAAGGGCACAAATGTCTTTATTTTTTGTTGTTATCATGGTGTCCTCCCGTATGATTAACTGTTTTCTTTTATTGTACAGTGCTAAATAATATAGTACAAGCATGGATTTATCGTTTTTTATTAAGAGTAAAATATATGCATTGCAAATGTTAAAAAAGACGCATCATTAATAAGAGCTTGTATTCACATAACCTGATGGAGAGGTGAAAGAAATATATGATTAATTGATTCGGATGTACCAAAGAGATGAGAGGGTAGTTGAAATAAAAAACCGTAAGCGATAATACAATCGCTTACGGTTTTTCTTATATAGTTCTAGTTTGATCTTGTAAGACAGCCTTTAACGAATGGTAGGCTGGGATAGATAAGTTTAATTCAACACGATTAATTTGTTGCGCCATTTTTGGTTGAATGCCAGAAATAAATGCCTCGACGCCAAGAAGTTTAAGCATCGTCACTAAGTTGGTAAGCATTTCTCCAAGTGCATCATCAAAATACGTGATTCCTGATAAATCAATACACAATTGTTCCACGCCTAAGTGTACGCATTTGTTTGCCGTGATTTCGGATAGCTTTTCTGCTCTTTCACGGTCGACGCGGCCCATTAAAGGTAGGATCGCTAGTTTGTCCGTGATGGAAATGACTGGTGTGCTAATTTCTTCTATTAAACGATGTTGTTGTTCTAAATGTTTGACGATATCATTGTAATACATGGCAGAGAAGGCTTCGTTTATTCGGTCGAACCCGTGATTAACCATGGACAGACTTGATGAGAAATCACATTTAGACACTTCATCATTATGAATACAAAAATCACCAACAGCCGAAACAAATTCACGACGTAGTTTATCTAGTGTAGTAATAACTTCAGGTAATGGCACTTCATTTTCCATGCGACGCGCGTACATGTTATCCAGCCATTTATCAAGCTTCTCAAAAAATGCTTTTTTACCAGCAAAATAAGAAATGATTAAGTCCGCTGTTTGTTCACTGTCAGCGCGCAGTTCATCTTTGTAACGCGGCGAGTAAACAAAGCTAGTATACGTATTTTCATTTTCATAAATTTTGGATAGCCAGTTATTAATAATTTCTTCTGTATGTTCTCTTAAATATAGTTCCATACTTCCATTCGATTCATTCATACCAGACAGCCCCTTTAAGTCTAAGTATAATAACTACTTTCCTTTATTCTATGCTCAAAACGGTTTACTGTCCATTTAAATTTCAGAAAAATAATTAATTTATTGAAATTGTAATATTAGTTAACGGAGGCGTCGTTATTTTTTTGTTAAAATTCCGAAGCTATTTAGGCTTGGTCATGGTATAATATTACAATATGGATAGAAAGGAAGTTTTTTGTGGGATTACAGGATGAACTTACAGTGATGCAACCAGTGGTCATGAAGATTTTTTCAAAAAGTGTCCGCGAAAATCGATTATCTCACGGCTATTTATTAGAAGGATCAAGTGGTACAGGGAAGAAACGCACAGCACTTTGGTTAGCTCAGAGCCTTTTTTGTTTAGAAAGTACAGAAACAGAGCTTGCTTGTGGGAAGTGTGCTAATTGCATGAGAATAGCGAGTCATAATCATCCGGATGTTCATTTGCTAGAGCCAGATGGAGCTAGTATTAAGATTGATCAGGTTCGCGCGCTGAAGCAAGAACTTAGTAAGCGCGGGATGGAATCAGATCAAAAAGTAGTTATCATTTACGATGCAGAAAAAATGACTGTTCAATCAGCCAATAGTCTGCTGAAATTTATAGAAGAACCAGAAGGTGGTTTGTTATTACTATTTTTAACAACAAACCCCGGGCAAATTTTGCCAACGATTCAATCAAGACTGCAACCAGTCACATTTAAATCACTGACTTTTGATAGTCTCCTCGCATCGCTAACAGCAGCTGGTATTTCCGAACAAAAAGCGCGGATATATGCTAGTATTACTGGGAGTGTAGAGCAAGCGAAGGCTTTTGAGGAAGAAGAGTGGTTTAGTGAAGCAAGAAATGTTGTTATCAAGTTATACGAAGGAATTCATCATCAAGGAACCAGCCCATTAATTATCATTCAAGAATCATGGATGCCACTTTTTAAAGAGAAAGATAAGATGGCGCTTGGACTCGAATTGTTGTTACTGCTGTACCGCGACCGACTTCATCTTACGCTTGATGAGAACTACGAACCTATTTGTACTGCGCAAAAAGAAATGCTCGGACAAGATGCGCTGCGTAAATCACTGTCCGAAACCACAGGGGAAATCGAGAAGATTCTCGCTGCGAAATCAAAACTGGATTCCAATATGAACACGCAACTTCTAATGGAGCAGTTAGTTCTGGAAATCCAAGGGAGGTAATCGCTATGCTTAAAATTGTAGGCGTCCGTTTTAAAGACGTTGGTAAAATATATTATTTCTCACCTGGCGAACTGGAAATCACAGAAAACCAAGGTGTTATTGTTGAAAATGCACAAGGAATTGAATTTGGTAAAACCGTCATTGAACCGCGCTATGTGGACGAAGAAGATGTCGTTTTACCACTTAAGAAAGTACTGCGTATCGCAACAGAAGCGGATTATAAATGCGTTGCCGAGAATGGCGACTCGTGTCAGAAAGCCTTTTTACTTTGTGATGAAAAGATCCGCGAGCGCGAACTTGAAATGAGTTTGGTTGATGTAGATTATACATTTGACCGCAATAAAATCATTTTTTACTTTACTGCAGAAGGTCGCGTTGATTTCCGGGAGCTCGTGAAAGATTTAGCATCTGTTTTCCGGACTCGCATCGAACTTCGCCAAATTGGTGTTCGTGATGAAGCGAAATTGCTCGGTGGGATTGGTCCATGTGGTCGTATGCTCTGCTGTTCCACTTTCCTAGGTGATTTCGAACCAGTTTCCATCAAAATGGCGAAAGATCAAAACCTGTCCCTTAACCCGACGAAAATTTCTGGTTTATGTGGACGATTAATGTGTTGCCTGAAATATGAGAACGATGAATATGAGCAAGCTAAACGTGAAATGCCAGATGTTGGTGTAAAAGTAAAAACTCCAGAAGGCGCAGAAGCACGTGTTTCGGGAATCAACTTGCTTTCTAGAATCTTACAAGTGAGTTTGCCCGAAGAAGAGACGGTTATAGAATACGAATTGGACGAATTACGCCCATACAACGAATTTCTAAAACAACCGGCAAAGTCTTGAGGTGAAAAAATTGGATAAAAAAGCTATTTTTGACTCAGTCAGTAATATGGAGGAGCAAATTGGCGAATTGTATCAGCAACTTGGAGATCTAAAGACAAACTTAGGCGAAATGTTGGAAGAAAATAACCGATTAAACCTTGAAAACGAACATTTGCGACGCAGACTTTCTTTGACTGATGAAGCGACACCAGAACCTAAAGCCGAAACAGAGGCGGAACACGGTGTAATGGCGCCTAATCGTAAGGAAGCAATGCAGCAAATGATTGAACTTGGGGAAGGTTATGACAATCTTGTCCAACTTTACAAGGAAGGATTTCATGTTTGCAATGTACATTTCGGCAGCCCGCGTGGCAATGATGAAGATTGTTTATTTTGCTTATCCTTGCTCAATAAAAAATAACATGACGGGCCTTTCTCGATTCAGGAGAAGGGCTTTTTGCTAGAAAAGGTGAATCATTTTGGAAAAAACCAAACTAATAGGCGATGAAAGGCTCGATTATTTGCTAGCAGAAAATTTGCGGATTATTCAAAGCCCATCGGTATTTTCTTTCTCAATAGATGCGGTTTTACTGGCGAAATTCAGCTACTTGCCCATTCGGAAGGGGAAAATAATTGATTTGTGTAGCGGGAATGGGATTATTCCTTTACTACTTAGCACGCGAACCAAAGCAAAAATCGTTGGCGTTGAAATTCAGGAGCGCCTAGCGGATATGGCGAAAAGAAGTATTCTTTATAATCAGTTGGAAGAGCAAATTGAAATGATTGAATATGATTTGAAAAATATTACAGACCTTATCCCAAAAGAGCGCGCAGATATTGTCACCTGTAATCCACCTTATTTTGCGACTCCGGATACAAGTTTGAAAAACACGAATGAACATTTTCGGATTGCTCGCCATGAAGTTATGTGTACGCTAGAGGATACTATTCGTGTAGCCGCAAGCCTTTTAAAACAAGGTGGAAAAGCGAATTTTGTTCATCGTCCGGAACGATTACTAGACATCATTGATATAATGAGAAAATATCGCTTGGAACCGAAACGCATTCAATTCGTGCACCCGCGCTCAGATAGAGAAGCGAATACGGTACTTGTAGAAGGAATCAAAGACGGGAAACCTGGCGTGAAATATGTTCCACCTGTTATCGTATATGATGAGCTGGGGGAATATACACCAGTAATTAAGGAGATTTTATATGGCGAAAGCAAGTGAACATTTCTTTTATGTGCTAAAATGTAGTGACAATTCCTATTATGGTGGCTATACAACAGATGTTATTCGCCGAGAAGCGGAACATAATGCGGGAATTAGATGTAAATATACAAAAACACGTCGCCCGGTAAAAGTCATCCATTTTGAAAAATTCGAGACAAGAAGTGAAGCCACGAAAGCTGAAGCAGCCTTCAAAAAATTATCACGTAAAAATAAAGATGCCTATTTATTACAGCGGGAGGAGGAAGCAAAATGATAAAAAGCCAAAAAAGTTTTAGCGGAGCCATTCAAGGAGCATTATATTTAGTGCCGACGCCCATTGGTAATTTAGAAGATATGACTTTTCGCGCAATTCGCATGCTTAAAGAAGCGGATATTATTGCAGCGGAAGATACGCGGAACACCGTGAAACTTTTAAATCATTTTGAAATTACAACCCGAATGACGAGCTACCATCAGTTTACGAAGGAAAATAAAGAAGATAATATTATTCAGCGAATGCTAGACGGAGAAGTGGTGGCGCTAGTTAGTGATGCGGGGATGCCATCTATTTCTGATCCGGGATACGAACTTGTTCAAAGTGCGCTAGATGCTAATATTCCTGTCATTCCACTACCAGGAGCCAATGCTGCTTTGACTGCCCTGATTGCCTCAGGTCTTGCCCCGCAGCCGTTTTACTTTTACGGATTTCTTCCACGCCAAAACAAAGAACGCACCCAAGCGATTGAAAAATTAGCAGTGCGCGAAGAAACGTGGATTTTATATGAATCACCACACCGTTTAAAAGAAACCTTAAAAGCACTTGCCAAAATCACTGGAAATGATCGGAAAATGGTCTTGTGCCGAGAGCTCACAAAAAGATTTGAAGAATTTTTACGTGGAACGGTTGAAGATGCGTTAAACTGGGCAATGGACGAAGAAGTTCGCGGAGAATTTTGCTTGATTATCGAAGGAAATGCCAACCCGCCACTTGCAGAAGAGCAACTTTGGTGGCAAGAACTCGATATTAAAACGCATGTAAGCACGGTAATGGAACAGGAAAATATTAGTTCTAAAGATGCGATAAAAACGGTTATGAAAGCGAGAAATTTACCAAAACGAGAAGTTTACTCGGCTTATCATGAAATAAAATAAAAATCATGCGCGAATTCTTAAAAGGGAATTCGCGCATGATTTTTTTATAATGTATCACCAAAGCGGCGTTTAATTTCTTCCATTAATTCCGCAGCGCCTTCTTTACTGAGCGTCAGTTTACCGTCTACGAATTTTTTGTTTTCAACAGAAAACTCTCCGGTAACATCGCAAACCAAACCCGCTGAATACTTTTTCAATATAATCGCATCTTCATCTGTAAAAATTTCTAAAGGGTCTTTTACATTTAGGTTCATCGTTCTTCTTATTTCAATTGGGATAACCACACGACCGAGTTCGTCGATTTTTCTTACCATTCCAGTTGATTTCATTTTCTCACCTTCTTGATAATTTTAATTCATTTTAACAGATAATTACGGGAATAGGAATGATTTCATGAGGAAAAGGGTATAGACCATAAGCAGAAGAATTAGGGGGAATAAAAATGAACATAGTTATAGCATTAATTCCGGCAGTGATGTGGGGGATTATGCCATTAGTTGTCTCAAAAATTGGTGGTAAACCGAGGCAGCAAATCATTGGTACAACATTCGGGGCACTAGCTTTCGCAATCGGAGTTTTTATTTTTACAAATCCAGAATATACGGCAACCATAATTATTGCTAGTTTTGTCTCTGGGGCATTTTGGAGCTTAGGCCAAATGAATCAGTTCCGGGCATTTACACAAGTAGGCGTATCAAAAACAATGCCGCTTTCAACCGGAATGCAGTTAGTAGGTACATCACTTTTTGGTGTATTCGCCTTTCATGAGTGGGGTACAACTTCCAAATTAGTATTAGGATTTTCCGCATTAGCATTAATTATTATCGGGATATTTTTAACAAGTTATCAACAACATAAAGACGAAAGTTCCGGTCAAAATATGAAAAAAGGAATCATCACTTTACTTATTTCATCCGTAGGTTATGTTGGTTATGTCGTCATCACTCGTTGGTTTGATATTAGTGGGTGGGACGCGATTTTACCTCAAGCAATTGGGATGGTAGTCGCAGGATTATTATTCTCTATTAAGTCCGAAGAAAAACGTTTTACAAAGCAAACATGGTTAAATATGATTCCGGGGGTGATGTGGGCTACTGGTAACTTAGCTCTACTTTTCTCAAACAAATTGGTTGGTATCGCTACAGGTTTTTCCCTCTCACAAATGGGCGTAGTCATTTCGACAATTGGAGGAATACTGTTCTTAGGAGAGAAAAAAACCAAGAAAGAACTTATTTTGGTCATTATCGGAGTAGTCTTAGTAATTATCGGTGGAACGATGATTGGAATTGCAAAAAGCTAAGAACAGCTTCCGGTTTGATATAATGCTATACTTAAACTAATCTAAATTAAAGGTGGTAATGTTGATAATGAATGCGAAATTAGAAGTAAATGGTGAACTTGTAAAAGAATCCTATGTTTATTTATTGTCGCGATATCTCGTTTTACGCCAAGAAAATTTTGATACAAAAGAAGATAAAATTCCATATAACACACTTAAACACAATTCGATTTCACCAGCAGATGCCAATTTTGTAAATCCGAACTTTGATGTTGTATATTCAGAAGCTTGGATAGCTGTAGATGACGAAAATGCCGTTATTTTAGAAGTGCCAGAAATAAAAAATCGTTATTACACGGTTCAACTTTTAGATGGTTGGGGTGAGGTAGTAACTAATATCAACGAACGTAATTTCCCAGAGCATCCACATGGAAAATTTGCTTTCGTAAAAAAAGGAACAAATCCTTCCGTCCCAAGTGACGCTGTAAAAATCGAATTACCATCAGAAAAAGTGAAAGTGCTACTTCGTGTAGAACAAAAAGACGACCCAGAAGGCGCAGTAAAACTTCAAAAAGCATTCAAATTCGATGCACCAGACAATATAAAAATCAAAGAACCACTAGAAATACCACATTTTACCAACGCAGATTTCTTATTAGAAGAAATTTATTCCAATTTAGAAGAACTGCTAGCTACTTATCCAGATAAAATGCCAAAAGCAGCTGAATTCCAAGATAAAGCAAGAAAAGTTGCGGCGTACATTGAGCTTGGCGATGAGCAAAAAGCCGAAGTAAGAGATTTAATTGTGAAAGAAGCCATTCCATATTTTACAAATGGTGCAAAAGGATTTGGTACACAAAAAGGCGGATGGTCTGTTACTTACGTAGCTGGCGCGTTCGAAAATGATATTTTAGCACGAGCAATCATTAATTACGGCGGTATTTGGGCGAATTCTATTCAAGAAGCACTATACTTCATCGGTCAAAAAGGTACGGATAATGAGTTATTAACTGGCGATAAAGTTTATAAAATCCATTTTCCTGCAGATGAACTTCCATCAGAACTGGCAGATGCCTTTTGGTCCGTTACCTTATACAGTGTTCCAGATTACCACGTTATTCCAAATAAATTAAACAAATTCTGCATCAATAATTACACAGGTCCAAAACTAAGTGAAGATGGCAGTTTGACGCTCTATATTGCGGCAGAAAAACCTGCTGATGTAGATCCGGGAAACTGGCTACCAAGCAAGGCTGGAAAAGAGTTCTCACTAAACTTCCGTCTATACGTTCCGAAAAAAGAAGTATTGGAAGGGAAAGTATTCTTACCACCGCTTGAAGTTATAAAATAAATCTAATAAGCTAAGTATGAAACTACCAAATTCGGGTGGTAACGTACTTAGCTTTTTTGTGTATAAAAATAAAAACACTTCCACTTTTTGTATTGTAATAGGACTATTTTAAAATCACCTCGTAAAAATTTTACGAGGTGATTTTATTTATTTCTTTTTAAATAAAAGTAATGGGGCGCTGATTAAAAGAAGCAATGCTCCGAAAATAGTTGCTGAAGTACTTTGATCTGTATCACCCGTTTTCGGTAAAGAATTATAAGTTGTTTTCTCTACTGAATTACTAGTAGTAACTTGATCCGCATTTGGTGTCACAATGACTGGTTTATTTACTACAGGGTCAACTGGATTAACCGGATTTACCGGGTCAACCGGATTGACCGGATCAACAACAGGCGTTGGGGCAACGGTATCTTTTTTATAAATATAATCAACGGTTTGCGGGGTATCAGTGAAAGTACCAGTTGCATTTTTTGGTGTGGTTTCTAGAGTGTACCCGCTAATTTTTTTACTTGTAGACTGGTAATTACTATCGATAGTTCCCGTCAATGTGTCTGATTCTGCGAGTTTATTTCCATCGCTATCAAGATAGTTGACCGTTATGTTCGCCCCGGCTACAGGTGCGGGAGTTGCTACATGAACGGTGACATTTACAGTATTTGAGACGTTGCCAGCTTTATCGGTTGCTTGAACATTGACCGAGTAATCACCACTCACTGCTAGATTAACTATGGAAGTAAAATTGCTTGTAAGACTAATAGTGGAGTCGTAATTATCAGTAACGCTAGCATTAATGTCTGTTAAAAATTGCTCTTCTGTAACGTTGCTTCCGAGATTATACGTAACCTCTGTTTTATCTGCTTTGACAACTGGTGCGCTAATATCTTTGGGTTTTAAAGAGCCAGTAGAGGTAGATTTGTTACCAGCTTTGTCTTCGCTTGTAGCTGTTGCGGTCGCAACTAAAGAATCAATTTTTGCTTCCCCGCCTTCACCTGAATAAGAAGTTTTCCAGTCGAACTTTACTTTTGCTTTGGATAAACTGTCCCAACTAGTCACTTTGTCGAATTTAAAAGTAACTGTATTAGTGGAACTATCAAAACTAGTTGTCCCTACTTGGTTTGTAATGTCTTCTCCACCGACAGAAACTTGTAAATCCGTATAGTTCATGCCAGCTGGTAATGCGAGTTTGATTTCCAGTTTATAATCTTCTTGGGTTTGATTCGTTAAAACTGGAAATGTAAGAGTGGATGTATATTTATATGGAACATTCTCGTTAGTATTTTGTAGTAAAGCAATATTATTTGTATCTTGCGTATCAGCGAGTGCGGAAATGGGTGTAAGTGCTATTTGACCGGCCAAGGAACTTAAAATTAAAAGGCTGGCGATGGTTTTTTTCTTCGTGAACATTGGTTAATAACCTCTTTCCTAAAATTGGAATTTAATACAATTTAAATATAGCACTTGAATACTGAGCGGTAGTTTAATTTTAGTAGCTCTACTCTGGCAATTTTTGTCTAAACTATGAACAATGAGAATCATAAAAATATAGAGCGGTATTTAAGTGCTTTTTACACCGAAAGCCTCTACCATCTTCCTGCTATTTCAGCTATAATGAAGTAATTGAAAACTAAATTAAAGTATAAACAAGGAGGAAAAACGATTTGAACATTATGATTGCGCTGATTCCTGCATTACTTTGGGGAACAGTTCCGCTAATTATTACAAAATTTGGCGGTTCAACAAGACAACAAACAATGGGGATGACACTAGGGGCACTCACTTTTGCGGTAATCGTTTTCTTCTTTACTGACCCAGTTTATACGCTTAAAACAGTAGGAATTAGTTTTATAACAGGGTGTTTATGGACTGTGGGTCAGATGTTCCAACTGCAAGCATTCAAAATTATCGGTGTTTCAAAAGCAATGCCGATTTCTACAGGGATGCAATTAGTCGGAACAACACTTTGTGGGGTAATCTTATTTCATGAATGGGATACGACACTTCGGATTATTTTAGGTTTTATTGCACTTGCACTAATTGTCGGCGGGATTTTCTTAACATCCTATGCTGAAAAAGAAGAAGATGGAACTAACGCATTAAAACAAGGTTTAATCACATTATTTATATCTGCTTGTGGTTATGTTGGCTTAGTCGTTCTAATTCAAGGTTTCAAAATCGATGGAATTAACGCGATCTTGCCGCAAGCGATTGGGATGGTTTTAAGTGCGCTAATTATGACGCATAGCGGTGGTACGGAAAAACGTTTCAATAAACGAACACTCTTACTTACTATTCCAGGGATAATCTGGGCGGCTGGGAACGTTGCGATGGTTCACGCTAACCAACTTGTTGGCGTTGCGACTGGTTTTTCACTTTCGCAACTCGGAGTTGTTATCTCAACTATTGGCGGAATCGTACTTTTAAAAGAAAAGAAAACACAAAAAGAAATGTTTTTTGTTATTGTGGGCGTAGTTTTAGTCGTTCTCGGTGGGATTTTAATCGGCGTTGCAAAAGGCGCTTAATTAATTATTTCGTTTAGCGCGAAAAATGATATAATGATACTAATTGTTTTATTTTTAAGGAGGGAATTGTGTTGCCTGAAGAGAAAAATACGTTTTATATTACCACACCAATCTATTATCCAAGCGGAAAAGCGCATATCGGCCATGCTTATACGACTGTTGCGGGGGACGCGATGGCTCGTTATAAACGCTTAAAAGGATATGATGTGTTTTACTTAACTGGAACAGATGAGCACGGTCAAAAAATCCAAGCAAAAGCGAAAGAACGCGGAATTTCTGAACAAGAATACGTGGATGAAATCGCAGAAGGTTTCCAAGAACTTTGGAAAAAACTAGAAATTTCTAATACGGATTTTATTCGTACAACACAAGACCGTCATAAAACATCAGTTGAAAAAATCTTTGAACAACTTTTAGAGCAAGGCGACATTTACTTAGGTGAATACGAAGGTTGGTACTCTGTTTCTGATGAAGAATACTTTACAGAAACACAGTTAGAAGAAGTATATAAAGATGAAAATGGTAAAGTAATCGGCGGAAAAGCCCCAAGTGGCAATGAAGTCGAACTTGTTAAAGAAGAATCCTACTTCTTCCGTATGAGTAAATATGCGGACCGTTTAGTAGAATATTATAATTCCCATCCAGAATTTATCCTTCCTGAATCTAGAAAAAATGAAATGATTAATAATTTCATCAAACCTGGTTTGGAAGATTTAGCTGTATCTAGAACAACTTTTGATTGGGGTATTAAAGTTCCTGGCAATCCAAAACATGTCGTTTATGTATGGATTGATGCGCTTTCTAACTATATTACTGCGCTTGGATATAATACGGACAATGACACGAAATTCCAAAAATACTGGCCTGCTGATGTGCAAATTGTTGGGAAAGAAATTGTTCGTTTCCATACAATTTATTGGCCAATTATGTTGATGGCGCTAGACTTACCACTTCCAAAAATGGTGTTTGGCCACGGCTGGATTCTAATGAAAGACGGTAAAATGTCGAAATCCAAAGGTAACGTAGTAGATCCTTACATGCTGATTGACCGTTACGGCCTAGACGCGCTTCGTTATTACTTACTACGTGAAGTTCCATTTGGCTCAGATGGTTTATTTACACCAGAAGATTTTGTTGACCGTGTAAACTATGACCTTGCCAACGATTTAGGAAACTTACTTAATCGTACAGTAGCAATGATTAATAAATACTTTGATGGCGAAATCCCAGCTTATCAAGGCAATGTCACTGAATTTGACCAAACATTAGTAGATTTCAAAAACAATGTAGTGAAGGAATACGAAGCTAGCATGGAGCACATGCAATTTTCTGTAGCCCTAAACCAACTTTGGTCACTTGTTTCTCGCACAAATAAATATATCGACGAAACTGCTCCGTGGGCACTTGCCAAAGAGGAAGAAAAACGTGCAGAACTTGCGAGCGTAATGACTCATTTAGCAGAGAATTTACGTATTATCGCGGTACTTTTGCAACCATTCTTGACAAGAACTCCAGGAGAAATCTTCTTACAACTAGGTTTACAAGAAGAAAACTTGAAAAAATGGGATAGCATTTACGGATACGGTGAAATTCCAGCAGGCACAACGGTGGTGAAAAAAGGTACGCCAATTTTCCCAAGACTTGATGCGGAAGTGGAAGTTACTTATATTCAAGATGAAATGAAAGGCTCTGCGCCAGCTCCTGCCGAAGAAGTGGCGGAAGTAGAAGCGCTTGAAACTCCGCAAATCGGCATTGAAGATTTCGACAAAATCGATCTTCGCGTTGCAGAAGTAAAACAAGTAGATAAAGTGAAAAAAGCAGATAAACTTCTTTGCTTCCAATTAGACTTAGGGGAAGGAAAACTGCGCCAAGTGCTTTCGGGCATTGCAGAATTCTATCAACCAGAAGAGTTAATTGGCAAAAAAGTAATCGTCGTTTCTAACTTAAAACCTGTAAAACTTCGCGGATTAATGAGTGAAGGCATGATTCTTTCAGGCGAAAAAGATGGCAAACTAAGTGTAATTGAAGCAAGTAGCGCACTTCCAAACGGTGCAAAAGTAAAATAATAACAATGAGTCCTAATTCACTTGAGTTAGGGCTCATTTTTCTCGTTTGAAAAAAACTTTAAAAAAAGATTGCATATTGCAAACGATTACAATATAATGTAACTATACTTACTTAATTCAATGAACGAAGTAAGTGGTCATCCAGAAGTAAAGGAGCCTGAAAATGGATATCTTAAGAAAAGGGAATAAAGATTTAATTAAAGACATAAACCGCTACACCGTGCTGAATTTAATCCGCGAAAAAGGAGAAATCACACGGACTGAGATAGCAAAAAAATGCGATTTTGGGATGTCTACATTAACGTATATTTTAGATGATTTACAGCAAGAAGGCATTATTTTGGAAGGTGCCGAAACATCATCTACTGGAGGCAGACGTGCCAAGTTAGTAAGATTTAATAAAGATTATGGATTTGTTGTTAGCGTCAAAGTAGAAGAGGAACAACTCCTTTTTGCGTTGACTGATTTAAATGCAGACATCATTGAAAATACTTCTATACCATTTTCCTCGGAGAAAAAACCAGAAGAAGCAATTGATTTAATTGCTAAAAATGTGAAAAAGATGTGTGAAAACAGAGATATGAACCATTTGCTAGGTGTTGGAATTGCGATTTCTGGTCTAGTTAATCGCAAAAAAGGCACAGTTATCCGCTCAACGATGTTAGGGTGGGAAAATGTCGCTTTAGAAGCAATGCTACATACTCACTTCCCGGATATTCCAGTGTACGTAGATAAAAATATAAACTGCTATACACTCGCGGAACTATGGTTAGGTGAAGGGAAACAATCAAATAATTTTGCAACAGTTTCCGTTGGGGCTGGACTTGGTTTATCCGTTGTTATTAATCGCCAAATTTATTACGGTGCACAGGGTGGAGCCGGTGAATTTGGACATACAACGATTCAGCCAGGCGGATACAAATGTCACTGTGGTCAAAAAGGATGCTTAGAAATGTACGCATCCGAATTTTATTTCCGAAATCGTGGCGAAGAATTAAAAGAAGCTTATCCCACATCAGAATTAAATGATTTTCATTTTGACAAAGTGGCGAAAAGTGCCCGTGCTGGAGACGAAATGGCGACGGAACTTATGGGTAAAATGGGTGAATATTTAGGATACGGGATTCGAAATATCATCAATACTTTCAACCCAGAAAAAGTAATTATTGTTGGTGAAGGTTTGCATCATAGAGATTTATTCTTAACTAAAATTGATGAAATTGCATCACAAAACTTTTTTCAGGGGCTGGCTTCGAAACGGAAATTACAACAACTTCTCTAGAGGATCCTGCATGGTTACAAGGTGCGGCTTTACTAGTCATTCACCAATTATTCCAAGTGCCAATCTATGAAGAAGAACAAACGTTACTACGTTAAAAAGCATATAAATTATTTCAGGAGGTTATTTTTACATGGTTGGTATGACTAGAAAGAAAACACTCTTTTGGCTATGCATATTCTTGCTACCCAATTTACTAGGTTTTCTCATTTTTATTGCAATCCCAATCCTCGGCTCGCTCGGTATCAGTTTTACCGATTGGGACCTAGTGAGTACAATTCACTTTACTGGATTTGAAAATTACAAAAGACTATTTAATGACCCAGAATTTTGGAAATCGTTTAGAAATACAATCACGTTCATCATCGGTTATTTGCCAAGTGTTATGATTCTTGGCCTTGCGTGTGCCTTGATGCTGAACCAAAAAATTAAATTAAGACCATTTTTCCGAGCAGTGTACTTCTTACCCGTGATCACTTCATGGGTAGCAGTTTCACTCGTTTGGAAATGGCTATTCAATCCTTCGTACGGTCTGATCAATTACTTCTTATCTTTAATTGGTATTGCAGGACCGAACTGGTTAACAGATCCACAAACGGCGATGATTGCAGTTATTATTACTAGTGCGTGGAAAGATATTGGTTTCGTTATGGTACTATTCCTCGGTGGTTTGCAAAATATTTCACCATCGTATTACGAAGCTGCCAATATGGACGGAGCATCAAAACTTCGCCAATTATTCTCTATTACTATCCCGCTTCTTACTCCGACTACATTCTTTGTGACGATAATTTCGCTTATCAACTCATTCCAGGTGTTCGACCAAGTGATGATTATGACAGAAGGTGGTCCAAGTGGAGCGACGATGACCCTAGTCCAAAACATTTACAACCATGCATTTAGATACTTCGAAATGGGCTATGCTTCCGCGATGAGTTGGATATTGTTTATTGTTATTTTCATCATTACAATTATTCAAAATAAACTTCAAAAAAGGTGGTCCAATTACTAATGAAAACAGAAAAAAGTGGTTCACCAAAATGGCAACTATTTAAAAATATTCTTACCTATACAATCATCTGTCTTGGTGGAATTATCATGCTTATGCCGTTTGTTTGGATGGTATCAACTGCATTCAAAACAGGCGCAGCGAACATGGTATTACCGCCACAATTTATTCCTAAAGAACCGACAACTGCGAACTTCACTCAAGTATTTGAAATGTTCCCAATGTTGCGATTTTTAGTCAACTCCGTGGTCGTTGCAGTTGTAACGACACTTGGTCAAATGCTGTTTTGTTCAATGGCAGCGTATGCCTTTGCAAGAATCCCTTTCTGGGGTCGCGATAAATTATTTTTACTTTACTTGGCGACGATGATGGTGCCAGCTCAAGTTACAATGATTCCGCAGTTTATCTTGATGAAACAATTTGGCTGGTTGGATTCGTATGCTGGTTTGATTGTACCCGCACTATTCAGCGTTTTCGGGACATTCTTATTACGTCAAGCATTCATGGGAATTCCGAAAGAACTGGAAGAAGCTGCATTTATGGACGGTGCCAATCATTTTACTATTTTCCGAAAAGTTATCTTACCACTTGCAAAACCTACTTTTGCCACACTCGGAATTTTAACTTTTATGCAATCTTGGAACAGTTATTTATGGCCATTAATCGTGACAAGTTCACAAGAAATGGCAACGTTACCTCTAGGTCTATCTCTTTTACAAGGTAGATATGGGACGAATTACGGCTTAATGATGGCGGGAGTACTTATTAGTGTTATCCCGATTTTAGCAGTGTACCTTTTTGCTCAAAAATATTTCATCCAAGGAATGGCAATGAGCGGAATGAAAGAATAAAAAACCAACAAAAAAGGAGTGTTACAAATGAAAAAAGGTTTATTATTGTTAATGGTAGTTGTACTGTCTGTATTTGGTCTTTCGGCTTGTGGCGGTGGCAGTAGTAGTGGCGATAAAACAGAAATAACGTATTATCAATTCTCTGCACCAGCTGATGGAAAAGCACTTGATGAAATGGTAAAAGAATTTGAAAAGCAAAACCCGGATATTAAAGTGAACGTTCAAACAATCGCATTTAATGATTACTTCACGAAGCTGCAAACGCAAATCGCAGGTGGAGATGCTCCAGATGCCTTTGAACTTAACTACGAAACATTCATGCAATATGCTGAAAAAGGTGTACTTGCAGATTTAACAAGCTATATCGAAAAAGATAAAGATTTTGATCCATCTACGCTTAACAAACAAGCCTACGATGCTTTCAAATATGACGGTAAACAATACGGCATGGTAGAAAGTTTCTCCAACGTTGTAACAATTTACAATAAAGACCTTTTTGATAAAGCCGGCGTTGAATACCCGACAGCTGACTGGACTTGGAAAGACGAAGAAGCAGCAGCGAAAAAATTAACAGACGCTAAAAATAAAGTTTGGGGAACTTCCCAACCAGTAACAATGAACGAATTCTACAAAGTAGCAGCGCAAAATGGTGGTTCGATTTTCAACGAAGACTTAACGAAAACAACTATCAACAGTCCTGAAAATGTGGCAGCATTAACTCACTTAACAAATGAAGTGACAGATTCAAAAGTGGCGCCTTCACCAGCTGATTTATCTGGCCAATTACCAGAAGATTTATTCATGAATGGTCAAATCGCAATGCTTCACACAGGTATTTGGTTGTTCGATATGTTCCAAGACGCTCCGTTCAAATGGGATGTACAAGTAGAAGCAGGAAACACGCAAAAAGCAACTCACTTCTTCGCAAACGGCATTGGTGTTTCTAAAGACTCCGATAAAAAAGAAGCAGCCTTCAAATTCGCTTCCTTCATGAGCGCGAACGAAGAAGCAGCGAAAATCAGAATTGATAATAACTGGGAACTTCCAGCGACTGAAAACAAAGAAATTTTACAACCATATTTAGATGCAACTCCTCCAGATAACAGAGAAGCAGTATTCGAATCTCTACAATATATGGTATTACCTCCAGTTGTGAAAGATTGGAACAAAATCAGTGACTATACAAACTCTGAATTCGAAAAAGTATTAAATGGTGATTCTACTCCAGAAAAAGCACTGAAAAATAGCGAAGACAACATCAACAAAACAATGGGATTTAAATAAGTAAAACGAGTGGCAGGGACGTTTGTAAGTATTTTTACAAATTAGACTGCCACTTTAGTATATCCAAGAAAGGAAATAGAACATGTCTAAATTCACAAAATTGATGCAGGGTTACTTGCATTTAATAGAAGGAAAAAATGAAAAAATCAAACCAATCCTGCTGGAAACAAAACCTAACTTTACAACTGATTCAGTCCTTGAAACCGCTTCTTGGCTATGGCTTAGCAGTAAAATCAACCATTATGACAGAGAAGAAGTAGAGCCAGTAATTGCATTTTTAGTTGAAAATTGGAATCGTCCTGAAAAGTCTATTTGGGGTTCAGCTGAAAATGATATTTATTTAGCAACTATTTCAAGTGTATACTCTGCATTATTAGATGTGAAAAACACTTTTCCAAAACCGGAGTTACAACAAACGATTACAATTATCCGCGACTATTGTTTTGATAATTTATTAAAAGGCGATAGCATTCTTACTGGTTTTAACACGCGGAAAGTGTCAACCGACCAGCTTTTATCCGTGCTTCCGTTTGGTCTATTTTCGCCTGAAGATCTTGTAATGGTGGCGGCTGTTGGCAAAATGGAACAACAATTAGTGCAAGATGATGGGGTATTGCCTTATTCAGGAGCACCAAGAGTTAATTCCTTTGCAACGGCTCTAATGGCGCTATATTTCTTAGAAAAAAGTGACCAAGATAAAGCTTTACACTATTTGAATATGGCAATGAAGATGGAAGATAATGACGAACTTGGCGCGATTTTTATTGAAATTAACCAAGCATTCCGGGCGATGGAAAGTGAAGTAACAGCGCATATTTCACACGATCCTTTTGGGCATGAAAATCGCTATGAGCAACAGTTAACTGAACGCACGCCACATTATCCCGAAACAGAAATGCATTTTTCGGCTGCGTGTGAAGTTATTTCTGAAGTCGAACCAATCCAAGTCGAACTTGTATTAAAAGAAAAAGACTGGACCATTTTATGTGAGAAAAAAGAGAAAAATGATGTCCAAATCTGGGAAGCGCTCGTTCCACCGTTAGAAGAAGTTGGCGAGTATACGTATTATTTCCAGGCGACAATGAAAGACCAAACCACTTTGACATCAGATGATTATAAAGTCGAACCAATTTGGAAACACTGGTCAGAGGAAGCGGCAATTTGTGAAACAGAGCAAGGCTTAATGGTTTTATTTAAAGAAAATCCATCAAGTATCATCCCGGTCGAGTTCACCGTGAAATCAGATGAACTTGTAATCGGGTTAAAACCTTCGTTTGAAGCGAGCAATGTTAAAACAAAATCATCCGGCCAATTAAAAAAAGATGATTTAGAGATTATCGTTTCAAACAATCCAGTGCGGCTCGAAGTACACTTTAAAGGCAAATTAATTCTAGAATCTCATAAAATTTACCCAGCGTTACAATGGTATACCGATAAAACTGGCACAATCAACAAAGTTAAACTGCATTTAGATGCGCCAAAAGAAGAAGAGTATTACGGCTTCGGTGAACGCTACAATGCATTAGGTCAGCGCGGGAATGTGCTTGATTGCTTTGTTTATAATCAGTACCGCGATCAAGGAACAAGAACCTACATCCCGATGCCGTTTTATCATACGAATCGTGATTATAGTGTGTTCGTTGATACCGCTCGTTACACAAGTTTTGATTTAGGTAACCAACTAGCGGACAAGCATACAATTACAGTAGAAATAAATGGCTGTGATACAGATATTTGTCTTTTAATGGGAGATATTCGTAGTGCAGTAGCTAATTATATGAAAAAAACAGGGAAGCCAGCGATGGTACCAGTTTGGGCGCTTGGACCGTGGATGTCTAGTAATAACTGGGACCGCGAATCTGTCGTTCGAAATGAAGTAGAAACAACGCAAGAGTTGCAAATTCCATCAACGGTTGTCGTGCTCGAACAATGGAGTGATGAAGCGACCTATTATATGTTCAATGACGCCGAATATGACGAAAAAGCACCATCCGAAGCATATTCTTATGATGAAATTAGGTTCCCTTCATGGGGCAGATGGCCAGATCCAAAAGGGATGGTTGACTATATCCATGACAACAAAATGAAGTTAATTCTTTGGCAAATTCCGATTCAAAAATACTTAAACCGTCAACAACACCCACTAAAAGACCGCGAAGAAGCCTATATGATTGAAAAAGGCTACGTCGTTAAAAATCCAGATGGCTCGCCGTACCGTATTCCGGAAAACTGGTTCACAGAAAGCTTGATTATGGATTTCTCCAACGAAGAAGGAAAAAAATGGTGGTTTGATAAACGACAATATTTGATTGATATTGGTGTTGATGGCTTTAAAACAGACGGCGGCGAATTCGTTTTTGGAGAAGGATTGCAGTTTGCTGATGGTAGACGTGGCGATGAAATGCGTAATCTTTATCCAAATGACTATGTGGAAGCTTATTATCAATTTGCGCAACAAAATGATGGCATGACATTTAGTCGCGCTGGCTATACTGGCGCTCAAAACTTCCCGGCGCACTGGGCTGGAGACGAACGTTCCACTTTTGATGCGTTTAGAAGATCGCTCATTGCTGGACTTTCAGCTGGATTTTCTGGAATTCCGTTTTGGAGCTTTGATTTTGCAGGCTTTAACGGTGACATCCCAACTGCCGAGCTATTCATTCGTTCTGCTGAAATGGCTACTTTCTGCCCAATTATGCAGTATCATGCTGAAAGTAAAGCGGAATTTAATCAAGACCGGACACCGTGGAATATTGCTTCACGAACTGGTGACGATTCAGTTATCCCAATTTACCGCCATTTCGCGAATGTTAGAATGAATATTTTACCTTATATTTATAATGAATCATTAAAATGTGTTGAAACTGGTTTGCCGATGATGCGTGCGCTTCTACTGGATTATAAAGAAGATCCGCGTGTTTCTGATATGTATGACCAATACTTATTCGGGGAAGCGATGCTGATTGCACCAGTAATTGAAGACGGCGTGCGCTCCAGAGAAGTTTATCTGCCAGAAGGGACTTGGTATGATTTCTGGAACGGAACAAAAGTGAGCGGACCAACTTTACGAAAATGCAAAGCGGATAAAGAAGAAATTCCAGTTTTCATTCGTGGTGGAAAAGCAGTGCTATGTAATGTAGACGCTACGTTAAAACTCGGCTCATGGGTTGGCAACACAGTGGAAGAATACGATACACCACTACTTAAAATTTATGTAGACGGTGATTTTACCGAAGAAATGACGGACCACTTATCCGAAAAATGGCTAGTAAAAGTAACGGAAAATGCGGACGAAGTAGTTGTTTCTATTCAAACAAACACGCCGGCATATGAAGTTGAAGTAATCGGCACGACCAAAAAAGTGCAAATTAAGAAAGGAAGATAACGATGGATGCTTCCACAAGTTTTGCGATTTTACCATCTAATGTAAAACAAAAAACGGCTTTCCCGAGAAAAGTAAATCAAGTGAAAACGGCTAGTTGGGCGAATAATTGCCTGACTGGCACACTTGATATCGGTCAGTTCAGTTGCTATTTTGTTAATGAAAAAATTGCTCGCGTGACGGTGAACCCATTTGGAGAAGTAGATTTAACACCTTCGATTGCGGCGATTCACGATACGGAAAAACAAGCGGCTAAATTTACAGAAACAACGGACGGCTATGAGCTTCATTTTGCGGATAAAGAGATTATTGTTTGTAAAAATCCTTTCCGAATTAGTATGAAACAAGCTGGGAAGCGTATTTTCCAAACAGAAGGATTGGCAATTAATCGCGATAAAGAACACCAAATTTCTATTCAAAGCGATCCTGGAACAGCGATTTTTGGCCTAGGTGAAAAAACGGGTGCCTTGAATAAAGCTGGCTCGATTATTAGTATGTGGAACACGGATGTATACAGTCCGCATAATAAAGATACAGTGGAGTTATACCAGTCCATTCCTTTCATGATTGCGGATACTGCGGAAACAACCTATGGCTTATTTTATGATAATTCGCATCGTACAGAATTTGATTTCCAAAGTTTTGAAGAAATGTATACGATTTTAGCAGAAGGCGGACAAGCGAATTTATATGTTATTTTTGGTGAAGACACGAAAGAAGTTGTCGCAAACTACACTGATTTAACTGGTAAAACACCACTTCCGCCAAAATGGTCATTAGGTTATCATCAATCAAGGTACAGCTACACCTCGGAAGAAGAAGTGGAACGGATTGCGAATACTTTTAAAGAAAAAGAGATTCCACTCGACTGTGTATTCATGGATATACATTACATGGATGATTTCCGCGTATTCACTTTTAACCCGGATACTTTTCCAAATGGACCAGAGTTGATTGCGCGTCTTCGTGAACAAAATATTGACGTTGTACCGATTGTCGATCCGGGAATTAAAAAAGATGTTGATTATTCTGTTTATCAAGAGGGGATCAAACATAATTATTTCTGCAGTAAATTAGAAGGTTCGATTTATTATGGGGATGTTTGGCCGGGCGTCAGTGCTTTCCCTGATTTTCTAAGTACGACTGTTCAGCGATGGTGGGGCGATTTGCACAAGTTTTACACAGATATAGGTATACGCGGGATTTGGAATGATATGAATGAGCCATCTGTATTTAATGAAAGTAAAACGATGGATTTAGATGTTGTGCATAATCTGGACGGAAAAAATGTAACCCATAAAGAAGCACATAATTTATACGGATTGTATATGAGTAAAGCGACTTTTGAAGGGTTAAAACGGCTTGTGCCAAATGAACGTCCATTTTCGCTCACTCGTGCTGGTTATGCGGGTGTTCAGCGTTATTCGGCGGTTTGGACGGGAGATAATCGCAGTCACTGGGAGCATTTAGAAATGTCGCTACCGATGATTATGAATTTAGGATTATCGGGCGTTGCGTTTACCGGTGCCGATGTTGGTGGATTTTCTTCGGATTGTACGAAAGAAATGTTGATTCGTTGGACGCAAGCTGGGGCCTTTTTACCATATTTCAGAAATCACTGTGTACAAGATAGTATTTACCAAGAGCCCTGGGCGTTTGGTGCGGATGCAGAGAGAATTGTGAAGCAATATATTGAATTGCGCTATGCCTTTTTGCCGTATATTTATACAGAATTCCAAAAAACGGCAGAGAGTGGTTTGCCGCTCGTTCGGCCGCTTTACATGGAGTTTAAAGATGAACGCGATTTAATTCAAGTGAATGATCAATTTATGCTAGGTGAAAATATCCTCGTTGCGCCAATCGTTCGCGAAGGCCAAGTGAAGCGCTTAGTTCGATTGCCAAAAGGGCTTTGGTTTAATTATTGGACGAAAGAACAGTTAGTGGGCGGCGACTATATTATCGCAGACGCGCCGATTGATACCATGCCAATTTATATTAAAGCAGGAACAATTCTGCCAGTTGGTAGCAGCGTTCAAAATACAAAAGAGACGCAAGAATTGGCATTAGAGGTTTACTTAGATGGCGACGCGGCAAGCGGTTACGTGTATAATGATGATGGGAAAAGTTACCAATATGAAAGCGGCGCAGTATCCAAAACAACACTCACAGCTACTTTCAAAAATGGTGAAGTACAAATAAATGCCAACCATCAAGGCGAGGAAAAACTACAACAAAAAGTAACTACAATACAAGTTTTTGGAGAAAAAATAGACAAAATTACAAGGGCGGGAATTTAATCAATGAAAGAAAAAGACTGGTGGAAAAAAAGCGTAGTGTACCAAATCTATCCAAAAAGTTTTAATGATTCGAATGGCGATGGAGTCGGTGATATTCAAGGAATTATCGAGAAATTAGATTATTTAAAAGAGCTTGGCGTGGACGTTATCTGGTTGTCCCCTGTATACGATTCGCCACAAGACGACAATGGTTATGATATTCGTGATTATCAAAAAATTTACGAAGAATATGGCGACATGGCGACTTTTGATCAATTACTTCAAGGTTTACACGACCGCGATATGAAACTCGTAATGGACTTAGTTGTAAACCATACTTCTGATGAACACAAGTGGTTTGAAGAATCTCGGAAATCCAAAGATAACCCATATCGCGATTACTATTTCTGGCGCGAAGAAAACGAAATCAACAACTGGGGTTCGATTTTCAGCGGTCCAGCATGGGAATTAGACGAAAAAACAGGCGAGTACTATTTACACCTGTTCTCCAAAAAACAACCTGATTTAAACTGGGAAAACCCTAAATTACGCCAAGATGTATATAATATGATGAAATTCTGGCTAGATAAAGGCATTGATGGTTTCCGCATGGACGTAATTAATTTTATTTCCAAAAACACCGATTTCCCAGATGGCCCAGTGCCAGATGGTCAAATTTACGGTGATGCTGGCAATGATTTCTGCAATGGACCGCGTATCCATGAGTTCTTGCAAGAAATGAACCAAGAAGTTACTTCTAAATACGATGTGATGACTGTTGGGGAAATGCCTGGTGCTAGTACAACCGACGCGCAAATTTATACGAACCCAGCAAATAACGAAGTCGATATGATTTTTACATTTGAGCATATGAACTTAGATTCCGATGGCGACAATAAATGGGATCTAAAACCAATCTACTTACCAGATTTAAAAGAAAATATGTCTGAATGGCAAGTGGCGCTTCAAGAAAACGGCTGGAATAGCTTATATTGGAATAATCATGACCAACCGCGTATCGTTTCTCGTTTTGGGAATGACAATCGTTTCCGCGTTCGTTCAGCGAAAATGCTCGCAACTTGTCTGCATATGATGAAAGGAACACCATATATTTATCAAGGTGAAGAAATCGGGATGACGAATGTTCATTTTGAAACACTAGATGATTACCGTGATATCGAAACGCTAAACATGTATAAAGAGCGTAAGGAGCAAGGACACAGCCATGAAAGCATCATGCAGTCGATTTACACAAAAGGCCGTGACAATGCGAGAACGCCGTACCAGTGGGATAATAGCGAGAATGCTGGCTTCACAACCGGAACGCCTTGGCTTAAAGTCAACCCGCGCTATACAGAAATCAACAACGAAGAAGCGCTGAAAAACCCAGACTCCATTTTCTACTACTACCAAAATCTTATTAAGTTACGAAAAACGACTGAAATCATCACAACTGGTAATTATCGCTTGTTGTTACCTAAAGATGAAGCGATTTTTGCATATGAACGCTACACAGAAAATGAAAAATTAGTTGTTTTATGTAATTTCACAGAAGAAGAACAAGTTATTTCTGATGAAACCATTTTGAACGAAATCCAAAAAGGTTCTGTTCTTGTAAACAATGTTCCTAATATTATAGAAGGAACTTTACGACCTTACGAAGCAATCGTTTATCAAATCAAGTAAATCACTGGAAAAGCCACCTCATATTAGGTGGCTTTTTTTGTATGCATCAAAAATTATAGTATAATAGAAGGAAATGATTTTATTAGGAGGAATTCCCTTGCTATTTGACACGCATGTACACCTCAATGACGAGGCTTTTGACGATGATATAGAAGAAGTAATAAAACGCGCACAGGAAAACGATGTGACTCGTATGGCTGTCGTAGGCTTTAATAAAGAAACGATTGACCGGGCGCTTGAATTAGCCGAGAAATATGATTTTATCTCATTAATCGTCGGCTGGCACCCTACGGACGCTATTACATTCACGGATGCAGATTTAGAATGGCTCCGCGATTTAGCACTTACACACCCGAAAGTAGTTGCTTTAGGGGAAATGGGCTTAGATTATCACTGGGATACTTCGCCAAAAGAAACGCAATTTGAGGTTTTTAGAAAACAAATCCGTTTAGCGAAAGAAGTGAATTTACCGATAGTCATTCACAACCGCGAAGCAACAGAAGATGTTGTACGTATTTTGCAAGAAGAACACGCAGAAGAAGTTGGCGGGATTATGCATTGTTTTGGTGAAACTGTCGAAGTAATGGAAGCTTGCCTAGCGATGAATTTTTACATTTCATTCGGTGGAACAGTCACTTTCAAAAACGCAAAATTACCAAAAATTGCAGCCCAAGCTATACCAATTGACCGTTTATTAATAGAAACTGACGCGCCTTACCTAGCTCCAACTCCAAATCGCGGAAAAAGAAATGAACCTGGATACGTCAAGTTAGTTGCCGAAAAAATTGCAGAACTGAAAGAAATGAAATATAGCGAAATCGCTACGCACTCAACAGAAAACGCAAAAAGACTATTTAAAATAAAAGATTGATTGTAACACAATTGTAATATAAGGCCCAGTCTGTAACCCAATCTTAAGCTTCGTGTAGATAAAAATCATGACTGGGACAAAAACCCTTATTTTATGCCTACGACCAGAGACGTAGAAAAATGACACATTTCTGTTACATTTGACACTTTAAAAGAATAATATATTTTAAAATGGCTTTATATCAACGTTTATTCGATAAGTTTGCGAAGGTGTGAACAATCTCTATAAAAAATTGACAGTTCTTCCCTCCCCTGTATATAATCACTAGCGAAGTAGAAAGGGGAGAAATACATGACCATGGAAAACAGCAGTAACGTAGCCCAATCATCAAAATGGAAACTACCAATCATGATTGCAGGATTTGTTATTGTAGTAGCATTGGTTTTTTATTTCGTTTTCGAAGGAACTAAAAACGATATCACTATAGTAAACGCTGGTGAAAAAATTGAATCAAGAACACATGCTAAAACTGTTTCAGAAGCATTAGACGAAGCAGGCATTAAAGTAAGTGAACGTGATGAAATTGCTCCAGGAAAAAATGCAGAAATCAAAGACGGTATGGAAATCAAATATTTACCAGCTCGTCAAATTACAATAAATGATAATGGTACTAAAAAAGACGTTTGGAGCACAAAAACAAACGTAGCAGACTTGCTTAAAGATGAAAATATTACAACTCGTCCGCAAGATGTGTTAAACGTAGCATTAGACACTAAATTAAAAGATGGCCTTAAGGTTAACATTGACCGTGCCATTCAACTTTCCTTACAAAACGGAACAAAAAAAGATACAGTATGGACAACAAAAACAAAAGTTAGTGATTTACTAGCTGAGAAAAATATTAAACTTGATCAAGATGACCGCGTGTCACCTGCGAAAGACAGTAACTTAAAAGAAAAAATGACTGTAGAAGTTACATATGTCAATTCAAAAGCAGAAAAGAAAAATGAACAAGTTAAATTCGAAACAGTTTACAAAGAAGACGATAGCCTAAACAAAGGCGTTGAAAAAGTCGTTCAAGAAGGTAAGAACGGCGAAAAAGTTGTTGAGTATAAAGTAACATTTGAAAATGGCAAAGAGAAAAAACGCGATGTCATTAAAGAAAATGTCACTTCTAATAAAACTGATAAAGTAGTTGTACGCGGTACGAAAGAAAAAGTGGTAGCAACACAAGTTTCCACTTCATCTTCATCCGCTTCAAGTTCTTCATCATCAGCTCCATCATCAGGTGGTAAAACTTACAGAATGGAATCTACTGCGTATTCAGGTGGAGGCATTACAGCTTACGGCATTAACCTAAGTGCTAACCCTGGATTAAAAGTAATTGCAGTTGATCCACGAGTTATTCCGCTTGGCTCTAAAGTATGGGTTGAAGGATACGGAGAAGCAATCGCTGGAGATACTGGCGGTGTTATCAAAGGGAATATCGTTGATGTTTATTTCCCAAATGAAAGTCAGTGCTATTCATGGGGTAGAAGAATGGTAACTGTCAAAGTGTTAAACTAAATTTGTATAAAAACGAGGCTGACTCATAGGGCCTCGTTTTTTCTTTGCCCAAAATGTGGTATGATGTATGTACTTATTTTATAAAAAAGGATGTAGTCATTATGAGCGGGAAGCCTGTAATACATGAATTTATAGTCGTAGAAGGACGGGATGACACAACGGCGATTAATCGTTCGGTCATTGCCGATACCATTGAAACCAATGGATCTGCCCTTTCACAAGAAACAATAGAAAAAATCAGACATGCGCAAGAACTTCGCGGCGTTATTATTTTTACAGACCCAGATTTTCCCGGTGAAAAAATCCGAAAACAAATCGACTCAGCGGTACCAGGCTGTAAACACGCTTTTATCAATCGCCAAGACGCTTTGCCAAAAGCAGGACGCGGCCTTGGGGTGGAACATGCCAGTAGCGCTAATATTCGGGAGGCATTGGAAAACTTCCATACGAGTGGGACGCCCGCTGAAAAACAATTTATTTCCAAAGATATTCTTATCCACCTCGGTCTTCTTGGAGGAGCGGGAGCGAAAGAACGTAGAGAAAAAATCGGTAATATACTAAAAATCGGCTATACAAATGGGAAACAATTACAAACTAGACTAGAATCATTTGCAATCAGTGAAGAACAGCTAGTAGCCGCGTGCCAAAAGATTATGCAGGAGGAAGAAAATGAGTAAAGATATTGCAACTCCCGGAAGAACGACAGAAATCCTAAAAAAATATGGTTTCTTATTTAAGAAAAGTTTAGGTCAAAACTTTCTAATCGATAGTAATATTTTGACACGAATTACAGATACAGCAGAAATAACAAAAGAAACAAATGTAATTGAAATCGGCCCAGGAATTGGCGCGTTAACAGAACAATTAGCAAAAACCGCTAATGAAGTCGTTGCGTTTGAGATAGATCAACGTTTACTGCCAATTCTTGATGATACGCTTAGTGCTTACAGTAACGTCCAAGTAGTCCATGGCGATGTGCTAAAAGCGGATGTAGAGGAAGTTGTAGCAGAGCAATTCGCTAAGCCAGAACTACCACTAAAAATCGTAGCCAATCTTCCGTATTACGTAACCACGCCAATTATTTTAAAACTTCTACACGATAATATCCCGGCAGATTCTATGACATTTATGCTCCAAAAAGAAGTCGCGGACCGGATAAGTGCAGTTCCAAGCACGAAAAGCTACGGCAGCTTAACTATCGCTATCCAATTTTACATGGAAGCTGAATTAGCCTTTATCGTGCCAAAAACCGTCTTCATGCCGCAACCAAATGTAGATTCCGCAGTAATTCATCTGAAGCGCCGCAAAGAACCATTAGCTGAAGTGAACGACGAAGAATTTTTCTTTGAAGTAACAAGAGCTTCATTTGCTCAAAGAAGAAAGACCCTTTGGAATAACTTAGCTTCTAAATTCCCGGCTTTAAAACCTCGCAAAGACGAGCTAGTAGAAGGTTTAAATGCCATTGGAATAGACTTAATCCGCCGTGGTGAAACGTTAGATATTCCAGAATTCGCTAAATTAAGCAATTTTCTAGGGGATTTTTTAAAGGAAAAATAATTTTTTTAGAAAAAAGCGCTTTCTTAGTTGACAGTTAGCCCTTCCAACTGTTAAAATATTTGGTTATTGATTTCGAAGCCGAACTATGCTATAATAGTTATTAGTGAGGTGGAAAATAAATGCCAAAAACCATTGCAAGCATTAAGACGAATTTAGATTCTAGATTAGGTAAAGCATTGACATTGAAAGCAAACGGTGGTCGTAAGAAAACGATTGAACGTTGCGGTATCCTAGCTGAAACATATCCATCCGTTTTCATTGTGGAGCTTGATCAAGATGAAAACAACTTTGAAAGAGTATCCTATAGTTACACGGATATCTTAACAGACGCAGTAGAACTTGTATTTACAGATGATAATAAAGAATTAGCTTTGTAATGAAGCTGAAGTAGCCGAACCATATAGTATGGTTCGGTTTTTGCTATACATAGAAGTTGTTTTGGACCGCTAGCTACATATTTTTTCTTTCGTATGATAGAATAGAAAAAGAGATTTTGAACGCGGAGGCCAAGAAAAATGAAAATAAGCATAACAGCACCAGCTAAAATTAATCTTTCACTTGATGCGCTGTACAAACGTGATGATGGCTATCATGAAGTGGAAATGGTGATGACAACAATTGATCTTGCTGACAGGTTATACTTAGAACGCTTAGATGAAGATAAAATTGTGCTAGATGTAAAAGCGCACTTTATTCCAGAAGATCGTCGTAACTTAATTTATCAAGCGGCTCTTCTTTTAAAAAAGCGTTTTGACGTAAAGATGGGTGTGCGCATTACAATTGATAAGCACATTCCTGTTTCTGCGGGGCTTGCTGGTGGTAGTTCAGATGCGGCGGCAGCGCTCAAAGGCTTGAATATTATTTGGGAACTTGGTCTTTCAATAGAAGAATTAGCTGAAATTAGTTCAGAAATCGGTTCTGATATCGCGTTTTGCGTATACGGAGGAACAGCACTAGCAACGGGACGTGGTGAAAAAATTTCTGCGTTACCTAATATGCCTGGTTGCTGGATTGTGCTAGCTAAACCGAGCATCAGCGTATCAACACCAACCATCTATAAAGAACTTCAAGTAGAAAGTGTAGAACACCCAGACACTAAAAAAATGATTGAATCCATCAAAAATGGTGATTTAGACGGAATTTTTGCGTCGACTGGTAATGTGCTAGAATCGGTGACATTAGAAAAAAATCCACAAGTTAAACGAATAAAAGATCGGATGTTAGCGTTTGGTGCTGAGGCGGCTCTTATGAGTGGTAGCGGGCCGACAGTGTTTGCGCTCATCAAACAGTACTCCAGAGCAAAACGTGTCTATAACGGCTTGCGTGGCTTTTGTGAGGAAGTCTATATGGTTAGACCGTGGAGTGAAGGCGAGAACGATACAAATAAATAACGAATGAATGAGAGGGGTCAAAGAAATGAAAATTATTTTTAATGCAGATGATTTTGGAATTAGCCCAGGAGCAGTTTACGGTATTTTAGAGTCTTATAAGCGAGGCGTTGTGAAATCTACCACGCTGCTAGCTAATAGTCCGGCGTTTGATTTGGCAGTAGAAGTAGCGAAAGAAAACCCAGGTCTCGATATTGGTGCGCATTTGACCCTGACGTTCGGTTCTCCAGTCCTTCAAGGTCTAGAAACGCTAACGGATGATGATGGACGTTTCCGCAGAAATTATACAGCACTTGAAAATGGATTAGCGGATGTGGATATGAACGAGGTGGAACGAGAGTTAACTGCACAAATCGAGAAAATTTTAGATGCAGGCATTACTATTTCTCACTTTGATACACATCACTCGATTGAGCCGTTAATTTATCCTGTACAACATAAACTGGCAGAAAAATACGGTGTGAGCATTAGACGTCATTCTGATGTTTCAGATTTTGGAGCTATAAAAACACCTGATTTATTTGCTACAGAGTTTTATGCAGACGGTGTATCTTTTGAAACAATCAAAAAATTAGTGCAAGAGCATATTGGAACGAATGATGTAGTCGAAGTAATGACGCATCCTGCATATATTGATGAAACATTGCGCGAGATATCTAGTTATGTAGAGCCGCGCATCAAAGAAGTTTCGATTCTAACTTCAAGAGAATTACAAGCATATTTAGGCCAACAAGAAGTAGAGATTATTAGTTTTCGTGATTTATAAGAGCATGGGCCTGCCAAAGGATGTTTATTTGGCAGGCTTTTCGTTAGGTTAAAATAATAAATGTTGTCAATTTTATAGAAAACGTTTTATAATAGAGAAAATACGGACAAAATACGTGAAATTGCTTTTTAATATACGGAATTTTATCAAAGGGAGAGAGATTATGAAGATTCGTCGCAGTGAACGATTAATTGATATGACGCAGTTTCTGTTATCGCATCCGCGAAAGTTAGTGCCGCTTACGATGTTTGCTGAACGTTATGGCTCAGCTAAGTCTTCTATTAGTGAAGATTTGGTCATCATAAAGAAAACGTTTGAAGACAGAGGAATTGGTACGCTTGAAACTGTTCCGGGTGCTGCTGGTGGTGTGCAGTACATTTCGATAGCGGGAAATGATGATGTGCTGGATTTTGTGCACACACTATGTAATAGAATTGCGGAACCGAACCGTTTGCTTCCAGGTGGCTATTTGTACTTATCTGATTTGCTTGGAGAACCAGTTACGCTCAAAGCAATTGGTAAAATTTTAGCAACAAAATTCAATAACCAAAAAATAGATGCGATTATGACTGTTGCAACTAAAGGGATTCCGATTGCACAAGCGGTTGCTGAACATTTAAGTGTTCCATTTGTTATCGTACGTCGTGATAGCAAAGTGACAGAAGGCTCCACAGTGAGCATTAACTATGTTTCCGGTTCATCTAAACGAATCGAAAAAATGGAATTATCCAAACGTAGCCTGGCTGAAGGATCCAACGTAGTAATTGTGGATGACTTTATGAAAGCCGGCGGAACGATTAATGGCATGAAAAATTTACTAGAGGAATTCAATGCGCATTTAGTTGGAATTGGCGTGCTAGTTGAATCTGAATATGCAGAAGAACGTTTAGTAGATGATTACGTATCTCTTGTAAAAATAAAAAATGTAAATATGAAAGAAAAACAAATCGAAGTCGTTGATGGCAATTATTTCAATAGTTGAGCTTAAACCCTGGAAAACATTCTGGGGTTTTTCTTTTTCGGATGAATTGCTACTAAAAACAAATCAGCCCTGCGATGTACTTCACTCAATTAACTTTTGTGGTAGAATGGATTCTATCGTTACTACATAAAATTCAAGGCTTCTAGACATTAGGAGCAGAAGGAGAACATTCATGAAAAAATGGGTTAAATGGTTAATTGTTATCGTTATTATCGCAGTAGTAGCCGTTGGTGCGGTTTTCTTGCTGTCGAAAAATAGTGGCTCCGTAACACAAGAAAAATTAGTTACAGCCAAAGTGAAACAAGGAGAAATGAAAATCAATGCTACAGGAACAGGCGCGATTTCTCCACAAAACACACAAGTTCCGGATTACGATGAGCTTCAATTAGTAGCGCAAATGGATGAACTTGATATTCCTAACATCAAGAAAGACCAAGAAGTAAAAATCACCGTAACAGCACTTCCTGACAAAACATACACAGGAAAAGTCAAAGAAATCGCAGAACAAGGGCAAGTCCAAAACGGCGTATCTAGCTTCTCTGTCATCATTTCACTAGATAAAACAGACGACTTAAAAGCAGGGATGACTGCCGACGCTTCCATTTTAGTAAATGAGAAAAAAGACGCACTATACGTACCGATTGAAGCTGTTCAAAAAGACAGTGACGACAAATATTACGTGTTAGTTCCAGAAGAAAAAGACAATGGCCAAACGAAAAAAGTGAAGAAATTTGTAGAAACTGGTCTTCATAACGAAGATAATATCGAAATCACTAAAGGCGTTAAAAAGGACGAAAAAGTAATCCTTCCTACACAAGAAACTGCAACGGTTCCAGGTGCTCCTAGCTAAGTTTTTTGTAAGTACAAATCAGACAAATTGTATGAAGGAGGGATAAACATGCCAAAACCGCTAATTGACATGAAAAATTTAACAAAAACATATACGCTAGGCGGAGAGACTTTTAAAGCATTAGACGATGTTACTTTTACCGTTGAGCAAGGCGAGTTTTTATCCATCGTTGGCCCGTCCGGTTCCGGTAAATCCACTTTAATGAATATGATTGGCTGTTTAGATGTTCCAGATGAAGGCAGCTATCATCTCGATAATGTAGATGTTTTTAAACTAAGTGATAATAAACTATCCGAAATCAGAAACAAAAAGATTGGCTTTATTTTTCAGCAGTTTAATTTACTTCCTAAATTATCTGCCTTCGAAAATGTAGAATTGCCGCTAATTTATGCAGGGCTTAGCGTTTCCGCTCGAGAAAAAGCTGCTATCGAATGCTTGGAAAAAGTAGGTTTACTTGAGAAACGCAGAAATCTACCAACGCAACTTTCGGGTGGACAACAACAACGTGTGGCTATTGCTAGAGCGCTTGCTGGAAAACCGCAAATTTTACTAGCAGATGAACCAACTGGTGCACTCGATTCGAAAACAGGTAAAGAAGTAATGGGAATACTGCAAGAATTGAATCGTGCAGGAAACACCATTGTTATGATTACGCATGATCCAACAATCGCCTCATACGGTACAAGAAGTATCCGTATTCAAGATGGTAAATTATTCCATGAGGAGGCGACGCAAGCATGAACGTTCTCCAAAGCATGAAAATGGCATGGAAACAATTAAAGGCAAGTAAATTAAGATCTTTTCTAACTATGCTAGGTATTATCATCGGTGTTGCGTCAGTTATCCTTTTAGTATCGCTAGGAAATGGAGTAACGCAAGAAGTCGATGATCAAATGGGCGATTTGGGTTCGAATTTAATTACAGTAGTTAATAGCTCTGTTAATCCAAACGATAAATATACGTATGATGAAGTAATGAAATACCAAAATATTGATGGCGTCAAAAGCGTTTCTCCAGAATTATCTGGTCAAGTGAATGCGACTTTTGATTATAAGAGTTCAAGCAATAAGGTGATAGGCACGAATGACCAGTATAAGGCCGCGCGTAGCCTAGAAATGAAAGAAGGGCGTTTCCTACTACCGATTGATACCGAATATGGCCAGAAAGTAGCTGTTATAGGCTCTACGGTAGCAAGTGATCTATTTGGTTTCGGTGATCCGATTGGTGAAACTATTAGATTAAACGGAATGCCTTATAAAGTTGTGGGTGTACTGAAAGAAAAAGGTGCCTCTATGATGGGGTCAAGTGATGATCAAATCTTCATTCCGATTTCTTCCGCTCAAAGACTCTTAAAAGATACAAATGTCCGTACTATTTACGTAGAAACAAAATCCGCTGAAGATGTTGATTTTGTAGTAAATACACTAGAATCCCGTCTTGCAATTAAATTTGGCGATGAAAAAGAACAAGAAAAAAATGCTTCATCTGCCCAAATGGGACCATCTTATCAAGTCATTAATCAACAAGAGATTCTGAATGCTTTCAATACGATTAGTACAACGCTTACTACTGCGCTTGGTGCGATTGCTGCCATTTCGCTTGTGGTTGGTGGTATAGGAATTATGAATATTATGCTAGTCTCTGTTAGTGAGAGAACGAGAGAAATTGGTATAAGGAAAGCGCTCGGAGCTAAAAAACGAGCCATTCTGCTACAATTCCTTATTGAATCAATCGTTATTAGTGTCTGTGGTGGGGTTATCGGTATTATTATCGGTGTCTCGGGAGCGCTCATATTTGGCTCTGTCGCAGGTATATCATCAGGAATAACTGCGGGAACCATTATCTTCTCCTTTGTGTTCTCACTATGTATCGGAGTGATATTTGGTATCGCGCCTGCTAACAAAGCTTCTAAATTAAGACCAATTGATGCATTAAGATCAGAATAAACGAAAAAGAAATCCGGAATAAATAGTTTCGGGTTTCTTTTTTTTATCAAAAATAGCTATCAAGTTGTCTTGTCATCTATATTTAATCTTTTTGTCACAATTAAACGCTTTCAATATCTGGTTTTGGTAAAAAATGTAGATTAAAAATAAAATTAATTGCCGAATCGTGCATTATGATGGGGTTTTTGGGGTATACAGTATTTGTTGGCTAATTAGGGGAAAAGGGATAGTGAAGTATAAAAATGTAAATATATGAGCTCTGTAAACTCACAAACCCTCTAATAATTGTATACAATTATTTCTGAAAAATGACAAAACTAATACCGTTTCACTGGTGTTATTGCTTATAAAATAGTATGATGATTAAAGATTGATGCTGTTGTGGCAATGGTTTTGAAGTTTTTGTGGGTATATTGATAAAAATTGTATACAAAACAAAAATTAGAAGGAACAATCTGAAAATGTCAACGTTTTTCCGAAAAAAACTATTTTTTTTAGATTACAATTCACAAAGTTGTCAAATTTAGTTTTTTTTATTATTATGTTCATAGGGAAGAATTTTACGTGAATATTGCTTGCTTTATAAAAGTGATTTTTTCTATGGGGGAATTTTTCTCGAGTGTGTACTTAAGTTGCATGTGAGCATTGTTTACTAGCAGCGCAACTAGATTAAGGTGGTGAAGATAATGGAGATTACAGATGTGAGATTACGACGTGTTGAGACAGATGGGAGAATGAAAGCTATTTCTTCAATAACGATTGACGGTGAGTTTGTTATTCACGACATTCGTGTCATCGATGGCAACGAGGGTTTGTTCGTAGCTATGCCTAGTAAACGTACGCCGGATGGTGAGTTTAGAGATATCGCTCATCCAATTAACTCAGGCACCCGTGCAAAAATTCAAGAAGCCGTTTTAGCTGCTTATGAAGTAGCGGACGAACCAGCAGTAAACGAAGAAAGTTCTGCAGACGAAAGTGTTGTAGAAGAAAACTAAAAAATCCTCGGTTAGGGAGAACGTTGTTGGGAACAGCTGGGGGATAAATACCTAAGATTTTAGCTGGGATAAGCAGATTCTTTTTGAAAGAGGCAAATGGGATAAGGAGTGACTAATAATGCAAGTAACAGATGTGAGATTACGTCGTGTAGAAACTGATGGAAGAATGAGAGCGATTGCTTCAATCACTTTAGATGAGGAATTTGTAGTTCATGATATTCGCGTTATTGATGGGAATAACGGCTTATTCGTAGCTATGCCAAGTAAACGTGGTGTTGACGGTGAATTCCGTGATATCGCTCACCCAATTAATTCCGACACTCGTGCAAAAATTCAAGAAGTAGTTTTAGCTGAATATGAGCGCGTTGGTGAAGAAGAAGCTACTGCAGTTACAGAAGAAGAATCTGAATCCGTTTCTGCTGAATAATTTAAAATTTTCAAGGGCTAGCTTAGTGCTAGCCCTTTTTGTGTAGAAGAAGCATGAAAAAAATCATAAATAGCCTTGGTCTTCTATTTTGGCTATGGTATAATTAATAGCAGATTATAAAAACAGGGAGGGGAATTTTAAATGATGTTACAAAATCAGATCCATTTTAGAAAACTTTTTTGTAGCATAAGTGTAAATTCTTCTTTTAGTAAGCAAATAAATAATCATACTGTATCTTTCGGAATTTTCAAACAAATAAAACTTTAAATTTAATCTTTACCTAAAAAATGTGGGTAAGGTTTTTTATTTGGGCGCATTCTTGAAAAAAAGCGAATTTTACGTTATCATTCATAGTGGATGAATAGTGAATATTGGAGGTTCTATATAATGTCAAAACGATATGCTGTAGTGCTTGCTGCTGGCCAAGGCACACGGATGAAATCAAAACTTTACAAAGTATTGCATCCTGTTTGTGGAAAACCAATGGTCGAACATGTAGTAGATCAAATTTCGACGCTTAATGTTGATAAAGTGGTTACAATTGTAGGTCACGGAGCTGAGAAAGTACAAGAGCATTTAGCTGGTAAAAGCGAGTTTGTAAAACAAGAAGAGCAACTTGGGACAGCGCATGCGGTGCTTCAAGCGAAAGCGGAACTTGCGGGGAAAGATGGTGTGACGCTCGTTGTTTGTGGGGACACGCCTTTAATCGAAGCTAGTACGATGGAAGCTTTACTTAAATATCACCACGAAAAACGTGCAAAAGCAACTATTCTTACAACGGTTATTGAAGATCCTACAGGTTACGGTCGTATTATTCGTGATGACCTAGGCATTGTAGAAAAAATAGTCGAACATAAAGATGCGACAGAAAAAGAACAACGGATTTCAGAAATTAACACTGGGACATATTGCTTTGATAATAAAGCTCTTTTTGAAGCGTTGGAGAATGTTTCTAACGATAATGTGCAAGGAGAATATTACCTACCAGATGTTATTAAAATTTTAAAAGATTCGGATGAAGTGGTTGCAGCTTACAGAATGGAGTCTTTCGAGGAGTCACTTGGAGTGAACGACCGAATTGCCCTAGCTGAAGCATCCAAATTAATGCAACGTCGAATTAACGAAAATCATATGCGTAATGGAGTAACACTTGTTAATCCAGAAAGTACGTATATTGATATAGATGTAAAAATTGGTCAAGATACAGTAATTGAACCCGGAGTTATGCTTCGTGGGAAAACTGTAATCGGTGATGATTGTGTGGTTACAAGCGGCTCGGAAATCGTAAACAGTGTTATCGGTGAACGAGTACACGTCAGAACTTCTTCTATTTTCGAAAGTAAAGTTGGCGATGACGTTCAAATTGGCCCATATGCGCACCTAAGACCAGAATCTGACATTCACGACAATGTGAAAATCGGAAACTACGTCGAAACGAAAAAAGCAGTTGTTGGTGAAGGAACTAAATTACCACATTTCATTTATATGGGAGATGCGGAAATTGGTAAAAACGTCAATGTTGGTTGCGGAAGTATTGCTGTTAATTACGACGGCAAAAACAAAGCGAAAACCATCATTGGAGATAATGTCTTTGTTGGCTGTAATTCAAACTTGATTGCGCCTGTCAAAGTGGGCGACCGAGCTTTCATAGCTGCTGGTTCCACGATTACAAAAGATGTTCCTGATGACGCACTAGGTATTGCTCGTGCGAAACAAGACAACAAACTTGGTTATGCAAAACATTTGAATCACGGTAAATAATTTCCATTTGGGAATTTTAAAATTTTAATAAAAAATAGTGGAGGCTGATTATGTCAAACGAGTATTTTGATCCAAAGTTGAAGATTTTCTCGCTAAATTCTAATCGTGAACTAGCTGAAGAGATTGCGAAAGAAGTTGGTATTGAGTTAGGGAAATCAAGCGTTACTCATTTTAGTGATGGAGAAATCCAAATTAACATTGAAGAAAGTATCCGTGGTTGTCATGTATATGTTATTCAATCAACGAGTAATCCTGTAAACCAGAATTTAATGGAACTTTTGATCATGATTGATGCGTTGAAACGCGCTTCCGCAGCAACAATTAATATTGTTATGCCTTACTATGGTTACGCACGTCAAGACCGTAAAGCAAGAAGTCGTGAACCAATCACAGCAAAATTAGTAGCAAACTTAATCGAAACTGCTGGTGCAACAAGAATGATTACACTTGATATGCATGCACCGCAAATCCAAGGTTTCTTTGATATTCCAATTGATCACTTGAATGCAGTTCGCCTTCTAAGTGACTATTTCAGCGAACGTCATTTGGGTGATGATCTAGTAGTAGTTTCCCCTGACCATGGTGGAGTTACTCGTGCTCGCAAAATGGCTGACCGTTTGAAAGCGCCGATTGCTATTATTGATAAGCGTCGTCCGCGTCCAAACGTAGCTGAAGTAATGAACATCGTTGGTAATGTAGAAGGAAAAGTTTGTATCATTATTGATGATATTATTGATACAGCTGGAACAATCACACTTGCTGCTAAAGCATTACGTGAAGCTGGCGCAACAAAAGTTTACGCATGTTGTTCGCACCCAGTTCTTTCAGGTCCGGCTATGAAACGCATTGAAGAATCACCAATCGAAAAATTAGTTGTTACAAACTCCATCGCTCTTCCAGAAGAAAAATGGATCGACAAAATGGAACAATTATCTGTTGCAGCTCTTCTTGGTGAAGCGATTGTACGCGTTCATGAAAATGCTTCTGTAAGTTCTTTATTCGAATAAAATATAAAACAGGATTCCTCCATGAGGAATCCTGTTTTTTTATTTAATTTAATTTTCCCCAAGTAGCAGGACATGCTAAATAAAACCATTCATCTAATTTAGGGGCATATCTTTTGAGATAATCAAGATTTTGTACATAAAAGCATGAATTTTTATACACGATAACATTCTCTTGCTTTAATTTGGAAATAATT
Organism: Listeria monocytogenes; assembly: GCF_041765605.1. Lineage (GTDB taxonomy): Bacteria > Bacillota > Bacilli > Lactobacillales > Listeriaceae > Listeria > Listeria monocytogenes_D. Next base: position 222,680 of record NZ_CP168900.1, read on the forward strand.
CTGCTAACAGCTGAGCTATGTGCGATACCGCTTGAATATCCTAACTCCTGCATTGTTAAATTATCCAGTGCAATCTTGATGCCATCAGGAGTTTCTTTACCATACACATAGGTCAGGATTAAAAGTTGACCGCAAATAGAGCCAAGCTTTCCGTTAATCGAAAAATCATTAAATTTAGCTAGACTGTATGAAACTTGTTTTTGTAGGGTTTGGAAAACATAGAAAAAGTGCGTAAGATTCTTGCTCAGTAGTTCTTTTAGTTCGTTTATTTTGATAACGTATGCGGTAGCCTGTTCGCTAATGACTTCTAAATTATAATAGCCAACCGATGTTTCTGTATCAATAAAGCCAGACATTATAACGAAAGCACCTTTGTAGTATTGTAAATTCATGATGGTCCCGTTCTCGCTAATACTTGTAAGCTTTGTAATACCATCATATAGGAAAATACAATATTCTTGTGGATCCCATTGGTTAAAAATAAGTTCTTTTTTATGAAATTGTTTTGGTTTTATCCCGTTAGTTTCTAAATATTTTTTGAATTCTTCTGCTTGAGCGTTCATGTCTCATCCCCCAATCGTTTTTTATCGCCCTTTTTTAAAATACCCTAAAAACATTAGGCAGTAACAACAATTGTTAGCTGTTGAAAGAAAGTCACGCTAAATGATATTTTTTACATATAGGATTTTATTATACAAATTTTGATTTCGCAAAAGAAATGCATACATATTTAAAAACGGATTTATTTAGATGTTAAAATTGAAATAGGGTTAGTATATAGTTCCGATGGTTGCTCGGAGATATACTAACCCTTTTTTGTAGGAATAATATATGTTAGTTGAATTTATTGTTTTTTATGATGTTTTTAATTGTTTGTTTTTCGGGGAAGTCCATGATTAGTATGCCTAATCCTCGAACTTTTTCCGATGTTAAGTTGAGTACGAACTGCTCTACTTTGTTGTTTAATGCTGCAGCATACTGACGAGGTGTGAATGTTAATGAAGTGGCACTAATATGGTTAAGAAACAGTTTGTTGTCCGCTTTAGAAGCTTGATAAGCAGTCTGGACAATCTCTTTGAATTTTTTTTTCACACTCGGACCATTGTAGTCATCTTGAATTACTTGGTTGGATGCGCCGAACTGCATGCCGAATTTGTGTGAATTAATGACTAATGGCTTTTTTGTGTGGTTCTCTGAAAGTAATAATATTTTTCCGCGGATATCTTTCAATGTAGGGATTTTATTGCTCGTGTCATTTCTGGGAGTGGTGTAAAAATAATCTTTGTAAATGTTGATTAATGGTTGAATTCGGTAATCAAAACTATCATTGCTGTTCTGTTCGTCTTTTAAACGCATAATAATGGTTTCTTTTGGATTTTTCTTTAAAAATTGAGTAATCGTTTCTAATACACCTGAAAGTGATGCATTTAAAAAAATTGGCCCATGGTAAATATTGAGATTGTCTTTTGCCCTAATATCGATGTACCGTATTCCTGCTTCTAGTTGTTGGTACAATGACATCGTTTGTGTTTGAGCTAGTGGTTTGGTTAATGTCCATGTTATGTCTCCGTTGTAACTCATCGTATCATGTGTACCTGGGATAGAAATGGCTGCTAGGCTCGTTGTGTCAGGTAGAGCGGACATCCATTGTTTTGTAGTTACAGAGTTCTTTATTGGCTTATTCCAGTTATTAAGCGAATATGCTTTTCCGCCTAATGGGAAAGTAAAAAAGTATAAAACAAAACAGAGCAATAAAACTAATGTGCGTTGCAAATAATTCTTATACAAAATGGCCCCCTCCTTTGATTAGTATATTCCTATCTTAAAGTTACTTTTATGTTGAGGCATTAACATTTGTTAACGACGATAAAGGGACAGCAGGACTAGAATAAAGCTATAAAGCAAGCATATAATATTGCGTTTCATCTTTAGAAGCGAATTTCGCCAATATTATAATTATCAAAAGAAAGGAGGGGCTAAACGGTATTTGGCATTATTAGGTTAAAAAATGTAGAAGGAGAGTGAAACCCATGAAAAAAATAATGCTAGTTTTTATTACACTTATATTAATTAGTCTACCAATTGCGCAACAAACTGAAGCAAAGGATGCATCTGCATTCAATAAAGAAAATTCAATTTCATCCATGGCACCACCAGCATCTCCGCCTGCAAGTCCTAAGACGCCAATCGAAAAGAAACACGCGGATGAAATCGATAAGTATATACAAGGATTGGATTATAATAAAAACAATGTATTAGTATACCACGGAGATGCAGTGACAAATGTGCCGCCAAGAAAAGGTTACAAAGATGGAAATGAATATATCGTTGTGGAGAAAAAGAAGAAATCCATCAATCAAAATAATGCAGACATCCAAGTTGTAAATGCAATTTCGAGCCTAACATATCCAGGTGCTCTCGTAAAAGCGAATTCGGAATTAGTAGAAAATCAACCAGATGTTCTCCCTGTAAAACGTGATTCATTAACACTTAGCATCGATTTGCCAGGAATGACTAATCAAGACAATAAAATCGTTGTAAAAAATGCTACTAAATCGAATGTTAACAACGCAGTAAATACATTAGTGGAAAGATGGAATGAAAAATATGCTCAAGCTTATCCGAATGTAAGTGCAAAAATTGATTATGATGACGAAATGGCTTACAGTGAATCACAATTAATTGCAAAATTTGGTACTGCATTTAAAGCTGTAAATAATAGCTTGAATGTAAACTTCGGCGCAATCAGTGAAGGGAAAATGCAAGAAGAAGTCATTAGTTTTAAACAAATTTACTATAACGTGAATGTTAATGAACCTACAAGACCTTCCAGATTTTTCGGCAAAGCTGTTACTAAAGAGCAGTTGCAAGCGCTTGGAGTAAATGCAGAAAATCCTCCTGCATATATCTCAAGTGTGGCATACGGTCGTCAAGTTTATTTGAAATTATCGACTAATTCCCATAGTACTAAAGTAAAAGCTGCTTTTGACGCTGCCGTAAGTGGGAAATCTGTCTCAGGTGATGTAGAATTAACAAATATCATCAAAAATTCTTCCTTCAAAGCCGTAATTTACGGTGGTTCCGCAAAAGATGAAGTTCAAATCATCGATGGCAACCTCGGAGACTTACGAGATATTTTGAAAAAAGGTGCTACTTTTAACCGGGAAACACCAGGAGTTCCCATTGCTTATACAACAAATTTCTTAAAAGACAATGAATTAGCTGTTATTAAAAACAACTCAGAATATATTGAAACGACTTCAAAAGCTTATACAGATGGAAAAATTAATATTGATCACTCTGGAGGCTACGTTGCTCAATTCAACATCTCTTGGGATGAAATAAATTATGATCCTGAAGGTAACGAAATTGTTCAACATAAAAACTGGAGCGAAAACAATAAAAGCAAGCTAGCTCATTTCACATCGTCCATCTATTTGCCAGGTAACGCAAGAAATATTAATGTTTACGCCAAAGAATGCACTGGTTTAGCTTGGGAATGGTGGAGAACGGTAATTGATGACCGGAACTTACCACTTGTGAAAAATAGAAATATCTCCATCTGGGGCACTACGCTTTATCCGAAATATAGTAATAGTGTAGATAATCCAATCGAATAATTTTAAAAGTAATAAAAAATTAAGAATAAAACCGCTTAACACACACGAAAAATAAGCTTGTTTTGCACTCTTCGTAAATTATTTTGCGGGGAATGTAGAAACAGGCTTATTTTTTTAGAAGAATTAACAAATGTAAAAGAATGTCTGGCTTTTTCTCCATATAATATAAGCATATCCCAAAGTTTAAGCCACCTATAGTTTCTACTGCAAAACGTATAATTTAGTTCCCACATATACTAAAAAACGTATCCTTAACTCTCTCTGTCAGATTAGTTGTAGGTGGCTTAAACTTACTTTTATGAATTGAAAAGGAGTGGTGAAATGAAAAGTAAACTTATTTGTATCATCATGGTAATAGCTTTTCAGGCTCATTTCACTATGACGGTCAAAGCGGATTCTGTCGGGGAAGAAAGGCTTCAAAATAATATACAAGCCAAAAAGACCCATGCAGATTTAAAAGCTTTGCCAGATTCCTGCGAAGCAAAAGATTTTTATAAAAACTTTAAAATTCTTGATATGACAAAAGATAAGTTAGGCGTTACGCATTATACGCTCGCGCTAAGTTCTGGTGGTTACTTGACCGATAATGATGAAATCAAGGTCCACGTCACACCGGATAATAAAATTACTTTTATAAATGGAGATTTACAGCAAGGACAGCTCAAGATTACTAATCAAATAAAAATGACAGAAAAAAATGCTATCGAAAAAGCATTTGAAGCCATTGGTCAGAGTGAAGCTCATGTGAAAAGTTATATTGGAAATCCAGTGAAAGAAAAAGAAATCATCATCAATTCCAGAACAAAACGCTTAGTTTATAATATAAAATTGATTTTTGCTGAGCCGGAAGTTGCGAGTTGGATTATTCAAGTGGATGCAGAAACCGGCGCAATTTTAAAAAAACAAAATATGCTTTCTGAGGTAGAGCCGGCTGATACCCACAAAGATTTTCAGGCGCTTGGTAAAGGAGCTAACCGACTACTCCAGAGACCATTACATGTCATGAAAATAAATGACCTATTTTACTTAGTGGACAGAACTCATAAAGGACTCATAAGAACTTTTGATTTAAATCATAAAACGGACGCATCTTTTGGAAAAGTGGTGTCGAATAAAACGAATATGTTTACGGATCCGGAATTTAGTTCCGCGGTGGATGCTCATTTTTACGCAAGTGAAGTGTACGAATACTATAAAAATGTCCACCAACTAGAGAGCCTAGACGGTAAAGGTGGAGAAATTGATTCGTTTGTTCATTATGGCTTGAATTGCAATAATGCCTTTTGGGATGGCCGAGAAATTCTTTATGGAGATGGGGACAAAAAGAATTTCAAACCATTTTCGTGCGCCAAAACAATTGTTGGTCATGAACTAACGCATGCAGTTATCCAATATTCGGCGGGATTGGAATACGAGGGACAATCAGGAGCGCTAAACGAATCGTTCGCCGATGTTTTTGGTTATTTTATTGCGCCAAATCATTGGTTGATTGGCGAGGATGTCTGCGTGCGTGGGTCGCGAGATGGGCGAATAAGAAGTATCAAAGATCCTGACAAATATAATCAAGCAGCTCATATGAAGGATTACGCATCGCTTCCAATCACAGAGGAAGGCGACTGGGGTGGAGTACATTTTAATAGCGGTATACCAAATAAAGCGGCCTACAATACGATCACTAAACTTGGAAAAGAAAAAACAGAGCAGCTTTACTTCCGCGCCTTAAAGTACTATTTAACAAAAAAAGCCCAGTTTACCGATGCGAAAAAAGCGCTTCAACAAGCAGCGAAAGATTTATATGGTGAAGATGCTTCTAAAAAAGTTGCTGAAGCTTGGGAAGCGGTAGGAGTTAACTGATTAACAAATGTTAGAGAAAACTTAATTCTCCAAGTGATATTCTTAAAATAATTCATGAATATTTTTTCTTAAATTAGCTAATTAAGAAGATAACCAACTGCTAATCCAATTTTTAACGGAATAAATTAGTGAAAATGAAGGCCAGATTTTCCTTGTTCTAAAAAGGTTGTATTAGCGTATCACGAGGAGGGAGTATAAGTGGGATTAAATAGATTTATGCGTGCGATGATGGTAGTTTTCATTACCGCCAACTGCATTACGATTAACCCCGACATAATATTTGCAGCGACAGATAGCGAAGATTCCAGTCTAAACACAGATGAATGGGAAGAAGAAAAAACAGAAGAGCAGCCAAGCGAGGTAAATACGGGACCAAGATACGAAACTGCACGTGAAGTAAGTTCACGTGATATTGAGGAACTAGAAAAATCGAATAAAGTGAAAAATACGAACAAAGCAGACCTAATAGCAATGTTGAAAGCAAAAGCAGAAAAAGGTCCAAATATCAATAATAACAACAGTGAACAAACTGAGAATGCGGCTATAAATGAAGAGGCTTCAGGAGCCGACCGACCAGCTATACAAGTGGAGCGTCGTCATCCAGGATTGCCATCGGATAGCGCAGCGGAAATTAAAAAAAGAAGGAAAGCCATAGCATCATCGGATAGTGAGCTTGAAAGCCTTACTTATCTGGATAAACCAACAAAAGCAAATAAGAAAAAAGTGGCGAAAGCGTCAGTTACGGATACTTCTGAAAGTGACTTAGATTCTAGCATGCAGTCAGCAGATGAGTCTACACCACAACCTTTAAAAGCAAATCAACAACCATTTTTCCCTAAAGTATTTAAAAAAATAAAAGATGCGGGGAAATGGGTGCGTGATAAAATCGACGAAAATCCCGAAGTGAAGAAAGCAATTGTTGATAAAGGTGCAGGGTTAATTGACCAATTATTAACTAAGAAGAAAAATGAAGAGGTAAATGCTTCGGACTTTCCAGCACCACCTACGGATGAAGAGTTAAGACTTGCTTTGCCAGAGACGCCAATGCTTCTTGGTTTTAATGCTCCTGCTACATCGGAACCGAGCTCATTCGAATTTCCGCCGCCTCCAACAGAAGATGAACTAGAAATTATGCGGGAAACAGCACCTTCGCTAGATTCTAGTTTTACCAGCGGGGATTTAGCTAGTTTGAGAAGTGCTATTAATCGCCATAGCGAAAATTTCTCTGATTTCCCACCAATCCCAACAGAAGAAGAGTTGAACGGGAGAGGCGGTAGACCAACATCTGAAGAATTTAGTTCGCTGAATAGTGGTGATTTTACAGATGACGAAAACAGCGAGACAACAGAAGAAGAAATTGATCGCCTAGCTGATTTAAGAGATAGAGGAACAGGAAAACACTCAAGAAATGCGGGTTTTTTACCATTAAATCCGTTTACTAGCAGCCCGGTTCCTTCGTTAAGTCCAAAGGTATCGAAAATAAGCGCACCGGCTCTGATAAGTGACATAACTAAAAAAGCACCATTTGAAAATCCGCCACAGCCATTAAATGTGTTTAACAAAAAAACTACAACGAAAACAGCATCAAAAAAAATAACCCCTGTGAATACCTCTCCAAAGCTAGCAGCACTTCCTATCACGAAAGCACAAGAAACTGCGCTTGGGGAAAATAAAGCGCCATTTATAGAAAAACAAGCAGAGCCAAACAATCAGCCAATTGATATGCCGAGCCTACCAGTAATCCAAAAAGAAGTTACAGAAAGAAATAAAGAGGAAATGAAACCGCAAACCGAGGAAAAAATGGTAGGAGAAAGCGAACCAGCTAATAATGTGAACGGAAAAAAACGTTCTGCTGGCATTGAAGAAGGAAAATTAATTGCTAAAAGTGCAGAAGACGAAAAAGCAAAAGAAGAATCGGCGAACCATACAACATTAATTCTTGCAATGTTAGCTATGGGTGTGTTCTCTTTAGGGGCGTTTATCAAAATTATTCAATTAAGAAAAAATAGTTGAAGACGCAGAATGAAAGAAAAAAGTGAGGTGAGTGATGTGAAGTTCAAAAAAGTGGTTCTAGGTATGTGCTTGACCGCAAGTGTTCTAGTCTTTCCTGTAACGATAAAAGCAAGTGCCTGTTGTGATGAATATCTAAAGCCCCCGGCAGCTCCGCATGATATCGACAGCAAATTACCACATAAACTTAGTTGGTCCGCGGATAACCCGACAAATACTGACGTAAATACACACTATTGGCTTTTTAAACAAGCGGAAAAGATATTAGCTAAAGATGTAGATCATATGCGAGCTAATTTAATGAATGAACTTAAAAATTTCGATAAACAAATTGCTCAAGGAATATATGATGCAGATCATAAGAATCCATATTATGATACTAGTACGTTTTTATCTCATTTTTATAATCCTGATAAAGATAATACTTATTTGCCGGGATTTGCTAATGCGAAAATAACAGGAGCTAAATATTTCAATCAATCGGTGGCTGATTACCGAGAAGGGAAATTTGACACAGCATTTTATAAATTAGGCCTAGCAATCCATTATTATACGGATATTAGTCAACCTATGCACGCCAATAATTTTACCGCAATATCATACCCGCCAGGCTACCACTGTGCATATGAAAATTACGTAGATACCATTAAACACAATTATCAAGCAACAGAAGACATGGTAGTAAAAAGATTTTGCTCAGATGACGTGAAAGACTGGCTTTATGAAAATGCGAAAAGGGCGAAAGCGGACTACCCGAAAATAGTCAATGCGAAAACTAAAAAATCGTACTTAGTAGGAAATTCAGAATGGAAAAAGGATACAGTGGAACCTACTGGAGCTAGACTAAGAGATTCACAGCAAACTTTGGCAGGTTTTTTAGAGTTTTGGTCTAAAAAAACAAATGAATAACAATATTTAGGAATGCATTCTTATCCACTCGTTAGCGAGTGGATATATTTTATGGGGAGGAAGTAAGCCAAATGTATATAAAAGGGAGGTTAATCTTTTTCTTTGTAATGTTTGTAATCGCTTTATGTTCCGTATTAATATTGCTGATAATAAAAATGAGCGTATGGAAAGAGGAACCCTTTAATTTAAGTGATGCAAAGGAGATTGAGTGTCTTGGAAGTTGCAAAATAAAAAATACTAATCAAAAAATTCATTTTTTCTCTATAAAAAAGAATTTGTTTGAGGAAAGGGGTAATATAGCTGGAATTTCGAATGAACACGAGCCAAAAGTAGCTGATAAGTCCATTTTCATTGTAATTTTAGATGATGAAAAAGGGGTTGCAAACGAAGAGTAAAGTTATGATTAGTTGTGACTTTTCCGTGTCAGTAAAAAAAGTATTGTGAGCAAATGTTCACAAAATGTCTATTGTAATAGTGCGGTTTGTTAGGTACCCTTGAATAGTTAAAAAAACAACCTAGGAGGAACATCTATGAAAATGCTTAAAAAGGGTACAGCGGTTTTATTTGTAATGGTTATGGCTATGATGTTAGTAGCTTGTGGAGGTAAAGAAGAAACAAGAACATTCACGCTTTCTCAAAACGGTGTAGAATCTAAATTGGTATACACTTATAAAGGAGACAAAGTCACAAAGCAAACAGCTGAAAACACAATGTCATATACTGCACTAAGCGTTAGTTCAAAAGAAGATGCTGAAAAACTGCTTAAAGAAACAAGTGATAAGTTTCAAAATATTGACGGATTAAAAGAGAAAATTGAATATAAAGATGACAAAGCAATTGAAACAATCGAAGTAGATTACACTAAAATTGCTTCAGAAGACATGAATAAAATCCCAGGTATGGCTAGTGGTGATGCTTCCAAGGGCATTAGTATGAAAGAATCTGCAAAATTGCTAGAATCCCAAGGTTATAAAGAAAATAAATAATAAGTTTGTAATAAAAAGAAGTATCCATTCAGTTGGATACTTCTTTTTATTTAATAATCCTGCGCTTCAATAACAACAGCTGTACCAGATGCAGTAACCATCAGCATCCCGTTATCAGCTCCGAGCACTTCATAATCAATATCAACGCCAATAACGGCGTTTGCGCCAATATCTTTTGCGCGTTGTTCCATTTCGCGAATTGCTTCCTCGCGAGCGTTAATAAGTTCATCTTCATAGCCTTGCGAACGGCCCCCGAAGAAATTTCGAAGCCCAGCCCCAATATCTTTCATAAAGTTAACGCCAGTGATGACTTCGCCGAAAACGATTTTTTTATACTCAATAATTTGTTTGCCTTCAATATTTGGTGAGGTTGTAACTATCATTATTTATCCCTCCAGTTTTCTTTTATCATACCTCTTAGTACTTTTTCTAGTCAAAGGATATCCGGTTATTTCGTACGATTTCGCGCTTTTTCTATATAAGAAATGGCGTCTGGAACTTTACAAGCTGTATTTCCAAGGTTTACATGAACTTTCCCGACTGATTTCGCAGCTTCCATCGCTTTTTCGTGCAAATCGTCTTTGTAAATTCCGCAAGTGATAATAAAACCGTTCATTGAATAGCGGGTTCTGTTGGTTTCTGTTTGCAGCGTGTCTTTCGCGCGTTGAAGTAATGTCTCTGCTTCGGGTAAATCGTTAATATGCTCGCTATAAATCTGCCAGCCCATGGATTTAGTTAAATCATAATCACTTTCAATCCACTTTTTAGCGAAAAGGAGTGCATCATCACGTTTGCTTACAACTGATGCGAGTCCGAAAGTTAGTTGTGACCAAGTTTCTCGGAAAGCGACATTCCATTTTTCGATTTGTTCGATGGTTATTTTGTTTGGATCGATTGCAAGTAAACCGAGATAAATCAAATCACTGTTATTTGATTCAATCAGCTCTATGGCGAGTTCGTGGTTTTTCTTTAGTTTCTCTCGGCGAATAATTTTCTTTAAATCACCAATTTTCAGACCATAAAGCTCTAATGTTTCCGGGCAACCGTGATTACGGAAAATTTTAATTGTATTGGGATTTTCTAAAGCTTGTAGTTCGGCATTAAGTTCGTCAAAAGTAATCATACTCGGACCTCCTCTCGAATAAATTAAGTATAACAAAAAAGCATGCAAAATCGCATGCTTTTAGGGTTTGAGAATATTAGTCTACTTGTTTCATTGCGTCATCTAGCACTTTTTTAAGAGTATCCGCAGAGTTTTTCATTTGTTCTTTTTCTTTTTCATTCAAATTCATTTCAACAATATGGCGAACGCCTTGACGGTTAACAACTGCTGGTGCGCCGATATAAATGTCGTTCATACCATAATGACCATCTAAATAAACGGAAAGTGGTAAAATCGCATTTTCGTTATTTAGAATTGCTTTTGTAATACGAGCAAGAGCTGCAGCAACGCCGTAGAATGTAGCGCCTTTTTTATTAATGATTTCATAAGCTGCATCACGAACACTTACGAAAATAGTATCCATTGCACCTTGTTCATCTTCAGTAATCCATTCAGTGATTGGAAGGCCGCCGACTGTTGTATGGTTCCATGCTGGGAATTCTGTGTCGCCGTGTTCTCCTAAGATGTAACCATGGACGTTACGAGCATCTACTTTTAGATAGTCTGCAATCGACATACGGAAACGTGCGGTATCAAGGCTTGTTCCAGAACCGATAACGCGTTCTTTTGGAAGACCTGAAAATTTCCATGTAGCGTAAGTTAAAATATCTACCGGGTTAGATGCGATTAGGAAAATACCGTCAAACCCACTTGCCATAACTTCATCCACGATACCTTTCATGATTTTGATATTGCGGTTTACTAAGTCCAAACGAGTTTCGCCAGGTTTTTGTGCAGTTCCAGCTGTTACAACAACTAAATCTGCATCGTGGCAATCGCTATAATTTGCTGAGTAGATTTTCTTCGGTGTGGAAAATGGAACGGCATGGCTTAAATCCATTGCGTCTCCAATTGTTCTGTCTTTATCTATGTCAATGATACCAAATTCTTGTCCAATGCTTAAGTTTACACAAGCAAATGCGTAACTAGAACCAACTGCTCCGTCGCCAACTAAAATAATTTTTTGATGATCTTTCATTTCGAATTCCTCCTATAAAAAATCTATTTACTAGTACAGTATAACATGAATTTTTCATTTGCGAAGCATTGAACGTCCTGAATTTAAAAAAGTTGTTATAATAAATTTGTGAAAACGCTATAGTACAGTTTGGAAGCGTCCACATTAGCGAATAGCCCCTATTTTCTGTTTACCTTTTATTGAGAATTATAAACCTTACAAATCAAAATTAGGCTATTTCTTTGTTTTGCTATTTTTCTAAAGGGTAGATATAATGTAGATGTACCAAAATTGAATGAGTGGAGTGATTTTTTATGGCAACAACATTAGAGGTCCAGAAAAGAGAAACAACGCAACATTCAGAAGTAACGAGATTGCGTAGTGAAGGAAAAGTGCCTGGAATTATTTATGGTTACAAATCGGAAAATGTTCCAGTTTCCGTTGATTCTTTGGAATTAATCAAAGCAGTTCGTGACAATGGTCGTAACGCCGTATTTTCAGTTACTGTAGACGGCAAAAAATTGAACGTTTTATTACATGAATATCAAGTAGATCCTTTAAAAGACGTATTAGTACACGTTGATTTACTAGCTGTTGATATGAATGAAGAAGTTGAGACAGATGTTCGTGTGGTATTAGTTGGCGATGCTCCTGGCGTTAAAGCTGGCGGTGTACTTCAACAAATTATCCATGATGTAAAAGTTTCAGCAACACCAGAAAAATTACCAGAAACAATTGAATTAGACATTTCTTCATTAGAAATCGGTGATGTTTTGACAACGAACGACCTTCCGGAAAACAAAGACTATGTCGTGCAAGCGGAGGAAGAAGAAACAGTAGTAACTGTATCTGCTCCACGTGCGGAAGAAGAACCAACGACTACGGAAGCACCTGAACCAGAAGCTGTACATGGTAAAGATGAAGAGCCTGTTGAATAATTTTGAATAAATAAGGATGGAAGATTCGCATTTGTTTGCGATATCTTCCATTTTTTTGTTATAATGGTTTCGAGAAGGAGGCGTTTATATGCTTGATAAGTCAGTGCCACACATTTCTGCTATTATGGTTAATCACGATGCGACAAATTATCCGGAGTTTCATTTACCTGAGGGATATTCTTTTTGCTTTTATAAAGATGGTTTGGAAGAAGACTGGTGTAGATTACAACTAGAAACTGGTCAAGTACCGTCAATGGATAGCATTCGCGCTCGTTTTGAAACAGAATTTGGAAATGAAAAAGAAAAATTAGCCAAGCGCTGCGTCTTTGTAGAGGCGCCAAATGGTGAAATTATTGGAACGGCTATGCTTTGGGACGGAAATACATTCGGCGAAATGGAAAGCCGGATTCACTGGGTTGCAGTCCTTGATTCACACGGTGGGAAAGGTATCGCGAAAGCCTTATTATCCAAAATTCTCGGCTTAAATAAAAATGATTTTGTCTATTTAACTACGCAAACAGGAAGCTATCAAGCTATCTATTTATATCAGAAATTCGGTTTTGAAAAATACGTCGGAAAAACGCCGAAAAATTGGAGAACAGTCAACTTTCAAGAGGAAAAGGAAGCGGCCTGGCAAATTATCGAAAATAAAATTGCCGAACACCAAGCCTAGTTGGAAAACTTTCAACCAAGTGAAATCCATGTTATAATCAAAAAAACATCGAAACAAAAACCAGTTCATTCGTGAAGTGGTTTCGTTCATGTAAGGAGAAGCTTTTATGAAATTAATCGCAGGACTCGGAAACCCGGGCAAAAAATACGAACGTACCCGGCATAATGTCGGTTTTATGGTAGTTGACGAGCTAAGTTTTCGTCATCAAACCCCTTGGAAGAAATCAAAATTTAATGGTATGACAAGCGAAATTATCGTCGGCGGTGAAAAAATGATTTTAGTTAAACCGCTCACTTTTATGAACGCTTCAGGTGAATGCATTCGTCCACTCATGGATTACTACAACATACCAATTGAAGATGTCGTGATTGTGTATGATGATCTCGATTTACCAGTTGGGAAAATTAGATTACGCCAAAAGGGTAGTGCTGGCGGACATAATGGAATGAAATCAATTATTCAACACGTTAAAACACAAGAGTTTAATCGCATTCGTGTTGGTGTTAGCCGTCCTTTAAAAGGAGAAGTTATTCATTATGTCTTGGGAGATTTTCCTAAAGCAGAACAACCTGATATTATTGCAGCAATTCAAAAAAGCGCAGATGCTATTGAAGACTATGCGCAAACGCCATTTATAGAAGTTATGAACAAATACAATCAAAAATAGACAATGACGACGCGTGGCAATCTTTTTGCCACGTATTTCGGTCTTTCTTCGGACGCTTGATTTACTCTCGCGTTACATAGAATGAATTTTCTGACAAAAAGGAGCTGTTTTCCCTTGAAAGGATTACAACAATTAATATATGAACAAAAAGATATCCGAGCGGTTTTAAATGCGCTGGATGAAAAAGAAAAAGCGCAACTTGTCACTGGGCTCACAGGTTCTTCTCGTGCGCTATTTGCAAGTGTGGTAGAAGGCGCGTCAAAGCGTCCAGTTGTATTTGTTACGCACAATTTATACCATGCGCAAAAATTATATGATGATTTACTTTCTTTAATGGATGTCGATCGACTATTTTTATATCCAGCAGATGAACTGATTTCTTCTGAGTTGAGTATCTCTAGCCCGGAACTTCGCGGTCAACGCGTGGAAGCGCTCGATTTCTTACTATCTGGAAAACCGGGAATTGTCATTGTGCCAGTTGCTGGTCTCAGAAAAATGCTTCCACCAGTTTCGCTTTGGAAACATTTCAATATATCCATTGTAGAGGGCGAAGAAATTGATCCAGATGTACTACGCCAAAAACTAGTGACAATGGGTTACACAATGAGTGGAATGGTAAATACGCCGGGAGAATTCAGTGTTCGCGGCGGGATTATTGACATTTATCCAATTACAGAAGAATTTCCAATTAGAATAGAACTTTTTGACACCGAAGTAGATTCTCTTCGTTTCTTTGATGTGGAAACGCAGCGCTCGACAACACGTGTGGAAGAATTCCGTTTACTACCTGCAACAGAAATCATTTTAGATCAAAGCTATTACCCAGATATCGTCAAACGCTTAGAAAAGAAAATGACACATACTTTAAATGAATTGAAAGAAAACGAGGATAAACAAGCGCTCGTTGAAAATTTAGAAGAAGACCTTGAAATGCTTCGTTCTGGCGTGAAACCGGATATGTTCTTTAAATATATCGGTCTGGCTTATCCTGATCCAGCCTCCCTTTTTGACTATTTACCAAAAAACACGGCAATTTTGCTTGATGAATTTGGGCGAATTTTAGAAACGGAAGAAAGCTTGGAGCGGGAAGAAGCGGAGTGGCAAACGGAAACGTTAAGTCGAATGGAAACGGTTCGCGACGTGCAAGTAAGTCATTCTTTTAAAAAGCTATTAGAAGCAAATCACTCGCCGAAAATTTACTTATCCCTTTTCCAAAAACAAATGGCGAGCATGCGCGTCTCGAAAACGACCAACATTGTCTATAAACAAATGCAACAATTTCACGGTCAGATGAACGTGTTGAAAACCGAACTAGAAAGCTGGCACAAGAACAATTATGCGGTTGTTATATTAGCGCCAAACGTAGAGCGTGCCGAAAAAATGCAACAAACTTTAGCTGACTATGACATGGAAAGCACGATTTTGAAAAAAGAATCGGATGTTCCAAAATATGGAATGGTTCAATTTGTCATCGGAACTTTCCAGAACGGTTTTGAACTTCCGCTTGCTAAAGTAGCGATTATTAGTGAAACCGAACTCTTTAATAAAAAGATTAAAAAAGTGAAAAAGCGCCAAAAACTTTCGAATGCAGAACGAATTCAAAGTTACTCTGAATTAAAAGTGGGCGACTATGTGGTTCACGTTAACCACGGTATTGCTCGGTACGTAGGCATGGAAACGTTAGATATCAATGGCGTGCATAAAGATTATTTGCTACTTGTTTACCAAGGCGAAGATAAACTATTTATCCCCGTTGACCAACTTGATTTAGTTCAAAAATATGTTGGTGCAGAAGGTAAATCACCAAGATTAAACAAACTTGGTGGCGCTGAATGGAAGCGAGTGAAGAAGAAAGTACAAGCTTCCGTCCAAGATATCGCAGACGATTTAATCAAACTATACGCCGAACGTGAAGCTGAAAAAGGCTATGCGTTTAGTGCGGATGATGAAATGCAGCGCGAATTTGAAGAAGCTTTCCCGTATCAAGAAACCGAAGACCAACTCCGCTCGATTTCAGAAATCAAAAAAGATATGGAACGACCGCGCCCAATGGATCGCCTATTGGTTGGAGATGTTGGTTACGGAAAAACCGAAGTGGCCTTACGAGCTGCTTTCAAAGCGATTATGGATGGCAAGCAAGTCGCTTTCTTAGTTCCGACCACCATTTTAGCGCAACAACATTTTGAAACAATGAAAGAACGATTCCAAGGTTTCCCGATAGAAATTGGACTTTTAAGCCGTTTTCGCACGAAGAAACAACAAACAGAAACATTAAAGGGCATGAAAAATGGCACAGTGGACGTTGTTGTCGGTACCCATCGTTTATTATCAAAAGATGTGGAGTATCAAGATTTAGGCTTATTAATTGTCGACGAAGAACAACGATTCGGCGTAACTCATAAAGAAAAAATCAAACAAATGCGTTCCAAAATAGACGTACTAACACTTACTGCAACACCGATTCCAAGAACTCTACACATGTCTATGCTCGGCGTTCGTGATCTTTCTGTCATCGAAACTCCACCAGCGAATCGTTTTCCAGTTCAAACATACGTGGCGGAGCAAAATAATGTTTTAGTTCGGGAAGCTATTGAGCGTGAACTAGCGCGCGATGGACAAGTTTATTATTTATACAACCGAGTGGAATCTATTACACAAAAAGCAGATGAAATTTCTGCGATGGTTCCTGATGCTCGGGTGGCGACTGCGCATGGTCAAATGGGCGAATCGGAATTAGAAGCTGTTATTTTGAGTTTCCTTGAAGGTGAATTTGATGTGCTTGTAACGACGACCATCATTGAAACCGGCGTAGATATTCCAAACGTTAATACACTATTCGTTCAAGATGCCGACCGGATGGGTCTCTCACAGCTTTATCAGCTACGCGGTCGGGTAGGACGTTGGAACAGAATTGCCTACGCTTACTTCATGTATCAAAAAGATAAAATATTGCGTGAGGAAGCGGAGAAACGCTTATCGGCTATTAAAGAATTCACTGAATTAGGTTCAGGCTTCAAAATAGCGATGCGCGACTTATCTATTCGTGGTGCCGGTAATATCCTCGGAGCGCAACAACATGGCTTTATCGATTCAGTTGGGTTTGATCTCTACTCGCAAATGCTCAAAGAAGCAATCGAGGCGAAAAAACCAAAAGAAGAACAAAAACAAATCGTCCCTGTTGAAATTGATATTCAAGCTGATGCCTATATTCCGGAATATTACATTACAGACGGCCGCCAAAAAATCGAGATGTACAAACGCTTCCGCAATATTGAAACGTTAAGCGAACTCGAAGATTTACAAAGCGATATGATTGACCGTTTTGGTGAATATCCAGAAGAAGTAGAATATCTATTCACAATGACAGAACTCAAAGTCCATGCGCTCGAAGTTGGTATTGAGTCCGTCAAACAAGAACAAAATAAAATCACCATGCTATTTTCGGAAAGTGGAACAGCAGGCATTCGCGGAGATATCGTCATGCAAATCATTGGCGAATTTGGCCGAATGGTCGGCGTAGGTATGGAAGGTACACAACTGAAAATCACGATAAATGTCCAAAATAAACCTTTAAAAGAATGGTTATATCAAGTCAAAAGTTTGGCTGAAAAACTTCGTGGAGCTATGAAAGAAAAAGCATCTACAGAAAATTGATAAGTTATTGAAGGAGAAAGGAGGTGGCGGAGTGTCAGAACGTTCCATGAAGCGATTAATGAAAGGAGCGGCATGGCTAACCGCGGCCTCGCTTATTTCTAAAATACTTAGCGCAGTTTACCGAGTACCTTTTCAAAATATGGTGGGCGATGTAGGATTCTATATTTTTCAACAAGTGTATCCAATATACGGAATTGCAATGACACTTGCGCTTGGCGGGTTTCCGGTTGTTATTTCCAAAATGTTAGCAGAAGCAGAGGGTGATGTACGGCGCCAGCAAATAATTATGCGTGCTGTTTCAAGGATGCTGCGGATTGTCAGCATTGCCATCTTTGTCTTTTTATTCCTGTTTGCCAACGTGATTGCGATGATGATGGGTGATCCAGCTTTGTCTGAATTGATTCGCGTCATTAGTTTCGTTTTTCTGCTTATGCCGCAGCTTGCGTTTATGAGGGGCTTTTTTCAAGGAGAAGGAGACATGGTTCCAACCGCAATCTCGCAAACAGTTGAACAAATTATCCGAGTAGCAATTATTTTAATTGGCGCAGGACTTGCACTTCATTTCAGTCTAGATTTATATGATGCAGGCTCGATGGCAATGAGCGGTGCTTTTTTCGGTGGAGTTGCAGGAATCTTTATTTTGCGCCATTTTTACAATAAAAAGGTATCACTTGGGGAAGGAATTCAACCAGCCGTATTTGCGAGTAAAGAAGAAAAAATAGGTATTGGTCGCGCGTTCTTGCGGCAAAGTGTTGCGATTTGTGTCGTTAGCTCGATGCTAATTTTGTTCCAATTAGTCGATTCCTTTCAAGTCTATCGTTTAATGAGTGAGTCGGGAATCCCTGATTTCATCGCCAAAACGCTAAAAGGAATATACGACCGCGGGCAGCCAATCTTACAATTAGGTCTAGTTATCTCAACCGGACTTGCGCTCGCGCTCGTTCCAATGATCACCGCCGCACGAGTTCAAGGTCAACAAAAAGAACTAAAACGCTCCGTGCTATTGGCGATTAAGATTACGCTCATTTTGGCAGGGGCGGAAACAGTTGGACTTATCGTCATTATGCGCCCGCTAAACCAGATGCTCTTCCAAACACCAGACGGCACATTCGTCTTACAATTATTTATGCCAGCAGTTTTCCTCAGTTCGCTAATCATCATGTTAAGCAGCATCTTACAAGGCTTCGGAAAAATCGCTGTACCCGCAGTTGGCGTTGGTATTGGACTTATTGTAAAATGGATAACGGGAGGCATTCTTATTCCAAAGTTTGCGACAGTTGGTGCATCCGTTTCGACATGTATTGGCTTGCTTGTAATTCTTATCATTTGTTATGTTTCCTTAAAACAAACAATACGCGTCCCATTCGTTGAAAAGGCGATGCTGCTACGATTACTTGCTGCTTTAGCGCTAATGGCCGTATTTCCGTGTTTATTTGAATGGTTAGCTCCACTAGATACAAGGCTTGGCAGCGCGTTCCAAGCGATAGTCAGCGCCGTAATTGGCGGTGGAATCTTCCTTGTTTTTGCACTAAGATACAAACTGCTCGGTCCAAAAGATTTTGTGTTCCTTCCGTTTGGCTCCAAATTACTAGCACTTAGTAAACTTGTTGCACGGAAATAATTAATATAAAGTAGGTGGATAAAATGGCAACAACTATGCGATTAGATAAATATTTAAAAGTATCTCGTTTAATTAAAAGACGTACAGTAGCAAAAGAAGTAGCAGAAAAAGGGCGTATTGCTGTAAATGGAGTAACTGCAAAGCCAGGAACTAATGTAAAATCTGGAGATGAATTAGTTATTCGTTTCGGTCCTAAAATCGTTACAGCGAAAATTGAACGCCTAGAAGAAAATGCGAAAAAAGAACAAGCAACAGAAATGTACACGATTATTAAAGAAGAACGCACAGACGAAAGCAGATAAAGCGAAATCGTTTGAAATGGCATTGTTTAGCCGATTTCAAACGATTTTTTATTTAGCCTAAAACCCCACAAACAATTTTTTGTCAAAAAGTCAAGAAAAATATCATAAAATTAGCGGATTCCAATAGACAAATGCCTGATTTATTGATATCATTTTAAGCAAGAAACGTTTTTTTCTCTACCGAAAATCACAGCCAATAAGCAAATAAGAACATGGGAGGGACGATGTATGAAAAAAGCCGAATCAAAAGTGGCGAGAATAGAAAATCGCTACATAAAAGATACCGCAACAATGAAAAAAACTCGTAGTCGTCGCCGCATTGCCCTGTTCCGTAGACTTGCTTTTATGGCTATTATCTTTGTTGTTGTGGGTGGACTACTAACCATTACGTACACCAAACAAGCATTAACACTCAAAGAGAAGAAAGCGAAGCAAGTGCAAGTAGATAAGAAAATGGTTGCAATGAAAGATGAAGAAGAAGCACTAAACGAGCAAATCAAGAAACTGCATAATGATGATTACATAGCTAAGCTAGCAAGAAGTGAATATTATTTATCCAAAGATGGAGAAATTATTTTTAATATTCCTGAAGAGAATTCGAAACAAAAAGAGTAAGTCAGAGCCGAGCCGTCATTCTCCATGGTAAATCAAAGGGAAAATATAGTTGAGTATTTTTGGAGTTTGTAAGTTTGACTGTTTGACACTCTTTTTATTATAGCTATAATTAAGCAATAGAGTGATATTTTAAGGAGGACGCATTTTTTTATGTCGATCGAAGTAGGCAACAAGTTACAAGGGAAAGTTACTGGGATTACTAATTTTGGAGCATTTGTGGAGCTAGAAGGTGGCAAAACAGGCTTAGTTCATATTAGTGAGGTTGCAGATAACTATGTTAAAGACATTAATGACATCTTAACTGTAGGGGATGAAGTTACTGTCAAAGTAATGAATATTGGTGATGATGGTAAGATTGGTCTGTCCATTCGTAAAGCAGTAGATCGTCCGGACCGTCCAGAGAAAAGTTACGATCGTAAGCCGAAATACAACAAAAAACCCGCTGGGAACTATGTAAAACCAGCCGAGAGCTTTGAAGATATAATGTCTAAATTCTTGAAAGATAGTGATGAAAGACTAACTACTATCAAACGTCAAACAGAATCTAAACGTGGCGGCCGAGGAGCAAAACGCGGCTAATACGCTAAAATTAATTGTAAAGTAGATGCACCGTATTGGATCATTAATACGGTGCACTTTTTAATAAAAAATGTGAGAGCCGAATTTTGAAGGAAGGTTTTCTTGAATGGATGACACCGAAAAACGAGTACATAAGTATATCGAGAAACATGATTTAATCCGATCCGATGATAAATTGCTTGTGGCAGTTTCTGGCGGTCCGGATTCTTTGGCGTTACTGCATTTTTTATGGAATTCAGATTTAGTCCCAAAAGAAGCAATTTCCGTCGCGCATTTAAATCACCATTTAAGAGAAAATGCAGCGAATGAACAAAACGTCGTCGAAACTTTTTGCGAGAGGCATGGCATTCCTTTTTACATAGAAGAAGTAGACATAAAAAGTCGAGCTGAGAGTTTGCAAAAAGGTATCGAGGAAACAGCGCGCATTGTCAGGTATGATTTCTTTGAGAAAGTAATGGCTGAGAAAAACATCAACAAACTAGCGCTCGCACACCATGCAGATGACCAAATCGAAACCATTTTAATGCGGCTAGTTCGTGGTAGTGCTAGTATCGGCTGGTCAGGCATCCAACCAAAACGCGAGGTAAAAGGAGGATATGCGATACGCCCCTTTTTACCAATTACAAAAGCAGAAATTATTGCCTACGCCCAGAAACACGAATTAGCATACGAAATCGATGAATCAAATACTAGTCAAGAATACACAAGAAACCGTTACCGGGCGCAACTTTTGCCATTTTTAAAGCAAGAAAATCCATCCGTCTACGCGCATTTTGAAAGATTCTCAGAAGAAACAAGCGAAGACTTTCAATTTTTGGAGGCTCTTGCAAGTGATTTATTGAAGAAAAACCTCATCAAAAACGGCAAACAGACAACACTTTTACTTACTAGCTTTAAAAATGAAGCGAATCCTTTACAACGCCGCGCAATTCATTTACTATTGAGATATCTGTACAATGAAGATACCAGTTTTATTACGGTAAATCACATATATCAGATTATCCAAATGATTCAAAGCGACAATCCGTCTAGTTCAATTGACTTACCAAATAAACTCATTGCAAACAGAGCATACAATAAACTCCATTTTCAATTTGGAGAAAGAGAAGCTCCTTCTGAGTTTTATCATCAATTAGAACTGAACGACCGCATTGAATTAGATAGTAAATCGAGCATCCGTTTAAAGTTAAAAAGTTCCGTTGTTCAAACAAATGGGCTAAATGGAATGCTACTGGATGCTGAAGAAATAACACTTCCTTTAATTGTTCGAAACCGTGTGAACGGTGACAGAATGACGATGAAAGGACAAGCAGGTAGTAAGAAACTTAAAGATATTTTCATCGATGCCAAAATACCAAGGCAAGAACGCGACCAACTGCCCGTGATAACAGACTATACTGGGAAAATCCTTTGGGTTCCTGGTGTGAAGAAGTCTGCATATGACCGAGAATTTAGTCGCAGCAAAAAGCAATACATTATTAGGTACACTCGAAATATAGGAGGAAACGAGAGCATGCATAATGATATTCAGAAAGTGCTGATATCTGAGGACGAATTACAAGAGAAAATTCGTGAACTAGGTCGTGAGTTAACAACAGAATATGAAGGACGTAACCCATTAGTAGTTGGGGTATTAAAAGGTGCAACTCCTTTTATGACTGATTTACTTAAAAGAGTAGACACATACTTAGAAATGGACTTCATGGACGTATCCAGTTATGGAAATGGTACCGTATCATCGGGTGAGGTAAAAATCATTAAAGACCTTAATGCATCAGTAGAAGGTCGCGATGTACTTGTTATTGAAGATATCATTGATAGCGGGCGTACACTTAGTTATCTAGTAGACCTAATCAAATACCGCAAAGCAAAATCAGTTAAGTTGGTTACTTTACTTGATAAACCAGCTGGACGTAATGTAGAAATTGAAGCGGATTATGTAGGCTTTGTCGTACCAAATGAATTCGTCGTTGGATATGGTTTGGATTATGCAGAACGTTACCGCAACCTACCATATATTGGCATTTTAAAACCAGAAATTTACAGCGAGTGAAATTAATTAACAAACAGAACTATATTTTGTTAAAATGTAATAGATAGCTTTTCAGAAAACGAAAACAAAAAATTCATGCCAAACATGCAAAATAGTGGGCAATCGAGATTCGGTATGCTATCATTAGTCTTAGTTTTCGAAGGTGAAAATAGTATCAATAAATATTAAAAAATCTATATTAATAATAGAATAACTTCGTAAGAGAAAAGCGAAACGGATATGTTTTTTTAATAATCAGGGGAAGAAACATTATTTCTAAATCTGCTATTAGTCAAAAACAACTTTTAAAGGGGTAAAAGTCCAGAGAAAGTAAGAATCCAAGCTCTTGCGTGGGAGGAGGTAAGGAATGAACAGGTTTTTTAGAAATGCGATATTTTATGTCATAATATTCCTTGTTATTATCGGGATTGTTGCTTCATTTAACTCAAACAAAGAGGCAGCCAAAGATATTAGCTATTCAGAATTTGTGAGTAAGTTAGAAGATGGTAAAGTTAAATCCGTATCAATACAGCCTGACCGTAGTGTTTATACAATCGAAGGAGAATTTAAATCAAGCGATAAAAGCTCCGACGATAAAAAAACCGGTCTTGGCCAAAGTAAAACAAGCAGCACTGCTTTCACAACATACGCTTTAAACAGCGATACTTCACTAGGCGATTTGCAAAAAACGCTTGATAAAGAAGACGTGAAAACAACAATAGTACCTGCCAAACAAAACAGCGGTTGGGTGACATTCCTAACTTCTATTGTACCTTTTGTAATTATCTTCATCCTCTTCTTCTTCCTAATGAGCCAGTCTCAAGGTGGCGGCGGTGGTAAAGTAATGAGCTTTGGTAAAAGTAAAGCCAAACTTTACAACGACGACAAGAAGAAAGTTCGCTTCACAGATGTAGCTGGAGCAGACGAGGAAAAACAAGAACTTGTTGAAGTAGTAGAATTCCTAAAAGATCCGCGCAAATTTGCGGACCTTGGCGCTCGTATTCCGAAAGGTGTCCTTTTAGTAGGTCCTCCGGGTACTGGTAAAACCTTGCTAGCTCGTGCAGTTGCCGGTGAAGCAGGCGTGCCATTCTTCTCTATCTCAGGTTCAGACTTTGTAGAAATGTTTGTCGGTGTCGGTGCAAGCCGTGTCCGCGACTTATTCGAAAATGCGAAGAAAAATGCACCATGTATCATTTTCATCGATGAAATTGATGCAGTTGGTCGTCAACGTGGAGCTGGAATGGGCGGCGGTCACGATGAACGTGAACAAACCCTAAACCAATTACTAGTTGAAATGGATGGTTTCGGCGGCAATGAAGGTATCATCATTATTGCAGCAACTAACCGTGCAGACGTACTTGACCCAGCACTTCTTCGTCCAGGCCGTTTTGACCGTCAAATTATGGTTGATCGTCCAGACGTAAAAGGCCGTGAAGCAGTACTTCGTGTTCATGCTCGTAACAAACCACTTGCTAAAAGTGTTGATTTAAAAGCAATCGCTCAACGTACACCGGGATTCTCTGGTGCCGATTTAGAAAACTTACTGAATGAAGCAGCACTTGTTGCCGCTCGTTCCGATAAGAAAGAAATAGATATGAGTGACCTCGATGAAGCTAGTGACCGCGTAATTGCCGGACCAGCTAAGAAAAATCGAGTTATCTCTGAAAAAGAACGCCGCACAGTCGCATATCATGAAGGCGGTCACGTTATCGTCGGAATGGTACTTGATGAAGCGGAAGTTGTGCATAAAGTTACCATTGTTCCTCGTGGACAAGCTGGTGGTTATGCCGTAATGTTACCAAAAGAAGATCGCTTCCTAATGACGAAAGCTGAGTTAATGGACCGTATCACTGGTTTACTTGGTGGACGCGTAGCCGAAGAAGTTACTTTTGGTGAAGTAACAACTGGTGCAAGTAATGACTTTGAACGTGCAACCGAACTTGCTCGCCGCATGGTAACTGAATGGGGTATGAGTGACAAGATTGGACCACTTCAATTCACTTCTGGTAACGGTCAAGTATTTATGGGCCGCGATTTCGGTAGCGACAAAGGATATTCCGATAAAATCGCTTACGAAATTGACACAGAAGTTCAAAGCTTAATCCGCTACTGTTATGACCGCGCTAAAACAATCATTACAGAACACCAAGAGCAACATAAACTTATCGCGGAAACATTACTAAAAGTAGAAACATTAGATGCTCGCCAAATTCGTTCCCTATTTGATGACGGTGTAATGCCTCCAGATATCGATACGATTGACGTAGAAGCAGAATATCCTTCCGAAAAAGACGAAGAACCAGTAGGTAAATCTTTTGAAGAAGAAAAAGAAGACTTGAAAGAAGAAAAAGTCGAAGAAACAAAAGAAGAGCCAAAAGAAGTAACTTCGGAAGATGCTCCGAACATTGAGCAAACACCAAACGATAAAAAAGACGAATAAAATCAAAGAGGCTGGGCTTTCCCAGTCTCTTTTTTGAAGCTATATTATTCGGATTTTCCTATAAAACATGTTATGATACGTTAGAAAAATCTTCTAAAGGACGGTATTTAAACTTATGATACTTGTAATAGACGTTGGAAATACTAACTGTACTGTCGGGGTTTATGAAAAACAAAAACTTCTAAAACATTGGCGCATGACAACAGATCGTCACCGCACATCCGATGAATTAGGAATGACAGTCTTGAACTTTTTTTCTTATGCGAATTTAACTCCTTCTGATATTCAAGGAATTATTATTTCGTCCGTCGTTCCACCGATTATGCACGCAATGGAAACAATGTGCGTACGCTATTTTAATATCCGACCATTAATCGTTGGTCCAGGAATAAAAACCGGCTTAAATCTCAAAGTCGATAACCCTCGCGAAATCGGATCTGATCGAATCGTAAACGCCGTAGCAGCATCAGAAGAATACGGTACCCCGGTTATCGTAGTCGATTTTGGCACTGCAACCACATTTTGCTATATCGATGAATCAGGCGTATACCAAGGTGGTGCCATTGCTCCAGGGATTATGATTTCGACCGAAGCCCTATACAACCGCGCTGCTAAACTACCACGCGTAGATATTGCTGAATCAAACCAAATCATTGGCAAATCCACCGTGGCATCCATGCAAGCGGGCATCTTTTATGGCTTCGTCGGCCAATGCGAAGGGATTATCGCAGAAATCAAAAAACAATCCAACGCAAGCCCAGTAGTAGTTGCAACAGGCGGGCTCGCTCGGATGATAACAGAAAAATCTTCTGCAGTAGATATTTTAGATCCATTTTTAACATTAAAAGGTCTAGAACTTCTATATAGAAGAAACAAACCAACTACAGAAAAATAAAAGGAGTTTTATATAATGAGTGATTATTTAGTTAAAGCGTTAGCCTACGATGGCATGGCGCGTGTATATGCAGCAGTAACAACCGAAACAATCAAAGAAGCGCAAAGAAGACATGATACATGGTCCGTCTCATCCGCCGCACTTGGTAGAACGATGACAGGGACACTTTTCCTTGGAGCAATGCAAAAAGAAGACCAAAAAATAACTGTAAAAATCGAAGGCGATGGTCCAATCGGTCCAATCGTAGCTGATAGTAACGCGCAAGGTCAAATCAGAGGATACGTAACAAATCCACACGTTCACTTCAGCGAACTAAATGAAGCTGGAAAACTAGACGTCCGCCGTGGCGTTGGAACATCCGGAATGCTTTCCGTTGTAAAAGATTTAGGCTTTGGCGAAAATTTCACCGGACAAACACCAATTGTTTCAGGTGAAATTGGTGAAGATTTCACGTATTACCTAGCAACATCTGAACAAATCAATTCCTCCGTTGGTGTAGGAGTACTTGTTAACCCAGATGATACAATCGAAGCAGCTGGCGGTTTCATGTTACAATTACTTCCTGGTGCGACAGATGAAATCATTGATGAAATCGAAAAAAATCTGACGGCTCTACCAACAGTTTCTAGAATGATTGAAGCGGGCGAAACTCCTGAATCGATTCTAGCTAAACTTGCAGGCGGCGAAGATAAACTACAAATCTTAGAAAAAATCCCCGTTTCCTTTGAATGTAACTGCTCCAAAGAACGTTTTGGTAGTGCAATAATTTCACTTGGAAAAGAAGAAATACGCTCGATGATAGAAGAAGATCACGGCGCAGAAGCAGAATGTCATTTTTGTCGTAACACTTACGATTTTTCAGAAGAAGAATTAGAAAAACTATACGAAGAAGCAAAATAAAGAAAAAGGAGCGCCTAATTGGTTGCTCCTTTTTAAAAGAGGTTAAACTTGACAAAACAGGTCGGAATTAATTAAACTAGATGAAAGACCTAAAATAGATAGGAGTGCTTTAATAATGACAATTGCAAATTCAATCACTGATTTAATTGGAAAGACACCTATTGTGAAACTTAATCGTTTACCAGAAGCAGGAAGCGCCGATGTATATGTAAAATTAGAATTCCAAAATCCAGGTGGCAGCGTAAAAGACCGTATTGCTAACGCGATGATCGAAAGCGCTGAAAAATCAGGTGCATTAAAACCAGGCGACACAATTATTGAGCCAACAAGTGGTAACACTGGTATCGGCCTAGCAATGGTAGCAGCGGCAAAAGGCTACCAAGCAATCTTCGTAATGCCAGAAACAATGAGCTTAGAACGTCGCAAATTACTTCAAGCTTACGGTGCAAAATTAGTCTTAACACCAGGCTCAGACGGCATGAAAGGCGCAATTGCTAAAGCGGAAGAACTTGCAAAAGAAAATAACTATTTTGTCCCACAACAATTCCACAACCCAGCAAACCCAGCTGTTCATGAAGAAACAACTGGACCAGAAATCGTTGAAGCTTTCGGTAAAGATGGGTTAGATGCTTTCATCGCGGGAGTTGGAACAGGTGGAACAGTAACTGGTGTAGGACACGTGCTTAAAAAGAACTACCCAGATGTTAAAATCTATGCCCTTGAACCAGAAGAATCCCCAGTGCTTAGCGGTGGTTCTCCATCACCTCATAAAATTCAAGGTATCGGTGCAGGCTTCGTTCCAGATACATTAGATACAAAAGTGTATGATGGGATTCTAAAAGTTTCAAGTGAAGATGCTCTAGAAACAGCACGCGAAGTAGCGAAAAAAGAAGGTATCTTAGTAGGTATTTCTTCCGGAGCAACTGTTAAAGCGGCTCTAGACCTTGCAAAAGAACTTGGCGCTGGCAAAAAAGTACTCGCAATCGTTGCAAGTAACGGCGAACGCTACCTAAGTACACCTCTTTATAATTTTGAAGATTAATAATCAGAGAGCCTAGATTTTCTAGGTTCTTTTTTATGAAAAGAAATAAATGCATTTCTTACTATTTTCTAATCAAACGCACAGCGGAAATTTTCTTTTCTTGGTTAATATATAGTCATAAGCTAACAACAAGCAAAACATTTCATTCTTTCCCCTTTTTAGAATGAAAATCCCAAACTCCCTTTTTGACCAGTGTGGTTTACTCCCTTTTTCCACACTGGTTTTTTAATGCCAAAAAATGAAAAGAAAAACCGAAAAATCTCATGAAACTCTAACAAATATCACAGCATATCCACCAAAAACTTGGTTAATATATAATCATAAGCTAACAACAAGCAAAACATTTTCATTCTTTCCCCTTTTTAGAATGAAAATCCCAAACTCCCTTTTTGACCAGTGTGGTTTACTCCCTTTTTCCACACTGGTTTTTTAATGCCAAAAAATGAAAAGAAAAACCGAAAAATCTCATGAAACTCTAACAAATATCACAGCATATCCACCAAAAACTTGGTTAATATATAATCATAAGCTAACAACAAGCAAAACATTTTCATTCTTTCCCCTTTTTAGAATGAAAATCCCAAACTCCCTTTTTGACCAGTGTGGTTTACTCCCTTTTTCCACACTGGTTTTTTAATGCCAAAAAATGAAAAGAAAAACCGAAAAATCTCATGAAACTCTAACAAATATCACAGCATATCCACCAAAAACTTGGTTAATATATAATCATAAGCTAACAACAAGCAAAACATTTTCATTCTTTCCCCTTTTTAGAATGAAAATCCCAAACTCCCTTTTTGACCAGTGTGGTTTACTCCCTTTTTCCACACTGGTTTTTTAATGCCCGAAAATGAAAAGAAAAACCGAAAAATCTCATGAAACTTTAACAAATATCACAGCATATCCACCAAAAACTTAGTTAATATATAATCATAAGCTAACAACAAGCAAAACATTTTCATTCTTCTCCCCCCTTTTAGAATGAAGATCCCAAACTCCCTTTTTGACCGATGCGGTTTACTCCCTTTTCCGCATCGGTTTTTTTGTGCGCTAAAATCACTGAATTCTGCTATAATAAATCTCGGAAAGAGGTGTTTGGGCTTGAAGAAGTGGAAAAGGGATCACTTAGGTATGGTCATGGGGATACTGAATGTTACGCCAGACTCTTTTTCGGATGGCGGGAAATATATGCAAGTGGAAGAAGCGGTGAATCGAGCGTTGCAAATGGCAGAAGACGGAGCGGCGATCATTGACGTTGGTGGGATATCTACTCGGCCTGGTTTTTCAGAGGTAACACCTGAGGAAGAACTTACTAGAATTATTCCTGTCATTAAAGCTGTTAGGACAAAACTTCCGGATATATGGATTTCTGTTGATACTTGGCGTGCCGAAGTGGCTGAAAAAGCTATTTTAGCAGGAGCTAATATGATAAATGATCAATGGGGTGCCAAAAAAGAACCAAAAATTGCGGAAGTAGCTGCGAAATATAACGTGCCAATTTGTTTGATGCACAACCGAGAAAACACGCAATACGATAATTTTCTGGAAGATGTGAAGAAAGACTTATTAGAAAGTGTTGCAATTGCTAAAGCGGCATCCGTGCCAGATGAACATATTATTCTTGATCCGGGTTTCGGTTTTGTTAAGACACCTGCGCAGAATTTAGAAGTGTTACGACGCATTGATGAGATAGTGGCGCTTGGTTACGAGGTTTTACTTGGTACGAGTAGAAAGTCGACAATTGGTCTCGTCTTAGGAACTACTCCCGAGGATAGAATGGAAGGAACTGGAGCGACAACCGTTTACGGATTTTCGAAAGGTTGCACAATTACTCGTGTACACGATGTACTTCCAATTGCGCGCATGGTAAGAATGACAGACGCGATTACTGGCAAATTAGATATTACAAAATTATAAAGAGGTGCTTTAGTTGGATAAAATTTATTTAAATGAATTAGTGTTTTACGGATACCACGGAGTTTTAGCGGAAGAAACAAAGTTAGGACAAACATTTAGAGTCTCGCTTATTCTCGGTCTTTCTACTAAAAAAGCAGGAATATCGGATAGCGTAGACGACACAGTCAGCTATGCAGAAGTTTATGAAACAGTAAAAGAAATAGTAGAAGGAACGCCATTCAAATTAATCGAGGCGCTAGCCGAAAAAATTGCAACGGAAGTTTTAACTGATTATCCTCTATTAGAAGAAGTGACTGTAAAACTTATTAAACCAAACCCTCCAATTCCGGGACATTATGATTCTGTTGCAGTAGAAATTGAACGTAAAAGAAGTGATTTGAATGGCTAAAGCATTTTTGTCAATTGGTACAAACATTGGCGAACGTTTAGAAAATTTAAATGACGCACTAAGTGGTTTAGCTGCCTCAGATAAAATTAAAATTACCAACGTATCTAGTGTATACGAAACAGATGCAGTAGGTTACGAAGATCAAGCGGCATTTTTAAATATCACTGTAGAAATTGAAACGGATTTTCCGCCAGTTGATTTACTAGATTTTTGCCTCGCGCTCGAACTTGAATTGGGGCGAGTTCGATTGTTTAAGTGGGGTCCGCGACTCATTGATATTGATGTTTTATTATATGATGATGTTAAAATCGACACAGAAAAGCTGAAAATCCCACATCCTTATATGAAAGAACGCGCTTTTGTGCTGATTCCATTAATAGAGATTTCACCAGAAAAAAGCAATCTTGTAGATAATCCAGCCATTTTGGAAGAACAAGGTGTTCGGAAAATAAAAAATCAAGTCAACTGGTAAAATTGGCACTTGCAGAAAAAACTGATTATGATAACATATCACTAGCGCAATTTAAGAGGAAGGGGTTTACCATTAATGTTTAAAATAGGTAACGTAGAAATTAAAAACCAAGTAGTTGTGGCGCCGATGGCCGGTATATCCAATTCCGCATTCCGTCTAACTGTCAAAGAATTCGGAGCAGGCCTCGTTTGCTGTGAAATGATTAGTGACAAAGGAATCGCATACCGTAATGCTAAAACGCTTGATATGCTATATATTGATGAAAAAGAAAAACCACTGAGCTTACAAATTTTTGGTGGTGAGAAAGAAACGCTTGTAGAAGCTGCGAAATTCGTAGCTGAAAATACAACGGCAGATATTATTGATATTAATATGGGGTGTCCGGTAAATAAAATCATCAAATGTGAAGCTGGTGCGAAATGGCTACTTGACCCAAATAAAGTGTATGATATGGTAGCAGCTGTTGTCGATGCTGTAGATAAACCAGTAACAGTGAAAATGCGTATCGGTTGGGACGAAGAGCATGTCTTCGCTATTGAAAATGCGCTTGCTGCTGAACGCGCCGGAGCTGCTGCTGTTGCAATGCACGGTCGGACTCGTGTGCAAATGTACGAAGGTAGCGCGAACTGGGATGTACTTAGAGACGTAAAACGCGAACTTAAAATCCCGTTCATGGCGAATGGTGACGTCAGAACACCTGAAGACGCAAAAAGAATTTTAGAACATACTGGCGCTGATGGCGTAATGATTGGCCGCGCTGCTCTAGGAAATCCGTGGATGATTTACCGCACTGTCAAATTTTTAGAAACAGGCGAACTTCTTCCAGAACCAGAACCACGCGAAAAAATGCAAACTGCCATGCTTCATCTAAATCGCTTAGTCGAGTTAAAAGGTGAAAACATCGCAGTACGTGAATTCAGACAACATGCAGCATACTACCTAAAAGGTGCTCGAGGAAGTACGCGCGCCAAAGTAGCTGCTAACCAAGCAACAAAACAAGCAGAAATGGAAGCAATTTTAAATGAATTTGTTCTTCAATATGAAGAAAAAGCATTAGCAAAACAAGACTAATTAGGATTGCCTCGAGATTTCGGGGCAATTTTTAAATTTATACTAGAAAAACAAGACCAAAAAAGCGTATAATGGAAACATCTGTAGAAATGAATAGAATAGGAGTGTACCTATATGAGTAACGAGAATCATGAAGAACTAAATGACCAACTCATCGTCCGTCGCGAAAAAGTGGACATATTACGCGAAGAAGGCATAGATCCTTTTGGCGAAAAATTCATCCGTTCCATCAGCCCGGAAGAAATTGAAACAAAATTCGCTGATAAATCAAAAGAAGAACTTGAAGAAGATGCTATTGAAGTTTCTGTAGCAGGCCGTATTATGACAAAGCGTGTAAAAGGTAAAGTAGGTTTCACGCATATTCAAGACCGTTTCCATCAATTACAAATCTATATCCGCAAAGATGCGATTGGCGAAGATGCATATGCAGTTTTCAAATTAGCAGATTTAGGCGACATTATTGGTATAAAAGGAACTATTTTCCGTACCAATACAGGTGAGCTTTCTGTTAAAGCAACAGAGTTCACGCTATTATCTAAATCACTGCGTCCGCTTCCTGATAAATACCATGGCTTAAAAGACGTAGAACAACGCTACCGTCAACGCTACTTAGATTTAATCACAAACGAAGAAAGTCAAAACCGCTTCGTAATGCGTAGTAAAATTTTGAAATACACACGTGACTATATGGATAGCCAAGGTTTCTTGGAAGTTGAAACACCAGTACTTCACACGATTGCAGGTGGGGCCGCTGCGAAACCGTTCATTACACACCATAACGCACTTGATATGGAACTTTACTTACGAATTGCATTAGAACTTCATCTGAAACGCCTGATTGTCGGTGGGATGGATAAAGTATATGAAATAGGCCGTGTTTTCCGTAATGAAGGAACATCCACACGACACAACCCAGAATTTACAATGCTAGAATCCTATGCAGCATATGAAGATTACGAAGATGTTATGAACCTAGTAGAAGGTTTAGTATCTACAGTATGTAAACAAGTAAATGGAACAACAGAAATAACATACGGCGAATACAAAGTAGATTTAACTCCGAACTGGCGCCGCATCCACATGGCAGATGCTGTAAAAGAATATGTAGGCGTGGATTTCTGGAACGTAACTTCCGATGAGGAAGCGCGCGAACTTGCTAAAAAACACGATGTACCTGTAACAGAACACATGACATACGGACACATCTTAAATGAGTTTTTTGAAACACACGTAGAAGAAAAACTTATTCAACCAACATTTGTTTACGGACACCCAGTAGAGATTTCTCCATTGGCGAAGAAAAACAAAGAAGATGAACGTTTCACCGACCGCTTTGAGTTATTTATCGTTGGTCGCGAACATGCAAATGCATTTTCAGAATTAAACGATCCTATCGATCAAAGAGAACGTTTTGAAGCACAAATGAAAGAACGTGAACAAGGGAATGATGAAGCGCACGGAATGGATGCTGACTTCCTTGAAGCATTAGAATATGGTTTGCCGCCAACTGGTGGACTTGGAATAGGTGTAGATCGCTTGGTAATGCTATTAACAAATGCTCCATCTATTCGAGATATTCTGCTATTCCCAACTATGAAACACCGCGATTAACCAAAAAACCAGAACCGATTATGTTGGTTCTGGTTTTTGTTATTTTCTCAGAAAAAAACAAATTTGCCAAAGAGAAACTTTTTCTTAAAATATGCTTGCAATACCTATAAAAACATGATATATTTATAAACGTTCCAGTTAAACAAACGCAAAATGTTCTTCAAGAAATTAAATTTTTTTGAAAAAACTTCTTGACTTTGATGGTTGGATAGAGTAAGATATAAGAGTTGCTGCTAAAGGCGACGAAAAAGAAAAAGTGACCTTTGAAAACTGAACAAAGAAGAAGACGAAAAGCAATGAGACGTAAAGTCTCACTGGTAATCGCAGGGCAGAA
The DNA here is from genome assembly GCF_041765605.1 of Listeria monocytogenes. Taxonomy (GTDB): domain Bacteria; phylum Bacillota; class Bacilli; order Lactobacillales; family Listeriaceae; genus Listeria; species Listeria monocytogenes_D. Next base: position 256,330 of record NZ_CP168900.1, read on the forward strand.
AACAGAAAGCTGTTTTCAACAAAACAAACTAGTAATTTAATTGCTAGCGAAGTCAATTTGACGCAAGGAATCTTATTCACGGTGTTGAATAAGTATTCAAATTCAATTTATATTTTAAAGAGAGTTTGATCCTGGCTCAGGACGAACGCTGGCGGCGTGCCTAATACATGCAAGTCGAACGAACGGAGGAAGAGCTTGCTCTTCCAATGTTAGTGGCGGACGGGTGAGTAACACGTGGGCAACCTGCCTGTAAGTTGGGGATAACTCCGGGAAACCGGGGCTAATACCGAATGATAAGATGTGGCGCATGCCACGCCTTTGAAAGATGGTTTCGGCTATCGCTTACAGATGGGCCCGCGGTGCATTAGCTAGTTGGTAGGGTAATGGCCTACCAAGGCAACGATGCATAGCCGACCTGAGAGGGTGATCGGCCACACTGGGACTGAGACACGGCCCAGACTCCTACGGGAGGCAGCAGTAGGGAATCTTCCGCAATGGACGAAAGTCTGACGGAGCAACGCCGCGTGTATGAAGAAGGTTTTCGGATCGTAAAGTACTGTTGTTAGAGAAGAACAAGGATAAGAGTAACTGCTTGTCCCTTGACGGTATCTAACCAGAAAGCCACGGCTAACTACGTGCCAGCAGCCGCGGTAATACGTAGGTGGCAAGCGTTGTCCGGATTTATTGGGCGTAAAGCGCGCGCAGGCGGTCTTTTAAGTCTGATGTGAAAGCCCCCGGCTTAACCGGGGAGGGTCATTGGAAACTGGAAGACTGGAGTGCAGAAGAGGAGAGTGGAATTCCACGTGTAGCGGTGAAATGCGTAGATATGTGGAGGAACACCAGTGGCGAAGGCGACTCTCTGGTCTGTAACTGACGCTGAGGCGCGAAAGCGTGGGGAGCAAACAGGATTAGATACCCTGGTAGTCCACGCCGTAAACGATGAGTGCTAAGTGTTAGGGGGTTTCCGCCCCTTAGTGCTGCAGCTAACGCATTAAGCACTCCGCCTGGGGAGTACGACCGCAAGGTTGAAACTCAAAGGAATTGACGGGGGCCCGCACAAGCGGTGGAGCATGTGGTTTAATTCGAAGCAACGCGAAGAACCTTACCAGGTCTTGACATCCTTTGACCACTCTGGAGACAGAGCTTTCCCTTCGGGGACAAAGTGACAGGTGGTGCATGGTTGTCGTCAGCTCGTGTCGTGAGATGTTGGGTTAAGTCCCGCAACGAGCGCAACCCTTGATTTTAGTTGCCAGCATTTAGTTGGGCACTCTAAAGTGACTGCCGGTGCAAGCCGGAGGAAGGTGGGGATGACGTCAAATCATCATGCCCCTTATGACCTGGGCTACACACGTGCTACAATGGATAGTACAAAGGGTCGCGAAGCCGCGAGGTGGAGCTAATCCCATAAAACTATTCTCAGTTCGGATTGTAGGCTGCAACTCGCCTACATGAAGCCGGAATCGCTAGTAATCGTGGATCAGCATGCCACGGTGAATACGTTCCCGGGCCTTGTACACACCGCCCGTCACACCACGAGAGTTTGTAACACCCGAAGTCGGTAGGGTAACCTTTATGGAGCCAGCCGCCGAAGGTGGGACAGATAATTGGGGTGAAGTCGTAACAAGGTAGCCGTATCGGAAGGTGCGGCTGGATCACCTCCTTTCTAAGGAAAAGGAAACCTGTGAGTTTTCGTTCTTCTATATTTGTTCAGTTTTGAGAGGTTAGTACTTCTCAGTATGTTTGTTCTTTGAAAACTAGATAAGAAAGTTAGTAAAGTTAGCATAGATAAGTAATTATCTATGACACAAGTAACCGAGAATCATCTGAAAGTGAATCTTTCATCTGATTGGAAGTATCATCGCTGATACAGAAAATCAGAAAAACAACCTTTACTTCGTAGAAGTAAATTGGTTAAGTTAGAAAGGGCGCACGGTGGATGCCTTGGCACTAGGAGCCGAAGAAGGACGGGACTAACACCGATATGCTTTGGGGAGCTGTACGTAAGCGTTGATCCAGAGATTTCCGAATGGGGGAACCCACTATCTTTAGTCGGATAGTATCCTTACGTGAATACATAGCGTAAGGAAGGCAGACCCAGGGAACTGAAACATCTAAGTACCTGGAGGAAGAGAAAGAAAAATCGATTTCCTGAGTAGCGGCGAGCGAAACGGAAAGAGCCCAAACCAAGAAGCTTGCTTCTTGGGGTTGTAGGACACTCTATACGGAGTTACAAAAGAAAGTTATAAATGAAGCGGTCTGGAAAGGCCCGCCAAAGACGGTAACAGCCCGGTAGTTGAAATGGCTTTCCCTCCAGAGTGGATCCTGAGTACGGCGGAACACGTGAAATTCCGTCGGAATCCGGGAGGACCATCTCCCAAGGCTAAATACTCCCTAGTGACCGATAGTGAACCAGTACCGTGAGGGAAAGGTGAAAAGCACCCCGGAAGGGGAGTGAAACAGTTCCTGAAACCGTGTGCCTACAAGTAGTTAGAGCCCGTTAATGGGTGATAGCGTGCCTTTTGTAGAATGAACCGGCGAGTTACGATTTGTTGCAAGGTTAAGCGGAAAAAGCGGAGCCGTAGCGAAAGCGAGTCTGAATAGGGCGCATAAGTAACAGGTCGTAGACCCGAAACCAGGTGATCTACCCATGTCCAGGATGAAGGTAAGGTAATACTTACTGGAGGTCCGAACCCACGCACGTTGAAAAGTGCGGGGATGAGGTGTGGGTAGCGGAGAAATTCCAATCGAACTTGGAGATAGCTGGTTCTCTCCGAAATAGCTTTAGGGCTAGCCTCGAGGTAAAGAGTCATGGAGGTAGAGCACTGTTTGGACTAGGGGCCCTTCTCGGGTTACCGAATTCAGATAAACTCCGAATGCCATGTACTTATACTCGGGAGTCAGACTGCGAGTGATAAGATCCGTAGTCGAAAGGGAAACAGCCCAGACCACCAGTTAAGGTCCCCAAATATATGTTAAGTGGAAAAGGATGTGGGGTTGCTTAGACAACCAGGATGTTGGCTTAGAAGCAGCCACCATTGAAAGAGTGCGTAATAGCTCACTGGTCGAGTGACCCCGCGCCGAAAATGTACCGGGGCTAAACATATTACCGAAACTGTGGATGAACCTCTTCGGAGGTTCGTGGTAGGAGAGCGTTCTAAGGGCGGTGAAGTCAGACCGGAAGGACTGGTGGAGCGCTTAGAAGTGAGAATGCCGGTATGAGTAGCGAAAGAAGGGTGAGAATCCCTTCCACCGAATATCTAAGGTTTCCTGAGGAAGGCTCGTCCGCTCAGGGTTAGTCGGGACCTAAGCCGAGGCCGATAGGCGTAGGCGATGGACAACAGGTAGAGATTCCTGTACCAGTGCTAATTGTTTAACCGATGGGGTGACACAGAAGGATAGGGAATCGCACGAATGGAAATGTGCGTCCAAGCAGTGAGTGTGAGAAGTAGGCAAATCCGCTTCTCGCGAAGCATGAGCTGTGATGGGGAAGGAAATTAAGTACGGAAGTTCCTGATTTCACGCTGTCAAGAAAAGCCTCTAGGAAGAGTAGTACTGCCCGTACCGCAAACCGACACAGGTAGATGAGGAGAGAATCCTAAGGTGAGCGAGAGAACTCTCGTTAAGGAACTCGGCAAAATGACCCCGTAACTTCGGGAGAAGGGGTGCTCTATTAGGGTGCAAGCCCGAGAGAGCCGCAGTGAATAGGCCCAGGCGACTGTTTAGCAAAAACACAGGTCTCTGCAAAACCGTAAGGTGACGTATAGGGGCTGACGCCTGCCCGGTGCTGGAAGGTTAAGAGGAGTGCTTAGCTTCGGCGAAGGTACGAATTGAAGCCCCAGTAAACGGCGGCCGTAACTATAACGGTCCTAAGGTAGCGAAATTCCTTGTCGGGTAAGTTCCGACCCGCACGAAAGGCGCAACGATCTGGGCACTGTCTCAACGAGAGACTCGGTGAAATTATAGTACCTGTGAAGATGCAGGTTACCCGCGACAGGACGGAAAGACCCCGTGGAGCTTTACTGCAACCTGATATGGAATGTTTGTACCGCTTGTACAGGATAGGTAGGAGCCGAAGAGACGTGTGCGCTAGCATACGAGGAGGCAATGGTGGGATACTACCCTGGCTGTATGACCATTCTAACCCGCCACGCTTAGCGCGTGGGGAGACAGTGTCAGGTGGGCAGTTTGACTGGGGCGGTCGCCTCCTAAAGAGTAACGGAGGCGCCCAAAGGTTCCCTCAGAATGGATGGAAATCATTCGCAGAGTGTAAAGGCACAAGGGAGCTTGACTGCGAGACTGACAAGTCGAGCAGGGACGAAAGTCGGGCTTAGTGATCCGGTGGTTCCGCATGGAAGGGCCATCGCTCAACGGATAAAAGCTACCCCGGGGATAACAGGCTTATCTCCCCCAAGAGTCCACATCGACGGGGAGGTTTGGCACCTCGATGTCGGCTCGTCGCATCCTGGGGCTGTAGTCGGTCCCAAGGGTTGGGCTGTTCGCCCATTAAAGCGGCACGCGAGCTGGGTTCAGAACGTCGTGAGACAGTTCGGTCCCTATCCGTCGCGGGCGCAGGAAATTTGAGAGGAGCTGTCCTTAGTACGAGAGGACCGGGATGGACACACCGCTGGTGTACCAGTTGTTCCGCCAGGAGCATCGCTGGGTAGCTATGTGTGGCAGGGATAAACGCTGAAAGCATCTAAGCGTGAAGCCCCCCTCAAGATGAGATTTCCCATTTCTTCGGAAAGTAAGATCCCTGAAAGATGATCAGGTAGATAGGTTTGGAGTGGAAGTGTAGCGATACATGGAGCGGACAAATACTAATCGATCGAGGACTTAACCAAAAAATGAAACGAAGTTACCTAACTGAAAACTTTCTTCTCTAGTTTTGAGAGAGCAATCTTTCAACAACTCAATATTGTCTGGTAGTTATGGCGAGAAGGTCACACCCGTTCCCATCCCGAACACGGTAGTTAAGCTTCTCTGCGCCAATGGTAGTTGGGGGCTTCCCCCTGCGAGAGTAGGTCGCTGCCGGGCAGTATTTCTGGAGGTTTAGCTCAGCTGGGAGAGCATCTGCCTTACAAGCAGAGGGTCAGCGGTTCGATCCCGTTAACCTCCATTTTTTATGCCGGCTTAGCTCAGTTGGTAGAGCAACTGATTTGTAATCAGTAGGTCGCGAGTTCGACTCTTGCAGCCGGCACCATTAATATTATCTTTATAATAATACATATTATTATAGGGAGCCGTTAGCTCAGTTGGTAGAGCATCTGACTTTTAATCAGAGGGTCGCTGGTTCGAACCCAGCACGGCTCACTTTTTGCGGGTGTGGCGGAATTGGCAGACGCACCAGATTTAGGATCTGGCGCCGCGAGGCGTGGGGGTTCAAGTCCCTTCACCCGCACTTATTATAAAATATGCGGAAGTAGTTCAGTGGTAGAACATCACCTTGCCAAGGTGGGGGTCGCGGGTTCGAACCCCGTCTTCCGCTTGTTTACAAAAGTTCCAATATGCCGGGGTGGCGGAACTGGCAGACGCACAGGACTTAAAATCCTGCGGATAGTGATATCCGTACCGGTTCGATTCCGGTCCTCGGCATTATTTTTATATGCGCCCATAGCTCAACTGGATAGAGTACTTGACTACGAATCAAGCGGTTAGAGGTTCGACTCCTCTTGGGCGCACTTTATTAAACGGGAAGTAGCTCAGCTTGGTAGAGCACTTGGTTTGGGACCAAGGGGTCGCAGGTTCGAATCCTGTCTTCCCGATTTTTTATTTTTTTATTATGGGGCCTTAGCTCAGCTGGGAGAGCGCCTGCTTTGCACGCAGGAGGTCAGCGGTTCGATCCCGCTAGGCTCCACCAATTATTTCTAAAAATGTGTTGACATTGTTTAGGAAATAGAGTAAGATATAAGAGTTGCTGCTAAAGGCGACGAAAAAGAAAAAGTGACCTTTGAAAACTGAACAAAGAAGAAGACGAAAAGCAATGAGGCGTAAAGTCTCACTGGTAATCGCAGGGCAGAAAACAGAAAGCTGTTTTCAACAAAACAAACTAGTAATTTAATTGCTAGCGAAGTCAATTTGACGCAAGGAATCTTATTCACGGTGTTGAATAAGTATTCAAATTCAATTTATATTTTAAAGAGAGTTTGATCCTGGCTCAGGACGAACGCTGGCGGCGTGCCTAATACATGCAAGTCGAACGAACGGAGGAAGAGCTTGCTCTTCCAATGTTAGTGGCGGACGGGTGAGTAACACGTGGGCAACCTGCCTGTAAGTTGGGGATAACTCCGGGAAACCGGGGCTAATACCGAATGATAAGATGTGGCGCATGCCACGCCTTTGAAAGATGGTTTCGGCTATCGCTTACAGATGGGCCCGCGGTGCATTAGCTAGTTGGTAGGGTAATGGCCTACCAAGGCAACGATGCATAGCCGACCTGAGAGGGTGATCGGCCACACTGGGACTGAGACACGGCCCAGACTCCTACGGGAGGCAGCAGTAGGGAATCTTCCGCAATGGACGAAAGTCTGACGGAGCAACGCCGCGTGTATGAAGAAGGTTTTCGGATCGTAAAGTACTGTTGTTAGAGAAGAACAAGGATAAGAGTAACTGCTTGTCCCTTGACGGTATCTAACCAGAAAGCCACGGCTAACTACGTGCCAGCAGCCGCGGTAATACGTAGGTGGCAAGCGTTGTCCGGATTTATTGGGCGTAAAGCGCGCGCAGGCGGTCTTTTAAGTCTGATGTGAAAGCCCCCGGCTTAACCGGGGAGGGTCATTGGAAACTGGAAGACTGGAGTGCAGAAGAGGAGAGTGGAATTCCACGTGTAGCGGTGAAATGCGTAGATATGTGGAGGAACACCAGTGGCGAAGGCGACTCTCTGGTCTGTAACTGACGCTGAGGCGCGAAAGCGTGGGGAGCAAACAGGATTAGATACCCTGGTAGTCCACGCCGTAAACGATGAGTGCTAAGTGTTAGGGGGTTTCCGCCCCTTAGTGCTGCAGCTAACGCATTAAGCACTCCGCCTGGGGAGTACGACCGCAAGGTTGAAACTCAAAGGAATTGACGGGGGCCCGCACAAGCGGTGGAGCATGTGGTTTAATTCGAAGCAACGCGAAGAACCTTACCAGGTCTTGACATCCTTTGACCACTCTGGAGACAGAGCTTTCCCTTCGGGGACAAAGTGACAGGTGGTGCATGGTTGTCGTCAGCTCGTGTCGTGAGATGTTGGGTTAAGTCCCGCAACGAGCGCAACCCTTGATTTTAGTTGCCAGCATTTAGTTGGGCACTCTAAAGTGACTGCCGGTGCAAGCCGGAGGAAGGTGGGGATGACGTCAAATCATCATGCCCCTTATGACCTGGGCTACACACGTGCTACAATGGATAGTACAAAGGGTCGCGAAGCCGCGAGGTGGAGCTAATCCCATAAAACTATTCTCAGTTCGGATTGTAGGCTGCAACTCGCCTACATGAAGCCGGAATCGCTAGTAATCGTGGATCAGCATGCCACGGTGAATACGTTCCCGGGCCTTGTACACACCGCCCGTCACACCACGAGAGTTTGTAACACCCGAAGTCGGTAGGGTAACCTTTATGGAGCCAGCCGCCGAAGGTGGGACAGATAATTGGGGTGAAGTCGTAACAAGGTAGCCGTATCGGAAGGTGCGGCTGGATCACCTCCTTTCTAAGGAAAAGGAAACCTGTGAGTTTTCGTTCTTCTATATTTGTTCAGTTTTGAGAGGTTAGTACTTCTCAGTATGTTTGTTCTTTGAAAACTAGATAAGAAAGTTAGTAAAGTTAGCATAGATAAGTAATTATCTATGACACAAGTAACCGAGAATCATCTGAAAGTGAATCTTTCATCTGATTGGAAGTATCATCGCTGATACAGAAAATCAGAAAAACAACCTTTACTTCGTAGAAGTAAATTGGTTAAGTTAGAAAGGGCGCACGGTGGATGCCTTGGCACTAGGAGCCGAAGAAGGACGGGACTAACACCGATATGCTTTGGGGAGCTGTACGTAAGCGTTGATCCAGAGATTTCCGAATGGGGGAACCCACTATCTTTAGTCGGATAGTATCCTTACGTGAATACATAGCGTAAGGAAGGCAGACCCAGGGAACTGAAACATCTAAGTACCTGGAGGAAGAGAAAGAAAAATCGATTTCCTGAGTAGCGGCGAGCGAAACGGAAAGAGCCCAAACCAAGAAGCTTGCTTCTTGGGGTTGTAGGACACTCTATACGGAGTTACAAAAGAAAGTTATAAATGAAGCGGTCTGGAAAGGCCCGCCAAAGACGGTAACAGCCCGGTAGTTGAAATGGCTTTCCCTCCAGAGTGGATCCTGAGTACGGCGGAACACGTGAAATTCCGTCGGAATCCGGGAGGACCATCTCCCAAGGCTAAATACTCCCTAGTGACCGATAGTGAACCAGTACCGTGAGGGAAAGGTGAAAAGCACCCCGGAAGGGGAGTGAAACAGTTCCTGAAACCGTGTGCCTACAAGTAGTTAGAGCCCGTTAATGGGTGATAGCGTGCCTTTTGTAGAATGAACCGGCGAGTTACGATTTGTTGCAAGGTTAAGCGGAAAAAGCGGAGCCGTAGCGAAAGCGAGTCTGAATAGGGCGCATAAGTAACAGGTCGTAGACCCGAAACCAGGTGATCTACCCATGTCCAGGATGAAGGTAAGGTAATACTTACTGGAGGTCCGAACCCACGCACGTTGAAAAGTGCGGGGATGAGGTGTGGGTAGCGGAGAAATTCCAATCGAACTTGGAGATAGCTGGTTCTCTCCGAAATAGCTTTAGGGCTAGCCTCGAGGTAAAGAGTCATGGAGGTAGAGCACTGTTTGGACTAGGGGCCCTTCTCGGGTTACCGAATTCAGATAAACTCCGAATGCCATGTACTTATACTCGGGAGTCAGACTGCGAGTGATAAGATCCGTAGTCGAAAGGGAAACAGCCCAGACCACCAGTTAAGGTCCCCAAATATATGTTAAGTGGAAAAGGATGTGGGGTTGCTTAGACAACCAGGATGTTGGCTTAGAAGCAGCCACCATTGAAAGAGTGCGTAATAGCTCACTGGTCGAGTGACCCCGCGCCGAAAATGTACCGGGGCTAAACATATTACCGAAACTGTGGATGAACCTCTTCGGAGGTTCGTGGTAGGAGAGCGTTCTAAGGGCGGTGAAGTCAGACCGGAAGGACTGGTGGAGCGCTTAGAAGTGAGAATGCCGGTATGAGTAGCGAAAGAAGGGTGAGAATCCCTTCCACCGAATATCTAAGGTTTCCTGAGGAAGGCTCGTCCGCTCAGGGTTAGTCGGGACCTAAGCCGAGGCCGATAGGCGTAGGCGATGGACAACAGGTAGAGATTCCTGTACCAGTGCTAATTGTTTAACCGATGGGGTGACACAGAAGGATAGGGAATCGCACGAATGGAAATGTGCGTCCAAGCAGTGAGTGTGAGAAGTAGGCAAATCCGCTTCTCGCGAAGCATGAGCTGTGATGGGGAAGGAAATTAAGTACGGAAGTTCCTGATTTCACGCTGTCAAGAAAAGCCTCTAGGAAGAGTAGTACTGCCCGTACCGCAAACCGACACAGGTAGATGAGGAGAGAATCCTAAGGTGAGCGAGAGAACTCTCGTTAAGGAACTCGGCAAAATGACCCCGTAACTTCGGGAGAAGGGGTGCTCTATTAGGGTGCAAGCCCGAGAGAGCCGCAGTGAATAGGCCCAGGCGACTGTTTAGCAAAAACACAGGTCTCTGCAAAACCGTAAGGTGACGTATAGGGGCTGACGCCTGCCCGGTGCTGGAAGGTTAAGAGGAGTGCTTAGCTTCGGCGAAGGTACGAATTGAAGCCCCAGTAAACGGCGGCCGTAACTATAACGGTCCTAAGGTAGCGAAATTCCTTGTCGGGTAAGTTCCGACCCGCACGAAAGGCGCAACGATCTGGGCACTGTCTCAACGAGAGACTCGGTGAAATTATAGTACCTGTGAAGATGCAGGTTACCCGCGACAGGACGGAAAGACCCCGTGGAGCTTTACTGCAACCTGATATGGAATGTTTGTACCGCTTGTACAGGATAGGTAGGAGCCGAAGAGACGTGTGCGCTAGCATACGAGGAGGCAATGGTGGGATACTACCCTGGCTGTATGACCATTCTAACCCGCCACGCTTAGCGCGTGGGGAGACAGTGTCAGGTGGGCAGTTTGACTGGGGCGGTCGCCTCCTAAAGAGTAACGGAGGCGCCCAAAGGTTCCCTCAGAATGGATGGAAATCATTCGCAGAGTGTAAAGGCACAAGGGAGCTTGACTGCGAGACTGACAAGTCGAGCAGGGACGAAAGTCGGGCTTAGTGATCCGGTGGTTCCGCATGGAAGGGCCATCGCTCAACGGATAAAAGCTACCCCGGGGATAACAGGCTTATCTCCCCCAAGAGTCCACATCGACGGGGAGGTTTGGCACCTCGATGTCGGCTCGTCGCATCCTGGGGCTGTAGTCGGTCCCAAGGGTTGGGCTGTTCGCCCATTAAAGCGGCACGCGAGCTGGGTTCAGAACGTCGTGAGACAGTTCGGTCCCTATCCGTCGCGGGCGCAGGAAATTTGAGAGGAGCTGTCCTTAGTACGAGAGGACCGGGATGGACACACCGCTGGTGTACCAGTTGTTCCGCCAGGAGCATCGCTGGGTAGCTATGTGTGGCAGGGATAAACGCTGAAAGCATCTAAGCGTGAAGCCCCCCTCAAGATGAGATTTCCCATTTCTTCGGAAAGTAAGATCCCTGAAAGATGATCAGGTAGATAGGTTTGGAGTGGAAGTGTAGCGATACATGGAGCGGACAAATACTAATCGATCGAGGACTTAACCAAAAAATGAAACGAAGTTACCTAACTGAAAACTTTCTTCTCTAGTTTTGAGAGAGCAATCTTTCAACAACTCAATATTGTCTGGTAGTTATGGCGAGAAGGTCACACCCGTTCCCATCCCGAACACGGTAGTTAAGCTTCTCTGCGCCAATGGTAGTTGGGGGCTTCCCCCTGCGAGAGTAGGTCGCTGCCGGGCAATTTGAAAAAAGTCCTAATTATTTAGGGCTTTTTTTGTTTGTATAGGATAAATAAATTGCTAATAGGTAGGGATATCTAGTATAATTAAAGTCAAAAATAGTCAAAGTCAGTGATTTGTAAAAACTAGAAAGGAGATTCCTTATAATGAAAAATATTTCTGATATTATAGAAGCTTATTTGAAACAAGTTTTGGAGTCTAGTGAAGCAGTTGAAATTAAAAGAAGTGAAATTGCAGATAAATTTGAATGTGTACCTTCACAAATAAACTATGTAATAAACACTAGGTTTACAATGGAACGAGGATATATTGTTGAAAGTAAACGCGGTGGCGGTGGATATATTCGAATTATTAAAGTGAAAATGAATGATAAACTTCAATTGTTAGAAGCTATTATTTCAATGGTTCATGATAAAAAGGTCTCTCAATCGTTTTCTGAAGATGTTATTTTGAGGTTGCTTGAAGAAGAAGTAATAACGAAGAAAGAAGCGAGATTGATGGTTGCGGCATTAGATCGTGAAGTTTTAATTTTACCTTTACCGGATAGAGATATTTTGAGAAGTAGGATTTTAGAGGCGATGTTAGTTGCTTTGAAATATGATTAAGGTGTGATGACGATGATTTGTCAAAGATGTGGAGAAAATAAAGCTGTTATTGCTTTGCAACAATTAAATGAGGCTGGGAAAGTGGAATCATTGTATCTATGTGAGGATTGCGCAACTGAGAAAGCTCTCTCTTCGGAAAAAGATTTGGTTAAAGCGATGGATACTTTTAGTGAGGTAGCTCTTGATTTCTTGACGCTCTTGCAAAAAGAAGAAAATGCGCAGAAAGAGGTCGTTTGTGGGAATTGTCAACTTAGTTTTGAGGAATTTCTACAAACTAATCGAGTAGGATGTTCGGAGTGTTATGAGGCTTTTGAAGAGCAATTGGTGCCGATTATTGGTCGTGTTCAGAATGGTTATAAAAATCATGTTGGTAAGGTTCCTGCGGAGGTTGAACGGGCAGAAGGTGTCCAAAATGAAATTAGTCGCTTACAAGAAAAGTTAGCGCAACTAGTTAAAAATGAAGAATTTGAGGAAGCTGCGGTTGTTCGAGATGAAATCAAAGCTTTGAGGGCTGGGGGTGAGGTTAAATGAATGTATTTGAGCCTCGGCTTAGTTCTTGGTTAGAAAATGCTGGTGATGACGATGATGTTGTGCTGAGTTCACGCATTAGGCTTGCTAGAAATTTGAAGGATGAACAGTTTCCAATTTATGAGCAAAAGGAAGAAATTGTTGACAAAATTGCTGGTGCTTTTGATGATAATTTTACTTTAATTAAAATGAATCAGATTTCTCATTTGGAAAAGGCTCTTTTGGTGGAGAAACATTTGATTAGTCCTTATATGATGAATAAGAGTGAGTATGGGGCTGTTCTTTTAAATGAAGAAGAAAATGTGAGTATTATGTTAAATGAGGAAGATCATTTGCGGATACAGTGTATGACGCCAGGATTGAGGTTGTTTGATGCTTTAGAGGCGGCGCTGCAAATTGATGGTTATGTGGAAGAGAAGTTGAGCTATGCTTTTGATAAACAGTTTGGGTATTTGACGAGTTGTGTGACGAATATTGGGACGGGGATGCGTGCTTCTGTAATGGTGCATTTGCCAGGACTTGTTACTACGAAAAGAATTAAAAGTGTCATTGAAGCGATTAGGAGTCTCGGTTTTGTGGTAAGAGGTATATATGGGGAAGGTAGCCTGCCTGCAAGTAGTATTTTTCAGGTCTCCAATCAAGTGACTTTGGGTAAAACGGAAACAGAAATTGTGGAAGATTTAACGCAAGTCATGGAACAAATTATTATGCAGGAACGTATAGCAAGAACTACTTTGAAGCAAAAATTTCATATTGCGCTGGAAGATAGAGTTTTTAGGTCATATGGTTTACTGACGAATTGTCGAATTATTTCCATGCGAGAAGCTTCAGATGCTATATCCGATGTCAGGCTTGGAGTCGAATTAGGATTTTTCGAGCATATTTCTCGCCAAAAAATGAATGAATTGGTACTATTCTCGCAACCAGCTTTTTTGAGAAGAGAAGCAGGACGAGATATGGATGAATTAGAAGAGAAAGTAATACGGGCCAAAGTGATTCGCGAGATTTTGGGCGATAAATGATGAGGCTTACGATAAGGAGGAAACAACAATGATGTTTGGACGATTTACGCAAAGAGCTCAGAAAGTACTCGCGTTGTCACAAGAAGAGGCGATGCGTTTGAATCATAGTAATTTAGGAACAGAACATATTTTATTAGGGCTTGTAAGAGAAGGCGAAGGAATTGCGGCGAAAGCTCTCTATGAACTGGGAATTAGTTCTGAAAAAGTGCAGCAAGAGGTAGAAGGATTAATTGGTCATGGGGAAAAAGCTGTGACGACGATCCAATATACACCTCGTGCGAAAAAAGTAATTGAACTTTCCATGGATGAGGCTCGTAAATTAGGGCATACTTACGTTGGGACAGAACATATCTTACTTGGGCTTATTCGTGAAGGCGAAGGAGTTGCGGCGCGTGTTTTAAGTAATCTTGGTATTAGTTTGAATAAAGCTCGTCAGCAAGTTTTACAGCTCTTAGGCGGCGGTGATGCTACTGGGGCAGGGAGACAAACAAATACGCAAGCTACACCGACTTTAGATAGTTTGGCACGTGATTTAACAGTTATTGCTCGGGAAGATAATTTGGATCCGGTTATTGGCCGTTCTAAAGAAATCCAACGTGTGATTGAAGTACTTAGTCGCCGGACGAAAAATAACCCGGTACTCATCGGGGAACCGGGTGTTGGTAAAACAGCGATTGCAGAAGGCTTAGCGCAACAAATTGTTCGTAATGAAGTGCCTGAGACCTTACGTGGAAAACGTGTAATGACACTGGATATGGGGACTGTTGTAGCAGGTACAAAATATCGTGGGGAATTCGAAGACCGTTTGAAGAAAGTAATGGATGAAATTCGTCAAGCTGGTAATGTTATTCTATTTATTGATGAATTGCATACGTTAATCGGTGCTGGTGGGGCAGAAGGTGCGATTGATGCTTCGAATATCTTGAAGCCACCTCTAGCTCGTGGAGAATTGCAATGTATTGGGGCAACAACGCTGGATGAGTACCGTAAATACATCGAAAAAGATGCGGCGCTTGAGAGACGTTTCCAACCAATCAAAGTAGATGAACCAACTGTAGAAGAATCTATTCAAATTTTACATGGATTGCGTGATCGTTATGAAGCGCATCACCGTGTTGCAATTACGGATGAAGCTCTTGAGGCTGCTGTTCGTCTATCTGATCGTTACATTTCTGACCGTTTCTTACCCGATAAAGCGATTGATGTAATTGATGAATCTGGGTCTAAAGTACGTTTAAAATCTTTTACAACGCCAAAAAATGTAAAAGAAATGGAAAACAATTTATCTGAATTGAAAAAAGAAAAAGATGCGGCTGTTCAAGGACAAGAATTTGAAAAAGCAGCGTCATTACGCGATAAAGAACAAAAACTTAAAAAATCATTAGAAGAAACAAAAGCGAATTGGCAAGAAAAGCAAGGGCTTGACCATAGTGAAGTAACAGAAGATATTGTTGCTGAAGTTGTTGCTAGTTGGACTGGGATTCCAGTTGCAAAACTTGCGGAGACAGAGACAAATAAACTTTTAAATATGGAGAAACTTTTACATGAACGTGTGATTGGGCAAGATGCTGCGGTGAAAGCTGTTTCGCTAGCTGTACGTCGAGCTCGTGCGGGGCTTAAAGATCCTAAGCGTCCAATTGGTTCCTTTATTTTCCTTGGACCTACTGGTGTTGGGAAAACAGAACTTGCTCGCGCGCTTGCTGAGTCTATGTTTGGCGATGAGGATTCGATGATTCGAATTGACATGTCTGAGTACATGGAGAAATTCTCCACAGCTCGTTTAGTTGGGGCTCCTCCAGGTTATGTAGGCTATGAAGAAGGTGGGCAACTGACAGAAAAAGTTCGTCAAAAACCTTATTCAGTAGTCCTTTTAGATGAAATTGAAAAAGCACATCCGGATGTATTTAATATGTTGCTACAAGTGCTTGACGATGGTCGTTTGACTGATTCTAAAGGACGAGTGGTTGATTTTAGAAATACGGTTATCATTATGACTTCCAATATTGGGGCTCAAGAAATGAAACAAGATAAATCAATGGGCTTTAATGTTATTGATCCGCTTAAAGACCATAAGGCTATGGAGCATCGTGTTTTACAAGATTTAAAACAGGCGTTCCGACCAGAGTTTATCAACCGAATTGATGAAACAATTGTATTCCATTCGCTACAAGAAAAAGAATTGAAACAAATTGTTACACTGCTCAC
Source organism: Listeria monocytogenes (assembly GCF_041765605.1). GTDB lineage: Bacteria > Bacillota > Bacilli > Lactobacillales > Listeriaceae > Listeria > Listeria monocytogenes_D. Next base: position 271,742 of record NZ_CP168900.1, read on the forward strand.
TGCCCAATTAACGAAACGTCTAGCTGAACGCGATATTCATGTGAAATTGACTGAAGGCGCGAAAGCTAAAATTGCCAAAGACGGTTATGATCCAGAATACGGAGCCCGTCCTTTGAAACGAGCTATTCAAAAAGAAGTAGAAGATATGCTTTCTGAAGAATTGCTTCGTGGCAACATTAAAGTAGGCGATTACGTAGAAATTGGTGTGAAAGATGGCAAGTTGGAAGTTAGAAAAAAAGATGCACCAAAAAAGAAAACAACCGCCAAAAAGGTAAAAGCTAAATAACTAACACGCCTCCCTTAATTCATTTTTAAGGGAGGCTTTTTATGGAAAAATTAGGATTCGCCTCGAAAAAACGAATTTGATGAAAAGGGTTAACGCGAACAGATGATCTATGGTAAAATGGAGCATATGTATGGAGGGATGTAGAAATGGCTAAAGCAAAAAGGACAACCAAATTTGTGTGTCAGGCATGTGGATATGAATCGGCTAAATGGATGGGAAAATGTCCGAATTGCAATGAGTGGAATCAGATGGTAGAAGCTTTGGAGCCATCAAAAAAATCGCGCTCAGCTTTTAATCATACGGGAGAGCCTTCGAAAGCGACTCCGATTACCCAAATAGAAAGTGAAACAGAAAAACGTGTCGAAACCAATATGCCGGAGTTAAATAGAGTTCTTGGTGGAGGTGTGGTTCCAGGGTCTATGGTACTTGTCGGCGGGGACCCTGGTATCGGGAAGTCGACTTTATTACTGCAAGTTTCAGCTCAACTGACGCTCACAAATAAAAAAGTATTGTATATCTCAGGAGAAGAATCTATCAAACAAACGAAGCTGCGGGCGGAACGCTTGCAAGTTTCGGGAGATAATTTATATGTGTATGCAGAAACAAATTTAGAAGCAGTTCAAGAAACGATTGATTTTGTGAAGCCTGATTTTGTAGTCATTGACTCTATTCAGACGGTTTATCATCCGGATGTTACGAGTGCAGCAGGTAGTGTTTCGCAAGTGAGGGAATGTACAGCGGCATTGATGCGAATTGCTAAAATGCAAAACATTGCAATCTTTATTGTTGGGCATGTAACGAAGGAAGGTGCTATTGCGGGACCGCGCCTGCTTGAACATATGGTTGATACTGTGCTTTATTTTGAAGGGGAGCGTCATCATGCTTACCGGATTTTGCGTGCAGTGAAAAACCGTTTTGGTTCCACTAACGAAATGGGTATTTTTGAAATGCGAGATGTTGGACTAGTTGAAGTTGCTAATCCTTCCGAAGTGTTCTTGGAAGAACGTCTTGAAGGCGCTTCAGGCTCAACGGTTGTAGCTTCTATGGAAGGAACTCGTCCAGTTCTTGTGGAAATTCAAGCGCTTGTTTCACCTACGATGTTTGGTAATGCTAAGCGAATGGCGACAGGAATAGACTATAATAAAGTTTCGCTAATTATGGCCGTTTTAGAAAAAAGAGTAGGTTTGATGCTACAAAACCAAGACGCTTACTTGAAAGCAGCGGGCGGGGTTAAGCTAGATGAACCTGCAGTAGATTTGGCGGTTGCAGTGAGTGTGGCGTCTAGTTATCGTGATAAACCAACGAGAAGTACAGATTGTTTTATCGGAGAACTTGGACTTACGGGTGAAATTCGTCGTGTAGCAAGAATTGAACAACGCGTGCAAGAAGCAGCAAAACTTGGCTTTAAGCGAATTTTTATTCCGAAAAACAATGAAGGTACTTGGAAAATACCAAAAGACGTGCAAGTGGTTGGCGTGGAAACGATTGGAGAAGCTTTGAAGAAGGCTTTACCAGATTGAAAATAAATACTTTATTGATTCCGTGAGTACTATTTGCGGTATAGTCTTTTAATAGTGTAAAATAGTGCTATATGTATATTTGGTAATAGCCCAATTGTACATATAAATTTAAAAATGGAAAGGGGGAAACTAAATGCTTACATGGGTAATTCGAGTGTGTTTTTTGATTCTAGGTGGGACAACGGGAGTCTTTTCACTACCAGCACTATGGGTGAAACTTGGAATAGGTCACATTCTGCTAATTAATAATCCTTATACTGATGCTCTGATTGGTGCACTTATATTTTATCTTATTACTTTCTGGGCGGTGAAATATGTAGAAGCCGCACTTAATTGGTTAGAGGAAAAGTTAGCTAAAATTGCTATTGCAACTCTTGTTTATGGGGGACTTGGTTTATTTGTAGGTTTGGTCATTGCATTTTTCGCAAGCAATGCACTAAGTCAAACAAATATTCCGCTTTTAAATTCTGTAGTACCAGTTATTTTAACGTTGGTGTTAGGTTATTTAGGGTTCCGTATTGGAATCAGTCGTCGTAATGAATTTGGTAATTTTGTTAATAATAGAAATGCTAAGAAAAAAACACCAGAAGAAGAGAAGACAGAAGAGAAATCTAAGAAAACCTATAAAATTTTGGATACGAGTGTAATTATTGATGGTCGTATTGCAGATATTTTGACTACTGGATTTTTAGATGGAACGGTGGTTATTCCACTATTTGTGTTAGCCGAACTTCAGCATATTGCGGATTCATCTGATACGCTTAAACGTACAAGAGGGCGCCGGGGATTAGATATTTTAAATCGAATCCAAAAAGAAGATGCTATTCAAGTGGAAATGTATGAAGGTGATTTTGAAGATACGCCAGAAGTGGATAGTAAACTTGTGAAACTTGCTAAAGTAATGGGCGGTATTGTTGTTACAAATGATTATAATTTAAACAAAGTATGTGAGTTCCAAAATGTACCTGTTTTAAATATTAATGATTTAGCTAATGCTGTAAAACCTGTTGTTTTGCCAGGTGAGAAAATGACTGTTCTTATGGTGAAAGATGGTAAAGAACACAATCAAGGCGTTGCATATTTAGATGATGGAACAATGATTGTTGTAGAAGATGGTCGTAAATTTATTAATGAAACAATTCAAGTGGAAGTAACGAGTGTACTTCAAACATCAGCAGGAAGAATGATTTTTGCTAAACCATCCTGATTAGAAGGAGGAAATAAGCATGAATTATGAGTTGGTTTTTTTAGCGGCAGGTCAAGGGAAACGTATGAATGCCCAGAAAAATAAAATGTGGCTAGAGTTAGTTGGTGAACCAATTTTCATTCATGCCTTGCGTCCTTTTTTAGCAGATAATCGTTGTTCAAAAGTGATTGTTGTGTGTCAAGAAGAGGAAAGAAAGCATGTGAAAGAATTAATGAGTCAGCTTAATGTTGCTGAAAGCCGAATTGAGATTGTGAAAGGCGGAAGTGAACGCCAATATAGTGTGGCGGCAGGTCTTGAACGTTGTGGGACGGAGCGTGTTGTCTTAGTGCATGATGGCGCAAGACCGTTTATCACGGTAGATATTATCGATCGATTATTAATTGGTGTAAAGCAAAGTAAAGCCGCGATTTGTGCAGTAAAAGTAAAAGATACGGTGAAACGAGTGGTGAATGGTGTCGTTCAAGAAACAGTTGATCGTGAAAATCTTTGGCAAGTTCAAACGCCGCAAGCCTTTGAATTGCCTATTTTGCGGAAAGCGCATCAACTTGCTCGAAAAGAACAGTTTTTAGGAACGGATGAAGCTAGTCTGGTTGAGCGACTTCCTTGTCCTGTTGCTATTGTCCAAGGAAGCTATTATAATATTAAGCTGACAACTCCTGAAGATATGCCGCTCGCAAAGGCGATTTTAGGGGAACTTGGAGGGATAGCAAATGATTAGAATTGGCCAAGGTTATGATGTACATAAACTTGCTTATGACCGAGAACTGATTGTTGGCGGGATTAAAATTCCTTATGAGAAAGGGTTACTAGGTCACAGTGATGCGGATGTACTTCTGCATGCTATTACTGATGCTATCATAGGCGCAATTGGTGCTGGCGATATTGGTCATTTTTTTCCGGACACAGATATGGCTTTTAAAGATGCGGATTCAGCTGAGCTACTTGCGGAAATTTGGCAGAAGGTAGAGGCGGATGGTTTTCGTCTTGGAAATCTAGATGCTACTATTATTGCTGAAAAGCCAAAAATGGCGCCATATGTTGAGCAGATGAAGCTTCGGATTGCGGAGTTGCTACATGCGGATTCAGCCCAAGTGAATGTAAAGGCGACTACGACCGAGAAATTAGGGTTTACTGGTCGGGAAGAAGGCATCGCAAGTCTAGCCGTTGTCTTACTTGAAAAATAATTGAAGGAGTGAATAATTGTGAGTGAAACAAAACGAGTACGTGTGCGTTATGCACCAAGTCCAACTGGATTTTTGCATATTGGGAATGCGCGTACTGCCTTATTTAACTATTTATTTGCAAGACATAATGATGGAGATTTTATCATTCGAATTGAAGACACGGATGCGAAACGTAACATAGCTGACGGTGAAGAAAGTCAAATGACAAATTTGAAATGGCTAGGTATGGACTGGGATGAAGGCGTGGATGTTCCTGGAAAATACGGACCTTACCGTCAATCGGAACGTCAGTCCATTTATGAACCGCTAATTCAACAACTTTTAGATGAAGGCTTGGCTTATAAATGTTATTGTACGGAAGAAGAGCTGGATGCTGAACGTGAAAAACAAAAAGCAAATGGTGAAATGCCTCGTTATAGTGGGAAATGTCGTCATTTAACAAAAGAACAACAAGCGGAGAAAGAAGCACAAGGTTTTAAACCAAGTATTCGTTTCAAAGTGCCAGCAAATGAAACAATTACTTTCAATGATATGGTGAAAGACGATGTTTCGTTTGAATCAAATGGAATTGGCGATTTTGTTATTGCGAAAAAAGACGGGATTCCGACTTATAACTTCGCTGTAGCAGTGGATGACCATTTAATGGAAATCTCTCATGTTCTTCGTGGGGATGACCATATTTCGAATACGCCTAAACAAATTTTGATTTATAATGCATTTGGCTGGGAGCCGCCAATTTTTGGTCATATGACACTTATTGTGAATGAGAGCAGACGTAAATTAAGTAAACGTGACGGTTCGATTATTCAATTTATCGAACAATATCGCGATTTAGGATATTTACCAGAAGCATTATTTAACTTTATTGCTATGCTTGGTTGGTCTCCAGAAGGGGAAGAAGAAATTTTCTCTAAAGAAGAATTCATTAAAATGTTTGATCCAAAACGTTTATCTAAATCACCAGCGTTGTTCGATAATGTTAAATTAACATGGGTGAATAACCAATATGTGAAAAAATTACCGCTAAATGATGTAGTAGAACTTTCTTTACCTCATTTACAAAAAGCGGGTGTTGTATCTGCTGAGCTAAATCAAGCTGAACTTGATTGGGTGCACAAATTAGTGTCACTTTATCATGAGCAAATGAGCTATGGTGCGGAAATTGTGCCACTTTCAGAAATGTTCTTTGCGGATGCAGAGTCAATTACGTTTGATGAAGAAGAGACAGCGGTGCTTGCGGAAGAAACAGTTCCAACCGTTATTTCGGCTTTCAAAAAAGAACTAGAAGCACTAGAAGTTCTTGAAGCTGCGGAAGTAAAAGCAGCAATCAAGCGTGTCCAAAAGGAAACTGGCGTAAAAGGTAAAGGTCTATTTATGCCAATTCGTATCGTAACTACGGGTGAAATGCATGGTCCTGAATTGCCACTTGCAATCGAAGTTCTTGGTCGTGAAAAAGTGCTTAATCGTTTGGATACATGGTTGAAAAATAATTAATTTTGAATGAAAGCATCTCGGCTATTTGCGGGGTGCTTTTTTATTTTGATATATTTCAGTTGCAAGGAATTTTATTGCTGTTATAATAGAACTAAATATACGGAAAAAGTGATGATGGGAAGAAGTATGGAATTCTAAGTTTATAGAGAGAGTCGCCATGGCTGGAAGCGACTTAGCTGAACACTCCTGAAATGCCTCCCTGAATTCTGATGGGAAATTTAGTATCATCAGACGAAATGTGGGTCGTTACCCCCACCCCTAGAGTTGGAGTATTTGCTAAAATTAGCAGTACTCAAGTCAGAGTGGAACCGCGCAAAGCGTCTCTGTATCGGAGGGGCTTTTTTTGTTGGCGTAGGTTCCAATGAAAAAATGTACGAACTTGAATAAGGAGGCAACAAAATGCCAACTCGCTTAAAAGAAGATATTGCAACAATTATAAAGAATGACCCTGCGACGAAGAGCTTTTTTGATGCTTTTTTAACGAATCCGGGATTGCATGCGCTTTGGTGGCATCGTGTGGCGAACTTTTTTTATCGTCACAAAATGGTTTTGTTTGGAAAAGTATTATCGCAGACCGCTCGTTTCTGGACTAATATAGAGATTCATCCAGGCGCAACTATTGGTAGAAGGCTTTTTATTGATCATGGTGCAGGAATTGTTATTGGTGAAACAGCAGAAATTGGTGATGATGTAACGATATTCCACGGAGTTACGCTAGGTGGAACTGGGAAAGATTGTGGGAAACGCCATCCGACTGTCGGTGACGGGGCGCTCGTTTCGGCGGGAGCGAAAGTACTTGGGCCGGTGGAAATTGGAGCAGGAGCGCGTATTGGCGCAGGAGCTGTCGTTTTAAAAGATGTACCACCAGGCGCGACGGTTGTTGGGATTCCTGCTAAGGTTGTTCGTTTGAATGGTCGTACGGTAGGACATGCGGTTCCTAAAATGGATGAACTGACATTACGAATTGCGGAATTAGAAAATATAGTAGAAAAACTTTTGAAGGAAAAGGAGTAGATCTTATTGTCGATACAAATTTTTAATACGTTAAAACGAGAGAAAGAGCCTTTTAAACCACTAAAAGATGGCGAAGTGAAAATGTACGTTTGCGGACCGACTGTGTATAACTACATTCATATCGGAAATGCGCGACCAATTATTGTTTTTGATACAGTTCGACGTTATTTTACGTATCGTGGTTATGATGTGAAATTCGTGTCTAATTTTACGGATGTAGATGATAAATTGATTCGTGCGGCTAATGAACTTAAATTGACGGTTCCGGAAGTGGCGGATCGCTTTATTGGGGCTTACTTTGATGATGTGGATCAACTAAATGTGGCGAAAGCGACTGTGAATCCACGTGTAACAGAAAATATGGATGAAATTATTCAATTAATCAGCACGCTAATCGAAAAAGGCTATGCGTATGAGTCGGCTGGCGATGTGTATTTCCGGACGAAAAAATTCAAAGATTACGGGAAACTATCTGGCCAAGAATTATCGGAATTGCAGCACGGGGCTCGGGTTGAATATAATGAGCGTAAGCAAGATGAGCTTGATTTCACGCTTTGGAAAGCGGCTAAACCGGGTGAAATTTTCTGGGAAAGTCCGTTTGGTAATGGGCGCCCGGGTTGGCATATTGAATGCTCGGCGCTTGCGAAAAAATATCTTGGTGACACGATTGATATTCATGCGGGCGGGCAAGATTTAGTATTTCCTCACCATGAGGATGAGATTGCTCAATCCGAAGCGGCAACTGGGAAAACGTTCGCGAACTACTGGATGCATAATGCCTTTTTAAATATTGATGGGGAAAAAATGTCCAAATCACTTGGGAATTTTATTACGCTGCATGATGTGCTAAAAGACAATGATCCAAATGTGATTCGTTTCTTCATGCTATCTGTACATTACCGGAAGCCAATTACGCTGAATGATGCTATTTTAGAAGATGCGAAAAATGGTTTGGAACGATTAATGATTGCATACCAAAATATTGATCATCGTATTCAAACAGATGACGGTGAATATGTGGAAGAAGCGCATGAGGACGAGTGGCTAGAACAGCTAACGGAATTAAAACAAGCTTTTGAAGATGATATGGATGATGATTTCAATACAGCGAATGCAATTACTACTTTTCACGAACTTGCAAAGCGTGCCAATATTTATTTGGCTAAAGAAACTGTTTCTATCAACGTTCTGCGCGAATTCTTAAGCATGATGCGTTTGTTTGCGGAAGTGTTAGGTTTAAAATTAGAGAATACGCAAACAGATTCGCTGGATGATAGCGAAGTAGAAGCGTTAATCGAAGAACGTCTGCAAGCGCGAAATGAACGTAATTTTGCACGTGCTGATGAAATTCGAGACATTTTAAAAGAAAAAAATATTATTTTGGAAGACACTGCGCAAGGCACGCGGTTTAGACGGGGGTAAATCATGGCAGAAGTGAAAGAATACAAACAACTTAATGGCCTCGCGCTTGCTTACATGGGTGACGCAGTTTATGAAAAATTTATTCGCGAATATTTACTTGCTGCTGGAAAAACAAAACCGAATCAGTTGCACAAAACGGCGACAAAATTCGTTTCTGCAAAAGGGCAAGCTGTGGCGCTAAAAGCTATGATTGCGGAAGGCTTTTTGACGGAAGAAGAAGATAGAATTGCAAAGCGTGGGCGTAATGCCAAGTCGTATACAGTGCCTAAAAATACTGACCCTGGAACTTACAGTATGTCCACATCTTTTGAAGCGGTGCTAGGTTATCTTTACTTAGCCGGTGAAGTGGAACGTTTACAAGAATGGATGGAAAAGGCGCTTGAAATAGTAGAAAAAGGAGTGGAAAACAACTAATGGAACAAGAAAATGAGCAAGAGTGGATTGGCGGGAGAAATCCTGTTCTTGAAGTATTACGATCTGATAGAGATATCCATAAAATATACGTGCAAGAAGGTTCACAAAAAGGCGTATTAAAACAAGTCTTAACATTAGCGAAAGACCGGAAAATTCAAGTTCAATTTGTACCTAAACAAAAGATTGAAAAAGTAGTAAGCGGTGCTCATCAAGGTGTTGCAGCTCAAGTGGCGGCTTATCAATATGCGGAGTTAGACGATTTATTCGCTGCTGCTGAAGCGAAAGATGAAATGCCATTTTTCATTATTTTGGATGAATTAGAAGATCCACACAACTTAGGATCAATTATGCGTACAGCGGATTCTGTTGGAGCACATGGGATTATTATTCCAAAACGTCGCTCTGTAGGTTTGACGCAAACTGTAGCCAAAGCAAGTACTGGAGCGATGGAGTATGTTCCGGTGGTTCGCGTAACGAATATGGTGCGGACAATGGAAGAACTACAAAAACGCGGACTTTGGATTTTTGGAACAGATGCGAAAGGTAGTAGCGATTACCGGACGATGGATGTGGATATGCCGCTTGCTATTGTTATTGGTAGCGAAGGGTTTGGCATGAGCCGCTTAGTACGTGAAAAATGTGATTTCCTCGTTCATTTACCAATGCGTGGAAAAGTTACTTCACTTAATGCGTCAGTTGCAGCTAGTTTGTTACTTTATGAAGTTTATCGGAAACGTTTCCCTCTGGAGAAATAAAGATGGAACAAATTCTGCTTGTTGACGGGTATAATGTGATTGGGGCTTGGCCAGAACTTAGTTTCTTGAAAGATCGTGATTTGGAAGCGGCAAGAGATAAACTTGTAGAGTGGATGGCGGAATATCAAAGTTATACAGGATATCGGGTGGTGGTCGTTTTTGATGCACAGTTTGTCCGGGGCGTGAAGCGTAAAAGTAAGAAGTATCAGGTAGAAGTAGTTTTTACGCATGAGGATGAAACGGCAGATGAGTACATCGAACAAAAAGCGATTGAATGGAAAAACGTGCGGACGCAAATTATGGTAGCAACATCTGACTATACAGAACAGTGGGCTATTTTTGGACAAGGTGCACTACGAATTTCATCCCGAGAGTTACTTTTTGAAATTCAAGAAATGAGTAAACAAATCGGACAGAAAATCAAGCGAATTCAGGAAGAAATGCCGAAATCAAACCTTAATCTGGATTCTGATGTCATTTCACAGCTCGAAAAGTGGAGAAGAGGCGAGGAGTAAGGGATTGACGGTATGTTTTTGACTATGTATAATGGAGCAACCATAGAAGAAATCCTGTCGTAAAGGAGCCGATTAGCCTAGTGGATAATTCAGTGAATCAAGAAGAACTTGCGATGCTCGAACTAGCGAGAAGCGGTGATACAGAAGCGTTAGAATATTTTTTCAGTAAGTATCAATCGGTTATTTACTGGAAATCAACCCAATATTTTCTGCAAGGTGCGGAGCGGGACGATTTAATCCAAGAAGCGATGATTGGTCTTTTCAAAGCAATTCGGGATTACGATAAAACAAAAGAAGCTTCTTTTCGATCTTTTGCAGAAATGTGTATTAACAGACAGCTTCTTTCGGCGGTGAAGCGGGCATCTAGGCAGAAAAATATCCCCCTTAATAATTCTGTTTCACTAGACACACCAATGGCTGAGGACGATGTAGACTGGACGTTATTAGATGTCATTTCCGAAAAAGCAGCCGAAACGCCAGAAGACTTTTTAATTAAAAATGAAGATTTAATACATGTAGCACGTCAACTAGAACAAGTCACAAGCGAATTTGAAAAAGAAGTGTTAAAACAATATTTAGAAGGCAAGAGCTATCAAGAAATGGCACTTTACTTCAATAAAAAAGAGAAAGCAATTGATAATGCTCTGCAACGCGTGAAAAAGAAAATGATGAAACAGCTAGAATGAAAAAACAATTGACTAGCTAAGAGCCAAATGTTATATTTATATGGATGAAATGTGCCTATTTTTTGGCATGGCATATTTAATGATTGCGGAGTTGAGATAATTTATGAAGAAGAAAACATCCCTCGCTTGTTCTGAGTGTGGTTCAAGAAACTATACAGTCAATGTTAGCGGGACGCAGAAAGAAACGCGTTTAGAAGTGAAGAAATTCTGCCGACACTGCAATAAACATACATTACATCGAGAAACAAAATAGACGATATGGAGGTTTTGGTATGTCTGCAATAGCAAGATTCTTTCGGAATGTTTCATCCGAAATGCACAAAGTTACGTGGCCAACTAGAAAAGAACTTTTAACATACACAGTAACAGTAGTTATTACAGTAGTTTTATTTGCTCTATTCTTTATGTTAATTGATTTCGGTATCGAACAAATTATTAAACTTATCGTGTAGTGCTAGGAATTTTACAAAGATAATGATATACTATTACTTGAGACAAAACCCGTACAACTTTCGGGTTTTTTATTTTGGATTATACTAAAAGGAGGATGGCGGCAAAATAGGATGCTGCCAACTAAACAATGGAAAAAAATTGGTATGTAGTGCATACTTACTCCGGTTATGAAAATAAAGTCAAAGCAAACTTAGAAAAACGTGTAGAATCAATGGGCATGTCCGATAAAATTTTCCGAGTTATCGTACCGGAAGAAGAAGAAACAGAAGTAAAAAATGGTAAAACAAAAACAATTAAACGTAAAGTTTTCCCTGGTTATGTATTAGTAGAAATCGTTATGACAGATGATTCTTGGTATGTTGTTCGTAATACCCCTGGTGTTACAGGCTTCGTTGGTTCAGCAGGTTCTGGATCAAAACCAACACCATTACTTCCAGAAGAAGCGGATCGTATTCTTAAAAGCATGGGCATGGTGGAAAAACGTGCGGAAGCTGACTTTGAAATCGGCGAAACAGTTATGGTCAAAGAAGGGCCATTTGCTGACTTCTCCGGTAAAGTGGACGAAATGGACAATGACAAAGGTAAAGCGAAAGTCATGGTTAACATGTTCGGACGTGAAACGCCAGTCGAAGTGGATTTCAACCAAATCGAAAAACTTTAAAATGTGCAACCTCTACATTATTTGTGGAGGTTGTTTTGTTTGGGAGGCGACCAAATGGACAAAGCAAAGCAAATTTATCTAGAGTTTAAACGAGAAGCCGATTTTTTAGAGCTCGATTTTCCGTTGTTTTTAGGTGACGGGCCAGGTTTTGGCGAGCTTTGTATGGATTATAGTGAACAAGATGGCTATATGCTCTATGGTTACGAACGTGGCATACGAAATAGTGAATTTAAAACAACAGACTTGGAAGAATTTAAATACGAGGTTTTCTTGCATATTTGTTGGTACATGGGAATGGAGTTTGAACTGCGCCACCGGAAAGAAGACATGCGGCACGACGATAATATTTTAGAAGCAGACACCAGAAAAGTTGCTTTTGAAAAAACATTACAACTACTAAAAATGGTGAATCCGGCATGGATAGATAAGGCAGCACAAGGTTACACGGCGTATTTGAATTTATGGCGTGAAAATAAAAATGTTTATTTCGATAAAGAAGCAATGAAATTTAAAGTAAATTTATAAATAATCTTGCAACTACACATTTAAAATGGTATCATATATAAGTACGTTTTTGACGTATGTTTTAACGTGGGAGGGGAAATATCAGCCCCAGTCAACCACATCGCGGACTTAAGGAGGTATGTCTCGTGGCAAAAAAAGTGATTAAAGAAGTTAAACTTCAAATTCCAGCAGGTAAAGCAAATCCTGCACCTCCAGTTGGACCTGCATTAGGTCAAGCTGGCGTAAACATCATGGGATTCTGTAAAGAGTTTAATGCTCGCACAGCCGATCAAGCTGGTCTTATTATTCCTGTTGTGATCACTGTATTTGAAGACCGTTCGTTTACGTTCATCACTAAAACTCCACCAGCAGCTGTATTACTTAAAAAAGCAGCTAAAGTGGAAAAAGGATCCGGTGAACCAAACAAAACAAAAGTTGCATCTGTAACTCGCGCTCAAGTACAGGAAATTGCTGAAACAAAAATGCCAGACCTTAACGCTGCAAATGTTGAATCTGCAATGCTAATGGTTGAAGGTACTGCACGTTCTATGGGTATCACTATCCAAGACTAATCGTGTGTTTCACAATTTGACAATTAAGGAGGAAAAGAAATGGCTAAGAAAGGCAAAAAGTATCAAGATGCTTTAAAACAAATTGATGCAAACAAAGTTTACACTGCAGAAGAAGCAGTTGAACTTGCTAAAAAAATTGACTTCGCTAAATTCGATGCAACTGTTGAAGTAGCATTCCGTCTTGGCGTTGACCCTAAAAAAGCGGACCAACAAATCCGCGGTGCTGTTGTATTACCAAACGGTACTGGTAAAACTCAACGCGTATTAGTATTCGCAAAAGGTGAAAAAGCTAAAGAAGCTGAGGCTGCTGGAGCTGATTACGTTGGTGAATCTGAATTCGTTGAAAAAATCAACCAAGGTTGGTTTGAATTTGACGTTATCGTTGCTACACCTGACATGATGGGTGAAGTTGGTAAATTAGGCCGTGTCCTTGGACCAAAAGGTTTAATGCCAAACCCTAAAACTGGTACAGTAACTATGGACGTAACTAAAGCAGTTAACGAAATTAAAGCTGGTAAAGTAGAATACCGTGTTGATAAAGCTGGTAACGTACACGCTGCAATCGGTAAAGTATCTTTTGATGCTGCTAAACTAGTAGAAAACTTCCGTACTGTGAATGACGTTCTACAAAAAGCAAAACCTGCTGCTGCGAAAGGTACTTACGTGAAAAATCTTTCCGTAACAACTACTTTCGGACCTGGAATCAAAGTCGACCCAGCAAGCTTATAAAATTTAACTTGACCAGCCCCTTGTCTTTTGATAAGATAGGCTAGTTGAAACAATCAAATATCCTTACCGTAGACAGTTGGTGCGTTTATCGCTTAAATTTGCCACCCGAGGGATTTCTTTTGAAGTGTGCGTCCGCGTGCATTTTACAAAAACCTCTGACGTCTACGGTGTCAGAGTTTTTTTGTTGCTGATCAAACGGAACTTGTGTCTGTTTAATTAGATTTAATTGTTGGACGGAGGTGGAAAAATGAGTAAAGTTCTTGAAGCTAAACAAAGTGCAGTAGAAGAAATTAAAACAAAATTATCAGCTAGTGCGTCTACAGTAATTGTTGATTACCGCGGCTTAAACGTTGGCGAAATCACTGAATTACGTAAACAATTGCGTGATGCTGGTATTGAGTTTAAAGTTTACAAAAACTCACTAACTCGCCGTGCTGTTGAAGCTAACGGTTATGAAGGTTTAGAAGGAGCTCTAACTGGTCCTAACGCAATCGCATTCAGTAATGAAGACGTAGTTGCGCCTGCGAAAATCCTTAACGATTTCGCTAAAGATCATGAAGCACTAGAAATCAAAGCCGGTGTTATTGAAGGTAAAGTTGCTTCTCTTGAAGAAATTAAAGCACTTGCAACACTTCCATCACGCGAAGGATTGCTATCTATGCTTTGCAACGTACTTCAAGCTCCAGTTCGCGGTCTTGCTATCGCTACTAAAGCTGTTGCTGACCAAAAAGAAGGACAAGAAGCATAATCTGTTCTACCCAGGGGAAACCCTACAAACAAATCTCGGTTAAATCCGAAAAAATTATATTATTGGAGGAATTTCAAAATGGCTTTAAACATTGAAGAAATCATTGCTTCCGTAAAAGAAGCATCTGTATTAGAACTTAACGATTTAGTAAAAGCAATCGAAGAAGAATTTGGCGTAACTGCTGCTGCTCCTGTAGCTGTAGCTGCTGCTGGTGGCGGTGCTGCTGAGCAAACTGAATTCACTGTAGAACTAGCTTCTGCTGGAGATTCTAAAATCAAAGTAATCAAAGTGGTTCGTGAAATCACTGGTCTTGGCTTAAAAGAAGCTAAAGAATTAGTTGACAACGCTCCTAAAGCTCTTAAAGAAGGCGTTGCTAAAGACGAAGCTGAAGAAATCAAAGCTAAACTTGAAGAAGTTGGCGCTAACGTAGAAGTTAAGTAATTAACTTAAAGACCTTAGATACTTGTTATCTAAGGTCTTTTTTATTGTTATATAAAAAAGACTTTTTAAGCTTTTTTTGAAGGATTTGAATCATGTTTATCCTTTTGAAGGCTTTTTTTTATTGCTATTACATGCTAGTATAAAGAGATGGATTAGTTTTCTGGGGGTTTATATATGGCAATTAAATCTATATCAAAATCTGAATTAGAAGTAATGAAGATTATATGGGATTTTGGAAGAGCGGTTCAGTATGCTGATGTTGCTGGAAAGCTAGAAGAGAAAAATTACTCGTGGAAAAAAAATACGGTACTAACTTTTTTAACGCGCTTGGTTGAGAAAAATTTACTTAGTGTGAAGAAAGTTGGTCGCAAAAACGAATATTACGCGCTTGTAAGTGAAAATGAGTATTTAGAACGACAAACGGAAACCTTTGTAGAAGATATTTATGAAGGGGATGTAAAAGGGTTAATTACAAATTTAGTGCAAAATGATTTAATTTCACCAGACGAACTAGAAGATTTACAACAATTTTGGAAAAGGATGAAATCACCTAATGAATGAACTACTTAAGATTTTCTTATCAATGGCTTTAACATCAGTTATATTAATACCGCTAGTCTGGATTTTACAGAGAATATTCAATCGTTATTTGAGTAAAGGGAAAATTTATTACTCATGGATGATTGTTTTTTTCTTTTTAACTATTCCTTTTGCTTATTTTTTCTTTAGATTTGCAAAAGATAGTGCGTTTATGTGGAGAAATAAAACGGAATTTGATGGGGTTACTTCCATCGTAGTGGATCAAAGTGGAGTTGTATTACAACATGATTTTAAAACTGTTTTTTGGATGACGGTACTGGATTATTTATGGGTAGCTTGGCTCGTGATATTTTTACTAACTTTTATTTACCGTATAGCTTCGTATCGTAATTTCAAAAAATATGTATTTTCTGGTGCGCGAAGAGTAGATGATTTGGAACAGCTCGATTTATTGGCGGAAACTATGGAGGAATTGAATGTTAAACGACCGGTAGAGTTGATGATAAATCCACTTATTTCTTCACCGATTTTTCTTGGGCTAAAAAAGAATGTGATAGTTATACCAAATGAAACTTTTTTGAACGATGAATTGCATTATATTTTTAAGCATGAGCTCGTTCATTGTAAACGTAAAGATATGTATTATGTTTGGATGGTCCAATTTTTCACTTGTGTCTATTGGTTTAACCCGTTGATGTATCTGATGAATAAGCGGATTCAAATGGATCGTGAATTAGCGTGTGATGAAGCTGTTTTAGCTACATTGCCTAAAAGTAAATATATTGGTTATGGCGATACGTTGCTTTCGTCACTTGCTAAATCAGGAAATTACAAGGAATCTTATGTAGCCGTATCGCTTCATGAAAATGCGAAAGCTTTAAAAGAAAGGCTTACATGTATTGCGAACTATGAAACGCCAAGTAAAAAACATAATATATTATTCTTGATTTTTATTATTGTATTATGTAGTGTAGGCGTTTTATTTAGTGCTTTTCAAGCGGATATGTTTACACTAGAAAAGAAGAAAGGCATTACAATTGAACGAAAAAATTGAACTAGTAGAAACTTCTCTTTTTTGTAAGAGGAGTTTTTTATTATGTTATTGACTTTTAAAACTACGTAGTGTAGTATTAGATAGCATAATAAATTACTAGAGGGGCGGAGAAGAAATGTTTGGTCGAAAAAAGGTTTCTATACCAGAAGAATATCTGCAATTTAATCAATTTTCAGCAGACAAAGAGCGCTTGCTTTGTATAGGAGCTTTCACTACAGAGAATAAACATAAAGTAGAAACAAAATTAGATGGTTCGAATAATATGTTGAAGCTGTATTATCCAAAGAATCGAGCTGCAAAAGTCATGAAGTATTGGTTGCCAATGTTTGGGATTAATGATGGCTATTCTGCTGTAGAGGTAATCACTAACTGGATTCAAGCAAATGATTATTCAGGAATGATTGCTGCAAATACAACAAATAAAGTTATTCGAATTGTTACTAAAGCTTCTCAAAAAGAAGGGCTAGATGAAACTTCGCTTGTAGCAGCTGCTAACAAAGTGAAGACATATGGCGCATTTGATTTAGATAGATTAGGTTATATTGTGCGTGTCTGCTATTCTTTAGATTTGATCAATGAGGAGCAAGCATGGGGCTTCCTTGAAGAATTATGGGACGCTGCGACAATGCATTATGATGACTGGGATGAGTACTGCGTTAGTTATTTGAACGGAGAAGAAGGTTTGGATACAAATTGGTACAGCGATGGTGTTAAGGCCTATGTGGCATTACGAAAAGACGCAGCTAGTTTGTTAAATAAATATCAACTAAAAAACTAAACAAAAAAGGGAGTATAACAATCAATGAAAAAGTTTTTAAGTATCTTAAGTATTTTAGTTTTAGCTTTACTTGTAACAGCTTGTGGAAGTGAGTCAAGTGAAAAGAAAAGTGAGAAAAAAGAAGAAAAAATGGAGACAGTAACCTATGTAGCAGACATTAGTGGCGCTAAATTAGAAGCAACATTTTCTCATGTTGGTGATAATTTAAGAAAAGTAGATCAAAAAATGGTTTATCCATATGCTGCTCTTGGGATTGATAGTGAAAGTCTTGCTAATTTAGATGACGCTATGAAGAAACAATTGGAAGAGCAAGTTGCTTCCCAATACTCTGCATATAAAGATAGTAAAGGAGCTTCACTAGAAACGAAATTTACTGATGAAGCGCTAGAATTAACAATGTCTGTTGATCTATATAAAGCAGATAAGGATTCAGTTGCTTCCCTGCTTGGCGGAACTACAGATCCTAAAAATGTTAGTCTAAAAGAAACTGTAAAACAATTCGAAGCTCAAGGGTTCAAGAAGAAATAATATTAATAACTTAGAAACAGGCGCTTAATAATCAAAGCGCCTGTTTTTCTTTTGTTAGCGCTACTTTAGAAGGGGATTTTATGCTAAAATAGCTAGAGATACGAAAGGAAGGTGCGGTTCTTGACTAACAATCATTACTACACAAACGACGAAACAATTAAACACAACCGAAAAACATGGCAAGTGATGTTAAAAGGTTTTAATATGAGTTTTACAAGTGACAATGGTGTGTTTTCCAAAAATACGGTCGATTTTGGTTCGAAATTATTGATTGAATCTTTTGGGTTAGAAACGAAAACAGGAAAAATTTTGGATGTTGGTTGTGGTTATGGTCCGATGGGATTAACGGTAGCGAAAGCGTTCCCTGATAGCCAGATTGAAATGGTGGACGTTAATTTGCGTGCACTAGAACTCGCGAAAGAAAATGCGGAAATCAATAAAATTACGAATACGCATATCTATGAAAGTTCGGTTTATGATAACGTAACTGCGAACGACTACCAAGCGATTATTAGTAATCCGCCAATTCGTGCAGGGAAAAAGATAGTTCACGCTATTTTAGAAGGTGCTTACGATCACTTGCAAGAAACCGGAGAACTTTGGATTGTTATTCAAAAGAAACAAGGCGGTCCATCTGCTGAAAAGAAAATGGAAGAAGTTTTCGGCAACGTTGAAACAGTCGCAAAAGATAAGGGCTATTTTATTTTCAAAAGTGTTAAAAATTAAGTTGTATCAAGTGTGGAAACGTGCTAATATAGAAATTTAAAAAATGGTGAACTTCAAAAATGCAGATGTATCTTTATACTTTTCCAAAATCAATAAAACGTATCTTTGGCATTTGAAGGTTTACCTACTACAACGCCTAAACAACTGAATGACAAAAAGAACTTAGGGTATTAAGTTATGGGGAATGAGGAGAAACGTTATGCGGGAGAAAAAGGTTCGAGGAATTAAACGGAAGTCTAATAATATGATTGAACGAATTGAAGCAAAAACGTTAGAGTTTCCAACAGAATTTTATAATGGTTATTGGCATTTACACCTACCAGTTGCTCAGGACTTTATAAGTTCCAATAAAACACCAAAAAAAATCAAACAATTATGCATTCAAACGCTATTGGATAGAGCTGAACATCTAATTGGTTTGAAGCCGGATGATAAAGAAAAATATCGAGTAGTGGTTGCAGTTGATTTAGCAGATTTATGGGGTTCACAAATTATTGTATTTAAAGGTGACTCGCATTTTAAAGATTTTTTTAATAGGAATGATGAATATCAAAAGTGGCTCAACCTTCCTGATAATAGAAACATTCAAACTGAATGGGGATTATCTATTCCAAATGATATGAAAAAATCAGGTTTTAAAGAAGTAATTACTGATGAAGATGGATACCACTATGAAGGTGAAATTTGGTTTATAGGGGAGTTAAAATAAACGAAAAGGGACATTTAAATTCATATGTCCCTTTTCCTAGTCAAAATAACAACAATATTGTTTAACAGAGCCATTTGTTAAATAAGATAATCGTGTATATATCGTCAATATAAAGATGTTCATAGAAGTGGCGGGAACCATTTTATTGAGGTGAATCAAGGTTCTGACGGTATTTACCTTGTAATCCATAGTGGAAGTCGGGTGCTGGGTAAAGAAATCGCAGAATATCACCAAGAGGTAGCTTATAAAAGATTAGGCACATTGCGTAAAGAATTGAAATTAGACGCAACTGCTGCGAAAAAACGCGGCAATTTAGAAATGGCCAACAACTTGAACAGTGAGCGCGAGCAAGTGAAATTGGATTATGACTTATCTTATGTGACGGGCTCTGATTTAAACAATTATTTAAATGACATGGAAATTGCACAAAAATTTGCAGCGCGTAATCGTTACATCATGGCAGAAACTATTTTAAAAGCGATGAAGTGGAATAAGGCAGTTGTTTCGGCGTTTGATTGTGTGCATAATTATATTGATATCGACAACCGCATGCTTAGAAAAGGTGCGACATCTGCTCAGCTTGGGGAGCAAATTATCGTTCCGCTTAATATGCGTGATGGCAGCATTCTTGCAACGGGTAAAGGAAATGCAGATTGGAATTACTCGGCGCCACACGGGTCGGGAAGGATGCTAAGTCGCTCTAAAGCAAAAGCGCAAATCAGTTTAGAGAGCTATCAGGCGGCAATGAAAGACGTTTGGACTACTTCTGTTTCTAAAAAAACAATTGATGAAGCTCCAAAAGCCTATAAATCAGCTAAACAATTACTTGCTGATGTAGAAGATACGATGGAGATTCAAGAAATAATTAAACCGTTATACAATTTCAAAGCATGATGGAAAACGCGACAAATATAGGAAACTACAGAAATTAAGGTGCGTGTTTTATGTGGAAAATAATGTGGATAGAGATAATAAATATGTAAATATAGAGGACTTCGATTTGTCTTGGTATTTTAATGTTGAAGGGATTAAAATGTCGGATGAGGAAATGAAGTATATAAAACCTCTTGCTAAAGCATATAGTAGCAAGATGTGGGAAAAGTATATTAGTCATCGTCATCTCCATTTTGAGCAACTTGATTCTGAGGACAAATTACCTCCATTAGCAAGAATGGATTACAATTGGCTGGATGATTTGGATAATGGTTTGTATGAGAATTTTAGTAACTATCTGTTAAGAAATATAAACTATCATCAACAAGATACCGTTTTAGCGTTTTGGCTAAAGGACTATGCTGTAGAAACGGAGTGGCGTTTTTTTATAAAGCATTGGTCTGAATTCCTTTTTGATCAAGGTGTTGTATTAATAAATGTTTCAAGTGAACAATTCTTAATGTTTTGTTCAAATGGTACTTTGTTCAAAGGGGTGAATTCTTTAAATTAGGTGACCCTAAGAAATCTTTATACAACTTCAAAGTATAAGCAAGCAGCATGTATTAATATATGCTGCTTCTTCTTTTCGTTGTTAGAGTAGCGTTATAAGGAAATAAGTTCTCACTTTTTCTGTAATCTGATATAATAAATTAATATAGATGAATTTGAACTTTTAGGGAGATAGATATGAATAAAGTGACGAAAATTGGAGATGTAGCAGAGAAAACGGGCTATTCTATAACTACTATTTCTCGAGCAATTAATGGTAATCCAAATGTTTCAGATAAAACAAAAAAGAAAATTTTTGCTGCGATGAAAGAACTGAATTATTATCCTAATAATATTGCTCAACAATTTCGAGGGCAGGGGACTAAGATGATTGGTGTTGTGATTTCCTTTATAACCAATCCTTTTTTTGCGTACCTTGTTGATGCGATTGAACGCTATCTATCTCACAGAGGGTATCAGGTTGTCATGTTGCAAACTTTAGAAAATCCTGCAAAAGAATTACAATTTATCGAGATGTTACAAAAGAAACAGCTAGATGGATTGATTATGGCTAACTTAGAAAATGATACAGAAGAAATTAAATCACTCGTTGAAAGTGGCAAAATTGTTCTTTGTAATCGTTATCTGGGAAATGAAAATTTAACGATTATTAACATTGATGAAACGAAAGCGGCTTATCAAGCAACGAACTATTTAATAAAATGCGGTTATAAACGTATTGCCTACTGTACTGGTGGCATTAAAAATAAAAATGATTACCGTTTTAAAGGATTCATGCAAGCTGTAACAGAAAATGGACTTTCTTTTGATGAGTCATTGTATTTTGAGAAGTTATTAACCATTAAAGATGGCGAAGAGCTTCTGGTTAATATTTTAGAAGAGAAATCTACCATGCCGGACGCAATTTTTTCAAATGGTGATACGGTTGCTGCTGGGATATTATATGCTGCAAAAAAATACGGGATAGCAGTGCCAGAGGAGCTGGGAATCATAGGTTTTGATAATCAACCTATAGCGGAGGTTCTGAATCCGGCGCTGACAACTATTGAACAACCAATTAAAGAACTTGGTGAATATTCGGCGCAAGTTCTATTGGCTAATTTACAAGGAACGAGTGTGCCGGTAGCGCCAGACCTTGAAACAAAACTAATAATAAGAGAGACTACCAAGTAAATTCTCTCTTATTATTTTTATGAAAACGGTTGACATTTTATAAGATAATTGATATTATTTTTACGATATATGAAACCGCTTAAACTAAAATGACAACCGGTTGTCATTTTAAGTGAAGATAAGGAGAATGTTCAAGTATGAAGAAGTTACTTTTGTCCATCAGTATTATTGTCGGTTTAAGTTTGTTGGCTAGTTGTGGTGTAGAAAAGGAGTACAAGCCAGATATAAAAGTAAACGAGAAAAATGTTTCTTTAAAAGTTTGGGTGGATTTAAATCAGGGAGATTTTTATAGGAAAGTGGTAGATGATTTTAAAAAAGAACATCCTGATAAAAATTATGATATTACGGTTATTGAATCTGAATCTGGACGAGCACAAGAATATGTTCAGAAAGATCCAGAAGCTGCGGCGGATGTATTTATAACTCCGAATGACCGTCTAGGACAACTGGTAGAGTCTGGTGCGGTTTACCAATTGACAAAGTATACAGATGATATTAAGAAAAATAATACACCAACCTCCATTCAAGCTGCTACATATCAAGATAAAATGTATGGTTTTCCTGTGACGGCGGAAGCGATGTTTATGTATTATGATAAGCGCGTTTTTTCAGAGGATGATATTAAAACTTTTTCTGGAATAACGTCTAAAGGGAAGCTCGGAATAAATCTTGCGGAAGCTGGTGCGGATTATCGTGAAACACCTTGGTTTATTGCAAATGGTACATATCTTTACGGTGAAAATGGCGAAGACCCTTATGGGACAACCTTTAACACTCCAGAAGGCGTCCAAGTATTGAACTGGATTGGTGAGCTGAAAAATAATCCTAACGTTGTCGCTGTAAATGCAGATGAGATTAGTGCGCTTAGATCCGGTAAAATAAATGCCGTTTTTAGTGGGGTTTGGAATAAAGATGCGATACGAGAGGTTTTAGGTGAAAATATGGGAGTGGCAGTATATCCGAAGACCGATTTTGGAAGTGGTCAGGTAGATATGATGGCTTTCCAAGGAAGCGGGATATACTGTGTGAACGCATTTACTAAATCGCCATTAGATGCGATGGAGCTGGCTGATTATATTACTAATGCGGATGTGCAGGAAAAAGCTTTTAAAGAGCTAGGGAAAATTCCGAGTAATTTAGAGGCACGAACTAGTTCTACAGTAGAAAAGGACGATGTGGCGAAAGCAGTTATTGATATGACATCTGGAAAGCACTCCGTTTTAATGCCGAAAATACCTGAAATGAACGTTTTTTGGCAACATATGAACCCGCTATTAGTAGATACTTATAAAGGCAAGATTAAGAAAGAGGATTATCCAGAGGCGCTCGATAAATTAGTCAAAGATATTACACCAGCGAAATAGGAAAGTAGGTTAAGTATATGATGGTTAAGAAGAATTATTTTAATATTTTTAAGAATGGTTCTGTTTCTACGAGATTATCTTATGTAATTATGGGGGCTGGTAATTTGGCCCATAAGCAAATTGCGAAGGGACTTCTATTTCTTTTTAGTGAACTTGTTTTCTTGTTTTTCCTTGTGTTTTATGGCATTACCTTAATTCAAGGTATGGCGACATTAGGGACAGTTAACCAATCGTGGAATTTTGATAAGAGTTTAGGTATTATGGTTCGAACACCGGGCGACAATTCCATGCTGATGCTAATATATGGGATTATGACAGTTGTTATTTGTGTACTATTTATCTTCTTGTACCTTGCTAATATTAGAAGCGCTAGCCAGGTGGAGGACTTTCAGCGGGAAAATAAAAAAATCCCAACATTTAAGGAAGACTTAAAGAGTTTGCTAGACAATAAATTTCATGTAACTTTACTGACGATCCCGATGATTGGGGTTGTGGTATTTACGATAATGCCACTTGTTTATATGATTTCGTTGGCTTTTACCAATTATGATCATGAACATTTACCGCCAAGGAATTTATTTGGATGGGTAGGATTTGTTAACTTTAAAAATGTGCTAAATGGTGATATTTCCAGTACGTTCTTTCCAGTGCTTGGATGGACACTTATTTGGGCACTTTTAGCTACTGCTACTTGTTTCTTTTTTGGCGTATTGCTTGCACTTCTTATTAATCATAAGGGTGTTAAATTCAAAAAGTTTTGGCGCACTATCTTTGTTATAACTATGGCGGTACCTCCGTTTGTGTCACTTCTCGTAATGCAGAACTTGTTGCATGCAGCAGGACCGCTTAATACGATGTTACTTAATT
Organism: Listeria monocytogenes; assembly: GCF_041765605.1. Lineage (GTDB taxonomy): Bacteria > Bacillota > Bacilli > Lactobacillales > Listeriaceae > Listeria > Listeria monocytogenes_D. The sequence goes on from NZ_CP168900.1 coordinate 295,529, forward strand.
GGGGAATTATAGCTGAGCCGATACCATTTTTGACAGATGCTTTGCTGGCAAAGGTATCCGTCATATTTGTCAATATGTGGATTGGGATTCCGGTAACTATGTTAATCGCCACGGGGATTTTAATGAATCTACCGAAAGATCAATTGGAAGCGGCGCGAATGGATGGAGGTAACAGTTTTCATTTATTTAGATACATAACTTTCCCTCAAATCTTAACGGTGATGTTGCCAAGTCTGATTCAACAATTTATTGGAAATATAAATAACTTTAATGTGATCTATCTCTTGACTGGTGGAGGACCTTCGAATAGTAACTTCTATGGTGCTGGGGATACGGATTTGCTCGTGACATGGCTTTATAAATTAACAGTAGAAGCTGCGGATTATAATTTAGCTTCGGTTATTGGGATTGTGACATTCATTCTTAGTGCAGCATTCTCGTTATTTGCCTACACACGTACAAATTCTTATAAAGAAGGGAGCAACTAAAATGAAAAGATCTACAGTATGGCCTAACCTATTGTTGATAGTGCTCGGGTGTATCTGGATATTCCCGATTATCTGGATTGTTTTGACGGCTTTTAGAGCGGAAAGTGGACAATTTGTTTCGTATATCTTTCCGAAAGAATATACGCTAGATCATTTTGCGTACCTATTTGAAAATCATGAAAATTTTCCTTTTATGTTATGGGTTAAAAATACAATGATTGTTGCGGTGTGTTCCTGTTTATTAAGCACTTTTATAACCGTTTCGATGGCTTATGTGTTATCTAGACTTCGCTTTAGATTTAAAAAGACAATGTTAAAAACAGCGCTAGTTTTAAATATGTTTCCTGCTTTTATGAGCATGATAGCAGTTTACTATATTTTGAAAGCATTTGGATTAACGCAATCTCTAACGGCGCTTGTGTTAATTTATTCATCTACAGCTGCATTAACTTTTTATATTGCAAAAGGATTTTTTGATACAATACCAAAATCTTTGGACGAATCTGCAATGATGGACGGGGCGACGAAATTAAGTATCTTTACAAAAATAACTTTACCAATGTCTAAGCCTATTATTGTATACACAGCTTTAATGGCATTTATGTTGCCTTGGATGGATTTTATTTTTGCTAAAGTGATTATGGGAGACAATGTGCCTAAATATACAGTGTCGATAGGTTTATATTCCATGTTGAATCAAACAACGGCAAATACAATGTATACAACGTTTGCGGCTGGCTGTATATTGATTGCGGTACCAATTACAATACTGTTTATTTATTTGCAAAAATATTATGTTGAAGGCATTACAAGTGGTGCTGTTAAAGGATAGGAGATAGATTAATAGTGAAAATAACAGAAACGAAAGAATGGTGGAAAGAATCGGTAGTGTACCAAATCTATCCGCGTAGTTTTCAAGATTCAAATGGGGATGGTATTGGAGATATTAGAGGAATTATAGAACGACTTCCTTATTTGAAAGATTTAGGTATTAATGTGATTTGGCTTTGTCCTGTCTATAAATCACCTATGGATGATGGTGGTTATGACATTTCTGATTACTATGAGATTGATCCAATGTTTGGAACGATGAGCGATATGGATGAATTAATTGAGAAGGCAGAAAAATTAGGAATAAAAATATTGATGGATTTGGTGGTAAACCATACATCTGATGAACATGAATGGTTTGAAAAAGCAATAGCTGACCCAAAAAGTAAATATCGAGATTATTATATTTTCCGAGAGGGTGTAAATGGAAACCCGCCTAATAATTGGCGTTCTTATTTTGGAGGATCTGCGTGGGAAGCTGTACCAGGTGAGGAAAACATGTTTTACCTACATGCTTTTTCTAAAAAACAGCCAGATTTAAACTGGGAAAACATTGTAGTGCGTAATGAATGTATCCAAATGATTAACTGGTGGCTTGAAAAAGGTTTAGGTGGCTTTAGAATTGATGCCATTTTAAATTTGAAGAAAAGAATTGAGTACGGTACTTTCCCAGCGGACGGGGAAGATGGTTTGGTTTTCATCGGTCATTGGATTTTAAATCAGCCGGGAATTGAAGAGTGGCTCAAGGAGATTGACGAACGGACATTTAAAAAACATAATGCATTTACTGTGGCTGAGGCGGATGTGCCTGAAGAAAGACTTTCTGAATTTATAGGTGAAAATGGTCATTTCCGTATGGTGTTTGATTTTAGCTATACAGATATTGATACTCCTGAAACAGGCGAATGGTTCAAGAATTCAGAATGGACAGTAAAAGAATTAAAAGAGAAAATAATTACCAATGAACTGGTGACACAGCGAAATGGTTGGGGGGCAAAATACTTAGAAAATCATGATCAACCGCGTTCGATAAATAAGTATTTACCTCAAGAATACCAAGATGATCGTAGCAAAAAAATGCTAGGCACGTTATTTATGATGTTGCATGGTACGCCGTTCATTTATCAAGGACAAGAGATTGGCATGAGTAATACTCGGATGGAAAGTATAGATGATTATAACGATATTGCGACGCACGATCAATACCATCGCGCAATTCTCTCTGGAATGAGTCCGGAAGAAGCGCTTGAAGGAATGTATCGGCGTAGTAGGGATAATTCAAGAACACCGATGCAATGGAATGATCAAAAGAACGCTGGTTTTTCCGACTCGGATGAAATTTGGTTGAAAACAAACCCTAATTATCTTGATATTAACGTAGAGCAGGAACAAATCGATGATAATTCCGTATTGAATTTTTATAAGAAATTAATCCATTTAAGAAGTGATTCTAGTAAATATAAAGAAGTGGCTGTTTATGGTGAGTTACTGCCAGTAGAATCAAGTGATGAAGTTATTGCTTACAAACGTAAAACAGATGACGCAGAGCTCTTAATCATCGTGAATTTTTCTGATTCTGAAAATCAATTATGCATTGAAGGTGCTTATGAACAAGTACTTGCTAATGTAGCGTTGCCAGAAATGGTAGAAAATGTCCTTGAAATACCTGCATATACAGGTGCCGTTTTCTCAAGGGTTTTGGAGGTAGACTGATTGCAAATTAAAAATAAAGCTATGTTAATTACTTATTCTGATAGTTTAGGGAAAAATATGGAAGAATTATCCAAGGTGATGGAAACTTACTTTGAAGATGCTATTGGTGGAATTCACTTATTACCGTTCTTTCCATCCACTGGAGATCGAGGGTTTGCGCCAAGTGATTACACAACAGTAGATAGCGACCTAGGCTCTTGGGAGATGATCGAGAAATTAGGCGAAAAGTATTATTTAATGTTTGATTTTATGATTAATCACATTTCTCGCGAATCACTCTTCTTTCAAGATTTTAAAAAAGAACATTTAAACTCAAAGTATAAAGATATGTTTATTCGTATCAATGATTTCTTTCCTCCGGGTAGACCAAATGAAAAAGACTTAGATTTAATTTATAAGAGAAAAGATAAGGCGCCTTTTCAAGAAGTTGAATTTGCTGATGGGGAAACGGAATTAGTTTGGAATACTTTTGGGGAAGAACAAATTGATTTAGATGTGACAGCCGAAGTTACAAAAGAATTTATTCGTCAAACGATAAAAAATATGGCTGCACATGGTTGTTCTATTTTGCGTCTTGATGCCTTTGCTTATGCAATTAAAAAATTAGATACAAATGATTTTTTTGTAGAACCGGAAATTTGGGATTTACTGGATGAAGTGAAAGCAGAAGCGGCCAAATATGATATGGAATTATTACCAGAAATTCATGAACATTATTCCATCCAAATGAAAATCGCGAACCATGATTATTATATCTATGATTTTGCGTTACCCATGGTGATGCTGTACTCGTTATATAGTGGCCGAGTGGAACGTTTAGCTAAATGGTTAGAAATGAGTCCGATGAAGCAATTTACTACTTTAGATACGCATGATGGCATTGGCGTTGTGGATGCACGCGATTTATTAACAGATGAGGAACTCGATTATACTTCAGCAGAATTATACAAAATAGGAGCTAATGTTAAAAAGATATATTCCTCTGAAAAATATAATAACCTGGATATTTATCAAATTAACAGTACCTATTATAGTGCTTTGGGTGACGATGACAAAAGTTACTTGCTGGCGAGAGTAATTCAATGTTTTGCGCCGGGGATTCCGCAAATTTATTATGTCGGTTTACTTGCTGGCAAAAATGATATTGACCTTTTAGAAGAAACGAAAGAAGGTCGTAATATTAATCGTCATTACTACACAATAGATGAAATTAAAAATGAAGTAAAAAGACCAGTTGTTAAAGCGTTGTGCAATTTGCTGAGATTTAGAAATACTTCTGAAGCATTTGATTTGGAAGGAAGTATAGAAATTGAGACACCTAGCTCAAATGAAATCGTTATTATTCGTAAAAACAAAACAAATAAAATTACAGCGACATTAAAAGCGAATTTAAGTACTAAAACATTCCAAATCAGCGAAAATGAAAGGAATATTTTAATTTAACATTTTATAAACACGAATGAGCCTCTTCATTCGTGTTTATTTCTATTTTCTATTGACATTGGCTAATGGTTATTGTATTATTATATAATGCCAAAAGAATCGAAACTGTTTTTCTGTGTTTATTATTAAGCGAAAATGCTGTCGAAAATCAAGCATTTGCAATCGATTTTGGCAAAATAGAAGACATAGATGTGGCTTTCAAAAATACAAAACGGTATAAACTTTTTCCGTCTTGTACTGACACTTTTAAGGAAAATTATTTTCTAGGGAGTTTCAGCAATATGAAATCCGCTTTCTTTTTGTCTAAATAGAATATTTTTTGTGCGAAAGTTCCACTTATGTTAACTCTGGAAATGCTTCTTGGATGCGTGTTTGCAAGCCAAGATTAGAAACAAAAAGGAAAATTTTGATGCACGGTGTTTAAGCCAGTATATTTTGCACGTAGCAAAAAACTGCTAGCGTCTTAAACCTCGGATACGGAAGGTTCCATTGTTTTCGCAACCATAATTAACAAGTGTGCTTATAAATTTTTTAATTAATTTGAGGGGTGAATAGTTTGTCAGGACATTCAGGACATGATGTAAAATATGGACGGCATCGTACGCGTAGAAGTTTTGCGCGAATCAGTGAAGTACTTGAATTACCAAACTTAATTGAGATTCAAACAGCTTCTTACCAATGGTTCTTAGATGAAGGGCTACGTGAGATGTTCCGCGATATTTCGCCAATTGAGGATTTTGCGGGTAATTTATCTTTAGAATTCATTGATTACGATCTTGGAGAACCGAAATACTCGGTAGAAGAATCTAAGAACCGTGATGCAAACTATGCGGCTCCACTACGCGTGAAGTTGCGCCTAATCAACAAAGAAACCGGCGAAGTAAAAGACCAAGAAGTATTTATGGGTGATTTCCCACTAATGACTGAAATGGGTACGTTCATTATTAATGGGGCAGAACGTGTTATCGTTTCCCAATTAGTTCGTTCTCCAGGTGTTTACTTCAATGGAAAACTAGACAAAAATGGTAAAAAAGGCTTTGGTTCTACTGTCATCCCTAACCGTGGGGCTTGGCTTGAGTATGAAACAGATGCTAAAGACGTTGTACACGTTCGTATTGACCGTACACGTAAATTACCAGTAACTGTTTTACTTCGTGCACTAGGCTTTGGTTCCGATCAAGAAATTATTGATTTAATCGGGGACAATGACTACTTGCGCAACACGCTTGAAAAAGACAACACTGACAATGCTGAAAAAGCACTTCTAGAAATTTACGAAAGATTACGTCCGGGTGAACCCCCAACAGTTGATAACGCTAGAAGCTTACTAGTTTCTCGTTTCTTTGATCCAAAACGCTACGATCTTGCAAGCGTTGGACGTTATAAAATCAACAAAAAATTACATCTAAAAAACCGTCTATTCAACCAAACATTAGCAGAAACTTTAGTGGATCCAGAAACTGGTGAAATTATCGCTTCTAAAGGTGACATTTTGGATCGTCGTAATTTAGATCAAATTATTCCTAATTTAGAAAACGGTGTAGGTTTCCGCACACTTCGTCCAACTGATGGAGTTATGGAAGATAGCGTACTCGTTCAATCTATTAAAATCTACGCACCAAATGATGACGAAAAAGAAATCAACATCATTGGTAACGCGTATATTGAAGAAAATGTAAAACACATCACGCCTTCTGATATTATTTCATCCATTAGCTACTTCTTTAACTTGCTACATGGTGTTGGCGATACAGATGACATCGATCACCTAGGTAATCGTCGTCTTCGTTCTGTTGGTGAACTTTTACAAAACCAATTCCGTATCGGTTTATCCCGTATGGAACGTGTAGTTCGTGAGCGTATGTCTATTCAAGATATGACTACAATTACACCACAACAATTGATTAATATTCGCCCAGTAGTTGCTTCTATTAAAGAATTCTTTGGTAGCTCGCAGTTATCTCAGTTCATGGATCAAACAAATCCACTTGGCGAACTTACGCATAAACGTCGTCTTTCAGCGCTTGGACCTGGTGGTTTGACGCGTGAACGTGCTGGTTATGAAGTACGTGACGTGCATTACTCTCACTATGGTCGTATGTGTCCGATTGAAACGCCAGAGGGACCAAACATTGGTTTGATTAACTCCCTTTCTTCCTTTGCGAAGGTAAATAAATTCGGCTTTATCGAAACGCCTTACCGCCGCGTAGATCCTGAAACAAACCGTGTTACTGATAAGATTGATTATCTAACTGCGGATGAAGAGGATAATTACGTAGTAGCGCAAGCGAACTCGAAATTAGACGAACAAGGTACTTTCACAGAAGAAGAAGTTATGGCTCGTTTCCGTTCAGAAAACTTAGCGGTAGAAAAAGAACGTATTGACTACATGGACGTATCGCCTAAACAGGTTGTATCTGTTGCGACAGCATGTATTCCGTTCCTTGAAAACGATGATAGTAACCGTGCGCTAATGGGAGCGAACATGCAACGTCAAGCAGTTCCTCTTATGCACCCTGAAGCTCCATTTGTTGGAACAGGTATGGAACACGTATCTGCAAAAGACTCTGGTGCTGCTGTAACTGCCAAACATGACGGTATTGTAGAACACGTTGAAGCTCGCGAAATCTGGGTTCGTCGTGTATCTCTAGTGGATGGCAAAGAAGTAACTGGCGGAATTGATAAATATACATTACGTAAATTTGTTCGTTCTAACCAAGGTACTTGTTATAACCAACGTCCAAACGTAGCAGAAGGTGACCGCGTTGTTAAAGGAGAAATCCTTGGTAACGGTCCATCAATGGATTCCGGTGAACTTGCTCTTGGTCGTAACGTACTAGTTGCGTTCATGACTTGGGATGGTTATAACTACGAGGATGCGATCATCATGAGTGAACGTCTTGTAAAAGATGACGTTTATACTTCGATTCATATTGAAGAATTTGAATCAGAAGCTCGTGATACAAAACTCGGACCTGAAGAAATGACTCGTGATATTCCAAATGTTGGGGAAGATGCTTTACGCGACCTTGACGAACGTGGAATTATCCGTGTCGGTGCTGAAGTAAAAGACAACGACCTTCTAGTTGGTAAAGTAACACCAAAAGGAGTTACCGAATTAACTGCAGAAGAACGTTTATTACACGCTATCTTTGGTGAAAAAGCACGTGAAGTTCGCGATACTTCATTACGTGTACCTCATGGCGGCGGCGGAATCGTGCTTGACGTGAAGATCTTTACACGTGAAGCAGGCGACGAACTACCACCTGGTGTAAACCAATTAGTACGTGTTTATATTGTACAAAAACGTAAAATCCACGAAGGCGATAAAATGGCCGGACGTCACGGTAACAAAGGGGTTATCTCCCGTATTTTACCTGAAGAAGATATGCCATTTATGCCAGACGGAACACCTGTTGATATCATGCTTAACCCACTAGGGGTACCATCTCGTATGAATATCGGACAAGTACTTGAGCTACACTTAGGTATGGCTGCTCGTGCTTTAGGAATTCACGTTGCAACACCAGTATTTGATGGTGCGAATGAAGAAGACGTTTGGAGCACAGTGGAAGAAGCTGGTATGGCCCGTGATGCGAAAACAATTCTTTATGACGGACGTTCTGGTGAAGCATTTGATAACCGTATCTCTGTAGGTGTAATGTACATGATCAAACTTGCCCACATGGTTGATGATAAACTTCATGCGCGTTCAACTGGACCTTACTCTCTAGTAACGCAACAACCGCTTGGTGGTAAAGCACAATTTGGTGGACAACGTTTTGGTGAGATGGAAGTATGGGCACTGGAAGCTTATGGTGCTGCTTATACACTTCAAGAAATCCTAACGATTAAATCCGATGACGTGGTTGGTCGTGTGAAAACTTACGAAGCGATTGTTAAAGGCGAAAGCGTTCCAGAACCTGGTGTGCCAGAATCCTTCAAAGTACTCATCAAAGAGCTTCAAAGTCTTGGAATGGATGTTAAAATGCTTTCCGCAGACGAAGAAGAAATCGAGATGCGTGACATGGATGATGACGACTTTACTAATCAAAATGATGCCTTCAATATCGTACAACCGGAAAATGCAGCCGCTGAAAAGACTGAGTAATTCGGTTCGATAATTGAGACTCCAAAACAATAAGAAACAATGATTTGTTTTTTGCAAAATATAAAATTAAGCGATCGCTAAGACTTTACCTGAAAAGTCTGGGAAGTGTGCGGGAATCCCCAAGCGCTTCCTAAAGCGAATGCTCCAAACTAATTTAGGAGGTTGGGCACTTGTTAGATGTTAATAATTTTGAGTATATGAAAATCGGTCTGGCATCTCCAGATAAAATTCGTTCATGGTCTCACGGTGAAGTAAAAAAACCTGAAACCATCAACTACAGAACGCTTAAACCTGAACGTGACGGCTTATTCTGTGAAAGAATTTTTGGACCAATGAAAGACTGGGAATGTTCTTGTGGTAAATACAAACGTGTTCGCTATAAAGGCGTAGTTTGTGACCGTTGTGGAGTAGAAGTAACGAAATCAAAAGTCCGTCGTGAACGTATGGGCCATATTGAACTCGCAGCTCCTGTTTCTCACATCTGGTACTTCAAAGGAATTCCAAGCCGTATGGGTCTTGTTATGGATATGTCCCCACGTGCATTAGAAGAAATTATCTATTTTGCATCTTACGTGGTTACAGAACCAGGCGATACTCCACTTGAAAAGAAACAACTTTTATCTGAACGTGAATACCGCGTTTACCGCGAAAAATATGGTAAAGGTTTCTCAGCTGGTATGGGCGCAGAAGCTATCAAAAAAATCTTAGCCGATATCGACTTAGAAAAAGAAACAAATGATTTAAAAGAAGAACTAAAATCTGCACAAGGTCAACGTCGTACTCGTGCGATTCGTCGTTTGGAAGTTATGGAAGCTTTCCGTAATTCCGGCAACAACCCAAGCTGGATGGTACTTGACGTGCTACCAGTTATCCCACCAGAAATTCGTCCAATGGTACAACTTGAAGGTGGCCGTTTTGCAACAAGTGATTTGAATGACTTATATCGTCGGGTAATCAACCGGAACAACCGTTTGAAACGCCTTCTTGATTTAGGTGCACCAAACATTATCGTGCAAAATGAAAAACGGATGCTACAAGAAGCTGTCGATGCTCTAATTGACAACGGTCGTCGTGGTCGTCCAGTAACAGGTCCAGGTAACCGTCCGCTTAAATCCCTTTCTCATATGCTTAAAGGGAAACAAGGTCGTTTCCGTCAAAACTTACTAGGTAAACGTGTCGATTATTCTGGTCGTTCCGTTATCGTAGTTGGACCTAACTTAAAAATGTACCAATGTGGTCTTCCCAAAGAAATGGCACTTGAATTATTCAAACCATTTGTTATGAAAGAACTAGTTGGACGCGGCTTAGCACACAACATTAAGAGCGCTAAACGTAAAATCGAACGTATGGCTCCAGAAATCTGGGATGTATTAGAAGAAGTTATCCGTGAACATCCGGTATTACTTAACCGGGCGCCTACGCTTCACAGACTTGGTATTCAAGCATTTGAACCAACGCTAGTTGAAGGTCGCGCAATCCGTCTTCACCCTCTTGTATGTACAGCTTACAACGCTGACTTTGATGGTGACCAAATGGCGGTTCACGTTCCTTTATCCGCAGAAGCACAAGCAGAAGCACGTATTTTAATGCTTGCAGCGCAAAACATTTTGAACCCTAAAGATGGTAAACCAGTTGTAACACCTTCCCAAGATATGGTGCTAGGTAACTACTACCTTACTTTAGAACGTGAAAATGCTGTCGGCGAAGGTACTATCTTCAAAGATATCAATGAAGCACAACTTGCGTATCAAAACGGCTATGTACACTTACATTCTCGTATTGCTGTATTTGCTGGCTCGATTCCAAACGAACGTTTCACTGATGAACAACGCAAACAATTATTAATTACGACTGTTGGTAAACTGATTTTCAACACAATCTTACCAAAATCGTTCCCTTATATTAATGAACCAACGAAATTCAACTTAGAAATCGAAACACCAGCTAAATATTTCGTTGATACTACAACAGATGTGCGTGCTCACATTGCGGCACAAGAGCTAATCGATCCATTCAAGAAGAAAATCCTCGGTAACATTATCGCGGAAGTCTTCAAGAAATTCCATATTACCGAAACTTCAAAAATGCTTGACCGTATGAAAGATCTTGGTTTCAAAATCTCGACTAAGGCCGGCATGACAGTAGGTATTGCGGATATCTTAACACTTGAAGAAAAACATGAAATTCTTGAAAAAGCACATGATACAGTTGAAAAAATCACTAAATCATTCCGTCGTGGTTTGATTACAGATGATGAAAGATACGAACGCGTTATCGGTGTATGGAATGCTGCCAAAGACGAAATCCAAGGAAAACTGATCTTGAGTTTGGATCGCTTAAACCCAATCTTCATGATGCAAGATTCCGGAGCTCGTGGTAACATTTCCAACTTTACACAGCTAGCTGGTATGCGTGGACTGATGGCTGACCCATCCGGACGTATCGTAGAATTGCCGATCACATCTAACTTCCGTGAAGGTTTAACGGTCTTAGAGTACTTCATTTCTACCCATGGTGCGCGTAAAGGTCTTACCGATACAGCCCTTAAAACAGCCGATTCCGGTTACCTTACTCGTCGTCTTGTTGACGTGGCTCAAGATGTTATCATTCGTGAAGACGATTGTGGCACTGACCGCGGTCTTACAATTAAGGCTATTCGTGAAGGTACTGAAATCATCGAACCACTTGAAGAACGTCTGGAAGGTCGTTATTCTCGTAAAACAATTCGTCACCCAGAAACAAAAGAAGTTATTGCACGTGAAAATGACTTAATTACAGAAGCAATTGCCACTCAAATCGTTGACGCTGGTATTGAAGAAGTAACTATCCGTTCTGCATTCACATGTAATACAAAACACGGCGTATGTAAAAAATGTTATGGTAAAAACTTGGCAACTGGTACAGAAGTCGAAGTTGGAGAAGCAGTTGGTATCATCGCTGCCCAATCTATCGGGGAGCCAGGAACTCAGCTTACTATGCGTACTTTCCATACAGGTGGGGTTGCCGGAGACGATATCACGCAAGGTCTTCCACGTATTCAAGAAATCTTTGAAGCACGTAATCCGAAAGGGCAAGCTATCATCACTGAAGTTGGCGGTGAAGTTGTTTCTATCGAAGAAGGTCGTGATCGTCAACAAGAAATCACTATCCAAGGTACAGATGACCGCCGTTCTTACAACATTCCTTACACTGCTCGCCTGCGTGTAGAAGAAGGAACTATCGTAGAACGTGGGGAAGCTCTAACTGAAGGTTCTGTGGATCCTAAAGCCTTGATTCGTGTTCGTGACGTATTATCCGTTCAAGAATATCTACTTGCAGAAGTACAAAAAGTTTACCGTATGCAAGGGGTAGAAATTGGCGATAAACACGTTGAAGTAATGGTTCGTCAAATGTTACGTAAAATCCGCGTAATGGATACTGGTGATACAAACATCTTACCAGGTACATTAATGGATATTCATACGTTTACAGAAGCCAACCGCGATGCTATCTTAAGTGGTAGCCAACCAGCAACAGGTCGTCCAGTTCTTCTAGGGATCACAAAAGCTTCCCTTGAAACTGACTCCTTCTTGTCTGCTGCATCATTCCAAGAAACAACTCGTGTCTTGACAGATGCTGCAATCAAAGGAAAACGTGACGAACTTCTAGGACTTAAAGAAAATGTTATCCTAGGTAAACTTGTTCCAGCTGGTACAGGTATTGGTCGTTACCGCAAACTGAAATCCGAAGTTATCAAGGAAACAGCTGAAGTAACTGACGAAATCACAAATATTTAATCTTACAAAGCCAAGTGTGCCGTTCGCGTACACTTGGCTTTTTTTGTTATACTCTAGAAAAAGGAGTGAAGTGATTTGATTACACATGTTATTTGGGATATGGGCGAAACATTAAATACCGTACCAAACACAAGATACGACCATCACCCTCTCGATACTTATCCAGAAGTAGTGCTACGGAAAAATGCCAAAGAAACGCTTGAAAAAGTGAAACAACTCGGATTCAAACAAGCAATCCTCAGCAACACTGCAACAAGTGACACAGAAGTAATTAAACGAGTACTAACCAATTTCGATATCATCGATTATTTTGACTTCATTTACGCATCTAATTCCGAGTTACAACCAGGGAAAATGGAAAAGCCAGACAAAACTATTTTTGATTTCACACTAAATGCCCTTCAAATTGATAAAACGGAAGCGGTCATGGTTGGGAATACATTTGAAAGTGATATTATTGGCGCAAATCGTGCGGGAATCCATGCCATATGGCTCCAAAATCCAGAAGTCTGCCTGCAAGATGAGCGCCTGCCTCTTGTCGCGCCGCCATTTGTTATCCCAGTTTGGGACTTAGCCGATGTTCCCGAAGCCCTTTTATTATTAAAGAAAATTTCTTCTTGACCTGTAATGCATTACACAAAGTAAACTAAAAAAGTAGAAGAAATTAGCCGGAAGGGGCGAACGAAATGACTGAAGTGAAAAAACAATTTCCAAAAGGATTTTTATGGGGTGGAGCAACTGCTGCGAACCAAGTTGAAGGCGCTTACGATGTAGATGGTAAAGGCCTTTCCACAGCAGATATGGTCAAATTTATTCCGAAAGAAGAACGCACGAAAGACCTTGAACTAGACGTATCTAAAGCAGAAATCGAAGCAATTATCGCAGGGAAAGTAGAGGGTAGATTCCCTAAACGTGATGGCGTTGATTTTTATCACCACTATAAAGAAGACATCGCATTATTTGCCGAAATGGGCTTTAAAACATTCCGACTATCACTAAACTGGGCGCGTATTTTCCCGAACGGTGATGACAAAGAGCCGAATGAAAAAGGCCTTGAATTTTATGATAAAGTGTTTGATGAATTATTAAAATATGACATTGAGCCACTTGTGACACTTTCTCACTATGAAACGCCACTAAATCTTACTTTAAAATATAACGGCTGGGCTGATCGTCGCGTTATCGGATTTTTCACGAACTACGCGGAAACAGTTTTCAAACGTTATAAAAACAAAGTAAAATATTGGTTAACTTTTAACGAAATCAATGTTATTTCACTTAGCGCATACACTGGTGGTGGCGTACTTTTAGAAGACGCGAAAAACCCACTTGAACTTTCTTACCAAGCAGGACATCATCAATTCGTAGCCAGTGCACTTGCAACAAAATTGGCGCATGAAATTATTCCTGGATCACAAGTTGGTTGTATGTTAGCGCGTATGGCGACTTATCCTGCTACTAACAACCCAGATGATATCCTAAAAGCACAATACGAAAATCAACAAAATCTATTTTTCACAGACGTTCATGCTCGCGGTGAATATCCAAGCTACATGAACCGTTTCTTCCAAGAAAACGACATTCACATCGTAAAAGAAGTTGGTGACGACGAAATCTTAAAAGCACATACCGTTGATTTCATTTCATTCAGCTATTACATGTCCCTATCCGCAACAGCTAGCCCAGAAGGCGACCGCTCTGCCGGGAACTTAATGGGTGGCGTGAAAAACGAATACTTGGAGTCGTCCGATTGGGGTTGGCAAATTGACCCTAAAGGCTTACGCTGGACACTAAATGATCTTTATAGCCGCTACGAATTACCACTTTTCATCGTGGAAAATGGCTTAGGTGCTTATGATACAGTGGAAGAAGACGGCAAAATCCATGACGATTACCGCATTGACTACCTGCGCAAACACATCGAACAAATGAAAGAAGCAATTGCTGACGGCGTAGATTTAATTGGATACACAAGCTGGGGACCTATCGACCTAGTAAGTGCCTCCACAAGCGAAATGTCCAAACGTTACGGCTTCATCTACGTAGACCAAGATGACTGGGGCAAAGGAACATTAGAACGCTCCCGCAAAGATTCATTCTTCTGGTATAAAAAAGTAATTGAAACAAATGGTGAAGATTTAGATTAATAGAAAGTTAACAGTCCCGCTTTGGCGGGGCTGTTTTTTATTTTTATATCAATTAATGGGATGAGAGCTAAGATAACCCCCGGGATATATAGTGATGTAGACGTTTGCCTTTTTCCATAACGGGAAAACATAGGATGGAATTCAAAGAAAGAGGGCGTAAACATGGAACGAGAAAGAAAAATTCAAATCTTAAAAGACATTGTGAATATTGATTCGACTAATGGGCATGAGGAACAGGTTGCGAACTACTTACAGAAGTTGTTTGCTGAGTATGGTATTGAGTCTGAAAAGGTGCAATATGATGTAGACCGAGCTAGTCTTGTTAGTGAAATTGGTTCTAATGATGGCAAAGTTTTGGCGTTTTCAGGGCATATGGATGTAGTTGATGCGGGTGATGTCTCGAAGTGGAAGTTCCCACCTTTTGAAGCAGCAGAGCATGAAGGGAAAATATACGGACGTGGCGCGACGGATATGAAATCAGGTCTAGCGGCGATGGTTATTGCAATGATTGAGCTTCATGAAGAAAAACAAAAACTAAATGGCAAAATTAGATTATTAGCAACGGTTGGTGAAGAAGTCGGTGAACTTGGAGCCGAACAACTAACGCAAAAAGGTTACGCAGATGATTTAGATGGCTTGATTATCGGCGAACCGAGCGGACACCGGATTGTTTATGCGCATAAAGGTTCCATTAATTATACCGTTAAATCCACTGGTAAAAATGCCCATAGTTCGATGCCGGAATTTGGTGTGAATGCGATTGATAACTTGCTGCTATTTTATAATGAAGTAGAAAAATTCGTGAAATCAATTGATGCTACTAACGAAATATTAGGCGATTTTATTCATAATGTCACTGTAATTGATGGTGGAAATCAAGTCAATAGTATCCCTGAAAAAGCGCTACTGCAAGGGAATATTCGCTCGATTTCAGAAATGGATAATGAAACAGTGAAACAAGTGCTAGTGAAGATCATCAATAAGTTAAACAAACAGGAAAATGTGAATCTAGAATTAATATTTGATTATGACAAACAACCAGTATTTAGTGATAAAAATTCGGATTTAGTCCACATTGCTAAGAGCGTAGCAAGCGACATTGTCAAAGAAGAAATCCCGTTACTCGGTATTTCCGGAACAACCGATGCAGCAGAATTTACCAAAGCTAAGAAAGAGTTCCCAGTGATTATTTTTGGACCAGGAAACGAAACCCCTCACCAAGTAAACGAAAATGTTTCTATAGAGAATTATTTGGAGATGGTAGATGTTTACAAACGAATTGCCACCGAGTTTTTATCGTGATGGAACTTTAACTTTACTTATTTTCCGCTATAAAATACGCAATTAAATAAGAGTCTAGTATTTGTTTGTAAACAGGTGCTAGGCTTTTTTCTTGCTTTTAATACAGTTTAGTACTAAACTAATGATATCAAGAGGAGGGGACGAGCATGGTAAAAAAAGAAGAAAGGCTAGGGGTTTTGTTGTGGTTTCGATTTAGTCGTTTTTATAATCGGAATATGAAGCTGACCAATCAGAATTTGCGAGCGGTAGGGATTTCGACAGCGCAGTTTGATTGCATTGCCCAGATTGGCTTAGACAAAGAGATTACACAGCAACAACTTGCCGAAAAATTAGTTGTAACGAAGGGAAATGTTACCCAACTCCTTGCGAAATTAGAGCAATTAGGCTATATTACGCGAACAAAGACAGGACGCGAGAAACATATTGCCCTCACCGAAAAAGGGCAAGCGTGTTACCGCGAAAACGTGCCAAAACAAGAAGCTTTTCAGCAAGCTCAATTTGATAAATTAACAAGAGACGAACAAAAAGAACTACTTAAGCTATTAAAAAAATTAGGAGAGTGATTATTTATGAAATTAACGGGAATTCATCACGTATCTATTTTTACAGCGAATGCACGAGCTAACTTTGACTTTTATACAAAAATAATGGGACTACGACTAGTGAAAAAATCGGTTAACCAAGACGATCCATATACGTACCACTTATATTACGGAGACGAAATCGGTTCGCCGGGGACAGCGCTAACTTTCTTTGAAGTTCCAAATATGGCCAAAAACCACCCATCACGCAATGCGATTTCTAGCCTCAGCTTACGTGTGCCAAGCGATGAAGCCTTGCACTACTGGGATAAAAGACTCGATGAACATCGCATTTTTCACAGTAAACCAATTGACCAATTCGGGCGTAAAATTATTCGTCTAAAAGACACAGATGGCTTACCGGTCAATTTGATTTCCGATGAAACAAGTACACAAGTAACCGAGGTGAGCCCTTGGGAAGATAGCCCGGTTCCAGCCGAATATGCCATTTGCGGACTTGGCCCAGTGCGCTTCTCTGTTTTCAAAAAAGAAAAAACAGACCGCCTTTTGACAAAAATATTAGGCTTTGAGCGGATTGGTGCCTATGAAGATGACGATAAATTAGTTACAGTATTCAAAACTGGCGACGTTGGGCTTGGCGGGGAAGTGCATGTGGAGTCGCGACCAGATTTAGAACAAGGAAATCTAGGTGCTGGCGGAATTCATCATGTGGCGTTTCGTGTGCCAACAGATGGCGACTTAATTGGCTGGACAGAAATGATTCAAGACCTTGGTTACAAAAATTCAGGTTACGTGGATCGTTTTTATTTCCACTCTCTTTATTTCCGTGAAAGTAATGGTATTTTAATCGAACTCGCAACCGATGAGCCTGGTTTCCAAACAGATTTCACGAAAGAGCATGGAACCTATGTAGATTTACCGCCACATTTAGAAGAACGTCGCGAAGATATTTTGACGCATTTAAAACCACTTGATACTGATAAATAATAAGAAAACCTTGAAAATATGCCCATTCATGATACAATTTTAGAAGAATGTGTAATTAGGAGGCAGAATTTTGGCAGAAGGTTTACGTACAATTTATTTTGTAAGACATGGTAAGACGGAATGGAATATGACTGGACAAATGCAAGGCTGGGGCGATTCTCCGCTAGTTGCAGAAGGTATTGATGGGGCAAAAGCAGTTGGCGAAGTGTTGAAAGATACACCAATTGATGCCGTTTATACAAGTACAAGTAAACGCACGCAAGATACCGCGGCTTACATTCTTGGCGACCGCGAAATCGAAATTCAACCTCTGGAAGAACTAAAAGAAATGAGCTTTGGAACGTGGGAAGGCATTAGAGTAACTGAAATTGACGAACAACACCCTGAAGAACGCGCGAAAATTCTCCATAGCCCAGAAACCTACAAAGCAGAAGTGAACGGCGGCGAGACTTATTATGAACTTGCAGAACGACTGTTAGAAGGCATCGAAAAAATCATTGCAGAAAATCCAAGTGGCAACATTTTAGTCGTTTCTCACGGCATGTCACTTACGTTATTATTATACTTGCTACAAGGCGGAACCATTGAAGATCACCGCAAAGAAGCACCAAGAATCTTGAACACAAGTATTAGCATCGTAGAATACCAAAACGGCGAATTTTCTCTTAAAAAATTAAATGAAGTTGGTCATTTAGACTTAAAATAAGTAGAATCTCGGGCATATCTCATTGGAGGTGTGTCCTAGATTTATACATAAGAGAAAGCTAGAAAAAGGGAGAAAACATACATATGAAAAGAATTGTCAAAATTTTTCTACATTATTTATTAGGAATTTTAGGAATTATTTTAATCAGTTGTGTTCCCGCTATATTTAGCAAAGTGACATCGTGGTCATCAAGCACGTACTGGGAGGCGCTTAAGTCAATTTTTACAGCGATTTTCCACCCAACCCAATGGGAAATTAGTTACCAAGGAAGCGCAGAAGTTTTTCATGTGTCGTTGGCAGATTTTATCACCGGACCATATTTCTACTCCATGAAAATTATCGTAGCGAGCTTGCTAATTTCAGCGCTCATTGCTTATTTGCTAGTAATTGCAACATTTCGCGGGCCAAAATGGTTGCGCCGAGGCTTAAGCGGATTCCTATCGATACTTCAAGCGTTTCCAGATTTTTCCTTTATTTTCCTTATTCAAATGGCCGTCGTCTACATATATCAACAAACCGGCGTGTTCACCTTGAACTTTTACAGTTTAAACGGCGAGCAAATTTATGCAGCACCAATCGTCTGCTTGTCCATCATACCAACCGTGCTCTTTTACAAAATGATGATGCTCCTTATGGAAAATGAATGGCAAGCTGACTATATCCAACTGGCTCGCGGGAAAGGCTTAACCGATAGAGCGATACTACTTCGCCATGCCACACCCAATATGATGCAAAGCCTGTTTTACCAATCCAAAACCATCGTTTGGTTTATTTTAAGCGCCTACCTCGTTGTAGAATTTTTATTCGGTATCGAAGGCGTGCTCTACTACTTACTAGCGGGATTTAGCCCATTAAATATTTTCCTAGTATTAGCACTCGTGTTCACCCCATTTTACTTCTTTTACGCACTAATAGATCTTTGGATTAGCCGCGGGAAAAATACCGAGAGCGCAAACGTGACCCGAATTCCATTGCACTGGAATAGTTTCCAGAAGACCTTTACGGAAAAAGTAAACCTTAAAAGCAAATGGCGTAACTTTGTAGTAACGACCGGGCAGCTCCTAAAGCGACCATCTTTCAGCATTCCGCTGGTCACACTTAGCATCTTACTAATCGCGAGCCTGATTTACGGGCTTATGGGAGACAAAATCAACTCGCTTAAATTTATCAGTGATGCGACCGGACGAGTGACCGATATGGCACCCTTCAAACCAAATGCGCAAGTATGGCTAGGCACCGACCAAGCCGGCAACTCCATTCTCGACCAATTACTCGTCGGCATCAAATACACGCTACTTATAGCTGTCATCATCGCAACGCTACGTGTCGTGATTGGTTACATTTTGGCAGTACCGCTCGCATTTTTCAGCAAACCGCGCACACGCAATTTCGTCCAAGCGACAGCGGACGGGATGCATTATCTACCACTGTCATTACTCGTCTTTATTATCATGGTCAACGAATTCATCAGCTATTCTGGCGTTTTCGAAACCAGCCTATTTACACGCATAACCTTCCAAATTTTAATCATGGTTGTCATCGTTTTACCAATTACAACCAACCGAATCAGCAGTGAAATTTCCCAGGTGTTAAAAAAAGAGTTCGTCTTGAGCGCGCTCGTTTTTGGCGGAAATGCCCGCTGGATATTAACCAAGCATATCAATCCACAAATCTGGTCCAAATTAATTTTGATTTGGATTGAGCAACTCATTCAAACGCTACAGATGTTCGTCCATTTAGCTATCTTTGGAATTTTCATCGGAGGGGCAATCATGGGCGCCGATGACGGCATGCTAAATCCAGTTATCCCTGAATTATCTGGTTTAATCGCAAACGCTAAATTCGTGTTCGCCAACCACCAATTCTGGATAATTTTACCTCCATTAGTGGTATTTATGATTTTAATTCTTTGTTTCCAAATGATGGCAAATTCGCTTTTGAAACGAGAAGAAGAAAGTAAAAAAGCCTAGTTCGTTTATAGAACTAGGCTTTTATTATTTAAGGAGTAACTGTTTGGTAGACCGTGACTGTGACAGAAGGGAAAGTTGGATATTGATTATTTAAAAAGTAAGCGGAATTATCGCCTGCATTTTCCCAAGTAAGGGTATCATTTTGATAAGTTCCTGGGGTGTACCAAACCCAATCATGTAATGTTACTCCGAGGTTATCTTTCATTACAATATTAGTGGAATCACCGAGTGCAATATCTGGAAGGTATATATTTTGTCCAGTAGCATCAAACAATTCTAAGCGGTGACCTGCCAATGAGCTGAAATCACTAATCTGATTTTCTTCCATTTTTATTGACCTAATTGTTGGAATGGTACTGAGAGGTGTAACATCTTTAATTTGATTAAAATTAGCATCGAAATATTCTAGTTTTGTTTTATTTCTTAATGCTTCAATAGAAGTCAGTTGATTGCTTTCGGCATAAAAAGCTTGGAGATTATCGCATTCTGAAAGGACACTGATGTCTGATATATTATTTGCTGAAATAGATAAATTAGTTAATTGAGGAGTATCTTTTAGCGCCGAAATGTCTTGTAGTTGATTGCTACTTAGATTTAATATCTTTAAATTAGTTAAATTTTCGAAGGATGGTAAAGTGGAGATTTGGTTAACGCCTAATTCTAAGTTATATAATTTAGGTGAGTTCATTAGTGGAGTAATATCTGTAATTTGATTGTAGTTAAGTGATACCGTTTCTAGTTCTGTTAAATTAGCGAGACTCTCTAAGTTGCTAATTTTATTTTGGCTTAAATCGACAAATTTTAAGTTGTGTAAATATTCCATGCCTGTTAAATCTTCCACACCGAAATCCACATATACCATTGTTTCGATAGTATCTAGTTGTTCTTGTGTGACGACTGTATCTTCGGAAACACCTAGTTCCTGTGCAACTTTAAAAGCTAGAGCATCATCTGGGAAAATTTGATCAACCGTGGCTGGAGGAGCTTCTTGTAAATTTTTTTCTGGGGCAGTGGCAATGTTTGTTGTAGCAGCATTTACTTCGACTTGCCCTACCAAGGGACTAAAACTAATCAAAGTCGTACATGCAAGGCTTGCTAGAATAAATTTTTTCATGTCATCCTACTCCTTTTCTATAATATAAATGGAGTATAGCATGCAAATTATTTGAAAATAAAAAGCAATCACATATGAACATTGCATAAAAAAACCGCTAAAAAGAGTATGCTTCTTTTTAGCGGTTTTTTTCTTTATTCAAATTCCTCTATAGATTTATCTAACCATAACTCATACCATTCAAGAAAGCCTAAACGTTCTTCATTCCCAAAGTAAAAATCAGGATAGACGCCATTATCATTATTTCTGTCATCCACCCAAATTTCTCCATAAGAAGGACCGTTTACAACAAGATTAATCGAAACGCCACAACCAAAATTAGCGATACGCAGAAGTCCAAATACTTCTTTATCTTGGAAGCACAGTTCTTGCCAAGCATCATAATCTTCATCGGACATTCCTTCTTTATAACCAGGAGCGGTCCAATCATCTGTATGTGGAAAAGGTTCACTTAACGTTTGCACCCCGTACTTTTCATCCTTGTAATCAAGCGAGGCACAAAGCCCGTCCACTAGCGTTTCTAAGCCATAGTAAGGACCCATTCCGCCGTTACCAATTTGCTCGAGAAAAGCACGATAATCTTGGGGTAACGTAATTTGATGCGCATTCTCAAATTCGGTAAGCGTTTGATTAGACAAAGGTTGATTGAGTTTATAGGTGTGGCTTTCTGAACCAAATAAATTCAAATCGGGATCTTTTTCTTTTAACGCAGTGATTTTTGCTTGGATTCTAGCTAGCCGATCTTGAAGGTTAGCCATCATTTATAAATCTGCTCCATTAGTTTCAATCACTTGTTTATACCAATAATAACTTTTCTTCGGAATACGTGTCATTGGCGCATCATCTTCCACGTCGCGGTCAACATAAACAAAACCGTAACGTTTTTGATAGCCGTTTAACCAGCTTAGAAGGTCTGTGAAGCTCCAAGTACAATAGCCTAACATATCAACACCATCACTGATTGCATCGCGAATAGCAGTTGCGTGCGCGCTTAGATAGTCAATACGGTAGTCATCGTTTACTTCGCCATCAACTAATTTATCAAATTCACCTAAACCATTTTCAGTAATTAAAATCGGTAAAGCATAGCGGCTGTTAATACGACGAAGCGCAATTTGTAAGCCTTTTGGATCGATTGTCCAGTCCCAGTTCGTTGTTTTCACAAAAGGATTAACGACTTTTTTGTAAACGCCAGGAACTCCAGTTTCTTTCGTGCTACCTTTTTTACCAGTGAAGTTCATTTCGTTGTTTTGACCAACGCCATCAAGCGGGTTGTAAGCAACAGTTGCGGATTGGTAATAGTTTACGCCCATGAAATCTGGTTTTGCAGAAGCAAGAAGTTCCATATCGCCGTCTTCAATAACTGGCGCGATATCGTTTTCTTCTAAATATTTCCAAACCGCTTTCGGATAGCGCCCAAAAGCATACATATCCATCCAGAAATAACTGTTTAATTCTTCTGCATCGTCGGCAGCTTGAACGTTTTTAGGATCTGTGTCGATTGGATAATGTGGTGTGTAAGCAAAACTTGGTCCAATTTTTCCATCAGGAACGATTTCGTGGAAAGCTTTGATAACACTCGCATTAGCTAAGTTCGCAATATGGTTTACTGCGTACATTCTTTTTGGATCGCTAACTTTTGGCGGGTGAAGCGCTTGACCATAACCCATACCAACAAAGATATTTTGCTCATTCAAGGAAACCCAATATTTCACGCGGTCACCGTAACGTTTGAATAGCGTTGTGGAATAATTTGTGAAATCTTCAATAACTTGGCGAGATTCCCAGCCACCGTATTCATCAAATAATGCTTGTGGGATATCCCAGTGATAAAGCGTTACAAGCGGTTCAATGTCATATTTAAGCAACTCATCAATTAAGTTATCATAAAATTTCAATCCAGCTTCATTCACTTCGCCTTTACCATTTGGGAAAATACGAGTCCAAGCGATAGAGAAACGGTAAGCTTTTAGGCCAGCGTCTGCCATTAGTTTTACGTCTTCTTTATAACGGTGATAATGGTCAACAGCTACATCGCCATTTGTACCTTTGAAAGTAGTTCCAGGAATGCGGACATATTCGTCCCAAACTGATTTACCTTTGCCGTCTGCGTCCCATGCGCCTTCGATTTGATAAGCTGCCGATGCAGAACCCCATAAGAAATCTTTCGGGAATGGTGAACGTTTTTGATGTTCCATTAATATAACCTCCATTAAAGCGATTTTTATTAAAAAACTCTACTAATATATTTTAAAGTATATTCTTTTAAAAAGATAGTTAAAAAACGCAGATTCCTATTCGAATCTGCGTTTTTGTTTTATTTATCCAGCACAAATTTTTGAATTGCTTTTGCTACACCACTATCATTGTTCGATGCAGTCGTATAGTCAGCTAATTGCTTAATTCTTTCTGGAGCATTGCCCATCGCAATACCAAGACCAGCGAATTCAAGCATTGTAACGTCATTTTCTTGGTCGCCAATGCACATAACTTCGCTTTGCTTAATGCCAATTTTTTCGGAAAGTTCTTTGACCGCGTTACCTTTACTAGCGTCACGATTTAGAATTTCCAAGTAGAAAGGCGTGCTACGAACTAAATGATATTTTTCACGGAAAGATTCCGGAATTTTCGCAATACCAACTTCTAGCTCAGGGGCTTCTTCAATAAACATTGCTTTTGACATAATAAAATCTTCCGGCACGTTTTCGATTTCTTTATAAATCAGTTGGCTACCAGTAAGATAAGCTTCGACAATCGTGTATTTGCCGATTTCACGGTTCGGCGTATAAAGCGCTTTGTCATCAAAGAAATGCATGTGCAAATTGCTATCTAAACTCACTTGATAAATTTCTTTTAAATCGTCTATGCCAAGCGTTAAGTGAGAAATAACTTCTTTTGTAAACGTATCTTGAACAAATGCGCCGTTAAAACTAATAACGTAATCGCCTTCCTCACGTAGTTCAAGTTCAGTTAAATAATTTTCTACACCAACAAGCGGACGTCCAGTACAGAGAACCACTTTTACGCCTTTTAGTTTTGCTTGGCGAATGGCTTCTTTTACTTCATCCGTAACCTTATGATCATCTGTCAGTAGTGTTCCATCAATATCAATCGCGATTAATTTATACAATATACTAGCTCCTTTTCCATCATAAACTCATTCTAGTATAGCATAAATTAGGATGGATTTGCGGCTATCTATTGAAACGACAGGGAATTTATGGCATGATTGACTTGGAAACTTGATAAAGAAAAGAGTGAAATAATGAAACGTAATTATCATGTGAAATTTTTAAATGAAAAAGATGTAGAACTTGCAGAAGCTGTGTGCGCGGCATCAGAAGATTATTATTTAATTGAACAAAACAAACCCGCATCGAAAAGTGATGCATTAAAAATTATCACAGAAATTCCAGACGGGAAAACAAGATTCGATAAATTCGTACTAGCAGTGTTGGATGAAAATGAAAAACCAATCGGCTTAGTGGATATTGTTTCTGATTATCCGAGAAAAGGTCGCTGGTTTATTGGTTTACTTCTTTTAACGCCAGATGCTCGTCATAATGGCCTTGGGAAAGTACTTCACCAAACAATCAAAGAGTGGGCAAGTGACGGCGGGGCAGATTCATTAGCCTTAGGAGTTTTAGCTGAGAATGAAAAAGGCCGTGGATTCTTTGAATACCTTGGCTACACGAAAGAAGAAACCAAACAAGCTAATTATGGCGGAAAAGAACAAGAAGTTAGTATTTTCACTTTAGCGATTAAATAAAAAAAGGGTGCAGTCTTATAGGCTGCACCTTTTTTCTTAGACGATCGTATTGTTTTTTTCTAAAAGAGCTTCCATGTTAATACGCCATTGTAGTTTTACTTTTGAAATAATCCCTGCTTCTTTTAGTTCTTTCAGTTGAGAGTAAAAGAAAGCCTTGGATAAGGTACAATAGTTTTTTATAACAGTTGTACTGATGGATTTAGGTAGCACGGCGACCCCATCTTCCACTGGGATATCAAGGATTTTAACTAGCATTTCGAAAACAAAAGCGAGTTGATCTTTTTTATCACGATATTGTAAAAGCGATTTGTAATAACCGTGTTTGGCGATAGTTCTCATAATAGTATACTGAAATCCAAAGTTTTCAGGGAAGAGCGAAAGCGAATACTCGATATCTTTCTTCTTGTAAATAATTACTTCACATTCAGTTAGTGTTTGATACGTTAAAACGAGGGGCGTGTTTTCGAAAATTGTATAATACCCCATGAAGAAATTAGCAGTAAATATAGAATAAATTTTATCATTATCGAAATCAATATATCCGGCGAGTATCCCGGATTTTAGTAAATACACACAATCCTGATTTTCAGTAACTAAATCATTTAAAATGGTATGTTCAGGTATTGTGATGATGTTAGATTTTAAATTGTATTGCTCCATCATTGCAATAAACTCTTTGTGATTAAATGGATAGGCCATTATTACTTCGTCTCCTTCAGATTCAGTTGTGCTCATGTAATTATATTGTATCATCGTAAAAGTCTGTCAAAGTACTAAAAATAGACCACCAAAGAATCTCTTTTTAGGAGAATACCCTTTTTTAGCTAATGTAACCGCAATATTTTTGCCATATTTATGGTGTTTTCAACTCACAAAAGGTTAAGCAATACTAATAGTTAGAAAAACCAATAACAAAGGCAAGACTTCATTATTGGCTAATCGTGAAAATTATTTTCCGATAGAATAAGATGAACCGTTTCCTGTTACAACGATAGTTTTATTACGATCTGTGCGATACACTTTCGCCTTTGCTTTTGTTAATCTATTAACGGTTTGGGAGGTAGGATGACCGTAGCCATTTTTACCAACGCTAATAATAGCGTATTTTGGTTTTACAACATTGACGAATGCTTGGCTTGTTGCGGTTTTGGAGCCTTGTGTGCTTACTTTCAGCACATCCGCGCGTAATGTTTTCTTTGCCTTAATCATATCGCTTTCTGCTTTGGTTTGCGCATCTCCGGTGAATAAGAATGTGTTTTTCTTATATGCGACATGGAGAACAGCGCTCCAGTTGTTACGATCTGTTTTTCCGTATGTTTTAACTGGACCCACAAATTGAGCATTCACTCCTTTGACGGGGAGCTTTACACCAGCCTTTGCCGTTTTAATAGCTAATTTTTTCTTTTTCGCTGTATTCACAAAATCTTTGTAAGCAGCAGTCGTGTTAGTAGAGTTGGGTGCGTACAGGCTTTTAACTTTGATATTATTCATGACTTCTGGTAATCCACCCACGTTATCTGCATCTGAATGAGAAGCAATCATAATCTCAATATCTTTTACTTTAAGTTTTTTTAAATAATTAACGACAATTTTCCCTTTTCCTTTGTTACCTGCATCAATTAAAATATCTTCTCCACTAGGTGCTTTGATATAAATGGCGTCCCCTTGGCCAACATCAATGAAATGCACTTTTATTGTTGGTGCTGCTGCCTGAGCTTGCATAGAACTTGGTACAGATAGCCCCATAATTAAAGCAAAAGCCAATAATACGTTTAAAATCCCTTTTTTCATCCCTTTTCCTCTTCTCTTATGAAATGAATTCTTTTAGAAATTTGTAAACCCCATCTGCTTCATTCGTGTCAGTAAGATGATTTGCTGCTGCTTTGACATTATCGCTTGCATTTGCCATCGCAACACCAGTCCCAGCATATTGTAGCATGCCGATATCATTTTCGCCATCACCAAAAGTAATAATTCTTTCGCGTGGAATATCATAATAAGATCCAAGTGCTTCAACAGCTGTTTTTTTGTCAGAATTTGCTGGAAGAATTTCTAAATTATTATGGTGAGAAGATAAAACACGAATACCATTTGCTTTGTCTAAAGCAATGCGGACATCAGCCAAACGAGCGATATCATCCTCAGCTACAACAATGGCATTCAAAAATTGATTCATATTCTCATCAAAAACGGCTTTGTCATTAATAGATACAAGTGAAAAACAATCATCTCCAGTATCTAAACGACTTTTATCCGCAAGTTCTCGGAAGAAAGCAGGTGGCTCTTTTGTATAGAAGAGTGTATTCGTAGAAAAGAAAAATAGTGGTAAATCGAAATCATGCATAATGTCGTAAGTTTCGCGAATGGCTTTTTCTTCTAAAGTGGTTTTGAGCAGTTGTTCATCGCGAATGGCTGCGTAAGAACCATTAGATGCGATAACATGACCTGAATTACTTACTTTTAAACCAACTTCGCGAGCGGAATGATACATTCGACCAGTTGAAATAGAAAAAATATGGCCGTCATTTTCTAAAGTTTGAATTAAATCACGTGTTTTTTCAGATACTGTCTGGTCTTGGTGTAGTAGAGTTCCATCAATATCGGAACAAATCAAATATTTTTTAGTCAAATAAAATCATCCTTTTTAGTTAATGACTTAAGTATACCATGTGCGAATCGGAATAGTTATATATGATACAATAGTTTTTATCGAGTTCTAAAATAATTTTTTGGAGGAGATCATAATGGGAAATTTAAACTGGGCAATTCTTGGACCAGGTTTGATTGCGCACGAATTTGCAGAGGGAATGCGGGGACTGAACCGCGAAATTTATGCGGTAGGAGCACGGAGTTTAGAGAAGGGGCAAGCGTTCGCAAGTCAATACGGAATTAAAAATGTATACGATGACTTTGACAAAATGCTTGCTGACCCGGCGATAGATGTAGTTTATATCGCTACGCCACATTCTAACCACTACGAATTCATCATGAAAAGCCTACATAATGGCAAACATGTTTTAGCCGAAAAAGCGATAACTGTAAGCAGCAAAGAACTTAATGAAATCAATGCGCTAGCCAAAGAAAAAGGCCTGATTGTCAAAGAAGCGATGACTATATTCCATATGCCGCTTTATAAAAAACTACGAGAAATTGTAGACTCAGGAGCAATTGGTAAATTGAAAATTATTCAGGTTGCTTTTGGCAGTGCTAAAGAAAAAGATCCGAAAAATCGTTTTTACAATATGGATTTGGCGGGTGGTGCGTTACTTGATATTGGGACGTATGCACTTAGCTTTGCGCGCTACTTTTTAAGTGAAACACCGGATGAAGTTTTGACGACAATGAAGAAATTCGAAACAGGTGTGGACGAACAATCAGGAATTTTACTCAAAAATAAAGAAGAGGAATTAGCTGTTGTATCCCTATCTTTCCGTGCCAAAATGCCGAAACGGGGTGTTATTGCTTGCGAAGAAGGATTTATCACAGTAGACGAGTATCCTCGTGCTAGCCGAGCAACCGTGACACATACAACCACCGGAAAAGTAGAAGAAATCGAGGCAGGTGAAACAAGCAAAGCGCTAGAATATGAAATTTTAGCCATGGAAGAGAGCGTTGCAACAGGAGAGAATACGACTTATCAATTAACCAACGATGTGATTGCGATTATGAGTGATGTTAGAACCCAGTGGGGAATTAAATTTCCTTTTGAAAAATAAGAAAAACCCGCCAGATTTGGCGGGTTTTTTACGAATATTAATCAGTTAAGTTATCTTCAGTTTCTGGATCGAAGAAGTGAGACTTAGACATTTCGAATGCTAAAGTCAGTACTTCGTTTGGTTGGTGTTCGGAGCGAGCATCAACACGAGCTACGAATTCGTGTGTACCAACGCGGCTGTGTAGCATAAATTCAGCACCAGTAAGTTCGGCAACAATAGTAGTCGCTTTGAAAGTGTAACCAGGATTAGCTTCGATAACGATTGGCTCATCATGAATATCTTCCGGACGAATACCGAAAACGATCTCTTTACCGTCAAATCCTCTGTCTTTAAGAAGTTTTAATTTGCCTTCTGGAACTTCAATAGTGAAATCATCACCGATAAAGTTAGAACCTTCTAAACGACCTTTGAAGAAGTTCATTGCTGGGCTTCCAATAAAGCCGGCTACGAACATATTCACTGGGTGATCGTAAACTTGTTTTGGTGAACCAACTTGTTGGATAACACCATCTTTCATGATAACGATACGAGTCGCCATTGTCATTGCTTCTGTTTGGTCATGGGTAACGTAAATCATTGTAGTATCTAATTGTTGGTGAAGTTTGGTAATCTCCGCACGCATTTGAACACGTAATTTCGCATCCAAGTTGGAAAGTGGTTCATCCATTAGGAAGACTTTAGCGTCACGAACGATTGCACGACCTAAAGCAACACGTTGACGTTGACCACCGGAAAGTGCACTTGGTTTACGTTTTAAGTATTCAGTTAAGCCAAGAATGTTTGCTGCATGCTCAACACGTTTTTTAATTTCATCTTTCGGCATTTTACGAAGTTTCAAACCAAATGCCATGTTATCATATACAGTCATATGTGGATATAATGCGTAGTTTTGGAATACCATTGCGATGTCGCGGTCTTTTGGCGCAACATTATTCATTACTTTTCCATCAATAGATAATTCGCCTTTAGAAATTTCTTCTAGACCAGCAATCATACGTAGAGTTGTAGATTTACCACAACCAGATGGACCTACAAAAACGATGAATTCTTTGTCATCGATTTCTAAATTAAAGTCAGAAACTGCAGTTACTTTGTTATCATATATTTTATAAATATGTTCTAGTGATAATTGTGCCAACTTACTTCGCCTCTTTCTATTTTTTAACTTGTGTTCATTGTATATGAAAACGCTTTACAAAAACTATGGCACTTTGCACAAAGAAAAAATTCATCTTTTGGGCAAAGTGCATAACTACCAAAAAAATAAAAAGAAGTAAAGGGACAAAAGACCTTTTATGTGAAGGATTTTTCATGCCTTTTAATTCTTTAGTCCCAATTCAAAAAAATCCTTAGATATCATTACAAAAAAGCTTTATCTTGTGTTATATTATTAAAGCAGACACAATATATAGTTAGTGAGGGATTATCATGTACGTGGAACAACTTAATGAACAAATGGTAATAAAAAGGGATGGCCGCAAAGCAAACTTTGATTTAATTAAAATTCGTAATGCCGTTGAAGCATCTATGAAAGCAATTAATTTAGAGGACGAAACTTTCTTAGAAGAGATTTTGCTTGAGGTTGTAAGTGAATTACCTAACAAGGCAGATATGACCATCGATGAAATCCAGCATTGCGTCGAGAATACTTTAATGAAATCGACGTATCCTGATGTAGCGAGGGCTTACATAGAATACCGCCATGATCGCGACCATGAGCGTGAAAACATCACAGATATGCACAAAAGCGTAGAAAAGCTACTACAAAAAGACAAAACAGTAGTAAACGAAAATGCCAACAAAGACGCGACTGTCTTTAATACACAACGAGATTTGACAGCAGGAGCCGTAGCCAAAAGTTACGCATTAAAATATATGCTACCAAAACACGTATCTAACGCTCATTTAAAAGGGGAAATTCATTTTCACGATTTAGATTACAGCCCATACCATGCGATGACCAACTGTTGTTTAATCGACATCGAAGGAATGCTGAAAAAAGGATTTACGATTGGTAACGCCAACGTAGAAAGTCCGAAATCTATCCAAACAGCTACAGCACAAATTGCTCAAATAATTGCAAACGTAGCTAGTTCGCAGTACGGCGGCTGTTCGGTTGACCGCATTGATGAAGTTTTATCCGTTTACGCGCGTTTGAACTTTGAAAAACACAAAAAAGACGCGATGGAATGGGTCGTTCCAGAAAAACAAGAAGGTTATGCAGCGGAGAAAACACGCAAAGATATTTACGATGCGATGCAAAGCTTAGAATACGAAATCAACACATTATATACAAGTAACGGCCAAACACCGTTCGTAACACTAGGCTTCGGTCTTGGTGAAGATTGGTTTGCCCGTGAAATTCAAAAAGCCATCCTAAAAGTGCGTATTGGTGGGGTTGGTAAAGATAAACACACGGCCATTTTCCCGAAATTAGTATTTTCGATTCGCCGTGGAACTAATTTAAATGCAGAAGATCCTAATTATGACATTAAACAATTGGCGCTAGAGTGCTCCTCGAAACGGATGTATCCAGATGTACTCAACTACGATTCACTCGTTCGCTTAACAGGCGATTTCAAAGTACCAATGGGCTGTCGTTCGTTCTTGCCAGCTTGGGAAAACGAAAACGGCGAGCACGTGAACGCAGGAAGAAATAATCTTGGTGTTGTAACACTTAACATTCCACGTATCGCTATCCAAAGCGGTGGGGACAAAGAGCGCTTCTGGGAAATTTTCCACGAACGTATGAAAACAGTCAAAGATGCGCTACTTTTCCGTTTAAACCGCGTACGTCAAGCGCGTCCAGAAAATGCACCAATTTTATATAAATACGGAGCATTTGGCAAACGACTACAAGATGGCGAAAATGTCGACCAACTATTTAATAAAGAACGTTCTACTATTTCCATCGGTTATATCGGTCTTTATGAAGCAGCAACGGTATTTTACGGTGGCGAATGGGAAGGC
The DNA here is from genome assembly GCF_041765605.1 of Listeria monocytogenes. GTDB lineage: Bacteria > Bacillota > Bacilli > Lactobacillales > Listeriaceae > Listeria > Listeria monocytogenes_D. The sequence continues at coordinate 327,114 of NZ_CP168900.1, forward strand.
GACGCAGAAGCGAAAAACTTCACGCTTGATATCTTGAAAGAACTAAAAGGTTATGCGGACAACTGGAAAGATGAATATGGTTATTGGTTCAGCGTATATTCAACGCCAAGTGAAAGCTTAACAGACCGTTTTAACCGTTTAGACAAAGAAAAATATGGCGTAATTAAAGACATCACGGATAAAGACTACTACCAAAACTCTTTCCACTATGATGTTCGTAAAAAAATCACCCCATTTGAAAAAATTGATTTTGAAAAAGAATATCCAGAATTTTGCTCTGGCGGATTCATTCATTATTGTGAGTATCCAAAAATGGTCCACAATACCAAAGCGCTTGAGGCTGTATGGGATTACTCTTATGATCGCGTAGCTTATCTTGGTACAAACACACCAATCGATAAATGTTACGAATGTGATTTTGAAGGCGAATTTGTTCCAACAGAAGAAGGCTTCAAATGCCCAAGCTGTGGCAACACCGACCCTGAAAAAGCAGATGTTGTAAAACGTACGTGTGGCTACTTAGGTAACCCAATGAAACGCCCAATGGTTCATGGACGTCACGTAGAAATTAGCAATCGCGTGAAACATATGGAGAACTTAGGTGAATAATCCAAAACCGTGTGAATGGAAGTCGAATGAATTATCCAGAGGGTATATCGCTGACTATAAAGCATTCAACTTTGTCGACGGGGAGGGCGTCCGGTGCAGTTTATATGTATCTGGATGTCCTTTCCACTGCGAAGGCTGCTACAACAAGGCCGCGCAATCATTTAAATACGGCAAACCTTACACAAAAGAATTAGAAGACGATATCCTAAAAGACATCGGACATGAAAGCGTCCAAGGCCTCACTTTACTTGGCGGAGAACCATTTTTAAACACCGCCACATGCCTATCTGTCGTAAAACGAATCCGTGCGACATACGGCGAAACCAAAGATATCTGGTCATGGACAGGCTACACTTGGGACGAAATGATGCAAGAAACCGCCGACAAACTAGAACTTCTATCCTTAATAGATGTCCTAGTAGACGGCCGCTTCGAACAAAAACTATTCGACCCCAACCTAGCATTCCGCGGTTCCAGCAACCAAAGAATCATCGATGTACAAAAATCACTTGCTTCTGGTGAAGTGGTTTTGTATGAGTTGTGAGAGAAGCCCTCTGTGATGGAGGGCTTTTTAATTTTTCAGGTTGACAAGAATAACGAATTACTACATAGTTTTATTATAAACTTATTGAGGTGATTTATTGAAAGCAAAAGAGCATGATATACAGCTGTCGAATATAAAAGGTATATTAATATTTTTGGTAATATTTGGACATTACTTACTGGTTATGGGGCCGAAAGAAGTTGCGACAATTGATATTATATATTCGTTTCATATGCCAGCGTTTATTTTTATTAATGGTATTTTCAGTCAAAAAGCAACGATTAAGAAAATCGGTAGGTTGATAGGTTTATTTATTATTTTCCAACCACTATTTTTATTATTAGGATTTTTAACTGGGTACTATAAATTTATAGATATGAAAATGTTAATTACTCCAGCTTTTCATTTATGGTATTTGTTAGCACTAGCAGCATGGATGTTGTTTGCAATATATGCAAATAAACGAGGGAAATATGCTTTGGATGTACTATTTCTTGCATTAGTATTATGTATTATAGCGATTGTAAATAGATACTTTTATGGGACCCAATTCTTAACAATAACAAGGATTCTTAGTTTCGCACCATACTTTATTGCTGGTTTTTACCTTGGGGAAAATGGTTTTAGTAAAATGCGAACATTTTTGAAAAAGTATAAATACATATGTTGGCTTACGGTTATTATACTAGTTATGGTTCTTTATCATTTATTTTCTAAACAACCAAATGAGTATCTTAATTTATTTTATGGTTTTCTTAATAAAACTACATTTAGTGCAACTACACTTGGCTATCTAATGAATGTTTTTTCTTCATTTATCTTGGCCTTTTTATGGATTGTTTTGTTGATTGCTATCGTTCCAACTAAAAGAACGGTATTCGATATTGTAGGAAAAGATACTTTGTTGCCTTATATTTTACATCCAATTATTTTCTATTTAATGATGACGAAACAAAGATTTTTCGTAGACCAAACAGTTGCATTTCAATTGTTATTTACTTTATTAATCACAATTGCAGTATATGGAATATTTACGATGGTTTTAAATAAAAAGAAAAATGTATATTAAAAAATCCCATCTATAATGGACTGACATGGAAAAATGAGAATGAAGTTTAAAGAAGTTTATTTTTATAAAATGGTAAAATAGACTAGTTGCTTCTACAAGAATAGTTGGGATACAATTATGAAGAAGTTATAATCTATTCAAAGGATTAAAGTAAAAAAAGAATAAATAGAGATGAAGATAATGCGATAGTTCAAAAAATGAAAATGATCTTGAGGTTATAATCAAACCTCAAAAACACCACGAAACCACAGAACGGAAGTGTTAACTATCAACGGAAATTTTACTACAAATGAAAAAAATCAGCGGACATTTTTATTCCCGATGAAAGGCTTTAAGCGGCTTGTATTAGGAATGATTGTCATAGCGATGATTTTCACGCTATTAACGTATCTAGTTCCGACCCCGGATAAAATCACCATTCCGAAATCAGTCGAGCTGATTAATGATATAAGAATCGCTATATTCCTTAGCATTTGCGTATGGATGTTGTTAAGAATTGAGTATATTTTCCGTACGAAAAAACCTTGGAAATATGGGTTAGAGTATAGTATTTATTTTCATTTAGTACCTTGTCTAATAGCAATTTCAACGATATTTTTTGTATGGATTGCCTCGATTACTTTACTTGATAGTAATTATTTATTTTTATATTGTTCCATAGCTACGAGTGTTATGGTGGTATTATCATGCACTTTTTATTTTGTTTTTAAGAAGGATAAAATGAATATAAAAGGTTTTTTCATTACGCCTGCGGTTGGCTTTATACTGAACCTATATGCAGGAATTGTCGTAGGCATGATGCTAAACGACCTGTGGGGAAGTGTGTTGCATGAAGGTCTGCGTGGCGGCGCTCTAATTGGCGTGTTTGTCGCTTCCATGGCGCTACCTAATATATTTATAGGCGCGCTGCCTGTTGTTATTTGTAATTTATATGCATGGATTACGGGGAAAGATATCAACCTTGAAGAACGATATAAAAATGCGGATAATATTGATCCGAGTAAAAACTATCCGCCGAATTTTGGGTTGAAAAAGAAATAAAAAATATAGTGCGCTCCAAAAATTAGATTTTGGGGCGCACTATATTATAAACACGGTCACGAATACTATTCATCCTCTTGAAGTTCAGCCAAGCAATAATCTTGTATTTCTTTTGACATAGAATTAACTTCGATTTGTTCCTCAGCTATTACCTTGTCAATAAAGTCGCGGGCTTCTAAAAGTGTGCAACCTGACATATTCATTAGTTCCTTCATAAAAGGTAAATAGTGTTTTTTAGCAAACTCCGCTCTATATTTTTCTACAGTAACTTCAGTATTTCCTAGTTTATACAACGTTTTTACTCCTCTATAAACATAAAATAAACAGCTAATTCCTGATTATAATTTAAAACAGGGTGGCTTTTTTTAATCAACAAATTGTCTAGCTTTCACATAATCGTACAATTCCTTATTTCTAACAACCCATTCTCTTCCATTTTTCCAAATCTTGCCTTGTTCTTTTAAAAGGGCCAATTGTTTGTAAAAACTGCTTTTTGATAAGTTGCTATAAGCAGCGATAGTGCTAGTTCGCATTTCTTTCGGTAGGATAACACTATCTTTTTCATATAGTGCTCCGTGTAATTTGCCAATATTAGAAAAGGAAAGTTCTAATTTGTCAGAGGAACTTGTCTCGGCGAAAAGGCTTTTGAAGAATGCATGTCGCGCCAAGTCGCGCATAATGAAAAATTGAAAACCGAAATTCTCTGGAAACATGGAAAGAAAATACTCTAAATCTTTAAAAGTATATTTGTAAATAGTGCATGGGGAAATGGTTGTAAACAGAAAGTCATCTACATTTCCTTGGAACAAACTATAATAATTTACAAAAGAGCCCTTACCTAAGACTGTATAAATACTATTAGATTGCGGATTCATAGAAATAGACACGAAGCCTTCTACAATTAAATAGACATGGTTATTTCTTTGCGAGGCAGTATCTACTAAATCTGTATGTTTAGGAACTTTTAACTTTTCATATTTAATATTGCCTTCATGCGATAGTCGAACAAATTCTTTGTAATTAAATAGTGCATCCATTATTAGCAGCCCCTTTACTTTTTTGTTAACTATAATACATAATATCAAAATTAACAAAAATTAATCTATACTAATTATACCAAATTGCCGATTTATTGCTGATAATGTGTATATTTAATGAGAAAAGGTGCAAAAATAGTATTTTTTGCACCTTTTTTAGTATTTAGTAAAGCTCAGGACGTCTATCTGTGAAAACTGGAATGATGCCTCGCGTTTCAGCAACAAGATTTAAGTCAATCTCAGCATAAATATTTCCCTCGTCTTCACCGCCATGAGCGACAATATTTCCAAGTGGATCAATCACAAGCGAGTGTCCATTGAAATGATTATTAGGATCATCGCCAACTCGATTGACTGCAACGACAAAAGCTTGATTTTCAATAGCGCGCGCAATAAGTAGTTGCTCCCACTGAGTAACGCGCTCGGCTGGCCACTGAGCTGAAACAAAAATGACTTCTGAGCCTTCTGAAGTGTGTTTGCGAATCCATTCTGGAAATCTAATATCATAGCAAATGAAACCAGCGCATGAAACGCCGTCCAGTCGAAATAGATTTTTATCATTTCCAGCCTCTAAATAGAGATGCTCATTCATAAGCTGAAATAAGTGAACCTTCTTATATGAAGAAAGTAGTCCGCCATATTTGTCGAAAGCATACATTGTATTAGAAAATTTGTTTCCTTCCGAAATAGAAACCGAGCCGCCGATAATAGCGATTTGGTGTTTTTCAGAAAGTGTTGCTAAAAATTCTTTTGTTCTCTCCCCATTTAAATCAGCAACTCCAGCTAATTCATTTAAAGCATAACCTGTATTCCACATTTCTGGTAAAACTGCGATATCCGCCCCATTTTTTGCAGCTTCGACTATAGCTTTTTCAATCCGTGCATAGTTTGCATCAGGATATTTAAAAACTACATCAGTTTGACATAATGCCAACTTCCACATGTTCTTCTCTCCCTTTTTCTTTTAAAAATAACACAAGCTTGGTGACGAGTCCATATTGGAACACTTCGCACCAAGCTCTAAGTAGTGAATTAATCTTTTTTAAGACGTCTAGATAAGAAATTACCGAATGATTGTAGTGCTTGAACCATGATAATTAAAATAATGATGGTTGTATACATGACAGTTGGTTCAAAACGTTGGAAACCATATTGGTAAGCAATTGTTCCGAGTCCACCAGCACCAACAAGTCCAGCCATTGCAGTCGCACCGATTAGACCGATTGTGGCGATAGTTAAGCCAAGAACGATACCAGACCGAGCTTCGCGAATAACGACACTCCAAATGATTTTCGGTGTAGAAATACCCATTGCTTGATAGGCTTCCACAACTCCGCGATCCACTTCCAAAAGAGCAGACTCCATCAAACGAGCAATGTAAGGTGCCGTAAATACGACAAGCGGCATAATAACCCCTTGAATCCCAATAGTAGTCCCAACAACAAACCGTGTTACGGGAATCATTAAGAATAACAAAATAATAAATGGTAATGAACGTAAAATATTAATAACCCAGTTTAGAATACTGTAGGCAACCAGGTTTTCTGATTGACCACCTTTACGAGTTAATGTTAAAAATACGCCAAGTGGTAAACCAATCGCAAGTGAAATCACGAGTGTAATCCCAGTCATCGTAAGCGTTTCTAGAAATCCTTGCCAAAGTATCGGGCCCCATTCTTCAAAAAACAAACTCATAGTAACTCGACCTCCTCAACAACGACTCCAGATTCTTTCAAATAAGAAATAGCTTTACTGTATTCAACTTCGTCCCCTTTTAAATGAACGAGTAGTTTTCCAAGTGTTCCGTTTTTCAAATGATCAATTCCCCCAGCTAAAATGCTTGGAAGGACGTCGAACTTGCGTGATACAAGAGCAAGTGCAGGCTCATCCGCTTCGTCCCCAATAAAATGAAGAGAAACTAATTTCCCGGTTGCAATATATTTTTCAAGCAAATCTTGCGGGATATCGAAACTAGCTTCCGACCCAACAAAGCGCTTGGTTGTCGCGTGTTTTGCTTTTGTAAAAATATCAAGAACGGTACCTTGTTCCACTAAATGACCATTTTCCATTACAGCAACCCGGTCACAAATACGTTGAATGACATCAAGTTCATGTGTAATTAAGAAAATCGTAATGCCGAGTTCCGCATTAATTTTAAGTAACAGTTGCAAAATTGCTTCTGTTGTTTCAGGGTCCAAGGCGCTTGTTGCTTCATCACTTAAGAGAATTTCTGGCTCATGCGCAAGAGCACGAGCAATCGCGACACGTTGTTTTTGACCGCCAGAAAGTTGGCTCGGATAGTTGTTTCGTTTATCCTCTAAACCAACAATCGACAAGTATTTATTTACACGCGTCTCGATTTCGTCTTTTGGAACGCCTTCTAATTTTAATGGTTTGGCAATGTTATCATAGACAGTTGCGGTTTTCAGTAAGTTATATCCTTGGAAAATCATGCCGATTTTCCGGCGAGCGACACGAAGTTCTTTGCTTGATAGGGTAGATAAATTCTTCCCATCAATCACGACTTGGCCGGCATCTGGACGTTCAAGCAGGTTGATGCAACGAACAAGGGTACTTTTCCCGGCGCCACTGTAACCAACGACACCGAAAATTTCTCCTTTTTCGACTGTAATAGAAACATTTTTGACGGCTTCTACGGTTTTTCCATTTACGTTAAATGACTTTGAAACTTGATGTAATTCGATCAAAATAAAACAACTCCCTAGAATGCAGGTACTACAGACCCATTAAATTCTTTTTCAATAAATGCTTTTACTTCATCTGAATGGTAATATTTTTCTAATGTTTTTACGACTTCATCATCTTTGTTGGCACTACGAACAACGAAAACGTTCGGATATGGATTGTCTTTTGTAGGTTCGTGGTAAATGGCATCTTTATTAATAGAAAGTCCAGCGCCCATTGCAAAGTTAGTATTGATAGCTGCGGCTGCAACTTCATCTAATTGTGCAGGGATTTGAGAAGCTTCAAGTTCAACAATTTCAAGGTCAAGCGGGTTTTCAGCAATGTCTTTTTTCGTTGCTTTTTCTTCCACGCCATCTTTTAATTTAATAATGCCAGCATCTTCAAACAGTTTTAAACCACGGTATTCGTTACTTGGATCATTTGGAACGGCAATTTTGTCGCCTTTTTTAAGATTTTTTAAGTCTTTAATATCGTTGGAGTAAATACCCATTGGGAACGCTACTGTTTTAAAAGCAACGTCTAATTTGTAGCCTTTATCTTTCTTTTGTTGCTCTAAAAATGGAATTGTTTGGTAGTTATTCGCATCCAAATCCCCATCGTTTAAAGCTGTATTTGGTGTATTATAATCATCAAATGTTTTGATTTTGATTTCAAGACCGTCTTTTTTCGCTAATTTTTGAACTTCTTCAGCGATTTGTTGGTGAGGTCCTGCTGTTGTTCCAATTGTAATTTTTTCTGTGCTTAAGGCTTTGTCGTCACTGCCTCCTCCACATGCTGCTAATCCTAAAACAAGGCTTGATGCAAGTAAAATTCCTAACCCTTTTGTTAATTTTCTCATCTTTTTTCCTCCCTAGTATGTTGTGTGATTATCCAGATTTATTCATGAAAACAATAAAAAACTTCTCTATTTAGAATAGAGAAGTGGAAAGTCGAACATATCCAGCTCCTCTTATCTACCAAAACGGAATACACCATTTTGCTGGAATTAGCACCTTCACTTTACGCTTAAATAAAGTTAGGTTGCCGGGCTTCATCGGGCCAGTCCCTCTGCCGCTCTCGATAAGAGAAAATATTTTAGAAAAACCTGTTAGTTAAAAATATACGCATATTACCTTAATTTGTCAATGCTTTTTTAAGTTTTAAAAAAATCATACTGGACAAATACTTCAGAAAACTTTACTATTTTAATCAATGAAACTTGAAAAGGACGGGTGTAAAATGAAAATTTCCAAACGCTTGCAAAATTTACCAGATCAGTTTTTCTCTAGCCTTGTAGAAAAAGTTGGAAAAAAGGTGGCAGAAGGGCATGATGTCATTAATTTAGGACAAGGAAACCCAGACCAGCCGACACCCAAACATATTGTGGAAGCGATGAAAACAGCTGCAGAAAAACCACTTAACCACAAATATTCTTTGTTTCGAGGAAAGCACGAACTAAAACAAGCCGCTGCGGATTTTTACGCGCGTGAATATAATGTAACGATTGATCCAAACACAGAAGTAGCTATTTTGTTTGGTACAAAAACAGGCTTAGTGGAGCTGCCGATGTGTTTGATGGATCCAGGTGATACGATGCTTTTACCTGATCCGGGTTATCCTGATTATTTGTCAGGAGTTGTGTTAGGCGAAGTTCAATTTGAAAAAATGCCACTAATTGCTGAAAATGACTTTTTACCAGATTTTACTAAGATTCCTGTTGAAGTGGCGGAAAAAGCGGAACTTATGTATTTAAATTATCCTAATAATCCAACTGGTGCAGTTGCTACAAGTGATTTCTTTGAAGATACAGTTGCTTTTGCCAAAGAACATAATGTGGTTATTGCGCACGATTTCGCTTATGGAGGTATTGGTTTTGACGGTAAAAAGCCAATTAGTTTTTTAGAAACGAACGGTGCGAAAGAAGTTGGAATTGAACTTTATACACTTTCGAAAACGTATAATATGGCGGGGTGGCGCGTTGGTTTTGCAGTTGGGAACAGCGAAGTTATTGAAGCTATTAACCTTATTCAAGATCATATGTATGTAAGTCTTTTCCCAGGAATTCAAGATGCTGCAATAGAAGCTTTAACAGGAGATCAGACTTGTGTGCGAGAATTAACCGCTCGTTATGAAAGTCGCAGAGATGCCTTTATTTCCGCTTGTAAGAAGATTGGTTGGGAAGCAGTTGCGCCAGCTGGTTCGTTTTTTGCTTGGATGCCAGTTCCTGAAGATTTTACAAGTAGTGAATTTGCCGATTATCTACTAGAAGAAGTCAGTGTTGCGGTTGCGGATGGCAGTGGTTTTGGCGAATTTGGCGAAGGGTATGTCCGCGTGGGTCTTTTAATGGATGAAGATCGCTTGGAAGAGGCAGTCACTCGAATTTCCAAATTGCATCTATTCGATAAAGTTACTCAGAAATAGCCATTTATCCAGTTTTATGAGAAAATCGCTTGTAATAATTCAGATAATTAATGGGATGTGTTATAATTAGTTAGTAAGTCTATTCCTAGCATGTTGTTTTAAAAAGACAAGCCGGAATTTAAAGCATTTAGTGAGAGTTTTAAGCATTAAATTATCTGTCCCGGTTAGAGCCGGCGAAATCCAGGAATGAGAGGACTGTAAAAAAATGGCAGAAAAGAAAATTCTTGTAGTAGATGACGAAAAACCGATTGCGGATATAGTTAAGTTTAATCTAAATAAAGAAGGCTTTGATGTATATTGCGCCTATGATGGCGATGAAGCGTTAGAACTTGTAGAAGAAGTTCAGCCAGATTTGATTTTACTCGATATTATGCTTCCAGGTCGTGATGGTATCGAGGTATGTCGTGAAGTTCGTAAAAAATATGATATGCCAATAATTATGGTCACAGCGAAAGACTCCGAAATTGACAAAGTTATCGGATTAGAACTTGGTGCAGATGACTATGTAACGAAACCATTCAGTAACCGTGAATTAATTGCTCGTGTGAAAGCCAACTTGCGCCGTCACAGCCAAGTAAGCTCAAGCGCAGCCGAGGAAGAAGAAAACAGCGAACTAGAAATCGGTTCTCTTATTATTCATCCAGACGCATATGTGGCTTCTAAACGTGGAGAAACTATCGAATTAACGCATCGTGAATTCGAATTACTACACTACTTAGCAAAACATATGGGGCAAGTTATGACACGTGAACATTTACTTCAAACCGTTTGGGGCTATGACTACTTCGGTGATGTTCGTACTGTTGACGTTACCGTTCGTCGCTTACGTGAAAAAATTGAAGATAACCCAAGTCACCCAGCGTGGTTAGTAACAAGACGCGGAGTGGGCTATTATTTACGCAATCCAGAACAAGAATAAATAACAAGAAGTGGTCGCCGAAGTGAAAAAAATTCGGCGACCACTTTTTTTGGGTATTTTCGCATACGTAGCTACTATTTTTATAAATAAATCGACCCAATTAACAGGAAAAACAATACGTCTACCCCATAACATATGGTATACTAATTTAAATATATTACCCCGAATAGGAGTAGAAAGACTTATGCATAAAATGAGATTTTTTCAGTCTGTACAATTTAAGTTAGTTATTATGTATTTGCTACTAATTATTGTTGCAATGCAAGTAATCGGCGCGTATTTTGTACGTGAACTGGAAGGGCAACTGGAGAAGAATTTTCAAGATTCTATTACGAACAGTATTACGCTTTTGGATTACAACGCTAGAGAAGAAATTATTAAAAATAGCGATAACTCCGTAAAGTTACAAAATGATATTAGAGAACTCTTAGTCGACTTTTCTCGCGCAAGTAGCAACTTAATCGAAGTAAGAATAGTTGATGATAAAGGAAAAATTCTCGGTACATCTAATTTAAATAATCAAGGAATTGTTGGTCAAAAAAGCAATGATCCCCTTGTAAAAAGAACGCTGTCACTTGGAACGACTTCTGAGGACAAAATCTATAAAGACGAATCGAATAAAAATAACCGCGTTTGGGTGAACGTATCCTCCATCAAAAATAAAGGCAAAGTGATAGGGGCTATTTATCTTGTCGCCGATATCGAAAGTGTCTATAAACAAGTAGATGATATTACAAATATTTTCATCACAGGTACTTTGATTGCGATGATTATTACCGCAGTACTCGGAATTTTGCTATCAAGAACGATTACTAAGCCAATTGTTGAAATGAAACGACAAGCTTATGCGATGGCTCGCGGGAATTACAGCCGTAAAGTTAAAGTATACGGTGTCGATGAAATTGGAGAACTAGCGGATTCCTTTAATACGTTAACGAAACGAGTCCAAGAAGCCCAAGCGATGACAGAAGGGGAACGACGCAAGCTTTCCTCCGTACTCGCATATATGACCGATGGCGTAATTGCGACAGACCGCCGCGGGAAAGTAATTCTTATTAATACGCCCGCAGAAAAAATGCTACGTGTAAAACATGAAAGTGCGAATGGGCGCTCTATTATTGATGTGTTAGATATTGGAGACACATACCAATTTGAAGATTTGATGGAAGTTGATGGTTCGCTAACAATGGACCGCAGTACTTTCGACAAACCTTATGTACTTCGCGCTAATTTCTCCGTTATCCAAAGAGAAACTGGTTTTAACAATGGCGTAATCGCAGTACTTCATGATATTACTGATCAAGAAAAAGTGGACCAAGAACGTCGCGACTTCGTATCCAACGTATCGCATGAACTAAGAACCCCACTTACAAGTATGCACAGTTATTTAGAAGCATTAAGCGATGGTGCATGGGAAGATAAAGAAATTGCCCCACGCTTCCTTGAAGTAACACAAAATGAGACAGAGCGTATGATTCGCCTAGTTAATGATTTGCTCAAACTTTCCAGAATGGACGGCGGCAGAGAGCAACTCGAAAAAAGCTTCGTGAACTTTACGGATTTCTTTAATCATATTATTGACCGTTTTGAAATGATGAAAAAAGAAACAATCATGTTCAAACGCCACATTCCAAGAGAACCAGTTATTATCGAAATTGATGAAGATAAAGTGATGCAAGTGCTGGATAATATTATCTCTAACGCCAACAAGTATTCACCAGATGGCGGCCGCATCTCCTTCTATCTGAAGAAATTTGAAGATGAAATTGAAGTAAGTATTGCCGATGAAGGTTTAGGCGTACCAGACGAAGATTTAGCGAATGTATTTGACCGATTCTTCCGCGTAGATAAAGCTCGTTCGCGGGAAATGGGCGGAACAGGGTTAGGGCTTGCCATCGCTCGAGAAGTTATCGAAGCACATGGCGGTCGAATTTGGGCCGAACGTAATAAAACCAAAGGGACCATAATTAAATTCACCCTGCCATACAGTGACTTACCGGAGGATGATTGGGAATGATGAAAAAAACAGGATTTCGCTCATTTGTACTAACCATTTTAGTTGTACTCAGCATCGTCCTAAGCTACTTTATTTGGAAGGGACAACCTGATTACGAAGCAATTAATGTAAAAGAAGTGGAAAAAACAACCATTGATAAAACAATGACAACTTCACAAGTATTCAAACCATACAAGTTAGCTGTTAATGCAAATGAAAGTAATTACCAAAGTTTAGATGATGATTTATTAAACGAACTAATGGCACAAGGGAAAGCCTTCAGTTTCTCGGAAGTAGTATTAGCTAATAAAAAAAGTAGTGAAGACTATGAGAAATTAATCCATAAAAACGGAACAATCGAGATCATTTTCCCCAATAATATCCCGTTCTCTATTTTTGCTCAAATTTTTCAAATAGAAGGGGAAGGGCTTGAATCGGCGTTCTTTAATCGAATTGTGTTTGATGTTAATAATACGGATACCGGGCTACACTCGGTTTATTTCGCAAATGACGATCAAGAAAATATTTACCAAAGCTCACTTCAAAATAAAGACATCGATAAAATCGAAAAAATTGTTAAAAAGAATGAAAGCAAGCTGACTCAAAATGATAAACTAATTTCAAACAAACGCAATCTTTTCTTAAGCTCTGAAAAAACAAAACTAGATCGCAAAAAATATATCATCGATTCGCTTGAAATTAATTTATTCACGTCCGCACTATTCCAAGATTCTGGTACTGTTAAAAGTGAAGGAAACACCTACACGGATGGCTCAAGTGTCATTGAAATGGATACAGATAACAAAGTATTAGAGTATGTAAACCCATCGCAAGAACGCACGAATCCGGAAGACCTTAGCAGTGTCAAACGAGCTGGACTTATTCAAGATAGTTTTAACTTTGTGAACGACCACGCTGGCTGGACTGGCGACGGCGCTTACTACTTCACAGGTTATGCTGGGGAAAGTGCGACGACTAATTTCAGTTTATTCATTGATAATTTACAAGTATACAATGAGAATGGTATGGCGGATATTTCCGTAACAGAAGGACTCGAAGCAGTTTATAAATACATGAGACCATTTTTCCGCTTAGATACTGATGTTCCGGGAGAGAAAAAAGAAGTAACGCTACCATCCTCTTATTCGGTCTATAACGCTCTGGCTCAAAATCCAAACGTCAAAGCAGAAGAAATTGAAGATATTGTTCCTGGCTATCATATGACACGAAGCGAATCTTCGGGCATGAATCGCCTTGTGACTCTAGAACCAACATGGCTGTACAAGTATCATGATAAATGGTTCATCTTCCAACCAGACGCAGAAAAGGCGGGTGAATAAAAATGGATTGGCGTAAAACACAAATGATTTTTATTGTGACTCTCCTTATTCTTAATGTCTTTTTAGCAGTAATATTTTTCAACAAGCAGTTATCGGATGACCCAGATACACTCGGAAATGAGACGTTAGAAGAACGATTAAAAGCAGATAATATTTCCCATCCGGATTTGTCGACCAAACCTACGAGCGGTTCCATTTTCACTACAGAGCGAGCTGCATTTACAACAAAAGATGTAAGCAACTTTACAGGACAAGCAATTACACTGAAAGATAACAATAAACAAATCTATTCTGTCCTACAAAACCCAGTAAAAGCTGGCAAAAAAGGGACCAATCCAGAGTTTCAAAAATTTATGGAATCAAGTGTTTATCGCGGGGAGTCTTACCAATTCTGGAATTATGATAAGGACGCGCGGACGCTTACTTTTAATCAATTAATTAATAACAATATGGTTCTGTTTGATGAAGCGGGCCAAATTACTTTTTATTTAGATCAAGATGACCGAGTAATCTCGTATGAGCAAACTTGGATGTCGAAGCAAGATGATTTAAAAGATAAGACCAATTTAATGTCAGCAACAGATGCACTAGAGGCAGTTTATCAGCACGGAGAATTGAAGCAAGACAGCGACGTGGTTTCTGCAACATTTGGCTACTACACGACCGTACAGCTTCCTTCTGGAAATGTATACTTCCCAGTTTGGTGCTTTGAAGTAAAACATTCTGGTGAAACTAACTACGTCCTCGTAAATGCTAAAGACGAACAAGTAATTAACCAATCAGAAAACAAATCAACCACCGAACCAGGTACAGAATTATCAAGCCGTCAGAAAGCCAAATAAAAAACGAGTCAACCTAATTATTATGAAAAATTAGGTTGGCTTTTTCAAACGATAGGGCATGCAATTTTACTGAATTAGCGTTACAATGAAAGATATATAAGCCTTTAGGGGGATAAAAAATGTTCGCAAATAAAATTTTAACGGAAAAAGATACGGACCAAATCCGATTTAGTATATTAGCCAGTGGAAGCTCAGGCAATGCTACACTTGTCGAAACAGGAGACCAAAAAATTCTGATTGACTGTGGTTTGAGTGGCAAGAAAATGGAAGGACTTTTCGCGCAAGTTGGTCGTGATATGAACGATTTAGACGCGATTCTAATTACTCACGAACATTCAGACCATATTAAAGGTTTAGGGGTGCTTGCGCGTAAATACAAACTCCCTATTTATGCCAATGCTAAAACATGGAAAGCAATGGATAATATGATTGGTGAAGTTTCTTCAGACCAAAAATTCCAATTTGATATGGAAACAGTAAAATCCTTTGGTAGTATGCAAGTGGAATCTTTTGGCGTCTCTCATGATGCGATTGAGCCGATGTTTTACATATTTCATAAAGGGAATAAAAAATTTGTAATGATAACGGACACGGGCTATGTGAGCGACCGAATGAAAGGACATATTGCGGGGGCTGATGCTTATCTTTTTGAAAGTAATCATGATGTAGAAATGCTTCGAATGGGACGCTATCCGTGGAATGTAAAACGCAGAATCCTTGGTGACGAGGGACACGTGAGCAATGAAGATGCAGCGATAGCAATGAGTGAAGTTATTACCGATCAAACTAAACGAATTTATTTGGGACATCTTAGTAAAGACAACAATATGAAAGAACTTGCGAGAATGAGCGTAACGCAAACACTTATGGCAGAAGGAATTGATGTTGGCGGCAAACTAGAAATTTTTGACACAGATCCTGATAACGCTACGTCCATCTTTACTATTTGAGTTTCACCGTTTTTTTAAAGCTTTTTCATCGTTTTTTCATATTTGGGGTTTATTATGGAAGTATATAAATGCGAAATTTGCAGAGAGGAAGGAAGACATGGACGAGAAAGAAAAGAATTTAAATGAAAACAGCGAGAAAGAAAGCACGCCAAAAAGAGAGGTCGAGGAGACTTTACATACTAACGAGAGCTCGCAACCAGTCCAAGAAACTCCTATTGTAGAGGGCGTGACCCCAGAAGGTGAGAAGTTTGCCGGAGCAACAGAAGATGCAGCCGAGGCAAGTTCTACAAATGCATTTTTTGAAGAAGCAAGTAATAAAGAATCAGAACCTGCTAGACCAGCTCCAGGACCAAGACGTGCTGGGACAACTGGTGGCGGGGCAGTTCCACCTAATAGAGTGAGTAATGGCGGAAGTGGTAACGGGAACGGCGAACCACCAAAACGCGGCAAACACTTTATTGGTTACTTTTTAACAGCACTTATTGGTGTTATTATCGGAGGACTTATTATTTTCTTTGTCGCTTGGGATAATGGCGACAACGCAGATACAACTTCAAACTCGAATAATAAAGCTACCAAAGTAGAAAAAGTTTCAGTAGATACAACATCAGATGTAACAAAAGCAGTAGACAAAGTGCAAGATGCGGTAGTGAGTGTACTAAATTACCAATCATCTTCATCCCTTGATGGAACAACAACTTCTGAACAAGAAGCTTCCTCAGGATCTGGTGTTATTTATAAAAAAGCAAATGGAAAAGCCTACATCGTAACAAATAATCACGTTGTTGCGGATGCAAATAAATTAGAAGTAACTTTTACAAACGGTAAAAAATCCGAAGCAAAATTACTTGGAACAGATGAATGGAACGATTTAGCTGTTCTCGAAATTGATGATAAAAATGTTAGCACAGTTGCTGCATTTGGAGATTCTGATTCATTAAAACTTGGCGAACCAGCAATTGCAATTGGTAGTCCACTTGGAACAGAATTTTCCGGTTCAGTAACGCAAGGTATTATTTCCGGTCTAAACCGCGCAGTACCAGTTGATACAAATGGCGACGGAACAGAAGACTGGGAAGCAGATGTTATCCAAACAGATGCAGCTATTAACCCTGGTAACAGTGGTGGAGCTTTAATTAATATTGAAGGCCAAGTAATTGGTATTAACTCAATGAAAATTTCGATGGAAAATGTAGAAGGTATTAGCTTTGCAATTCCAAGTAACACAGTAGAACCAATCATCGAACAACTAGAAACAAAAGGCGAAGTAGAACGTCCATCTCTAGGCGTATCCTTACGTGACGTTGATACAATTCCAGAAACACAACAAAAAAATATCTTGAAATTACCTGATAGCGTAGATTATGGCGCAATGGTACAACAAGTAGTATCCGGTTCTGCAGCAGACAAAGCAGGCTTGAAACAATACGATGTTATTGTTGAACTAAACGGCCAAAAAGTAACAAACTCCATGACATTACGCAAAATTCTATACGGTAACGACGTGAAAATTGGCGATAAAGTCAAAGTGAAATACTATCGTGACGGTAAAGAAAAATCCACAGATATTAAATTAGAAGCAGCAAAAACAACTACATGATAACAAAAAGCCATTCTCTTGAAAAAGAGGATGGCTTTTTTTCTGTGGAAAACTTGTGGATAGCGATTTTTTTCGGATATAGATATGGTAGAGAACAAGAATTCTCCTACTAAATATAGAACTAGTTTGTGGATATGTGGATAACTTCTGTGGATAACCTGTGTGTAAGCAGTGAATATCTTGTGGAAAAGAACAATTTTGATAATTTAATCAATAAACACAGATTTATTTTTGAAAAAAACACATTTTTTGCGAAAATATAGGTCAAAAAAGAAAAATGTGGATAGAAAGCCATTTATCCACATTTTTACTTTTTATAAGCTGGATATGTGACAAGGAAAATAACTTTACATAGAGATTTGATTCGCGAGATTGATTGTAGGAGAAGGGGTTCCACTGTTTGGTGGAGTTTGAGTTTTGAATAGTTAGGTGACGATTTTACCTGTGGATAAGCTGTGGATAGTGAAATTTGGCTATCATATATATTGTGGGGAATATACGTTCGGACACAAAATAGAGAAGCAGCTTGTGGATATGTGGATAATTTTTGGGGATAACTTGTGTATAAGGGCGGGATAACCTGTGGAATAACTTTTTATGGAAAGCTGCTCTTATTTTATTTTGACTAGTGCAATGAGGGATTTTTGATGTATGATAAAAGTATTAAAAAAGATAAGGGTGGCATAAATGAATATCCAAATTGTAACGGTCGGGAAATTAAAAGAAAAATATTTAGTGCAAGGAATCGCCGAATATTTAAAACGATTGGGCGCCTATGCGAAAGTAACGATTGTGGAAGTTCCGGATGAGAAAGCTCCGGAAGTGCTGAGTGATGCGGAAATGA
The DNA here is from genome assembly GCF_041765605.1 of Listeria monocytogenes. GTDB lineage: Bacteria > Bacillota > Bacilli > Lactobacillales > Listeriaceae > Listeria > Listeria monocytogenes_D. Next base: position 345,011 of record NZ_CP168900.1, read on the forward strand.
AGCAAGTGAAAGATAAAGAGGGTGCGCGGATTTTAGCGAAGATTCCGGACGATGCCCATGTGATTGCGCTGGCGATTGATGGGAAAATGAAGTCGAGTGAAGAATTTGCGGCGGATTTGGATAAGCTGGCGACTTATGGTAAGAGTAAGGTGACGTTTGTGATTGGTGGATCGCTAGGACTTAGTGAGGCGGTGTTGAAACGGAGTAATGAGCGGATTTCGTTTGGGAGGTTAACGCTGCCACACCAGTTGATGAGATTGGTGCTGGTGGAGCAGGTTTACCGGGCGTTTCGGATTGTTCGGGGGGAGCCTTATCATAAGTGAAATAAATCGGATGAATGCGTTATTTCATCCGACTAAACAGAATTAATTTTTAGGAGTGTTGAAAATGGTCTTTCTAAAAAAATACGGTTTTTACTTTTTATTACTCGGCGTTTTGAGTGATTTTCTAACGCCTTACATACTTGGAATTTTTTACCCAGAATTAAACCAAATGACACGGGTTATGAGTGTGTTTGGGGATGTGGCTAGTCCGGTGCGGGGAGCGTTTTTGGTTTGGTCGGTGGTGTCTGGGGTGTTCTTTGTGCTCGCTTTGCCGGCGATTTATCAGAGCGTTGTTAAAACTTCGCGGACTTTGGCGATTTTGCTTGCTTCTGCGATTGGTTTGTATGGGATTGGCGATTGTATTTTTACCGGGTTGTTTAGTATTGATACGGAGCAGGCGAGCTGGACGTTTTCGACTTGGGTGCATAATATTGGCTCGGGGCTTGGTTATGCGGGATTTTTGATTTTTCCGTTGTTTCTGGTCATTCTTTACCGGAAAACTGGCGATAAAACCCGCAGCAATATCTATCTAGTTTTACTCATTGTTAGTTTGCTGTCGGCTGGTGTTTATGGGCTTGCGCGGATTCCTGCTGTGAATGACTTGCCAGTTTTAGATGAAATTGGTTTTTGCCAGCGGATTAGTTTCTTTTTTAATTATTTACCGATTGTTGTTTTTGGAATTGATCGGATTAGAAAACCCTAGATTGTTTAAGAATCTAGGGTTTTTTGTTCGCAAAGTTCGATAAATTGCTGGAAATCTTCTTGTTTTGCTAGTTTTTTGACGAAGCTGCGTTCGTTTAAGATGGTTACGAGTTGGCCGAATAATTCTTCAAAAGAGTTGTCGCGTTCTTCTTTCATAGTGAGTAGGAGGACGAGTTTGACGCGATTTCCGCCCCAGTCGATTGGTTTATCAAGTGAGCATACGGCGACGGCATTTTTTTTCGCGCTTCGCTGGATGGCATGTGGGATGGCGTAGTAGTTGCCGTAACAGGTGCTTGATAATTGTTCGCGCTCGAATACTTTTGCTACGTAATCGGGGTCGCAGTAGTCAAATGCAGTTAATTGTTCGCAAAGAAAGGTGATGGTTTCTTCTTTTGATTTGAAGTTTTGTTTTGGAAAGAACAGTTCTTTTTTGAAAAATTTTCTGGAGATTGATTCCGTTTTTTGCTTAGTTTCTAAAATATGCTTGATTTTTTGCAAATCGCTCTCTGCTAAAAGCAAATCGTAGTGATAGACTGGGATGTCGGTTGTTAGGTTTAATGGTTCGGCGGTTAAAATTAAGTGAATTTCTTTGTCTAAGGTGAATTGTTTTATGTCGAAAATGGATTGGGAAACGAGTAAATCAATCGAAAAATCAGGTATTTTCTTTAGTTGATTATGAATTAAGCGTTGACTGCCTGCGCCGTACGGGGTAACTAAGAGTATCTTTCTCTTTTTGCCGTGATTAATTGTTTCTGAAGCGGACAGAAAGTGTAACGCGATATAAGCGATTTCGTCATCTGGGAAAGTGATCGCAAGCTCTTTTTGAATAAAGGCAGAGGCATAAACACTGACGTTATAAATAAATGGGAACTTGTTTTTTAATTCTTCGGTGAGTGGGTTGGTTAAATATTGTTTGTGATTGGCTCTTTTGTAAAGGGCTGAAATGTGGGCCACTAGATAGGTGGCTATTTTTTCGTCAGCTGAAAAGTCAATATGGAAATTTTGGTCCACTGCTTCAAGGAGCCGAGTGACAACGCTGCCAAAAACTTTTGCGTCAATGGTGGAAGTTGTCGCTAGTTTGCCAGAATATAGCCGGGCGATATAGCTTAGTTCTTGGGTTGGAATATCGATTTGCAGTTCTTCTTCTAACGTTTCGGTTAGGTGCTCCGCCATTTCAAGGCTAGTTTTATCTTGCTCGAGTAAAGCGGTTCGCTCTATATAGCTGCCCATACTAATGCGCTCAATTAAAACGGCGATATGCAAAATGAACGAAATCGTCGAAAAATCATTCATGAAAAATTCATTCTTTTTGTGGTAGGCAATAATAAGCTCGGAAAGTTGTTTTAGATTGCAATAATCGAAGTAATCGGCGTATTTATCTAGGCTTAATTGATGATTTTCGATTTCCTGATTGAGGAATAGATTGAAGATACGGCGCTTTTCTTCTTCGCCTCCCTCGGTTATTAGTTCGTTGTTTTTTCGAATAATACATAGCGACTCATCTTTTTCAGCGATAACCGCGTTGAGCTCTTTAATAATACGAGATAACGTCGATTCGCTAATGAAAAATTGATCCGCTAAATCATAGAAATTGGTATGATCTTGTTCGATAATATGGCGTAATAATTCAAAATGTAGATTTTCGTTATTTTTGGTTAGATTTATTTGTGAAAGCTGCTCATTTGGCGTTAGAAAATAGCCTTTGCCAGCTTTTGATGCGATGATTGTGGAACTAAATGACTGGTTAATTTGCATAATGTCATTTCGCACAGTTTTGGAAGAAACGCCTAACATTTCTGAAAGTGCTTTTGCTGTTACTGTCTTTTGGCTGTCGTTAAGCTTTTCTAACAATGAACGTTGCCTTTCTGAAATAGTCATTATATCCCCCCTAATTCTCCCTTAACCTATTGTTATTATACAACACCAAATAGAGAAAGAGACGAGTTTTTTTGTCCCAATCTCTATTTAAGTGGCTATTAATTAGCAGCGATGTTTTCTTCTTCGGCTTCTTTTTCTAAAGCGACGAGATTTTTCTCATACACTTTTAGGAATGGGTAGTACATTAGGCCGTTTAAGAAAATCAGGATGAATACGAGAACGATGGCTCGCCAGTCCATGGTGGATAGAAATGCTCCAATTGGTGCGGGCATTTGCCAGGAGAAGACGGCGAACGTTTTTCCGACAATCCCGAAATACATACAAAGATAGGTGATGACACCATTGAATACGGATGTAAAAATGAACGGGAAGAAGAAAATCGGATTCAGCATTAGTGGTGTTCCGAAAATTAGCGGCTCAGAAATTCCGAATATGGAAGGTAAGAAGCCGACTTTCCCGACGGTGCTTAGTTGTTTGGACTTGGATCGCATCATTAAAAAGGCAAGTGCGAGAACGGAACCAGAACCACCGATGATAACGAAATATGTCCAGAATGGTGTCGTGAAAATATTCGTCAAATCTTGTCCAGCCATTTTTTCAGCGGCGTTGATTGAAAGGTTTCCGTCACGAATTGGGCCTAGAATTCCGGCAAGTGCGGCATCGTGCACACCGAAGAACCAGAATAAGTGAACTAGGAAAATACTTAGAATTGTGAATGGTAAGCTATCGGCTGCTTTGAAGCTCGGCGCCATTTTTTCATATAAGAATTGGATGGCAGTTGTGTCTAGCAGGTTGAAAATGATAAAGATAATCGAGAAAAAGGTCATTAAAATAATACCAGGAACTAAGGCTGCGAATGTCTCGGATAGTGAGGCTGGGACGCTATCAGGCATGGTTATTCGACCGACATTTTTCTTGCGCATCCAGTGATAACCTTCTACGGTAACGATGGCGACGAAAATCGAGAGTAATATTCCGCGTCCATCAAGGAAACTGATGTCGACTTCTTTGCCGTCCCAGCCCATTTTGATTGGGTTAAGTACGAGCATAAAGAAACCGGCGATAGAAAACATGAGTGGGCGTAAGAAATCTTCGTGGTAGTGTTTGCATAAATAATACGTGATACCGACGCAAATATATAACGACATGGCGCCAAGTGTAATTCCGCTAATCCAATTTAGGATTAAATCATATTTTTCAGCGAAGTTAGCCCAGGCAAGCAGGAAGCCGTTTTTCGTATCATCTGTTACTGGAGCCGCTTTCAAAATAATCGGAATTGAACCAAACAATGTAATTGGCAGCATGGACATAAAGGCATCTCTGGTTGCTTTCAAATGGCGTTGCTGGCTAAGTTTGTTAGCCAGCGGGGAAATATATTGATCCATTTTTTCGCTAATGGTATTAAATCGCATGTTTTTATCCTCCTATTAATTTCTGGATGTCTTCGTAAACCCCTTTGCCATCCATGATGCCGTATTTTACTGGTGAAATGGCATGGACTGGGACGCTGACGGCCTGTTTAATTTGTGGCATAAGGAAACGGATTTGAGGGCCGATAAGAACGAGGTCGACACCGTCCAAATAATCGGTATACTCGGATTCGCTATAAGCAGTGACGTTTAATGTGTTGCCAGAAGCGGCTTCGATTTTTTTCGCAAGCATTCCTGTAGACATACCAGCATTACAAACTAACATGATATTTTTCATTTTCCTGCTCCTTTTTTAAAATTCTCTTCGTTTGATGAGTTTTCCCTGACTTTCAATCATTTCTTTGAACCAGTAGTAGGAAGCTTTTGGTTTTCTGATTTGGTTGTTTTCGAAATCAACTGCCACAAGTCCGTAACGCTTTTCGACACCATTTTTCCAAGAATAAAGGTCGAACGGAGACCAAGCGTAGTAGCCGCGAACGTCACAACCAGCATCGATTGCGTTGAAAATGGCGTTAATATGGTCATTCATAAAGGCGATTCGGTAGGCATCATCTACTTGTGACACAGAAACGTCTTCGCGAACACCAATGCCGTTTTCTGTCACATAAAGTGGTAATTGATAGCGTTCGTAAGCTTCGATTAAGCCATCTTGTAAGCCTTTTGGATAAATTTCTGTGTCCCATTCGGTTGTTTCGTTGGCGGGATCTTTCACTTGTTCGAACCAGTTTTTGATAAGAACTTTACTTTCGCCTTTTTTACCACTGTGGTTGAATTGTAGCTGAGTTTCGCCGCCAGTGTATGGTTTAACGAGCGTGCGCGAATAGTAATTTAAGCCGATGAAGTCGACAGTGTTTTGTTTAATTGTTTGTAGTTCGTCTGTTTTCATAAAGCTGATGTCGTGCGATTTTGCTAGTTCGGCAATGAGATCAACCGGGAATTCGCCAAGTGCGGCTGTGTCGAGAATCCAGTTGTTGCAATAGTTATCAGCGTAGCGCATCGCAATTTTCGTTTCAATACTTTCATCGACACCGTTCACCGGCGTGTAGCTGTGAACAATACCAATTTGCCCTGGATAGCCACCTTCTTTAAAAGCCTTCACGCCTAAAGCACTCGCGTACATTACATTATAAGCGGCAATCATCGTTTTTTGCGTATCTTGATAACCGGGCGGGTAGTTGCCGATTTTATATCCGTTAGCAACAAACCATTTTGGCTCGTTAAACGTAGTCCAATTCGTGATTTTATCGCCAAAATGGTCATAACAAACCTTGGCATAATGCTCAAATGCAGCACAAACGTCGTGATCCAACCAGCCACCAGTTTCTTCCCAATATTGCGGCAAATCCCAATGATAAAGTGTCACAAACGGCTCAATATCATATTTTTTACACGTATCTAGCAAGTTTTGATAAAATTCGATCCCTTTTAAGTTGATGTCACCTTGCCTATTTTTAATAATTCGCGGCCAAGATAAGGAAAAACGATAGGAATTTTGTCCGCCTTCTTTCATCATCCGAATGTCTTCCTCGTAGCGGTGGTAGTGATCGCTCGCCACATCGCCATTCTCAAGACCTGCTTCGTGCAAGTAGTAGTCCCACATCGATTCCGCCTTGCCATCCACATCCCAAGCACCTTCACATTGATAAGAGGCCGTTGCACCTCCCCATAAAAAGTTATTATTCATTAGATAAACTCCATTTCCATTGATAAATTTCTCCCAGTTCCCGAATCATTTCCACGGCAATATCCGTAGAAGACAAGTGACCTTCCGCATGAACAAGCAGTAAATCCACCTCTCTCATTCGGTTCTCTGAAGATAGTTTTCGCAAAAGTTCCGCGTGCGCTCGGTGCGCCAGTTTAATCTCATCTTTCGCTTCAGTAATTTTCTGCGTGAAAGCTTCGATGTTTTGCTGTTTTACTTCTTTCAGTGCCTCAAAAGCACAACTTTTCGCATTCCCGGCGTGTAAGATGATCGCCATGGAATCCAGTTCTGTTGTTAGTTCGTTGCTATCTGTCACGTAAAGACCTCCTTTTGATTTGTCTTTACTATAGCTGGAAAAATGGGGGAGGTGAAATTATTATTTGCCACTTTGGAAGTGGAAATTGGTTTATTGTAGGTTGGAATTTTTTCGGTACTAGGATATGATTGTAGAGAAGTCGCTAGATTGAGATCAAATGTAGTACTTCATCATTTTTACACAAAAGGAGCGCAACTAGATGAGCAAAAAGTGGATAGGTATTATTTTAGTAAGTGCATTATTTTTATTGATAGGCTGCGGTAAAGTGCCTGTTGAGAACAAAAAAGTTGTTGATGATAAAGAAGTTATAAATAGTAAATTTACAGGAAAATGGAAATTGGAAACGGTTAGTATTGGTAAGATTGATAGAACGGGTTATCGAGAAGTGAATCATGATTATAGTAGAGAATTCGAGATTGATCGTAATGGGATTATAAAAGAAGTGATAGTAGATGATGACGGTGCTAGAACTTTTACCTTTAAAATAAAGTCAAAAGGTGGCGATGAGTATCAGAATGATGGTTCTCTAACTTCTGAAGAAGTTTTTAAATATGAAACAGAAGCCCAAAAAGAGTATGTGAAAAAAGTATTGGAATTAAAAAGAAAAATAGATTTTGTTAAAATTATTAAAAGCGAGCAAAAAGGTAACGAATATTATATAGAAACCGAACAAATGCAGGACCTTACGTTCTTTATGTATTTATCGGACAAAAAATTAATTAAAGAAGCTGTTTACGAAAAAGAGAATTATTCTAGTAAAGATATATATATTAAAAAATAAGCTATAGGTGAAATTTTAAAAAGTGGAAGTAAAATGTTTAGGATAGCATAAGGAATAGGACAAGAATACCCGTTCATTATACAAAAGGAGAGCAACTAGATGAGCAAAAAGTTAGTAAGTATTATTTTTTTAGGGATGTTACTTTTGTTAGCAGGGTGTGGGAAAGCGGTTGTTGATAGTAAATATACTGGGAAATGGAAGTTGGAATCAGTTAGTATAGGTGCTAGTGATGGGACGGATATGAAGGATACGGATGAGTCAAATATGATGAGTCATGATCTGGAAATGAATGCAGCTGGGAATGTAAAAGAATTGTATATATATGATGAATTTGTCCTGACTAATTCTTATAAAATAAAACAAAAAAATGGCAATGAATATCAATATGATGGTCCTGTAACTAGTAAAAAAGTATATGGTTATGAAACAGAAAGTGAAAAAGAAAACGTACAAAAAGCTCTTAAAGCACTTGAAGCTCAGGATGTTATCAAGATAATGAAAAGTGAACAAAAAGGAAATGAGTATCATTTGGATACTAAAGCAGAAAGGGAATATGAGTTTTCTATGGAACTGGAAAATGAGAATTTAATTTTGAAAAAAGTAGATAAAAAAGAGAACGCTATGGTTAAAGAAACGTATAAGAAAAATTAAGTTATAAGAAACGGGAATCCGTTGTAACCATCTATTTTTAAAGGTTTATTTGTAAAGACTATTCTTTTGAGATTTCTCGAGAGGATAGTTTTTTGTTACCGTAGTTAAATTTACAATAGGCTTGAGTTCTAGGTATAATATAGATGAATTTAGAAAGTATATCGTAAAAGGAGTGAACCAAAATGACAACAACACTAAAAACCAGCTACCAGAAAACAGCTTATAAACTAGGCGGAAACGGTCCGCGCAATATTGGTGTTCTTACAGAAGCACTTCAAAATATAGATGATAACCTAGAAAGCGATATTTACGGAAACGGTGCAGTTATTGGGAATTTTGAAACAAAAATTGCGAAAATTCTCGGGAAACAATCTGCAGTATTTTTCCCAAGTGGGACGATGGCTCAGCAAATTGCGTTAAGAATTTGGGCTGACCGGAAAGAGAATCGGTGCGTAGCATATCATCCGCTCTCTCATTTGGAGATTCACGAACAAGACGGGCTAAAAGAATTGCAGCAAATCACGCCAATATTACTTGGTACGGCGAATCGACTTGTGACAATTGACGATATTAAAAGTCTTCGCGAGCCAGTTTCTAGTGTGCTTATCGAACTTCCTCAACGAGAAATTGGTGGGCAACTGCCTTCTTTTGAAGAGCTTGAGGAGATTTCGGATTATTGCCATGAACAGGGTATCTCGTTACATCTGGACGGGGCGCGGTTATGGGAAATCACGCCATTTTATCAGAAGTCTGCGGAAGAAATTTGTGCGCTGTTTGATAGTGTGTATGTGTCGTTTTACAAAGGGATTGGCGGGATTGCTGGGGCGATTTTGGCTGGGAATGATGATTTTGTGCAAGAGGCGAAAATCTGGAAACGGCGGTATGGTGGGGATTTGATTAGTCTGTATCCATATATTTTGTCCGCAGATTATTATTTTGAAAAACGGATTGGGAAAATGGCGGAATATTTTGAGGCGGCGAAAGGATTGGCTGAGCGATTTAATTCGTGTTCGGGCGTGAAGACTGTGCCGGAAGTGCCGGTTTCTAATATGTTTCATGTTTATTTTGAGAAGTCGGCTGATGAGATTGGGGCGATTTTGACGAAGATTCAGGATGAAACTGGCGTTGGGATTTCGGGGTATTTGCAGGAGAAATCGGCGGATGTTTGTGCGTTTGAGGTTTCGGTTGGGGATGCGTTTGCGGAGATACCGGTGGAGATTTTGGAATCTGCTTTTGAATGTTTGGAAAAGGAACTTAAACTATAAATTTGGATATAAAAAGACAAGCTATTTTCTATAGTAGCTTGTCTTTTTTAGTATAAATTATATTTTATTTCGAGTGATTACTTGATCTTCATAAGATTTTAGCTCGGATAGAATTTCATCAATTGTCTTAGTTTTTTCTCTGGGTATTTCTATGGACGTCTCTTCTTTTTCTATAATTTCATCGTAACCTTTTCTAGGTTCTTTAAACATTTTATCAAGTTCTTCAGAGCAACTAAAAATTTTGACGTCTTTACCTGCAGTAAAACTCAGATTTTTATCATTATTTATGTATCCATCAATACTTGTGCCAATAGGATTAAATTCTTCATTGGTGAAAGTAACTGTATTAAAGTCTGGAATATTATATTTAAGATATATCGTTATTTTTTCTTTTTGGTCATTAAAGAAAGCTTGGTCTTTTTTTTCTTGCTCTTGATGTTGCATATAAAAGTAACCTCCTAGAATGGATAACATTGTGACAATTAGCACAATAACTAGTATAATAATTTTAGTTCGTTTTGACATAAAAGACCTCCAGAGATGAAAGGATGATTGATTTGACTACTAAAAAAGCTTTCACTGATGAAGAATATTTCAAGCTTTCCGAGGCTGTTTATCAAGATGGCACATTAAATAGTAAAAAAATTAACATTGAACTAAGTGACAGAACAAAAAGTAATTGGAAAGTAGTATCAAAATTGAATGATAAGGCGACTGATACACAAGCTTTTGCAGTTGTTCCAGAAGAAAAAGGAAAAGATGGAAGAATCTCTTACAACTATAATAACATGGTTTTTGTTTATCGAGGAACAAAAGAGTCAAAAGATTTCGGTAGCGATATTATTAATGTATTTGCAGGTACAAATACAAGAACTAGCTTAGATAGAAAATCAAAAAATCCTTTTCAAGTATCTGAAAAATGGACAAAAGAGGTCCTAAAAGAATTCAATCCTAAAAATCCTACTTCTACTGGTCATAGTTTAGGTGGCGCGCTCTCTCATTATAATTCTATTTTACATGATTTTAATGCAACTACATATGCTGCTCCCAATATTTATCAATTACTACCTGAAGATAAGCAAAAGAAAGTTCGTGAAGGCTTTTATAATAAGTCGATTACTGATTTCACGCATGATGATGACATGATTGGAACTTTTGACCAGTTTGGTTCACCTATCATAGGCTCCCAATATATAGCGGAACGAAATAAAGTAGAAGTTGGAGTCAAAGGAGTTTTTGGAGCCATTCCAGGGCACTACAATGAAACATTTGAAGGCTGTTTTTCTAGCGACGGGACGATGAAGTTAAAAGTAGATGTAGATACTATTATTAGGTATGCTCAGGACATTGACAGGATTATTCATTCGCTGCAAACGAGTAATGATGACTTAGCGAATATTGAAAAAGATCTACAACTAGGTTCCAAGAAAATACAAAATCAATTAGAGGATGAAATAGGGATTGGTGGAGCATATAGTGAATTGTCTACTTGGGATATAGACGATGTTTTAACAGAACTATGTACAAAATATAAAAATGGTGTTTATTGCTTTTATAACCCGGATGAGTTTGAAAGATATTATGAAATGAATCATCATACGTGTAAACTATTGAAAAATTTTCAAATAGAACTTATTGATGCAGCCCAGTCTTTTCGAGAAGCAGATACATATTTAGGAGAATGGATTTCTAATAATAATTAAAGGGAGTGATTAACTATGTATGGCAATACTTATCAACGTGAATATGCCCGTGCAATGGGTGAGACAGCATATGATACGAGCTATCAACTTAAAATTATTGAACGAGAACTCAAGAAAAAAGATTTAACTGAAGGAGAACGTTCGAATTTACTTGCAGCAGAAAGTATTTTGAAAAAACAAGTGCAATTAAAAGTTTTAAATCAAGATGCAAAAAAATTAGTAGAAAAACTAACTCAGCAAACTAGAGATGAAATGAATATGATTCAAATAGAAAATGAAAAAATTGGAGATGAATTAAAATTTATTCAAGATAAATTAGCGGATGCATTTGAATCCAGAACTGCAAAAGCTGTTCAAAGTTGGATGAGGAATATTCGGGAAGAAGAATTGGAAGAGCAAAAAGAGGTTCTTGTTATTTGTAAAGAAAGTATCAGAATGGATTAATATAGCGATGAAAACTAAATGAAGTCTAGTCTTGTGGACCAATACATGAAATTGTGTTGGTTTTTTGCATATTCAAAAGTTGATTTTTAGTTTATTTATGTATTATTTCACTTAATTTGACAAAAAGTATGTTTTTATATCTTTTTGATGCTGTTTTTAATGGTCAAATGTAAATAATTAGTCACATTTAGAATCATTATTTCTACTATAATAGAACTAGGAAGATAAATTTAATATAAAGAATATATGGGGGATGGAAGTATGAGCATTATTAATAGTAATTTTAGAAGTTTAGGGTCATACATAATGGAGAATGTTTACAAAATACCGGATTATCAAAGGGAATACTCTTGGGAAGAAACTGAGTTAGAAGACTTATGGATGGATTTAAGTCAAATCATAAATGGTGAAACTGAAAGTCATTTTTTTGGACAAATTGTAATACACATCGATAAAAAAGTAGATGAAAAACTTATTATTGATGGACAACAAAGAACAAGTACAACGGTTATTTTGTTAGCAGCAATGAGAGATTTATTTATAAAAATACATGATTATGGTTGGGAAGATGCGCGTTTTGATGCTGAGGACATTACTACGAAATTTATTGGGAGATATACTCAAACTAGAGATGAACGTAAATTAATACTTGGTGAGAATGATAAAGAATACTTTTCAAATAGAATTCAATTTATGACGCCAGAAACAAAAAAGAAGCAAAAGTTAACTAACTCACAAAAAAGAATAGATTTTGCTTATGACTATTTTTATAAAAAACTAGAAAAATCCATGGACTCAGCTGAAACTTTGGAGAATAAATATACAGTTTTAAAAGAGTTTTTTAGTACTTTTACTGAAAAATGCTCTGTTATGTTTGTAGAAACAGATGACATAAATGAAGCTTTTATTATTTTTGAGACATTAAATGCTAGAGGAAGAGATTTAGAGACAGCTGACTTATTGAAGAATCATTTGTTTAGAGTTGCGAATAAGAAAATTGATGTTGTAAAAGAAGAATGGAAACAAATGCTAGAATTTCTTGGGAAGATTGATACTACTAAGTATATTCGGCATTTTTGGAATTCCCAAAATTCATTTATTAGAGAAAAAGATTTGTATAAAGTAATAAGAAAAAAAATAACAACACCATTAGAAGCTAATAATTTTATGAAAGATTTACTCAAACTATCTGAAGTATATAGTGGTATGGTTAATCCAGCAGAAGATAATTTCTTTGATGCGAATATCCAAAAAGTATTAGCTGATATAAATATACTTGGAGCAAAATCTTTTTATCCTATAATATTAGCAATGGTGAAGAAAGGCTATGACTTTAAAGAGATATATGAAGTCCTTTCATGCATTGAAGTATTAGTGGTAAGGAATTTCGTGGTGTCAGGCTTAGTTGCAAATAAATATGAAATAGAGTTTTCGAAAATTGCTTTTAGAATTTATCAAGAAGATATTGAAGATTTCACCGAGATTATGAGCTTATTACGAAAAAATATTGTAGCAGATAACGATTTTTTACATAATTTTTCCAGTTTTGAGATCAAAAATAAGCCTAGTATAAGATACATTTTGAAAAAGATTAATGATAGTTACTCGAAGGAACTTACTGTGTTAGATGATAACAATAAAGTTCATATTGAACATATTATGCCTGTAAAAGCGACTGATTGGGACATTATTAAAGAAGATCATGGTGAGTATCTATGGAAATTGGGCAATCTTACTTTACTTGGTGGGGAATATAATAAAAAATCTACTAATAAAATATTTAATGAGAAAAAAGAAGTATATGAGTATTCGCAAGTACAGTTGACGAAAGAATTGTTGGATTATGAAGAGTGGACCGTAGAGACAATTCAAGAACGACAAAAAATCTTAGCCGAGGTTGCAGTTAATATTTGGAAGGTTTGATATGTTTATGCTGAGCTAGATAATTGAAGCATGTTAAAGTAATTATTTAACGAAGATAATTACTATACTCTGAAATATGCTTTGGTTAGTTAATTAATTTTTGTGTTATTTCATTTGATAGATACTCACTGTTTGTTTCTTAAATTTATAATCATATGTAGTTGATTAAATAAGCCTCTTAAAGTTAGTTTTTTTGTCTAACTTTAAGAGGCTTATTACTTCATATTTCTAGTTAGTTCTATATGTATTTTAATCAGTGAAGGCCTCAAATAAATATGCAGAAATCTCTTCTTCTAAATTATTGGGATTTGGAATTAATATTTTTTGGACTTGTAGTCTATTTTCATTGAAATAACGAGATAAGTCTGGTTTGTCCGAAAGATTTTCATACTCATTCTCTGTGATAATCAAGTTTATTTTGGTAGCATCTTCTGGTATCTCATTCATTTGTAAATATTTTTGAAAGACTACTTCTGGATGTGATAATTCCCACATTCCTCTTAATCGTAAATTTGAATTACCGAGTGGATCCACTTTTTTTATCCGACCAAATTCTTTAGTATCAACGAATATTGCATCCGGAAGATCTACTACAGCTTCTTTAATACTTTCTTTTAAATCTAAATATATGGATTCTCTTGCAATAAAAGTGTTACCATATGCTAACCATAATCTATAAAGTTTATCATCTTTTTCATTCAGATTACCTACTACATATACAATTTCTTTTTTCTCCCACTGTGATTCCATAATCAATTCTTTAATAGGAAGGTTTTGAGTATCTGGATAGATATATGCTTTAGGAAATGAACTATTAAGCGCTAAATTACCAACGCCTTTTCCATTCATTTTTTTAGGTTCAACCCCTACACCTTCCTTAATGATAAAATCAGGAAAGTTAGAGCTATTACCTTTCCAACTTAAATATTTATCATAGTGTTTTTCTTTTTCAATTTGATGAGAATATGCAGATGCTCCAGTACAAAACATATCTTTCACAAAAAATTCTAATGAGTCTCCTGCTGCATTTGCAGCACCATTACCTCTGAAAATTGGTGTTAATCTACAAGAATTTCTCTCTAGTATATTACTTAAAGCAATTAACACATTTGAATATTCACTCATTTAATATCACCATAGCCTTTTATTTAGTAAGTAGCTTTCTATATTATCTCATGAAATAATGTACTGGCCAATACAAAAAAAATATGTTATGATTAATTATTATATTTACTAGATAGGAGGTTAGAACTTGAAAAATATGATTACTGAATCTAAATTCACTTCATCTTCAACGTTGTCAACTCAAGAAATAAAAAAAGTGCTTTTTTCAAAAATTGAAGATGAAAATAAAAAAATTAAAAATCTTTCTGTTCCTGAAATTGACTACTCAAATATTAATTATGATAATAAGAAAGTTAATGTAGTTAGCCTTTTTTCAGGGGCAGGTGGACTTGACCTAGGATTAGAGTTAGCTGGCGTTTATGCAAAAAAAGAACAAAAAGAACAGCCTTTAGAACTTTTAAATAATTATCCCCGATACAAAGAGATTAGAAAAGAAAGTTTGTTTAATATTATATACTCAAATGATATGTTCAAAGAAGCTAATGAAACATATTTAGCTAACTTTCAAAGTAATATTTTAAAACAAGAATTAGATATTCGAAAAATACCTAATTTCCCTAAATGTGAATTAATGATAGGTGGATTTCCTTGTCCAGGTTTCTCCGCAGCAGGTCCTAGATTAATTGACGATGAAAGAAACTTTTTATATATCCACTTTATTCGCGCGCTTATGCAAAGTCAACCTGATTTTTTTGTAGCAGAAAATGTTAAAGGACTAATGACTTTAGCAAAAGGAGAAGTTTTTAACCAGGTTGTTCAAGATTTTTCATCAGCAGGATACAAAGTGAAAGCATTTCTTGTTAATTCAAGAGATTATGGAGTTCCACAGCTAAGAGAGCGTGTTTTCTTAATTGGTACGCATGAAACTAAGCAACCTAATTTTGAGTATATCCTACCGCCTCCAACAAACGGTACAAAAAAAGGATTGTTACCATTTGTCACTCTAAGAGATTCTATTTTTGATTTATTAGATAAACCAGGAGATTTTTATGAAGGAAGCTTTTCCTCTATGTATTTATCAAGAAATAGAAAAAAAACATGGGAAGAACAAAGTTTTACGATTCAGGCTTCTGGACGACAAGCTCCATTACATCCATCTGGTAAGCCAATGGAGAAACTGGATAAAGATATTTGGAAATTAGTAGGTAATACAAATAGAAGATTGTCTGTGAAAGAAATCGCAAGAATCCAAACTTTTCCTGACTGGTTTGAGTTTTCGACAGGAGGAAATATTAAAGCTTCAAAGAATCATAGATTAAATCAACAATATAAGCAAATTGGAAATGCGGTTCCAGTTAAACTAGCATTTGAAATGTTACTTCCTATTGCTAAATATATGAATGAGCAAAAAAATAGATGTTAGTAAAAAATGTGTATCAAGGAATTTGATCTACTAGCATGCAATAAGCATCGATTGTTTAATTAACTTAATTGGAATTAAACAATCGATGCTTTTGCATGAGAGAAAGAGTATCTAAATAAAGAAATAATAGCTATTCATTTACAATCACCACGAATAATAGTTCAATTCCAAGAAAGTCATCAATGCTTCTTTTTTATTACTCTCAAATATTCCATAGTTCTTATATCTATTTCTGATAATATAAAGTGATATAGTATGAGAGGGAAATCTGAAAATTGTTATCTAAGTAGAGTATTTTCAATACAGTGTGATTTTTTTTAAGAATTTCCATTGTGACTATAGATCTAGTCTATCTATTTATTTTGAGAACTTTGATAAAATTAAGTTAACAGTTTTAAGTGAATTATGTTAAATATTAAAATTAAAAGGAGACCCACCCATGCCAAAACTAATCATCGACGCAGACGATTTCGGTCTATCCAAAGCCATCAACCACGGCATCATCGAAAGCTACAAAACTGGCATCACCACATCCACTTTACTCATGCCGAACCTAGAAACTGCCGAGCACGCAATCGCTCTCGCAAAAGACCACCCAGACCTATTCATCGGGCAACACACAAATTTCTTACTCGGGAAACCATGCGCGAACCCGGCGGAAATCCCATCACTTGTCGACGAAAACGGGGAATTCCATCGTTCCAAATACTACCGCGCCAACACAGAACTGAAATTCCAATACGAAGATGTGCGAACGGAAACGATTGCTCAAATGGAACGGTTCAAAGCGCTAACTGGTCATTACCCAGAGCATATCGACTGCCACTCAATCGGTGATGAAACGGTTGATCAAGCTTTCTTTGATATTGCGCATGAGTTCGGGATTCACACCACTTTAAAATACAGCGGTGATAAAAAATGGCCAGATCAGGAAGGTTATTTACCAATTATTAAACTGCTCGAGTCGGGCGCACTCCCCTACACAAATGGTGGTGTCTCGGTTGAGAACTTCCTTAACGATGATTTCGGATTATTAAAATTGGCACCAAACGAAATCGCTGAGATGCATTTTGATGTCGGTTTTTTGGATCAATTTGTGCTGGATAATTCTTCTTATACGTTGATGCGGTGCCGTGAGCTTGCGACGATTTGTGACGCGCGGGTGCGGGATTGGCTTCTTGAAAATGGGTTTGAGCTTATTACGTTTGGGGATTTACAGCGGTAAAACTCTATGTTATGATGAACGCAACTTAATAAGAAAAACTAGGGGGGCCGATTCTGGCTGAGATAGGAAGGTAATGCTTTCTGACCCTTTGAACCTGTTTGTTAGTGCAAGCGTAGGGAAGTGAATGTGAAAGTGACCGGAAAATTTATCGCGGCTGCTGTTTCTTTGCTTATGCTAAGGGACAGTGGGCGCTTTTTTTATTGTTCAAAAGGAGGAGTTTGCATGTTTGTTCACAGTTTTCAAGAAGAAGTAGGGGATTTATGGCAAGAAACGTTACAGCATCCATTTGTGCGGAGTTTGGCGGATGGGACGCTTGAGAAGGAGGCGTTTTACTATTATTTGCTCCAGGATGATTATTACTTGTCGCATTTTGAGAAGGTGATTGAGAAAAGTGTGGAACAGGCGGGGACGGCGGAACTTGCTGCGGAAATGAGGGAAGTACAAAGGCGGCTTCGGCAGTCGGAGTTGTTGATGCGCGAACAGTTTTATCCGCGGGTTGGGCTAACGGAGCGCGATTTTTCCGAGCGCAAACCGGCGCCAACAGCTTATCATTATACTTCTCATCTTTACCGGATGGCGGATTTTGGCAGTTTTGGGGTGACGATTGCTTCCCTTTTGCCGTGTTATGCGCTTTATGCGGATATGGGGAAAATGTACGAAGGGGCGCGGAGTTCGGAGCCATTTTATCAAGAGTTGTTGGATAGTTATGTGGATGAAAATTATCAAAAAGTGGTGTTGCAGCAGAAACGGTTGGTGGAACAGGCGGCGAGTATGGCGGATGCGCGGGAACTGGCTCTCATGAAGCAGGCTTTTCAAATTAGTGTGGAAATGGAATGGGCGTTTTTTGATATGGCTTATAAAAAACAAAATTGGCGTGGGAGTGTGAATTATGTTTGATTTTATGACGTTGGAAAAGGTGCGGGAAAAAGGGCCGTTGGTACATAATATTACGAATATCGTGGTTGCGAATGACTCGGCGAACGGCTTGCTTGCGATTGGTGCGTCACCGATTATGGCTTCTGCGAAAGAGGAAATGGATGAACTTGCGAAAATGGCAGATGTGCTCGTGATTAATATTGGGACGCTGGACGGTGAACTGGTGGAAGCGATGAAAATTGCTGGACGTGCGGCAAATGTTGCTGGAACGCCGGTTGTGCTTGATCCGGTCGGTGTTGGCGCGACTTCATACCGTCGTAAAGTGGTGCAAGAATTATTGGCTGAAATTCAGTTTACGGCGATTCGTGGAAATGCGGGAGAGCTTGCTGCAATTGCTGGTGAAGCTTGGGAAGCGAAAGGCGTGGATGCGGGTGTTGGTTCGGCGGATGTGCTGAGCATTGCTGAAAAAGTGGCGAATGAATGGAGCACGGTTGTTATTATTAGCGGCGAAGTAGATGTGATTTCGGACGGAACTCGTTTTGCAAAAGTGGCTAATGGTAGCGCACTGCTTCCAAGAATTACTGGTTCTGGTTGTTTGCTCAGTGCAGTTTGCGGTAGTTTTATTGCCGTTCAGGATGATGCTTTTCGAGCTAGTGTCGAAGCATGCGCGAGTTATGCGGTGGCTTCTGAATATGCGGAACTCGAGTTAGAAAGAAAACTTCCAGGTTCATTTCGACCACTATTTTTAGATGCGCTTGCTAGTTGGTCGGTCGAAAAAACGCATGCCAAAGCTAAAATCCAAGAAAGTGGTGAACACAAATGATTTTCCCACAAGTGTTAACGATAGCTGGTTCAGATTCTGGCGGCGGCGCGGGGATACAAGCGGATATCAAGACATTTCAAGAGCGCAAAACTTTTGGTATGTCCGTCATCACGGCAATCACGGCACAAAACACGCTAGGTGTAAAAGCAGTGCATAAAATCCCAGTAGAAATGATTCGTGAACAGTGTGACGCGATTGCAGAGGATTTCCAAGTGAGCGCCGTGAAAACTGGAATGCTAGCAGATGCAGAAATTATCCGGGAAGTGGCGCGGAATATACATTTGCACAACTTCCAAAATATCGTTATTGATCCCGTGATGATTGCAAAAGGTGGTACTGCTTTGCTTGAAAACGAGGCGACACAAGTGTTGAAAGATAAGCTTTTGCCACTTGGTACGATAATTACGCCGAACATTCCAGAAGCCGAAGAAATTCTAGGCGAAAAAATCACAACCAAGGCAGAAATTGAACAAGCTGCTAAGAAAATTTTTGATTTAGGTGTAAAAGCGGTTGTTATTAAAGGTGGGCATAGCGAAATGAGTGAGGCGGCTGATTTTTACTATGATGGCGAAACGACAAAATGGCTGACGAGCGAGCGCTTTGATACACCACATACGCACGGGACGGGTTGCACTTTTTCGGCATGTATTGCAGCTGAACTTGCGAAAGGGAATTCGCTTTTGGACAGTGTCATGGTTGCGAAAGAATTTATCACAAGTGCGATTAAATATCCGCTTGGAATTGGTCACGGTCATGGTCCAACCAACCATTTTGCTTACCGATTGGAGGATGGGAAATGAGAGCTGAACTAGCTGTATATTTTATCGCTGGAACGCAAGATATTGTTCGTGGAACGTTGCCAGGTGTGTTAGAAGAAGCACTGAAAGCCGGAATTACTTGTTTTCAATATCGCGAAAAAGGAGTAGGCTCACTCCAAACTGCCTCCGAAAGAAAAGAAATGGCGCTAGAATGCCAACAATTATGCGCAAAATATCAAGTGCCATTCATTATTAACGATGATGTTGCCCTAGCCCTCGAAATCGGTGCGGACGGCATCCATGTTGGGCAAAACGACGAGGGAATTCGTCAAGTTATCGCGAGTTGTGCCGGGAAAATGAAAATCGGACTTTCCGTTCATTCGGTTAGTGAAGCAGCGGAAGCAGAACGACTTGGTGCGGTGGATTATATCGGCGTTGGGCCCATTTTTCCCACGATTTCAAAAGCGGATGCAGAGCCAGTGAGTGGAACGGCAATTTTGGAAGAAATTCGCCGGGCTGGAATTAAGCTACCAATTGTCGGGATTGGCGGAATTAATGAAAAAAATTCAGCCGAGGTTCTCACAGCAGGTGCGGACGGGGTATCGGTTATTTCAGCGATTACTCGGTCGGATGATTGCTACTCCGTTATCAAGCAATTAAAAAACCCAGGTTCCCCCTCTTAAAAAGGGCAAACCTGGGTTTCTCATTTTTATAAATCTTCACCATTGGTAGCAATAACGTTCTTGTACCAATCAAAACTTTTCTTCTTATAACGGTTTAGCGTACCTGTGCCGTCGTTGTTGCGATCGACATAGATAAAGCCGTAACGTTTCTTCATTTCAGCAGTGGAGGCACTTACTAGGTCAATACAGCCCCATGAAGTGTAACCCATCAAGTCAACGCCATCTTTAATCGCTTCTTTCACTTGCGATAAATGAGCGCTCAAATAATTAATACGATAGTCGTCATTTACTGTGTAGTTGCCATTTTCGTCTTTTTCTAGTTGATCGATAGCGCCAAGACCGTTTTCTACGATGAAAAGTGGTTTTTGGTATCTATCCCAGAATTCGTTTAGGACAACGCGTAAACCTTGAGGGTCGATTTGCCAGCCCCATTCAGATGCTTCTAGGTATGGGTTTTGTACGCCGCCTAGGATGTTTCCTGCGCCAGCTTTGCGTTTCGACTCGTCAGCTGTTTCGGTTGTGCTCATGTAATAGCTGAAGGAAATGAAATCTACTGTGTTTTTAAGGATTTCTAGGTCTTCTTCTGTTACGTCTAATTCAATATTATTTTCTCTGAAATAGCGTTTCATGTAGCCCGGATAAGTTCCGCGGACATGGACATCGGAGAAGAAGTAGTTTTTGCGCTCTGCTTCCATAACAGCGATAATATCATCTGGGTTGGAAGTTAGCGGATAAGTTGGCATTGCAAGGACCATGCAGCCGATTTGAGCTTCGGGCATGATTTCGTGACCAATTTTTGTAGCCAGCGCGCTCGCCACAAGTTCGTGGTGGACAGCTTGGTATAAGTCTTTTTGTGATAATTTATCTGGGCTTGTAGAAATACCGCCGCTCATGAATGGTGCGTGTAAAATGGAGTTGATTTCATTGAATGTTAGCCAATATTTTACTTTGCCTTTATAGCGATTAAATACGGTGCGGACATAGTTTTCATAGAAATCGATCATTTTTCTATTTACCCATCCGTCGTAAGTTTTCGATAAATGAAGTGGTGTTTCATAGTGAGATAAAGTAATCAGTGGTTCGATATTATGTGCTAGAAGTTCGTCGAATAAATCATCGTAAAATTGTAGTCCTGCTTCGTTTGGCTCAGTTTCGTCACCATTTGGAAAGATACGGGACCAAGCGATGGAAGTACGGAAAACCTTGAAGCCCATTTCGGCAAAAAGTTTCACGTCATCTTTGTAGCGATGATAGAAGTCAATTCCTTCTAATTTTAAGTTATCTGGTGTTGGACCGTCAGTAATGTGACCGAATCCGCCTTTTGGAGTAACATCTTGAACGGAAAGTCCTTTTCCATCGACGTTGTAAGCGCCTTCGAATTGGTTTGCAGCAGCAGCTCCACCCCATAAAAAGTCGGCTGGAAATCCTGTATTTGTATGCATGTTAAAAACTCCTTTTCTACATTTTAAAGTATCTATGAAAAAAACCAAATACTTTTCTAAATACATGCAAAAAAACACGGTACTTAGAAAAATATTTGGTTATGCCCGGCTTTCGTCGGTAACATTCCGATTTATAGTTAAAATATAGCAAAAATAAGGATGATAGTCAATGAAATAAGTAAAGAACTCTTATGGTTTGTGAAGGGAATAAGAGGGAAATAAGTAGATTGAACAACTAAATAGGAACGTGAAAAAAGTTTAGAGGAGGAGTCAGCGTGGGATCAGCGTTTTCAGCTATTTTGTCACCGGCAGTGGGGATTTTGATTAGTCCATTTCCAATTGTAGGACTTATTTTGATTTTACTTAGCAACAAGGCTCGGATTAACAGTATATTTTATACGGTAGGTTGGATTGTTGGGAATATTGCTATTTTCTTTATTGGTTTATTCTTAATGAGTTCGGCGGTCAGCTCGTCCGGAGACCAATCAACCTTGGTCAAAGTGGTACTTATTGTGCTGGGGGTTTTACTAATTTTGCTCGGCGCACATGATTTTACGAAACGTCCGAAAAACGGGGAAAAAGCTGCAACACCGAAATGGTTTGAAAAAATGAGCAATATTAAACCTGGCGGAGCGATGATTTTCGCGTTTGTTCTTTCGGCAGTGAATCCTAAAAATATGTTGCTTTCACTTACGGCAGGGGTGAGCGTTGGGGCACTGAATTTATCGGGTGGGCAAGAAACAACGGCGACGATTATTTTTGGAATTATCGCTTGTTGCTCGATTTATATTCCGACTATCGCGTTCTTACTAGCAGGAAGTCGTCTTAATAACGCATTAGATAGTACGCGCAAATGGCTTATCCAAAACAATTCCGTGATTATGGCTGTGTTGTTCTTATTTATCGGTCTTAGTGTCATTAGTAAAGCATTCTAAAGTGTGAAAAAGCTATTAGTTCTCTAACTAGTAGCTTTTTTGATTTCTAGCACAACTTGTTCACATTTTGCGTTGTGATAGTTCACACAATGTCTACAGACGAGGAAAATAATCTATGCTAATATGGCTATACTTGTCCGTTTAAAGTGGATAAGAATACATAAAACAAAAAGGATGGGTTACATGTTTGACAAACTGATGGGAAAAGCTGCTATTGTTACCGAATCTTCTTATGGTATTGAACGTTTTTTAGATGAAGACGAACAAATTATTCAAATTTTTAAATTTATAAGAGATGAAGTTATTATTACTTCAAAAGGGATTTTTAACATTGATGCACAAGGTATCACTGGGAAGAAAGTAGAATATAAATTCTTTCCGAAAAAGGCTCTAAAGTATGTTTCTATTGAGACAGCAGGTACTTTAGACCGTGACTTTGACTTAAAAATTGGTGTTGAAGGAAACACAGTTGTAACGCAAAACACATCATTTTCTGCTCCAATCGCATTAAAAGTTCATAAAAATGATACTGAAATGGGATTTGCGCTTTATAAAATGATTAAAGGTATGTTATAAATTTTAAAATACTAAAAGAGAAGACGGATTTCGTCTTCTCTTTTGTTATTTCCAGTCCAAATTAGCTGTAACTGGAAAATGATCAGAAGCGGAGAAACCATCCACTTCGTCTACAATAGTTTCATAAGTGTTTACTTGGAATTCATTAGATACAAAGATGTAGTCAATTTTTTCTAGCTCGTTTTCAGGGCGCAGTGGATGGAAATCGTGAAAACATCCGGTTGGGCCTTTTGCTGGTTTTTGAGAGATTAATTGTGCATCTTGGTATTTTTCCGTTATGTAGTTATAGGTTGGTGTGTTAGGCTGGGTGTTAAAATCGCCTAATACAATGACGGGGGAATTTTCTGCAATGATGGCAGCTTTTTTTAGTAAAAGTTGACTGGCAAAAAGGCGCGCCTCCTCTGAGATGTGGTCCAAATGAGTGTTGAAAAGATAGAATTGTTTTCCGTCCGAATCGGCGAATTTCCCCCAAACACAAATTCGCGGAAACATGGCTGTTGAATGGATGGAGGGCACGTCAGGTGTGTCAGAAAGCCAGAAATGACCTTCTTGCAACAATGTAAAACGAGTAGAATTATAGAAAACAGCAGTAAATTCTCCTTTTTCAAGCCCATCATCACGACCTACGCCAAAATAATCCCAATCCAGCATCGCTTTCATGTCGAGCATTTGCGGTAGAAGGGGTTCCTCCACTCCCATGAAATCCCATTGATATTTATCAAGTAATGATTTTGTTAGTGTTTTACGCAATTCCCAGCTCTTTTTCCGCTCAGAAGTATCATCAAAACGAATGTTAAAAGTAGTTACACTGAACATTTTCCCACATCCTTTTTTTATTTAAAAGTTTTACAAAGAGAGTTTAGCATATTTATGAAAACGTTTCACCGATTTGGGTTTTATGTAGTATATATTCTACATTTTTTCCTGAAAAGTAAAACCATTGTATTGTTGTAGAAAGGGAGTGTCACTATGTTGCGAAAAGGTCGATGGTTGCTCATATTATTACTATTGATAGTATTAGTGGCATTATCAGCATGCGAGGACAGCGGGAATGGAGATGTTTCGGGTGTGCCGGCTAAAAAGGAAAAACAGCATTTTCCTCCAAATGATACGAAAAAAGGATGGATAGAACTTCTTGCCACGGATGGAATTTCAAGTCAAGGTAATCTGCCTTGTGTTTATGAAGAGGCGGAATCTGTAGAAAAATTGGAAATTCATATGAAAGAGTTGAGTACGGCAAGCCTAACCTATATTTACATTGACGGCTACATCGTACAAATGGAACAAGGCGGCAACGAACTTTCTTTTCAAATTCAATTAAGTAAAACGGAATTGAGAAAAGGAATCCATGAATTAGCCGTTGTGCAATATCAAGAAAATAACCCCGAAACAAAAAAAGTGGAGTTTTTAAAACGTGCTAAATATGAAGTGAAACAAATAAAAAACGACTAATAATAAACACTTCAGAACCATATTTTTAAAAAGAATGTGAAAAATGACATTCTTTTTTTGTGCTATTAATACTTAAAAAAGGAAGATGACGATATTGTAAGTAGCTTTTCGCCTGTAAAAGAATTAAACTACTAGTGTTTAGGGTATATATTTTAAGAACAATGATTCCTAAATTGTTTGGAGTAGAGAAATTAAAGCATAGACATAGATACTGCATTCCGACTTTTTGAAATGGAAGAACTTAATTAGGGGGATATCATATGGGTTCATATGGCGAATTGATTCGGGAAATACGGCTATCTAAAGGTTTGACTCAAAAAGAGGTATACACAGGAATTATATCTAGGTCTTATGCAATCGGATTTGAAAAAGGTAAACACGAGATTACTTTGAGTTTGTTTGAAGAAATTTTAAAGCGGATCATGGTTCCTCTAGATGAATTCTTTTTTATTTACAGAGACTTTTCTTCGACAGAGGATGATAGTTTTTGGATTGATTTCGTCGAGCTATCAGGTAAAAATGATGTTGTAGGGATGCAGGCGTTGCTAGATAAAATAACTTTAGAGCGAACGGAGCAGTCAGAAGTTAGAAAAGCGATACTTCATACGAGAATTCAAACTATTAATCATTATTTGCGTACGAATGTGTTTGATGAATCGAATATTTCTGATGAATATAAAAAAATTATTCATGACTATCTTTGGAAAATGCAGACGTGGACTTTAGAAGAGGTTCGTATTTTTTCCAACGGCATATCATTTTTTGAGGAAGAAGTACAAATTCACTTTTATCAAATTATGTTGAAATCGTATGAAAAGTATAGGTACTATGATAGAGGAAGACTGCTATTTTGCCATCTATTTGCTAATCTGACAGATGAACTCATCATACAGAATAAAATCAATTATGCGAATCTAGTACTCGAAAAATTAAAAGAAGCATCTGAAACAAGTGGTAGTTTTAACAGTGCTTTTTATCGAATAGTAGCCAATTATTATCAAGGAGCTATTTGGATGAAAGAAGGCGAAGTGGAAAAGGGCTATCACCAGGCCAAAAGAGCCATTCAAACATGGAAAGAACTGCACTATGAAGCAATAGCAGATTTGTATAGCGTGGTTTTAAAACAATTTTTAGAAAAAGAAAATATCCAAGTAGAAGATTAACTATCCGAAGATTTTCTATTTAAAAACACTAAAATGGAGTCGTTTTAGTGTTTTTTTGTTTGTCGTAAAGAGGTTTTATGTACTATATATAGCACTATTTACAGAGAGAAAACAAAGGAATGTAAAATAAAGGCAAGAATTGAGCTAAGAGGAGGTCTTCGGATGATAAGTTATGGTGAGCTGATTCGGCAAATAAGGCAGTCTAAAAAAATTTCCCAAAAAGAAGTGTACACAGGGGTTATTAGTAAATCTTATGCAATTGAATTTGAAAAGGGGACACATGCAATATCAAGCCTATTACTCGAGAAAATTGTCGCTAAGTTAATGGTGAGTATGGAGGAATTTTTCTTAATGTATCATCAAGAGGAGTTGCCGGAGAAGGAAGATTTTTGGGAAACTTACGCGCGGACATGTAAAACGGATGAAGCAAGCGCTTGGGAATCCCTTTACCAAAAAATATCATTAGAAAAAGGAAAAGTTAATCAAGTGAAAAGCGCGGCGATAAAACTGGAGTTAGATCATATAAAAGGCAAACAAGTGGCGGACAAAAAAGCGGTTCAAATTTTGGAGAATTATTTGATTGAAGCGGTTTTTTGGACATTGCAGGATATCTTTTTATTTACGCGGATGATGCACTATTTGCCACTGAAAAGCCGAGTACCGTTCTATTATAAATTGTTAAACACGCTGGATAGATACCGCCATTTTGAACGAGGAAGAAGCATTTTACAATCGGCGCTGGCTAGTATCATGGATGATTTTATAGAGAGAAATGAAATAGAGCATATGGAGCTAATGATAAAAAGCTTAGAGAAAATTAGTGAGGACTGTGATGGTACTTATTTCAAAATTCTTTGTATGTATTATCGTGGAATTGTACGGTGGGGAGAAGGCGAAGAGCGCGAAGGTGGCGAAGAAATCGATCAGGCAGTAGCTATTTTGCGGGCATTAGGTTATGAAAATAAAGCGGCAGAGTATGAAACCATGTACCGGCAATTTGCGAGGGAAAACAACGATATAAAAACGATGGAATGAAAGCTAAAAAGGACTATTCTTTTTGGTTTTCTTTTTTTGAGTAGTATATATGCGACATTAGAAAATTTTAAGACTCCGCATAGTATTATATAGACTGAAGTACGGCTTAAAGCCACATTGACAGTGAAGGGAGGGGCTTTGGCAAAGAAACTAAATGCCAACTGACACTGCAAATTTAGCGTTAAAAGGAGGAAGATTGTTATTTTAAAGAAAATATTTATTGCATTAATTGCGCTTGTAGTTATTATCAATACAGTTAGTTTTACGGCTGTTTCTGCAAGTACACCTACATGGTTAGAACAAACCATGAATAGTAATGAACCGTTTATAAAAGAGATTGAAAAAGAAACTGGTAAGACGAGAGCGAATATTACACAGACAGATTTAGAAGCTATAACTGCCTTGCGAGTAACAGGGGCAAGTGATATTCCGACTAATATTGATATGTTAACTCATTTAACTACGTTAGAAGTTAAAAATGGGACATTATCTTCCGTATCTAACTCAGTGGGGAATTTAAAGGAGTTAAAAATCTTAGTTCTGAATGATAATAATTTAAGCACCTTTCCAATGATTGCTTTCCAACTACCTAAGTTAGAAGAATTACAAGTTTCTGGGGGAACAATAGAAGAAATCCCTGCCACAATAACAAATATGGCGAGTCATTTGAAATTCTTAGGAATATTAAATAACCATTTAGTGAAGGTGCCAGACGCAATTTTCACTACGAACTGGACAAATGCTACTGGGGGAGACTTAGACTTAATGGCTGCAGGGAACCAGATTGTAACCAATATTCCTGCCAACTATATAAGCCAGTTTAATAATGGGGATAACCTATTAGAATTTTACGATAACAACTATCAAAAGCAAGACCAACTAACTACAACACCTGGATATACCATTGATGTACCTGTTGGAACTGATTTTAATCAATTAACACCAGACAAAACGAAACTCGCACTAACATCTGGACGAACTTTACTCGCACAACACGAATTCGAGTATTATGATGATGGTTCAAGTTCACTAATCCACAATGGCGTGGCAGCAGCACCGGGTCAAGCGACCATTTTCATCAAAAGCAAGTTTTCCACGCAATCGAACAAATTTGCCAGAACACAAGTTACAGTAAACATCACCGCGCTAAACGGCGGACCTATTACCGTGAAACATGAAGATACAAAAGGGCAAGAACTTGCGCCACCTGTCATTTTAAATGGTAAAGACGGGGATCCTTATACAACGACACAAAAAACTTTCCCAGGCTACACTTTAGTTGCAACACCAGCCAATCAAAATGGTACATTCACCATGAACCCGGCTACAGTCAACTATGTATACAGCGCAAATGATTATAAACTAACATCTACTTTCAAAGATGCCCAAGGTCAAGAACTAAAAGCGCCAGTTGTGGATACAAAAGATTACCATATCCAAGACAACTATACTACAACAGCAGCAACCATTCCGGGCTATTCTTTAGTTTCCACACCAGCTAATCAGAACGGAACTTTTGGAGCTGGGAATGTCACGGTTAATTATGTATACAAAAAAGACGATTACACACTTACTTCCACTTACAAAGATACGAATGGTCAAGAACTAAAAGCACCAGTGGTAGATGCGACAACGTATCATTATCAAGACACGTATACAACAACAGCCGCAGTTTTCCCAGGTTATACGTTAGTAGCAACGCCAACAAACGCTACTGGGACATTTGGTTCGTCAAACATCACTGTTAATTACGTATATCAAGCAAATGGCTATCAATTAACTTCTACATTTAAAGATCAACAAGGGAAGACAATCGCACCAGATGATGTCGATACTAAAACCTATCACGTGAACGATCCCTATACAACAACTGCCAAAACGATCCCGGGTTACACATTAGTAACAACACCTGCGAATGACCAAGGTAATTTTGGAACAAGCGATATTACGGTTGATTACGTTTATAAAGCAGAAGATTATACATTAACTTCGACTTACAAAGATGCACAAGGTAAAGAATTAAAACAACCCGTTGTAGATAGTAAAAAATATCATATTCAAGACAACTATTCTACAAGTGCAGCAACCATTCCGGGTTATACGCTAGTAGCGACACCTGCGAACGAAACAGGAACCTTCCATACAAGCGATGTTACGGTTAATTATGTGTATAAATTAACAGACTTAAAATTAACTTCGACATATAAAGATGCGCAAGGAACTGAGTTAAAACCACCCGTTGTAGATAGCAAAACGTATCATATTCAAGATAACTATGCTACAACTGCAGCTGTCATTCCTGGCTATACATTAGTCGCAACACCAGCGAACCAATCAGGCACTTTTGGTAGCACGGATATTCAAGTGAACTATGTGTACCAAGCAGTTGCTTATAAACTAACTTCGACGTATAAAGATCAACAAGGGAATGATTTAGCTTTACCAAAAGTAGATTCGAAAACGTACCATATTCAGGATGGTTACACGACGAGTGATATTGCTATTCCAGGCTATACATTAGTCGCGGCTCCAACGAATCAAACAGGTACATTTGGCGCGAGTGATGTAACCGTGAATTATGTCTACAAAGCCAATGACTACACACTAACTTCAACATATAAAGATGCACAAGGTAAGGAATTAAAAACGCCAGTCATAGACAGTCAAAAATATCACATTAACGACACTTATACTACGACAGGAGCTACTATTCCAGGTTACACATTAGTCGCAGCACCAGCGAATCAATCAGGTACATTTGGCGCGGCGAATGTAACAGTCAACTATGTATACAAAGCAGATGATTACACATTAACTTCGACCTACAAAGATGCAAACGGCAAAGAATTAAAAGCGCCAGTTGTAGACAGCAAAACTTACCATACAAAAGATAACTATTCTACTAGCGCAGCAACCATTCCTGGCTACACACTAGTGGCAGCACCAGCAAATCAAACAGGTACATTTAATACGAGCAATGTGACAGTCAATTATGTTTACAAGGCGAATGAATATACCTTAACTTCCACTTTCAAAAATGTACAAGGAACAGAACTAAAACCAGCTGTCGTGAAAAAAGGATTTATTATTAAGGATGGCTATGCGACTAGTGGCGTAACAATTCCAGGCTATACATTAGTGGCAACACCATCGAACAAAAAAGGAACATTTGGTGCTAGTAATGTAACAGTTAATTATGTATATAAAGCGAATGGTTATGCATTAATCACAACATATAAAGACACACAAGGTAAAGACTTAAAACCACTAGCCATTGATACAAAAACATACAATATTAACGACCCGTACACTGCAACAGCTCTAAACATCCCAGGTTATACATTAACAACTACACCAGCCAATGAAAAAGGTGTATTTGGCGCAAGTGATGAAACAGTTAATTACGTATATAAAGCAAATGATTATACGTTAACAACTACCTACAAAGACGCAAACGGCAAAGAACTACAAGCACCTAAAGTAGACGCGAAAACTTATCATATCCAAGACACATACAAAACAACTGCAGCAGTCATTCCTGGATATACATTAGTCGCAACACCTAAGAATGACCAAGGTACTTTTGGAGCGAACAATGTAACCGTGAATTACGTGTACCAAACAAATGATTACACGCTAACTTCGACATTTAAAGATGCTCAAGGAAACGAATTAAAAGCAGCAGAAATAGACGCACAAAAATACCATATTCATGACACTTACACAACGAAAGCAGCCGTGATTCCGGGTTACACTTTAGAAAAAACACCAACGAACGAAACGGGTACTTTTAATGCGAGTGATATTCAAGTGAATTATGTGTATAAAGCAAATGATTATCAACTTACTTCTACTTTTAAAGATCAACAAGGCAACGAAATAGCATTACCAACAGTTGATGCAAAAACTTATCACATTCATGACGCGTATACAACGAAAGCTCGCTTGATTCCAGGGTATAGCCTAGTAGCTGCACCAACAAACCAAATAGGTGCTTTTGGAACAAGTGATGTAACAGTCAATTATGTGTATAAAAAAGATGCTATTATCAAACCTATTACTCCAGCGAAACCAACTATTCTTACAATAAAAACACCTGCAAGCAAAGTAATTAAGACTAAAGTAGTTAAGCAAACTCTTCCTAAAACAGGGGATGACGATGCTGGACTATTAAACCTACTAAGACTTATAGGACTCGTTTTAATTTTAGGCGTATTTTTGGCAGTCGGAAGTAAAAAATTAAGATAAGCATAACGTAGATTAAAACACCGCCGCAGATTGTTGTGGTGGTGTTTTAACTAATATATCCGACATTAGAAATACCCATTTTGGAAAAGATGTATGATTTTTATTGTAAAGAATTTTACAAAGGAAGAGGCGATTCTTTGTTAGAGAAAAAGTATCAAATCCATTTACAAAATCATTATGATGCAACGAGTAGGCAAGTGCAAAAGAAAGAAATAAAAGTCTTAAAAAAACGCAAAAATTTATTAATTGGGGAAGTTTTCCCATATCAAATTTGTTTAGAAAGCACGATGGAATATTCAAGATTTATGTTATGGTTTGAAAAAGAAGTCCAAAAAATCGTGAAAGAACTTTGGAATCAACATTTTATTATCAAGCTAACATTATCACAATTACATTTCCGCGAAACCATTCTTTTTTTAGAGCATTTAAAAGATTTTAGTAAACGGATAACGATTGAATTTATCGGTGAAGACACACCAGAAATAAAAAAACATTTTTCCGTCCAAGAGCAAGAAGCGTTTTTTATAGGGAAACTAAGAATGCTAAAAAAATGGAAATTCATTATTTCTAAACATATCGAAGGCTGCTCAGTGGAACAAACCCTTGCTTTTACCCCGTGTCTACATGAAATAAAATACACGATGAGCCAGCAAGCACGAATGGAAGAAAATATTATCGATTTGCACATGTTCATCGATTTTTGGGAATACTGGGCAACACATAAAAAATTGAAATTCGTAGTCGAAGTGAAAGAAGCGGATTTTATTACGAAGTCTTTGATGCATAAAAAGGTCCACGTACAGTTTGAGAATGCGTAGCGGATGAAGTGGACCCGAGAGTTTACTATTAATTAATAATGTTAAGCTGTAGAAAAAGGGAGAAATCTTTTTTACTACAGCTTTTTGATTGTACATTTTTTTGCCAATAAGTAATCTACGTTATCAACCTGAAAAGTAGATATAGAAAAAACCTTATCGCGAATGATAAGGTTTTTAATCACTATTAGACTGTTTTTTTCTTTCGTTTGATGAAAAATAGAATACCGAAGCTTAAACAAACAATTCCAGCTAATGACAAACTTAAGCTAGTAATATCACCTGTTTTTGGTAACTGTTTTTCGACTACTTTCACAGGTTGTTTGTCCGTACTTTTTCCACTGTTAACATCTGTACCATCTTTATCGTTTCCCGGACTTTGTTCGTTGTTAACATCTGTATCATCTTTATCTTTTGGTGGAGTAGGAGCGACAGGATTATCTGTACTTGGTTCTGCTGTCACATATACAATGACGTCTTTCGTAACATCTGATCCTGCAACGCTTAGTGTTACAACGTACTTACCAGGTGTTTGGAAGTCTACTGCGTCTGCGAAATTGCTAGTGATGGTTTCTGTTGCTGGAGTTACGCTTGCATGAATATCGGCAAGGAAGGCTGCTTCTGTTTTTGTAGTGCCTTCTTTGTAACTGATCTCGTCATCACTAGAAATGCTGATAGTTTCTTTGCCAGTATATGGCACAGTAACTCTTCCGGAAAATCTACCATAATCTTCATTTTCAAATGTGTAACTTACTTCACCGTTATCCGGTAAATTTTCCCACGTAATCGTTCTAGTAGCTGCATCATAAATTCCGCCGTTATCTGGTTTGATGATGGAAACAATATTACCATCCTTATCTAACAGATCTGTCGGAACAGCGTATACAAGTGTATTATTTTGTGTGGTTTGGGTTGGACTTACTAATGTTTGATCCATTGCTTGGTAATCATCATAATCGTCAGTAAAATAATCTGGTAAAAAACTAATATCTTTTAACTGGTTATTATTACATCTTACTTTCCCTATCGTATCTCCAACCGCTAGACTCGTTAGTTGATTATTATTACAAAATAAAATTAATAAATTTACGTTTTTACTAACATCTAAATCTGTAAGCTGATTGTCATCGCAATATAAAAACTCTAAAGCTAGATTTTGGGTAGTATCTAAATTCGTTAGTTGATTATTTTCACAAGATAACTCTATTAAAGCTAGATTTTGATCAATATCTATCTTCTTCAACTTATTGTTATCACAAGTCAAGTATGCTAGAGATTGATTTTGGCTAACGTCTAAGTTGGTTAACTGGTTATCAGAACAAATCAAAGTGCTTAAATTCGGATTTTGGCTAATATCTAAATCTGTAAGCTGATTTTTAGTACAACCAAGATTTGTTAAAGCTGGATTTTTACTAACATCTAAATTGGTTAACTGATTGACATCGCAAGCCAAATAACGTAAAGCGGAGTTTTTACTAACATCTAGCTTTGTTAACTGATTTCTAGGGCAATACAAATACTCTAAAGCTGTATTTTGGCTAACATCTAGTTGTGTTAACTCATTGTTTTCACAAGTCAATTCTTCTAGAGCAAGGTTTTTACTAACATCTAAATTCGCTAACGGGTTGTTAGAGCAAGCCAAGTCTTTTAGATTTAGATTTTTACTGACATCTATACTTTTTAGTTGATTATCCTCAAGATAAAGTATCTCTAATCCAGTCAAATATTCGATTCCAGTGCTATCTTCTATATCTTGGCTCCGTGCATCTAGTTTAGTTATTTTAGCTAATTCCTCGACAGTTACAGATTCATCCGCGTTTTTGTTCATTGTTTCTGCTACCTCTTTAGCTAAATTATCATCTGGAAAGTAGTCATTATAAGTTTTGGTTCCTGCTTGGACAAGTTGGTTTTTCAGGTTGTTATTCGGTGTTTTTTCTTTCGGTGTTTCTTTTAATTCTGTTTTTAGTAATTGATTTTCGGTTTTCATTTCATTTGCGGTTGTGCTCTCTGCTTTTACCATTGGTATCGGTAGGCTGCTTGTAACGGTGGCACTTAATGCAATTATTGTGAAAAATTTGGACAGTTTCATAGTTAGTTGCTCCTTCAGTTGCTGTTGTTTTAGTATATTCAGCAGTGTTCAAACAAAGTATATATTAGCATGTGAAGATGAGATTTTATATAGAAACTACCAGAAGATACAAAATATCGGCTATTTTGTGTCGAAAATGTTACGAGTTGCGGTCGATTATAATATTGGAACAATACTTAAGATATTACATTCCCTAATAATGGCTACTACGCCTTTGTTTCAGCTATTTTCATTTTGAAAACTATTCTGTGAATTTGCCTTTTTATAGTATAAATTTACCGAAGATAGATAAAAATCCCTTCTGTTCCTATATGAATAAGTAATAATAATAGTAAAAATTCGTTGTGAGTTTGATATATTATATGTAAAGAAACTCCATCTCCTCATAAGTTTACGCGAGTTTTAGGGCTTTAACGAATTAGACAGAAATAGACTAATTGTTACGTGTGGAGGAGTTTATGGGATATATACTTAAATTATACTTTTCAATGAGATAGTAGGTATTTTTAACTTGCTCATTCGTTCTGTTATTACTAGAGATACTAACAACGAGAAGGAGATAGATTATGAAAAGCAAAACAAAACAGATTATTATTATTGGAGTGGTTCTTTTTCAATCACTCTTCGCATACCCGTTAATCACCATGGCGGAAGAAAATGAATCGAAATCAGTAAATACAGAAACCACGTTAGAGCCTAAAGTAGCTCTCGAAGAAAAAACGCCTCAGAAACCTAGCCTTACCAATAATCTGAAGCAAGAAAAAACTGTCCTTCAAGCAGGCGAAACATATGAAACTGTTTTTCCTGATGCAGCTTTAGCTACTGTAATTGCAAAAGCAGCAACTGGTTCAGAGGATATCACACAAGAAGTATCGCAAACAGACTTGAATAAAATCACTTCGCTAACTGGTACATCTAAAGGGATAGTTGATTTAACAGGAATAGATTTACTTTCAAAATTAACCTCTTTAAGTATAAGCGGGAACCAAATCACTGATATTTCTGCACTCAATGGTCTCGTGAATTTGTCCAATCTAAATGTATCTAATAATAAAATAACAAGTTTCAACCTAAACGCGAATAGCAATTTACCTATGTTGAGCACTGTTAATATTCGTAGTAATAACTTAAAAAATATAAATGTTCAAGACCAACCTAAATTACGCACTATTGAGTGTGACACTGGTAGTAGTTCAGAGTTGACAGAAGTTACGCTAAAAAATCTTCCAATTTTGATTGCTGTAGGTACTGGCTCTAGTGCTTATCAAAATGATATTGTTTTTTCGAGTACACCAGGATTAAGTAAGGTGATTCTAGAAAATTTACCATCAACCAGCTCTGAGGTAAAGTTAGATCATTGCGCGATAGAAGAGTTAGTAATTAATAACCTGCCAAAAGTATCAGTGGTAATTATAAGTTACAACAAAATTACTACACTAGAAGGACTTGAAAATTTATCCGCAGTAAACACTTTATACGTATCTGAGAATTTAGTGACTGAAATAGAAAGCATGCATGCTTTCCCTAAATTACAGAAGTTAGAGCTAGGATGGAATGCACTTACTAATGTGGTAATGGATCAAGTAACAGCGGAAAAATTCCCGTTATTAAGAACAATGAATGTTAGTGGTAATAATTTAATTAAGGTAAATATTCAAGACCAGCCCAAATTATGGACCTTTGAGTGCGACACAGGTAGTAGTTCAGAGTTGACAGAGGTTACGTTAAAAAATCTTCCAACTTTAATAGCTGCAGGTAATGGCTCTAGCGCTTATCAAGATGATATTGTTTTTTCGAGTACACCAGGATTAAGTAAGGTGATTTTAGAAAATTTACCATCAACCAGCTCTGAGGTAAAGTTAGATCATTGCGCGATAGAAGAGTTAGTAATTAATAACCTGCCAAAAGTATCAGTGGTAATTATAAGTTACAACAAAATTACTACACTAGAAGGACTTGAAAATTTATCCGCAGTAAACACTTTATACGTATCTGAGAATTTAGTGACTGAAATAGAAAGCATGCATGCTTTCCCTAAATTACAGAAGTTAGAGCTAGGATGGAATGCACTTACTAATGTGGTAATGGATCAAGTAACAGCGGAAAAATTCCCGTTATTAAGAACAATGAATGTTAGTGGTAATAATTTAATTAAGGTAAATATTCAAGACCAGCCCAAATTATGGACCTTTGAGTGCGACACAGGTAGTAGTTCAGAGTTGACAGAGGTTACGTTAAAAAATCTTCCAACTTTAATAGCTGCAGGTAATGGCTCTAGCGCTTATCAAGATGATATTGTTTTTTCGAGTACACCAGGATTAAGTAAGGTGATTTTAGAAAATTTACCATCAACCAGCTCTGAGGTAAAGTTAGATCATTGCGCGATAGAAGAGTTAGTAATTAATAACCTGCCAAAAGTATCAGTGGTAATTATAAGTTACAACAAAATTACTACACTAGAAGGACTTGAAAATTTATCCGCAGTAAACACTTTATACGTATCTGAGAATTTAGTGACTGAAATAGAAAGCATGCATGCTTTCCCTAAATTACAGAAGTTAGAGCTAGGATGGAATGCACTTACTAATGTGGTAATGGATCAAGTAACAGCGGAAAAATTCCCGTTATTAAGAACAATGAATGTTAGTGGTAATAATTTAATTAAGGTAAATATTCAAGACCAGCCCAAATTATGGACCTTTGAGTGCGACACAGGTAGTAGTTCAGAGTTGACAGAGGTTACGTTAAAAAATCTTCCAACTTTAATAGCTGCAGGTAATGGCTCTAGCGCTTATCAAGATGATATTGTTTTTTCGAGTACACCAGGATTAAGTAAGGTGATTTTAGAAAATTTACCATCAACCAGCTCTGAGGTAAAGTTAGATCATTGCGCGATAGAAGAGTTAGTAATTAATAACCTGCCAAAAGTATCAGTGGTAATTATAAGTTACAACAAAATTACTACACTAGAAGGACTTGAAAATTTATCCGCAGTAAACACTTTATACGTATCTGAGAATTTAGTGACTGAAATAGAAAGCATGCATGCTTTCCCTAAATTACAGAAGTTAGAGCTAGGATGGAATGCACTTACTAATGTGGTAATGGATCAAGTAACAGCGGAAAAATTCCCGTTATTAAGAACAATGAATGTTCGTGGTAATAATTTAATTAAGATAAATATTCAAGACCAGCCCAAATTATGGACCTTTGAGTGTGACACGGGTAATAGTTCAGAGTTGACAGAAGTTACGCTAAAAAATCTTCCAACTTTAATAGCTGCAAGCAGTGGTAGTAATGATATTGCTTTTTCACGTACACCAGGATTAAGTAAGGTAATTTTAGAAAATTTACCATCAACCAACTCTGAGGTAAATTTAGATCATTGCGCGATAGAAGAGTTAGTAATTAATAACCTGCCAAAAGTATCAATGGTAGATATAAGTTACAACAAAATTACTACACTAGAAGGACTTGAAAATTTATCTGCAGTAAACACTTTATACGTATCTGAGAATTTAGTGACTGAAATAGAAAGTATGCATGCTTTCCCTAAATTACAGAAACTCACCGTAGACAATAACCATATCAGTGTATTGCCAACAAGTTTGAAAACGGAAAATCCCGTATTAACAACACTAAGTGCGAAGAATCAAACAATCACCCTAAAGCAAAAAGTGATCGTGTCAGACCTAGTTCTTGATAATGAAGTGAAGAATTTCGGTCAAATAACCAATGCCAAATCCATCTCTAATAAGGGAACCTATCAAAATGACCAAATCAAGTGGCTTTTTGAAGATATAAAAAGCGTGAATGCCGTTGATTATCAATTTAGTGAATCGGTTCAAGAGGCAACTATTCAAGGAACTTTTTCGGGGAAAGTTACACAACCAATCAAAGCATCTAAAGTACCAGTTATTACCGCAGATGCAGAGATGAATTACCCGAAAAACGAAGCGGTATCAGAAGCTGCCTTTTTCAAAGATATTTCTGCAAGCGTAACGGATGATGCAACACTAACTTCTGATTTTGAAAGTGTTGTGGACCTTGCAAAAGCGGGAACGTATGAAGTGACATTGAATGCAATGAATGAGGATGGAGTAGAAGCCGCTTCGGTGACTGTATTAGTGCATATCGCTAAGTCGCCGGCGCCAGTAATTACCACAGATAAAGAAATCACATACACTAAAAACGCGGAAGTCAGCATCACGGAATTTCTAGCTGCGATTCATGCTAAAACGAATGATGGTTCACCAATTGAAAGTGATTTCGCTACGGCTGTAAATTGGAGCACTGCAGGAGATTATACTGTAACGCTAAAGTCTACAAATGAAGACGGAGTCGAAGCAATCCCTGTAGAAGTAACTGTGCACATCGCTAAGTCACCAGCACCAGTAATTACCGCAGATAAAGAAATCACCTACGCTAAAAACGCGGAAGTCAGCATAACGGAATTTCTAGCTGCGATTCATGCTAAAACGAGTGATGGTTCATCAATTGAGGCTGATTTAGATACGGCTGTAACATGGGGCACTGTAGGAGATTATACCGTAACGCTAAGGTCTACAAATGAAGACGGAGTTGAAGCAATTCCTGTAGAAGTAACTGTGCACATCGCTAAGTCGCCAGCACCAGTAATTACTGCAGACAAAAAAATCACGTACACTAAAAATGCGGAAGTCAGCATCACGGAATTTCTTGCAGCGATTCATGCTAAAACGAGTGATGGTTCACCAATTGAAAGTGATTTCGCTACGGCTGTAACATGGAGCGCTGCAGGAGATTATACCGTAACGCTAAGGTCTACAAATGAAGATGGCGTAGAAGCAATCCCTGTAGAAGTAAAGGTGCATATCGTAGAGCCACTAGCACCAACGATTTCGAATGTGACATTTGATGTGGATGATGTACAAACGACGGAATCTCTTGAAGCTGGAGAGCTAATTTCTGAACCATTAAGCCCAACAAAAGAAGGCTATACTTTTATTGGTTGGTATGACGAAAAAACTGGCGGTAATAAATGGGATTTTACAACAGATAAAATGCCAGCATATAATATTATTCTTTATGCCCAGTTTAGTAAAGATACAAATAAAGCAGAAGCGGCCGGTGGAGATAAGCCCTCAACACCTTCTTCTATAAAAGTAAGTCCAACAGGTCAGTCCGAGAGTGGAAACTTGGAAAATAGATTTAATGTTAAATTACCAGCTACAGGCGATGATAATGCAACTGTTTTATTAGTAGGCTTAGGATTACTAATGTTGGGGCTTTTCATTCGCCTTACTCAAAAAAAGCGTGCTAAATAAAAGCTCATAGAAATTTAAAAAATAGTGTAATTGGTTGCTTCTAGGAGATAAATAGTTGCAACTCACACGGAGAGGAGACAGAGAGCTGTCTCCTCTTTGTTTGGTGTACACTTGACTCAATTCAAAAGACATGTCGAAAAAAGGAGGCTATTATCGAATTGTTCAACATTGGAAGAATGAGGGGGGAAGGTTATACGTAGAAAGGGAGCTTTTTAGTATTGACTTAGCTAGAAGGCGATAGAATGGTAAATTATTTCACAGAATACTCACAAAAGAGGCGTGCTACGGGTGTTATAATTATACATAGAGAACAAAAAACATTTATACAGAAGGAACGCGCAAATGCTGATTAATAACTAGAAAAACTATAAGGAGTGTCTAACTAGAATGGGTTGCGATATTCATTTAATGGTAGAGGTCAGAGATAAAAAACTAGATCAATGGAAAGAATATGATATTGCAGATGAATTGTTAAAAAATATTGGAAGAAATTACAATTTATTTAGTATTTTAGCTAATGTTCGAAACGGCGTGGGATTTGCAAATTCAGATACAGGAAACGCTTTTATACCAATTGATAATCCTCGAGGTGTACCTAATGATGCTTCCGAAAAGTATATTGCTTATGTGGAAAATTGGGGGCTTGATGGACATAGCCATTCGTTTTTAGATTTAGCGGAACTTAAAAAATACGATTGGCGTGGGCAAAAAAATAAACATCGAGGATTTATGAACCAGAAGGACTATGCTGAATATAAGCGCACCGGGAAAATAACAAGATATGCTACCAATGTTAGTGGCGAGAGTGTCAAAAAAATAGCAAATGAAGCGATGGATGTGGTTATAAGTGGTAAAGTAATACCTGATAAAGAAGCTGATTATTATACATTAGTGGAATGGGAAGAAAGCTATTATGAATCAGCTGTGAATTTTGTCGATAAAGTATTGCCAGCACTAGAAAAAATCGCAAATGATTGTAACTGTGAAAATGAAGATGTGAGACTGCTATTCTTTTTTGATGACTAATTTGAAGACAAATAATGATATAGCGGTATGGGGTGGCGTGGAATTAATAGATAGGATTTATCAAAACCAATAAAGCCTCAAACTTTAACTCTAATTTTAAAACCCACTGAATCACTGAGCCGATTCAGTGGGTTTATTTACATTATCCTTTTCTTCATTGTCACGATAGGCTTCACATATAAAGGCCTTTTTAATGCTAACTTAGCTAGACAATAGAATGTTAAAATTTTTCACATAAAAAGCCTATTTTAAGCTATTTTTCATTGAATTGTTTCACAGAATGCTCACAAAAGAGATGTGCTACCGGTGCTATAATGAGGGGGAAGGATATACATAGAGAGGAAGCATGCAGATGAGAGAAATAAAAGTCGATGAAAGGACCTTCCAACAACACGCAACTAAATTGGCAAGTGAAAGTACCAGAAGTTATTTACCACTGAAAAACGGGAATATGGCATACTCCAGAGCCAATTCGATTGATCAATTGCGCTCGGCTTTGATTGAGTTGGTGGATGTCGTGGAAGATTTTCAACACGTGACCAATCAAGATGCGAGCCGGCTAAAGAAAATGGGTATTGCTTATGCTAAACAAGACCAATTGATGGGACAAAAAATCAATCAGTTGGAGGTGCGTTAAATGGATAGCGCACATAGTCAGCTTGAACAACAACTCCAACAAATTAAAAAAGCGAAAATAACGGCAGAAACAGATGTTGACCAAACGAGAAGAAAACAAAATGAACAAGATTGGCTAGAAGAGGACAGCGACCAATTAACACAAGAAAAACTGGTGTTATTAGACCTTTTACGCAGTGGCTGGCAAGGCGAAGAAGCCAGTGGTTTTCATCGTTATTTAGAAGAGCGACAACACGAAGAATCTCAGGCTTGGAGGCGTGATCTCCAGGATAAACGAACCGATTTAGATAAGGAATTACAAGAAAATAAGAACAAGCTCCACACACTAGAAACCAAACACGCCACTTTACAAAAGGAGTGGAGCAAGTGAGCCGGATAGATATTGCCGAATTGAATGACTTTCTCCACGGTTTGCGAAGTAGTAATGCGGAAGCCAAAGCGATGATTAGACAGATTAAAGAAGCAGCGATGGATTATTCCCAAGACGATCGTTTAAAAGGGGAAGCAGTTACTACCTCCAAACGATATTTTTCTAGCACCTATACAAGTATTTGCCAGAGCATCATCGAAGCACTGGATGAAAGTGAGGAGCGGCTCGCGCAATATATTCGCGAGTTCGGGAGCCAAGTGGATAGCTCACCTTCCGCTAGAATTGATGCAGAAATCTTACAAGAAGCGATGACCAAGGTTAGCCAATTACAGCGAAAAGAAGAAGACTTGCATCGACAATTGACGGCGCCCAATACGAAGCCGGATATGCAACAAGTCTATGCAGTGAAATCAAGAAGCGTTCATACCCAATTGCTGAAAGCCATCGAACAAGAGAATATCCTAGAAAAATATTTGGCTTTTGAACAAAGTCATGGCCAGTTTTTTAGTGCATTAGCC
The DNA here is from genome assembly GCF_041765605.1 of Listeria monocytogenes. Lineage (GTDB taxonomy): Bacteria > Bacillota > Bacilli > Lactobacillales > Listeriaceae > Listeria > Listeria monocytogenes_D. The sequence goes on from NZ_CP168900.1 coordinate 386,593, forward strand.
GAACTCATTCAAGCGACTGGATGCGCGGTGCAAGAGTTGCTACATCATGTGACTTTTAACGATAAAACAGGGACTTATTCCGTGCCGAAAAGTGCGGCAAACAGCTTGTTGCTTATGAAAAGAGCACTGGATAACGCACGAACAGAAAATGACAAAGACCCCTTCCCGAAAGCTTTTGAAGATTACACCGTGTTAGCTTATACTTATGTCAATGATCAAGGTGAAACCGTGACGATGTGGTTACTTGAAAAAGATGGAAAACGGGTAGAAAACAAGGAATTACAAGATTTCTTAGAAAAACATGGTCAGGAATTAGACCCGCTTCTTTATACAAACCTTTCTGGAGAAGAACTCGAACGAAAAGTGAATGATTCTTGGAAAGAGGGTATCAACTATTTAAATGGTCAAAAAGTATCTGGATTTTCTGGAGCCACACTAAGATCATCCGCTTATGTGGCTAGTATGAAAGATTGGACAGACGATGCTGGGTTGACGGATATGGCATTAAGTTTAGGGTTTGGGATTGCAGCAGCTAGAAATAAAGCGATAATGACAAAGAAAGTAAATGAACCTGAAGCAGGGGAAATAGCTAAGCGTACAAGCGAAATAGAAAAAAGAATACGAGAGAATATAGAAGCCAGTAAAAAAACTAGAAAAGCTTCGGGAATGAAAGAGTATTTAAAACGAGAAAAGGAAGTTTTAGAAAGAATTAAAAAAGCTAATAGCAAGAAAACCGTCACATCTAGTTTAGGAAATGAGATAGATGTAACACCACGAGATAACCATACAATAGTTGATAAAAATCCTGGTCCGTTTGGAAATCCGGATAGTAGTGTTGATATTTTAGATTCAAAGGGAAATTTAACAACACGACGTTACTATGACAGGGATGGTAGAGCAATTAGAGATGTTGATATGACAGATCATGGTAATGCTAAAAAGCACCCTGAATATCCGCACGAACATTTTTGGACATACGATTCAAAGGGTAATCCATCAAGAAATTAGTAAGGAGGAAAGAACCATGGAATATGAACAAATGGCTGATAGTTTAGCATATGGTGAGGAATATAATTTTTACTACAAAAATGAGGAATATTGGTTAAGTAAAAATCAGGAAGGACATTACTTAACAAAAGTATCCGATGGAGAAACACAAGAATTTAGGACTTCAGAAGACTTATTAGGAACAGCTAGAATAAATGGAAAACTTATAATAGAAATTTGGGAAGATATACAAAGTCAATTCTAAATTGGAGAAATAGAGACCTTCATTTTCAAGTATTTTATAGTTGTTATAGCTTTTTTGTTAGAAATGCTAAGAAAGAACATACGAGATTACATCGTTGACGATTCATAATACACGCACACCACACAAATCCATTGACTATAATATTAAAAAATAAATGAGGTGAAACAATTGAAAAAATTAACAACAGAACAGTCTTTTGAATATTACCTTTCTTCGCTATGTATGTTAGGAATGCATACAATTAATTTATCCGACGAAGAAATTGAATATGAAATATTTGAAGAGTTAGCAATTGATTATCCAGCTGCTTTGAGTCCATATACTAGGGAATTGTTGGTGGATAATGACATAATTGATAGAGAGCTTTCTTTACTAAGCAAGCAGCTGCAAACTAAACTTTTTGAACTTGATGGAGGAATTCTGTGGAATGTAAAAGCATTGAGAACAACGCCAGAATGGAAAGAGGTTTTACGATTATCTGATGAGATAAAGGGATTGATTCATCAACAATGGACAGATGAAGAGTTAGATTATTTATTGGGGAAATAGTTTCTTAGTCTATGGAATTAGGTGTAAATTCTATGTGCTCTTTGAAAAAGGAATTGCCTACAATTAAGTGAATGCCAGAAACTGTTGATATTAAAAATTTAAATTTATAGAAGGAGGCTTTAAGTTGGTTAAAACAGGATACTTTAAAGTGAATGGTAAATACTCGTTTGTAGAGTATTATGAAGAGGTTCTTCTTGAAGAAATTTTCAAATATATGCAACAAAGCAGGCTGGCTTTACATAGATTAAAAGAAATTAAAAGAATAGCAGAGTTATTAAGCTGGCATGATAATGATAAAAGTCAAAAATATTTACGAGAAACAAAAAAGTTGGAAACTAGAATGAAAGAGTTAGAAAAATTCTGGGGAATAGAAGATGAAATTTCTGAAAAAAGTTTTGATGATGGGACAACAATAGAAGTTTTAGATGTTATAGAAGAAATGGTAGAAAGCATTTATAAATATTTAGTTTTAAAACAAGATGCGGAAAAATTAACTATAGAATGGTTGGATGAATTAATTTCATCAACTATGGGTATTCTTAGTAGTCTCCAAAAGAAGATAGGTAGAACAGCTGAAATCGGAAAGCATGCATTAAAAATAAATGAGATTCAAAGAACTTTTAAAATTCTTCAACCCGCTGTATCGCCTAAGATTTTCTATCATATTAAAACTAATGATGCACAAATGAAAAAAGCTTTGTCTAGTTTATCTAAAAAGAAATGTCAGTATTTATATTTTGGTTTAATTGATTTTTCTGATGTAGTTGATCAGATGTATAATCGTTTAGAAGGATATGAAAAACTTATATATACGGCTTCAGATGATTTGCTGAAATACGAGTCTTTTGATGAAGAAAAGAAGAGAAACAGAATAATATTTGGGCTAACAATCGTTGCAACAATTGCAACCATTTTACAAGTTTGGGATTTTGTACTTGGAATACTTACATAAACACACAGCATCTTTATTATTAATAGAAGATATATTTTGCTTAAAAGGAAAACTAGATATATAGCAACTTCAAAGATATTTCATTCTGGATTTTTGAAATGAAAGATATTAAACAGGAGGATGGCATATGACTTCAAAACAATCAATCCAAAAAACTCAACTTTCTAAAACAAAAAAACATACCCTAAAAGTAACCATAGATCGCCCTATAGGTTATACCGACAAATTCGGCAATGTCTATCCGCTGAATTATGGGTTTGTGGAAGGCGTCATTGGTGGTGACGGGGAAGAACAGGATGTGTATGTTTTATCGAGAAAGATTTCTGAGCCAATTGATACGTTTCAAGGAGATTTAATTGCGGTGATTACCCGAAATGATGATGTGGAAGATAAATGGGTAGTCGCAGCCCCGAATGAGAATTTCACCATAGAGGAAATTAGAGAGAAAGTACATTTTATTGAGCAATATTTTGATTCGGAAATTAAATTGATTTAGGGTGGAATAAAGCGTGCAACCTTAAAACAGGAGGCGGAAAAAATGGAAGAAAGATTTGAAAAAATTTATACACAAGGGAAACTCAACATTATGGAAATTTGGGTTGATAAAGAAACCGGTGTGCAATATGTTTACCATTTGTCTGGTTATGCGGGTGGGATGTCGCCGCTTTTGGACGTAGATGGGAAACCGTTACTTGCAGATTTATCTAAACTTAATGGCGCTGAGTAAAGTGGAAAATTGATTTCTAATCAAATGAAAACAGGAATTCTCTATTTAGAAAGAAGAGGATTCCTGTTTTTTTATGCCAAGTTACTTGATTGGTTACTGTTAAAAAGTTTATTCCATACCTACAACTGCTTCAATGCAAGCTCCGTCAAATTCTCCACAGTAAATCCAAATCGCTCTGCTAGCTCGTCTCCCGGGCCTGACATACCAAATGAATCAATCGCGAGGATTTCGCCTGTGTCGCCGAGGTATTTGTGCCAGCCGTATGATGCGCCCATTTCTGCGGCGAAGCGTTTTTTCACTGCTTTTGGTAAAATGGACTCTTTATATTCGGGGCTTTGTTTGTCGAATAAATCAAAGCTTGGCATGCTGACTACGCGTGCGCCGAAGCCTTTTTTAGCGAGATTATCTCTGACAGCTGTCATTAGGTGTACTTCGGATCCAGAAGCGAGTAAGATAATATCTAGTTTATCAAGCGGGGAATCGGCTAAGATGTAAGCGCCTTTTGCAAGTCCGGTTTTCGCTTTTGCTGCGCTGTTTGGTAAAATTGGCAGGTTTTGGCGGCTAAGAACGAGCATGGTTGGTTGTTCTTTTTGAGTAAAGGCATAGCGGTATGCTTCTACGGTTTCGTTGCCGTCAGCTGGTCGGATGACGTGAAGTCCTGGCATGGCGCGGAAGGAAGCGAGATGCTCGATTGGTTCGTGCGTTGGACCGTCTTCACCGACCGCGATAGAATCATGGGTCATAATGAAGGTGGATGGAATGCCCATTAAGGCTGCTGAACGAATCGCGGAACGTAGATAATCTGAGAATACGAAGAAGGTCGCGCCGAAAGCTTGAACTCCGCCGTGAAGCGTCATTCCGTTGACTGCTGCTCCCATTGCGAACTCACGGACGCCGAATGAGATGTTTTTGGCCGCATAGTTACTTGGAGCAAATCGTTCGCTAGCTTTTAAATGGGTTTTATTGGAGGAAGCTAAATCAGCCGCACCACCAAATAAGTTAGGCAGTTTTTTCTCCAATTCTTGTAGAACAATTCCTGATACTTCACGAGTTGCAACAGGTTTGTCCGCATTTTCATCGAAGACAGGAAGTTCTGCATCCCAATCCGTATCCAAATTATCATCCATTAATTGTTGCAAACTTTCTGCCAAGGCTGGATATTTTTGTTTGTAAGCATTGAATGTCCGGAGCCAGCTGCTTTCACTCGCGCGACCTTTAGAATGATAAAATTCTTTTTGATTTTCGACAGTTTTTGGTAATTCAAAAGGTGGCATTTGCCAATCGTAAGCTTCTTTTGCTAGTTTGAGTTCTTTTTCGCCAAGTGGGGAGCCGTGTGCCGCTGATTTTCCGGCTTTTCCAGGGCTACCGTAACCGATGACCGTTTTCACTTCGATTAAAGTTGGGCGGGATTTCTCGGTTTTTGCAAGATGGATTGCTGCATCAAGCGCATCTAAGTCGTTTCCGTCGTCCACACGTAGCGTTTGCCAACCAGCAGCTCGGAATCTAAGCTCGATGTCTTCTGAAAAAGACTCGTTTAAATCGCCATCCAGTGAAATATCGTTTGAATCATATAAAACAACTAATTTTCCCAGTTTTAAATGGCCGGCAAGGGACGCGGCTTCGTAGGAAATGCCTTCCATCAAACAGCCGTCACCGCATAGCACATAGGTATTATGATCAACAACCGGGAATTCTGGTTGGTTAAATTTGGCGCCAAGGTGAGCCTCGGCCATTGCCATCCCAACTCCCATTGCGAAACCTTGACCAAGTGGACCGGTAGTTGCATCGACACCAACCGTATGACCAAATTCAGGATGACCGGGCGTTTTACTGCCAGTTTGGCGGAAGTTTTTCAGCTCGCTCATTGGTAAATCATAACCAAATAGATGTAGCAAACTATAAAGCATTGCCGAACCGTGACCCGCTGACAAGACGAAGCGATCGCGGTTAAACCAAGTTGGGTGTTCTGGGTTGAATTTTAAATGATTTTTCCAAAGCGAGAAAGCCATTGGTGCGGCTCCCATCGGCAAACCGGGATGTCCGGAGTTCGCTTTTTCAATCATATCCATTGATAATACGCGAATCGAGTTAACCATTTGTTCATCAATTCTGCTCATATTAATTGCCTTCTTTCTGACTGAACGCTTCCCAATCTTTTAAAAATCCTTCAATACCTTTATCAGTCAAAGGATGAGACCAAAGTTTCGGGAAAAGGCTTCCTGGGATAGTCGCGATATGTGCTCCGGCTTCAGCGGCTTCTTCTAAATGCCCGATATGGCGGATACTTGCTGAAATGATTTCTGCTTTTAGACCATAATTATCAAGCACTTTTTTCAAGTTTTTAATTAAAATCATTCCGTCTGTACCAATATCATCTAGTCTTCCTAAGAACGGGCTAATATAAGTCGCGCCAGCTTTTGCAGCCATTAATCCTTGGGAAACAGTGAAAATAAGCGTAACATTTGTTTTAATGCCTTCAGCTGTGAGGGTATGGACTGCTTTTAAACCTTCTTCCGTCATAGGAATTTTTACTACTACATTTGGCGCCCATTTTGCTAGAATTCGAGCTTCTTCTACCATTTTGTCTGCTTCGAGGCCGATAACTTCTGCGCTAACTGGGCCGTCTACGATAGAACAAATTTCTTTGATTACTTCTTCAAATGGTCGACCTTCTTTTGCGATGATGGTTGGGTTGGTTGTTACACCGTCCACTAAACCAAGTTCGCTAATTCGTTTTATTTCCGATACGCTTGCTGTGTCCAAGAAAAATTTCATTATTTACTCGCTCCATTCTCTCAGCTGAACTTTAAAGCTGAATACTTTATTTAATCGTATAACCGCCGTCGATAATAAGGTTTTCCCCAGTTATTAGGCTCGCTGCGTCACTTACTAAAAAGAGGGCGCATGCGGCAACTTCTTCTGGATAACCAAATCTACCAGCTGGAATTAATTTTTTCATGTCTTCGCCGACTTGACCTGCCCAAGCTTTTTTGCCTAGTTCCGTCAAGATAACGGTTGGGGAAATCGCATTGACATTAATGTTGTAAGGCGCCCATTCCATTGCTAGCACTTGCGTCATAGAAACAATCGCTGCTTTACTAGCGCAGTAAGCAACGTGTTTATCAAGTGCGATGACAGAAGCTTGAGAGGCCATATTAACGATTTTTCCGCCGCCAGTTGCAATCATTTCGCGACCGATAATTTGCGCCATTAGGAACGAACCTTTTAAGTTCAGTTCCATTGTTTTATCCCAGTATTCTTCTGGTAAATCTTCTGCTTTTTCGAGAAGTGCGACACCAGCTGAATTGGCCAAAATATCGATTTTTGGATAGACTTTTTTGATTTCGGCAACGACTTTTTCGATGTTTTCTTTCTTAGTAATATCGACTTGGAGTGCGAGCGTTCTTGATGGGTTGATTTTTGCTGCGACATCTTTTACATCTTCTTTAATATCAAGCAAGACAACATAAGCTCCTTTTTCGGAAAAAAGTTCTGCCATTGCTTTACCAATCCCGCTTGCTGCCCCAGTTACCACGGCTACTTTGTCTGTAATGTTAAAATCTTTATCAAAACCTTTAAAAGTCATTTTTCATTACCTCCAATAAATTTTTTATCTATTTTTTTGGTCGATTTCTTCCATTAAATCTACTTTTGCTTGGGAGCGTCCGCCCGAAAAGTCGCTATCCAGCCATGTATCAAGTAGAGATACGGCAAGGGATGGCCCGATAACTAGGGCGCCCATGGTCATAATATGTGCATCGTTACTTTTTCTTGCACGTTCTGCTGAATACGAATCATGAATTTGTGCTGCGCGAATGCCGTGAATTTTGTTTGCTGTAATGGCCATTCCAATACCTGTACCGCAAATGAGAATCCCCCGGTCAAAATCGTTATTTTTTACTTCTAGCGCTACTTTTTCGGCAATGCTTGGATAAAGTACCTTTTCATCTTCAAAACTGCCGAAATCAGTAAACTCGATATTTTTCTCCTTTAAACGTGCGATCAGGGTTTGTTTTAATTCGTAACCCATTTCGTCACAACCAATTGCGATTTTCATACTAACTCATCCTTTCGTTTTGCTAACAATAGAAACAATGTCGGCAAAATTTTGCGGTTTATGGCCAAATCTTCCGACGAATAAACCATCGACATTTTTTTGACGGACAATTTCTGCGGCGTTTTCCTTGCTGACCGAGCCACCGTAAATAATTCTTACGAGCGTTTCATCGCCGCCTAGTTCGCGAATAATTTCTCGCAAAGCTTGATGAGCGCTTTCGATGTAACTGGTGTCAGCGGAATTTGCCTTACCAATTGCCCATTCTGGTTCATAAGCCAGAACAACATTTTTAAATTGTGCTACTTGAATGGTGTTAAACAGCGCTTCGATTTGTTTGTGAAGGGCGCTTTTCAACTCGTTTGTATCATTCGCGCGAAGGCTTTCCCCAACGCATACGACAGGAGTGATTTCTTCGTCCAGCGCTAGTTTAATTTTTTTCGCTATCTCGCTAGTTTTCTCGTGAAAAAGGTTTTTGCGTTCTGCGTGACCAATTTCGACATAGTTCGCGTTTAAGTCAATGATAGATTCCACCGAAAATTCACCAGTTAGCGGGCCGGATTTCTCCGGCGCCATATTTTGTGGACCAAAGCCAAATGATGTCCCCGCTAAAAGGTTGGCGGTCGTTTCGAGTGTGCCCATAGAAGGAAAGATAAACGTATCCACATCAGAAAAATTTTCAAGAAGAGGGATAGTCGCTTCTAACCATTCAGATGTCTGAGCCCGAGTGTTAATATAGTTTTTCATATTAATTCCAACTAAGGGTTTACGCATAAATCAGACCGCCTTTTTTAAATTTTCTAAAATGACATTCATTAACATCCAAGACGATTCAGAGCCAGGATCAAGATGACCGATTGCTCGTTCGCCAAGTCTTAGTGCGCGACCTTTCTTAGCAATAAGTGGGATAGTGGACTGAGCGCCAGCATGCATAGCATCTACAAATGCGGAAAAAGTTTCGATTGGATCTGCATTTGCATCTCGATTTTGAAGCACTTCCACGCCAGGCAAGAAGGCGTCCATCATCGTTTTATCACCAAGTTCGGCTTTTCCGCGATGTTGAACCGCAGCGGCCCCATTTATAATCATGCCGCAAAGCTCGTCGAAGTTAACCTCCGTTTTCCCAGGAACATCAGCGCCACATTTCATAAAGAAACTGCCGTAAAGTGGGCCAGATGCGCCGCCAACTTTTCCAAGGAGAATCATTCCGGATTTTTTAAGCAACGTTGCAATATCGGGAGAAGCAGTGAGTAATTCGTCTAATTGTTTGTTCACTTCACGAAAGCCAATACTAAGATTGATTCCGTGGTCGCCGTCTCCAATATCCGAGTCCAGTCCGGTTAAGTAATCACGTTCTTTTTCAATTAGCGCTCCCATGTCCTGTAAAACGTGGCCGAAAAAAGCGCTATCCATAACTAATTCGCTCATTTTTATTCCTCCAGTAGTAATTTAGTCCACTTTGAAATATGGTGTGTCGCACGGTGTATCTAAAAGGTCTTTCAGTTCATCGTCTAAACGAACTAGTGTAATCGACATACCAATCATATCCATCGAAGTCGCGTAGTTCCCAACAAGTGGGTTATGAATATGCACGCCTTTTTCTTTCAAAATTTCATCGACGCGGCGATAACAAATATATTGATCCATCACTGGTAAACCGCCAAGTCCATTAATAAGTACATGTACTTCTTCATCCGCAGTTAATTTCATTTCTTCTATAAGATAGCCCATAATTTGGTCAACTACTTTATCAGCTGGTTCGATGGAAGTACGTTTGATTCCTGGTTCACCGTGAATCCCCATACCAACTTCCATTTCGCCTTCTTTCATTTCGAAAATAGCTTTACCAGTTACAGGAAGAGTAGAAGAAGAAAGCGCAACGCCCATCGAGAACGTATTAGCATTTGCTTTTTCAGCAGCTTGTTTCACCGCATCTAAATCAAGTCCTTTTGCTGCTGCAGATGCCGCTGCTTTAAATACAATTAAGTCACCAGCCACACCACGACGATCTTCTACATTTTCAGCAGAGTAAATATCATCTGTTACAAGCACTGTTTCAACGCGAATACCGTCGTCCGCAGCCATTTCAGCGCCCATATCGAAGTTCATCACATCGCCAGCATAATTTCCGTACATATATAGACAACCTTTACCGCTATCAACGGCTTTTACCGCGTTATAACAAGGTTCTGGAGAAGGGGAAGTATTAATGTTCCCAACTACCGCCGCATCCGCGAAATCTTTCCCAACATAACCAAGGAAAAGTGGTTCATGACCAGAACCGCCACCAACAATAATCCGCACACGGGGTTCTTCGCTCATTTGTTTGCTTACGATTACTCGCTTATCATTTTCTGCAAAATCTACGTATTTCCCTTGTGCCGCAACATAACCAGCTAACATTTCTTCTACTGCTTCATACCCATCATTCACTAAACGTCTCATTTTTCTTCCTCCTTCATATTTTTATAAGAATAGTGATAGTAAAAATCCGCCAAGCACGCCGCCAACTACAGCTGCTGCCAAATTGACTATCGATTTAGAAAATTTACCGCCTGTTAAAAGGGAAGCTGTGAATACACCAATACCAGCTGCAACCGCCATATCTACCCAAACTGTTCCAGATTGATAGATCATTGATTTTGGAATACCATGATTAATTGTCCAAACTGTACCAACGATAAATGCTGCTGCCATCCAACCTCCGATAGCGCCCCATTCATCAACCATTTTTCCCCACATCATTCGAATAGCAAAAGGGAATAAAAAGCCACCTGCAATCGTTGCTAATGCAATACCAATGCTCATTATTTACACTCCTTTTTAGACTAATTGATTTTCGTTTAAACGCTCTTCTTCTTTCATATTCATGCCAGGTTCTGTTTTTTCTTGTTTTGCTTCTTGTTTTTTTGCCATATCTTTTTCAATTGCTGCTGCCACGATTCCAGCTAGAACTGCTCCAATCGCAACAAGACCAATCGTTGGAAGCGAACTTACTAACTCGCCGCCACCTTGCATAAAGACATCACGCATAATTCCGCAAATCCCAATTCCGACAGCCATATCAACAAACGCTGCGTCTTCATCATTTTCGATTAAACCAACATAGTGATTCATAAACCACATTGGGCCGATAATAATGAAAGCTGCCAGATAACCTCCAAAAATACCATAATTCTCGGCAAGTGGAGTCCAAACACTCATAACAATCATACCTGCGATACAAAAACCAATCATTCCTCTAAAGAATTTCATAATAAACTCCTTTCGAAAATAGTATTGTCATGTAAAAATTAATTTACATAGTTCCCAGTTACAAAATTGCGTTTTATTACTTTTTTAATGCACGTTTGTGAGTTCTTGTAGGATAGCTTCTTTGGATGGATTAACGAGAGATTGAACAGCAGCAGTAAATGCGCCTTCAACAAGTGGGGCATCGATGATGGTTGTTTTTTCAAGGAGGTCAGTGTCTAATAATTCGAGTGCTGTTTCGGCACTTAAGATAGCGCTTCCAATGTCGCAAAAAATATATATATGTTCTGAATTAGTGCAGGTTGCGATGTTATCAGCTATCATGATTGCATTTGTGCCAAGACGCCCGTCGCCAGTTCCGCCAGAAGAAATAATATGTACCGTATCTCCAACCATTTCAACAATCATTTCTTGGAGGCCTTCTGTGATTTTTTGACTGTGAGATACTAAAACAATACTTATCATTTGGTTGCTCCTTTCTGTTTTTAATTGTGTTTAGTTGCTATTTAAATCCTAACATACTTGTTTTTTATTGTAAAGTGTTATCTTTTGTTGTGTTTTGTAAAATATATTTGTGTTTTGTTATTTTTTTGGGTAATATGTATATACATAAAGAAATCATTGATAGGTAAAAGGAGGGCGAGCAGATGTTTCCATTTGAAAGACAAAACAAAATAATTCATCTACTAGACCAAAATAACAAAATAACTGTACCAGAATTAAGTCGTATCTTGGATGTCTCGATTAGCACCATCCGAAATGATTTATCTGCATTAGAAGAAAGCGGGATGATTAAAAAAGTACACGGGGGTGCGGTACTTTTAAAGAGCGAAGAGAAATTTACTAATTTTAATGACCGGATTATTCGCAACATCGAAGAAAAAGAAGCGATTGCGAAAGAAGCGGCAACTTTAGTAAAAAACAATCAAACAATTATCCTAGATGCCAGCTCGACTGCACTGGCGCTTGCAAAAGAGTTACATGGTTTTTCAAGACTGACTGTTATTACAAGCGGACTTTATACGGCAATCGAACTAAAAGACAACCCGAATATTAGCGTTATTTTAACAGGCGGGATTGTAACAACGAACTCTTTCACACTGGAAGGAATTCTTGGCGCAAATTTAATTGAAAATATTCACGCTGATTTATGTTTTATGTCAGCAAAAGGTTTTACAATGGAAGAAGGCTTAACCGATTTCAACATTTATGAAACCGAACTAAAACGACTTCTTGCAAAACGTACTAACAAATTGATTGCACTTCTAGATCACACAAAAATGGGCGTAATCTCGACCGCAAGTATCACGTCAGCAGAAAACATTGATTTACTAATTACAGATAATAAGATAAATAAAGCATTATATAAAAAATTCCAAGATGCGGGACTTCCTGTTAAAATTGCGGAATAAAATAGAAATTGAAACTCTTTGGGCGACAATTGGTTCAAAGAGATTTTTTTGATAGGAGATTGAAAATGGATTATATTATTACAACTGATTTACCAAATGCGGAGGAATTTGTTAAACTTCGAGTAGATGCTGGCCTTAGTTTTCGATCTATTGAAGTATCACGTCAGGCTCTGTTGAAGAGTGTGTATTTTGTGGGTCTACGGTCGACGGGAAACGGTGCACTTATTGGAATGGGGCGGCTCGTTGGTGATGGAATTATGTTTATCGTTTCTGATATAGCAGTACTTCCGGAATTTCAAGGTAATGGTTATGGAAAATTAATTATGACCCATATTAAAAAATATATTGATTCGAATTTAGATAAAACTGCTTGTGTTACATTACTTGCCGATGTACCAGCAGATGATTTATACAAACAATTTGGTTTTCGGGAATCAGCACCAGCTTCAATCGGAATGATTTACCAAATGAAATGAAAACAGCTTGAGGGGGGCCTCAAGCTGTTTTTTATGTTTCTGGTGATAAGAAAATGGGAACAAGATACTATTAAACTTTTTGTCAGGGGGAGCAAGATGAAATCCAAAGGGAGACTGTTTTTGTACGTTGTTTTGGCGTTGTCGATTGTTATTGGGACGAATGTATTTATAAAAATAGACGCACACGCAGCCGCTGCACCACCAGCTGCAATCAGCCAGATTTTTCCCGATAATGCTTTAGCGACAGAAATTCAAACTACACTCGGAAAGTCGAGTACAGCAGAGGTTGTCACTCAAACAGATTTAGATACTATTAATTCATTAACCCTTACATCTAAAGGTATTAGCTCCCTAGAAGGTATGAACTATTTGACCAATTTAGGAACTTTAATTTTATCAGGTAATCAAGTAAGTGATATTTCGCCACTTAAGGGATTAACTAACTTGACCATGCTTCAGCTAAGTGGAAATCCGATTAGCGACATTAGCGCACTTAGTAACTTGAAAAACTTACAAGCTCTAGATATTAACGACGCGCAAATTACTGACATCACGCCACTGAGCGGTTTAACAAATCTAAAGGGTTTAGGCTTATATGATAATCAATTGGAGAACCTTAGTGGAGTAAATAATTTACACCAACTCCGCTCCTTAAATGTTAGTAAAAATAAGCTTACAAATCTAGATGAGCTACAAGCACTAAGCAATTTAGGCGTTCTATATGCAAATGAAAACCAAATTGACAATCTTCAGGGGATAAGTGCTTTAAATAACCTTTTCTTGCTTGATTTATCAGCGAACCAAATTGTGGATACTACTCCACTCGCTGGCTTAACCAATGTACAAACATTATACGTATCAAACAATCAAATTAGTGATGTAACTGGTCTTTCGAGTTTAATAAATCTAGATTGGCTCGATATAAGTCAAAATAAAATTAGTAATATTAGACCTTTAAACAGTTTAACGAAATTAACAATTATTCAAATGACTAATCAATTAATCGTAAACGAACCGATAAGTTTCGAAAGCACCATAACTATTCCTAATTTAATAAAAAACATTGCGGAACAAACGATTGATCCAGATACAATTAGTGATAATGGTGTGTATGCGAATGAATCGGTTACATGGAATTTGCCTACTTATATTCCAAAAGTCAGCTATACCTTTATTGAACGTGATACGGTTGGGAATGCAACTGGTAATTTCAGTGGGACTGTAGAACAACCATTGGTGCAATATTTTAAAGCAACTTTCAATATTGACGGGCAAGAAACAACGGAAAATGTCGAAACAGGGACACTTTTACAAGAACCACCAACCCCAGTCAAAGAGGGTTATACATTTAACGGGTGGTATGATGCTGAAACAGGTGGAACAAAATGGGATTTTACAGCCGATACGATGCCAGCAAATGATATAACTTTATATGCTCAGTTTAGTATTAATAGTTATACCGCAACTTTTGATGTAGATGGCGTCATTTCTACTCAAACGGTAGACTATCAAGGTTTACTGGAAGAACCACCAGCGCCAACTAAAGAGGGTTATACATTTAAAGGTTGGTATGATGCCAAATCTGGTGGAACAAAATGGGACTTCACAAACAATCAAATGCCAGCGAAAGATATAACCTTGTATGCCCAGTTTAGTAAAGATGCAGCTTCTGGTGGGGACGATGGAGGAACCGATGAAGGCGGAGGTAACTCTGAAAATAGTACAGAGGGAGCTCCTAATACGAGTGATATAGATACTATAAACCACATCGTACTACCAGCAACAGGAGATGACCATGTGCTTTTTCCAATCTTTATTGGAACATTTCTTACGAGTTTAGCATTACTTACACTTAGAAGAAAATAAAGAAAAAAGTAGCTGCATAATGCAGCTGCTTTTTTGAAACTTATTTTTTCAATTCTCGTTCCATCTGCAAACGTTGTACTTTCATTGTTGCAGTACGAGGGATTTCATCATATTTCATCACCATTGGTTCGTTCATATGTGGCAAGTCAGAAACAGCTTTCCACCATGCGTCCCAGTTCATTTCGCCGTCATTATGAACTGCGATAATTGGTTGCGGGCTACCGTTTTCACCGCGGATGATAACAACTTCATCTAAGAAAGTCAGCGTATCAAGCAGTTTATCTTCAATTGCAAGTGTGCTGTCAATAGTCTCTACTAAATCGACTTGACGATCTTGCAAGAATAACCGGCCTTGTTCATCTTTCATACCATAATCGCCGCTATCCCACCAAGGTCCGTACACATTCTCTTCAAAACGAGCTTCTTCTTTGTAATAAGTAAGCGCGCGACCTTTGGAAAGCATTTGAATATTACCACTAACCCCAGCTGGAACAGGATTACCATCTTGGTCAACAATCCGAACTTCTGTTAAACCAGGAACGCCAATCCCCATATCGCGCGCATTTAGCGTTTCAATGGATTGAAGCGTATGACCACGTAAAATCATCGGACCACATTCACTTTGTCCATAAATTTGTAAGAAAATTGGTTTTTTATATTCGGAAGTACGAAGGAAAACCGCCATTGTTTCTTTATTAATCGCATCAAAAGTAGAATGATAAAATTTGATACTTTGGAAAACGTCTGGTTTTTCACGAGCAAGCGATGCCCATTGAACAAAATGATTTGGATGCGTTTCGAGTACATACGGTTTGTATTCGCGTAGCACTTTTTCGACATTTGCTTTAGACGGGTTGGCAATTGGCAGAAGTGGGAAACCAAGCGACATCAAGGACGAAACACCAATGTTAAAACGAGAATGTACTGGTGAGATGTGGAAAGCTACAAGTCCTCTTGGTTTGATGAAATTAAGAATACGTCGTTGGTATTTCGTTCTCCAACCCATCGAATTCGCAGAGTGAGCAATTAATTTTGGCACACCAGTTGTTCCAGAAGTGTGAGTCATATAAGCAATCATATCTTTTGGTAATTCTTCTTGTTCGCATGTGTAGCCGTCTAGTGGTGCTTTAAACAATTGTTCAGCATTGATCAATCTACTGTCTGGCAAATTGTTTAATTGATGGCTTTTCTCAGAAGTCTCAGAATCAAAAAGTAACCAAGGTTGGTCAAGGCGATTAACAAAAATATCAATAGTAGACGCTGGAAGATGCGGCGAAACCATGATTGGCACGGCACCAATATAAGAAATCGCAACTGCTAAAATATAAGAATCGAATTTGGCAGATTTATATACGATTACTTTTTCTTCTTTGCGAACACCGAATTTATGTAGGTGAGCTGCTTTTTGGATAATAGCCTCTTCGCATTTTTTGTAAGTAGTGTGAAGGCCTAATTCAGGAAAAGTAACAAGCTCTTCATCAAAATGGATGGGCATTTCTGGATAGCGTTCAGCAGATTTTTTGAAATTGGTATAGAGGTTAAGTGGTTCGTACTTTTTTATCGTCATATGGCGATGCTCCTTTAATATTTGATGTTGCTATTATATCACTTTGTGGAAATAATGAGGAGTAGTTATAGAAAACATTTACATCATTGTAAAAAAATCTGTAAATTGCTTTTTTTCTTATTTTGGAAAATTTGCCTGATGACCTGTAAAGATATCTCAATTAGTGATATAATATGTTAATATAATCACAAACTATTGGTCTAGGGGAAATTTTTCAAAAAAGTGGAGGTACGAAAATGAAAAAAAGGTTAGCTACAACTTTCATCATGCTACTATCGCTTGCATTAATTATCGCAGGTTGTGGCAGCAATAACACAAGCAAAAGTGACACGGAGAAAACAAAAGAAAAAGAAAAAACAGAAGTTACATCGGGAGCATCAAAAACTAGTTACACAGATCCATCCGAATTAAAAGATAAATACGATATCGTTATTGTTGGTGCAGGTGGCGCAGGAATGTCCGCAGCACTAGAAGCAAAAGCGAAAGGTATGAACCCAGTAATCCTTGAAAAAATGCCACTTGCAGGCGGAAACACAATGAAAGCCTCATCTGGTATGAATGCATCTGAAACTAAATTCCAAAAAGAACAAGGAATTAATGATAGCAACGATAAATTTTACGAAGAAACATTAAAAGGTGGTCACGGAACAAACGATAAAGCAATGCTTCGTTTTTTCGTAGACAATTCCGCCAGCGCCATTGACTGGTTGGATTCCATGGACATTAAATTAAACAACTTAACTATCACAGGCGGAATGAGCGAAAAACGTACGCACCGTCCTGAAGATGGCTCGGCTGTTGGTAAATACTTAGTAGACGGTTTACTAAAAAATGTTCAAGAACAAAAAATTCCAGTTTTCGTTAACGCAGACGTAAAAGAAATTACACAAAAAGACGGAAAAGTAACTGGTGTTAAAGTAAAATTAAACAACAAAGACGAAAAAACAATTAGTTCTAACGCTGTAGTTGTAACAACTGGCGGCTACGGAGCTAATAAAGATATGATTGAAAAAGAACGTCCAGACTTAAAAGGATATGTAACAACGAACCAAGAAGGAAGTACTGGCGACGGTATTAAAATGATCGAAAAACTTGGTGGAACTACAGTAGACATGGATCAAATCCAAGTTCACCCAACTGTTCAACAAGATAAATCTTACCTTATCGGTGAAGCCGTTCGTGGTGAAGGTGCGATTTTAGTTTCTCAAGAAGGAAAACGTTTTGGAAACGAATTAGACACACGCGATAACGTAACAGCTTCTATCAACAAACTACCAGAAAAATCCGCTTACCTTATTTTCGATGCAGGCGTGAAAGACCGCGTCAAAGCAATCGCGCAATACGAAGAAATGGGCTTTGTGGAAGAAGGTAAAACAATTGATGAATTAGCCGGCAAAATCAATGTACCAAAAGAAGAGCTAACGAAAACATTAGATACTTGGAATGCAAGTGTGAAAAACAAAAAAGACGAAGCATTCGGTAGAACAACAGCAATGGATAATGATTTATCTAAAGCACCATATTACGCAATCAAAATCGGACCAGGAATTCATTACACAATGGGTGGCGTAAAAATCAATACAAATACAGAAGTTTTAGACAAAGACGGTAAACCAATCACAGGCCTATTTGCTGCGGGAGAAGTAACTGGTGGCTTGCACGGGGAAAACCGTATTGGCGGAAACTCTGTCGCTGAAATCATTATTTTCGGACGTCAAGCTGGCGACAAATCAGCAGAATTTGTAAAAGCACAATAAGAACCCATACACCATAGTGATGTGATTAATAGAAAATAAAAACTTGTTAAGACGCCTTAAACAGACGTTTTAGCAAGTTTTTTATTGGCTAAATAGCGCGTTAGTGTAGTACTATGGATGGGTAACAACTGAGATATATACACTGATAAATTAGCAGCGTTTAAGCTAAATTTGTTAGTTTGTTAAAATAAGGAGGAAATAGTATGTTGAAAATGGGTTTTATCGGAAACGGAAAAAGCACGAATAGATATCATTTACCGTTTATTTTAGAGCGGGATAATATTGAAGTGAAGACGATTTATAATCGAAATCCCAAAACAGCCACATGGGACAAAATTGAAGGGGTTCACTATACAACCGACTTAGACGAGCTGTTAAAAGACCCAGAAATCCAATTAATTACCATCTCTACAACACAAAGTTCGCATTTCGACTATGCCAAAATGGTGTTAGAAAACGGCAAAAATGTGCTTGTTGAAAAACCATTTATGATGACATACGCCGAAGCTAAAGAAATTTTTGAGCTTGCTAAAGAACGTGGTTTACTAGTACAATGCTACCAAAATCGTCGTTTCGATTCCGATTTTCTTACAGCACAAAAAGTAATTGAAAGTGGAAAATTGGGAGAACTTTTGGAAGTAGAAATGCACTATGACTATTTCCGTCCAGAAATCCCAGAATCCGTCCATGAATTTAAATTCTACGATAGCTATCTATATGGTCACGGTTGCCATACAATCGACCAAGTACTATCTTATTTCGGTAAACCGGACAACATCCATTACGATGTGCGCCAACTGCTCGGCGAAGGACGAATGAACGATTATTTCGACCTTGATTTATATTATGGCGTAACAAAAGTTTCTGTAAAATCAAGCTACTTCCGCATAAAAGCTCGTCCAAGCTTTGTTCTTTACGGTAAAAAAGGCATGTTTACAAAAGAAACAAAAGACCGCCAAGAAGAACATTTAAAACTATTTTACATGCCAAGCAATCCGGATTTCGGGATTGACTTACCAGAACATTACGGAACGCTTACGTATGTCGATGATGCCGGAGTTTGGCACGAGGAAAAAGTAATCTCTGAGGTTGGTGACTACGGCCGCGTTTATGATGGTTTGTATGACGCGATTGTCAACGGTAAACCTAAACAAGTGACAGATGAAGAAACCTTGCTACAAATGGAGATTTTGGAAAAAGGTGTCGAAGCTTGCAAATAATGAAAAATTGTCCGCGGGAGCAAGCTTGCGGACAATTTTTTTGGATAAAAATGATTGATTTCGTTCATATAAACAACCAAAATAGCCCTAAAAATGAACTTTTTGCATAATACACCCATAATATTGAATGAAGTCGTTCATCGTGATATAGTGTAATCAACAAGTGAAGCGCTTACTTTGTTGAGAGAGGATGTGGATTATGAATATATCGAATTTAATTAATGAAGACCGAATTATTTTTGATAATCGTATTCAAACAAAACAATTATTATTTGAAAAAGTAGCAGAAGTACTAGGTGAAGAAGGGTCTATAACAAATCCAAAAAAATTTATACGTGACTTATATAAACGAGAAGAAGAAACTTCCACTGGAATTGAAGATGGTTTTGGCATCCCTCATGCAAAAAGTAAATATGTAAAAGAACCATTGATTGTTTTTGTTCATTCTGGCATTATATATGATTATTTTGGATTAGATAATTCATCGATTGAATGTAGTTTTCTTATTGGCGTTCCGAAAAAAGCCACAGATGTTCACTTGCAAATCCTAAGTGAACTGTCGAGGAAGTTAATGAACAAAGAATTTCGTGAAAAATTAAAAAATTCCAAAAACAAAACGGAAATTATAACAATTTTATCGAACTAAGGAGGCGTTTCACATGAAAATAGTTGGTGTTACTGCTTGTCCCACTGGTATTGCGCATACGTATATGTCTGCCGAGAAATTAACTATAACGGCAGAAGCGCTTGGTTACGAAGTGAAAATCGAGACACAAGGAGCTAAGGTTGAAAATGTTTTAACGAAGGAAGACATCGCCACTGCTGATTATGTCATTTTAGCAGTAGATAAAGAAATCGATACATCAAGGTTTGCTGGAAAGAAAATTAAAAAAGTATCCACTTCCAGAGCAATTAAAGAGGCTGATGTGGTTATTGATGAAACTGTTTCAGGTAAAGGATTAATCAGTTTGGAGGCGAAAAGTTCGGATGTAAGCTCTGAACAACCTTCAAAAGCAAGTTTATATAATCACTTTATGAATGGTGTTAACTATATGTTGCCATTTGTCATAGCTGGCGGGATTTTAATTGCTATTAGTTTTGCTTTTGGAATTGATGCCTCAAACCCTGACTCTGATTCGTATAACGCACTTGCAGCTGCATTTTCAAAAATTGGTGGGGATACTGCATTTGGTTTAATGGTTCCAGCCCTTGCAGCAGGGATAGCGGTTTCTGTGGCTGGTCGAGCAGGATTTGCGCCCGGGCTTGTGGCAGGGACACTGGCGACTGTTGGTGGATCAGGATTTCTAGGCGGTATGATTGGTGGTATTTTGGCTGGTTACGTGGCACATTTCTTTGCTAATAAAGTCAATGTCACTAAATCACTTGCTTCGATTTATCAGTTGATTGTTGTACCGCTTTTAGGGATTACGATTGTTGGTTTGGCGATGGTATTTATTATTGATACACCAATCGCTTGGGTTTTAAATGCACTCACAGGTTGGCTAAATGGGCTTGGTGAGACATCTGGCGTCGTATTTGGACTACTCATTGGTGTGATGATGGCAGCAGATATGGGAGGTCCAATCAATAAATCTATTTCAACCTTTTCAATTGGGTTAATGTCAGCAGGTGTAACGGCGCCGATTGCGGCTTGTATGGCGGCTGGAATGGTTCCGCCACTTGGATTAGCACTCGCAACACTATTATTTAAAAACAAATTTACAAAAGAAGAAAAAACAGCGGGGAATTCTTGTTGGGTGTTAGGTGCATCTTATATTACTGAAGGAGCAATTCCTTTCGCAGTTGCTGATCCGCTCCGGGTTATCCCGAGTTTGATGTTAGGTTCTGCAACAGCTGCTGCAATTTCGATGGGAGCTGGTGTAACTTCGATGGCGCCTCACGGTGGAATTTGGGTAATGTTCATTCCAAATGTAATTAACCATTTATTTATCTACTTACTAGCAATTGCAGCAGGCACAGTCGTGACAGCAATTTCTGTCGGACTATTAAAAACCCCATTAAACAAGCGAAAAAATAAAGAGGAGATGATATAATGTTATATACAATGAAAGATCTTTTAGCAGTAGGAAAAGCGCATCAATTTGCAGTACCAGCATTTAATATCTGTAGTTTTGATATGTTAAAGGCGATAATGGAGGAAGTGGAGGCAAATAATGCTCCTGTAATTTTAGAAATTCATCCGGATGAAATAGAGTATCTCGGTGATAACTTTGTTGCAACAGTTAGAGAATACGCACATAGAAGTAAGGTGCCGGTCGTTATTCATATGGACCACGGTGGAACAATCAAAGATGTGATGCGGGCAATTAGAAATGGCTATACTTCTGTCATGATTGATGCTTCAAGAGCCAGTTATGAAGAGAACGTTGCGTTGACTAAGCAAGTGGTTGAACTTGCGCATAAAGTCGGTGTTTCTGTTGAAGCGGAACTTGGAACAATCGGGAACAATGGTTCAGCAGAAGGCGGGGCGGATACCATCATATATACTGACCCTGACCAAGCAGAAGATTTCGTACAGAGAACTGGCATTGATACGTTAGCCGTAGCTATTGGAACGGCGCATGGTTTATACCCTAAAGATAAAAAACCAGAACTGAATATGCCTCTTTTAAAAGAATTAAATAAACGCTTGGATATTCCGTTTGTACTTCATGGTGGTTCGGGAAATCCAGATAAAGAAGTCAGTGAATCTGTACAGTATGGTGTTAGAAAAGTAAACCTTAGTTCAGATCTGAAAAGTGTATTTTTTGAAGAAGTTCGCCGCGTTTTAGTGGACAATCCTGCGATGTATGAACCAAATCAAGTGTACCCATCAGCAAATGAAAAAGTAAAAGAAGTTGTAAGACATAAATTACACATTTTAAATACTACTGGTCAAGCAGATAAATACTAATAAGAAGGGTAGAAGCGCTAGTTATAGTGCTTTTGCCCTTTAAGGAGTGGAGGAACATGTTAAGCACAGCGAAGGAACGGCAACTAAAAATCGTTAACCGGCTAAAAGTGGAACAATTTATGCGGATTATTGATTTAGTGGAGCTTGTCAACTACAGCGAAGCCACTGTTAAACGGGATTTAGTAGAATTAGAAAAAGAAGGACTTGTGAGACGAACAAGAGGCGGGGCAATGATTATCGATAATAAAAAAATCGATTTGCCTTATCTAATGAAAATGAATGAGCGAAGTAATGAAACGAGTAAAATAAGAATTGCCGATATTGCAAAATCACTGATTCGCGATGATATGGTGATTTTCTTAGACTCTAGCTCAACATCACTGCATTTAATCGATGTTTTAAGTAAATTTGATGGACTGCAAATTATTACAAACGGGGTCATGACGGCTTCCATGCTATCAGAATTTACAAATGCAAGAGTTAGTATTTTAGGAGGATCGATTTTAACGAAGCGATATACGGTGAACGGCGCAAAAGCATACAATGACGCTTTAACTTATAATGCGGATATTGCTTTTGTTTCATGCCGCGGGATTGACTATGACAAAGGTGCAACGGAAACACATGAAGGTGAAGCGCTCATCAAACAAGCTTTCAGGCGCCAGTCAAGTTCGCTCGTTTTACTCGTTACAGAAGAAAAAGTAGGACACAAGTTTATGCACCAAAGCTTAGCATGTCATGATATTGACTATTTAATTACGGACTTCAAACTGGACCCAGATGTAGAGGAACAGTTCAAAACCCATCAAATTACTTGTTTGTATTAGATTTTATACTTAAATAGGCAAAAATAATCGTAAGGACTAAAAGTAAAACAGGTATTACTAATAAACTCCCGAAAAAGTGAATGTCATTAAATTCTTCGCTATCTAATAGTGATAATAATATGACATTTTTTTGAATAACATTTAAAACTTGTAAGCCCATAAAACATAGCATACTAAGTATTAATGAAACGAAACTAAAAATTTTGTACATGTTGTACCTCCTATTATGTAGTTTTAGTTTTATTATACAACAAAAACAAGAACGCCTTGAAACTTAAACGGATATCCAAGTTTCAAGGCGTTTTTGGAGAATGCTGTTAAAGAATTCCTTTCGAAGTTACCACGTTACCTTGTACAAAAATAGCTTCGCAGTTACTAATTGGAAATATTTTTAAATCATCCGCATAGTCCACTATTATTTGTTGTGTTATTTTTTTAAAAGGTGTGTTGTTGTAATGAGGAAGCGTATAGAAATCGACTAAATTTAAAGCATCATAGTTGGTTAAATTAATGGCTTTTTTCACGCTGTCCATCGATTGGATATACGATATATTAGGACTCGTGATGACTGCACCGGCTGATTCGCCAATATATAATTTTCCTTTAGCAATTTCCTCTAAAATTAATTTATCTGCACCAGATCGTTTCAATTCTTGAAGTAAAAAGAAAGTATTTCCTCCAGTAACATAAATAAAATCATTTTTTTTGAGCGTCGCTGTTATTTCATCTAGAGTTTCTGTAGCCACATCTAGTTCTTCTACAATTAATCCTAAATCCTCGAGCGCTTTCTTACCAGCTTCAACATAAAAAACGACTTCTTCCACTTTGCTGGCTGTCGGGATAAAAGTAACCGTTTTTCCTTGAAGATTGCTTTCAAATTCAGTAAATAACGGTACAACATCTTTAAAAGACGAGGTCAAAAATAAATTTTTCATCATTTTTTAGCTCCTTTGGTTTAGTTTCTATATATAGTATAATAGTTAAAGGTATCAAATAGTGATACCTTTTAATTTAGATAAAAGAAAAGAGATGGCGATGAGAAAAGCAGAACGGTTAAATGATATGATGTTGTTTTTAAATGATAAAAATGCGTTTCAATTAAGCGATATAATGGCAAAATATGGCGTTTCCCGCAGTACTGCTATTCGAGATATACAGTCTTTGGAAGAAATAGGCATGCCGATATATTCGGAGCGGGGACGAAATGGTCATTATCGGGTGCTTCGTAATCGGCTACTTTCACCAATTGTTTTTAATGTCGATGAAGTATTTGCGCTCTATTTTTCGATGCTTACGTTAAAAGCCTATGAAACAACACCTTTTCATTTAAGCGTGGAAAAATTAAAAACGAAATTTGAACGTTGTCTTTCAGCTGAAAAAATCAAAATGCTTCGAAAAACAGAAGAAGTATTTAGTCTTGGCTATATAAAGCATAATAATCAATGTGAATTTCTGGATGTTATTTTGCAATTTACGATGGAAGAGAAAGTGTGTCAGATTAATTATGATAAAAATGGGACTGAAAAAACGTATATTGTTCAATTTTATAATATATCTTCGGCGTATGGGCAATGGTATGTGACGAGTTATAACTTCGAGACGAAGCGGATGCAGGTATTTCGTTGTGATAAAATCCTTGCGCTAAAAGAAAATGATACTTTTGAAGCTAAGAAAATGGAGGAATTAAAA
The DNA here is from genome assembly GCF_041765605.1 of Listeria monocytogenes. Lineage (GTDB taxonomy): Bacteria > Bacillota > Bacilli > Lactobacillales > Listeriaceae > Listeria > Listeria monocytogenes_D. The sequence continues at coordinate 411,107 of NZ_CP168900.1, forward strand.
AGAGTGGCTGATTCTTTTAATAAAAAAGCTGATGTAACTACCTTTGAAGTGGAAATTGCCTCAAATGGTGTTGACTTATTTTTTAAAGAAAATTATCCATCGATGAAACTTCGCCAACAGCAAGGTGAAAATGTTATTCATGGTTTTTATCATAAAGGTGAGGAACGATTTATTATCAATTATTTACTAGGTTATGGTGAAAAAATTATAGCTATTCAGCCAGATTCATTGCGAGATATGTTGCTAAATGAGCTCGATACGATAAAAAAACATGTGCAAAATTTATCATCCTAACTTTGTTGTATAATGAAAACAAGTCAATGATTAGAAGGAGCCGATTTTAGTGGAAGAATGGGATTTATTAAATGCGGACCGTGAGCTAACCGGGAAAACACATATCCGCGGTGAAAAACTAGCGCCCGGAGAACTTCATTTGGTTGTTCACGTATGTATTTTTAACGAAAAAGGGCAACTTTTAATCCAAAAGCGCCAAAAAGATAAAGAAGGTTGGCCGAATTATTGGGATCTTTCTGCGGCGGGTTCTGCGCTAAAAGGCGAAACAAGTCGCCAAGCTGCTGAACGAGAAGTGCAAGAAGAACTAGGTATTGCAATTGATTTAAGTAACACCCGCGCCAAATTTAGTTACCATTTCGAAGCAGGATTTGATGATTATTGGTTTATTACGAAAGACGTGGAACTTAGTGACTTAACTTTACAAAAAGAAGAAGTAGCAGATGCCCGTTTTGTCACCAAAGAAGCGTTAGAAGTGTTAAGAAGTTCGGGCGAATTCATTCCATACTTCTTTTTAAATCAGCTTTTTGACCTCAAAAACGCCACATCTATCCATTTTTAACGAATATAGCTAAATTTCCACTTAACAAATTCGTTTCCTACACTTATAATAGTACAGAGACACGAGAAAACTCCAATTAGAAAGCGAGTGGTAATATGGGCCGTAAATGGGCAAATATTAAAGAGAAAAAAGCGTCAAAAGATAAAACAAATAGTCGTATCTATGCAAAATTTGGAATTGAAATATATGTAGCGGCTAAATCGGGCGACCCAGATCCACATTCCAACCAAAAATTACGTTTTGTTATTGAACGTGCAAAAACATACAATGTGCCGAAACATATTATTGACCGTGCAATCGAAAAAGCGAAAGGCACTGGCGATGAAACGTATTCAGAACTGCGCTATGAAGGCTTTGGTCCAAATGGCTCGATGATTATCGTAGACGCACTGACAAATAATGTGAATCGTACGGCATCCGATGTTCGCGCAGCTTATAGCAAAAACGGCGGCAACATGGGCGTAAGTGGTTCAGTAGCTTATATGTTTGATAATACAGCCATTTTTGGTGTTGAAGGAAAAGACGCGGATGAGTTATTAGAACTTTTAATGGAAGCGGATATTGACGTTCGTGACATTTTAGACGAAGATGGCCAAGCGATTATTTATGCAGAACCAGAAGATTTCCACAAAGTACAAGAAGGTTTGAAAGCGGCTGGAATTGAAGAGTTCACAGTAGCGGAAATCGAAATGATCCCTCAAAACGATATTCAATTATCAGGTGAGGATTTAGAAAAATTCGAGAAACTAATTGATGCTTTAGAAGACCTAGAAGACGTGCAAAAAGTATATCATAACGTCGAATTAGAAGATTAACAGCCAACTATTACAACAATCGGAGGAATTGATAAAATGTCAAAATTACCAAATTGCCCAGAATGTAACTCAGAATATGCCTATGAAGATCGCGGCTTATTAATCTGCCCGGAATGCGGACATGAGTGGAGCGCTGTAGCAGAAGAAGCTACCGAAGAAAAAGTGTTCAAAGACTCAAACGGCAACGTACTAACAGATGGCGATTCTGTCACAGTCATCAAAGATCTAAAAGTAAAAGGCGCATCAAACCCAATCAAAATGGGAACAAAAGTAAAAAATATCCGCCTAGTTGACGGCGACCACGACATCGATTGCAAAATCGACGGCTTCGGTCCAATGAAATTAAAATCAGAATTTGTTAAGAAGATATAAAAAAACAGCGATTCTCTACTAAGAGAGTCGCTGTTTTTTTTAATTCTGCACAAAAACCGTTTCAAACACAAACGATTCATACGTATGACGCGTTATCGAATATTCGAACACACGACCATCTTCCAAATGCGCTAATTTTTCAATTTCCATCATAAAAGTAGGTTCTTCTAAATCGAGGAGCTTGCTATCCTCTTGATTTGATTTATCCCCGCGTACCCAAACATGCGCACTCTGCATCTTAAGTTTCAAATCATCCCGAATATAATTATAAATCGAGTCCTCTAAATGACGTGGTTCTAGACCCGGAATAATCGCAAGTGGCATATAAGTGTGTTCAATCGAATAGGCTTTATGACCAACTTCCCTCATCCGAATAATTCGGTAAATGTAATCATCCTTCATTTCTAATTTTTCTGCAACTTCTTTCGATGGTTTTTCAATAGAAAATAAAATGACTTTGGATTTAATGTTGTCTTTTCCAAATGTATTTACAAGTCCGGACATTGGTCCTAGAGCGAATTCGCCGCCGTTAGTAGAATGAGATTTCACGAAAGTTCCAGCACCGCGTCGTCTAATGACCATACCTTCTTGCACAAGCATATCCAGCGCTTTTTTGACAGTAAGTTTGCTGCAATCATAAACGCGTGCCAGACTATCCCCATCAGGCAATTTTTCATTTATTTCGTATTTATTTTGATTGATTTTATCTCTGATATCTATGTATATTTCCATGTATTTAGCCATTCCCGACATTTTATTGGCTCCTTTACTGATGTAATAAGCATAGTATACCATATACTTTTGCAAAAAGGTATCCATATGAATAAAAGTATATATCTTTTAATAAAAGTATTGTTTTTTAAATAAATGTATGCTATATTTATTTTGACAAAAGGGAGGCCATAAAAAATGAAAGAATTATTAACGTTTCCAAAAGATTTTTGGTGGGGCTCTGCGTGGTCTGCGGAACAAGCAGAAGGTCGCGGCGACACTGGTAAGGCAAAAACTGTTTGGGAGCATTGGTTTGAAACAGAACCGAATCGCTTTTACGAAGGTGTAGGTTCAGAAATTACAACAGATCATTTTAATCGGTATAAAGAAGACGTTCAGTGGATGAAGAAAACAGGACAAAATTCGTTCCGGATTTCGATTTCGTGGGCGCGAATGTTTCCGAATGATGGTGTTGGCGAAGTGAACCCGAAAGCTATTGCGTTTTATCGCGATTTACTTACTGAAATGAATGAAAACGGTATCAAACCATTCGCGAACTTATATCATTTCGATATGCCCGTTGCACTTCAAGATGCTGGTGGCTGGGAATCAAGAGAAGTTGTAGATGCCTATGTTCATTTTGCAGATACTTGTTTTAAAGAATTCGGCGATTTAGTTTATCACTGGTTTACATTTAACGAACCACTTGGACCGATTCTTGGCGGCTATTTAGAAGATTTCCATTATCCGAATCAAATCGACTTCAAACGAGGCGCACAAGCTGGTTTTAATACGATTTTGGCGCATGCGTTAGCCATTAAAGCATTTAAAAAATTAAACTTGTCATCAAAAATCGGCGTTATTTTAAACCTTAGCCCGACTTATCCACGTAGCCAAAACGAATACGATTTAGAAGCTGCAGAAATTTGTGATGCTTTTTACACGAGAAGTTTCTTGGATCCGATGGTTAAAGGAACTTTCCCAGAAAAATTAGTTGAAATTATGCGCGAATACGATCAAATGCCGGAATATACGGAAGAAGATTTGACGATTATTAAAGAAAATACGGCGCAAATTCTTGGCCTAAATTACTATGAACCAAGACGCGTCAAAGCCCGTTTAACAGCAATTAATGAAAAAAGTCCGTTTTTACCAGATTGGTTTTTTGAACCGCATAATATGCCAGGTAAACGAATGAATATTTATCGCGGTTGGGAAATTTATGAACGTGGGATTTACGATTTATGTATTGATATTCGTGATAATTACGGCAATATCGAATCATTTATTTCTGAAAATGGTATGGGTGTGGCAAATGAAGAGCGTTTCTTAAATGAAGAAGGACAAATTCAAGATGATTACCGGATTCAATTCGTCAAAGATCATTTGGCGTATGTACATCAAGCGATTGCAGAAGGTTGCGATATTAAAGGGTATCACCTGTGGACTTTCATTGATTGTTGGTCGTGGATTAACGCATATAAAAACCGTTACGGACTCGTTTCACTTGATGTCGAAACTGGCAAACGTACAATGAAGAAAAGTGGCGAATTTTATAAAAAAATGAGTGACATGAACGGTTTTGAATATGAAACAAGCAAACTAGTTGGGACGAAAAGGGAGGAAACAACTAATGGCTGAAACGAAAAAGAAATCGATTGTTAATGGATTTATTAATGTAGCACAACGTCTTGGTGGTCAGATTCATTTGCGTTCATTGCGTGATGCTTTTGCGAGTATTATGCCGTTCATGATTTTAGCAGGTTTTGTCACGCTGATTAACTATGTTATTTTAGAACCGACTGGCTTTATGGGCAAAATTGTTAACCCAGATACACTTAAAACATGGCAAGAGATTGGTATTTCAATCGGAAATGGTACGCTGAGTGTTATTACGCTTTTAGTCACTGTGGCAATTTCGTATCATTTATGTTTGAACCGCGGCTATAAAAACGTCATTGCTCCAATTCTTGTCGCTTTATCTTCTTTTATTGTTGTAACACCGATTGCGATGACGTTCCTTCCAGAAGGCGCATCAAAATCAATCGAAGTACCGAACGTTATCCCAGTTAGTTATACTGGCGCGTCAGGCATGTTCGTCGGTATTATCGTTGGTTTAATTGCAACCGATTTATTCATTAAATTATCGAAAAACAAACGCATGCAAATCAATTTAACAGGAAATATTCCACCGGCAGTTATTAAATCATTTAACGTGTTAATTCCGATTATGATTACGGTTATTATTTTCTCAGTTATGTCATTTGCCGTTAATCAAATTTTCAACATGGACTTTAATACACTTGTGACAACGATTATCACGAAGCCGCTTAGCTATGTGACGACAAGTCTTCCAGGGTTCTTGCTGATTACTTCTATCGCTAACTTATTCTTCGGTTTGGGTATTCACCAAGCAGTTATTTCTGGTCCGTTACTGGATCCATTTTTACTTCAAAATATGCAAGAAAACATGGTTGCCTACGCGAATCATCAAGAAATTCCGCATATTATTAACATGGCTTTCAAAGACACGTTTGCGGTTATGGGTGGCTCAGGAAACACGATTGGCTTATTAATTGCCATTTTCATCTTTGGGAAACGAAAAGATTACAAAGATATCTCGAAACTATCTGCGGCACCATCACTATTTAACATCAGTGAGCCAATCATCTTTGGTCTACCGATTGTGTTCAACCCGTTACTTATTATCCCGTTCGTATTAGCGCCGATTTTCTCCTTAACAACAGCGTATTTTGCGACAGCAGCAGGTTGGATTAATCATGTAGTTGTACAAACACCGTGGACGACACCGCCGATTATTTCTGGTTTCCTAGCAACTGGTGGGGACTGGCGCGCGTCCGTTTTACAAGTAATTATCATTGTTGTGACGGTCTTTATCTATCTGCCGTTCCTACGTATGGATGAAAAAGTTGCTTTTGCTACAGCTCAAAAAACAGAAGCAAAATAAGGAAGGAAGTTTAACCAATGAAAAACATTTTATTAGTATGTAATGCTGGTATGTCCACAAGTTTCTTAGTAGAAAAAATGAAAGCAGCAGGCGCGGAACAAGGCGTTGAAGCAAATATCTGGGCTGTATCCGACGCTGAACTACACGAAAACTGGGAAAAAGCAGATGTCATTTTGCTTGGACCACAAGTTGGTTATTTAAAAGGCAACACAGAAAAAGTAGTTGGCGGAAAAATTCCTGTCGAAGTAATTAATATGCTAGACTACGGCCGTGTCAATGGAGCGGCGGTACTTGAAAGAGCAATCGAATTAATCGGTTAAAAAAGTAAGGGAGTGTGGCTTATAGTCGCACTCCTTTTTTATCGGGGAAGAAAGTGTTATAATGTGTGAAAAGGAGCGGAATTATTATGAAATATGTAAAATCACAAATGAAAGAGCTTGTAAAAGATAGCGTAGACTTGCAAGAACGCCTTCAAAAGCTAATGAAAGAAATGGACTTAGAAAAAACTTTCGCTTTAAAAGCACTTTATCATTCAGAAGTAGCTGATGGTGGACCGTACCAAACAGCTTATCAAGATTTGGATTATAAATATAAAGATTAACATCAAATGGCTCTGCTAAACAATTAGCAGAGCCATTTTTAGATATATTTTCCTTGGATTTCCTTTAAGTAGTCAACAAAATTATCGTAAAAGTCATCACGGTTTTGAATGGTTACATGCGTTCCAAGTTGGAGCAAAAAGCGGTACCCAGCCTCGTGGTCAGGAAGCGTCACTTTTGCCAAAAAGTGTGCGTCATCTTGCTGCGAGATTTCGACTAGATCAAAGCGCTCGATGATTTGCTCGCGGGCAATTTTATCGACAATTAAGCTGACTTCATGCATCAAAAACATCGGTCTGTCGGGTGGGGCGCCAAACGGTTTTACACTAAAAGGGCGAGCTTCAAACGTTTCTTCTAGCGTTTTTAGTTCAACAATCCGCGACATTTTAAATGTTCGAAAATCACTGCGTTCCAAACTGTAACCTTGCAAATACCAAGAACGATTCCTAAACAGGAGGTGATAAGGCTCAGTTTTACGAATGGTTTGGTTGCCCGTTCGATCAATATAGCTGAGTTCCACGAGTTGATGTTTTTTAATCGCTAAATATAAACTTTCGACTTTAGCGTTTAATTCGTTTTTCATGGACAAATTGGAGAAATCGAGCGAAATGGAACTTTTAGGCGGTTCGCTTGAATGGTCGAGCATGTTTTTCATTTTTTGGAGGGTTTTCTTGGTTTCGGCGGAAGAAAGCAACTGTTCCATCCCGTCCAAACTAGCAATAATTGCGGTTAAATCATCTACTGTGAGAAGCTTTTTATCGACTTTGTAGGTAGGCATAATACCAATGCCACCCTTTGTTCCGGCAATCGTGTAAATCGGGATATTCGCCATCGCGAGTGTGTCAATATCGCGGAAAATAGTACGTTTGGAAACCTCAAACATTGTAGCCATTTCAGAAGCACTGACTAGCTCGCGTTGGAGAAGCAGCATAATGATTCCGATGAGTCGCTCGATTTTCATTTTTTTCTCCTTTGTTTTTGGAATGATGACAGACATTTGTCATCATTCACGTGTTATAGTTACATCATATCAAAGTTAAGTAACTTTTTGGAGGGAAATATTATGGCATTTGAAATTGTTGAATTAAAAAAAGAAACATTTACTGGAAATAAAGTAGAAATCCCTGAATTTGATCCACAAAAAGGCTTTGGCCCAATGAGCGAAATTAAAGAATCAGCCTACACAAAATTTGCAAAAAACGAAAAAGACTACGTTGGCATTAACGCAAGTCTTGACGGCCTACAATATTACATCGTAGCTAGTGCAAAAGGTGAAAACGGCGACACTACTTTCGACATTCCAGAAGGCAAATACGCAAAATTCGTAACAAGCGAAACAGACCGTCCAGCTCTAGACGGCTTCATCGGCGCAGCATACGGCGAAGTGAGCCAAAGCGATACGGTTGGTATTGCGGGATCGTTTAATTTGGAGGATCTTAGAGAAGCGGAGTTTACGCTTTATATTCCGGTTGTTAGTAAGTAAATAAATTGAGAGACCCCTTTCGGTGGAGAGGGGTCTTTTTTTGCATACAATAAAAAAGGTATAAAAACATACTAATTAGTTCTTTATCTGGCTACGCTTATACACAGAGGTTCACAAAACGCTCACAAAATGGAATCGTTGCTGGTGCTATAATGGAAGGGTAGAAAACTAGACATAGAGAGGAACCACCAAGATGAGAGAGATAAAAGTCAACGAAGCAACGTTCCAAAAACATGCCTCGAAGCTAGACAGCAAAAGCGCGGGAAGCTATTTGCCGTTAAAAGGTGGAAATATGGCATACTCACGAGCGAATTCTATCAATCAGTTACGGTCTGCATTAATTGATTTGGTCGATGTGGTAGAAGATTTCCAAGCCGTGACAAAGCAAGATGCGGGTAGATTAAAGAAAATGGGCATGGCCTATGCGAAACAAGATCAAGCGATGGGACAGAAAATAAATCAGCTGGAGGTGCGATAGATGGACAGCACGCACAGCCGGTTAGAACTGCAACTACAACAAGTGAAAAAAGCGCAGGATGTTTTACAAGATAATCTGGGGCAGACTAAGCGCAAACAAGTGGAACAAGAATGGTTAGAAGAAGATAGTCACCAATTAGAAATGGAGAAACAAGGATTGCTGGACTTCTTGCGAGGCGGTTGGCAAGGGGAGGAAGCGAATGGTTTCCACCGCTATCTGGAAGAACAACAACACGAAGAAGCGATGGCATGGCGAAAAGATTTGTCGGAAAAACGTGTTCATTTGGAAGAAGAAGCGCGGACTACTAGAGCAGAAATGCACGATATAGAGACCAAACAAGCCTCCTTGCGAAAGGAGTGGAACCAATGAGTCGAATCGACATTGCAGAACTCAATGACTTTCTTCAAGGATTACGAAGCAGTAATGCTGAAGCGAAGAAAATGATACGCGGAATTCAACAAGCAGCAAGCAAGTATGCGCAAGATAAAAGTTTAAAAGGGCAAGCAGTATCAGCTTCCCAAAGCTATTTTGCTTCCAGTTATCCCTCTATTGCACAAAGTGTTTTAGAAGCTCTAGAAGAAAGTGAAGAACGTCTAGCACAATACATACGCGAGTTTGGTAGCCAAGTGGACAGCTCGCCTTCCGCACGAATTGATGCGGAAATCCTTCAAGAAGCGATGGCGAAAGTGGCGAGTTTGAAGCGAAAAGAAGAAGATTTACATCGCCAACTCACTGCACCGAATACGAAACCGGATATGCAACAAGTCTACGTAGTCCAAGCAAGAAGTGCGCACACGCAATTACTGCAAGCTATCGAAAAAGAAGATATACTAGAGAGGTACATCGCCTTTGAACAAAGTCATGCCCAGTTTTTTAGTGCGTTAACCGAACTCATTCACTCCACAGGACGAGCGGTGCAAGAGTTGAAACAAAATGTGACTTTCCATGAGAAAACAGGCACCTATGCTGTACCTAAAAGCGTTCATGCATCGATTAGTTTGATGAGAAAAGCGATGGATAAAGCACGTAAAGAAAACGCCAAAGATCCCTTCCCAGAAGCATTCGAAGACTATCAGTTATTCGCCTATACTTATGTGAATGATAAAGGCGAAACCGTCACGATGTGGCTATTGGAACGGAATGGCAAACGCGCCAGTAATAAAGAACTCCAAGCTTTTCTAGAGGAGAACGGAGCCGAGTTAGACCCTATTCTGTACACAAATCTTTCCGGTGAAGAGCTCGAACGCAAAGTAAATGACGCATGGAAAGACGGCGTCAACTACTTAAATGGTCAAAAAGTAACTGGGCTTTCCGGAGCGACACTGAGGTCCTCTGCTTATGTAGCCAGCGTGAAGGATGCGATGGATGATGCCGGTTTGACCGAAATGGCATTAGGATTAGGCTTTGGTATTGCAGCGGCGAGGAATAAAGCAGTCATCCCGAAAAAACAAGATGACTTAAAAGTAAGCAATTTTAATAGAGACCAAATCCTGAAAAATATTGAAGCAAGTAAAAAAGCAAGAGAAGCTTCTAATTTTAGTGAGTATTTAAAGAGAGAGAAAGAGCTTTTAAAACAAATTAAAAAAGCTAATGGAGCTAAGGTTAATGAATTAAAACCTAATGAAATTAATAATATGTCACTAAATGATTTGCGTAATAGTATTCCAGAAGGATGGAAATTCTTTGAAAATAATGGTCGAGTCCACATAAAAGATACAAGCGGGCAGATGAGAATACGCATTGATCCACCTGATAAAATAACGAAATACCAACACATGCATATTTATGATGATTTGGGAAATCCATTAGATAAATTAGGAAATATAGTTGATAGAACTAGTCTTGATGGGCATCTGCCATGGAATGATAAATAAAAAATAGGAGTGATTTTTATGATTAATGAACTTCAAAAGAAAATTGATGAAATAAATTACTGGGATTTACTAGTATTAGACATTCAAAGTAAATATTTTGGTGATGAAGTATATATTTATATAGAAAAAGATGAGGAGATTTGTTGGAAGCTATCATTTACTTCCTGCTATAAAGTTTCCTATGAGACCGATGCAAAATGGCGTGGAGATTTCAAAGTTAGAAATACAGGGCCGAAATCAGGCTATTATGCTCAAGACATTTCGTTAAATAGATATGCGGAAAATGAAGACTTTATTGAATGTTCTTTTGATGCATCAATTATGACAATGAATATTATTTGTAAGGAAATCATTGTAGAGGAAGTAAGTGTCATAGAAAATTCGTTTTTTTGGAAAAATTATTAAAATAAAGTTCAGAGTTTGTGAATATAAAAAGAAGCCCCATTCCATCAAATGGGGCTTCTTTCATCACACAAACTAAACCAACCTCACCAAAACCCCAACATCCTCACAATACCCCAAATACCCACCAGCCATGTCCTTCGAGGTAACCAACCAATCAAATTCCGCCAACTCTCCGTACGTAAGCAAAGCCGACTTATCCACCTTCGTATGATCCACCAACAAAAATTTCTCCGTAGCTTTTTCCATCATATGGCGCTTAATCTCATACTCCAAAATATCCGAATTCATTACTCCGTGCGTAGTCGAAAGCGCAGTTGCGGCCATAAAAGCTTTCGTAATATTATATTTCTCAAAAAATCCCCAGTTCTCCACGCCAATAAATGATTTAGTACTCGTTTTAAAAGTCGAGCCAATAACAATCAATTTCACATTATCCATTTCACTCGCAAAATTAATCACATCTAGGCTGTTCGTAATAATAGTAATCTCCTTATCCGTTGGCAGAGCAGCAGCGAGACAGCTAGTCGTTGTGCCAGAATCAATAAAAATCAAATCATTCTCTTCAATAAAATCAGCCGCCGCTTTTCCGATAAGCTGTTTTTCTGTGTGATTTTCTGTATCACGATTTTCGAATGGTCGAATTTCTTCGGGATTATTATAAACAGAAACGACGCCACCATAGACTTTTTGGATGGTGTTTTTTTGGAGAAGTTTGGCAATGTCTCGGCGAACGGTATTTTTGGAAACGTTGAATTGTTCGCATAAATCATCGAGGCTAATACTGCCTTTTTCGTGAATTAAATTCTCAATCGCTTGAATGCGTTGTACTTTCATTTTAAATTCATCCTTTGGCAAAATTATTTTAATTACACTATTTATAACACATGCTCAAAAGGTAATCAACTATGATTTTTTATGGTGAAGTTAGTGACAAAAATTAAATTGACTCTCTAATTTTATTGGCTTAAGATGGGGTTATAATCGATTGATGGTTAACTTATGAGTAATTTTAAGTGGAGGGATTATTTATGGCAGATGTACGGAAATTAAAGAATTATATTGACGGCGAATGGGTCGAGAGTAAGACAGATAAATATGAAGATGTCATCAATCCGGCGACGGGGGAAGTGCTGTGCCAAGTGCCGATATCGACACGCGCGGAATTAGATCAGGCGGCTGTCATTGCTGAACAAGCTTTTGAAAAATGGAGCCAAGTTGCTGTGCCAAGACGTGCACGGGTTCTATTTAGTTTCCAACAGTTACTCATTCAACATAAAGAAGAACTAGCAAGACTGATTACGCTCGAAAATGGTAAAAATTTATCCGAAGCACGCGGTGAAGTCCAACGTGGTATTGAAAATGTTGAGTTCGCGGCTGGAGCACCAACGTTGATGATGGGTGATTCGCTGGCTTCGATTGCAACCGATGTGGAAGCGGCTAATTATCGCTACCCGGTCGGAGTTGTTGGTGGAATCGCGCCATTTAACTTCCCGATGATGGTACCATGTTGGATGTTCCCAATGGCCATTGCGCTTGGTAACTCGTTTATTTTAAAACCATCCGAGAGAACGCCACTTTTAATGGAGAAATTGGTGGAATTATTTTCTGAAGCGGGTCTTCCAAAAGGTGTATTCAATGTAGTGTACGGTGCGCATGATGTGGTTAATGGTATTTTAGAAAACGAAATAATTAAAGCGGTTTCTTTTGTTGGTTCTAAGCCAGTTGGGGAATATGTCTACAAAACTGGGAGTGCGAATTTGAAACGTGTGCAAGCTTTGACGGGTGCGAAAAACCATACAATTGTGCTTAATGATGCGGATTTAGAAGATACCGTGACGAATGTTATTTCAGCGGCATTCGGATCGGCGGGTGAACGTTGTATGGCTTGTGCGGTCGTCACAGTTGAAGAAGACATCGCGGACGAGTTTCTAGAGGCACTTCGGACAGCGGCGAAGAATGTGAAAATCGGAAACGGGTTAGACGATGGCGTTTTCCTCGGTCCAGTAATTCGCGAAGAAAACCAAAAACGCACGATTGCTTATATTGAAAAAGGCGTGGAAGAAGGCGCGAAATTAACAGTAGATGGTCGGGAAACTGGACTTTCAGAAGGGCACTTTGTTGGACCAACAATTTTGGAAGATGTTACGACGGATATGACGATTTGGAAAGACGAGATTTTCGCACCAGTTTTATCCGTGATTCGTGTGAAAAATCTCCAAGAAGCAGTACGGGTTGCGAATCTATCTGAATTTGCGAATGGCGCTTGTATTTTCACAAATAATGCCAAAGCAATTCGATACTTTAGAGAAAAAATTGATGCTGGAATGCTTGGTGTGAATTTGGGCGTACCTGCTCCGATGGCGTTTTTCCCGTTTTCTGGTTGGAAATCGTCCTTTTATGGAACGCTTCATGCTAACGGCAAAGACAGCGTGGATTTTTACACGCATAAGAAAGTTGTCACTGCGAGATATTCATTAAAAGGTTACGAAGAATAGGAGGGCGCAAAAATGGGCAAACTGTTACGAAAACCGTTAAATGAAAGAATAGCGCCTGGCGTTACACTTGTGCAGGATATTAACCAAGCTAATTCTCCGCTAAGTTATGTTGGTTTTCGCTTAATTGAAATGGAAAAAGGTGCTATTTATCAGGAGGAGCTTACTGAGTTAGAGTGTTGTATTGTTGCGCTTACTGGGAAAATTACAGTGAGTGAGGGTAACGATATTTTTCCAGAAATTGGGACAAGAGCGAATGTCTTTGAAAAAATTCCGACAGATAGCGTGTTTATTTCTGGCGGACGGGCGTTTCAAGTGAAGGCGGACACAGAAAAAGCTCGTGTAGCGCTTTGCTACTCTCCGGCGAATCAGGATTTACCAACGACACTTATTAAAGCTAGTGATAATTCGATTGAGCAGCGCGGAAAATATCAAAATAAACGACTGGTACATAACATTTTGCCAGATGTAAGTGAGGTTGCGAGCAGTTTGTTGGTTGTGGAAGTGTATACGAATGGCGGAAATTTTTCGAGTTATCCGCCGCATAAACATGACCGCGATAATCTGCCAGCAGAGTCGCTTTTGGAAGAAAGTTATTATCATGAAATCAATCCGGAGCAAGGTTTTATTTTTCAACGTGTCTATACGGATGAACGGACGCTTGATGAAACGATGGCTGTGGAGCACCAAAATGCGGTTATTGTTCCAGAAGGCTATCACCCAGTTGGCGTGCCAGATGGATATGATTCTTACTATTTAAACGTAATGGCTGGGCCGAATCGGGTTTGGAAATTTCACAACGATCCGGACCATGAATGGATTTTAGAGCGAGACTAAGAGGAGGATTTGGAGCATGAATCTAAACAAACATAGCGAACGAAAATTTGATTTAATCACAGTAGGACGCGCGTGCATTGATTTGAACGCAGTCGAATACAATCGTCCAATGGAAGAAACGATGACTTTTTCTAAATATGTGGGTGGTTCCCCGGCGAATATTGCGATAGGAACCGCAAAACTAGGCTTAAAAGTCGGCTTTATCGGCAAAATTTCTGCTGATCAACATGGTCGTTTTATTGAGAAATATATGCGTGATTTGAGTATTAATACAGACGGAATGGTGAAAGATACGGAAGGCCGCAAAGTTGGCTTGGCGTTTACGGAAATTAAAAGCCCAGATGAATGCAGTATTTTGATGTATCGCGAAAATGTAGCGGATTTGTATTTAACGCCAGAAGAAATTTCGGAAGATTATATAAAAGAGGCTCGCGTGCTGCTCATTTCTGGAACAGCTTTAGCGCAAAGTCCATCGCGGGAAGCTGTTTTAAAAGCAGTTAGTTTAGCTCGAAAAAATGATGTAGCCATTGCTTTTGAATTAGATTATCGCCCTTATACATGGACAAACACTGAAGAAACAGCGGTTTATTATTCACTTGTCGCGGAACAGGCGGATGTGATTATTGGTACGCGCGACGAATTTGATATGATGGAAAATCAAGTCGGTGGCAAAAATGAAGCAACAAAAGCGCATCTTTTCCAACATCAAGCAGAAATTGTTGTCATTAAGCATGGGGTGGAAGGCTCATTCGCATATACAAAAGCGGGAGAAACATTCCAAGCAAAAGCATATAAAACAAAAGTGCTCAAAACTTTCGGCGCGGGAGATTCCTACGCATCGGCCTTCTTATACGGTTTATTTAGCGGTGAAAGTATCGAAACAGCGCTTAAATACGGAAGTGCCGCGGCTTCGATTGTTGTTAGTAAGCATAGTTCCTCAGACGCGATGCCAACAGCTGATGAAATCAAAGCGCTCATTGCGCAAGCGGAATAGGAGGAGATTATGGTGACTGAAAAAACGATTCGACTAACAACCGCACAAGCTTTGGTAAAATTTTTAAATCAGCAATATATCGAAGTGGACGGCGAAATGGCACCGTTTGTGGATGGTATTTTCACGCTGTTTGGACATGGAAATGTGGTTGGTATCGGGCAAGCCTTGGAAGAAACTCCAGGTCATTTAAAAGTGTATCAAGGGAAAAATGAGCAGGGCATGGCGCACGCGGCAATCGCTTATGCAAAACAAAAAAATCGCCAGCGCATCTACGCGTGTTCCGCATCAGCAGGACCAGGTTCCGCGAACTTAATAACAGCAGCCGGCACTGCACTTGCGAATAATTTACCCGTGTTATTCTTGCCAGCCGATACATTCGCAACCAGACAGCCCGACCCAGTCTTACAACAATTAGAGCATGAGTCGAGCACGGCAATTACAACAAATGATGGCTTCCAAGCAGTCTCCAGATATTTTGACCGTGTGCAGCGACCAGAACAGCTCATGAGCGCCCTCATTCGAGCTTTCGAAGTAATGACCAACCCAGCGAGCGCCGGCCCAGCAACAATATGCATTGCGCAAGACACAGAAGGAGAGGCGTTCGATTATCCAGTCGAATTTTTCCAAAAACGAATTCACTATCTTAATCGGCAAATCCCGACAAAGCGTGAACTAACCGAAGCAGCGCGACTCATCCAAGCGAGTAAAACCCCAGTTATCATCGTCGGAGGTGGCGCCCGATATTCAAGAGCACGCGAAGAATTAATCGCCCTTTCCGAGCAAACCAACATTCCGCTCGTCGAAACACATGCCGGAAAATCAACTGTTGAGTCCGACTTCAAAAACAACCTAGGTGGCACGGGAATCCTCGGGACGCTTGCTGCCAATAAAGCTATCCGTGACGCCGATTTAGTCATCGGAATTGGCACGCGCTACACCGATTTTACAACCAGTTCCAAAACTGCATTCGATCCAACAACCAAATTTATCAATATCAATGTCAGCCGTATGCAAACATACAAATTAGATGCCTTCCAAGTTGTCGGTGACGCCAAAGCAACCCTAGCCGAACTCGCGCCACTTTTAAAAGGTTATCAGACTCAATTTGGAAACAAGATAGCCGCATACAAAACCGAGTGGCTAGAAGAAAGAGCACGGCTACAAAACACCAAATTCAGCCGAGAAGCATTTACGCCAGAAATCAAAGATCAATTCGACCAAGCGACCTTAAACGAATATGCAGACCGCTTGCAGACCGAATTCACGCAAACGGAAGCACTTATCACAATTAATGACAACGTGTCACCGGATAGCATCGTCGTTTGTTCGGCCGGTTCACTTCCCGGAGATTTGCAACGACTCTGGAACCCAGCCGTACCAGACACCTATCACTTAGAATATGGCTATTCCTGCATGGGCTACGAAATAAACGGTGCTCTCGGCGCGAAAATGGCAGCAGCAAAAAACCAAGAAGTATACGCCATCGTTGGCGACGGCAGCTTCTGCATGTCACACTCAGAACTACTAACATCCTTACAATATGGCAAAAAAATTAACATTATGCTCTTCGATAATTCCGGTTTTGGCTGCATTAATAACCTCCAAATGGCAAACGGCAGCGACAGTTTTTTCTGCGAATTCCGCGATAGCGATAACCAAATCATGCAAGTCGATTACGCCAAAATTGCAGAAGGATACGGAGCAAAAGTCTATAGAGCCAACACGAAAGAAGATTTAATCAGCGCACTGGAAGACGCAAAAACACAAACCAAAACTACTTTGATCGAAATGAAAGTACTACCAAAAACAATGTCAGAAGGCTATCTTAACTGGTGGAATGTGGGAGTTTCCGAAGTTTCAAACAAAGAAAGTATCAAGCAAGCATACGAAGAAAAACAAGCAAACCTGAAAAATGCCCGACTATATTAAGTAAAACAAAAACAAGTCCATCACAGGACTTGTTTTTGTTTTGCCACTTCAATAGCCACGCCTTGCATCGCACCAGTTTTTCTTTATAATAAAAAGTAACTGTAAGATTACTTTTTTTAGGAGGAAATAATATGGAAGTTTTTGCAGAATATTTAGCTGAAATTGAAAATCCGGATCACCGCGCGAGAACACAAGAAGTTTTAACGTGGGTGGCGGAAACTTTTCCAGACTTAAAGCCAGAAATTAAATGGAATACACCAATGTTTACAAATAATGGCACATTCATAATCGGCTTCTCTATTGCAAAACAGCATATGAGCGTTTCCCCAGAAGTGGCTGGAATTGAACGTTTCGAAGCAGACATTCAAGAAGCGGGCTATAGTCATACGAAAGGAATTTTCCGAATTACGTGGGCTAAACCAGTTGACTATGACCTATTAGCAAAAATTATCAAGTTTAATATTCAAGATAAAGCAAATTATACTAGTTTTTGGCGCGTTTAAGTGATTTTTAGTTACTTTGTCGCGTAGTAAATCCAGATTTTTTATGCCATAATTAATAAGCTAAAATGTATTTTTATAAAAGAGTGGTGTGAAATGCGTATTTTTTGTGGGATTATGTCAATCCAAGCAGGCTTTATTGGTGCTCTTGCTGAAATACTAAGCCCAGACAGTAAAAAAAATAACTTGTTCATGATACCGGAAGATCTTGCGGCATCATCAGGCTATTTAATGTCGCTTGCGATGATTTTAGCAGGAATTCTAATAATTTGTGCTTATCGAAATGATTTTCTAATATTCATGGCACTAATTTTATGGCTCTTTGGACTTATTTTTGGGCTTATTTTCACCCCGAGTTATTCGGGTTTTTATTTCCGCCCAGTTGTATGTTTAATAAGCTTTTTAATGGGCCTATTTATATTTACAGATTATACAAGGCACCAAGACACAGGCGAGGAAAGGTGAGCGAATTGCTCATCTTTTTTTATTTAAACTCGGGCTGGTCGAGACACTCTAAACTGCAAACTAAGATCCACCAGCGCACAAACCCAAATACTCACAAAACTAACAAATAGCGGCAAATCACTATACAAATTAACAAAAAACAGCCCTACCAAGAGCAACAATAACAACGCATCTTTCCAAAACGAAAATGTTACTTCGGCCTTTTTATGAGCAGCAAAAACAAATTGCTTCGAAACGAAAAACACGGCTACAGAACCAAACAACATCAATAACAAAACATTGCGTTCCAAATGCCCCTCGAACAACAAATGCACATTCGCCGCAAGTAACATCACTGAAATAATAATAAAGAAATGTCCATAAATTAAGTACTGGCCATGTGTTTCTTTATGGTGGTCGACAATTTTCTCAAAGCTATGGAAATACGATGCCCAAAGCGTACAAATAATTAAAAAGCCAAGCAACGTGTACCCAATCGTATAGGGATCAAGCGTGTGCCCAACTAAAATAGTTGTAATCGCAACAATACTTTCACCAAATGTGATGATAACAAATAAGCCAAAACGCTCTGCCAAATGCGGAAAATCAACCGGAACTTTCCTTAATGTTTTAGCTAAAAATAGCGGCAAAATGATATCCACAGCAATTCCAAGATACATCACTAAATAACGAGCAAATCCCTCAAAAAACACCGAAGTCGCAGTTGTCAAAACACCTAGCAGAAAAACACTGCCGAGAAGTAGCGCCACTTTCCGCGCATTTCCCGTTAATTGCCTACTGATAACAAAATACTGGATGACCGTAATGAACCGAATTCCCAAATACCCAATCAAAAAAGTATAATACGTATTCGAAAATGTTAAATCAAAACTCGCCGTCATTAAAATTAAGAAAAACATTTGCGGCAACATATAAAGTTCAGGTGATTTTATTTTTTCGCCAAAGCGATTGAAAAACATTGTTTGACCAACCCACGACCAAAACATCGGCGTGACCATCAATAAATACTCGCCAAAATAAACCGCTGTTTTATCCGGATGGTTATCGACGCTAAGTAATAGATGGGTCGTTGAAGCAACAGCAGTTACGAATATTAAATCAAAAAATAGTTCTAGCCAAGAAACTTTTCTTTCCGCCACAATCTCACCCCATTATTATTTCTTTTTTCAAGTATACCACGTGAATCCGCCTGCCTTTTGACAGTTGCTCGCCGTGAAAAGTATAATGGAAGGACAAAATCATGGAACTACTGAGATGGGAGAATTAAAAATGGTAAAAACATGGGAAGAATTTTTAAAACAAGAAGCGAAACAGCCTTATTTTATAGAATTAATGGAAGCAGTTAAGGACGCGAGAGCAAAGGGGAATGTCTACCCGACGGAAGAAGATATGTTTTCGTGCTTCCGCTTATGTCCGTATGATCAAGTGAAAGTCGTTATTTTAGGACAAGACCCGTATCATGGTCCTGGACAAGCGCATGGCCTAAGCTTCTCCGTGCAAAAAGGGGTGCGAATTCCGCCAAGTCTTCGTAATATTTATAAAGAATTAAAAACAGACTTAGATATTGAGCCGGCTGACCACGGCTATCTTGCAAAATGGGCAGAGCAAGGTGTGCTTTTGATGAACACAAGTTGGAGTGTGGAAGAAGGCAAAGCTGGCAGTCATAAAAAGCTAGGTTGGGCAACATTCACAGACCATGTGTTAGAAGAATTGAATAATTACGACAAACCACTCGTATTTATTTTGTGGGGAAATCACGCTATAAAAGCCGCAAGTGGCATCACAAACCCACAACATTTACTCATCAAAGGAGTGCATCCATCACCACTTGCCGCGAGTCGAGGATTTTTTGGCAGCGAGCCATTTTCAAAAACGAATGCCTTTCTCGAGAAAAATGGAAGAACACCGATTAATTGGGACTTGAACAAGTAATAAAAAGTACGAGATTGCAGAATTATATTTCTTCTATTATATAGTTTTTTACAAAAGTGAAAAAATTTACATAATTCGCCTAAAAGCTTTTTACATAAGGTTTCTTTCATGTTATGGTTATTATAGGAGAAAGTAAAATTTAAAAAAGTTCCTAAAGAAGGTGACTAGTTTGAAGCATAATTTTACAGAAGATGACTTTGTTTATGGAGAATCATGGGGACTCGTGCATCGGGGGGTTTTAGAGGACAAAGAAATAGAACGAATGAAAGCGCTACGAGACAAAGTAGTGGGCAAAAAAGGTGTAGCACAAACGACACTTAAGCCGATTGGTAGTGTCAGAATAGACGGAGAAGTCTATGAAGCTCGCTTGAAAACAGGTTATTTGGAAGTTGGAAAACCAATAATTGCAGTAGGTATCGATTTCGGATACGTACTAGTCAATGAAGATATACAGGAGGGAGAAAAATGACAATGATTGGACCAATTATTATCGCAGTATTGATTATCATCTTTTTAATCGTATTTTTCACTTTAGTACCAGTGGGGTTATGGATTAGCGCATTATCCGCACGTGTACCAGTAGGACTAGGAACTTTAATCGGAATGAGATTACGCCGAGTTGTACCTTCTCGCGTTGTAAAGCCGTTAATTAAAGCAGTAAAAGCTGGACTTGACTTAGAAGTAAACCAACTTGAAAGTCACTATTTAGCAGGTGGGGATGTAGATAACACAGTAGATGCGTTAATCGCCGCACACCGCGCAAATATTGAATTAGATTTCAGCCGTGCAGCAGCAATTGACCTTGCTGGACGTGACGTACTGGAAGCAGTACAAACTTCCGTAACACCAAAAGTTATCCGTACACCTGAATTTACTGGTGTGGCACAAAACGGGGTAGAAGTAAAAGTTATTACGCAAATTACCGTACAGTCCAATATTGAACGTATTGTCGGTGGTGCTGGTGAAGATACAGTTATCGCTCGTGTCGGTGAAGCCGTAGTTTCTACAGTCGGTGAAACGAGAGAACATACAGATGTACTCGAAAATCCAAACAGCATTTCGAAAAAAGTCCAAGAACAAGGACTTGGAGACGGAACTGCTTACACTATTTTATCCATTGATATCGCTGAAATGCGTATCGGTGACAACATTAAAGCAAAACTAGACATCGAAAAAGCCAACGCGGACATGGAAGTTGCTCAAGCAGCTGCATCGAAACGTAAAGCAGAAGCGATTGCCCTAGAACAAGAAAATAGAGCAGCGGTTGTAGCCGCAGAAGCAGAAGTACCACGTGCGCTATCTCGTGCTTTAGAAGAAGGTAACCTAGGCGTAATGGATTACTACAAAATGGAAAATGTTCAATCGGATACAGCTATGCGTGAATCGATTGCACACGAAGACGAAAAATAAACCTTGATCTTTTGCAAGAAAGAAGGTGTTTTCAATGGATTTAAGTGATTTTCTAAATAGCGGTTGGGAAGGTGTCTTAGTCGTTCTTGGTATCGTTGGTGTCCTTATAAATTTCCTTAGTAAGGCTGGTAAAACAGACGAAGCGGAAGCGCAAAAAGCGCAAAAACAAAGACCAAAAATACGCACGACACACCAAGTGAGCCGTACTCAAACCACTAAAAAGCCAGCAAAACGAAAAGTATCACAAGGAACTTTTGCACAGAGTAAAACGCAAGATAAAGTTATTGCTGAACAAAAGGCAACACAAGAAAAAATGTTACGTGAAATCCGCCGAGAATCCGATGTGGCCAAAGGGAAAAAAATAATTAAAAGCACAAGTAACCACTCTAAAAAAGCCCGTAAATTACGCGGTAGGTTACAAGAAGCGATAATTACGAAGGAAATCCTTGATAAACCAGTTTCTTTACGGAAAAATCATTTATAAAAGTCGACCCAAGAACTAGTTTCTTGGGTTTTTTTTTGCTGTGTCGGAACTGTTACATAATAACGCCAAGTTTTAAAATCCCTGTATTACAACTGTAACATTGACCTGCTATGCTGTGTGTATATAAAAAAGGGGTGCGTGGATTGAAAATAATAGCAACGAGAAGAAAGATTTTTTTTGCGTTTATAGCTTTAATGATTTCTTTTTCAGTACTATTTTTACCAACAACTAACGCATCAGCAGCAACTACTTACAAGATGACTACAACAGCTGATGTAAATGTTCGCACAGCAGACAATACTAAAGGAAAAGTCATCGGTTTTTACAAAAAGGGTACAACGGTTACTTTCACTGCAAAAACAAATAATAACTGGTACAAAACAACATACAACGGTAAAGTAGGATATGTTTCAGGTAAATGTTTAACTACATACAAAGCACCTGTTGCAACAACACAAAGTTTTGCCGCATTAAATAACGAAGCAAGAAAACATCTTGGCAAACGTTACAAAATTGGCGCTACTGGCCCAAGTTGTTTTGATTGTTCCGGTTACACACAATACGTATACTCAAAAGGCGTAAAAAAAGCAATTCCGCGTACAGCAAAGCAACAATATGCTTCCGCTAAGAAAATTAAAGCTAGCGAACTAAAAAACGGAGACTTAATTTTCTTCAATTATGGCAAAGGTATTGCACATGTTGGGATTTACGTTGGAAACGGCAAAATGCTTAATGCGCAAAATAACGGCGTAAAATACGACTCCATCACATCTGGCTATTGGAAAAAATACATTGCTGGATATGGTCGGGTAGCAAACTTAAAATAATCTCACCAAGCGTCACTTTCTAGTGATGCTTTTTTGTATGAAGGAGGAGTTAGTAAATGGAATATAAAATAAAAGAAATATCACTGGAAGAACTTGAACCACGCGTAATAGAAGGACTATTGGAACATAAAGAACGGCTAGGCTATGATATCCCAAAAAGCGATGCCGTACATATTGGTTTTGCCGCATTAAACGAATCCGGTGAAATAGTTGGAGGAGTAACAGCGAAAATCAGCTATGGAGAATTACATGTTTCGCTTCTTTCGGTTGATCAAAATACACAAGGATCAGGTGTGGGGTCAGAATTAATGGCACAAATAGAAAGATATGGTAGAGCGAATAACTGCCACCATATCTCATTAACAACATTCAGTTACCAAGCTCCAGAATTTTATAAAAAATGCGGTTTTACTGAGCTTGGACGTGTGAAAGACTTTCCTATAAAAGGGGAAGAAAAGTTTTTCTTTATTAAATATTTATAGAATTACATAGAACTATTTTTCTTTGCAGCAGCTTGAACAGCATTGATAACAGCAGAACGGAAACCATCATTTTCTAGTGATTTTACTGCTTCAATGGTAGTTCCACCTGGAGAAGTAACCATATCTTTAAGTTTACCGGGATGTTCACCTGTTTCCAGAACCGTTTTTGCGGCACCTAGCACAGCTTGTGCGGCGAATTTATATGCTTTATCGCGAGGCATGCCACTTAGCACTGCGCCGTCTGCTAAAGCTTCTATGAACATATAAACATAAGCTGGCGAAGAGCCGCTGACACCAATAACTGCATCCATCAAGTTTTCGGCAACGACTTCTGCTTCTCCAAAACTAGTGAAAATAGCTGTCACTTCTTTAATTTCTTCGGATGTTACATTAGCATTTGGCGAGATAGAAGACATTGCTTCACCGACAAGTGCTGGTGTATTTGGCATCACACGAACAATTTTTGTTTTTGCGGAAGTGAGTTCTTCTAAATCTTGGATAGTTACGCCAGCTGCTACAGAAATAATGATTTTATCAGGTGTTAGCTTCTCTTTTAGTGTAGTCAAAATTTCTGGGATAGTATAAGGTTTCACCGCCAAAATAATGATATCTGCTTGTTCCGCGAGTTTTCCTGTGTCCGTTGTTATTTGCAGGCCGGGAAATTCCGCTTCCAGTGGTTTCAGTTTTTCGAGATTGCGACCACTAACAATGATTGCTTCTTTGTTGTCTAAGTTTGCTTGTGCTAAGCCTCGAATCATTGCAGTTCCCATATTCCCTGCGCCAATAAAGCCGATTTTCTTCATGCTATTCGCCCCTAACAAAATTCTTTTTTTCTATTATCTCATGTTACACGGCTTTGTCCAGCTTTTCCAAGTTGCGATAGTAAACAAACTGTGCGAAAATGAAAGCAAATTGGTAGGAGGGATTTAGATGAACGAGGCAATCGAACGACGAGACGATGGCGTAACAGTAGTTAGTTTCGAAGTAGAAATTAGCGCACCGATTCAGGAAGTTTTTGTTTTATTAACGACAAACGACGGACTGGCAAAATGGTTTGATGAACTAGAAGTAGGTGAACTGGGCGCAGATGGCTATCTCCTTTTTATCATGACTCCAGAAGAAAAAATTACTATGCCAATTCGTGCATTTGAACCTAACCGAAAAATTGCTTTCCAGTGGGATCAAGATGAAGTGGCCTTTGAATTAAATGAAATCGCAGCAGAGAAAACAAAACTGACTTTCACAGAACAACTTACAACTATTACCGAACATAGCCCAAGAGATATTTCCGGTTGGCATATTTGTTTGAAAAAATTACAAGCGAGCGCAGAAGGTAAAACATACGATTTTGACAAAGCAGCGTTCGAAACACTTTTTGCCAAGTATCAAAAAGCATTAAATAGTGAAAAATAAATCCTTAAACGAAGCCATAAATGAAGCTGAAAACGCTTTGTTTATGGCTTTTTTTTGTTTCAATTAATCTTTTTCCACTTTAACTGGAAATTCCTTATGTTCAAAAAAGTAATCGGTTTCATTAGAATGTAATTGTAAGCAAGGCATTGAAAAAATACGGGGTGACGAAATGATAGTATCGGAAGAACAATTATTTTTAAATCAGCATCTAAGCACAAAAGAAGAAGTGCTAGCTTTTATTGCAGACAAGGCGGCTGAAATCGGTATCACGACGAATTCGGCACAAGTAGAGCGAGACTTATGGGCTCGCGAAAAAGAATACGCAACAGCAGTACAACAATTAATCGCTATTCCACATGCGAAAACAGAGGCAATATCAGAAGCAAAACTGCTTTTCATTCGTCTCGTTGAACCGATTGATTGGGAGTCAAAAGAAGGTTTTAAGGCACAAGCCATTTTTGCGATATTAGTTCCAGCTAGTGAGGCCAGCCAGCAACATCTGAAAATTTTATCCAGTGTGGCTGTGAATTTACTAGAAGAAGCATTTCAAGAACAAATTTTAACCATTAAAACGGAACACGAACTGATGGATTACTTGAAAGATAATTTGGAAGGAGAATTGATATGAAAGTTGTAGGAGTTACGTCATGTATTGCAGGGCTTGCACATACACCAATGGCAGCCAAAGCACTAGAAAAAGCCGGAGTGAAATTGGGGCACGATGTCAAAATTGAGCAACAAGGTGCAATGGGGACAATTGATGAAATCACGCCAGCTGAAGTGAGCGCGGCAGATGTAGTTATCATCGCAGCAGATAAAGTAATCGACGGGGAAGATCGTTTCAAAGGAAAACCAGTCGTTCGTGTGAAAATTGGTCAATGTGTTGCGAACGGGGAAGCGGTGTTAAGTAAAGTAGTTGCAGCAATTGAAGCACGTAAACAAAAGGAGGCTAACTAAGTCATGAAAGGGAAATTAAACGAAGCAAAAGACCACTTAATGTCGGGTATATCCTATGCGCTACCAGTCATTATCGCAGGTTCACTTGTTGTAGCTGTTGCAAAATTGATTGGGATTATCGGCGGGGTAACAAATCTGGATGCTTATGCTGATGCAAGCGGATTTTATCATTATGTTTATCTATTTCAAAATGTAGGTTGGGCGGCAATTGGCTTACTTAACTTAGTACTTGCGGGATATATTGCTTATTCAATCGCTGGAAAACCTGCTCTTGCTGCTGGTTTTGTCGGCGGGGTCCTTGCTACTAGTACAAATGCTGGTTTCTTAGGTGCTGTTGTTGCAGGTTTCTTCGCAGGTTGGTTAACAAACTGGGTGAAAAAACATGTTCGAATCACTGGACCTGCTGCAAGTTCTTTACCACTAATTATTTTGCCACTTATCACAGTTGGTGCCACGGGGATACTGATGTCACTAATTCTCGGCGGACCACTTGGCTGGTTAAACCAAACGTTACTTGATTGGGTAACTGAAATGTGTAAAAACGATACAAACGTCATTATTCTAGCACTTATTTTAGGAGCAATGATTGGATTTGACCTTGGTGGACCTGTAAACAAAGCTGCTTGGATGGCTGGGAACGCGCTATTTATGAGTGGGATTTATCTACCTTCAATCATGATCAACGTCGCAATTTGCATTCCGCCACTTGGCTACGGAATCGCAACACTTTTACGCAAAAAGAATTATTCTACTACATTCAAAGAAGCTGGAAATGGTGCGTTAATCATGGGGTTAATTGGGGTCACGGAAGGTGCGATTCCATTTACACTGCGTAGCCCTGGTAAATTAATTCCGCTAAATGTAATTGCCTGCGCGATTGGTAGTGCTGTAACGATGGGACTTGGCGCTTATGTGAAAATGCCGCCGATTGGTGGAATGTACGGTTTCTTCACTATTGGTAACGGCTGGGCTTACTTGGTTGGTGGTCTAGTTGGCGCATTTATTATCGGAATTTGTGCGAACTTATTCGTCAATTTCACAGAAGAAGAAACAGCTGCTGCAGACGATGCTGTGGATGATATCGATATTAGTTTTGATGAAATAGAGATTAAATAATAGTTGGAGGATTTAATGAAAATGGCTAAAACGAAAGTACACGTAATTCCGCATTCGCACTGGGATAGAGAATGGTATTTCACTTCAAGCCGTTCAACAATCTATTTAGTGAAGCATTTAAAAGAAGTAATTGAAACATTGGAAGCAAAAGACGATTACCATTTTTACTTAATGGATGCGCAAAGCTCGTTAATAGAAGATTATTTGCGCTACTGCCCGGAAGATAAAACAAGATTAGAAAAACTGATTACTGAAAAACGCCTTATTACTGGACCTTGGTATACACAAACGGACCAATTAGTCATTTCACAAGAGTCAATCGTTAGAAACTTGTTATATGGTACGAGAATTGCACGCGAAATGGGACATAGCATGGCTGTCGGTTATGTCCCGGATGCATTCGGACAAGGCGGGAACATGCCACAAATTTATAAAGAATTTGGAATTTCAAAGTTTCTGTTTTGGCGCGGAGTTGCCGATAATCGCTTAAAACAAACCGAATTTATCTGGCGCGGTGATGATGGGACGGAAATGCTAGCAGAGCAAATTCCGTTTGGCTATTACTACGGCGCGAACATTCCGGAAAACGAAGCCGAACTTAAAACCTATTTGAATGAGCAAATTGGTGCTCTGGAAGAGAAAGCCTCAACTCAAAATGTCTATTTCCCAAATGGCTTAGACCAAGCGCCAGTTAGGAAAAATTTGCCAGAATTAGTTGCGAAATTCAATGAAATAGATAGCACTCGGGAATACCAAATCGCATCACCAGAAACATTTTTCGCGGATTTAGAAAAAGATGTGACCGATTTGCCAGTCATTGCTGGTGAACTAACAGAAGGAAAACATAGTCGGCTGCACAAATCGATTTTCTCTACTCGAGCTGATTTAAAACAAGCAAATAATGAAATCGAAAACTTTTTAAGTAATGTATTAGAGCCGGTTCTTTCCATCAGCTACTCACTTGGAAATCGCTATCCGCATAATGAACTCGCAGAAATTTGGAAGCTGATGTTTGAAAATGCTGCACATGATAGCATTGGCGGCTGTAATAGTGATACAACCAACCGCGACGTCAAACATCGTTACAAATTGGCTTCGGATTTAGCAACCAATTTACTTGATTTAAACATGCGCCTAATCAGCGAAAAAATCGAACAAAAACAGCCGTTCCAATTCACTGTTTTCAACCCACTTCCATACGAAAAAAGTGGCGTTATCAAAATGACCGCATATATTCCAGAAGACAATTTCACTGTAGAAGATGCGCAAGGAAACACGCTTCTATACACGATTCTAGAAAAAACAGACTTAACCGAATACGTCTTGAATCAACATATCGACCTAAACCCAAGCAAACCCGTCTATTTACCAGAAAAAGTCTTTTTAGCAACGATGCTCGTAAATGTAAATAGTCTTCCAGCGCTAGGCTATGACACCATCTACTTTAATTTAGAAAAGGAAACCGTAGCGCAAGAACCAACACAATCCACTGCTACAAAAATTGAAAACGAATTTTATGAAATCCATTTGGCGGACAATCATTCACTAACAATTCATGACAAAAAAGCAGACAGAACCTACACAGATCAAATGATTTTTGTGGAAAATGGCGACGATGGCGATTCTTACAACTATTCTCCGCCACGTAAAGACCTCGTAATTTCATCAAAAGAAGCAGTCGTAAATAGTGTGGAGTCTAGTGTATCAAGTGTCAATCAAACTTTAACTATTTCCTTCACGTTAAATGTACCGTATAATTTAGAAGAACGTGCAAATGGTGAAAAAAATAACGAAATGACTATTAAAACAGTAATTTCTTTACGCAAAAACGAAGAACTCATTCGCTTTGATGTCCAAGTTGCTAACCACGTATTAAGCCACCGCTTATGCGTCACATTTGCAACCGAAATTGCTAGCAAATTCTCAACAGCTGATCAATTGTTTGCTCCAATCAAGCGCCCGGTTCGCCTTCCAGAAATGGATGTATGGGAAGCGGAAGAATGGCAAGAGGCACCGATTTCAATTGAAGCAATGCAAAGTTTTGTGAGCTTGCACGATGAGTCGCATGGGGTTGCAGTAATGACAGAAGGCGTGCGCGAATATGAAATCATTGGCGAAAATTATGATACGATTTCGCTAACCTTATTCCGCACATTCAGCCATATGGGTAAAACTGATTTACTATATCGTCCTGGTCGCGCTTCCGGTGAGTCAATCGTTGCGACACCAGACGCACAACTGCTTGGCGAAATAAATGCCACATTTGCGCTAACTTTATTCGAAAGCTCTTTTGACGAAGCGAATATCGCGAAAAAAGCAAAAGAATACTTATCAAATCCACCAGTTTACCAAATGTCAGACTTTCTAAATGGCCGGTTGATTTATGTTTACCGTGACGAAGAAAAAACACTGGATGCCACTTATAGCCTCGGACTTCCGACAATAGACGGAGCGATTATTAGTGCAGTGAAAAAAGCCGAAGACAGCGATGCCTTCATTACACGCTTTTTCAATCCATATTTACAAAAAGAAATCACGGTTCCAGAAATTTTCCAAGGCAAAGAACGTCACTTGGACGAAAGCGAGTCAAATAATAAACAAGCGACATTAAAACATGCCAAAGTACAAACGTATTTATTTAAAAAGTAACATCTAACTACCTAAAAAAGGAGCTGCTTATAATGGGATATTTCGCTTATAAACGTTTGGAAACACTATATGGCATGCTCCTTGATGCGGGTAGCCACTTATCAGCTCAGAAACTCAGCCAAGAATTACATATTTCCGAACGAACGATACGCACAGATATTGCTAAATTAACCGAGTTTCTCGAAAATCATGGAGCAACCATAACACTTACTCGAGGTGCGGGATACAAAATTGAAATCCAAGATCAAGCTGCCTTTCAAGCTTTCCAGACTGAAAAAAACAAACCTAAAAACGCCGACTATTTTGATTTAGATAACCCCGAAGAACGTGTGAAATACGAGATTTTCTTGCTGTTATCAAGCGCCGACTATATCAAATTGGAAGACTTAGCGGATACAATCTTTGCCAGCCGCGCAACCATTTCCAATGATATGAAACAAGTTAGAAAAGTAATTGCGTCATATGGTTTATCGCTTATCTCAAAACCAGGCAGTGGCGTGAAAATTATCGGCGATGAAGCAAAAATGCGCTATGCCTTAACAGCACTAATCGCTTCCAAAAATACACCAGAATCATACTTAGAAACTTTTTTCGAATGGCATAAACAAAAAGACAAACTCCAAAAATTAATGACAGCTGTGACCGATTATTTCTTTGCAACCAATATTCGCTTCACAGACGAAGCACTTCAAAATTTACTTTTACATATGATGATTTTAGTGGAACGAATTGAACTCGGATATACGTTGGAAGAGTTTGAATTAACGGATGTTAGTGAAGAGGAAATCGTGATTGCAGATAAATTGGCAACTATTTTAGAATCTCTTTTTGAAATAGAGATTGCGGACGCGGACAAAAATTATTTGCTTCTCCAAATCGCCAGCAAGCGAATCCTGAACGTAGATGATAAAGAAATTAGCGAATTTGACGATTATGCTTATATTGAAGGCATGTTGAACCGTATCGAATCGCATTATTTTTATCATTTACAAGATGATATGCAACTGAAAAAGGATCTTGTTGCTCATATCCATTCCATGCTATACCGAGTGAAGTACCATATGACCGTCAAAAATCCAATGACAGAGCACATCAAACGCTATTATCCCTTAGCTTACGAAATTACGCTCGACGCAGTAGAATCACTAAAAAAAGATTATCCATATGATATTAATCAAAATGAATTAGCTTATTTAGCGCTTCATATCGGTGCATCATTAGAACGAAATTATCAAATTTCCTATTATCGGCATAAATCTGCTTTAATTGTTTGCGGATCAGGTTTTGGAACAGCGCGAATTGTAGAAGCAAAAGTAAAATCAGCAGTGAGCAATCTGGATATTACAAAAGTTGTTTCGATTCAAGAATACAACCGGTTTATTCATATAGAAGAAGATATTATTCTTTCCACTGTTAGAATACCTGAGAAAAACAAGCCAGTCATTAAAATTAGCAATATCCCAACAACGGAAGAATTGAAAATGCTTGGTGCAATTATTCAGGAACAAACGGATCCTAACCGCGGCTTTCTATCGAATTTCTTTACAGCTGATTTTTTTGCAAGAAGCAATATGACAAGCAAAACGGCAATTTTAGAAGAAATGGTCAACTCGTTGGAGCAGCAAAATATTGTTGGTGAGGATTTTCTGCGCTCTGTTCTTGAACGCGAAAAACTTGGCTCCACTGTGTTAGGGACTGGAATTGCCATACCACATCCACTTGGACTAATGGCAAAAGAAACGAAAATCGTTATTCGTATATTAGATAAACCCATCAAATGGGATCAAAAACAATCTGTTCGAGCAGTCTTTTTATTATGTATCAGTAAAAATGACTATGAAGAAGCCATTAATATTTATGAGCTCCTTGTGGAATTAGTACGTGAGGAATACGGTGAAAAATTATCAGGACTTACCGATTTTTATTCATTCACAGCTTTAGCAAATGATATTTTGAAGAAAAAGTAAAAGCTACCTCCTTTTTTAGGAAGTAGCTTTTTCGTGAATTTTTCGTGAATTTTATCATTTTTCCATTTAGTGTAAGTGCATTTCATGGTACACTATAAGAATACTAACTAACATTTGGAGGATTTAATGAACAGACAAACAGAATTTACATTACTTATCGTAGGGGCATCTTTAAGCATCTTAGTATTTCTAGGGGCAGTATTTTATTCCTTAATTTTTGGAGTTAATACACTAATGGTAACAGATACTTTTGGTTATTATAGTAGCTCAGAAGAAGCAATTGTACTTGGAATAATTACATTCTTTTCTATAATTGCTGCATTTTTTGCACTCTTATCAGCAGTTTTTGGTTTCATTGGTGCATTTAAAATTAAAAGTAACGGACCAAAAGCAAAACAATTGGGCGTTTGCTTTATTATTTTAGGTGGATTACAAGTATTCACTATTCACGGAATTTTATTTTTGATTGCAGGTATTTTAACAGTTACAAAAAAAGAATACAAAACAATTTCTAAAGAAGATGAGGGGACAAAATGGGAATGATAACGTTCTTACCAATATTTATTATTTTTGCAATGCTTTTAG
The DNA here is from genome assembly GCF_041765605.1 of Listeria monocytogenes. Taxonomy (GTDB): domain Bacteria; phylum Bacillota; class Bacilli; order Lactobacillales; family Listeriaceae; genus Listeria; species Listeria monocytogenes_D. The sequence goes on from NZ_CP168900.1 coordinate 442,704, forward strand.
GACTAGCAGCAAAAGTACTTTTAGCAATTTGGGTTTACAAAGACGCTGAACAACGTGGAATGAACGCAATTCTATGGTGTTTGCTAATGGTTTTCATCAATGTCATCATTATTCTTGTTATCTATCTGATCGTTCGCACAAAAGGCGAAGTGATGAAGCAGAATTTAGGACTACTAATTAGTGGTATTGGTATTGCGGTACTTAATACATTAATAGCGATTATTGCTTTTATCTTCTTAATCTTTTTTGCGGTTAATGATGGTGGAATGCATAATATGATGGATGGCTACGACTATGATTATAACTACGATTATGATGATGGTTATGAATATGATAGAGATAATTTTGAAGAATTTTAATAACATCAACGAGAATCTGCTACCTAATATAGGGGCAGATTCTTTTTATATTTGTGCAAAAAGGGTATAGACAATAAAAAAGTGAATCTCGACAAGGGGAACTGCTGAATGGATACGGTTATTTTAATAACGGTTATTATCGTTATAATGGGGTTAGCGTTTGACTTTATAAATGGATTTCATGATATTGCAAATGCTGTTGCCACAAGTATTTCAACTAGAGCTTTAAAGCCGCGAGTAGCAATTGGGATTGCAGCGGTCATGAATTTCTTGGGAGCGATTTCCTTTACAGGGGTAGCGGAATCGCTCACAAAAAGTATTGTAGATCCATTTTCGCTTAATAATGGGGAATTTGTCGTTTTATGTGGCTTAATTGCGGCTGTGATTTGGAATTTGATGACTTGGCTTGTTGGTATGCCTAGTAGTTCCTCGCACGTGCTTATCGGCGCAATAGCGGGCGCGTCGATCGCATCTGCCAGCAGTTTTAGCGTACTTAACTGGTCAGGCTTTACGACTATTATTATTGCGCTTATCGTCTCGCCAATTATCGGTTTTACCGTGGGCTACTTGATTTATTCGCTCTTTAAGCATCTTTTCCACGACAAAAAGCTTGGTAAAATGAATCGGCGCTTTCGTTTTATCCAAATTGGAACCGCTGCAGTTCAAGCATACTCACACGGCACAAATGATGCCCAAAAAACGATGGGGATTATTACGCTTGCTTTAGTTGCGAGTGGACTTTTGAAAGAGTCAGCTGGAATTCCTTTTTGGGTACAAGTAAGTTGTGCGGCATCGATGGCGATTGGCTCGTCTGTTGGTGGTTATCGAATCATCAAAACAGTAGGAACGAAAATCATGAAAATCACCCCAGTTACAGGTGTTGCGTCCGATTTAAGCTCACTTTCTGTAATTATGACAGCTACTTTGATTCATTTGCCAGTCAGCACTACGCAAGTTATTGACAGCTCGATTATGGGTGTTGGAACAGCTAACCATAAAAAAGAAGTCAATTGGCGTACGGGGAAAAATATGGTTGTAACTTGGTTTATCACGTTACCACTAGCTGGACTTTTAGCGGCAGTGGTATACTGGATATCAGCAGCTATTTTTTTATAATAAGGAGGATTTTAAATGAAAATAGAACATGTTGCATTATGGACAACTAATTTAGAACAAATGAAGCAATTTTACGTCACTTATTTTGGTGCAACGGCCAATGATTTATATGAAAACAAAACAAAAGGCTTCACTTCTTACTTTCTTTCATTTGAAGATGGAGCAAGACTTGAAATTATGAGTCGGACGGATGTAACAGGAAAAACAACTGGAGAGAACTTAGGCTGGGCGCACATCGCTATTTCAACAGGAACGAAAGAAGCAGTAGATGAGCTAACTGAAAAACTAAGACAAGATGGTTTTGCAATTGCGGGTGAACCGAGAATGACCGGGGACGGATACTACGAAAGTGTCGTGCTAGACCCAGAAGGTAATCGAATCGAAATTACATGGTAGGAATGGTTTGCCAGTAACGCATTTATCAAGTAATATACGAGTACATACTATAGATGAGGTGAATTTTATGGATATCGTAACTAATAAGATTGTCGTAGAAAAGTATAATTTTGAAACAATCGTGGAAGAAAATGAGCAATTCGAAAACAAAATTGAATTAGAGGTCCATGAAGTAGAGCCAGTCAATGGAAATGTGGAACTTATGTCAAAAGGAAAAATTTTTAAAATAACGATTCCTTTTTTATTAGTCCTTGAAAATTTCCGAATTGACGGTAGAATCAGCCGTATTATTCAATTAAAAGACTTTTTTGGAGATTTTTCCGATTTAGAAGCTGTAGATGTTGAAGGGTTATCCAATCCGCTAATTGACTACATCAAACGCTTAACATATGATGTAACAGAAATCGCGTTTGATGAACCGGGAGTTAGCTTGGATTTTAACGCTAATCATAATAGCTAGTTAGGAGAGAAAATGCGTCAATATATGAAAATGGTACGTCCGTTTGATTTTGTAATTATTATTTTACTGATCTTGGGTTCGTTTTTACCACTAATATTATTTTCTGTCGCTGAAGCAAAGCACGTGGGCGATGATGTCGTAGCAGTTATTTCACAAGATGGCAAAGTGATTCGGGAAATCCCGCTAACTGGGCACAAAGGAAATGAGCAGTTTACGATTAAAGGAAAAGGCGCGCAATATAATTTGATGGAAGTAGATGGCGAACGGATTCGAATAAAAGAAGACAACAGCCCAGACCAAGTAGGCGTCAAAATGGGCTGGAAATCCAAAGCCGGTGACACCATTGTTTGTTTACCACATAAAGTTTTCGTAGAGATAAAATCGACAAACAAAAAAAGCAAAGACCCCGATACAGATTTAATTGTGCCGAATTAAAACACACTAAGTAATTATTAAAACCCAGCAATCTTCATTTCCTAAAATGGAGATTGCTGGGTTTTTAGTTTAATCAAGAATCTCAATATAGCCTTCTGTCCCATTGATGCGAATTTGCTGGCCATCTTTTATAACGGTAGTTGCATTTTCGACACCTACTACAGCGGGAAGACCGTATTCGCGGGCAATCACTGCTCCGTGCGTCATAAGCCCGCCAACCTCGGTCACAAGCCCTTTAATAGATACAAATGCGGGCGTCCAACTAGGGTCAGTATAAGCCGTAACTAGAATATCGCCATCTTCTAAATCCGCTTTTTCCATATTTAAAATGACGCGAGCGCGACCTTCAACTGTCCCTGATGAAACTGGAAGTCCAAGAATGGCGTCTTTAGGGAGATTTTCGCGCTTGTATTCACCATTAATCATTTCCCCGTCAGAAGTAAGGATGCGCGGTGGTGATAATTTTTCAAAAGTGGCGAAATCACGTTTTCGAGCATTAATAAGTTCGTAATCAACTTGACCAGTACGCACGACTTCGCGCAGTTCCTCAAAGTAAAGAAAATAAATATCTTCTTGCTCTTGCAGAATGCCATCCTTTACAAGTTGTTCGCCAGCTCGAAGTAAAGCCAGTTTGTAAATAAAGTAGCGATTAATCATCCCGTATTTAGGATACTCACGATAGCCGATGAAATGACGTAAAATATCGATTTTTTCTTTTGTTTCCATCGCTTTTTGTTCCCCGTCCGGCAGCTCTTGCAAACGTCTTAGGATTTCTTGTTCTTTATGGAAAGCTTCTTTTTCTCCTTGAGCAAATTTGTGCATACTCGCGCCGGGTTCAAAGTTTTTGATATTACTTAAAATCAGCGGAATAAGCGTTAACGGGTTTTCAATCCAGCGTGTTTTAGTTAAGTCAATTTCACCCGCACAGCGCATCCCGTATTTTTGAAGGTAATCTTCTAGCGCTTTTTTGGTTTCTGCACCACCTTCTAAAGTAGCTAGTTCATTCATGAAATCAGGGTTTTTCGTTTGTTCTAAATAGGCTCTGACAGCAGGGTAGGGGCGAATGACGTCAGCTACATCTAATAATTCAAGTCCCATTTGTGAAGTAATATTGTTTGGGGCCGATTCTGACAGTTTATCGGCCACATTTTTTTCTCCCAGCCACTGGTAAATATGTTCATTTAACCAAGCTGAAGCGTCCATACCGGCCATAATGGCATCAATACTAGTAGGATTAAATAAAACTCGCTTTAATTCTTCCAAATCCTCTACGATAAAATCAAACAAATCAGATCCGCTTTTCGTTTCGATGGATTGCTTCAAGTGCTTTATAGAGTTTTCGCTGTTTCGAACTAATTCAAAAACGCTAGATGAATCAGGAATGCTACGAACGGGTGGTTTTCCAGAAACGGGTGTCTGACTTGGATTTTCCTCGGTTGGTAGTGGAGGCAGGAATCCTTTTTTGTTAATTACAGTGAGTAAGGCATCTTTAATAAGTGGGTCTGATTGACCGAGTGAATTGATCATCATGTCTCGAGAAACTTTGGCTGACAGACTTTGAGTAATATCGACAAACAACCGTCCTCCTGCTGTATACATCGTGGCGGGAGTCGTCATTAAATAAAAGGAAAGTCCCAGTGGTTTCATCGCGTCAGTCATCATTTGCTGATGTGCAACAGAAATATAAACACGATTGCCGGGTTCGCTTACTTCTGGAATTGGATATAAAGTCGTGATAGGTCGACTCTGAACAATGTAAAAAACACCTTCTGCTAAACACCATTCAATATCTTGCGGTTTGCCAAAATGAGTTTCGATTTTTCTACCAAGTTTAGCAAGTTGTAAAATTTGTTGGTCGGTTAATGTTTGCGTAGTTTGTTGTGATTCTTCAAGTGGGCGAGTCTCTGTTCCGCCTTCTTTTAGGCTATAAATGGCCAGTTTTTTCTTAGCGATTATTTTGTTCGTAATAGTATTTTCTTGGACTGTGTATGAGTCAGCAGAAACTAAACCGGAAACAAGCGCTTCACCTAATCCAAAACTTGCATCGATAGAGAGGGATTTACGATTCGATGTAATTGGATCAGCCGTAAATAGGATTCCGGATGCTTCGGGGGAAATCATTTGTTGAATAACGACGGCAAGTTGGACTTTACGGTGATCGAAATGATTTTGAATGCGATAAATAATCGCGCGTTCAGTAAACAAAGAAGCCCAGCACATACTGATATGTTGTAATAAAGCATCTCTACCAATAATATTTAAATACGTATCATGTTGCCCGGCAAAGGAAGTGTGGGGAAGGTCCTCGGCAGTGGCGCTAGAACGCACGGCGAAAGGCATCTCATACCCACCCACATCTAAAAGTGCAGCATCCATATCACTCGTTATTTCAGAGGGGATTTGTGTATGTTGAATAAGTGTTCGAATCGTTTCGCTGATTTCTCGAATAGCATCCATGTCACTTGTTTTTAGGGAAGAAAGGCGTTGGAGCAGTTGCGTAAATTCATTGTTTTCCGCTAAGGTTCGCTTGTAAGCTTCTGTTGTCAGGCAAAAACCTGCGGGAACATGTACTCCTTCGATATTAGAACAAGCGCCTAAATTCATTCCTTTACCACCGACAAGTGCTTCTGAATGCGGCTGTATTTCTTGAAACTTTAGTACATATGGTTTCATATAGTTATCCCCCAATTTTTTTCGAAAAATAATACTTGACTGTAAAGAACCACTTGTTGTATAATTAAAGTAGGGATTGCTTTACATAAGCATATTTTACCGATATTATCTATCTAAATTTACCATGAATCTAGCCTAAATTCAATTAAAAACAAATAGAAAAGCAAAATTTCTCATGACAAGAAATTTTGCTTTATTTTTATTGTTCAAATTTACATAAAGTTAAGCCTCGCGCTTTTGCTTGAGCTACTGTCACAGCAGTTTCGCCGTTTGAATTATTTAAGCCACGACAATTTTGGTCATAATGGTATTTTTTTCCGGTAGCAGTGATGTAAACCATTTGGCCTTGTTCATTACTCGTGTCTGGTTGTGCTGCGGCCGCTGCTTTTGAGCGTTCTGCTGCAACCCGTTTTTCTTCCGCTGCTTTTTTCTCTGCTGCCACACGAGCTTCTTCGGCTTTCTTTTCAGCCGCTAATTTTGCATCAGCTGCGCGTTTTTCTTCGGCGGCTACACGTTCGCGTTCTACACGTTCGGCCTCTGCTTTTTCAGCCGCAACTCGCTCTGCTTCAGCTTTCTCCGCAAGTTTTGTTTCGTAAGCAGGGGTTAGCGCTAATTTAAGTGTTTGTTCTTTCGTTTGACCGTCAATGGCAATAGAGAGAACTGCATCTTGTGCTTTATCCAGTTGATTTACAGAAAGACTGAAAGCGCCGTCCTCATCAGCTGTCGTTACAGCGTCAGGAATATCAACGAAATCAAGTGTTACTTCTGCACCTGGATTGGTTTTCCCTTTGACTACCAACGTTCCTTCATCATCTGTTGTAAAAGTCGTTTCTGCTTTTAAAACAGGGGTATTATCCACTTTCTCTGTTTTTTCTTCTTGTTTAGTTGGTTCTTCAGTGGAGGCTTCTTCGTCTGTGGTCGGAATAATTCCAACCCCAATAATAATAGCTAAAATAGAACTAATAATGATAATTTGTGTTTTTTTACGAGGCCAGTTTCTCTTTCTAAAACTCACAAGCCCAAAAATCAACACACCAATACCTACTAGAAACAATAAAGTTCCTAATCCCGTCATATACATCTCCCTCTCCCTTTTTGTCTAACGAAATTATTATATGCTTAATGTGAGTAAATACATAAGTGAAATTAGCCATTTTTTATACCTTTTACAAAGAAATTCAATAAAAATGTTCGGAAAGCCGAATAAATGATAAATAAATTACATTTTTGTGCGGTAGGAAAGACGACAGTTGGTAAAGTAATTGGAAATTTAGCAGGATGTCGAAATTAGCCAGAATTCCAATTTACCAAACTTGTTTCGGGTAGAAGAATTCCGTGGAAATAATAAAGCGGCAGCGGCTTGAATAATCCAGTTGATTGCTTTATGATGAAGGAAAGACAAGTGCTTTGGAGGTGCTAGAAATGACAAAACCGATAGAAGAAATTGGTGCAGAATTCGGAGCAAAAGCTGAAAAAGTAGTGCGGAAAACTGGAAATGTTGCTGGAAAAGCAGCGAAGATTTCTGTTTATGGCTCCATTTGGGCTGCGAAAACAGGTGTAAATAAGACTCGTGCATTTGCTCAAGGCTTTAAACAAGGCTGGTCAGGCAAATAAAGCATAGGAAAAGGGAGAACGTGAATTGTTAAATTACTTATCATCACTAAATCCGGTATTGTTAGCACTTCTTGCCGGGATTTTTACATGGGCATGTACAGCAGCAGGAGCTTCACTCGTATTTTTCTTTAAAAATCTAAATAAAAAATGGGGCAATGTTATGCTAGGATTTGCTGCAGGCGTTATGCTCGCAGCAAGCTTCTGGTCGCTTCTTGCCCCTGCAATCGAAATGAGTAAAGATTTAGGGAAGTTTTCTTTTGTTCCAGCGCTTATTGGTTTTTTGCTTGGGGGAATATTTTTACGTGTAATTGATCGTATTATTCCGCATTTGCATTTTGGTTTCCCAGAGCAAGCAAAGGAAGGTCCAAAAACGTCCCTTCGAAAAAGTATCTTACTCGTTCTTTCTATTACTATCCATAATATTCCAGAAGGCGCTGCTGTCGGGGTAGCTTTTGGCGCAGTGATAACTGGAGATACAGAGACGCTTATTACAGCAATCGTTTTAGCGCTTGGTATTGGGATTCAAAACTTTCCAGAGGGAGCAGCAGTATCCATTCCACTGCGAGGAGAAGGGTTATCAAGAGGGAAGAGTTTCTGGTATGGTCAACTTTCGGCGGTAGTTGAACCGATTTTTGCTGTCATTGGAGCAGTGTTAGTTGTGTTTGTAACGCCTATTTTACCGTTTGCGCTTGCTTTTGCAGCGGGAGCAATGATTTTCGTTATTGTAGAGGAGTTAATTCCGGAATCTCAAGTAGAAGGTTCGGCCGATTTAGCGACTGCCGCAACAATGGCAGGATTTGCTGTAATGATGGTTTTAGATGTTGCTTTAGGGTGAAATAATATACTGTATAAAAAACGACATTAAATATTTGCGGAATGCGTTTTTTTACGGTAAAATTAATAGTGAAATACTTCACAATATGTTAGTTTTCAGGGGTAATCCTGTAACTATAAATTGGACACGGTAAAAGCTCCCACTTTATCCGTGTCTTTTTTGTAACATTTGTTACGAGTTTGTTGGTTCTTTTTTCCTATTTTAGTACAAATGGTAGAATCTTGCTTTTTTTCATGTATAATTGTTGTATACGAAAAACTGGGGAAGGTTTTTCAAAGGTGAGGTGCATAATGTGAAAATTAGGTGGATTAGAATTTCACTAGTTACGATTCTCATTATTGCCGTGGTTTTTGTTGGTGTAATAGGATTCCAAAAATACCAATTTTCAAAGTCGCGCAACAAAGTAATAATGCAGATGGATAGACTAATGAAAGACCAAGATGGAGATAATTTTCGCCGCTTGGATAAGAAAGAGGATGGAGTAGAAATTATTTCTTATATTCCTAAAACAGCTACGAAGGAAGACAACGAAATTATCCAGAAAGAGATTGAAAAGGCCAAAGCCGAAGAAGTGAAGAAGCTTAATAGAGACAAAGATAAGCAAGGGATTATTTTTTACACTTATCAAAAAGAAAAAATGGCCGAACAGGTAGTATCTTACAAAGCAGTTCAATCTGAGTACGTAAAAGAAGGTAAAACTAAATTCGTACTTAAAGATAAAAAAGATATTTGCCAAAACATTGTTACTGATGCAGAAACAGGGGCTTTATTAACACTTGGGGAAGTATTAATAAAGAACGATGAAACAAAGCTGAACTTAAAATCAGCTGTAGAGCAAGAACTAATTAAAACTGGAGATTATGCTGTAAAAGATGTTGGGAATCTTGGCAACATTAAGAGTTTAGTGAAATGGGATCAAACAGATTTCGAACTTACTAACTCTGAATTAATCGTACCAGTAGAAATACCTGGAAGCTCTGAACCTAAAAAAGTAAAAGTACAACTTGCTAATATTGCTAGCTCTGTGAATAAACGTTACTTACCAAGCAGCGTAAAAGTTCCAGAAGTACCAAAAGCAAAAACCAACAAGCGTATTGCACTTACTTTTGATGATGGACCAAGTGCTTCCGTAACACCAGGAGTACTTGATACGTTGAAACGCTATGATGTAAAAGCGACATTCTTCGTACTCGGCTCTAGTGTTGTTCAAAATCCTGGTTTAGTAAAACGTGAATTAGATGAAGGACACCAAGTTGGTAGTCACTCATGGGATCATCCACAATTAACTAAACTATCTAAGCAAGAAGTTTACAACCAGATTCTACAAACACAAAAAGTTGTATTTGATCAAACGGGTTATTTCCCAACTACAATGCGTCCTCCTTATGGGGCAGTAAACAAAGAGGTTGCTGAAGAAATTGGACTTCCAATTATTCAGTGGTCTGTTGATACAGAAGATTGGAGAAATAAAAATGCTGGGGTAGTAACGCAAAAAGTCCTTGCAGGTGCAACGGATGGCGCGATAGTATTGATGCATGATATCCACAAAACAACTGCTGCAAGCTTAGACGAAACGTTGAAACAACTGAAAAGTCAAGGATACGAGTTTGTGACTATTGACGAACTTTATGGCGAGAAATTGCAAATTGGGAAGCAATATTTCGACAAAACAGAGTCAAGAATGGTGAAATAAAAATCAGTAGCTAAAATGAGCTAATCATTTTAGCTACTTTTTTGTTGTACATGTAAAGTTTCCTTTACGTTTAGCCGAGTTTATTCTATACTACATATAAATACGTCTTTATTTGGTGGTGGTTAAGTGAAAGTTAGTAACAAGGTGAAACAGTTGCGGGAAGAAAGAAAAATCGGCCAAAATGAATTAGCTCTAGCATTAGAAGTATCAAGGCAAACGATTCATGCCATTGAAAAAGGTAAGTATAACCCTAGTTTAGAACTGAGTTTGAAAATGGCGCGCTACTTTCACCTAACAATAGAAGAGATTTTTCAACTGGAGGAGAATTAGTATGAAACGATACATTATTAATCGAGGTATTACGGTAGTTGCAACAATTATATATATGTTTCCACTTCTAGGAATTATTAAAGGGGAAGAAATATTTGGGGATATCGTTACGCCAATTGTTATGATTATTGCGGCTTTAATTGGGACACTAACTTCTATGTTCTTATTTGAAAATAAATCAAAGCGAGAATATGAGAAAGATAAACTAGAAAAAGATGAAAGATATGTCAACAATCGCAAAACGTTTTCTTATTATGCGCTTATCGTTTTAGCTTTGACGATACCAATTGTGTTGATTGTTCTTAATTTATATGGGATTGAACAAATCTCCATTTCGAGTTTGACAATCATTTTTCTTATCTGCTGTTTTGCATATATGATTGCGCTGGAAATTATCCGAAAAAAAGTATGATTTTAAGCAAAATAAAAAACATCCAACTCGTTCGTTGCATGTTACCTAGCATTTACCAAATTTTGGTGACAATGCCATAAATACTATTACGTGTAATCCAACCATTCACGTGTTTGTGATTATTAGAAATTTGATATTGCTTACCGCGGATTTTACTGATTTTATGTGTAAAAAAACTACCGCGAACTTTGCAAAATACGATATCGTTGACTTTGAGTTCTCTCGTGCCAATCGGTTCTAAACGAACAGGTTGCATCGATTTAATCAAAGGTAACATCGAATTTCCGCCTTCTTTATAACGCTCAATGGTTTCGCCACGTCTGAGTATTTCTACTGCATCCAGGCTTCTCATAAGTATGCTCCTTTCTAGTTGTTAATGCCACAATAACAAAATAAGAGAATGAAGTCAAATTTTGCTATAATAAAAATAATTATATTAGGGGAGGTTAGTTTGATGATTAGAGCGATTTCTGTAGATATGGATGGGACTTTTTTAGATGGAAATGGTGAATATGATCGTGCTAGATTTGAGCGGATTTATGAAGAATTAGTGAAGCGTGACGTTAAATTTATAGTTGCGAGCGGGAATCAATATTATCAGCTTAAATCATTTTTTCCTGGGAAGGATGAGGAGCTTTTTTATGTCGCTGAAAATGGTGCGGTTATTTTTCATCAAGGAGAACTTCGGAGTGTGAATCGTTTTGATGAAAGATTAGTGCAAAAGATTTTGCGGACGTTGATTCAAGAGTATCAGGATTTGCAAGTGATTCTTTGTGGGGTGAAGAGTGCGTATTTATTAAAAGCGGCGGATCCGGATTTTAAAGCATTTGCGAAAAAGTATTATTTTGAGTTGCAAGAGGTGGATTCGTTCAATGTGCTTCCGGATGATACTTTTATCAAATTTGCGCTTGATGTGGAAGTGGCTAAGACTGGGCAAATTGTCGAGGATTTGAACCAAACGTTTGCTGGCGAAATTCGCGCTGTGTCGAGTGGGCATGGGAGCATTGATATTATTATTCCGGGTGTGACGAAAGGGAACGCGATTCAGCAACTATTGAATGAATGGCAAGTGGCGCCAGATGATTTACTCGCTTTTGGTGATGCGAATAATGATATCGAAATGTTGCGATTAACTCCAAATAGTTACGCCATGCATGAAAGCAGTCCGGAAGTTCTTGCTACTGCGAAACATGTGGCTCCTTCTAATAAGGAAGCGGGCGTATTACAAGTTATTGAAGAGTATATGAAAAAAAGCCAAAGACCATGAGGAGGTCTTTGGTTTTTTGAAGGTTAAACCGTGCATGTGTATCTATGCATAGAGTTTTTACACCAGTATACACTAAATTAATTTTATATTGTGGGTTCTACAATATCTTTTCGCCGGTAAACATTTAGGATAAGACCGAGTAGTGCAGCGTAAACTAGTAACATGCTTCCCCCATAACTGATAAACGGCAGGGGTACTACCATGATTGGAACTATTCCAAGCCCCATAAGAATATTCCAAAAAGCTGGAACAGTAAATAATACAGCCCCTCCGATTGTTAATAATCTGCCGAATAAATCTTTTGTTTTAAAAGCGTTTAATGAAATCCGCAATATAAATACAAGCAGTAATAGACAAAGGAAAATTCCGAATACCCAGCCAAAAGAGTAGACAAGGAATGGAAAGACAAAATCTGTATGTGCTTCAGGGATTGTCAGATTGTTGTGAAGTCCCTTGCCGAACCAACCAGCCTGCGAAAGGATAGCTTTCACAGATATGAGATTATCCGAGAGATAGCTACTAGAGAATTTAAGAATCATCGTACTAATGAAAATAATACCTACAAGCAAATTACCAAGCGCTACTTTAATGGCAAATTGGTTACGACGATAATAAAAAATAGACATCACTAATACACATAAAAAGTATATAATACTAAATACAAATTGGCTGAGCATAATGTAGAAAATAACTGGGAGCCAAAATAGGATTAGTAGACCTACTAGTTTTTTCCAACCTTTAAAGTCAGTAACTTTGGTGAAATTACCAGCCCACGCTATCAAGAATAAATATAAGGATATAGCTGGACCATTAATCATAATACCCCCGAAAGAAAGCCATATTCCTCCGCCAATAAGCCTAGTACCGACAAAAAAAGATATGAAAAATAGGATTAAGGCAGCCGCGTAAAAATACATCCATAAATTTTTTAGTTTTCTATAATCAAAGAAAAGAAATCCAATCAGAGCAAGAATCGCAAGGGCGAGCCAGACGATTTGTTTTTTTATAAAGAAAGAATTAGGTGATACTACATCACTCATCAGTGGAAGAAAACCAATACCGGCAAGTAGGATAAATAACGCAATAAGGAGCCAATCCATTCTTGGTTTATGAAGCTGATTCATGTTTTTGCCAACAGCCGAGGGATCTCCCATTTCCTGCATTGCCTTTTTATCCGCATCTTCTAAGGATAATCCTCTCTTTTGAAAGGAGTCACTTAGCTCTTCTAGGTGATTATTAAGCTCTTTTTTAATCATACTGTGGGCTTGTTTGGATTTTACTTTAGCTATTACTTTACCTAAATATTCCTCAAATATAGCAGAACTCATAAAGAAGCCTCCTCTATTAAATTTTTCAGTGATCCGTGTTGCTTAGAGCCTCTTCGTTCAAAAGTTGCTACAAATTTTTTCCCTTTTGCAGTTAGGGAATAATATTTCTTATCTTCTATCCATTTTGATGAGAGGATTTTCTTGTTTTCAAGTAGATGTAACAGGATATAAAGCTGACCTTCATTGTTTTTGAAGCTAAGTTCATTTTTTTGAAATAGTTGGGTGGAAATTTCATAGCCATGCTTTGCTTCATCGTGCAGTGAATCTAAAATGTTTCTAAGCGTTTCTTCTTTCCAGTATTGAAGTTCTAAGTGTGATTGCTTCTTCCGGATTGTTTCTTTTACTGCATTTTTTCGCTCCTCGGAAAAAGAAAAACCCTCAAAATCTTTTTTTATAGAATCCTTTAAATTAGAGAATGGATCGTCCATGATTAAACCTCCTTTTTCATCTTGGTTTTTAATAATTCTCTGGCGTGTTTTAACCTGGTTTTCAATGTATTGCTGTTTACACCAGTAATTTTGCTGATATTCGCTAAAGAGAGTTCTTCGTAGTAATGTAAGAAAACAACTTCCCTGTACTTTACGGGCAAATCCATAACAGCGCTCATTAAGCTGTTTGCTACATCTTTTGCGATAATTTCTTCTTCAACGTGTTTTGTCTTGGATGGGAGATAATCCCAAATTTTTTCGCTGAAATTTAGTTTGCGGTAATGCCAACTACCCAAGTAATCTTTGCAGTGATTAATAGCAATTCGATATAGCCACGTTTTTATGGATGACTTATTATTAAACTGATCTAGCTTTTCGTAGCATTTAATAAATATCTCTTGCGTTAAATCTTCCGCTGTCGTTCGATTCTTTACATAAGAAAAAACTAGATGTAGTACATCATCGCTGTAGTTATCCATTAATTGGCTGATTATTTGTTCGGTATTTTCTATGCTATTAATATGAATTCCTATTTCTTCAAGTTCAGTCATTTAAGTTTCACCTTCTTCTGCAATATTAGACGAAGCAAGTATCATTTGGGTTTGGAAAAATTTTATTTATATCACATTATCTATCTCAAAATAACGATAGTCATCTTATAAAGTATTAACTATCTGTTGAAAATACGCAATAAAAAAAAGACTGTAGACAAAATGATTGCTCTACAGTCTTTGGTCTGTTCTATTTTAATAAACTAAGGAATACGACACCCACCATGATTAACAGTATACCAGAAAGAATAAAAGTCCATTCCAGCGGGCTTTTTTTCTGTTTAAAAATGAGGATGCCACCGATTGTTGCGACGATAACGCAAGCTTGTGATATCGAGAAGCTCGTTGCGACACCGAGTACAGCAGTCGCTAAGAACATGCCTAAATTGGCGATTGACCACGATAATCCGGTCATTAAGTTGAATGTAACATTTTTTCGGGAAATAGCAGTCTTTTTCGCTAAGTTAATACCAATGGCGCATGTCAGCATACCGATGGCTTGTGGTAAAATGATAGAAAAGCCAGTGACATCAAAAAGCTGGTTTGTCACTACGTAAAGCGTTAAAAAGAAAGAAGATAGAATAACGATACCGTAGACATGAAATGAAACCGACTCCGTGATATGATTCCCGCGTTTTTGAAACCCGGTCATTACCACCCCAATCAAGATTAAAATTACTGCAACAACTCCGATGATGACAGCCGTAACCGTTTGCCATTCCCGAAACACGAGAACAGCAAAAAGCGTTGCGCCAACTAGCTGAGTTCCGTTTGAAATCGGCATTGCCTTCGCTACACTAGAAGCCGCAATCCCTTTAAACTGCAGTAATTGACCAAAACTCCAAAAAATACCCGAAACAAAACTCACAATAAAAGAAAGAACCGTTATTTCTGGTGATAAAATCCAGAACAAAATGAAAGCAAATAATAGCGCGCTAATCGAAGTCCCCAGTAGTTGTTCCTCGGGGGTGCTTTTTCGTAAGTTCGCAATTATCGGCATAAATCCCCACCCAAGAACAGGGAGTAACGCAATAAGATAAATAGACATAAATAAGCTTCCTTTCTAGGTTAGTGGTGCTATTTAAATCTACCATTCTCCAAAATGAACAGCAATATCCCAAAATTACGGTATTCAATGCGGTAATTTTCGTAGTTTTCTGGGGATGAGTCTTTGTAATAGAATAAGCGTAGGGAAAGGAAAATTAAAAATGAAAGCGGTAACGAAAATGATTGCAAATCGCGAAAAAAATATCATTCAGTTTCTAATGAAGACAGGTCAAACACGTGTTGGAACTATCGCGAATCATCTCGGACTTTCAGAAAAAACAGTATCAAACTCACTGAAGGAAATCGATGTTTTTCTAAAGGATTTTGATATGACTGTTGTCCGTAAACCAAAAATCGGTGTGTATATTGAAGGTGATAACAAGGCTTTTGCCGAAGTTAGCCGATTCCTAGATAACCAAGTCAGCCAAATTCCATCAACTAAAGAAGAGCGGGTTATCTACATTTTTAGTAAATTGCTTAAAGCTGACGACTATATCACGATTCATCAACTTGCAGACGAACTATACATTAGCCGGAGCACGATTGAGAAAAACATGATGGAAGTCACGAAAATGTTGGAAAAAGAAGGCATCACCTTGTATAAGAAACCAAGTAAGGGCATGAAACTTCTAATTAGTGAACGCGAAAAACGCGCCCTAACCTCCAAATTTATTACTAATTTTTGGGGTAACAACTGGTATTTAAAACAAGAAGGTGAAAAGGTGCTCCAAGCTTTTGACACGATTCAAGCAGATGTCACTGGGATTTTTCCAGAAGAAGGCTTGAAAGAAATCATTGCGATTGTTCAAGAATTCAGTGAGCGTCATGATTTTGCCTTTACAGATTATGCATTTCAGTCGATTGTTATTCACCTTGCGATTGCGGTAGAGCGAATTCGCGAAGGCGAGTACGTGGAAAATGTTGAGAGCGATCCGATGAAAGATGCGTTTGAGTCACAGCGAAACAATACGGAAATCTTAGTTGGTATGTTAGAAGAACGTCTGGCTATTAAAATTCCAGCATTCGAAGTTGGCTATATTCAGTTACATTTAACAGCTGCCTATAATCAGCAACATGATGAACTGCTCGTCAATACCCGACCGCAAGAAGACGATGTCGCTGAATTTGTTAGTGAGTGTTTAGCAGAAGGTAATTACGATAAAGGCTTGCTGGAAGACCTGACGACGCATATGAAATCCGCCATTAACCGCTTAAAACTTGGTATGCATTTTAAAAATCCGTATCTCAGCAAAATTAAGCAAAACTTTCCCCAAGCGTTTGAAGAAGCGCTTTACTTTAAAGCAAAATTTGAACAAAAGTACGATGTGCAAGTGAACGAAGATGAGACGGCGTATATTGCGCTACATTTTGAAGCATACAAAGAAAGAAGTCGCTCTTTCCCCGACCAAATTCGCGTGGTGCTTGTATGCAGTACAGGTCTTGGTTCATCTAGATTACTCGCAGCTAGAATTAAAAAATATTTTCCAATGATTACGATTGAAAAAATATTATCTGTTCAGGCGTTAATGGAAACCGAAGTCGATGTAGATTTAGTGATTAGCACGATTTATCTCGAACTAGAGGATATTCCGAGCATCGTTGTCAGTCCGATGATGAGTAAAGCGGATTTACAACAAGTTGAAAGCCAAATCGAACGAACGCGACGCAAGAAAAAGAAACGTAGCCAACCATTTGTTGATTTAATTAGACCGAAAACCATTTTTGCGAAGTTAGATGTTGCAACGATGGAAGAAGCGATTGCGGAAATTGGCGGCAAATTGGTGGAGCAGGGGATTGCTAAGCCTGGCATCGTGGAAAGTGCGCTGAAAAGAGAAGCATTATCGTTTACTTCTTTTGAAGAAATGGCGACTCCGCACGCAGAACCTGCACTTATAAATGAATCATGCATTGCTATCGCAACACTTAAACAGCCGGTGAAATGGGGCTTAGTCGATGTGGATAAAATCTTTTTTATCGCTTTGACAGAAAAAAATGGCATTAATTTAGACGCAATGTACGAACAGTTTTATAAATATATTGATAATAAAAAATGGCTAGAAAAGCTGACGCAACTAAAAAGTGCCGCAGAAATTTATGAGCATTTGTTAAAGGATGGGATGTAATGGAAGTAAAAGATATTTTAACTAAAGAATTAGTCGTTTTTGATTTAGAAGCGGCAACCAAAGAAGCAGCAATTGAAGAAATGGCAGAACTGCTAGATGAACGTGGTATTTTAGCGGATAAAGCGACTTATGTCCGAGCAGTTTTGGATCGTGAAGCACATTCAACTACTGGAATAGGTAATAACATTGCTATCCCACACGGAAAAAGTGAAAGTGTCACAAAATCGGCCATCGTTTTTGCAAGAACGAAAGAAATGATTGAGTGGGAATCGCTTGATGACGAACCGGTAAACATGATTTTCTTACTGGCGATTACTGATTCTGACAAAACAGACGGTCACTTAAAAATCCTTGCAGAAATTGCAACGAAACTAATGGACGATGATATTGTCGAAAATTTAAAAAATACAAGAGACGAAGAAGAAGTTATTCGAATTTTAAATGGAGGCGTAGTAGAGATATGAAACGTAAAATTATCGCAGTAACCGCATGTGCGACAGGAGTGGCGCACACATATATGGCAGCACAAGCACTTAAAAAAGGCGCGAAAAAAATGGGCAATCTTATCAAAGTAGAAACACAAGGCGCGACAGGAATTGAAAATGAATTAACGGAAAAAGATGTAAATATCGGCGAAGTAGTTATTTTCGCAGTAGATACAAAAGTTCGTAACAAAGAACGTTTTGACGGTAAAGTCGTGCTGGAAGTTCCAGTAAGCGCACCGATTAAAGATGCAGAAAAAGTAATCAACGCAGCACTTGCGTTAATTGACGAAAAATAAGGAGGATCTACCATGTTCAGAAAAATTGGGAGTGAACTGAAAAAACACGTTTTAACAGGTATTTCATATATGATTCCGCTCGTTATTGCAGGTGCCGTAATTATGGCAATTGCGCGGGTTGGTGGTTCGTTTTTCGGAATTACAGATATTTGGGATGCGAAATACGCAGACAGTGCGAATAGTTTAATTTCACTACTGCATAGTTTAGATGGTTTTGGTGGCTTGGCGCTAGGAATGATGTTCCCGGTTATTGCAGCATTTATCGGGTATTCCATTGCGGACAAATTAGCACTGGCACCTGGTCTTGTTGGTGGGTTACTGGCACGTGATATCGGCGCTGGTTTCCTTGGGGCACTGGCAGCTGGTTTAATCGCTGGCTATACATGTCTATTGATTAAAAAATACGTGAAACTGCCAAAAGCGGCGGCTTCGATTGTACCAGTATTTTTAGTACCAGTTTTTGGCACACTTATTACCGTTCTTATTATTAATTATGTGGTTGGTATTCCTTTCGCTGACTTAAATACAGCCCTTGAAAATTGGCTAAATGGTATGTCTGGATCGAATCAAATTCTAATGGCGGCTATTATCGGCGCGATGGTTGGTTTTGACTTAGGCGGACCTGTAAATAAAGCAGCTGTAACGACGGCGATGGCGCTTTTGACAAGTGGAATTTATGCACCAAACACAGCAGCACAAGTAGCAATCATCATCCCACCACTTGGTCTTGGTTTAGCAACATTAATCGCAAAACGTAAATATAACACTGAAATGCGTGAGGCTGGAAAATCTTCTCTTATCATGGGACTTGTTGGGATTAGTGAAGGGGCAATTCCTTTCGCGGTAGAATCTCCGCTTAAAGTTATTCCGGCTACGGTTCTTGGTTCTGCTGTCGGCGGGGCACTAGCTGTAGGTCTTGGCGCAATTAACCAAGCGCCAATCAGTGGTTTTTATGGCTGGTTCACAGTTGAAAATTGGCCAGTTTACATTTTAGCGATTGCTGTTGGAACACTAATCGTTGCGGGTATGTCAGTCGCTTTACGTAAAGCAAGTGCAGGCGAAGAAATGGCTGGCTCTAGCTACGATGACGAAATTGACGAAGCAGAATGGGAAGCTTAAAAAACGGAGGTAACTATGGTTAAAGCACATATTGTGAACCATACGCATTGGGACCGAGAGTGGTATTTCACCTCGGCCGATGCACTGGTTCTAAGTGAACAACTTTTTACAGAAGTAATTGACGAATTAAAAAAGCACCCAGAAGCAAACTTTGTACTTGATGGGCAACTGTCGATTTTAGATGATTATGTCGCATTGTATCCGGAAAAATTAGCGGATATTAAACAGCTGATTGCGGATGAGCAACTTTTCATCGGTCCATGGTTTACGCAAACAGATGCCTTTTTCGCGCATGGTGAGTCGATTTTGCGCAATGCGATGATTGGGATTTTTGATAGTAAAAAATACGGCGACTATATGAAAATTGGTTATTTGCCAGATACATTTGGCTTTAATGCCCAAATGCCGACTTTACTTGAGCATGCTGGCTTTGATAATGTGATTTTCTGGCGTGGGATTCATCTTGGTGAACATGTTGCGTCTCCGTATTTTAAATGGCAAGGACTTGGCGAGGAAGCTTCTATTTATGCGATTAATATGCCACAAGGTTACGGCACAGGTATGCTGCTGGAACCAACCTCGGCATATGTGGATGGGCGCCTCGACCCGGCAATTGATTTCATTGAAAAGTACAGTAAAACAACTGAAGTTTTAATCCCATCTGGGAATGATCAGCTGAATATTATTAGTAATTTTGCCGAAAAATTAGTGGAAATAAACAAGATGGGACGCCATGATTATCAACTTAGTACCTATCAAGATTTTATTCAATATGTTAGAGAACTGCCCGACTTAGAAGAATATCGCGGCGAATTTAGAAGTCCGGTTCTTGCGCGAGTGCATAAAACTATTGGATCCAGTCGAATGAATATTAAGCTGAAAAGCGCGTCACTCGAGCAAAAATTGCTAACACGAATTGAGCCGCTTCTTGTTATTGCTAAAGCATCTGGAATTTCTATTAGCGAGCGGTTACTAATGCATACGTGGAAGAAACTTTTAGAAGGTCAAGCGCACGATAGCTTGGCGGGCTGTGTTTCTGATCCAGTTGCCGAAGATATTTTGCACCGGATGAAAGAAGCTGATGAACTGTGTGATAGCATTGAAAACACGATTGTGAAGAAGATTGCCGATGATTTGTCACTTGCGGCGAACGAAATTATCGTTTTTAACACGGATTTACATGATTTTGACGGATATAAAGAAATACAAGTAGTAACCGAGCATAAAAAAATCCATTTCCCAGCGTTTCCGGACGCAACGATTGTCCAAGAAGAGTTCATTCCATCGCGTGAAAATGTGCTAGAAGAAACACCAGCCGGAAACCGGTTTATTGAAGAACCTGGCTACTATGTGCTTCAAGTGCGCGTCAAAGTGGAGCTTCCAGGCCTTGGCTACCGCGTGATTGCTTTTGAGGAGAATGACCGTGAACTGGATTCGATGATTGCTTCCACTAATGTGACAATCACGAATAATTTCTACAAAATCACTTTTGAAAATGGTGAAATTGCTCTTGAAAAACCAAACGGCGAGCGCATCACTTCTTTTATTACACTAGAAGATGATGTGAATGCGGGAGATACGTATGATTATTCACCACTAGCCGGAGATATCGCGGAATTATTCACTTTTTCCGAAGCAAAAACGGAGAAATCAAGCGAAGTCGAACGTTTAATTTTAACAGGAAAAAGCGATTTCCCACTTGATCGTTTGACGAAAGAAGGGCATGGCGACCTGCAAATCAAACTCATTTTAGAGGTGAAAAAAGGTAGCGAACTGCTGGATGTTAAAGTTGAAGTAGATAACCAAATTAAAAATCACCGTCTACGCTTAAAAGTAAATACAGGTGTTAAAACAGACTACAACATCGCGTCACTACCATTCGGATATATCGAGAGAAAACCAGTTGTACCAGCGAATTGGCAAGAAACATATAGCGAAATGCCAATCGACATCGAACCACTAGAACAAAGCGTGACGCTAACAAATGAAGCAGAAAGTTGTACCATTTTCACACGGGGCATCAAAGAATACCAACAATTGGATCAACATTTAGCACTGACCCTACTGGCAACAACCGGACAACTCGGAAAACCTGATTTAGCATACCGTCCAGGCCGAGCATCAGGCGACACAACGAAAAAAGGTCACGTGCTCATCGAAACAGAAGGTGCGCAGTTACTTGGTAAACATGATTTTTCATTAGCCATTTACCTCGGGGACCAAGCTTTCGATGAACATAAAACCGCTGAACGAACAAAAGCGTTCAACCAAGCAAACGTGTCCTACCAGCGTCAACCGTTCAACCACTTTTTACACCGTTTAGACAATAAAATCCAGAAAACAGAACGAAGATTAGGCGCGAAGCAAACGTTAGGTATGTTGAATTTGCCGAAAGAATACTTAGTTTCAGCGTGCCACCCGTCCTACTACTCAGCAGATAAATACATTATCCGCCTGGAAAACCCAACTAACACACCACAAAAGTTGGCACTCTCGGATATGTCGTTTGAGTATGTGAATGCCATCGAAGAAGTTGTCGCAAATGACAACAACAGGATTCCAGCATACGGCGCTGTTACGTTACGATTAGAAATATAGAAAAAAACTTGCTCAAAGAATTTATTTTGAGCAAGTTTTTATTTATGTTGGATTGCAATGAGTTATTAAACATGGTATCTTTGGATTGAAAACGCTTTAACTGGCAGAATCATTTTCAAAAAAGGAGATAGAGAAATGAATCGACAACAATTAGAGAAATTGAATCGGGATTGTATCTATGAAGTGTATGAAGATAGGGAAGAAACTAATGAATTTTATATGGGATACATAAAAGCAATTTTTAAAAAGTACATTATAATAGAAAATTATCATAGAAGTGGTCAGTTTGATGGTTTTGCTATTATCGCCAATGAAAACATTTTTAAAATTCAAAAAGGCACCAAATATCTGGAGCCCTATAAAAACGTAAAATCACCACAAATTCAAATGCCGGAATTAAGTAGTAAAGGAGATACCCTATATAATTTTCTTCAGTGGGCGAAAGAAAATAAGAAAATAGTGGAGTTAACAACAGTTTGGGATGAATTAATTATTGGGGAGATTGACGTGCTTGATGATGAGTTGCTATCAATGAACGTTCTTTTGTCTGATGACTTTTCACCTGATGGGCAATGTTTTATTGAATATGAATCGATTCTAGATGTTTGTGTCGATACGTTGAAATTGCGATTTATGGAAGAGTGTTGTTAAAAGCTTTTATTTTTCCGTGTGAGTGTCTCCGTGAGTTGTATTTTTCCTAATAAGTGTTATAATAAAGTTGGAAAATGAATCATTTAATGCACAAAAACCCCCGAGTCCGGCTAAAGACCTCGGGGGTTTTCTTGTGGTTAGAACGGTTGCCGTCTACTTATGTTTTTTATCACTACGATGTTCTAACCAATATTTGTAGGTAGCTAAAGTAATTCCTACAAAAATCGGAGCGATAAGACTGGAAAAAAATAGAATCATTTAATGCACCTCCCTTCAAAAGAACAATGTTCCTATTGTTCGTCTGAAGGTAGACGACTTAATTATTATAGCATGCTCACATAATTTAAAGAGATGTTTTAAAGAATAAAAATAAATCCATAAAAACCAGCAATGAAACTAATATTAGTTTCATTGCTGTTTTTTTTACTTATTTTGTAATTTCTTTTTCTATCAACCGCAAAAATTCCTTCGCTGCGCTCGAAAAAGTGGGGTTCTTTTTCCAAACAATGCTTATTCCAGCAGTTAGGGGCGGCGAAAAAGGAATAAATTTCAAATTCGTATTGTCCGTGTTGATAATGCCATCGATACAAAGAATACTGGCAATATTTTCTTTAGCTAAAAGTGAGGCATTATAAAGCAAATTATATCTACCAATCACATTCAATTGTTCAAAATGTCCTCCTAACCAACTTGCTAGTTGATTATCCACGAAAGATTGATTCGAAACCATTATTGGATTTTCTTGAATATCACCCGGAATTATAACTTCTTTTTGTGCTAAAGGATGGGCTGTATTTACTAAAATTCCCCATCTATCTTCTAAAGAAAGCTGCAAATATTCGTATGCATGCATTTCAACAGGATTAATGACCAACCCAAAATCCAGCAGCCCATGCTCGATTTTTTCTAAAACATCGTCGGCATTACCACTATGTAGTTGAAACGTAATCTCAGGATGTATTTCTCTTAGCTGATGAATGACACTACCAATAAACTCAAAACCTCTCGTTTCCCCAGCACCAATCGTTATTTTCCCACTAATTGTTTCATTTTGTAGCAAGTTCGAAGTTGTTAATTCGACTAAAGATAAAATCTCCTTCGCGCGATTTGCCAAGTAAATCCCGTCTTCTGTTAAGGTAATAGAACGATTTCCGCGAATAAACAGCGTCACGCCTAACTCTTCCTCAAGTTCTTTCAATTGTTTAGAAAGCGTTGGCTGAGAAAGATGAAGCACTTCCGCAGCTCGACTAATCGTTTTTTCACGTGCAACAGTTAAAAAATAATTCAACACACGAAGCTCCATTAAAACCACCCTTTCCTATAACTAAAATGAATAGTTGGATATGCTTTATAAGTATTATTCAATTATAACTTCTCCCGCTATAATTAAATAGTAAAAGGTTTTCGAGGGGGAAAGCGCATGATAGAACAAGATTTACAGAAAAGACTAGTCGACCAAGAAATTCTCCAAGGGTCGGATTTGTTAGATGAAATTCACGAAGTAAAACAAAACAATGAACAACTTATCATCGAACTAAACACCAAGTACCACTCAAAAAAAGAAGTGACCAAATATCTCAGTGAAATCACTGGAAAACCAGTCGATCCGTCAGTCGATGTTTCACTTCCTTTTTATAGCGACTTCGGGAAACATATTACTTTTGGGAAAAATATCTTTATCAATTTAAATGTAACTTTCGTGGATTTGGGTGGGATTATGATTGAAGATAATGTCTTAATTGGCCCGGGAGCAAGACTTGTGACCGTCAACCATTTAGTTAGCCCGAAAAAAAGACGTGGACTACGGGTAGCCCCAATTTGTGTGAAGAAAAACGCCTGGATTGGCGCAAATGCAACGATATTATCAGGCGTAACAATCGGCGAAAATGCCATCGTTGCAGCGGATGCAACCGTCACAAGAGATGTCCCAGCAAACGTTATCGTCGCGGGAAGCCCAGCCAAACAAATTCGTAAAATTATCGAGGAATAAGGAGAGATAGCAAATGACAATCAAAAATAAAGTAATTATCATAACCGGAGCATCATCCGGAATTGGTGAAGCAACAGCCTTACTTTTAGCTGAAAAAGGAGCGAAAGTGGTTCTTGCTGCTCGTCGCGTGGAAAAGCTGGAAAAAATTGTTCAAACCATTAAAGCGAGTTCAGGCGAAGCAATTTTTGCCAAAACGGATGTGACAAAACGCGAAGACAATAAGAAATTAGTAGAATTAGCGATTGAAACATACGGAAAAGTAGATGCAATCTTTTTAAATGCGGGAATCATGCCGAATTCGCCATTATCGGCTTTAAAAGAAGACGAATGGGAGCAAATGGTTGATATCAATATTAAAGGCGTACTGAATGGAATTGCCGCAGTTTTGCCTTCTTTCATCGCTCAAAAATCAGGACATATCATCGCCACTTCTTCTGTAGCAGGATTAAAAGCATATCCCGGCGGCGCAGTATATGGCGCGACTAAATGGGCAGTCCGTGACCTAATGGAAGTATTACGAATGGAGTCAGCCCAAGAAGGAACCAACATCCGCACCGCGACCATTTATCCAGCAGCTATCAATACGGAATTACTAGAAACAATCACGGATAAAGAAACTGAACGAGGAATGACGAGCTTATACAAACAATACGGCATCACACCTGATCGTATCGCGAGCATTGTTGCGTATGCTATCGATCAACCCGAAGACGTCAACGTAAATGAATTCACAGTAGGTCCAACCAGCCAACCGTGGTAAATGGAAAGTATCCTTGAACTGATGCATAATCAGTTCAATTTTTTTGTATCGCAAGGATAAATGAAACATGATATCTTTTAAATGAAAGCGCTTAAAAATTATTTTTGACTAATTTATGTCAATTTTGATATGAAAATTATTTATTCGAATAAAAAGTAAAAAAATTACATCTTGCATAACTTTTTAAAATAAAAACATGCTATAATGATTTTGTTAAATTTGGAAAAGGACCAGTTTTACTCGTTTAAAACTGGTCCTTTTTTAGGAAACGAGGATAGTGAGGTTGTTAGCGGGGAGATAGAAAATAGAGAACATAGCAAGACATCGAATGAAATTACATTGAAAAAGGGAGAGCTTGATACATGAAAAAACATGCAAAAGCAAAAAAAATCTTAGTGAGCCTAATAGCTATTATGCTATTTCTTTCACTAATACCTGGTTATGCACCAATGGCGGAGGAGACGTCAACCGGGGTAGCAGAACCAGAAAAGAAAGCGGGAGAACAAGCACCAACAGAAGTGAAAGACGAACGAACAGAAAATGAAGTGGTTTTTGATAATCACGACGGGAGCTTTACGAAACAAATCTTTGCGGATCCTATCAATATGGAAGTTGATGGCGAGATGAAACGCATCGATGCGAATGTGGA
Source organism: Listeria monocytogenes (assembly GCF_041765605.1). Taxonomy (GTDB): domain Bacteria; phylum Bacillota; class Bacilli; order Lactobacillales; family Listeriaceae; genus Listeria; species Listeria monocytogenes_D. The sequence goes on from NZ_CP168900.1 coordinate 468,319, forward strand.
GAAAGAAGCAGATTCTGACATGATTGTTCCAAAACAAACTCCATTAGAATTAGGCTTCTTAGACAAAATGGAAGACGGCGCATATCAGAAACTAACAAAAGCTGGCGCAGAAGTTACTTTTCGCTTAAAAGGAGCACGTACAGGTGAAAATGAACAAGCAGTTACAGACCAACCAGCGACCTACAAAGAAAATGAAGTTACTTATGAAAATGTATTTCCTAAAACAGATTTACGTCATTTAACTTTTCCACAATCAGTAAAAGAAGACATCGTACTACATGAACCTAATCAAGTAGATACGTATGTTTATCAAATAGAAACAAAACTAGGTTTAGAGCTGGCAAAGAATGGCGATGTGCTATTCAAAAATAAATCCGGCGAAACAATGTATACGCTTCCGAAACCAGTTATGACAGATTCCAATGTCGGCGCTGAGACCGGGGAAGCAGCGTTATCCGAGAATGTTTCCTTTGAAGTGAAACAACTCACCAAAACAGTCTATGAGCTACAATTAAAAGTAGATACAGCATGGCTAAATGATGCCGCGCGCGAATATCCTGTCTATATTGATCCATCTGTCCGATTAGATGAAGTGTATAATGCCAACATCAATTCAGCAAAACCAACAGAAACCAATATCGGAAGCAAACTTTGGGATTCAGGCCAAAATGCTTACACGTTAAAACTTGGTAAATGGGACAATTCAACAGGAAATAATGCCGCCTATTTAAAAATGGACACGTCTACTTTAAATAAAGCGACGATTTCTAAAGCAACGCTAAAAGTGTATAACATTTGGCATATGTCCCCAACAGTTAAAAATGATCTTTGGTACTATGAATCTAATGCGAACTGGTCCCCATGGCAAGTGACATGGAATACAGCTCCTGCAACGACACGGATTGGAAGCGTCAATGTCGGTCGAGGTGAGTGGGCGAATTTAGATGTCACTAAAACAGTTCAAGCATGGGCAAGTGGCGTGCGACCAAATAACGGTTTCCGCCTAGCTACGAACATTGATCAAAACTATTGGAAAAAATTAGTAGCAAGTGAAAATAATAAAAACTATCCTTATCTAGAAGTAAATTATACGTATGCTCAACCGGAAAAACCTACTGTTAAAACGAATTCGAATGGAGTAGGAACTGGAACAGGTTACATGGATTTATCTTGGAAGGCTGTTCCTGGTGCAACGAGTTATAATATCGTTATTTCTAATGGATATAACTACGAATATATTAATACAAAAAGTACCGCAACCACTTGGAGCACTAAAGGGAAGAAAATTTTCCCAACAAATGACGAAATCGCTAATGGAGAATTCGAATTCCACCATGATGGCAAAGGAACCGAATTCGCTCTTGATCCGCGAGCGCAATATGAAAATGCGTTTCAAGCTGGAAGTACTTTTGGACTGCGCAATTTAACGCGCTATTTATTCAGAGTGCAAGCCGTTTTCCCGGGTGGAGAAAGTCCGAATTCCGACTTAGTATTTGCCTATATGCCAATCGAAAAACCACAACCCCCTGCTGCGAAAGCATATTCTAACTTAGCTCATAAAGAAACAGGATACGTGGAACTTAACTGGGAAAAGAGCCCAATGGCGGATGGCTATAAAGTACTTGTCTTCAATGGGAAAGTCTACGAAGAATACGATGTTGGCGCAGAAACAAAGTGGACCACCCAAAATAAAGGGATTTGGCCAACCAAAGAAGAAATTGCAGAAGGTAAATTCGCTCTTCATCATGACGGAAAAGGCGATGAACTAGCAAAAGATCCTTCTCCAGTTTATACCAATTCTGGCGGTAATTATAAAGAACGAACAAACTACTGGTTCCGAATTGTTGCGTACCAAAAAGCGGGAAATAACGCCACAAGTATTCAATCCGAACCAGCGACACCATCCCTTCCAGAAGTAGTAAATAAACAGCTAGGAATGGTAGATTACTGGACAAGTGTGCCGGTACGTGGCGGCGAAGTAAACGCTACAAATGGAAACTTTTTATTCCATGAAACAGATTTTAACTTAGAAGGCCGCGGCCCGAGCATCAATGTCGACCGTACTTTTAACAGCCAAGATGACGCAACAGGCATTTTTGGTAAAGGCTGGACAAGTACGCTTGAAGAGAAACTTATTGAAGAAGAAAACGGAAATATCGTATGGGTGGAATCGGACAAGAAAGTCCATCGTTTCACTAAAAAAGGTGATAAATACGAGGCTCCACCAGGCATTTACTCCGAGATTACTAAAAACGCAGATGGCTATTTGAAAATAGAAGAAGATAAGTCAGAAACGCGCTTTTTAGCTGATGGACGATTAAAATCCGAAAAAGATACAAAAGGCAATGAGTTAACTTATGAATATACAGACGGCAAACTAACAAGCATGCGCGACGCTTCCGGACGTACCGTGACTTTAGCGTATGAAGGCGAGCTCGTAAAAGAACTTGTCGGACCAGAAAATCGTAAAATCAGCTACACGTATAATGACAAACAAGAGCTAATCAGTTCATCCACGGCCCGCGGGAAAATATACCGCTATGGCTACACAGATGGCTTATTAACATCGATTTACGATCCAAAACATACAGAAGAAAAACCATACGAAACAACTTTTGCTTATGAAGAAGAGAAATTAACAGAAATAACCGATCCGGTCGGCAAAAAAACAACACTTTCTTATGACATGGAAGAGCAACAAACAACTTTGACAAACGAGAAAAAGAAGAAAACCATTTATTCCTACAATGACGCTGGAAATCCAAAGAAAGAAATTGTGGATGCAGATGGTCTCAAACTCACAACGACCTACACATATGAATCAAATAACCTAGTAAAAGAAGTGAATCCTAAGGGACAAGAAGAAACATACGCTTACGATGCAGATGGTAATATCACGCAAGCGACAGATGCTTATGGTACAGAATCATATACCTACAATGGAAATAACGATGTAACGAGCGCAACTGACACAGAAGGCCGCAAAACAACGGTTGCTTATGATGGAGCAGATGCGGTATCAGAAACACTTGCGACAGAATCTCAAGTATCCTCTGTAACACAGTATGACGCCTATGGAAATCCAATTCGAGGTAGTGGGGAACTTTCTTCAGCAGGTAACTTACTTCAAAACAGCGGCTTTGAAAAAGGAGCAGGAGTTTCTAACTGGACTCTTATTCAATGGGATGCAAAAGGAAGCATGACATTCGATAGCACTCAGTCAGCTCCAGGAACACTCGGCGGCAGCGGTTCCGTTAAACTAACAAGCGAAGCAAATTCTACCGTAAAAGGCTATTCATCCGTTACTCAACGCGTTGATGTAGAACCAGAAACAACGTATACATTTAGTGCCTGGATTAAAACATCCGGAATGACAAACGCCGATGCACTGCTCATTGGACGTTTACAAGATGCGAATGCAAAAGACATTACCGATGCTGGCGTATGGCAATCCAACCGTGCGACATCCATCAAAAAGAACGGCGGCTGGGTAAAACGCCAATTAACCTTTAAAACATCTAAAAACACGCGCCAAGTCTTGCTTTATTTAGACAACGAACAACCAGCTCCACATAAAGGAAAAGGAACAATTTGGTACGACAATGTTCAATTTGAAAAAGGTAGTGTTGCTTCCAGTTACAACCCGGTAGTCAACAGCAGTTTTGAAGAGCACAATGGAACGCTTCCGACTGGCTGGGCACGTTCAGGAAATACCGCACTTACACAAGCAAAAGTAGTAGATAATGAAGGCTACAGTGGTGATAGTGCCGTTTATTTTGAACGAAAAGCAACAAGTGAAGCCTATACACACATTGCCCAAGATGTGCCAGTAAATCAAAAAGAAGCCAAAGCATTAACAATTTCCGCACTATCCAAATCAGAAGATGCCAAATCAAACGGCTCAGTTGCTACGATGTCGAACGATTATTCTGTCTGGGGAACAATCAACTATCAAGATGGCACAACTTCTTCCGTACAAGGACAATTCCCGCTAGGAACCAACGACTGGAACCGAAGCGCAGTAGTAATTAAACCAACCAAACCAATCAAATCAGTTAAAGTTTACACCATGTTCCGCAATGGTTTAACAGGAAAAGCATGGTTTGACGACGTACGTGTCATAGAAGGCGAAGTATTAACAAAAAATGAATACGACGCTTCCGGCAACTACGTAACAGCCAGCTATGACGAAGAAGGCCGTAAAATCAGCTTTACTTACGACATTTACGGCAACAAAACATCCGAAACAGACGAAAAAGGCAACAAAAAAACATTAACTTATGATGCAGACAACGCGCTTATAGATACAAAACTAGCAAACGGCACATCTGTAGCCTATAAGTACGACGACAATGGCAACACCACCGAAAAAAATGTCACTGCATCCGGCAAAACGCAAAAAAATATCTATGAATATGACGTAGATAACAAAATTACCGCATTTACCGATGCGCTCAATCGCACAATCAAGTACGAATACGATGCAGCCGGTAATGAAACAAAAGCAATCATGCCAAATGGTCGCGTAACCGAAAGCACATACGATTCCGCTGACCGTATGGATGGCATCAAATGGAATGATAAACTAGCATTTAAATTCCAATACGATCCAAACGGCAACCAAACAAAAGTAACCGATGAAATTAACAGCATCGTAACCGACAAAACCTACGACGATGCCAACCGAATCACCAAAGTAGCCGAACGAGGTGGCGACGTAAGCTACACATACAAAGACAAACCAACAAAAGACAACAAAGGAAAAACAGACAAAGTCGGCGAAGTAGCCATTAACCACGGCGACTACACAGCAAAAACAAGCTACACATACAACGACTTAGACCGAAATACCCGCGTAAACGATGGAAGCAAAAACGCCTATTTCGAGTTTGACGAATTTGGAAACATCAACGTCTACACAGCAGGAAACGGCACCGCAGCCAACTACACCTACGATAGCACCCAAAAAGTCACCAACGCAGCTATTAGTAGTGCAAGCGGCACCCAAATTTTAGACGAAAACTACACCTATGACGCAGCAAGCAATCGCACAAGCATCGACAACAAACAAGACGGTAAAACAACCTACGAATACGATGCAGTTAACCAACTAACCAAAGAAACACTACCAGACGGCACCGTAAAAGCATACACATACGATGGCTTCGGAAACCGCACACAAGTAGCAATCAGCGGAAGCGAGACAAAAACAATTGCCGCAAGTTATAATGATGGTAATCAACTGGTTTCGTGGAACGGAGAAGCGCTGACGTATGACGCCAATGGTAACCGTACAAGCGATGGCAAGTACACGTATACATGGGATACCGGCGACCGTTTAAGCAGCATTACGAAAAAAGGTGAGAGCGAGCCGTTTACAAGTTATACGTACGATGATGATAACCGCCGCTTGTCGAAAACCGTTGATGGCGTGACGACGAATTATCATTATGACGGCGATAGTATTGATGTTCTGTATGAAACTGATGGGGATGGAAAAGTAGTTCGTCAGTATGTTTATTCGGATGATAATGTTCGTTTAGCGATGAAGATGAATGGTAAAACCCTCTATTATCACTATAATGCGCATGGCGATGTTATTGCACTCACAGATGAAGCAGGTAAGATTGTCGCTGAATATGCGTATGATGCTTGGGGAAATGTGCTGAAAAACACTGCCTCTACAGAAGAAGCCAAAGCGAATCCGTATGGTTATGCGGGATATACGTATGACAAGGAAATTGAACAATATTACTTGATGGCGCGTTATTACGAACCAGAGCAAGGCGTGTTTACCGCTTACGATCCAGACCCAGGCGATGAAGACGACCCGCAGACGATGAATGGGTATAATTATGCGAATAATAATCCGGTGATGATGTTTGATCCTGATGGTAATATGCCTTGGTGGGCTGCGGCAACTATAGGTGGTGCAATAGGAGGAGCAGCTAAGTATTATATAACAAATAAAATTCGAGGTAAGAAATCAACATGGAAAGGTGCAGGTAAAGCGGCTTTTAGAGGTGGTAGAGATGCATTGTATTGGACCACAGGTGCTAGGGTTTTTGGTCTTGCTGGTAAAGTAGGAACAATAGCTAAAGTATTCAAAAAGGGAACTAAAAATAGATCATTTAAAAAACAGGTAATTAAAAATATCAAGACAATAAAATATACAGTAAAAAGTAACTATAAATCCCTAAGAAAGAATTATAAGAAGCACTTGAGCACTAAATTAAATTTAAAATCAGGTAAGAGTTATAGGAAAATGGCAAAACGATATTATAATAAAATTAGAAGGAAAATGAGCTAATAACATAAAGCAGGAAAATAGTTATTTCCTGCTTTATATCTATAAGTTAGGAGGGGGATAAGGTGAATAAAAAAAATAAATCTTGGAAATATTTTAAGTTAAGTTTATGCTTTTTGCTAGTCGTAACGTTAATTGTATATTATTTATGGGAGTTGCCAGGGGCTCAATCTATTATAGAGGTTAGTGTAGGTTTCATCTTGCTTGCAAATATTTTTATGTTATTTGATTTAATTGAAAAAATGAATACAAATAACAAAATTCAAGGTTATCTTCAAACTGTTTGTATTAGTATGTTTGTAATAATAATTATAAGTTCATTTTTTTTATATTAAAGTTTAAGGAGAAATTAAATATGCCTGATGTATTAATCTTTCTGTTAATAACAAATGTAATAATTTTAATCTATTTCCAAGCGTTTTCAGATAATACCCCTAAAAAATACAGAAATACATATATAATAACCGTTTTTTTTATTGTTTTTATGATTTTTGGATTATATGAGTACTATGCTATTAAGGGATTGTTTAATTAGTAATTTATTGATAACTTTTTGATAAAGATTTAATACAAGTTATAACAACTAAGAAAAATGAAAAAAATAAAAATAGGTCGCATAATTTTAAAAATTGAAGCCTAGAAAAGATATAGAAATAGAGGATGGAATAATGGTAGAGTTTCCACCAGTTTTAGACACCACAGCAATAGAAATAATTTCAAATGAACTACTAAAACATAACGAAGGAGAAACCCATTGGATGCGAAACAATTGCTCCAAACATTAAAAAATACTCCAAATGAAACTCAAATGCTAAAAATTATACCCAAACTAGGCAAATACGCAAAAGGAAAAGCAGTCGAAAATGCGCTAGTCAGTCTATCAGAATCAAGTTCTGAAAAAATTCGAGCTGCTGCGATAGACGCTTTACTAACTAACTCTCATAAACGCATCAAGAACTTAGTAATGGCTCATATGTCTGATACAAAAGAAGTTAAAACAAAGTGTTTCGAGTATATGGGTTATCACAGAATGAAGCAAGCAGAACCAATTCTTTTAGCGCATTTAAATGACGTTGATCGTTGGGTTCGGTATTTTGCAGTTTTAAATCTTGGTGATTTGGGGGCTTATGACGTAATAGAGGGTGTAGAAAAACATTTAGAAAATGAAACCAGTGACGTGGTGAAATCTGGATGTTACTCCACCTCGGTATTATTAAGTGAGACGGAAGCTGAAAAGGATTGTTATGAACAAAAGCTAATCCAATTACTAAATTCATCTGATGAAGTAGCACGATATGTAACGATTAATAATTTAGCAGATCTAAAAAACCATCTCAAAAGAGAGCAAATAATTAATGCTTTTTATGCTCGCCTGCAAATTGAATCAGATGAAGAAAATATAACTACACTAAAAAACGCAATTCGGTCATTGAAATATTGGTGAGAATTAATTTGATAACCCGAAATAGGATGAAGTTCTTGGCTTTAAAGATGGAAAAGTACTAAATGAAAAACAACTGAATAATTTTCGGAAAATCCTGATTCAAGAGAAGGGGATAATCAATTGGAAAAAATGACACTGAAAAAGAAGACCTATGCTAACTTTAATAAAGAATTTGCTAAGGTATTTAATTCAGATAATTCCCTACCTGAAAATATTTTTAATACTAAGTTCCATAATTTTTTCGTTTATGATATGGATTATTTTTACGAAGAAACAGGTTGGGAATGGATTTTACAAATTTCATCTAATAATAAAGTGAAAAACTTGTTCTTTACCAGCGCAACTGAAAAAAATTCAGATTATACTATAGCTGAGATTCCTACTTCGCTTAATCCTAAACAGATTTTAGAGCAAATGGATATTTTAGAAAACGAATCTGAGGATAAAAAGAACACCTTCTTTTTAACCTTCAATGAAGCTTGTTTGTTTTCTAATGTAAGTAACTGGGGACTATATTTTGTTAATGAATTTAATTTCGTTATTTTAGCTCTGGAGGAAGATTTTCCAGAACAAAATGCATTTTCCCATTTAGAAAGTATGACTAAAGAGGAATTTACCAAACATTTTCAAGAATGGTCCGTTTGGCTTGAAAAAGATAATTTGAATTTTTTAAAAGAATTTAATGAAGTGTTTTTTGCTAAAAGTTAATTGATTATGAAATCCTAAGGAGGAACCAAAAATGTCCACAAAATTTATGTACGAAAGATTACTAAAATGCCAAGAAGCAAATAAACTAGTAGCCATCTACGCATCACGCGAAGACGAATATTTCGAGGCGGGCTACATTGAAGCAGTTACAGCGAGTGATGTTATGTTTCGCTCGCGACGTTCGGACGGTTACGAAGAGGGACATGTTGTTCTTCCGTTAGAATTAGTGTACCGAATAGAAATTGACACGGCACATCTAAAAACAGCCGAACTACTCGCAAAACATCTTAATCAACCAATCAGCTCAGGATTATTTGAGAAAGCACCAAACAAAAAGCATTCTCTTTTCGAAATTGCCGCTGATTATGTATACCAAAGTAAAGAGATAATCTTTATTGACATCATAGGCGATGAGACTCCAGCAATTGGAATGATCGCTGAAAACGAATATGAAGGATTAGAAATTACTTTAGTGGATGACGAAGGTCGATTAGATGGAACTTGTTGGATAAAAAAAGAAGATATTCTAGCCCTGCGTTTCGGCGGCAGTGTAGAACAAGATTTGATGAACAAACTAAAAAAATAAACTAAGAATAAGCCCTCCATTTTTACAGGGAGGGCTTATTATAAAAGTAAGAGATATAAATAATACATATCAAAAGAATAAACACTACGGGAGGATATGCAAGATAGGAAGAATATAATTCTAGGAAACAAAAAAGAAGAAAATAACCAAATTAGGAGATTGAAATGGATTCAATTTTGAAATTAATAATGGATTTGGAATTCATCGGCATAATTATAATGTGTATAGTTATTATAGATTTTAAGAAAGACAACTTCTTTTCGAGGTGTATGCAAGTATTAATAGTGCTAACTTTATTTGTGGTTACGGGGATAACTATCTACTTTTAAGAAGGTTAGGGGGATAATATGCTACTTGTGATAATAATATATTTTGTTTTTCTACTTATATTAATTATTGGCTATGAAACGAGACGTAAGAAAAACAATAAAACCATCCTTAACAATATAGCTATCATTATTTTCCTTCTAGCCCTTATAGTTTATTGTATAATGCTAGTTCCTCGGTTGGACATGTAACGAATGAAAGCCACTATAGAAGAATTAGCGTTTGAAATCTCAATATTGATCTCTATTCAAATTTACAGTGGGCTATGTAAAGTGAAGAGAAAATCATTATGAACATTATAGGTAACAATCATGATTGAATTTATTATAAATGTATCAATAAATTTTATTACATTTGCAATTTGTTTCATTCCGCTGCATCTCTCAGAAAAAACTAAAGGTATCTTGGAAAAAATAGGTGCAAGCATACTTTTTGCGGGGATTATGATAGTTGGAACAGGTATTTTCATAAGCAGTAGTGAAACCCTGAAATCATATATTTATGTGATTTTGGTAGTGCAAATAATTATTTTGTGCATCGAGCTTTTATTAGTTTTATGGAGTAAACGTAAAGGAAAGTCTACAATTTTATCTATCCTATCAGCAACATTAGCTATAGTCGCTTTAGGAATATATATTTATTATGTTATAGAGAGTTTTATTTATTGAAAATTATTTTCCGAAGATAGGAAAATTTGCAGAAATAAAGAAAAAATAATAAAAAAGAATTAATAATCAGTGATTCGCCTAGCTTAGCAGTATTTTCCTGATATTGAGGAAAACTTAAACAGTTAGATAATAACAAAAAGATTTCGGAACACAAGCAAAGAGAAGGTTGAGTGTATAAGATTGAAGTAAATTGAAAATTGGAGTTGAATATTTATTGGCTTTTATCAAAAAAAATAGCTTTCTACTGTTTTTAATATTATTTCTCATGAGTTCCATTTTAATTCATATGTTTTTTTATAATTTTCTCACAGATATTATTGTAACTGTGTTTTTGGGATTAGAAACAATTTTTATTGTTATTATCTCACTAGAAATTATGGATGTTAAAAAGATAAGAAAGCGGACAAAAAGAATTATAGAAATATATTTTTTAACCTTACTTGGTATAACAGTAATCACGTCATATTTATTTTATTAAGGAGGTTTTTCTATCATGGCTATCTCAATTGCAGCTTTGATTAACCTAGTAATAATTGCAGGATTATATTTAATTAAAAAAAGTAGGATAAGTATGATATTTAAAGGTATATGTGCTGTTGTCCTATGTACTTTTTCAGTTGGAATGTATGCTTATCTCGGGGTTTATGTCGGATTGTTGGGCTAAGGGATTTGTGAAAAAGAGGCGGAATAAACGAAGTCCAAAGCATACACAGAAAAGAGGGCTGTTATGATAAACCTAGAATGGGAAGAACTAGACCAACTGGAGATAGAGGAAAAGGTTCAAGAGGTATTAGATTATAGCTATAATACCTGGATATCTGATAAGAAGAATATTCGTTATTTTGTACGGGCGTTTTATATTAGATGGGATATGTTGGTTGATATGTATGAAGTGGAAGATGATGAGACGGAAGGCGATAAGTTAAAATATATGTATGATTTCGGCATTAGCGAGCTGGGAAATATTACAGAGGTTGACTGGATAATGGGTTATTGCATGCTAATTAATCCAATCTATTTTGAAGAAAATGATAATTATTTGGAACTTGAGGAGAAAGGGCAGGAAATGCTTTGTAATGTAGCAATAAATAACCCGGATGACGTCTTTTTGACTTCTTTTGGTATACCTGAAAAAGATTATTTGAAATGGAAAATAGCGAACAGAGAGCAACTTATTCAGTACGGGGAAGATAATTTTAGCTATGACTCAGAGTTTTCGAGATATTTTAAACATATTATAAATTGCAGGGCGAATGAAGAGGTGGAAAAAGAAAGCTTTCTGAAGAAGATTGTGCGCAGGTGGAAGCAACGATGAGATTCCATTTGGAGGTGGGAGTATATGCTAAAAAATGAAAAAAATTCTCAATGAAATTAAAACTATTATCCAGCAAAAACCTTTTGATTATGAGAAGGCAGAAGATTTGATAAGTGAGTTAAATCTTGAAGAGGCCCCACTAGAATTGGAGAACATCTTACTAGCTAGCATAAATAATAGCGATGAGAACGCTCGAATATTTGCCTATGAGTATTTATATTATTTTGATAGCGAAGCGGTTTTTCAAGCAGCCCTCATAGGGACAACGGACGACGATGATTTAGTTCAAATGTGCTCCATAGAGATTTTAGGAAATTTGGCTAAAGTAGAAAGTCTCCCGTATTTAAAGAAGGCGTTGGGCGATAACAACCCTGATGTACGTTGCTTTGCTGCTGAATCAATCGGTTTTATAGGAACTGACGAAGCGAAGATAATGCTGGAAAAACAGTTACATAAAGAAACGGACTCTTTTGCAAAAGTAGGAATATACTCAGCCTTGCATTTTCTGGGTGATGAAGCAATGCTTTCCAATATTATTGCCCTACTAGATGATAGCTACCATTTGACGATAATAAGGAGCCTGAGAGTGCTAGAAGACTGTATCAATCAAGCTAATAAAGAAATGATAAAATCTAGTACCAAGAACCTTTTAGAGCGGGATATTCCAATATCAGTGAAAGAAGCAGCAGAAATTGTTTTGGAGAAACTTAAAAGAGAGTAAATTTTATGCCAAGTTTAATCATAATTCAAAAAGGAGTTTATACAAATGACATACGAAGAATTCACAGAATTAGCTCAAAGCTTTTTAAAGAAAGATGAGGATGGCCAACCGTTAACGCACGGTGAGAAATTAATCGTCGCGCAATATATTTATGAAGATTACGTGCCGATGGATGGTTTTCTATTAACGTACTTTAATGTTAATGCAGAAATGTTGGAACTTTTAATAGAGGCATATACGAAATTGGACGATAAAGCCAATCTAGAGCTAGTACAAGCATTTGCTACATGGACTAAAAAAATTAATCGTTTAGATGATTATTCTGCGGTTATTTCTAAGTTAAGTGATGAAGACTGGGAGTTTTTAGATAATATTTCAGATAACTATCCGTTAGGTGAAGAAGAGTCTTATTCCAACATTTTACTTGAAGAATAAAATGCCAAAAGAGATCGAATCTCGTCTTCTTTCTTTACCTATTATCAGAACATGTCAATTTTGTGCATTGTTATGTTCCACTGGAAAAATAAGGTGATTTTTATAGCAAAACTAGTAAAAGATAAAATTTTTATTCGTGGTATAAAGATTAAACTCGAAGAAATCAATTCTCAGTTCAGAAACAAAAAGAACTATCAACCAGCAACGCATACAAAGTAAAAAGATAACACAATCACACCGTGTTATCTTTTTTTGTATACATTTCACCAAAAATCTCGACATCCTTATGTGTTGTTTTGAACATAAAGGGTAGAGGATAACATAAGTTAATTCTTTTTTGGGGAAAAATAGCTATTATTATTTAATGGGCTTTGAAAGGGGTGATTATATAGAAGAAGTGAAAAAAAGAGAGTTTTGGCGGGAAGAGTGCGGGGCTTGAGTTCGTCAATAATAGACCATTTTAAAAGGTGGAATGACACGTGTGGTATCAACATAACATGATTTGCATGGTTGAATTCCTATTAAGCTTCGATAGTGAAATACATAAAAATATTATATATAGGGAAAATGTGCTGGAACGAACGAGATGAAAGATATCACTAAGCGGCTCCGTAGATAGATTAGCTACTGAATACCATAGGAACAATTCATGGGGCGCATAGTTTAATAAAGTAAGCAGACATGATTTTTCGGATGCAGGAGAAAATCCTATACAACGAAACCTGATATTGTTTCTAACTATTGAAAAAGGAGTGTATATAGTGAGAAGAAAACGATATGTATGGTTGAAAAGTATACTAGTAGCAATATTAGTACTTGGCAGTGGAGTATGGATTAACACGAGTAACGGGACAAATGCTCAGGCAGCTACAATTACACAAGATACTCCTATTAATCAGATTTTTACAGATACAGCTCTAGCGGAAAAAATGAAGACGGTCTTAGGAAAAACGAATGTAACAGACACGGTCTCGCAAACAGATCTAGACCAAGTTACGACGCTTCAGGCGGATAGATTAGGGATAAAATCTATCGATGGATTGGAATACTTGAACAATTTAACACAAATAAATTTCAGCAATAATCAACTGACGGATATAACGCCACTTAAAGATTTAACTAAGTTAGTTGATATTTTGATGAATAATAATCAAATAGCAGATATAACTCCGCTAGCTAATTTGTCGAATCTAACTGGTTTGACTTTGTTCAACAATCAGATAACGGACATAGACCCGCTTAAAAATCTAACAAATTTAAATCGGCTAGAACTATCTAGTAACACGATTAGTGATATTAGTGCGCTTTCAGGTTTAACTAATCTACAGCAATTATCTTTTGGTAATCAAGTGACAGATTTAAAACCATTAGCTAATTTAACAACACTAGAACGACTAGATATTTCAAGTAATAAGGTGTCGGATATTAGTGTTCTGGCTAAATTAACCAATTTAGAAAGTCTTATCGCTACTAACAACCAAATAAGTGATATAACTCCACTTGGGATTTTAACAAATTTGGACGAATTATCCTTAAATGGTAACCAGTTAAAAGATATAGGCACATTGGCGAGTTTAACAAACCTTACAGATTTAGATTTAGCAAATAACCAAATTAGTAATCTAGCACCACTGTCGGGTCTAACAAAACTAACTGAGTTAAAACTGGGAGCTAACCAAATAAGTAACATCAGTCCCCTAGCTGGTCTAACCGCACTCACTAACTTAGAGCTAAATGAAAATCAGTTAGAAGATATTAGCCCAATTTCTAACCTGAAAAATCTCACATATTTAACGTTATACTTTAATAATATAAGTGATATAAGCCCAGTTTCTAGTTTAACAAAGCTTCAAAGATTATTTTTCTATAATAACAAGGTAAGTGACGTAAGCTCGCTTGCGAGTTTAACCAATATTAATTGGCTTTCGGCTGGGCATAACCAAATTAGCGACCTTACACCATTGGCTAATTTAACAAGAATTACCCAATTAGGGTTGAATGATCAAGCATGGACAAATGCACCAGTAAACTACAAAGCAAATGTATCCATTCCAAACACGGTGAAAAATGTGACTGGCGCTTTGATTGCACCAGCTACTATTAGCGATGGCGGTAGTTACGCAGAACCTGATATAACATGGAACTTACCTAGTTATACCAATGAAGTAAGTTATACCTTTAACCAATCTGTCACTATTGGAAAAGGAACGACAACATTTAGTGGAACTGTGACGCAGCCACTTAAGGCAATTTTTAATGCTAAGTTTCATGTGGACGGCAAAGAAACAACCAAAGAAGTGGAAGCTGGGAATTTATTGACTGAACCAGCTAAGCCTGTAAAAGAAGGTTATACATTTGTTGGGTGGTTTGATGCCCAAACCGGCGGAACTAAATGGAATTTCAGTACGGATAAAATGCCGACAAATGACATCGATTTATATGCGCAATTTAGTATTAACAGCTACACAGCAACGTTTGATAATGACGGTGTAACAACATCTCAAACAGTAGATTATCAAGGCTTGCTACAAGAACCTACGGCACCAACAAAAGAAGGTTATACTTTCAAAGGCTGGTATGACGCAAAAACTGGCGGTGACAAGTGGGATTTTGCAACTAGTAAAATGCCTGCTAAAAACATCACCTTATATGCTCAATATAGCGCCAATAGCTATACAGCAACCTTTGATGTTGATGGAAAAACAACGACTCAAGCAGTAGACTATCAAGGACTTCTAAAAGAACCAAAAACGCCAACAAAAGCCGGATATACTTTCAAAGGTTGGTATGACGAAAAAACAGATGGTAAAAAATGGGATTTTGCGACAGATAAAATGCCAGCAAATGATATTACGCTGTACGCTCAATTCACGAAAAATCCTGTGGCACCACCAACAACTGGAGGGAACACTCCGCCGACTACAAATAACGGAGGGAACACTACATCACCTTCCGCAAATATACCTGGAAGCAACACATCTAACACATCAACTGGGAATTCAGCTAGCACAACAAGTACAATGAACGCTTATGACCCTTATAATTCAAAAGAAGCTTCACTCCCTACAACTGGCGATAGCGATAATGCGCTCTACCTGTTGATAGGGTTATTAGCAGTAGGAACTGCAGTGGCTCTTACTAAAAAAGCACGTGCTAGTAAATAGAAGTAGTGTAAAGAGCTAGATGTGGTTTTCGGACTATATCTAGCCTTTTTTATTTTTTAATAACTAGAATCAAGGAGAGGATAGTGTGAAAGAAAAGCACAACCCAAGAAGGAAACATTGTTTAATCTCAGGTTTAGCCATTATTTTTAGTTTATGGATAATTATTGGAAACGGGGCGAAAGTACAAGCGGAGACTATCACTGTGCCAACGCCAATCAAGCAAATTTTTCCAGATGATGCTTTTGCAGAAACTATCAAAGACAATTTAAAGAAAAAAAGTGTGACGGATCTAGTGGCACAAAATGAATTAAATGGTATAGATCAAATCATTGCGAATAATAGTGATATTAAATCCATTCAAGGAATTCAGTATTTACCCAATGTGACAAAGTTATTTTTAAACGGGAATAAACTAACAGATATAAAGCCCTTAGCAAACTCGAAAAATTTAGGATGGCTTTTTTTAGACGAAAATAAAATTAAAGACCTAAGTTCGCTCAAGGATTTAAAAAAATTAAAATCACTTTCTTTGGAGCATAATGGTATAAGTGATATAAATGGACTTGTTCATTTACCGCAACTGGAAAGTTTGTATTTGGGAAATAATAAACTAACGGATATAACGATTCTTTCACGTTTAACTCAACTGGATACTTTATCTCTTGAAGATAACGAAATTAGTGATATTGTGCCACTTTCAGGTTTAACTAAATTGCAGAACCTATATTTAAGTAAGAATCACATAAGCGATTTAAGAGCGTTAGCAGGGCTTAAAAATCTGGATGTTTTAGAATTATTTAGCCAAGAATGTTTGAATAAATCTATTAATCATCAAACGAATCTAGTTGTTCCGAACACAGTAAAAAACATTGATGGGTCGCTTGTTACTCCAGAAATAATAAGTGATGATGGCGATTATGAAAAACCGAATGTCAAATGGCATTTACCAGAATTTATAAATGAAGTAAGTTTTGTTTTCTATCAACCAGTCACTGTTGGAAAAGCAAAAGCACGATTTCATGGGAGAGTAACCCAACCACTGAAAGAGGTTTACACAGTAAGTTATGATGTTGATGGAACGGTAATAAAAACAAAAGTAGAGGCAGGGACGCGAATAACTGCACCTAAACCTCCGACCAAACAAGGCTATGTTTTTAAAGGCTGGTATACTGAAAAAAATGGTGGACATGAGTGGAATTTTAGTACGGATTATATGTCCGGAAACGATTTTACTTTGTACGCGATGTTTAAAGCGGAAACGACTGAAAAAGCGGTGAACTTAACACGCTATGTTAAATATATTCGCGGGAATGCGGGAATCTACAAACTTCCAAGAGAAGATAACTCGCTTAAACAAGGAACGCTAGCCTCGCACCGCTGTAAAGCTTTAACTGTTGATAGAGAAGCGCGAAATGGCAGTGAATTATGGTACAGGTTAAAAAATATTGGCTGGACCAAAGCTGAAAATCTTTCCTTAGACCGTTACGATAAAATAGAATATGACAAAGGTGTTACTGCTTATGCAAGAGTAAAAAATGCGCCAGGGAATGCAGTTTGGACGAAACCATACAATACAGCCGGCGCAACCCTCGTGAACAAGCTTTCCGTCTACCAAGGTAAAAATATGCGAATATTGCGCGAAGCCAAAACACCAATTACTACGTGGTATCAATTTAGCATTGATGGTAAAGTAATTGGTTGGGTCGATACGCGTGCACTTAACACATTTTATAAACAAAGCATGGAAATACCAATCCAATTAACTCGATACGTCAGCGCAAATAAAGGAAATGAAGCATACTATAAAGTTCCGGTAGTAGATAGCCCAATCAAATGGGGAACTTTAACCAAGTATAAAAATCAAACATTAATTGTCGATCGAACAGCCACCGTTGAAGGTCAGCTTTGGTATCGGATAAGAACTAGCTCCACCTTCATCGGTTGGACAAAAGCTACGAATTTAAGTACGCAGAAATAACTGACAACTGACCAAGAAAAGAAGGCGACTCTTCGCCTTCTTTTCTTGTATAAATTGTGTCAATATGCAGATGTAAACAACAAATTAGTTTTCTAAGTGAACTAAAAGATTCACAAAAAGTACATTGATTTAAGCATTTTCGCATGATATTCTAAAAAGAAGTGAATGTTATTGTTTCACAATACATCCAGAGAAACGGAGGAGACATAATGAAACAAAAAGGAAACTGGAAATCTATTGTTGGTTTTGTATTTGGTCTTTTAATTATTGGAATCATTTTTGCGCTGATTAATTAATATTAGGGGGAAACATTATCAAAACCTACCAAGAACGACATCGGACTAATATAGGTGCAATGATTTTGGCACTTGTTATTTTACTAATCGGAGTTATGTTGATATTTGTTACTTTTAAAGTAAATGCTATGCCAACGACACCTACAGACATGGGGAGTTATCTCGATGTAACAGACTCAGTAAAACAACTTATAGTAATGGGGATTGGCGTTTGTGCAGCGCTATTTTTCATCGGAGGGCTTTTGCTTACAATCCGCGTGAAAAGCACCGTTTATGCGCGTTCTTTCCAACTCCATGAAAATGGGATTGAATCCTTATTCAAAGGGAAGTCAGAGGGGATTATTCCTTTCGAAAATATAGAAGAAATTCAAATGTTACGCGTTCCAGGACTAAAGCTCGTGAACAATCTGCTTTACCGCGCGGAAAATTCAAATGACTGGATTTATATACCTGCAAGAGTGGGCGAATCTGGAGAACTTCTAGAAAACTTTCTGACAAAAGTTACACCAAAATTAATTGCTACGAATAAGAAGGCGCTCAGTGAAAAAAATCAGCTAGCGTTTAATTTCTTAGCTCCTAGCGATTACAGAGCTTTTTACCAGAAATTGGATAAAAAACTAACCAATACCCCATTAAATACCCAAAAATCATCGCTGTTAGATCAATTACTAGCTGCAAATAATAAAAAAATCCTTGTTACCCAAGAAGGTGTTTCTTTGGACGGAACAATTCTTAACTGGGAAGACTTAACCGTAGAAGTTCATTATGATAAACACGATACAATTATCAAAAATGCGCAAAGAACGCATGAATTTGACTTTGTTTGCGTTCTTACAACGGAGAAATTAGGTCAAGTTCAATTACAAGGTAGCGCTATTTCTAATCAACTAGTACTTCTAGATATTCTAAAAGAAAAAGCAGCATCGTTTACTTCATTTCAACAATAAAAAAAGGAACTGATTCGCTAAAAACGGATCAGTTCCTTTTTTATTTGGCCTTATTTTACAAATATTTTTCGACAATTTCCATGTTCTGCGGTCTGTCTTTACTTTCCAATACAGAAATATCGCGTACAATACTATCTAACTTAATTTTTTCCATTTCAAGTTCCATTTTTTGTTGGAGCAAATCGTATTTACTCGTAAGAACTTGTTGGATATTGGCGCCGACAACACAATCTGGGTTGGTTTTTGGATCAACATGAATTAAATTCGTATTGCCTTCAATACTTTTGTAGACATCGAGCAACGAAATTTCTTCTGGCGGCCTAGCAAGAATCGGATTTGCTTTGCCAGTTTGCGTAGTAATTAAATCGGACTTTTTCAAATTGCTCATAATTCTTCTAATATTAGCGGGATTTGTCTTTACACTACCAGCAATAATTTCACTTGATAACAATTTCGTATTTTTAAAAATTTCTATATAAGCCAAAATGTGGATAGCATCACTAAATTGGATGGAGTATTTCATTTTTTTCAATCCTTTCAAATTTTCTCCTTGACTTATCTTATCATAATGTTTATTATAAAGGTGTAAATTATAAATGTACAGCTTTTAATATTAAAAAAATTTGAAGGAGTGGTTTAAATGACTTATTTAGTAACTGGTGCAACAGGTGGACTTGGAGGATACGCATTAAATTATTTGAAAGAGCTCGTTCCCATGTCCGATATTTATGCTTTAGTTCGTAGTGAAGAAAAAGGTGCAGACTTGAAAGCAACAGGATTTAATATCCGTATTGGTGATTATAGTGATGCAGAATCAATGAAGCAAGCATTCGCAGGCATCGACCGCGTATTATTTGTTTCAGGAGCACCTGGTAATCGCCAAGTAGAACACGAAAATGTGGTAAATGCTGCAAAAGAAGCAGGCGTTTCTTACATTGTTTACACAAGTTTCGCAGGCGCAGATAAATCCACAAGCGCTTTAGCAGAAGATCATTTCTTTACCGAAAAAGTAATCGAAAAATCCGGAATCGCGCACACTTTCTTGCGTAACAACTGGTACTTCGAAAATGAAATGCCGATGATCGGTGGCGCATTGAGTGCTGGAAAATTTGTATACGCTGCTGAAAAAGGAAAAGTTGGCTGGGCATTAAAACGCGAATACGCAGAAGTAGCCGCAAAAGCTGTTGCGGGCGCTGACTTCCCAGAAATCCTTGAATTATCTGGCCCACTCATGACATACGAAGAACTTACAAAAGCATTAAAAGAAGCAACTGGAAAAGATTTCGACGTTATTTCTTCAGATGATAAAGGATTTGTGGAAAATTTAGTTTCTGTCGGTTTACCACAACCTGTCGCAGAAATGTTCTTATCGTTCCAACACGACATTAAGAACGA
This sequence comes from Listeria monocytogenes, assembly GCF_041765605.1. GTDB lineage: Bacteria > Bacillota > Bacilli > Lactobacillales > Listeriaceae > Listeria > Listeria monocytogenes_D. The sequence continues at coordinate 488,610 of NZ_CP168900.1, forward strand.
CCAATTAGATGTTACTTCTGATGATTTTGAAAAAGCATTAGGAAAACCATTAACGGATCGCGTAGATGCGCTTCGGGAATTGTTGAAATAATAATGAAACAGCCTACCTTGGATTGAGGTAGGCTGTTTTATTTCAGCAAAAAGTGGTGCCAGCTATGGGGTATATAAAGGTCGAAAGGATATATTACTAAAACCACCATCAAATCAAAGCGAAATAAGCTTTAGTCAACATCAGGAAAGAATGATCACAAAAAAATACCGACCAGATAAACCTGCTCGGTAAAAGGTCTACCTATTGAGCTCCATTACGGCTTGTAGATAGTTTTTTTAATCATTTTGTTTTATAAAGCTCTGAATACCTTCAAAAATAACATCTTTTAAGGCTTCAGGATAATCAGAATATCCTTTGTTTTTCATAATTATATCTAATGCTTGAGCCACCTCACCATCAAGAATTATTGTTACGCCTGGTGTTAGTTCCCCAGTTTTATCATTTTTAAAAGTCTCTTTTATCATAGTTAATTTATCTTTTTTCATGATTCAATCCTTCCTAGTTAAATAATTTGTGCTGTTTTCTTCCCAATATCTATATTCTTGAGGGATATTTTCAAAGAATCTTTGAAAATATCCACTCCAATTATCTGGAATATATTCTTCAAAAGATATAGATTCAGGATAATTAGAGTAAAGAATTTGATTGTCAAAATCTACTAATAGACTGGGGTTATAATCATATGTAACTTCTTCTTTATTTCGATTAAGTTCTTTAAAGAAATTTTGCTTTAGAGAGTTTGTTGAGCTTTTATAGCTTTCTATATTTATTAAAAAAGAGTTGGCTGTATTTTCATTTAAGATGCTTATATTCTTTCGTTCTTTTGGGTATTCTTCAATTGAATAACAAGCTTGGTTATAATCTAAATACCATAATTCTGTGTCGGTAATATACCAATTAAAAGAGTCGTTATATTTTACTCCTACAATAATATTTTCTGCATATTTAGGTATCAGCATGATGTTTTCTTCACCACTTTCACTTTAATATTTTTGCATTTTGAGCATACTCCGCTAACCATTGGGTGATGGGGTCTGGTATCTCGTAAGCAGTACCTTCAAAATTAAATTTTTCAAAAACTCCTTTATCAACTATTTTAGGAGCAGTGCCTCCTTGATTTAACGGATTAATTTTATAACCGTTTTGAGAAATTGCATTTTCCTTAATTAAATCATCCAAATATTTAGGGACTTCAAATTCAACTATATAAGAATTAGAACGTTTCTCTTTAAAGTATTTTGCGTGGTCTTTTCCTGTTGAAACATTTAAATTATGGTCAGATTTCCAGTTGTTATTTAGTGACAGTGTACCATCATCATTAACTAAAAGTAAATTTTTGCTGTCTCCACCTTGGACTCTCGAATAAGTTACTGTTTCTTTAAATATAAATGCGATTAAAAGAAGTTCAGAAGCCTCGGCAGATACGAAGGTATTTAAAAAATCATATCCAAATCAAATTATCTTTAAAAAAGTGCGCACGAATAAATTACAAACAGTCTTAAATAACTTGAAAGTAGGCTACGAATTATTGGATAGTCAAAAATAAGAAAAAGCCATCCTGCTGAGGATAGCTTTTTCTTATTTAGAAGGAATTTCCGAAATCATCTGCTCCAAAAATTCTTTCTGCCAAGCATGATCTTGCGCAGTACCATGTAAATTAGTACTCAGTGTCAGCGAGCCGCGGAAAGTTGTAGCAGCGACTTGGAAAAACGGCGCATACTTTAAAGAACCACAAATAAAACAATCTGTTAAAGTGCTACCTTCAAAAACGAGCTTTTCCTCATCGATAATACCTATATTCGTAAAACTTGTTTTCGGAATAGAATACATTTTTTCAGAAGCTTTTTTCGCAACAGAGTAGTTCTTTTTCTTGAAAATCAGTTCCAATAAATAATAAATTCGTAGAGGTGCAAAGCTGTTTTTTTGTGGATTGAGTGAATTTTTGACGGCTTGGAGTGTACTTTCAAATGACGTTAGGTCATCGTCTTCGCTGATTTGGCATGTAATATTGGCGGTTAGATTGGTAATTCCGCTACTGGTTTTACTCGGCAAATACTTACGGAGATCCACCGGGCAATCGATTGACATTTCTTGTTGCCCTGTTGTTTGCTGAACAGTGCGCGCCATTGCGGCGAACAGAACATCATTCACAGTTGCCTCGTGCTCTTTAGCAAAGTGGATGATTTCCGAAAAATGCGCTTTTGGTAGCTTAGTCCAAATAACTTTCGGATTTTTCGGGTCCCCTTTAAGAGGGAAAGTTGGATTATGGACAGCTTTTTGCTTCGTTTTTTCCGTAAAAATGGACTTTATTTCATTACGTGAGAGTTGATCAAAAACTTGCTTTAAACTCCGGGAACCTAAGCTCAAATTCGCCACATAATCCGGATTTTCAAGCAGATTAGAATAAAGCTCACTCAATAAATAAAGATATTCCTTAAATCCAGCACCATCCGCTAACATATGATTCATAATAACCACAAGCTGATCAGAAGTGTCAGTCCGAACAACAGTAAAGCAAATTTGCGGCCCATTTTCTGTGGAAAGCTTCGTTACAAGTGCTCGGTCCACTTCGGTTTCTGGCGCTTGCGTTTTCACTAAGAAAACCAAATCCTCCGCAGAAAAAACACTTTCTTGCCAAAAAGCACCTTTTTTCGTTTCTTTAAAATGACAAAGTAATAGCGGAAGTTTTTTAGTAGACTGTATCACTGCTTTTTTTAGAACGTCTATATTTAAATGATTATCAAATGTAAGAACCGTATGCAAATGGTGGTCATTTTTCATTTTTTCTCCAGAAATATAATGTTTAACATCAGAAGGTTCAGCGGGATAAGTTGTGATTTTTACCATGGGACTTCCTTCTTTCTTCGGTTTAAATAGTTGTTAATAGTTTCCCTGAAAGCAGTGCCGCGAAACCAGTTGCGAATTAAAGTGAATTTAAGTTATACTGAGCGTATGCAAGCTACTATTTCTAGGAGGCACCGAATATGACAAACAGAACGTTAACTACCAAGTTACTAGGAACACTAAGCTATACGCAAGAAAATGGAACGACAATGGACGCCGTAATTCCTTTGGATGGCAAAGAAGTAAAGATTAATTATAGTATTTTTGAAAAGCTTACTTCAGAAGATTATTTTAAAGATATCGTTACTTTAACGGATCAAATTCCGGAACTACACGTAAAAGCGAAAAAAACTATTTTAGAGCAATTTGATGAAAATGATACGCTTACTATTTATTTTGAGTTTCATACAGATGAATTGCCTGAAGAGGTTTTAGAAGTTACCGAATGTGATGCGATAGAAAATGTAACAAAGGAAATCTTAATCGATAAACTAGTACTATCAGGCGTTTGGTTTTCGGAAAATGCCAATAATGAGTTGGATTTAACATTTGATTTCAAACTGTTACCAGAAGTTAGTGACGAACTTTTAGTTGTTCGTTTTGATAATAAGGGTGAAATTACTGGATTAACCCATGAAAGTTAACAAAAAAGAGGCATTCTGTTCGCGAACAGAATGCCTCTTTTTTTATTTATACATACTTTCAATTACAGGTTTTAGCTTATCAATTACAAGTCCGCTACCACCGCGACCTTTGACGTTTTCAATCATTCCTACCATGAGGTAATTGGGATTGTCGGCATCGAAGGCGTAAACAAAACCATTTTCAAGTCCATCTTCGCCTTGTTTTTCTTTTAGTTCGGCTGTACCAGTTTTGGCTGCGATATTGTGACCTTGGATTTGTAAAGCGTGCGCTGTACCGGCTGGGTCAGAGACAGTTTTGACTAAAGCTGCTTTGACTTGGTTGGCAGATGCGGCTTCGGTTGCTTGTGTTTCCTTGCCAGCTTTTTCTTTTGTATCTAGTTTTGGATAAGGCATTTTTCCGTCGTTGGCAATAGCCGAGTAAGCAATCGCTTGTTGAATTGGCGACATCAGTAATTCGCCTTGTCCGTAAGATGTGTCAGCTAGTAAAATTTCCGAGTTCAGTCCATCATTCGAAATTTGTGCTGGTTTCATTGTGAAAGGTAAGTTATATTCCTTATCAAAATCGAATTTTTTCAAGCCAGCAGTTAGTTTATCTTTGCCGATTTCTAGACCTTCTTGAGCGAAGTAAATGTTATCAGAGTGCACAAGCGCATCCGTCATATTTACTTTTGGAACATCATGGACACGAGTGACAAAATATTTGCCCCATGAAGCATCTTTTTGCCACTGTAAGCCAGAAATTTCACGGACTTTGTCGGGTTTTGTAATGCCAGTATCCAGCCCAATTGTGGCTGTAATTGTTTTAAAGGTAGAGCCTGGTGCGTAACGATTTGCGTATCTTGCTAAGAAAGGAAGGCGTTTGTCGTCATTATATTTTGCATAATCTTCAGAAGTAATCCCGAGCACCATTTGGTTCGCATCATAAGAAGGGGTGCTCACTAACGCTAATAATTCGCCATTTGTCGGATTAATCATTGTCACAGCACCAGTTTCGGAACCGAGGCTATCAAAAGCTTTCTTCTGAACGGCTGCATCAATCGTTAGTTTAATTTCTTCGCCATCTTTTTTATCGATTTTTTGTAAAGTATCTTCTTGCTTTGTTTGGTCATTGATGATTTTAATTGCGCCACCATTTTTACCACGCAGTTGTTTGTCATAGTAACGTTCTAAGCCACTTTTCCCAATGACATCGCCAACGCTGAGTTTTGGATTTTTTTCAATGTCTTCGGCGCTAACTTCACCGACATAACCAATCAAATGCGATGTTGCTTCATTTAATGGGTACGTCCGCATTTCTTTTTGAGCATACGTAAGTCCAGTAGCTTCAGGTAGATTATCTTTATTCAATGTAACTAAAGGAACGAAGCTATCTGCTTGGACCCATTTTTGATCGAGCTGTTTGTTGATGTAATCAGTGGAGACTTCTAGTTTTTTGCTAATATCCGCAATGTTTTTTACTTTCTCGTCGCCTTCACCAAGCTTCGAAGGCACTACACCAGCTTCGGCAAATTGACCAGTAGTCGCGAGTGGATTCCCATTTCTGTCCACAATTTGACCACGCTCTGCTTCGTCTTCCGTGATGCGCACCTTATCTGTTTTCACCATTCCTGGGAAAATGAGAGCTGGTTTCCAGTCGATTTTCCAGTCATCATCTTGCTTGGAAATAGTCGTTTTGTATTTTTGTGTAGCGAGTTTTCCAAGGCTAGTCCGCATTTCTAGTTCATATGTTAAGTTAAACTTGTTTTCTTTGTCATCATAGACAGATTTTAGATTTTTTACTTTAATATCTTTTGCGCCAATCCCGTCGTAAACAGCTTGATACTTATCTTCCATTTCTTTCTTTGTAAATTCGACTTTTTTCAGGGATTCACTTGAGACGCTACTTCCCAACTTGTCGTACTTTTCTTTAGCGATATTTGATGTAAAAGTTTCTGCGGCTGCTAAAGCATTTTTTTCATCTTTGTGTTGATTTTGAATGAAAAAGTAAATGGCAATGCCTGCGAGGACGACAACAGCAACAATACTTCCAATGATAATTGCTTTCTTGTTGTTACCTTTTTTCCCATTTAAATTGGCCATAATACACCCCTTAATTTCATGTTATATTCAATTAATTATACCAAACACTTCTAAAAAAGTTGAAAAAATTAAAGAAAACTTTAGATTTGCCCGACATATTTTTTTCTAATTCATGTCATAATTTGTTCTTATTTGCTTGGTAAAGTAGTGGTAACGAAAGGATGATGTTGGATGGAAGAGATGGAACAACCAGAAAAGAAGGTCATTATTCGTGGGAAAGGCATCCACAATAAATGGAAGTGGAGCACGATTATTGTCAGTATTCTTTCTGTCATAATTATTAGTGTTTTAAGTTATCAGCTGTATTCAGTTAGTCAAAATACCCCAGAAAATAATACTAATGGAACAATGCAAGGACCTGGTGGAAGTGAGATGCCGAGTGGAACGCCACCGTCCGGTGAACCTGGCCAAGCGCCAAATAGTTCAGATGATAGTTCTGACTCTGGAACAAGTGATAGTACTACAAGCAGTGACGGAACCCTTTAATATTTGCGAGCCCTCTAGAAATCATCATTTTAGGGGGCTTTTTCCAATCTTTAAAAAATCTTATGGAATTATCGCTCCTATTTTTTGTCATTTTATTGTAATATGGAAGTAAGTTACAATAAAAGAGGTGTGAAATATGGCAAGACATGCACAAAAAAGAAAAGCGCGCAAAGGAAGAATTTTTGTTACGATTCTTGTAGCCCTATTAATTTTAGTTGGTGTAGTTGCAGTTATAGGTTATTTCCAATATCAATCTAGCTTAAAAGAAGCGCAAAATGAAAGTAAATTAAAAGACTACAAATTCAATGGTGCCAAAGCAGTTGGCGATGAAATCAATGTGCTACTTATCGGTAGTGACTCTCGCGGTGAAGACCAAGGCCGTTCAGACAGCTTGATGATTGCTCATTATAATACGAAAACAAATACGCCAAAACTGGTATCGATCATGCGTGATACATACGTAGATATTCCAGGACACGGCAAAAACAAAATCAATGCAGCTTATTCATACGGCGGTCCAGAACTTGTACGCCAAACAATTAAAGAAAATTTTGGAGTAGACGTACAATATTATGTAGTAGCCAATTTTGAAGGTTTCCCTAAGATTGTTGATACACTTGCACCAGAAGGAATCAAAATCAACGCAGAGAAAGATATGTCGAAAAATATCGACGCAAACATTAAAAAAGGCGAACAAGTAATGGATGGTAAAACATTGTTACAATATGCTCGCTTCCGTAAAGATGCAGAAGGAGACTTCGGTCGAATTCGTCGTCAGCAACAAGTATTAGAAGCTTTGAAAGAACAGGCGATTGATGTTGGTGATGTAGCAAAAATCCCTGATGTTATCGGGAAACTACAAGGTTATTCTTCCACTAATATCCCAACAGGAACATTAATGTCCATTGGCGCAGATTTCCTACTAGGGAAAACAGAAACAATGGAAAAATTCGCGATTCCTGTTGAAGGGAAATGGCACAATGAAAGAATTGATGGAGCAGGTGCAGTGCTTCGTTTAGATGACGTAGCCGCAAATGCGAAAGCTTTACAAGACTTTTTGAAATAACAAAAAAACACGGAAGTCCTTATTAATAGGATTTCCGTGTTTTTATATTAGAATTTATCGTTATTCCACCATTTTGCAAAAGTGTTTGGGCATACTTTTTTGATAGAATCTTCGTCGTCTTCATTCCACTCAAAATCTATTTTAGGCATAGATACTTCTTCAAACTCAATTCTACTCTCTGCTTCAATTTCAGCATCGTCAAAGTCTTTACCTAGTTTGTTTTCGAAAACATCCATCACTAAGTAAGCGACCTCTTCACTTTCAGGATATTCATCCTCTGTTAATAAATCAAATTCATCGCAAAGCGTATCAGCATTTTCCATAGCAGATGTGAATACAGCCTTACCTCTTGTTAGTAACCAATAACGAAAATAGTCAAATCCATCATCACTACAGCCACCTAATACTACGTAAGCAACAGCCCAGAGCGATTGGTTATAAGATTTTTTATGAAAGTAGTTCCACCAATAATCATAACCAAAAAGTTCATCCTCACTCAACTTTTCTAGTAATTCTTCTAATTTGCTCCCTTTGTCAGAGTTGTCAATAATTCCCCAAAACTGATCTTGGGTTAATAAAGATGATACTTTTTTCATTCGATTTTCCTCCAGTTAAAAGATTCATATAGTATGAGTTTAGTGTAACAAAATTAAAAATCATGGTAAAGCGGTATTAAAGTATATGTGCGAGAAACACAAAATATAGCTGATTTTAGACAGGAAATTGTCACAAAAGCGTTACGAAGAAGTGGCAAGCTGGTTTTAAATTTCTTTTTTTGCTTCACATAGATTATAATGAATACATATTTTAAAAAGGGGTGAGGCGCTTCATGAAAGACAAGACGAAAAAACGGAAATGGAACTGGGCACAGATTCTTGCAATTTTTGTACTAATAACGCTCGTGATTTCTATGGTTTATGCAATAGTTAACTTAATTACAGCACCATCTGGCAATGTACCAGAAGGACAACAAACAAAGGGCGACTACTCACTTATGCTTATGCAGTGTGTACTTGGCGTGGTAGTGCTATTCTTACCATCCATCATTAGTAAAAAAATGAAATTCGTCATTCCGAATGCGATGTATATTGTTTTTATCGTTTTCTTATATTGCGCGATTTATCTTGGGGAAGTTCGCAGTTTCTATTATTTAATTCCTAACTGGGATACGATTTTACATACATTTAGTGGGGCTATGCTTGGTGGGCTTGGCTTTTCGATTGTAAGTTTACTGAATAATGATGAACGGGTTACACTTTCCATGAGCCCGGTTTTTGTAGCATTATTTGCTTGTAGTTTTGCTGTATTTTTAGGCGTTTTCTGGGAGTTCTATGAATTTGCAGCAGATAGCTTTGGAATGAACATGCAAAAAACGATGCTAGAAGATGGTACAATGCTACAAGGTCATGCAGCAGTTGCAGACACAATGGGGGATCTTTTCGTAGATTTCCTCGGCGCATTTGTCATCTCGGTTGTCGGTTATTTCTCCATTCGTAAAAATAAAAAATGGATGAAGAACTTCGAATTTAAAAAAGTAGAAGAAGACGCGAAATAAAATACTGCCAGCAAAGTGAGAAATCATTTTGTTGGCAGTTTTTTTATATTATTTTACTTTCTCTATCAATAAACATCATCATAAAGGCGATAAACTGTATAAATGCACAAACGAGAATAGCATATTGTGCGAATAGCTGAATAAAGAAATTCCCTACAACCGCACCAATGATAAAACTAAGAATAACGGTAAAATATAGCAAGCTGTTACGCAAATATTGTTTTTCCTTGTACTCGAAATAATCGCATAAATTTTGCGTGGCGCTCCGCAAATTCCCTATACACATCGTCGTCGCAATCCCTCTACCGTGCATTTTTCGGAAACTTTCTACTTGGATACCACATACAAAAGATATGAGCGAATTGGCAATTAGATTATGATCAAGTGGAATAAATGCAACTCCAATTAAAATTACCACCTCTATCAAGACAGAAAGCTGACGCCAGTGGAGACGTCTAATATCTCGCCGATGAATCACTTCAGATATCGCAATTCCGACCGTAAAAGAGACAACCGGCCAAAAATACTGAATTGCGATAGCCCAGTTCCCCTCCGAAAGATTAATTCCAAATAAAAGTATGTTCCCAGTCTGCGCATTAGCGAATACCTGACCTCTTTCAATGTAAGAGTAAGCATCCATAAATCCGCCAGCCAGAGCAAGTAAAAGCCCCAAACCGATTGACTCTGAAATTTGTCTAGATCTTGCCATGATTTTTCATCCTTTTTTTCTTATTTATTAACCATCTGTTCACGAAGAGCATCAACTAGCTCATTAACTTGCTCAATATTTTGCAGCATTTTTTTCTCAAAATGGTGAATTGGAAGAAATACGCCAAGTTCATCTGCATTTTCCGATGTTTCTTGTCCGTAAAAAATTCGGCTGGATGGAATAATTTCCTGTATGTGCAAGAAAGTTTTCCAAATAAACGCATAGACTTCCGACTCAGTCATTCCTAATTTTAAAGTATCAGGAAGAGAATACAGTACTAAAATCCCTCTTTTTTTATTAATTCGTTTGGTAGAAATCGAAAAATCTGGCTCGTAGGAATGAATGATATCATCATCGTCTACTAAGAAAATCGCAGTTTCAGAATGATGCAAATCTGATTGATAAATCTCTTGAAATTTCTCCTGTTCGCGGTTAGAAATATCGTCCTTCTTGGCTATAAAATTACCTTCTTTATCTGTTAAAAAGAACGGATTATCCACTGTTAATTTTTTAGGAATAAGGAAAGCTTGTCTGAGAAGTTCGAATAGCGTTCTCCCACAAACACCTAACAACAAGGCACTTACATCACTTTGCCTATAAGCCGACAAAATAATTTTAGCAAAAAGAGTATCATCTTTTTCAAAACCACGCGTCTCTTGATAGCTCTCTAAATTATCAAGAAATACATCTTTAAAACGTCTGCAAGCTGTTGGATTAGCCAATATCTGTTCGAAAAGGGGAGTGACATTTTGTTCTTTTGGGAAAATAGTTGTCATTTTCAAGTCTCCTTTAATTTATTCATGTTAATATTATCGCATATTTACGAAGAAAAGATAAAAATATTACATAAGAAAAAGCGCCATGAATATTTTCTTAGGCGCTTTTTCTCTGTTTATTTAGTTAATCGAGCTATAACTTGTTGCACAAGCTGCGTTTCTTCCGCAGTTATCACTTTTTCCGTTAAGTTATTACTATAAACTTGCGCTTCATACATTTTCGTTAGTCGCGAAAATTCTGTCGTTGTTAATTCAGCATCCACTCTGGTGCCAAAGTGACGTAACGTTTCACTCGATTCGCGGACATAACCATAAGAAGCAAGTAATTTCATAAGTCTATGATAGGTTTTGCCAAATTCTGGACTATTTTTCAGAGAACGAAGCAATAAATAACTACGAATTCTGCGTCTGAATATAATAGCTAGTGCGAGCAGTGCCACAACTAGTCCAGCTGGAATCCACCAAACCCAAGACGGAATTTCGAAATTAGAAGCCGCTGTTTCTGTTTTAGGTTCTTCTTTTTTCGGTGTTTCACCAGTGGAGCTGCTACCGTTATTTTGTTCTGGTGTATTTTCTGGTGTGTTTGGCGTTTCTGGCGTACTCGTACTATCATTAGGTGTTTCAGGTTTATTAGCTGTTTCAGTTGTTGGTTCTTGGAAGTTTTCGGGATTGGAGAATGTTGCTGTTGGCTCAAATGGAACCCATCCAGTACCTGGGAAAAATACTTCCGGCCAAGAATGTGCATTGTTATTTGTGATTGTATAAGTCGTTTTAGTATCATTTTCTTTTTTCTCACCCTCACCAGGTGTGTAGCCCTTGGCCCATCTTGCTGGAATCCCAAGCGATCGAAGCATGACTACCATGGAAGTAGAAAAATTGTCACAATACCCAATTTGCGTTTCAAATAAAAATTGATCGACATAGTCGGCTCCCCTAGGCGTTTCTTTCGCATCCTCTGTACTATAAGTAAAGGTGCCAGAAGCGCTTAAATAGCGTTCGATTGCTTTCGTTTTGTCATAAATTGAATCAGCGTCTTTTGTTACTTTATTCGCCAGTTTTGCCACCCGGTCTGGTAAGTCTTTTGGTGTTTGTGTATATTGAGAAACAAAAGCGTTAGAAAGTGTACTAAAGTCAGCGTTCTGCATTTTTTCAATATTATAAACAGGTGTTTTTAGTTGGACCGTATAATTTTTGATTGTATCCACAGGTCCAACTCGCTCAATGGTTAAATTGGCACTAAATGAATCTACTGCGCCATTAACTGTTTGCGTTCCATATGGATAAGGCATGTAATCACTAGAAGAAGCAAAACTAATTTCGGCCGTGTTTGTAACACCAGTTGTTTGTTCTGTAAGTTGAATAGGGAATTTATCACCGGAAGAGAAAGATATGACATCCGCGGAATTTGCATTTGCCCAGCCGGTTCCAGTATAGACCGTTTTCGATTCTACGCGCCAGTAGTGCCCTTTTTCCGCTCGAGCAGTGAATACAGTAGCATTATCCTTTTTGAGAGCACCACCAAGCGTTGTGTCGTCTTCACTATAACCAACCGTGCGCGTTGTATTAATCCCAAGCGCATTTTTTATCGTCGGTATTGGATCAGGGAAAATCGGTGCTTTTTTCGGAAGCATTAACGAACTAAAAACAAATACGGCCAGTAATAAAATCACCAAAATATGATAAAACAAACCATTACGTTTCAAGGAGTCTGCACTAATTCTATTTGGCGCTGCAATCCGACTTGCCAGTGCAAGATGAAGCAATAAAAATCCTTCTAATACAGTTCGGACGATGGCCCAATTACTGTTATAATCTGTAAAGGTATTAATAACCGCTAAATAAGCAACAGTTAAAACTAAAACACTCATAACCCGCTGTTTGCGCAGAATACTATAAGTAGTAATATAACTCAAAAGCCATAAAGCAATTAAAAAAACGATTAAAATAAAGTCCATAGAAATATCGGACGAGCGAAACTGTACCATATCTCTAAACCCATTAAAGGTAATTTGGAAAAAAGAACCAAGCCAATTCCCTGCCAGAATACCACCTTTAGCATAGTAAATTCCTGAAACGATGATGATCATCACGACATGAAGCGGAATCGTCCAATAATATTTCAAACGGAGGAAAAAACTACCGAGTGAAAGGGTTATAAATAAAATAATCCAGTTTGCTGTAGAGAGTTCGGTCAGCTCAGCGAATGGATAAATCCACTCAGAGATAAGCAAAACAGATAGAATGAATAGCATGACGAGCGTTAAATATCTTTTCATTTAGCTTCACGCTCCCATCTGCTTAGAAGACTTGCTGGTTCAAGGAAAATCGCTGGAGCATCCATCGCTTTAGAATGCTCTGATTGAAAAGTAATGATTTGGAGCTGTTTATTATCCGTTAAACGAGTCACTTTTTGCATTAACATCGTATCAATACATGGCGTGAACAGAAGGATTTTCTCTCCAGAATGTAAATTACTATCAAGCGATTCTTGCAGCGTTAAACTATCTACCGGGGCGATTTCTGCAAATGCAGTCGATATATCTTGAAGTCTACTTGTACCTTTCGCCGGAGCAAATTTGCTCGTTTGATCGCCTAAAAGAGTAACACGAATTTCTCCATTATCTTCGGAGATTTTACGAATAAACGAGTAAGCCGCCCGAAGTGATAATTCAAAATTGGGATGGCTCGCTCCGTAAAAAATAACGGATAACCGCGATGTCGCACTATTTTCAAATTCCCGAGTCATCAGTTGGTCGCTTTTAGCAGAAGATTTCCAGTCAATAAGGGAAATCCGGTCACCAGAAGAAAATTCGCGTAAACTGTGCAAATTGCTGTTTTTCTTAAGCGTCCAGTAAGCGGCATTGCGTTCATTTTCTGGAGAAGATTCACTGATTTTTTCTAGCACGTCCGGAAAATAGGTTGGATAAATAGTGAGCGTTTTTTCAGAAGATAATTGGCGCGAACGCTCTAATAAGCCAAAAGCATCGCTAGTTTCTACATCAACAGGTGGAAATGAATGAATCCCACGAACGCCCACAAATCCAGCCAATGTGACCGTGAAATGCTTTTTAAAAAGCGGATAAACCACTTGTTGGCGGGCGCTCACATTGCCAAAACTAGCGGGTATTTTTTGTTGGAATAGCAAATAACCCACCGGATAACGCGATTTTCGAGTGAATGATACTTGCATATCAATTAAATCGCCATCATGATAGGTATTTTTTACAAAGCTCCGATTCACTTTCCACGCTTTTAGTGGATAAATCGAGGACAAAAATAAAAGTAACAGGATAAAACTAAAGAAATAGGTTAAAAACCAGCTAGCTGTATCACCTTGAAATAACGTATAAGTCCAAAGTCCTGCGTAAATAATTAGCATAATAATCCACCGAAATGCTAATAGGAGGCGTTTTTTCAACATTTAGCTACCTCTTCTCTACCGGAACGGACGTGTTTTTCAAAATGGAAGCAATAATGGATTCGGCTGTTTCCTCATTATAATAAGCTTCAGACTTCAAAATGAGACGGTGAGTGAAAATATACGGTGCTAAATACTGAATATCATCAGGAATCACATAATCTCGACCTTCAATAAGCGCAAAAGCTTGAGCGGCCTGCATGAAAGCGAGCGAGCCACGCGGACTAATTCCGAGCGCAACAGAAGGGTGTTTTCGAGTCGCATCAACTAGGCGAATAATATAATTTTTTAAAACATCATCAATAAAGACTTGCTTTGCTTTGTTTTTTAGGTCCAGTAATTCGCTGAGTGTCACCACTTGCTGCGTTTGATCAAGTGGATCTTGGTATTGTTTCAATGTAAGCAGCTGCATTTCTTCTTCGACTGTCGGGTAGCCAATATTAATTTTAAGCAAAAAACGGTCTAATTGTGCTTCAGGAAGGGCGTACGTTCCTTCATATTCAATCGGATTTTGGGTCGCCATAACGAAAAATGGGTTAGCGAGTTTGCGCGTAATACCATCCACTGTCACACTATTCTCAGCCATACCTTCAAGTAAAGCAGCTTGAGTTCGAGGCGCAGTACGGTTAATTTCATCCGCAAGAACAATATTTCCCATGACCGGACCCGGACGGAATTCAAAATCACGTGTTTCGGGATTGAAAATCGAAACACCCGTCACATCTGCGGGAAGTAAATCTGGTGTAAATTGAATTCGTTTAAAGGAAACACCAATTGTTTTAGAAAGGGTGCGGACCATCATCGTTTTACCAACACCAGGAACATCTTCTAATAATACGTGACCACCCGCAAGTAGGGCAGTTAAGCTTAATTTAACAACATGTCGTTTACCGACGATTACTTTTTCAACTTCATTAATAATCTCATTTATTTTAATGGATGGCTCTATAGACATAATTTGCCTCCGTTTCTTATCGTATGTTATTTTGTCAGAATATGTTTATTCATGGTTTAATGCTACTATAATAGGCCTTGAATGTAAAAGATTTAACGTGGCATGGACTTTTTCTAGGAGATTGTTTACACTTAGAATAACTGGAGGTGGCGAACTTTGAGCGTAAAATTGGCAGATTTAATGAAATTACCATCTTTAAAAGAAGCGAAAGTAGTCTCTGGAAAATCTGGATTATCTAAACTAGTTTCGTCTATTTCTGTTTTAGAATACACAGAAGTAGCTTTATTGGAAGATGATTTATTTGATAATGATGAATTTTATGGCAGTGAAATTGTTGTATCTGCTTTTGTGAATATTCGTGACGATGTCGAGGCGCAGTGCCGGACAATTGAGCGATTACATAAAGTCGGCGAAGTTGCTTTAATTCTTTACTACGTGGGGATTTTTGTTCCGAAAATTGACCAAAAGCTGATTGATTTTGCAAATGAACTTGATTTTACCATTATTGTTATGCCAGAAAACGAGATGTCACTTAGATATAGCGAAGTGATTTATGAAGTAGTTGAAGCGATTGTGAAGCAAGAAATGACAGATACTAACTTTGTAACCGAGTCATTAGAACAGATTTCGAGTGTGCGACCGCCGCAACGAAATATTGATACGACGCTGAAAATTTTGTCTGATAGGACGCATACTTCGCTCGTCTTAACGGATAATTCTTTCCAAGTAATTAATTCTATCACTTGGCCACGAACGCGCCACTGGGATTTTGAACGGGTAATTGAAGCGTCCAAACAAATGGGTGAACATGAGCTCGTACAACTCCATTTGGATGAACGTGATTTTTATACGGCCAGAAAACCGATTTTTCAAGACGGTATGCAGGCGATGCACTTGTTTATGATGAAAGAAAAAGGCGCATTAACGGCCGATGTAGCCATGCAAGTTACCGAAGTAGTCCAAGTATTTATGAATTTATGGGGCAGAAACTATGTCGAAATTAGCACGGCTGAACTGATGAAAGCCATTTTAAATGATGAAAGTGTTAAAATGCGGCGACTTGGTAAGATTTTAAATGTGGATGTTTCTTCTATTAAATGGATGTGGCTTGTAAAAACCGAAGAAATTCGCGACAATGAGCAAGTTTTAGCTGAACTGAAAAGTTTTGTAGCTAGTCATTTCCAAGTTTCTTTAATTGATTTATTTGAAGATAATATCGTTGTTTTACTTGATAATTCAGTGGCGCAGCGGGACCGGACGCATACTGCAAATGAGTTTGCGCTGATGATGAAAGAACATGGGATAGACTTGAAAATTACTGTTTGCCAAGGAATGGAGCAAACGTCAGATGTGCAAAGCGCTTATTCGCTCGTTAATGAATATAAAAATGCGGCAAATGCGATTTATGCAAACAAGTCCATTTATTCTCTTCAAGAAATTGATTTTGCGGCAAAATGTGTGGAAATAGTAGATCGGGGAGAGTTAGCGATTGCAGAACAAATGAGACCACTAAAGTCTTTAGAGGATAATGATGAATTAATTGAAACACTGTCTGTATTTTTATTGGAAGGTGAATCCAATTATAATCAAGCGGCTGAATTACTATTCCTGCATAAAAACACGATTAAATATCGAATACAACGGATAAATGAGTTGTTGCAATACCCAGCGACAAAAATCCCAGAGTCTTACAATCTCTATTTAGCAGTGGCGATTCGACGGATTCTTGGTGGAAATAACAATAATAAATAAAAATAGTGCATTTTTTGTCCAAAGTGACAAAGATTGCGCTATTTTTTTTCAATTCTGATAAATACAAATGATAGCTAGTTCTTATATAATTAGTCATTAATATAACAAATTCAAGAAAAAAGGGGCGGAACATAATGACAGAGAAGAAATCAGTGGAGCAAACGCAATCCTGGCAGAGTTTAGCATTTGTATGGACCGGAGCAATGATTTGTGTACCGAGTCTACTAGTTGGAGGAACCTTAATTTCAGGTATGCCTTTATGGGAAGCAATTTTAATAGCACTTTTAGGATACGGCGTTATTGTCTTATTTATGATATATCAAGGAATTCAAAGTAGCGATTTAGGCATTCCAGCAGTTAGTGTAGCTTCACAGGTTTTTGGCGAACAAGGATCGAAAAAAATTATATCTATTCTTTTAGCAATTGCTTGTCTAGGATGGTTTGGTATTCAAGCCAATGTATGTGGCGCAGCATTTTCACAGTTTCTAGGTATTTATGGAATTAATCTTCCAGTGCCGGTTTCTTCCTTGATTTGGGGAGTTATCATGTTACTTTCAGCTATTTATGGTATTCGTATTTTGAGTATTTTAAATTATATAGCAGTTCCAGTTTTACTATTTGTATGTATTTACGGACTTGTTGTTTCTTTAAACGATGGCGGACTAGCTATTGTGGAAAACTATAAACCAGCAGGAAGTATGTCGTTTATGACAGGACTAGCAATTACAATTGGCTCATTTGCATTAGGGGCAGTAATTGCAGGAGACTATTCTCAATATACAAAATCGCGTAAAGACGTTGTAAAAGCAGCTATTGTCGGGATTTTGCCATCAGGTGTGCTTATGATTACGGTTGGAGCGGTACTTGCACTTACAGCTGGTACAGCAGATATTTCTGTCGTGTTTACAAATTTAGGATTACCAGTTCTTGGTATTATCGGCTTGATACTTGCTGCATGGACAACAAACGCAGTAAATGCCTTTTCTGGAGGTATTGCGATTATCAATGTATTTAACATCTCTGAAAAATATCACAAAGTAGCAGTTGCAGTTGCAGGCGGACTTGGAACAATACTCGCGGTTATCGGAATTTTAAACCACTTTGTTCCAATTATGTCCGTACTTTCAGCAATGGTGCCACCCGTTGCAGGAGTAATGATTGCTTCTTACTGGATTGTCCAAAAAGGCGACAAATCCAAATGGGCACCAGTATCAGGTGTCAACTGGCTTGGTGTAAGTTCTTGGCTAGTTGGTGCAGTAATTGCGGGGATTCCAGTCATTTTGACATTTTTCCCGGAGCTACCACAATTACCAAATCAACCACTTATCGGTATTATCTTGTCGCTGGCTGTTTACTTGATCGGAGCGAAAGTGCTGAGCGGGAAAACCAACAATGTAGAAAACTTGGAGGGAAAATAAATGCGTTATTTAGATGAACAAGCTATTGAAAATATCGCGATCGGTGCTGCGTTTCTTGGCACTGGTGGCGGAGGAGATCCATATATAGGCAAGATGATGGCATTAACTGCAATTAAAAAACATGGACCAATTAAACTGTTATCCCCAGACGAAATTGCGGACGATGATTATTTCATTCCAGCCGCGATGATGGGGGCACCATCTGTACTCATTGAAAAATTTCCTAAAGGCGATGAATTCGTTCGTGTATTTGAAAAATTAGGTAGATATGTAGGGAAAGAAGTAAAAGGAACATTTCCAATGGAAGCTGGTGGAGTAAACTCAATGATCCCAATCGTTGTGGCAGCTCAACTAGGCTTGCCAATGGTGGACTGCGACGGCATGGGCCGAGCTTTTCCAGAACTACAAATGGTGACGTTCCATCTAGACGGGATTTCCGCAACACCAATGGCTATCACCGATGAAAAAGGCAATATTGGTATTATGGAAACGATTGATAATAAATGGACCGAACGACTTGCACGTGTGACAACGGTCGAAATGGGTGCGAGTTCTCTTGTGAGCCTGTATCCGTGTAACGGTGCGCAAATTAAGCAAAGTAGTATTAAAAATATCGTGACACTATCTGAAGAAATCGGTAAAGTAATCCGCGAAACTTCGATGGACGAAGCAGAAAAACTACAAAAATTATTAGATGTAACGCACGGTTATCATTTATTCGAAGGGAAAATTACCGATGTTGTTCGGGAAACGCGCGCAGGCTTCAACTTTGGTCGTGTGAAAATCGACGGGCTAAACAAAGACACGGATAGCGAAGTCATTGTTCATTTCCAAAACGAAAACCTTGTTGCGGAGAAAAATGGCGAACCGATAGCAATTACACCAGATTTAATTTGTATGGTAGACCTTGAAACGCTGATGCCGGTAACGACGGAAGCGCTCAAATATGGAAAACGTGTCCGCGTGATGGCACTACCAGCTGATGATGCTTGGAGAACGGACAAAGGTATCGAAACAGTTGGGCCGCGCTATTTCGGCTACGATGTCGATTTTGAACCACTAGAAGAACTTGTCAAAAAGGAGGAACGCCGTCATGTATAAAATTGGAATTGACGTTGGTGGTACAAACACCGATGCCGTTATTTTAGATGAAAATCAACAACTCATTCATAGTGTAAAAATGCCAACGAGTGAAGATATTGAAACGGGAATTACTGAGTCACTTCATCGCGTATTGAGCGAGACGGGAATTGATCGCTCGAAAGTAACGCACGCCATGCTTGGAACAACGCAGTGTACAAACGCGATTGTGGAACGTAAAAAATTAGCAAAAGTAGGCGTTCTTCGTT
This sequence comes from Listeria monocytogenes, assembly GCF_041765605.1. Classification (GTDB taxonomy): domain Bacteria; phylum Bacillota; class Bacilli; order Lactobacillales; family Listeriaceae; genus Listeria; species Listeria monocytogenes_D. The sequence continues at coordinate 507,713 of NZ_CP168900.1, forward strand.
TAGGCTATCCTGCAACAGCATCCGTTTTACCATATACAGCTTGGCCGGAAGACATGGTTGGCTTTTTATCTGGAAAATATAAATTAACTGGTGGCGGCTATGAGTATGATGGTCAGGTGCTATCAGAAATCAACGAAGCAGAAATCCGTGAAACCTTAGCTAGTTGGAAAGGTGAAGTGGAATCCGTCGCAGTTGTTGGCGTCTTTTCTTCCTTGAAAAACGATCAGGAATTAGCTGTTCAAAAAATAATTGAAGAAGAACTTGGTGCGGATATTCCAGTTTCGATTTCCTCTTCCGTAGGTTCTGTTGGACTGATTGAACGCGAAAATGCGACGATTTTAAACGCAGCCCTTTTCAAAGTTATTGCGGCAACGAGTGATGGTTTTGAAAAAGCACTAGAACAAGAAGGAATTGAGCACGCTGAAATCTATCTTTGCCAAAACGACGGGACTTTAATGTCACTAAATTATGCAAGACAATTCCCGATTTTGACGATTGCTTGTGGACCAACGAACAGTATCCGCGGCGCATCCTACTTGGCGGGACTTAAAGACGCGATGGTTCTCGATGTTGGTGGCACGACTTCTGATATTGGAGTGCTGACGGATGGTTTCCCTAGGGAGTCCTCGCTTGCGGTTGATGTTGGCGGAGTGCGTACGAACTTTAGAATGCCAGATATTATTTCCATCGGGCTTGGTGGAGGAAGTATCGTTCGCGAAAAAGATGGCGACATAACAATCGGACCAGATAGCGTTGGTTACCGTATTTCCGAAGAAGCACTAGTTTTCGGTGGTAAAACGATGACCACTACCGACATCGCGGTTCGTCTAGGGATGGCTGAAATCGGTAACCCTGAATTAGTCGCACATATCCCAACCGATTTTGCCGAAAAAGCCTATAAAAAAATCGCTGACATGACCGAAGATGCGATTGATAAAATGAAAACCAGTTCGGGGAGTGTAAGCCTGGTGCTTGTTGGCGGTGGTAGCGTGATTATTCCAGACGAAATCTCTGGTGTCGCACAAATTTTCCGCGACAAAAACGGCCCAGTCGCCAACGCAATCGGCGCATCCATTTCCCAAATCAGCGGACAATACGAACAAATCTACATCTATTCTCAAATCGAGCGGGAAGAAGCGCTCCAAGATGCCGATCAAAAAGCAAGAGAACAAGCAACTCTAGCCGGCGCAGTGACTGACTCGATTGAAGTGGTGGAAGTGGAAGAAATCCCATTGGCGTATCATCCGGGTAATGCAACCAGATTGCGCGTGAAAGTTGTGGGGAATTTGGTTTAAGAAGAGTAAATAGTGGAGCATTGCTGACTTCAGACTGGAAACAAAGTAAGAAATTACTTTGCTTCCAGTCTGTTTTTGTATAACGTAATCCCATATGTATAAAATTATGTATATTGACACAATTTGTGTTATTTTAGACATGGATTTAAATAAATCAATTCTTATACTAATTATCTAGAAAAACAACCCAAACGCTAACTAAAAATATTCTAGTAGGGTAAATAAATGAATAAAGGAACCGAACAAAAGCTTGCCGCGCGTCATTCACTTCTAAATCAATTGAAATATTACCGTTTATTCCGTATTTTTCACATGACTTTTTTGGATTGGGTAGTAGTCCGAAAGATGTTATTATAGATAAAGCATATGTGCCTGATTAGCGCGCAATAACCAGGTGAAGTATCAAAATCATGAATATCTCACTCGAAACGAATGGCTGAATTTATTTGAATAGAATCAATTACAATTGGTGGAAGAGCTAGAGGGAACCCCAGAAGTGGATTTTGAACTGGAAAAGAAACAATTAGTAACAAGAGCCAATGGAGCGGATACGATGACTTAGAGGAACATCTTATTGCAGTTACATGGATTTTACATAAAAAGTAACATTCAAAGGAAGTGTTTTTAATGAGAGAATATTTAGATTCAAAAAGCCAAAAAAAGGTAGCGCTTCTTGAGAAGATTTTTTATGCGGAAAATCATACATGTACACAAGAGGAACTATTAAATGAGTTGAACATTACGTATCCAACCCTCATTTCTACGATTAAAACAATTAATTTTGATATTGAACGATTTGGATATAAAGAGTTTTCGATTGTTCACTCCGCGCCAAATTTGTCCTATACCTTAAAAATATCGGATAATTGTAGTATTCAACTCATTATCAACGCCTATATTAGAGAGTCACCCAAATTTCAAATTCTCGAAACTTTGTTGCTGTCTTCCTTCCCTAATCTACAAGCATTGGCAAAAAAAGTACATGTTTCTTATTCTGGGATAAAGAAAGAAATAAAGGAATTGAATGAAGAGCTAAGTGAACGGAATTTATATATTTCTACAGGAAATCAGGTAGAAATAACGGGGGATGAATTTTCATTAAGAATATTCTATGCCTTCCTTTTTTTAGTCGCATATAGCGGGGATCGTTGGCCATTTTCTTTTGTTCGATATGATGAAATCACCGACTTATTAGAGAGTTGCCCAAAAGAAATTTATAGAGCAGACTCGATAGATAAGGCGATGATGATTCACTATTATGTCGCTATGCATTTATTAAGAGATAGAATGAATTGTCATATAGACACAACTAGGCAGTTTAAAGTGGCCCTATATAAGGCTTGCACCGAGGAGTCTAAGAAATCAGAGAGTGCGTTCATTAAAAAGGTAGCGAAACAACTTCCTAATAGGAACTATAAAGAAATGACCTACACGACGCAAATCATACTGAGTACCATTGTTGCTTTCGGCAGTTATTCTTCCATTGAAAAAATGCCTTCCTTTTTCTACATGGATGAACAGTTAGAAGAAATGGGCTTCATGAAACTAGTTGATTTTGCCAGTGAACGAGTAAATGATAATCTCTCTATTCCGTTTTCAGAGAAAGAGATGGAATTGCTCCGTTACTCCTTTGCGAGTATAAATTATAGATATTTCTTACTTGATAATTTAATCAATAAGTTCAATAATATTGTGCCAGGGTATACAGATCTTGATCGAAATATAAGAAAAATCCATAAAGTGAATCACCTAGAACCATTGATTAGTCAATTAGTAAATTTAAAAGAAATGGATCCATTAAAACCGTTTGAAGAAAGACTTGCTTCAGATTATCTGATCATTTTGGATAAGCGGATTGATTTTTCTATACACACCTTGCCTATTAAAGTAACTATTTTATCAACTATATCTAATGAAACAGCCGTATTTGATTTTATGAGATATTTTTCTAGCTACTACAATCTGGAAATAATTAATCAAGTCGATCCGGTGGTGGATTTATATATAAGTGATTTTTCCGTATCTCCAGAAGTGTTGACATCTTTACGTATCAATCAACCAATAGTCTATGTAAATACTAGATGGCTAGAATCTGATTATGTCAAAATTAATGATAATCTAGCGAAAATAGCGAGAAAAAAATTTATTGCTAATAAAAAAGATTAGGGAAATACTTGTTGGAATTTATATGGAACGCGTTTAAATGGAAAACTAAAGTCTTGTCCGAGTAATGATAGTTACTCGGATTTTTTTAATTGTGTCGTACTAATAGTAAAAAGCAAACACAACTAATAAGCTATAAAATTTTAAGAAGTTAAAATTTTATAGCCAGAGGTGCTCTCTTACTCCTCTATAATAAAATAGCAGCTAGAGGCTTAGGCATCTAGAAATTAATTACCGAAGAAGGAGGGGAGCTGATGAAGAAGCTTTCCATGCGAGTCATCCTAATGGTTACCGTTATTTTCATTGCTTTTGGGAGCGCTAATGTTTCTATCGCACAAGAGTTGGATACTGCAAATAAGCTTCCAGAAGAGGAGCTGGGTTCTCTAGATACCTCTGATGTCATTACAGAAGGAGTTCCGCAAGACAAATCAGCAGAGGTCGAGAACTTAGAAGAAATCCCAATTACGGATGAGTTGGTGCAAAATCCAGATGTTCTTGAGCAGCCTATTGCCGATTCGGATGATTCGGATTTAACAGTAGTAAACTCAGGTGATTTTTGGACAATTTATCGTAATACTGTGAACGGTGAATATAGCTTGCATATGTTTGGTAACGTGCCAAGTAGTAAACCAACCGCTTGGAATAGTTATTTGAACAGAATTAAACATATAGAGATTGAAGAAGCTACTTTGACAGGAAATTTCTCATCGTATTTTAGAAATAATGTTTTCACAGTACTTGAGAGTGTGAGAATTGAACGTTCGAATCTATCTAGAGTGACGTCTTTTGCACTCGCATTTTATGGTTCAGGAATTGAAAAAGTTATCATTAGAGATAATAATTATCCGACAGCACCATCTTTACTCACTACGGAAGGTATGTTTAAAAATTGTTCCAACCTTATGGAGGTTGATTTGAGTGGTCTTGATACTAGTGCGGTAACTACTATGTGGGATATGTTTAACAGCTGTAGGGCACTTGAGGAACTGGATGTAAGTCATTTTGATACGAGTTCAGTAACTAATATGTCTTACATGTTTTATGATAATAGAAACCTTGAGGTGCTGGATGTAAGCAACCTTGATACGAGTTCAGTAACTAATATGTATGCCATGTTTGAAGATTGTACTAGTCTTGAAGAGCTGGATGTAAGTAATTTTGATACGAGTTCAGTAACTGATATGTATAGAGTGTTTAATGGCTGTGAAAAACTGAAGAAACTAGATGTAAGTAATTTCGATACCAGTTCCGCTACTGCAATGGTTCAAATGTTTAGAAATTGTAGCGCCCTTGAGAAGTTGGATGTAAGTAATTTTAATACGAGCTTAGTAACTGATATGCGTGCCATGTTTGCTGGTTGTACTAGTCTTGAAGCGTTAGATGTAAGTAATTTTGATACGAGTTCAGTAACTAATATGGCTGCCATGTTTTCTGATAATGAAAAACTGGAGAAGCTTGATTTAAGTACCTTTGATACCAGTTCAGTGACTAACATGGGTACCATGTTTAAAAATTGTACAGCGTTAAAATCTTTATTTCTAGATAATTTTACACATGCAGCAAGCTCGACAGATATGTTTACTGGAACAACCTCTTTATCTTACTTGTTTGTCAGTCACAATGTAAGCAATTTTAATGGGTTAGAAAATACAAACTGGTATGACGAAAAGAATTGGGTGCAGTTTGAAACTCTCTCGCAACTACAGACATATCATCGGAAACAAAGCGAACCTACTGGCTATAGAAAAGGAGCTTTCCTTTCCTTAACGATGGATGCGATGGGTGGACAGTTTGAAGACGCGGAGGAACAAAAGGTACAAAATAAATTTTCTGGGGAATACTGGGAAGAAGTGATTCCTGTAAAAGAAGGACATTATTTTGACGGGTGGTATCTTGATCAAGATTGTACCAATAAATTTGACTTTTCATTGCCCGCTAATGCATCAATAACTATCTACGCAAAATGGATAGAAAACTATACAGTGATTATTCCGGCTTCTATTTCTTTAAATGAAACTTCTGAATTGAAAGTGGAAGGGATTAATCGAGGAGATAAAGATTTGTCCGTGGGATTAAACCGAACAGCAATGTCTGTTTCTGAAAGCAACAAGCTAACTTTAACCAATACGGCAGACACAACAGTCCAATGTTTGGCACCACTGAGTTGGGACGGGTCAGAAACTAATCCAGAAAAAGCAATTTTAACCCTTGCCCCAGGTTCGGAAAGAACAGAAGGAGATGCAGTCATGAATATTGCAATCCCAGAAAATATCCAGGCAGGAAAATATACGGGGAATCTAGTGTTTTCGATTAAGTATGAATGATGTAAATTAGCCAGAATAGTAATCATGTCAAGGTCATTTGGTTATTAATAAATTGGAGGTTACCTATGAAGAAGAAAAAAGTAGTGGTTATATCATTACTACTATTGCTAGTAAGTGTCATTGGAATCAGTAGTTATTTTCTATTCAAGGATAAAATAAATCTGTTGGATGTAGACCCTTCTGCTGTTGAGTGGAACGGGAAAAAACAGAAGGATACAAGTGGAGAAGAAAATACAATCGCCATTCCGGGTTTTGAAAAAGTAACGTTGTATGCAAATGAAACAAAACAAGCAGTGAATTTCCATAATCCGGAAATTAATGATTGTTACTTCAAAATATCGCTTATTCATCCGGATGGTTCGGTTCTATGGATATCCGATTTAATCGAACCGGGAAAAGGTATGTATTCCATTGAATTAGAAAAACCGTTAGCGGTAGGCGAATATGAAAACGCAGTGTTAAAATATGAATGTTTTTCTTTAAACGATCAGTCACCTTTAAACGGGTCTGAAATAAATTTAAAATTAGTTGTCGTCTAGACAAAGGAGGAAATTTTTTATGAATAAATTAGTATTAAGTACGTTAAGTGTAGCAGCAATGGGTATGGTATTTTTTAGCGGAGGGACAGCCTACGCTGCAGATAAAGAAGGTAATACAGTAGTGGAATATTCTGTTGAAGGTGATTATACCCTCGTTGTACCAGAAAAAGTAAATTTATCTAATGATAACGCCACAGAAATGTCTGTGAAAACAATCAATCGTAACTTAGAACCAGGAAAAGAAGTAGAGGTTACATTATCTAGTGGATTATCAGCCGATGGAGAGATTGAATTACAACGTGTTGGCGCTACTTCGGACGTAATAACCAGTAGTTTTAAAAGTAATAATAGTGTAGTAACAATGGCTAATCCTGTTATCGGAAGCTTTTCAGGTTATGCGATGGACGAAACAGAAGTAAGTAAAATTCAAATTGGAAGTCCTCAAGGAGACAAAAAAGCTGGAGCATATCAAACAACTTTAACTTTTACAGCTGCTTTTAAATAAGAAATTAAGAAAGGAGTTGTACATTTCTTGAAAAGGAAATTAGTTTTGGCAATGGTACTAATCAGCTTTTGTGGGATGTTCTTCTTATCGCCTGACCGTGTTCAAGCTAGTCATACAGTAGTTGAGGTCCTAATTTCAGAGGATGATTTGGATGTAAGTGAAGAAAACGTACAGGAGATTCCTAAAAAAGAACTGGCAGCCTCTTCAGATAAGGATAACAAACAACATACATTACCTAAAGCAGGTGATACAGTAACTAACTATACCTTGTTGGGTTTAGTGCTCATCCTTATTTGGTTGATAATGCAAAGAAAAAGGAAGAAGAAGGAATAACCCCCTGTGACATCATCGTAATGTAGTAAGTAAAAAGGATATAAAAATTTCTGTGTTAGATAGGAAGTGACAGGTATGGCTCGAATCGAATATGGAGAAGAAATTCAAAAAAGTCTACTAGTTTTATACTCTAGGGGGTCTACCATAGACTCTATCTGCAAGGAGTATGGTATCCCTCGTTACGAATTTCACAAATGGATGAAGTTACATGATAGCGATAAACTTGAAACAAAAGAGGTGGAGACTTTTCTACAGATAAGAGAATTAAAACAGCAAAAAAACAAATTAGAAGAAGAAATTTTGTTTTTAAATGAAGCAATCAATCTGTTGGAAAGTCCTTGATAGGGATGATTTCAAGAATCAGCTGTAGGAAAAATGAGCAATCATTTTTTCTACAGTTTTTTTAAAAATGGGGAGGTTTTTATGTTACTTTTATATAGCTGCCATGTTTACTTTTCTCAGATGCCCAATCATTCATTTCACGTACTTTTCCTGAAAGCTCATCCGCCGGAATAAGCCGCCCATCCACCAAAACAGAAGGATTAATCAAACGCATTTTCTTCTTATGATGATAAGTAAAGTCCACCTCATTTTCTTCCAAATGGGGACTCTCGAGCAACTGAATTTTCTCCCAAGCATCTGAATTCGCATTCAATTTAGCTAACAATTCAGCATCAGTCAACCGAAGATCCGCATTTGTAATCGTCTCCTGCTGAAACGCAATGCGCATTGCTTCAGCCAAAATCTCATAACTATAAACATTCAGCGGATCATAAAAATAATCAATCACTTCCGAATAATATTGCGCAACAAACCATTCTGCAAGAGCGATATTTGCCAAATAAAGCCGCCCATCAACCATTACTAAAGCCTGCAAAAATTCTTCCACCTCAGCCAAACTAATTTTTCCATGTCGATACAAATCTTGCAACGTATAATCAATCCGGTCAGCACAAAGCTCCGGGGCTTCTTGCTCCAAAATTTTCCACTTCGAAATATCATCAAAAATCCCTTCAAAAGAATAACCATACTTCTCTAAAATGGCAGGAATCGTCGAAGTTTTTACAAAGTCCTCAAAAATCTGCTCATGATAATCTTCCTCTTCAAAGTCAAGCGCATAATCCACCACATGCGAAAAAGCAGTGTGCGATACGTCGTGCAGTAAGCCAGCAATTTGCTCCTCCAAAGAGCCACCGAACTTCCTAATAAAAAGCATCACGCCAATCGAATGATCAAGCCGGCTAAGGTCCCAAAGTGGATTTACTAAATAACTCGAACCACCTTGATGCACGTGTGCTAGCCGGGAAACCAATGGACTTTGGATTAGTTCAGCCAAAACAGGTTCTATTTCAAATGTTCCGTAGAGCGGGTCTGTCATTTTCATCATATTCACCTCTTTTTTTCAATTATATATTAGCGAACAAATGTTTTCCATGCTTTCCCTAGCAATTCCAACCCCACCTGAGATACAATTAACCCAAACAAACGAAACGGGGCGGATGCCATGGCGGAATCACTCATTACTAAAAAAGCGATTGCTGGGGGGCTGATGGAGCTTTGTCAGCATAAGCGGTTTGAAAAGATTAGTATTGCGGATATTACGAATATTTGTGGGCTTAATCGGCAAACTTTTTACTACCATTTTACAGATAAATACGATTTGCTTACTTGGACGTATGAAAATGACTTTTTCCATTGTTTGGCGGATGGGATTACGCTTGAAAATTGGGATAAGCATGTGCTGAAAATGCTGGAATCGATTAAAGAAAATGCTGATTTCTATAAAAACACGGTTTCGGCGGATGCGAGTATCCTTTCTTTTTGCTTTTCTAAATTAACGAATTCGCTGTTTATGGATTTATTTGAGAAAATTGATACGAATGGAGCTGTGAACGAGGCAGATCGGGTGTTTTATGCGGAATTCTTTTCTTACGGATGCTCGGGTGTACTGATTAAATGGATTACGCGCGGTTTCAAAGAAGCTCCGGAAACAATCGCGAACCAGCTATTTCGACTTGCAAAGGATACAGAGTTTTTGGCAAACAGCATGTACCGCGAAAACTAGACAATATGGCTAATTTGTCTAAAAACCAGACATAAGCGTTCTTTTGCCCAGATTAAAAGCGAACGACAAGCGGTATACTATCTGTATCAAGAAATTGGAGGAGATAGTGATGAAAAATAAAAAACGTACGCTAGTCGCTCTAACTGGGGCTGCAATTGGAACAGGTATTGCCGCAAAGAAAATTTCTGAACAAAAGGCCGCTGAAAAAGAACGGGCAGTGGATGAAGCAATTAAAGCGCGCTATTATGGTGACAAACAAGTGTATTTCGTTGGTGGTGGGATTGCTAGTTTGGCGGGGGCTGTTTATTTAATTCGCGATGCCAATTTTGATGGGAAAAATATTCATATTATTGAAGGTATGCATATTTTAGGCGGAAGTAATGATGGAGCCGGAAGCGTGGAACATGGCTTTGTTTGTCGCGGTGGTCGGATGTTGAATGAAGAAACTTATGAAAATTTCTGGGATTTATTTAGTAGTATTCCGTCGCTTGATATGCCGAACTTTAGTGTGACAGAAGAGATTTTGAACTTTGACCATTTACATCCAACCCATGCGCAAGCGAGATTAGTTGATAAAGATCGCAATATCCTCGATGCGCATTCGATGGGATTTAATAATAATGACCGGATGTTGATGACGAAACTGCTCGCTACTCCGGAAGAAAAACTGGATAATTTAACGATACGTGATTGGTTTGATGAACACTTTTTTGAAACGAATTTTTGGTATATGTGGCAAACCACTTTTGCTTTCCAAAAATGGAGCAGCTTGTTTGAATTTAGACGTTATATGAATCGGATGATGTTAGAATTTAGTCGTATTGATACGCTAGAAGGTGTAACGAGAACGCCTCTAAACCAATACGAAAGCTTGATTTTACCTTTAAAAACATTTTTAGATAAACACCACGTTGATTTTACAATTAATCAAACGGTGGAAGATATTGATTTCAAAGATGCGCCTGGAATTACCGCAACAGCACTTCATTTATCGGATGGATCCACTATCGAACTTGGCCCGGATGATGATGTGATTATGACGAATGCTTGTATGACAGATAGCGCGACTCTTGGTGATATGAATACACCAGCGCCAAAACCTGAAGAAAAACCAATTTCTGGGGAACTTTGGTACAAAGTCGCTCAAAAGAAACCAAATTTAGGCAATCCAGAGCCATTCTTCGGTCATGAAGAAGAAACAAACTGGCAAAGTTTTACCGTCACTTGTCATGGCGATAAATTATTAAAACGCATTGAACGCTTCACAGGGAACATTCCAGGAAGTGGTGCGCTCATGACTTTCAAAGATTCTAATTGGTTAATGAGTACCGTTGTTGCCGCACAACCTCATTTTAAAGCGCAAGATGCAAACACTACGATTTTCTGGGGTTACGGATTATATCCAGACCGCGTGGGAGATTTCGTGAAAAAACCGATGAAAGAATGTACTGGGGAAGAAATTTTATATGAATTAATGTGTCATTTGAACTGGCAAGACGATTTTGAAGAAATTAAAGCGGATATTATCAATGTAATTCCGTGCTACATGCCATATATCGATGCGCAATTTGAACCACGGGCAATGAGTGATCGTCCGGCCGTTGTCCCAGAAGGTAGTACAAACTTTGCGATGATTAGCCAATTTGTGGAAATTCCAAAAGATATGGTTTTCACCGAAGAATATTCCGTTCGCGCCGCTAGAATCGCCGTGTACACATTGCTTGATATCGACAAAAAAATCTGCCCAGTAACACCACATAATCGTGATCCAAAAGTGCTAGCGAAAGCAACACAAACCATGTTTAGATAAAGTGAAAAAGTAGCTATTTGTGACAGAATAGCTACTTTTTTTGTGAGAGACAGGACAAACGGCTGATATTTACGAAATAGCATTGCTTGTGAACCATAAAACAGCTATAATCTTTATAGACGAAAACAAGACCTGAAAAGAGGCTGAACAATGGAAAAAAGCTCCATTTATGGATTAACATGGACAAAATTAACAGAATGGCTAGAAGCACACGGTCAAAAGAAATTCCGCGCAACACAAGTGTGGGACTGGCTTTATAGAAAACGTGTCAAAACTTTTGAAGAAATGAGTAACGTTCCAAAAGAAACAATTGAACTTTTAACAGCGAATTTTGTGATGAACACTTTAGAAGAACAAGTGGTACAAGAATCTACAGACGGCACAACGAAATATTTATTTAAGCTGAGTGACGGGAACTTAATTGAAACCGTGATGATGAAGCAAGAATATGGCTTGTCGGTTTGTGTAACGACCCAAGTTGGCTGTAATATCGGCTGTACTTTTTGTGCGAGTGGGCTTTTGAAAAAAAGTCGCGACTTAACTGCTGGCGAAATTGTAGAACAAATTATGAATGTGCAGCATTATTTGGATGGACGTAATTTGGAAGAACGCGTGAGTCACGTGGTTGTAATGGGAATCGGGGAACCGTTTGATAATTACGATAATGTGATGGATTTCTTGCGTGTGATTAATCATGACAAAGGTCTAGCAATCGGCGCGCGCCATATCACTGTTTCGACAAGTGGTCTTGCACCGCGCATTATTGATTTTGCGAATGAAGATTTCCAAGTCAACTTAGCGATTTCCCTCCATGCGCCGAACAATGAACTGCGGACGAGCATTATGCGTATTAACAAGACCTATTCAATTGAGAAATTGATGGAAGCGATCCATTATTACGTTAACAAAACTAACCGCCGAATCACGTTTGAATACATTATGCTAAAAGGTGTAAACGACCATAAAAAAGAAGCGCTCGAACTTGCGGCACTTCTCGGAGAACATCGTCATTTAGCTTATGTTAACTTGATTCCTTATAACCCGGTGGACGAGCATATCGATTATGAACGTAGCACAAAAGAAGACGTACTCGCTTTCTATGATACATTGAAGAAAAATGGTATTAATTGTGTTATTCGCCGCGAACACGGGACGGATATTGATGCCGCGTGTGGGCAACTTCGTAGTAAACAAATCAAACGAGTTGGCGTGCGCGAACGGATGAAACAAAAACAAGCAGCAGCGGAAGAATAATAATTCAAACTATCTGGTTTCCATTTGGAGATTGGATAGTTTTTGTTTATACTTATAGTACCGAAAGCAATTGAAGGAGGACAAAAATCATGGAAGTAGAAATTGTCGAACGAAATGCTTTTACAGCTGTGGGGAAAAAACGAACTTTTTCGGTTGAGAACGATGCACAAAAAGAAAAAATCAGCCAATTTTGGCAAGAAGCAAACACAAATGGCGATGCCGAACGAATCAACGAATTAGCTGAATTTGCAACAATTGATGGTATTTTAGGCGTTTGCCAAATGAACGGCGACAAAATGGACTATTATATCGCGATTGAATCCGAACTCACTCCGCCAGAAGACATGGAAAAACTAACCATCCCAGCAAGCAAATGGGCCATCTTCAAATCAGTCGGCCCACTACCCAACGCAATCCAAAAAGTGTGGGAATACATTTACGGCGAATGGTTCCAAACAAGCAACTACACCCATGGAAACGCTCCAGAACTAGAAGTCTACACAGAAGGTGACACAACTGCCGCTGATTATTATTCCGAAGTTTGGATTCCGGTGGTTGAAAAAGACTAACAAACCAAAGAACAAATTTCATTGATTGTGAAATTTGTTCTTTTTAAATCCCACTCCAATCCCATTCCCTAAAATTGACATTGAGAATCATTATCAATATAATGAAAGGAACTAGCCTATTATACATACAATACAATTATCCAAGGGGGATTTAAGAATGATTATTGTAACTAATACGATTAAGGTAGAAAAAGGCGCAGCAGAGCACGTTATCCGTCAGTTCACAGGCGCAAATGGCGACGGACATCCAACAAAAGATATTGCAGAAGTAGAAGGTTTCCTAGGCTTCGAACTATGGCACAGCAAACCAGAAGACAAAGACTATGAAGAAGTAGTCGTAACAAGTAAATGGGAAAGCGAAGAAGCCCAACGCAATTGGGTGAAAAGCGACTCCTTCAAAAAAGCACATGGCAGAACAAAAGACACTAGAGAACAAAGAGAAGACCGCAAAGGCATCGTAGGAAATGCAATCGCTCGTTTTGAAGTGGTTCATGTGCAAAACCCTGTGATCGTTGAAAAATAAGAAGTGAGTGAACAAGCCATTTCGAGATAGATGGCTTGTTTTTTTGTGACCGCTCGAATTTTCAGATAATTATTGAATTTTTATATCTTATGCGGTATATTAAGAATAAAAAAGCAGGGATGGATTTAAGTGGATTCAAACAACGAGAAATTGAAACAACAACTACAAACCCTCCAAAAACAACAAAAAGATGCGGAATTATCCTTATATATGCTCAAACATGAACAAAATGAGCGAATTTGGCTAGAAGAAGATTTTGAGCGGATTTGTCACGAAGAACACGAGTCTTTGGAGTTGATGCGAGTAGTCTGGCAAGGTGATCAAGCTCGCAATTTCGGCTACTATTTAGAAGACCTCCAAGCAGACGAGAAAAATAAATGGCGCCAAACCTTTCAAGCTGAGGAGGAAAAACGCCAAGAAAAAATAAATACATACCAAAAAAACATCTATCAATTGGAAAGTAAGCAACAAGATATACAAAAGGAGTTGTTCCAGTGAGCCGAATCGACATCGAAGAAATACGAGATTTTGCATTCCAACTACGCGCAGCTAACCAAACAGGAAGAAAAATCATTCAAGGCATCAAAACCACCGTGACAAACTACATAGAAGATGGTAGTTTAAAAGGGAAGGCCGTGGAATCGTCCAAAAATTATTATCAAATGACGTACATTCCACTCTGCGACACGATAATTGAGGCAATGAATGAGAGTGAAGAACGGATGAAGCGGTACATCCAAGACTTTCACAATCAAGTAGACCCTTCTCCTAATGCTAAAATTGATGCAGATGGTTTATATGAACTCGGCCAAATGATTGACCGTATTGAAAGCAAGAAAGAAGCACTGTACCAACGAATGAACAGCGGTACAGAAGGCCAAATGCAAACCTATCGTTCTCAGTTAGCAACCGCATATAAGCAGGAAAATATTTTAGAGAAATATTTGGCTTTTGAACAAAGTCATGGGGCTTTTTTCGACCATTTGACGGATTTAGTGCAAGGTATCCAGCAAACTGTTCGAGAGTTACAATCAAATATCCAGTTTGATAGTCAGACTGGTGGCTATGATTTGAGTAAATTAAATTTTGCCACTGTGAACCGAATGCGAAAAACGTTAGGAAAAGCGAGCGCTACTGATACAACAATTTACGATTTTGCGGCTTATAGTAAAGTAAAACAAGGCGGTATGTGGATTCTTTCAAAAGATGGGAAAGTGGATATTAAGGCAACAGAGGCTTATAATACAGCCAGTTTTAACGGTGAGCTGCCAAAAGATAGTAACCAAGCCACGGAAGAAGGCGAGTTGTTAAAAGCCACACTAGAATCATTGAAGCAAAATAAAGATCCGATAACTGGGCAAGAAATAAGTAAAGCGCAGGGTTTTGGGATTTTAACTTCACTTGTTTTTGGTTACACGACGAAAAAATATCGAGGAAAGAAGCTTTCTATATCAAAATGTGAATTGGAGAAAATTAAGAATGCTAGTGAATCGGCTCTACCGAAATCGAGCATTGGTATAGCTCAGTCTAGAATAAATATAGCCAATGGCCCTACAAGATTTAGCTCTTCAGATAATGCAGGTTTCAATCATATAGTCGATAGACATTTTAATCCAAATAGAAATGCTGGTCAGTTTACCATTAGTCAGGATAAACTTAAAAATATTTTATCAAGTAAAGAAACTGTGGAAATAGAAGTTAAAGAAATTCCTGGAAATCAGTTTGAAAGAATAATTAATATTGGTGAAACTGCGGGTACTATAAAACCTAGTATACCTGAAAACGGAGGGAAGCCAACCAACTATATTCGGATTTTAACAGACAAAGCGGGTAATTTAATTACTGCTTATCCAATACCCAAACCCTAGGAGGTATACAATGAACGAAGAAATAATTGATCTATATAAAAAATTTGATAACAACAAACTACCATTATTTTTTGAAAAGCTCATTTTATTTATAAATAATCACGATAAAATTTTTAGAAAGTATATTTTAGAAGATAGTTTAAATAGTATTGAACGATTCAAAGAAAGTGAATTCTTTTTAGGCACTACAGATGATAATTTGGAAGGTTTAGTACTAGGGTATTCAGAAACGCTAATCAGAGCGGACGAAAAAGAAATTTGTAGCAATGTAATTCATATGGTATGGGATATAGCCACATTTATGACAGATGAACTATGCCCAAGTTGTCAGGATGCAAACTTGAAAATTGCTTCATCTACAGATAGAAATAATATCTATAAAACGTGTGATAATTGTTTGATTACAATGGAAAATGGTCAATTTATTGAAAGACCTAAAGAGATGATTCCGGCAACAAAAGAACAAATAAATTCATGAAAGATGAATGAGTATCCATTTTAAAAATGAACGTTCTTTTTCAATTTAAAAATATACACAAAAAGTTTCTCAGAAATCCTAAGTTAAATGGGAGTGTCAATAAAAAAATGGATATAACGAAATTTAAAGAAAATGATATTCCTTTTTCATGGAATGAGCTTAAATTAGGTAGGTTTGGCTTTTTAGATAGGGATTTTTACTTACAACGGATATGGAATGATGAAGTCGTAATGAAATACATATTAGCCTATTTGACTAAAAATGAAAATGAAGAAAACCCTTACTTATGGGAGCTAGGAAGTCTATTTAAACCATATGATGAGAATGAAATATTTAGGCTTCTGGATTTAGTTGCGGGATCTAGTGAAAATGATTTGAAAAGCTACTATAGATGGAGATGGGTTTTAGTTAATGATTTATTAAATAGCATTATGGATAAGGGCTACGTTGATGCTTTGTTAGAAATCAGTGAGTTTTGGCTGGATTTGAAATTTCCAGTGGATATGCCTTTTCAATTTCAAGGTGTTGAAAACCAGCTTACGCCTCAAGAATTTTATACAGAGGAATATTTATCTAAAGTAGTTTTATCACATAAAAACTGGTTGGCGGCTGAGAAAGAGAGAGTAAGATAGGCTATCTAAATTAATAGTCACATTGCTTTAGATGTAGGAACTATTTTATTCGTAAATAACATTAAAGGTGAAGCATTAATGGAAATAAGTTATAAAGTTTTTGAGAAAAAAGGGTTTGGAAAAGTTCCGGTTATACACTTTTCAGGAGAACAATATACTGGATTGGGGGACTTGTTAAATATAGGTTTTTCATCAATTACGTTAGAGGATATTTTGGATAAAATTAATGAAATCGAAAATGGCGAAAGTGAGTTTGAGGAAATCGGAACAGAAAGAAGCATAGTAGAAATTCGGAAAAATGAATGTATGATTTATGACGCTTTCGATGGACTGTTAGATGATGATGAGTTAAATCCAACAATAAATCTACCGACACTTGAGTTTAAAAAGATTGTTAGGGACTGGAAAGTGGAGAGAGACAAGCTTTTAAGCACAATAAAAAAATAAAAGCACTCAGAATCTTCTCCAAAAGCCCCTTTACTAGCAACCCACAATCCAATCATGCTATAATTCTCTAAATGATAACGTTTATCATTTAAGGGGGAATTAAACATGATTGAAAAAACAATTATGGAACGTCGCAGCATTAAAAAAGCGAATGACGCACCAATTTCAAGAGAAACAGTGAACACTATTTTAGAGCAAGCTGCCTTTGCACCTTTTCATAGCAAAGTAGAGCCGTGGAATGTATACGTATTGCACACACTTGCTGAAAAAGAGCGTTACATCGAGAAAATCATCGAATTTAATGAGCGCGAACAAGGGGTTAGTTTTTCTGAAGCAGAGATTGCGGATTTAAAAGCAGGCTATGCGAAGAAAATTATTACGCCGCCTTACTTACTCATTGTGACGACGAATATTATCGGTCACGGGAAAAAGGATTTCGAATCAATCGGGGCAACTAGTGCGTTTATCCAAAATATCCAATTGCTTGGCTGGGAAGCGGGAATTGGGATGATTTGGCGGTCAAATAGATTTATTTTTGATGCGAAGTTTGCGGATGATTTAGGTATCCCTGCTGAGCAAAAAATTGTCGGAACTTTGCACTTAACTAGCTTAGCCGAAGTTCCTGAAGCAAAACCACGCCGTCCTTTGAATGAATGGGTGAAGGATTTAGCGGATTTGTAAGATTGATGTTTCGTGTGATTAGCGTTACAATGGTACAAGTGTAAGAAATAAGGAGGCGAGCAAGATGGCAGTTCCAGCTAGACGTACGTCCAAAGCGAAGAAAAACAAGCGCCGTACGCATAAAGGCTTAACAACACCAGGTTTGAGTCGCGATAGTGAAACAGGCGAATACCGTATGTCACACCGCATCTCACCAGACGGCACTTATAAAGGTCGCACAATTATCGAAAAATAAGAGGATTTGTTCCAGTGATTGGAACAAATTCTTTTTTTTGTGATACTATAATGGAAAGAGCTAAATACACAAAAAGGAGTCTGATTTTGACATGACAGAAGAATTTGTGAACAAAGAAGATGCGCTGAAAAATTATAATGCAAAAGAGTTTCGTACACCAGATGGCTATACGAGCGATATGATTTTAACTACAGTAAAAGAGTTGAACGAGAAACCAACATTACATATTTTATTAATTAAACGAAGCCTTACAAACGCAGAAGGAAAACCAAATATGGAAGGCGGAAAATGGGCGGTTCCGGGCGGATTTGTGGACGAAAATGAATCTGCGGACCAAGCTGCCGAGCGTGAACTAGAAGAAGAAACAAGTTTGACAGATATTCCGTTGATTCCGTTTGGGGTATTTGATAAACCGGGTCGTGATCCGCGCGGCTGGATTATTTCGCGGGCATTTTATGCAATTGTGCCACCAGAAGCTTTGGAGAAACGTGCGGCTGGGGATGACGCGGCGGATATCGGGCTTTTTCCAATGACAGAAGCTTTGGAACTTCCGCTTGCTTTTGACCATTTAGATATGATTAAAAAAGCATATAGCGCGATTACAGAAGAATTTTTACTGACGACGGCAATTCGTGATTTCTTGCCAGAAACTTTCTCAGCAGAACTACTTTACCAAACGTTGGATGGTTGCACGAAGCCAGGCATTTTGCCAGATGAAGTAGAATTTATGGAGAATATCGAGTATTTACCGTATTTAGAAAAAGTTGGCGAGTTGTACCGATTTAATGCGGATGCCGAAGCAGGAAGTATTTATTTTTAATAGAAAAGGAGCCACCGATTTGGTTGGCTCCTTTTTTATAAGAAATGCTTCTCACCGTAACGTAATGCGAAATCTTTAAAAGCCTTGGAAGCAGGCGAAATGTAGTGATTTTTTAAACTTGCTAGATAGATAAAACGATCGTGTTTTGGTTCGTTGATGGATAATACTTTGACGTTATAATGTGATAACGACGAGATTTTTGGCATAATCGAAATACCGTAATCAACGCTCACAAGGCCGACCATCGCGGTATCTTCCTCTACATAACAGCCGATTTTTGGTTGAATATTTATTTCCGCAAAAAGGGAATCGATGAGCGGTCTCAGGCCACTGGTGTCAGAAAAGAAAATATACGAATAATCTGCGGTGTCTTTTAAATCAATCGAATCATATTTGGCGAGTGGATGGTTTTCAGCAACAACGACAACTAACTCTTGTTTCGTTAATGGCAAAAATTCAATATCAGGTTCATTTTCGACGTACGAGCAAATCGCTAGGTCGAATTTTTCATTTTTTAGATCAGGGATAATTGATTTAGTGGCACCTTGGAAAAAGGAAAATGTGATGTCTTTATGGCTTTCGACTTTGGTGAAATTCTGGACGAGCTCTGGAACCGTATGGGCGCCCATGGTGTAAATAAAGCCTAAATCAATATTTCCGTGAGAAGGGCTCGTTAATTCGTGTAAAAGTTTTTCACCTTTTTCTAGTTCGGCGAGGGATTTTTCCACATAAGTTAAATAAAAGCGACCGTATTTAGTTAAACGAATATTGCGACCTTGTTTTTCAAATAAATAGACACCAAGTTCTCGCTCAAGCTCTGCAATAGAGTGGCTTAAGCTGGGCTGGGTAATGGATAATTCGGCAGCTGCAATAGTATAATGCTCTTTTTCAGCTAGTTTTTTAAAATAGTATAATTGACGCAAATTCATGAAACTACCTCCTCGGAATGCCTTGATAACTCTATTGTAAGCGATTATATAGAAAAAATCTATGGATAAATCGAAAAATATACATTAGATTAATAATTACTCCTGACTTATAATGAAAGAGAAATAAGATTGTGCATTATTGAACGTGAATAATGTAACAAATCATTTGCTGAGATTATAGTCGCAGGAGGCTTATTATGACAGATTATCCGAGTATTTTTGAACCATTAACTGTAAAAAGAATGACCATTAAAAACCGTGTGATAATGCCACCAATGGGGACAAACCTAGCTGGATTAAATGGCGAATTTTTAGAAGAACATATGAATTACTACGAACAACGCGCAAAAGGTGGAACAGGTCTAATCACTATTGAAAACGCTTGTGTAGATTTTCCTTATGGTACAAACGGAACAACGCAACTTCGAATCGATAATGACCAATACATTCCTGGATTTTACAAATTAACAGAACGTCTTCATAAACATGGAACTTGTGTATCCATCCAAATCAACCACGCTGGAGCATCTGCTTATCCAGCACGTTTGAATGGGCTTCAACCGGTTTCTGCATCAGATATTCCATCTAAAAAAGGTGGAACTGTACCGCGTCCGCTTACAGTAGAAGAAATTTATGAAATCGTAAATAAATACGGTGATGCTGCAAGACGCGCCCAACAAGCCGGCTTCGATGCAGTCGAAATCCACGGCGGACACTCGTACTTACTATGCCAATTTTTATCGCCACTTTATAACAAACGAACAGATGAATTTGGTGGAACGCCTGAAAATCGCGCGCGTATCGTCAAATTAATTTTAGAAAAAGTTCGCGAGGAAGTCGGTCCATTTTTCCCAATCGTGCTGCGTTTTAGTGCAGATGAATTTACAGAAGGCGGCAACCACTTAGAAGATATTTTGGAACTACTAGATTATTGCCAAGAAGAAGCGGATATTTTGAATGTATCAGCGGCAATTAATGACAACCTATACTTGCAAATTGACCAAATGAACTTAGAAGATGGCTGGAGAAGCTACCTTGCAAAAGCGGTGAAAGATAAATTTAACAAACCAACGATTACTTCCGGTAACATTCGTAGTCCAAAAGCGGCAGAGAAAATTTTGTCAGAAGGATATGCGGACTTGCTTGCGATGGGACGTGGCTTAATCGCTGAGCCTAACTGGGTAAACAAAGTGGCAACTGGCCAAGAAGACATGCTTCGAAAATGTATTTCTTGTAATATCGGTTGCGCGGATCACCGAATTTCCAAGTCGAAGCCAATCCGTTGTACGGTGAATCCAGATATTATTCATGAAGATAAATACAAAGAAACAAAAGTAACTCGTCCGACCAATGTTGTCGTCATTGGCGGCGGAACAGCAGGGCTTGAAGCAGCTTGTACGGCGGCCGAAGTTGGCTGTAACACAACGCTAATTGAAGCGAGTGAACAAACTGGTGGCTTGGCGCGTGCCATTGCCAACCTTCCAGACAAAAGTAGAATTGCCGATTTCCCTAATTATTTAGCGAACCGAGCAGAAAAATTAACCAATTTAAAAGTTCTTACAGGCACTAAAGCTGATACTGCGCTTATTGATACATTTAATCCTGATGTGGTAGTCAATGCCACAGGATCCAAACCATTACTTCCACCGATTAAAGGTTTGCATGACGTGATTGACAAAGAAGGCAGTAAGGTTCATTCGATTTTTGGACTTATTTCGAATATCGATGACTTTACCGAATTTAGTAACAAAAAAGTTGCAGTTATCGGCGGTGGTGCAGTTGGACTTGATGTGGTCGAGTACTTCTCAGAACGCGGCTCGGATGTTACAATTGTAGAAATGATGCCACTTCTTGGAAAAGACTTAGATATGATTACACGTCTTTCCATGATGGACATTATCGAGAAAAACAATGTTGATGTCCAAACAGAAACTGCATTAACCGAAGTAGCAGCGGATCATTTCAAAGTGAAGCACGACGGAGTAGACGCCGAGATTCCATTTGATTACGGCTTTGTCTGCCTAGGAATGCGACCAGAACGCCCACTTATGGAAGAACTTGCGGCATACGGAAAAGAAAAACAAATTGAAATCGTAAATATTGGCGACAGCGCTGCAACAAGAAAAATATTGGAAGGCGTTCGCGAAGGAAGAAATATTTTAACCACATTAGAAAAAATTGGCTCTTTGTAATCCGAACTGGCAAGGCGGACTCCGCTTTGCCACATTCGCTCTTTATATAAGTTCACATTTTCACAAATAAACCTTAATTTGGAAAGGAACGATGTTATTATGACAAACAAAATCACGGAAAGAATTACAGGACACACAGAATTAATCGGTTTAATCGCCACTCCAATCAGACACAGTTTATCACCAACAATGCATAACGAAGCTTTTGCAAAACTAGGGCTTGATTATGTATACCTTGCTTTTGAAGTTGGGGACAAAGAACTGAAAGATGTTGTACAAGGATTCCGCGCAATGAACTTACGCGGCTGGAACGTTTCCATGCCAAACAAAACAAATATCCATAAATACTTAGATAAACTTTCTCCAGCAGCTGAACTTGTAGGGGCAGTAAATACAGTTGTTAATGATGATGGCGTGTTAACTGGACACATTACAGACGGCACTGGTTACATGCGTGCATTAAAAGAAGCCGGAAATGACATTATCGGCAAAAAAATGACGATTTGCGGCGCTGGTGGTGCGGCAACAGCTATCTGCATCCAAGCTGCTCTTGACGGCGTAAAAGAAATTTCTATTTTCAACAGAAAAGACGATTTTTACGCGAATGCAGAAAAAACAGTAGAAAAAATCAATTCGAAAACAGATTGTAAAGCACAATTATTTGATATCGAAGACCACGAACAACTACGTAAAGAAATTGCAGAAAGTGTTATTTTCACGAACGCGACTGGTGTTGGGATGAAGCCTTTCGAAGGTGAAACACTTTTACCAAGTGCAGATATGCTTCGTCCAGAATTAATCGTTTCGGATGTTGTCTACAAACCAACCAAAACAAGATTGCTTGAAATCGCCGAAGAACAAGGCTGTCAAACACTTAACGGCTTAGGCATGATGCTTTGGCAAGGTGCGAAAGCTTTCGAAATTTGGACACACAAAGAAATGCCAGTTGATTACATTAAAGAAATCCTATTTTAAAAACTTGCAAAAGAACAAGGTTATCGCTAATCTTAAGACATAATATCGAATGAGGAGAATTATACATGAATAAAGTAGTCGTAAAGAATGTTACGTTTGGTGAAGGTGCGCCAAAAATTTGTGTACCAATGGTCGGGAAAACGGTTGCTGCGCTTAAAGAAGAAGCAGAAATGTTACAAACAATTGATTTGGACGTTGTCGAATGGCGCGTTGACTTTTTTGAAGACGTCAAAGATTTAGCTAAAGTGGAAGCTGCGCTAGATGAAATTCGCACAATTTTACCAGAAACACCGATTTTATTCACTTTCCGCAGTGCAAAAGAGGGCGGCGAGTTAGCTGTCAGTGACGAATTTTATTTTGAATTAAATGAAACTTTAGCTAGAACCGGCAAAGTTGATTTAGTTGATGTGGAACTTTTCAATGAAGAAGCAGACGTTTTACGCTTAATTGAAACAGCTCACAAGAACAATGTAAAAGTAGTGATGTCGAATCATGATTTTGATAAAACACCTGCGAAAGAAGAAATCGTTTCTCGTTTAATTCGCATGGAAGCACTTGGCGCGGACCTTCCGAAAATCGCCGTCATGCCAAAATCTGCTGGAGACGTACTAACTTTACTAGATGCAACGAATACTGTATCTGAAAAAGCTAATCAACCAATCATTACGATGTCGATGGCGGGAACTGGTGTCATCAGTCGTCTTGCTGGCGAAGTTTTTGGCTCCGCAATGACATTTGGCGCTGCGAAAAAAGCATCGGCTCCTGGGCAAATTGATGTTAATGAGTTACGTCACGTTCTTGATTTACTGCATAAACAATTTTAATAAAGTTCGAAAAACCTTAAATTTAGATTAATTATCTAAGTTTAAGGTTTTTTTGTTATAATAAGGCATCAGGAATTTTAAAGGAGACGGAACTAAATGAAGAAGTTGCTTTTTTTAGGTGATAGTGTGACAGATGCGGGGCGCGATTTTGAAAATGACCGCGAATTAGGACATGGTTATGTGAAAATGATTGCAGAACAGCTTGAGAAAGAAGATGTAACGGTTATAAATCGTGGCGTTAGTGCGAACCGGGTGGCGGATTTGCATCGTCGTATTGAGGCGGATGCGATTTCACTTCAACCAGATGTAGTTACGATTATGATTGGGATAAATGATACGTGGTTTAGTTTCAGCAGATGGGAAGATACTTCGGTGACGGCGTTTAAAGAAGTGTATCGTGTGATTTTGAATCGGATTAAAACGGAAACAAATGCGGAACTGATTTTGATGGAGCCGTTTGTATTACCATATCCGGAAGATCGGAAAGAGTGGCGTGGTGATTTGGATCCAAAAATTGGAGCTGTGCGCGAACTTGCGGCAGAATTTGGTGCAACGCTTATTCCGCTTGATGGGCTAATGAACGCGCTCGCTATCAAACATGGGCCGACCTTTTTAGCTGAGGACGGCGTGCACCCGACCAAAGCAGGACATGAAGCAATTGCCTCAACTTGGTTAGAATTTACAAAATAACGCTTTACAGAAAAAATTATCCATGCTATAGTTGGGTCTATGCGATGAGCCTACAAGCAGTGACTTAAGTATCACTGCCCCATTTTCCGCGTTATAGCTTTGTGGAAGGCTGCGGAAGATGACGCTATGAAATGCCCCTTAAAGTAATTTAAGGGGCATTTTTCTATAAAAAAGGAGTGTTTGTTTTGCAGAAAGAGAAAGCACCGATAGGACTTTATTTTTTATTAATTGCAGTGATGGCGAGTTGGGGTTTTAATGTCACGATGACGAAAGTATTAGTTAGCTATTTTCCGACTGTTACGATGACATCTTTTCGAATTTTCACCGCAGCTATAACCGTTATTATTATTTTATTTATCACAAAAAAATTACGTCTACCTACAAAACGGGAATTTGGTTTAATTTTTCTCGCGAGTATTTTTAATATTGTTATTCATCACTTTTTCTTGTCGAACGGGTTGAAGCTAACGACTGGGACGAATGCAGGACTTATTCTTGGTTCTGCGCCGATTGTGGTAGCGATTTTTTCTGTGGTTTTTCTCCGTGAACGAATTGGAGCTTGGCGTGCGCTCGGCTTTTTAGCAGGGATTTTTGGCGTGAGTTTGGTTGTTCTTTCTAATGGGACGGGGATAAGCGGGATTTCACTGGGAGATATCGACATCTTTATCGCGATGGCTTCTCAGGCATTTAGTTTTATTATTATTAAAAAGCTCGCTGGATCAATGGACACGGGGCTGATGACGGGATACATGTTATTTCTTGGTTCGGTAATGTTGTTTGGTTTAAGCCGCTTCATGGAGCCGGATGGCATGTCAGAATTAGTGGCGGTTCATTCATGGAAACTGTGGCTCTTGTTTGTTGTTTCAGCTGTAGTTGCAACGGCATTTGGCAATTTCGTTTATAATTATGCGGTTGGGAAAATTGGACCGTCGCGCTCGGCTATTTTTATGAATTTCAATCCATTATTTTCGCTTATTGGCGCATTGCTTTTCCTTGGCGAAGCTATTAAAATCCCACAACTAGTTGGATTCGTTTTTATCATCATTGGCGTCCTGCTTGGTTCGGGCGCATTAATGGATCTTATTTATGAACGCAAAAAAACAAAAGTACGCGATCCTGAAAAACTGCTCGAAAAAGAAGTTTGACTTTTATTGACCTTTATATTATAATTTGGTTAGTTACTTATTAAAAGTAACTCGATAATGATAGGAGGGATAGCATGAAATTGTTATTAAAAAATATTAATGAACTTGCTGCAAAACAAAAAAGTGAAGGATTAACTGCTTTTGAAAAAGAAAGACAAGCTGCCCTTCGTCAAGAATATTTGAAAAAAATAAGAGGAACAGTTCAAGATAATTTGCATCACGTAACAATCATTGACCCACTTGGAGACGACGTAACTCCTAAAAAACTAAAAGAAATCCAAGCCGAATTAAGAGGCTAATATAAGTCATAGAAGGTTGAAAGAGCTCATTGCTTTTTCAGCCTTTTTTTGTTGTTAGAGCTAATTTACCATCTTGCGGATTCGAGTAGAGAAAAATGGTGCTGAACAGTTCTAACAGTTTGATGGAGACCGGTGCTACAATCAAGGTGAGAAAGGAGAGGATAACATGGAAATTGCAATTGCAGCTGATCATGGAGGATTTCAGTTGAAAGAAAAAATCCGTGCGCATTTAATTGAAAGCGGCTACAAGGTGAAAGATTTTGGTTGTTATTCAGTCGAAAGCGTGGATTTTCCAGAGTATGCCGCTAAAGTAGGACACTTTGTTGCAACTGAAAACAGTCTAGGTGTGCTCTGTTGTGGAACAGGGATTGGAATGTCCATGGCAGCCAACAAAATCAAAGGTGTGCGTGCTGCTGTCGTTTCAGATGCTTTTTCAGCAATGATGACTAGGCGACATAATAACAGTAATGTTCTTTGTCTTGGTGAACGTGTTCTGGGCGATAGTCTGGCGTTACTCTTACTTGATACGTGGCTTGCGGCGGAATTTGAAGGCGGTAGGCATATGACAAGGCTCGGAAAATTGGCAGAGCTTGAAGAACGGGAGGGTGTTGAATGAAAATGATTGCGGCTTCCATTATGTGCGCAGACTCGCTTCATCTAGCTGACGAACTTCGCGCACTCGAGCAAGCAAATGTAAAAATGCTTCATTGTGATGTGATGGATGGTGTTTTTGTAGAAAATGCAGCAATGGGCGCCTATGTCCTTCAAGATATAAAAAATAATACAGATATGTTGCTTGATATTCATTTAGCTACAGTGAATCCTGATAAATTTGTGGATTTATATGCGGCGATAAAGCCGGCTTATATGTCTTTCCACGTAGAAGCTTCACCTGATGTCGATGCGACTATAAACCATATTCGTGCGCTAGGAATCAAACCATCCATCGCCATCAGCCCGGATACAGAGATTGAACAGATTTATCCATTTTTAGAGAAAGTCGATATGGTTTTAATGATGACCGTTAACCCAGGATTCGCCGGGCAAAAATTCCAGCATCATGTACTAGAAAAAATCAAAAAACTTCAAAAAGAGCTTGAAAGCCACACCAATAAACCATTAATTGAAGTAGACGGCAATATTTTTGAAGAAACAGTTCGGTTACTTGAACCAATTGGCGCAGATGTCTATGTCGTTGGAACAGCCGCATTATTTAACGACAAGGCAGGTAGTTATACAGAAAAACTGGCGCCACTCAGAGAAATTATCCAAGAAAGGTGAGGGAAAATGCATTTAGATTCAGCTAATTTAGAAGACGTGAAAAAAATTCAAACCAGCTCCATTTTTAAAGGAATTACTACGAACCCAACCATTTTAGTAAAAGAAAAATGCAATCGACAAACAGCGATTAAGCGTATTTTAGAGCATACGGATAAACAAGTTTTTGTACAAACAGTTGGTTTTAGCTATGAGGAAATTTTGGCAGATGCGCGCATGTTACTAGCGATGTTTGGGAAAGAAAAAATAGCTATTAAGATTCCGGCACATGAGGCTGGTATTAACGTAATCGATACACTCAAAAAAGAGGATAAAACCATTCAAATCTTAGGAACTGCTATTTATTCGGCTGATCAAGCAATCGCGGCTGCCTTGGCTGGTGCAGATTTTGTTGCCCCATATGTGAATAGGATGAGCGCAGCGAACATCGATCCTTTTAAAGAAATTGCTGGGATGCGTCATTTTTTTGATAAAAAGGCACTTAAAACACAAATTATGGCAGCGAGCTTTAAACATAGCGGGCAAGTAATGCAAGCCTACGAAAGTGGTGCAGATACGGTTACTATTCCTTATGAAATTTATTTGCAAATGACCAATAAAGTTTTAGCAGTAGAAGCAATTCGTGTCTTTAATAAAGATGCTACATTGTACGAAAAGTAACAATCTCCTTCTCATGTTGTGGAAGTGTGTGGAGAAAACTTGTGATGAAAGCGCATTCTTAAGCGCCAAACCCTATGCTATAATTAGGCTATCAAAGGGGGGAGACGCATGTATCTGGATAACAGAAGTAAAACACTATTTCAAGAAGTTATAAAAAATCCGAACATTACAAATAAACAACTCGAAGTAAAGTATAAATTATCGCGTTACCAAATCAGCTATAGTTTTCAGAAAGTAAACGAATGGCTCAAGTGGAAAAATTATCCAGAAGTAAAGCGTTCCAAAAACGGCCGATTTATATTAGAACCCGAGCTTACAGCGCTATTTTCTGAGAAAGAAACTCGAGATCCAAGCGTAGAATACTTACCTTCTGAAAATGAACGTGCTAATTTAATTTTGCTAATGCTTTTAACAGCAAAAGAAGAACTATCCCTCGCCCATTTTACAACGAAGATTCAAGTAAGCAAAAACACTATTCTTCGTGATTTAAAAGTAGCGCAAAAGTTACTTCCTAAAGAAACAACTGTCACTTATAGTAGAGCATCGGGTTATCAGTTAGCAGGCAGTGAGTGGGAGCTGCGCAAGGTTCTGACACAAGTTGTAAGTAGCGTTAAAGAGATGTTCCGAGGAGAACACTATTTCTTATCGTATTCAGGAATTGAAAAAGTTCAACTTATGGAAATTCGCCGCACACTCGAAGAAGCCGAAGCGATGATGCAAATAAAATTCACCTATGAACAAATCGAATTACTACCCTATTTGCTATCCGTGATGTTCTTAAGAATCAGAGATCGGCGCTTAATCGATACTGCTTTTCATATTGATGAGAAATCACTTTCAGACACGCGAGAATACCACATTACCGATATTTTGCTCGAAAAAACTGGCCCAGTTCCAGAACAAGAGCGACTTTTCATCACATTACAACTTCTTACAACAAACATTTTTTCCGGTGAAATTTTAACTGAAAAATTAACAGAAGACTTGGAAAAAGTTGTCCTCACATGCTTAGACTTATTCGAGAAAAAAGCACTTGTTTCCCTTAAAAACAAACATATCTTAATCGAAAAATTACTCTTACATTTAAAACCAGCCTATTACCGAATTAAATATCAAATGAATTTAGAAGATACGCTTTATGAAAAATTCAACCAAGAATTCGAAGCGTTAAACTTCATTGTGAAAGAAGCATTTGACCCACTTGCGAAATTTATTGGTCGTGAAATTCCAGCCGGCGAGATTTTCTTCATTTCTTTGTTTATTGGGAGCGATATGATACCGCAAAATGATATTTATCATAAGCAAAAACGTGCGATTGTGCTTTGTCCGAGCGGGGTTACTTTTTCGAAAATTATGGAAAATATTTTAGTAAAACTATTTCCGGAAATCCATTTTTATCCAACTATATCTGTTCGTGAATACACCTTTTTTAAAGCAGAAGTAGATATTGTTTTTTCTTCCATTCCATTAAAAGATGGCGAAAATGTCTTTGTTGTTCAGCCATTTATGAACGATATCGAAAAAACGCAACTGCGGCAACACGTCTTACAAAACTTATTTGGAATGGGAAATCAGCTCACGAGTATTGATAAAATCATGGAAGTTGTGGAACGTAACGCCGATATAAATGATTCAAATGCAATACGAGATGGAATTATTGATATTTTGTCGGCTAACACAGCTACAGATGAAAATAAACGCGTGAAAAAAGTCTATTTACATGATTTAATCACCGAAGACAACATCATGATTTGTGAGGATGTTAAAAACTATCAAGAAGCGATTCGGTTAGCGAGTCAGCCGCTGTTACTGCAACAAGCAATTACCGCAAACTATGTAAAGACCATGATTGATAACCATAAGTTTCACGATCCGTACATTATTATCGGTGAAGATATTGCCATTCCACACGCTATGCCTAATGCAGGGGTCAATCGACTCGCTATGTCTCTTTTAGTCGTGAAAAATGGCGTATATTTTTCAGAAACAGAACAAGTTCATTTCGTAATAGTTATCGCACCAGTGGATAAAGAGCAACACATTGAAGCACTTTACCAAATCGTTCATTTAGCAGAGAATCATCAAATTTTAGATGATTTGCTCGAAAACGTAACGAAAGAAAAAATCATGCAAACAATCAACCAATTAGTAATTAGAGAGGATGAATAAATTTTGGATAAACAAGCTATTTTAGATAATATTCACCAAACATGGCAAGAAGAAGCAAATGCAATTTCTCGTTTGCCGGAAGTAACGAGTGAAGAGGCTCTCGTTAAAACGGTTGAAACAATCGCCGAGTGCACAGGGAAAATTGTCGTAGCTGGTTGTGGAACATCCGGCGTCGCTGCGAAAAAATTAGTACACTCTTTCAACTGTATCGAACGTCCAGCAGTCTTTTTAACCCCATCAGATGCTGTGCATGGAACTCTCGGTGTACTTCAAAAAGAAGATATATTGATTCTCATTTCAAAAGGTGGAAATACAGGCGAATTACTTAATTTAATTCCTGCTTGTAAAACAAAAGGAAGCACACTGATTGGCGCAACAGAAAACCCAGATTCCGTTATCGCCAAAGAAGCGGATATCTTTTTCCCAGTGAGTGTAAGCAAAGAACCAGATCCGTTTAATATGTTAGCAACGGCAAGTACAATGGCTGTTATTGCAAGTTTTGATGCAGTTATTGTTTGCTTAATGACCTATATGAATTACACAAAAGAGCAGTTTTCCGTCATCCATCCTGGTGGTGCCGTTGGAAACAAATTATTAAATAAATAAACAAGCAGCCAGTCGGAGGGATGCAATTTGGATGTATTAGAATATTTTAAAGAAGAAATGGTTCGATTTTCAAACGAACAAGATAAAGAAAAATTACTTACAGAAATGGCGGAACAGTTGTGTGAAGTGGGCGCAGTAAAGCCAAGTTATAAAGATGCTGTAATTAAACGGGAAAAAGTTTTTCCAACCGGATTACTAACCGCGCACGCTGGGGTGGCCATTCCGCATACAGATAGCGAACATGTTATTCGGCCAGTGGTGGCTGTACGAATACTCAAGAAGCCTGTTTCATTTATTGAAATGGCCTCTGATAACGAAGCAATCGATGTCAGAATTGTCTTTATGATGGCGCTAAGGAGTGCTGATGAACAACTAGATATGCTGCAAACACTTATTCAACTTATTCAAGACGAGGAGGTGATGACGACCTTACTTAAAGCGCAAGAGACGGGAGATGTTCTTTCCGCAATAGAACATTTTTCTAAGAATAATTAAGGGAGGTCGGGAATAAATGGGGAGTTTTTTTGCAAGTTTTGTAGACTGGCTAATAGGAAGTCCAGGTAGATTTGTCGTTAACTTAATTGAAGATAATATGTTAATTTTCATGTTCGTAGTAATGATTTACGCCACCACCATTTTATACGCCAAGTGGACACTCGCATACTACTTACCGAAAAAAATGAATCAGTTAGCAGAAATGAAAACGTGGGAGCTGGACGAATTATATGCAGCGTGGCAAACAGAGAAAAAAGCTCTACCGTGGTACATTCTCGTGCCAAGTCGAAATGAATTTTGGGTGAAATCAGCCCGAAATGCACCAGAATCAACGAAATTACTCCATTTTAGTCAACAAAAATTAAAACTAAGCGACAAAGAAAAGTTACAAAAAATCATAGAAATTCAATCTTGAGGTGATAATAGTGGCAAAAATAGTTCCGTCTGTTTTTGGAGCAGACATTGGCAGAATTAATGAACAGTTAGAGGTTCTAGAGAAAAATGGCATTGATTTATTACATGTGGATATGATGGATGGCTCGTTCGTCCCAAACATTGCATTTGGTCCTGATCAAATCAAAATGATGAAAAAAGGCACGAAGCTTCAATTTGATGTGCATATGATGGTGTATGAACCAGACCGTTATATTCCAAGATTAGTGGAAGCTGGTGCACATATGATTACTGTTCACCAAGAAGCAACAACTCATTTGCACCGTACAATTCAACTAATTAAAAGTTACGGAGTTCGCGCGGGAGTGGTATTAAATCCAGGTACTCCACCAAGCACTTTGGAATACGTGTTAGATGATATTGACTGTATTTTACTTATGACTGTAAATCCAGGCTTAGGTGGTCAAAAATTCTTCCAATCAAGTTTAGAAAAAATCAGAAAAACCAAAGCGTATATTGGAAACCGTCCTATTCAAATTGAAGTAGATGGCGGAGTAAATGCTGAACTTGCGAAAGAATGCACACTTGCAGGGGCGGATTTAATCGTTGTAGGATCTTACTTATTTGAAGGAGATATCGAAGCGAATTTGGAGAAGTTATCGAAAGGAGTTTTAACAGAATGAAAGCTTTAAAATTATATGGAAAAAGAGATTTGCGTTATGAAGAAGCAGATATGCCAACAATCGAACAGCCTGATGATGTGATTTTGAAAGTAAAAACAGTTGGGATTTGTGGTTCAGATATTTCGAGATACAGTAAACTTGGTCCGTATGTACCAGGAATGGTGTGGGGACACGAATTTTCAGGAGAAGTGATTGAGGTTGGTAGTGAGGTAACGGATATTGAGATTGGTGATAGGGCTGCCGGATGCCCAGCACTCTATTGCGGTGAGTGTGAATACTGTAAAAAAGGCGAATTCGCCCGCTGTCGGAAGCTAACAGTAATCGGAGCAAGACATCCCGGAGCCTATGCTGAGTATATCAAACTTCCAGCAGAAAATGTAGTAAAAATACCAGACGAATTAGATTATGAAGCTGCTGCACTTGTCGAGCCTTCCGCAGTGGTCGTTCATGGATTTTATCATACGAAATTACAAGCTGGCGATGATGTCGTCGTTGTCGGAAGCGGCAATATCGGTTTGCTAGCAATTCAATGGGCAAAAGTTTTTGGCGCAAGAAGAGTTATTGCAATTGATGTAGACGATAAAAAGTTAGCGCTTGCGAAAGAAGTAGGAGCAGACGTAGTTATTAATTCTTTAAAAGAAGATCCATTAGAAGTAGTCGCTGCACACACGGATGGTCTAAACGCTGATTTAGTTGTAGAAGCTGCGGGATCACCTATTACATCTGCCCAAGTTTTTGCCTATGCGAAAAAAGGTGGAGGCGTCGTTTTCCTAGGGATTCCATACGCTGATGTAACAATCGAACGTTTCTATTTTGAAAAAATTGTACGTAGTGAGCTTACAGTTTGGGGTTCATGGAACGCAATTTCTGCACCATTTCCAGGGAAAGAATGGCAAACAACCATTCACTTCTTAGCCAATAAACAAATCAACATTGAACCAATGATTACACATCGTCTTTCACTCGCTGAAGGACCAGAAGTTTTTGAGCGAATCTATGAAAGAAATGAATTTTTCGGGAAAGTATTATTTTTCCCAGAATGATAGGGGGATTTTAAGATGAAAAAGAAGAAAATTTATGTGTGTTGTGGGACTGGAATTGCGACTTCCACAGTTATTTCCAAAAAAGTGCGTGCAGTACTAGACGAAAAGCGCATTCCATATGAAATTAGTCAGTGCACGGTTCAAGAAGTAGCGTCAAAAGTAAGCACATCTAAGCCAGACATTATTGTTAGTTCAACAACAGTTACAGGTGATGTTGGTGATGTACCAGTTGTAATTGGAAGATCATTTTTAACAGGCCTAAAAAAACAAGAAACAATCGATGAAATACTCGCGATACTTCAAGATTAAAGGGAGGGCACAAAATGGATATTATTCTAGATTTCTTTAAATATATTATCGGGCTTGGTGTAACAGTTATGATGCCAATTATCATTACCATTCTAGGTGTGATTTTCCGCAAAAAAATTAGTGTAGCTTTTAAAGCGGGGCTAACAGTTGGTGTTGGGTTTGTTGGACTAGGCGTTATCACTTCACTCATGTTAACGACTATTACACCAGTTACAAAAGCACTTGTAGAAAATTATAATTTTAAATTAACCGCAACGGATATCGGTTGGGGAGTTGGGTCATCACTCGCATGGGGAACAGAAGTCGTACCATTTGTTTTCGTCGCAATTATTGCAACCAATATTTTAATGATTGCCTTTAAATGGACGAAAACAATGGACGTAGATATTTGGAATTATTGGCAACCACTTTTCATCGCCAGTGCACTTTACTTAACAACAGGAAGCATGATTATTGCGATTCTTAGTTCGATTATCAATATGGCAATTATCTTCAAAATCGCTGACTGGACACAAAAAGATGTGGAGAATGTTTTAGGATTAGAGGGGATTTCTTTACCACAAATTCAAACTACCGGGTGGGCGCTTGTTGGTTATCCAATGAACTGGCTACTCGGAAAAATTCCCGGCGTTAGAAAAATTAATTGGTCCACAGAGAAAGTGCAATCACGTTTAGGTATTTTCGGCGAACCGATGCTTATGGGCTTAATTATTGGTGGTGGACTTGCTGCCATTGCTCAAATGCCGCTGAGCCAAGTACTGCAAACCGGAGTAACCATTGCCGCTAGTTTAGTACTTATTCCGCGGATGGTTTCGCTTCTAATGGACGGTCTTACCGTTATCTCAGAAGCTGCCCATGAATTCATGGAAAAACGTTTCCCGGGTCGCGAACTATTTATCGGACTAGATTCAGCGGTGGGGATTGGTCATCCATTTGTACTTTCGCTTGGCTTACTCATGATCCCGATTACTTTAATTTTAGCGTTCATTTTGCCAGGAAATAAAGTATTACCTTTAGCTGATTTAACGGCGCTTCCATTCTACATGATTTTTGCTATTGTTCCATCCAAAGGGAATTTATTTAGAGGGATTTTCACAGGTATTGTTATCGTCATTATCACCCTCTACCTTTCTGGAGCAGCGGCACCTTTAATGACAGAACTTGCAGGTCAAATTGGTTATAATATACCGAAAGACGCTGTAGAAGTAACCTCTCTAGCAGTTGGTACACAGTGGTATACATGGATTGTATATTACGGCCTGCATTGGTTCGGAGGTATTCTATAATTGCAATTTAATGAAACAAGCATTAGTTCGCGCTAATGCTTGTTTTATTTGCAGCGATGGTTTTTAGCTAGTAGACAACACATAGACAGTTCTATATAATAATAAGGAGAAGAAATTAGTACGGCGGAAGGAGATAGCAATGGCAGGCAAAATGAAACTTTTTTCTGTGACGAGTGAGAGACCACTTGCGACAAAAATTGCAGATTATCTAGATATACCTTTATGTGAGGTGGAGCTCCAGAAGTTCAGTGATGGAGAAGTGAAAATTAATATTGAGGAAAGTATCCGTGGAACGAATGCGTATGTTGTGCAATCAATGAATTCCAACGTAAACGAACGTCTAATGGAACTTTTAATCATGGTAGATGCCTTAAAACGCGCTTCCGTGCATTCCATCAATATAATTATGCCTTATTATGGCTATGCTCGTCAGGACAGAAAAGCTCGCTCAAGAGAACCAATTACCGCCAAATTAATGGCAAATCTAATTCAAAGAGCTGGAGCCGACCGTTTAATCACAGTAGATTTACACGCAGCTCAAATTCAAGGCTTTTTCAACATTCCAATCGATCATCTTTCAGCAATTCCGCTAATTGGTGATTATTTGATAGAAAATTACGGGGAAAAAGACGTGGTAGTTGTCGCGCCAGATCACAGTGGCGTAGTTCGCGCACGCAGAATCGCGGACCGTCTAAACGCGCCAATCGCCATTTTAAACCGTAAACCAAGACCACATGAAGACGAAATTATGAGTGTCATTGGCGATGTGAAAGGCAAAGTCGCAATCGTTGTCGATGATATTATCGATACCGGCGTCCGTGCCACTACTTCAGCTGACATTTTACTTGAAAAAGGTGCCGTAGAAGTTATCGCTTGCGCAACCCACTCCGTCATGGCTGGAAACGCAACCGAACGCTTACAAAACTCCAATATCAAAGAAGTCATCACATCCGACTCCATCGATCTTCCAGAAGACAAGCAATTCGACAAACTAACAACCATCTCCATCGGACGAATCTTAGGCCGCGCAATCGAAGGCGTACAAGAAAACCGCTCGTTGCATCCGTTGTTTTAAAGAATAAGCAGGAAACAGTAACTTAGTAGAGTTGCTGTTTTTTTGTTATCTGTCGACCTTGAGTAGTGTGAAAAATACCGGAGACCGACAGAAAGTTGTAAGTGGCTAGGGGAAGGGAAGCTTGGCGGTATTTGCTTGGGAAAATTTTCCGGATAAGAGGAGATTTTAGATGTTTTTGGTAGGTCGACAGAAATAGCTCTTTGAGGTAAGATGGGAGTAAGAAGAAAAGTTAGCGGGTTTTAGTTACTTAATGTGAAATGTAAATTTTCCCCAACTGCGCCCTGTTTTAATTGCTTAACGTTTTAGTTACTTAATGTGAAATGTAAATATATACTGGCAAGTTTATCTTGATGTTTCTGACTATCGTTTTAGTTACTTAATGTGAAATGTAAATCGTATATTTAATTTTCGGCATATAATCCCATCAATGTTTTAGTTACTTAATGTGAAATGTAAATCTGTTCATTTATTTTTCAGTCCTATGTTCATTGCCTCGTTTTAGTTACTTAATGTGAAATGTAAATCCGGAAGATTTAGCAGTGGATCCATTTCCGTTTGAAGTTTTAGTTACTTAATGTGAAATGTAAATAATCGTCACGATGGGAAAGTCGTTGATAGCGCGCCACGTTTTAATTACTTATCATAAATATAAATCCCATTCAGATTTAACTCCATCACCATCCATCAAAACCAAAAAAGCGTGACTGCCAAACTCGCAGTCACGCTTTTTCTCAATCATTAAACTCTTTCAAAACATCCTCTTTAATTTCAGTATAATTGGTTACTTCCTCTTGCTCCTCGGAAATGAAATTATATGCTTCCACTTCTCCCAAATTCTCAAAATCGGTAAGAGTAGCGTCTGTTTCTTTCAAGTCTTCATTAAATTTGCCGTAGCCCATGCTGATAATCGAACTTAGTTTTTCGCTGTCATGTCCGCCGCGTAAAAATAATGTGTATTCTTGCTCTTGCTCAAGCGCGATATAGTTTTCAATGGATTCATACGCACCTTCATTTAAATACCAAGGTTCTGAAACGTCAATTTTGTCGCCTTTTTTGAAAGTGCCTTTGTAAGTTTCTAAAACTTCGACTTCACTTATAGTGCTGCTATATTCCATTTTTTCTTTATCGTAATCGCCAATTTTCTTATTTTTCACTAGTTTTACTTTCACGATATCTTCGCTTTTATTTTCCAGTTCCTTGGAATCTTCAGGAATATCGTAATCTGCATCAATCGAACCGTTTTTGGAAATTTTTGTTTCTTTGGTCACTTTTACTTCTTTTTCAGAGGGGGGTGCTGCTTTTTCATTTTGTGCGGAACAACCTACTAGTAGTAAAAATGTGAGAAACAACATCGCTGTGACAAATTTTTTCATCTGGGTAGCCTCACTTTCCATATTTATATTTTATATTATTTTTATCCAATGTGGTGTAATCATTATAGGCATATTTTCCTTGTTTCATGACAGTAATGCTACTACTGGACTGATGTTTCATTCCAAAGGCATGTCCCATCTCATGTAGTGCTGTTTTATTATAATTTGCTTGATTAAATTTATCTCGGGTTGTGGTGTATTTATTAATAGTGATTGTACTTCCTTTTGAATTACCCGACATTTGCCCGTACCACTCATCTCGTTTATTCGTTGAACGAGTCCGAATCGTTGGACCGCTGCCACTACGTACAAGCTTGATTCTAGAAGATGATGCGTTGATTTTAGCGTACGCAGTATCAAATGCTTTTTTGTGAGCGCTAATCGTAGCCCCGTTGTTGAATTTTCCTTTTGGATCACTTAATTTAAAACTAAAAGCAGACCCGTTTCTTAAATCAGCGGCATTTGAAGTTAATGTGGTTGTAAAGGTGATGCTCAAAATAATAACTATAGCTGCCATTACTTTCCAACTTTTTTTGCTTTGTTTCATCTTGTTGCCTCCTCTTTTTCTGTTTGTTTCAATTTGAGTTTTACGTGCATATAAAACTCATTTTGTGTTGTTTCAAATAGATTATATCAGCAATAGAAGGAAGATGCGAGGATGATATTTTTATCGTTAAGCTATGTAAAAACACATTTTATCTAACTATTTTTGCAGTTGCACAAACCTTAGAATTCGGTCATAATAGAAAAAAATGACAGGAGCTGATAAATTGATTATTGATGTATTGCAACATGTGCCGCACGAAGGACCTGGACTTATAGCGAATTGGGCGAGAGAAAACCAGCATCAGTTAAAAATACATTCTCTATTTGAAGAAAATGCTCATGTTCCAAATGACTCGGATTTTTTAATTGTACTTGGAGGACCCATGGGAATAAATGATACAGCCGAATTTCCGTGGTTAAAAGACGAACGTAAGCTAATCAAGCGATTAAGTGAACAGCATAAACCTGTTTTTGGTGTCTGCCTAGGTGCACAACAAATCGCAGCAACATTCGGAAGCGAAATCACTGTAAATAAAGAAAAAGAAGTAGGCTGGTTTCCTGTCAAAAGTACTTCCGATAAACTATCATTTTTCCCAGAATCATTAAATGTGTTTCACTGGCATCAAGATACGTTTGCGTTACCAGCTGGCGCCACGCGTTTATTTGCTAGTGAGGGTTGTTTGAACCAAGCTTTTTTGTACGGTGAAAATATTATCGGTTTACAGTTTCATTTTGAAATGGAAAAAGCGGGAATTGAGACGATTTTGCAAATTGATGAGGCGTTTATCACATCTGGAAAATATGTTCAAAGCGTGGAAGTGATGCGAGAGAAGGATGTTCCAGAAGATAATAAACAAATGCTTGAGGCTATTTTAGATTATTTAATAAATCCAAAAACCATCTGACGAGAAAGTCAGATGGTTTTTTCTTTAGTATCCAGTTTCAACAGAAGCGTTGACGATATACATTAAATCGTTCTTGTCTTCTTTGTCTTCTAAGAAAATGCCGCTTGTAGTCATCATTCCGCCAGCAATTTTCTCAATAGTTACAGTGCCATAAGGGATAATCGCGCGAATGGCATCCTCATCAAGTTTATCCGCATCACACGGTAGCGCCAATTTGATATTAACAACCATATTTTGTAAGTCGCCGTCTGGAAGAAGCCCTTGAATACCGGGCATAGAGTTAGTGAAAATTGCATTTCTTACAGCTCGTTCGGCTGCTTTTGTAATATTTTGGCCGTGAACATCAACGCCAAAGCCAGTTTGGATAAATAGAATTTGTTCCATCATAAATCACTCCTTAAAATCTTTTATTAAAGCGGCGCCCGGTCGGTTTTTCGCATATCCTTCCATAACTTCGGTGAAATGTAATCCGTCAGTATCGGAGGAATTCGCGAATATTTCTGCCATTTGCTTACGTTGTGCGGCACCGAGTTCGTTTTCTAATTCTTTGCCGGCTGTAGTTAGGAAGATGCAGCGTTGGCGTTTGTCGCGTCTACCTTGCTCGATCGTGAGAAGTTCGCGCTCTTTCAGTTCAGCGAGCGGCTGGTGTAGGGCTTGTTTTGATATTTCTAAAAAAGTTAAAAGTTCATTAATTGTAAGTCCAGGCATCCGCGCCGTGAAAAATAAAATACGATGATGCAATCTTTTGAGTGAATGTTTGGCAATAATCAAATCAGCGGTCTCTGTAAATGCTTTATAGCCGAAATAAAATAAAGCGATTTGTTGATTCATGTTTTGCTCATTGTTCATAAATATACCCCTTTTTCTGTCAATATCAACAGTATAGCATAAAAAGAGGAGAGGAATAGCGGTTAACGTACCACTTTTTTTGCTAGAATTTTAAGTGTAAAATGATAAATTTTTAAATAAAATAATATCGTTAAGTTTAATTTTAGTATTTCAAAACGCTTATTTGTGTACAAAATGTTACGTTAATGCAATTTTCAATCTTTTTATTTTTCGTAATTAAAGCGTTTTCTTTGTTGGTTTAATGCTATTCTTGTCAAAAGTAAACAGAATAATATGAATTTTAACGCAAATCAAACGTGAATTATATTACGAAAACGTATTGAGAGTTGAATTTTATGACGTTATACTTTGGAAGAAATCAACCACTAAGGAGAATGTAAATGAAAAAAGTTTTAAAAATATTTCTTGTAACTATTTGCATGTTCATAATGATATATCCTTCTACGGCAGCTCATGCGGAAGAAACCTCCGATGTAGTTAATATTCCTGATGATAACTTAAAAGCATATCTAAATGGTCAACTCAAACAATCAGGTGTTGCTCCGATTACAAAAAAACAATTAGCTACTATTACGAATGTAACTCTTTCAGGAACTAGTTATACAGATCTGACAGGTTTAGAGGAAGCGGATAATCTGGTAACGCTATCCCTTAACAATACAAACATTAAAACGCTTGAACCAATTAAAAACCAAACATCTTTGACCTACATAACGGTGAGCGGAGACAATGTAAAAGATAGTCTTTTCGTAGATTTAAATGGACTTGTTAATTTACAAAGTCTTAGTATCAGCGGAAGCGAAGTAACGCATAATGTCTTTAAAATGTTCAATAAGTTACCAAAATTAACCTATCTTTACGCGCAAAACTCCATGAAAATTACAGATATTTCCGAGCTCGCTTCCTTACCAGCCTTAACAACACTTTTCTTACAATTTGACGGCATTGATGATTTTAGACCTTTAAATGACTTTGAAAGTTTTAAAAATGGCAACTTGAAAGCCCTCGCTGCTTTCGGACAAAATACAGGACGCACGAATCCAAGAATTACACTTAAATCTGGTAAGTTAGATTATAATGAAGCAAATCAAACGTTATATTTACCATTTTCAATGATGCCGAAGCCTTTAACGAGTTTTGATGGCACGGTTGCTCCTTTTTCGAAATCTACTTCCGCAAGTAATACTTATTTAGGATTTAACGATGTGGCGCTTCCGAGCTCGCGTCTTTCCATTACCGACGATGGTATTACTGTTAGTGGTGTAACAAAAGAAGAATTCGATAACCTTAACGAAATTGAATATAATGCACGCTATGACTTCCCAACTGGCAGCTACCCGACACCACCAAGCATGAATTCATATACAATCTCCAGCGGAACATACGATCAATATTTCGATATCAGCCACACGTTAGATTTAACAGCTGATGAAAGTTTTGACTATAATCAATACGATGCAACTTCAGAAGAACAATTTTTAAAAGATATTCATGCTGAAACGGATGATGGAACAGCTGTACAAAGCGATTTTGATCAAGTAGTTAAGCTGGATGTACCAGGCGAATATACCGTAACATTAAATGCGGAAAACGCTGCAGGACTAAAAGCAACTCCTGTAACAGTTAAAGTAACCGTTCATGAAAAACCAGTTATTACAGCCGATTCCCAAATTTCTTATAAAAAAGAATCAACTAAATCAGTCGACGAATTCTTGCAAGAAATCCATAGTTCGGTAACTGGAAATGCAGTTTTAACCAGTGATTTTGATAAAGTAGTAGATTTAAACACCCCAGGCGAATACACCGTAACTTTACATGCGACAAATGACCGTGGACAACAAGCAGATCCTGTAACCGTAATTGTAACAGTGACTGCAAGCGACGGCGGACATGTTAATCCAATCCCACCAACACCAGAAGTAAAACCCACACCTCAAGAAGAAACCGACCCAACAATCATCCCAGAACCTCAAAGCGAAAATTCAGAAGACCAAGTGAAAGAAAATAATACAAAAACAGAAGAAAAAGCAAATAAAACTTCTTTAACAACGAAAGAAAACAAAGTAGAAAAAGCAGATAAAGCAGAAAAAGCAGAAAAAGCAAATCAGGCGAAAACAAAAGCATTGCCACAAACTGGTGATACTAATAAGAACGGATTGCCAATCGCAGGAGTAATGCTGAGTTTAGCGGCGCTGCTAATTATCAGAAAAAGTAAATCTTAAATTATTGTGAATTCATTAGCAAAAAGAATGAATGGCAGGCCTAAAATCATTTTTATAGGGTATGGAATACTATAAGAAAAGTTGTAGGAGGTTTTATATGATGGAAAAATATCATCGCATTCTTGTAGCAGTGGATGGTTCTGAACCAGCAAAATTAGCCTTTGAAAAAGGACTGGAATTAGCACTCAAACTAGACGGCGTGCTTGGAATTGCTAGTATTGTCGATTTACGTGCCTTTTCCCCGAATGTTTCTTATGATGGCAGCTTAGAAGAAAAAGCCGAACTAGAATTAAAAACGAGCGTTAATGAATACGCAGAAAAAGCTAGAACGGCAGGAGTGAAACAAGTAGAAACTTTTGTTGCTAAAGGTAATCCGAAAATCTTACTTTCTACAGACATTCCAGCAGAGTTCCAGGCAGATTTAATTATTTGCGGAGCGACGGGGATGAACCGTGTAGAAAAGCTAGTTCTTGGTAGTGTTTCTTCTTATATTATGGCTCATGCAATTTGCGACACTTTAATAGCTAGATAAAAAAAGCGTAGATATCTTTGTTAGAAGATATCTACGCTTTTTATTATCAAAATGGATCGAAGTAAGTGTATTCTGTTACTCCGCCTTCGATAGGTTTACTAATACGGTTAAGTTCATCAACAATTTTTTTAGCATCATCACCAAACACAGGGAGTGGTTGATAATTGTTTTCTGTCGTACTACCATCTGAATTTTCATAAGTTGGAACGATAGAAATATCTTTTAGAACGATTTTATTATCTTCCTGCGTAAAGCGAAGTTGGAACATCGACGTCATCCTGGAAAGTAGCGTAGGATCAGCTCCAAAAGCAAAGTCGCCCATGCTATAAACGATGTATTTATCTTTATATTTTTCCACGCTCTCTAGACGGTGAGGGTGAGAGCCCATAATTATGTCAGCACCAGCATCTAAAATCGCATGACCAAATTGGGTTTGATAATCCGTTGGTGTTTCGCGATATTCGACACCCCAGTGCATATTAACGATAACAAGTGTATCTTCTTTTTTGTATTTCTTCACGTCTTTTACAATTCTTTCAAGATAAGCAGGGGATTGCTGACTCATACGGCAATCGTAGCCAAGTAGAACCGTTTTCATACCTTTAATCGTTGTTTCAAGTGGGGCATCGGCATTGAAGACAGGAATATTATTATCTTTAAATGCTTTCAATGTCTCGTCGTAACCAACTTGGAAGTAATCCATTGTATGGTTATTGGCTAAATTGGCCGCGTCTACACCACTTGCTGGTAAAAAGGCCACGTGTGCAGGATCGCTTTTGATGCGCCACATTTTATTTTCAGCTTTTGTTGCATTGGTAAAAGCACTTTCGGCGTTGATGACAGTGTAGTCATCGGATTTAAACCAAGGAAGACAATTTTTGAAAACATAAGTATTATTGCCGTTATTTTTTTTGAATACATTATCGAATTTGAGGTGTTCGGGTGTTTCTGGATAGGTTCCGAATGAATTATCACCAACCATTGTCAAAGTGACAACACCTTTTTCTTTTAATCCTTGTTGATTGGTTGCAGCAGCGGCGTAAAACCAATCATATTGAGACGTTTTTTCGATAGCAGATAATTTCTGTTCGCTTGCGAGAAAGTCTGGATACACTTTTCCAAGCGCTTTTTCATCTGCTTTGCCAGTCGTATATGATTTTACAGCTTCTAAACAGGCTGTGAGATTTTGGAGATAGGTGCCAGAATCATTTTTTTCAACTTGATAGGATTTTAGTTCTTTAATTAATTGATTTAAATCGGAAATAGAAGCTTTGTCAGCTCCAGAACTTGCTAGGGAATTCAAGGTTTTCTTAGCTTGCGATGAAATGGTTTTAACATTAGCTGGTTTTGCTTTTTTAGGGGTTTCGGTTGGAGTAGCTTTTTGTTCCGTTTTGTTAGTGGAATTAGTAATCCAAAAAGCGCCAACGATGAAAACGAGCACCAAGCCAGTAATGATAATATAAGTAAGTTTCTTCAACTAGATATCCTCCGTGCTTCCTTTTTCTCTAAGTATAGTAATTGTAAGGAAGAAAAACAAGTCTATATTTAGTAAAACAAAAGCCCAAAATAAACTATTTTGGGCTTTTAGTCTAGTTATTTATTTAGAACCTTTTTCTACATAGCTTAAGTCATTTACGTCACCGATAGTGAATTTACCATCTTTGTAAGTGATTTTTGTTACACTTGCATTTTTGATACCTTCAGCAGGAAGTTTGTATCCTGGTTCGATAGTATCAAGAAGTGCGCCAATACTTAGTCCGTGAGAAACTAGTAATACGTTGCTATCGCCATTTTTGCTTTCTTTTTTAGCAACATCTGTTAAACCTTCTTTTAGACGAGCTTGGATAGTTGCATAGTCTTCAGCAGGCCAGTTTTCGCCTTCTTTCACACGAGTTTTATCAAGAGCTGCTACGCTATCAGCAAAACCTTTTGGAGAAATACCAGCTTTTTGCCATTCTTCTAAAGTTTTTCCTTGGCTTTTCGCAATATCAGTCCACATATTTTCATTTAAATCGCCTTCATAAGAACCAAAATTGAATTCACGGAAACGTTGATCAGTTTGTACTTCTTTATCAGCAGATTTATCGCTTTCTTTCAAAATTAAGTTTGCAGTTTGGATAGCACGACCACTGTCACTGCTGTAAGCTGCAGAGAAATCAACGTCTTT
This sequence comes from Listeria monocytogenes, assembly GCF_041765605.1. Classification (GTDB taxonomy): domain Bacteria; phylum Bacillota; class Bacilli; order Lactobacillales; family Listeriaceae; genus Listeria; species Listeria monocytogenes_D. Next base: position 551,899 of record NZ_CP168900.1, read on the forward strand.
TAAGCCTTTACCAGCGCTTTTAACAACTTCTTCACCAGCGGGAGTAAGAACCGCATCAGACCAACCTTGTACACGGTCAGTTGTGTTTAGCATTGTTTTACCATGACGTACTACATAAAATGTCACAGTGCCATCTTCTTTAGTTTCTTTTGTCTCTTTTTTGTCTGCAGATGTACTGTTACCGCAACCTGCAATTAATAGTACTGCGCATAACGCCATCAACAATTTAAAAATATTTTTCTTCATCTTGTTCTCCTTTTTTGTAAGTTTTTAGCAAAATAAAAACCCAGATAAATCGAAAACTAGCCCAAAAAGCCAATTCTCCATTTATCTAGGTTATGCCCAAGTTGGTAACATTCCTGAATAAGGATATTTGTTTATAGGACGATTTTAGCATGGATGGAAAGCGTTTACAAGTCTAATTTTGATAAAAATAATAAAATGTGAAAATTTTATTCCGGGAAGAAAAGTGAAAAAAATAAAGAAATACATTGTTGAATGTTCAAAATAACACGAACTATCGAAAATCCTTTGTTTGCAATTGATTTGGACGTTTTTTTATGTTAGATTTAATTCATGGAATGGAGGTGGAGACACAATGAGATTAAAGATAAATTGTGATTTTGATTCTAAAATAATCCCAAAAGATTTCCAAAGTAAAGTTGTTAGTCTATTCAAAGCAGGAATTATGAAATCGAGTCCAGAGAGATATGAGAATTTATTTGGCGGGAATAAGCATAAGCAATATACATTTTCAGTGTACCTTCCCAAACCTCAAAATAAAGGTGCAGAAATTCAGTTAAATGAAGCAAATTGTATTATTAATTTTTCAACGGGAGATGCGGAAACGGGAATCATTTTTTATAATGCATTGATGAGTTTGAGAGGTAGCAAAGTTTTATTTGGAGCTGGGAATCATATTACGGTAAAAAACATTCAAATAGTCCCGGAGAAAAAAATTATCGGCAAACGAACAGTTTTGAGAACGCTTTCACCTGTGGTTAGTAGAGATCATAATAGAGAAACATTCAAGAATTGGTTTTACAGTTTTGAGGATGAGGAATTTGAGCCAACTTTGAAAAGAAACATGTTGCCTTATTTAATAGATGCATTTGGTGAGCAAGCTCGTTATGATTTGGAGAAATTGAAAATAACACCAATTTCGATGAAGAAAGTAGTCGTTTATTGCCACGAGATACATATTGAAAGCTCAGTTGGGATTTTTGAATTGGAGGCTGAGGCTTATTTGCAGAAGTATTTGGTGGAGAATGGGCTTGGGACGATGACGGGATCAGGGTTTGGTATGATAGAGCAGCTTTAGACTGGAGGTGGAAGAATGCAAACAGAAATTGAATTAAGGGCAGATGATTGGCTGATAAACGCAGGTTTAGTAGGATTTCTAAATATTGTTGGTAAAGAAAATGTAAGAATTAACGGGCAATCGATTTATTTTAAAGCTGATTTACTAGTAGGATTTGAAGATAAATATTTTAATTTTTTCATTCAAGAGTACAAAGAAACATTGGCTTGGTTTAAAATTGTTTCTTATAAAGATACAATGGAACGATTTAGAGCGGAAGACTTTGCTTCTTTTGATGAAAAAGCATTAAATGATTTGAATAAGTATATGAAAGATGTTGTTAAATTTTATTTAAAGAAGTCTAACTATATTAAGGTATTTTCGTTAATTGATGCAAAAGCTAATGTTACTAAATGGTTAGAAAATTTAAATGCAATTAATCTAACTAAAAAGCAACAATGGGAAGATGTGAAAGTTGATATAGTTGAAAAAGTGAAGCGAAATTATATTCAGCTAGACTTTATTATCGATTTTTGTTTAGGTGAAAAGGGCCTTAAGTACCTTGGGGCAAAGAATCTGATTTATTCCGTTATCAATAAAGGATGGACGGGTACGTCTTTTCTGTATACAAAAACAAAATTTGCTGATCCTTATTTAGATTACAAGACTAGTTTTTTGGATCCGGTATTAGATTATGTGGATTCAGATTTATCTAAAGCAAAATATAATTGTTTCAATTGTAATCTGCCTATCAAAAATCTGAAAACAGGGCTTAGTTTTATGAATGATATTGGTTTTGATATAGAGAAGAAAACTTCGCACGTATGGGATTTTAACAATGATGTTGCGACTTGCCCGATTTGTCGTTTGATTTATTCATGTGTTCCAGCTGGATTTACGTATGTGTACGGAGAAGGTATGTTTGTCAACGATTCATATGGAGTAGAAGAATTACACCGTGTTAATGAACGTATGCGGAATTCTATCCTGCGCTTTAACCAAGATGGAATTAATTCAACTAATACTTACCGAGCACTTGTAGAGTCTATTACGATGGAGCATGAAAATAATCGTCGCTATGAACTTGCAGACATTCAGTTAGTTAGATACGAAAATGAGCACTATCGTTTTAATTTACTTTCTAAAAAAATGTTGCATATTGTAAATGATTCAAAGGGAATATTGAAAAGTTTAATTCGCTGTGGTTATAAAGAAGGTAATTTGAATGTTAATTTGTACAAAGAAGTTATTCAGCATTTAATGAACAATGAAAATTTATTTACGCTTATTCATAAATTAATCTACTATAAACAAACTAGTGTAAATGGTTTGTATTACAATATGGGACATGTTTCAGGGATTTTAGATATAAATACAAAATTTTTGAAGGAGATGGAAGTGATGACAAATATTTCTCAAAATCAATTATGGTTCGTTCAAAATTGTGGAAAGGAATTTAAGGAAGGTTATGTTAAGAAGAAGTCAGAAAATAAAATTTCGGGAATAACATACAAATTATTAAATTCGTTAAAGGTCAATGATAAAGATGGATTTATGGATACTTTATTGAATAGTTATTCCTATTTATCTATGCCCATTCCAGATGTATTCATAAAAATGTTTTCGAATAATGAAGCTTTTAAATCAGTAGGTTATGCATTTATGCTTGGAGTAGGTGGAGAGAAAACTAAAAAAGAAAACGGGGGAAACACAGATGAAAAATAAAGGACTAGCAATGACAATTATTTTCCAAGCAGAAAGTGCCAACTACGGGGAGTCTCTTGGTAATATTTCTTCACTTAAAAAGATTTCTAGAAATAACGGTGACCAATATACATATATTTCTCGCCAAGCAATTCGCTACAACTTAATGGATCAAATTGGAGAGAAAGAAGCTCCTGTAAAGGCGGAAGGTGGCGGCGATAAGAAAGTTATTCAATTCCTAAGTGAGGCGACTATTACAGATTTCCCAGAACTTGATTTCTTTGGTTACCTTAAAACAGAAAAAGGAAGCGGTGGACAAAAACGTTCTGCAAAAGTCCGTTTATCTAATGCCATTTCGCTTGAAACATTTAAAGGTGATTTGGATTTCCTAACGAATAAAGGTCAAGCTGATAAATTAAATGAAAACATGAATATCGCACAAGCTGAAATTCATAAATCTTATTATCGTTATACGATTACGATTGATTTAGATCAAATTGGTATTGACGGTGAAATTGCGCTTGATAATAAAGAAAAAGCTCGTCGTGTGAAAAAATTGATGGATACAGTAGCATTCTTGTACCGTGACATTCGCGGGCGCCGAGAAGATTTAAAACCACTTTTCGTCATTGGCGGAGTTTATGACGTGAAAAATCCTGTTTTCCAAAATATTGTAGATGTAGCAGATAACAATATTGTTATTAAAAATATTAAAGATTTACTTACGTATGAAGATATTAAAGAAAATACGAGAGTGGGTATTATTGACGGGCAATTTGCTAATTCTGATGAAGTGAAAGCCGAGCTAAAAGCAGAATCTGTGCCGGCATTCTTTAACGATATTAAAGGAAAGATTGATGCTTATTATGAAAGCAATTAGAGTAAAACTTTGGCAAGATTTGGTGAATTTTAAAAAGCCAACTAGTTTTCAATTAAAAGAAACGTATCCTTTGCCACCTTATTCAACTGTAATTGGGATGGTTCATACGCTTTGTGGTTTTACAAGCTATCATGAAATGAAAATTAGTATTCAAGGGAAGTACTTTTCGAAGGTGAACGATTTAGCGACGAGGTATGAGTTTAAAAATGGGATGACTTATGATGCATCACGACACCAAATTAAAGTAGATAAGTATGGTGTTAGTCGTGGTGTATCAACGGTTGAGCTTATTGTGGATTTAGAGCTACTGCTGCACATCATTCCCGAAGACTCATCACTTGTACCAATCATCGAAAAAGCTTTTAGCGAGCCTATCGAGTTTCCATCACTTGGTCGCCGAGAGGATATTGCGACTATTCAAAAGGTAGATATTGTCGATGTTGAGAAACGGCAGCCCTCGAAAAGCACAGAAATATCAGATGGTTACAATGCCTATGTGCCAATCTCGCTCACTGAAAATAATTCTATTCATTTCAAATCACATGAAAGCTCAGTTGGTCGTGATAAACTGCTAGGCACAAGGTATTTGCTAACAGAAAAATATGAATGAGTTAACCACGGAACAGAAAAAGCACCTAAGTTTTTCCGTAAGTGGCGAAAGAAAGATGTTATTTACTCAAGTAGAATTTTTGTCTCTAAGAAAGATGTTTTCTTTTTTGATGAAGATGATTACTTAGTCTTTATTGAAGAAGAGGAGTAATAATAACAAACAATTACCCCTTGAATGTATAGTGTTCAAGGGGATTTTGTATAAAGGGCGGCTCAAGATGCATAAATATTTAGCGAAATCTAATCCAGAAGAAACAATTCAAGAACATACGGATAATTTATTAAAAAACTATCAAAGACTAAAAAAACTATACCCAGCTGTGGAAATAGATTGGTATTTACTAGAATTAGTTTGTTTACTACATGATTTAGGGAAAATGAATCTATTGTTCCAAACGAAATTAGGTAATGCTTCTGGTAAAGGTAAAGAAATTCCGCATGGTTATTTGTCTGTTGCATTTGTTCCAGATAGTAAACTTGAAGAAATGGGATACTCGGAGGATGAAATTAAAGTTGTTTATCAAGCGGTTGCGCGACATCATGAAAGGAAATATGATTTTTCTGATTCAGAGTGGAAAAATGAAATTATTAGATTAGAAGAGCAGTGGGAGGGTTTTAATTACAGTCAGCTAGGAGAAAATGCGGAATATAGTAGTGAGGTAGAAATGTTGTACTTCTACCCAGGATCCCGAATTTTCGAAGGTAACTCCGTAGCGGACACAGAAACATTCAAAAAATACGTTCTACTAAAAGGCTTACTCAATCGGATTGACTTTGCAGCGAGTGGGGGAATTGATGTAGAACTTGAGAATGACTTTTTGATAGATTCGATGGATGTGCAACTAGCTCATTTTAAAGCAGAAAATCCAGAAGCTGATTGGAATGCTTTGCAAAAATATATGATGCAGCACCAAAATGAAAATATTGTCGTTATTGCTGAAACTGGCATGGGGAAAACGGAGGCAGGGCTGCTTTGGCTTGGGAATAATAAAGGTTTTTTCACGCTACCATTGCGGGCAGCAATCAATGCAATTTATGAGCGAATCACAAAAAATATTGTTACGACCAATCAAGCCGAGCGAGTGGGTTTACTTCATTCGGAAACATATAGTCAGTATTTGCTGCATGAAGGAAATGCGGAGATGGATATTGATGAATATTATACGAGGACGAGGCAAATGTCTTTACCTATAACTATTTGCACGCTCGATCAATTGTTTGATTTTGTCTTTCGTTATGCAGGTTTTGAGCATAAATTAGCCACTTTATCTTATTCCAAAGTGATTATTGATGAAATCCAGATGTACTCACCCGACTTACTGGCTTATTTGATTTTAGGGTTATCTTATATTGATAAATTTGGTGGGAAGTTCTGCATTATGACGGCGACTTTACCGGGAATAGTGACAGATTTACTTTTAGAAAATGGAGTGGATTTTGTCCAACCAGAAGAGAAATTTGTATCGTCGCGAATTCGCCACAGCATGGAGATGGTTCATACAGAGATTGAAAGCGAATTTATTAAACCATTTTTTAACAATAATCGAATTTTAGTTATTTGTAACACTATTAGTAAAGCGAAAAAAATCTATTCGGAGTTAAAAGATCATTTTCAAGGTGAAGAAATTCATCTCATTCACAGCCAATTTATTAAAAGAGACCGTTCAGCTAAAGAAAAAGCAATTTTTAAAGATGGGCAAAAAGACAGTACGAAAAAATGTATTTGGGTGGCAACGCAAGTCGTGGAGGCTTCTTTGGATATTGATTTTGATTTACTGTTCACGGAGTTGTCGGATGTGAATGGGCTGTTTCAGCGGATGGGCAGATGCTATCGAAACCGGGCACTGGATGTGGATACGAATGTCTATGTTTTTGATGGTGGGGCAAAAGTTTGTTCAGGTGTAGGAATTTTTATTGATAAGTTAATATTTGAAAATTCTAAGGCGATTTTGAATGAACACGCTGGAGTTTTGACAGAAGAGAAGAAAATGGAGCTGGTGGAGCAAGTTTATTCAGCAGAGGCTTTACGTGGGAGTGAGTTTTATAACGATTTGATAGGAACGATAAACTACGTGAAAGCTTTTGATAGTTATGAATTGGATAAAGCGGAAGTTCGTATGAGATTTAGAAACATTAATTCGGTTTCTGTTATTCCAGAAGAAGTTTGGCAAGATAATGTGGAAGAAATCAATTCTTATTTTGTTACTCTTCGTAAAACCTCTAAGGAAATATCAACAAAAGAGAAAATGATTGCAAGAACCAATTTAGCTGAATTTATGGTGAGTGTTCCTGACTATCTTTACAAAAAAGGTGAGAGCGTTGTACGTGAAATAAACCGTTATGAGAGTGTTATTGAGTTTAAATGTGGTTATTCGAGTGATGTAGGGGTTTTTATGAGGTGAGCTCTCTATAACAGAGATTTTCAAACCACTAATTGCTGATCGGATTATTTTTAGTTTGTTAAACAAAAATATTATTACCGAAGATGACTTTGAAAAAGAGGCTAACTTTTGCTATATGAAAAAAGCAGCTCGACAAAAGGTATTACAAGCGTATGATTTACGGATGAAGGAAACAATTAAACACCGGGATTTAGGAAGAAATGTATCTTATCGGCATTTAATTCGCTTAGAATGTTATAAATTAGTAAAGCATTTGATGAATGATAAAGAATACGAAGCATTTAAAATTTGGTGGTGAAGATATGTATGTAATTTTAATTTATGATATTTCAATCGAAAATGGTGGAGCAAAAGTCTGGAGAAATGTATTTAAGATTTGTAAAAAGTACTTAACTCATGTTCAAAAATCAGTTTTTGAAGGTGAAATAACTCCAGCACTTTTAGTTAAGTTAAGGATGGAGTTAGATAAGTATATTCGAGATGATCAAGATTCAGTAATTGTTTTTTCTAGTAGACAACAAAGATGGCTAGAAAAAGAATTTTGGGGATTAACGGATGAAAAGACTTCTAATTTCTTTTGATGTTCTCGGTCTGTCGACCTCTAATAGCGTAAAATATAGTGGGGTTCGACAGATTTAGGGAAATCATTGGGGTAGAATGTCTTTAAAGGTTTTTAGCAAAAATCCGAAGGGATAAGTTATGATTTTCACCCGATTTTTAAGAGGTCGACAAATATAGTACCCTGAGTTATGATGGGAGTAGGCAGAAAATAGAGCGGGTTTTAACTACTTATTATGAAATGTAAATTTTTTTTGGCTTTTTCTTTAGACACTTTTAACTTGTTTTAACTACTTATTATGAAATGTAAATTTGTTTGGAAAACGTGCGCGCCAGCCTTCTTTTTTGTTTTAACTACTTATTATGAAATGTAAATTGTATTCTTATAATGAGCTTTGCAAAATGGTTCCCCGTTTTAACTACTTATTATGAAATGTAAATTCACCAATTCATGTCCTACTAGCTTCGGACGTTTCATGTTTTAACTACTTATTATGAAATGTAAATACGGTTGAATAAAACGAATAATAAACTGCATGTATGTTTTAACTACTTATTATGAAATGTAAATAAGCTAGTCGCGAACAATTAAGCGCGTTAGCCCCGTTTTAACTACTTATTATGAAATGTAAATCAACGCTTTTTATTGATATGATACTATATGACATTAGTTTTAACTACTTATTATGAAATGTAAATTGCTTCTTGCTGTTCTTTCTCTTTTTTAAGATTTCATGTTTTAACTACTTATTATGAAATGTAAATGTCTTTTAGCCTGCTTTTGGTTAAAGTGGGGTTGTCGTTTTAACTACTTATTATGAAATGTAAATTACTTAGCACCTACAAGACTAGCATCACCCTGCGCAGTTTTAACTACTTATTATGAAATGTAAATATCTACAGAACTCTCCGACTCTTGCACTTCCGTGATAGTTTTAACTACTTATTATGAAATGTAAATATTGGACCGGAAACTGCAGGCGACTTACTTAATTATCGTTTTAACTACTTATTATGAAATGTAAATACAGTCAAATGATGATGACCAACTTCCTCTGCCAAAGGTTTTAACTACTTATTATGAAATGTAAATTACATTAGTGTATCGAAATCCGTATCGAAAATTTCTACGTTTTAACTACTTATTATGAAATGTAAATAAAATTGATCATCAGGTAAACTAGCAACATCAAGTTGTTTTAACTACTTATTATGAAATGTAAATGGAAACGCCGTCTTCCGTCGTTCTAAATTTAAAACTGTTTTAACTACTTATTATGAAATGTAAATTATAAATTAAGGATAAGGAGTGTTTTTGGATGGCGTTTTAACTACTTATTATGAAATGTAAATCTTTCTGGAGCAACTTTTAAAGTGAAAGACAGTGAGTTTTAACTACTTATTATGAAATGTAAATTATCTTTATCTGTAGCTAGTTTGAAATCATCTTCATGTTTTAACTACTTATTATGAAATGTAAATGAAAGTAAAGAAATCAAGCCTAAATTTGTTTTCCGGTGTTTTAACTACTTATTATGAAATGTAAATGGTTTTAACTTCTAGGTTATTTTGTGCATTTTTTGGGTTTTAACTACTTATTATGAAATGTAAATTATTCTTTTAAAGTTGGCGGTAGTATGGTAACTAGTTTTAACTACTTATTATGAAATGTAAATATGTCTGCGTGCCCCAGTCTCTCTTGGATTACTTTGGTTTTAACTACTTATTATGAAATGTAAATTTTTCAATGTGCGAGTATGCTCCTCTGGAAATTCCTGTTTTAACTACTTATTATGAAATGTAAATATCTTGAACCGCTCCCCATGCTTTTTTAGCGCCATCAGTTTTAACTACTTATTATGAAATGTAAATTAACAATGAAAAACGGATTTACAAAATTAGCGTCCGTTTTAACTACTTATTATGAAATGTAAATACTAACAAAGCACCTGTAAAAGCTAATGCAATCGGAGTTTTAACTACTTATTATGAAATCATAAACTTCCTCTTATAATTTAAACCCCAAAAATAAAAAAGGCCAGGACCTAAATCCAAGCCTTTTCCTACACTCCTCTAAACCAACAAAACCGCAACCAACGCCAAAACCGCCGGCAAGCCCTGTTTCACCAAAATTCCCTTAGAAGAAGTCGCTCCGCCAAACAGCGCCGCCACAACCACACAACTCAAAAAGAAAATCTGCACAGTTTCCGCAAACTCTGCCCCCGCGAAAAATAATCCCCACACAAGCCCTGCCGCAAGAAAGCCATTATAAAGCCCTTGATTCGCAAATAGCGTCTGTACTTTCTTATTCGCAAGGAGTTCTTTCTCCACACCAAATGTCTTGGCTGCGAGTTTGGTATTGGCGAAAAACATTTCTAAAATCATTATATAAATATGCTCGATCATTACGATGAAGGTTAAAATAAATGCTAAAATGGCCATAAAAAATCCCTCTTTTCTACTTCGAAGTATAGCATAGCTTGTAAATTTTTCGTAAAAATAGAGCTTGAAACGTTGACTTATTGGCGAAATCTCCGTAATATCAAACGTAGACTACTTAATTTTTAGTCTGAAAAGGGGGAAACTATATGCAACAAGAAGCAACAGGTGGGCAGAAAATTCGGCCGATACCGATTATTGCCTCATTTTTGATGGCGGGGTTCATTGGGCTATTCAGTGAAACTGCTCTTAACATGGCGCTTAGTGATTTGATTCAGGTGTTTGATATTAGTTCAGCGACAGTGCAGTGGCTTACGACAGGTTATTTGCTAACGCTTGGAATATTAGTACCGATTTCGGGATTACTTTTACAATGGTTTACAACACGAGGATTATTTTTTACAGCAGTGAGTTTTTCGATTGCTGGTACGCTCATTGCGGCGCTTTCGCCAACGTTTGCAATGTTAATGATTGGGCGTGTAGTGCAAGCAGTAGGTACGGCGCTATTACTACCGTTAATGTTTAACACGATTTTACTGATTTTCCCAGAGCATAAACGTGGCTCAGCAATGGGGATGATCGGGCTGGTAATTATGTTTGCACCAGCAGTTGGTCCGACGATTTCAGGACTTATTTTAGAAAACTTAACTTGGAACTGGATTTTCTGGATTTCCTTGCCATTCCTTATTATTGCGTTATTATTCGGAATGAAATTTATGCAAAATGTTTCGGTTGTTACGAAGCCGAAAATTGATATTTTATCGATTATTCTTTCGACGCTAGGTTTTGGTGGAGTCGTATTTGCCTTTAGTAGTGCGGGAGAAAATGGTTGGGGAAGCGCAACGGTATTAGTTTCAATTATCGTTGGCGGACTTGCGCTTGGACTCTTTGTTTGGCGCCAACTAACAATGGAAAAACCTTTGATGGACTTGAAAGTATTTAAATACCCAATGTTCACATTAGGACTTATTTTAGTATTTATCAGCTTTATGATGATTCTTTCAACGATGATTTTACTACCGCTTTACTTGCAAAATAGTTTAGCGCTCGCAGCATTTTCAGCGGGATTAGTATTACTTCCGGGTGGGGTGCTGAATGGTTTAATGTCACCATTTACTGGGCGTTTGTTCGATGCATACGGTCCACGCGCACTTGTTATCCCAGGGTTTATCGTAGCAGTTGTGGCACTATTTTTCTTAACGAGAATAGAAGTTGGAACATCTGCATTAACCATCATCGTACTTCATTCGGTGTTAATGATTGGGATTTCGATGGTCATGATGCCGGCACAAACAAACGGATTAAACCAATTGCCGCCAAAATTATATCCTGACGGCACGGCGATTATGAACACATTGCAACAAGTTTCCGGCGCGATTGGAACGGCTGTTGCGATTACGATCATGTCAGCTGGACAAAAAGCTTATATGGAAACGGCGCAAGGAGTAGGACCGGAGCAAATGGTTGCTTCACTGACAGCTGGAATTCAAAATGCCTTTGTCTTTGGACTGATTATGGCTTGTATTGGTCTTCTGTGCTCGTTATTTATTCGTAAAGCTAAATAATAAAGTGAAGAGAACTTCTCGTAATGAGAGGTTCTTTTTTTGTTTTGACAAATGGGTTCTGAGTGGTTAAAATGATAGTGAATATAGTTTATAAAGTTTGTTTATTAACTTTACGAATGGAGCGGTTGATGATGGCAATTCCTCGTGATTTAAAAGAATTGAATAAGAAAAATATCAAGTCGATTTTACGGCAACAAGGTGCGATGACGAAAGCGGAAATCGCCGAAGTGACTGGTCTTAGTGTAGTTACAGTGAATAAGCTGATTCGTGATTTAGTGGAAAATGAAGAGATTTTAGAACAAGATAATTCGGTTGCGACTGGCGGAAGAAGAGCTGTTTCGTATGAAATTAATCCTAATTTTCAGCAGGTGTTGGTTATTAGTTTGCAAGAAAAGTGGAAGAAAATTACTTATTCTTTTTCGGTCTATAATTTGCTTGGTGAGCCGGAGTTTGTGGAGGATATGTCTGGGGAGGATTTGGATATTACTGCGCTGAAACGGAATACGAAAGATCTTGTTTGCGCTTTTCCGAAGATTTCTTGTGTTGTAATCGGGGTGCCGGGAATTGAAATAGGCGGTAAGCTACGTGCGATGGACTTTCCGCTACTTTTAAATGTGCAATTGCGGGAGACTTTGGAGGCGGAAGTGAATTTGCCGGTGTTGGTTGAGACGGATACGAATGCGGCGATTTTAGGGTATAAAAATCGGCCGGTTAAAGAGGAGAATATCGTTGGACTTTATTATCCGGAGCGTTTTCCACCTGGTGCGGGGCTTTTGATGAACGGAGAGATTTTGAAAGGTCAAAATGGGCTGGCAGGGGAGATTAAGCATATGCCGCTTCAAGTGGACTGGGATAACTTTGATTTTTCGGTCGATGAAATTAAAGCGCACATTCGTAAAATGGTGCTGCTCACGATGAGTTTTTATGATCCGGAAACGATTGTGCTCTATACGAATTTTTATTTTGGGCAGAAGGACTTCACCGAGGAACTGACGGAAGAGTTAAAGCAAGTTTATCCATATGCGGTTTTGCCGGAGATTGTGTTGTCGCGTAAGTTTACGACGGATTATCGGATTGGGCTTTTGGCGTTTGGGATTGATTATTTGGAGAATAATATGACGGATTGGCGGATATAAAAAAAGAGCCCTTTGACAGGCTCTTTTTTACTTATTTAAAGAAATTCGGTAAATACTCTTTATGCGCTTCTAAAAGTTCGTCCAGCATTTCGCGGGCTACAGATTCGCTTGGAGTTAGTGGGTTGATTGTCATTGCAAGGAGTGCTTTGTCGTAATCACCAGTAACTGCTGCTTCGGCTGTTAGGCGCTCGAAAGTTTTGATTTCTTGGATGATGCCGTTGATAGCGATTGGAAGGCGTCCGCTTGCTAGTGGAATTGGGCCTTGGCGAGTGATGACACAGTTTGTTTCTACTGCGGAATCAGGGTCGATATCAAGGATGGCACCATTGTTACGAGTATTAACGATTTGAATGTCGCGTTTGTCGTTGTAGATAGAGTTAATTAGGTTACATGCTGCTTCACTGTAGTAAGCGCCGCCGCGTTGTTCTAATTGTTTTGGTTTTTCAGCAAGTTCTTCTTGTTTGTAAAGCTCAAAAAGTTCAGCTTCTACTTTTTTAACAACTTCTGCACGAGTACCATGTTCTGCGTATGCGCGAGCTTGGTCTTCCAGTTGTTGTTTTGTTTGCCAGTAGTAGCGCAAGTAGTCGATTGGAATCATGTTTAGTGTACGTAAGAACGTTTTGTCCCAACCAGTTGCGTTGATGTTCTTAAGGCTTGAGCCAGCTTCATCTTCTGTCATTTTGAAAACAACATCTTTTGTTACGTCTTTGCCATTATGATAAACAGTTTTCGCGAATACCATGTGATTTAGACCAACGAATTCTACATAAATTTCAGAAACGTCTACGCCAAGAGTTTCTGCGATATTGCGTTCGATGCCGATAGGGCCGTTACATAAGCCGACAACTTTCTTTTGGTTACTGTAACGAAGAACTGCTTCTGTTACCATTCCTGCAGGGTTAGCAAAGTTGATTAACCAAGCATCTGGGCAAAGGCGTTCCATGTCTTTACAAATATCTAAAATAACTGGGATTGTGCGAAGTCCTTTGAACATGCCGCCTGGTCCGTTTGTTTCTTGACCAACAACGCCATATGAATTCGGAATGCGCTCATCTTTCACACGTGCATCTAGTAAACCTACACGTAATTGTGTTGTTACGAAATCTGCCCCTTTTAAAGCTTCTTCACGGTCTAGTGTTAAATGTACTTCCATGTCAACGCCAGCTTTTTCTACCATACGTTTTGCTAAATTACCAACGATTTCTAATTTTTCACGGCCAGCTTCTACGTCGACTAACCATAGTTCACGAACTGGTAATTCGTCTTGACGTTTAATAAATCCTTCGATTAGTTCAGGTGTATAACTTGATCCGCCACCAATAGTTGCGATTTTAATACCTTTAGTCATTATTTATACCTCCAAGGATATTTTTTTGAAAAGGCTTACTTATTTGGTATCACCTTTTCTTCTCACAGTTATAGTATAGGAATTTTATGAAAAAATAGCTAGTATTTGACGAGCTTTAGGTAAGGATTTTCTAAGTAGGAACTTGTCACATTTGAGTAACGAGGTGTTACATGGTAAAATAAAGCGAAAAGAGGTGCGGAAATGCTTTTTTTGGATAAAAATTTGGAATTAAATGATACGGAATTAGATATTTATAATTATATTGTGGCGAATTTAGATAAGGTTGTTTATATGCGGATTCGCGATTTGGCGACGGAAGCGCATGTGAGTACGACGACAATTCTACGTTTTTGCCGAAAATTTGGTTGTAATGGTTTTTCGGAGTTTCGTGTGAAGTTGCAGCTTTATTTGGAAGAGCAGAAGTTGGCGCAAATTGATATGGCGGATGAAACGACTTATATTGATTTTCTGAAACGGACGGCGCAACCAGAGTTTAAAGCGCAAATTCAAAACGCAGTGGAAATCCTCCGTGACCGCGAACTGGTTTTATTTGCTGGGGTTGGTTCGTCGGGCGTAATTGCTGAATATGGCGCGATTTATTTTTCGTCATTATTTACGCTGGCGCTACATATTGAAGATCCGCTTAACCACCCGTTTTACCATTTATCAAGCAAATTATCCGATAAAATTTGCATGATTGCGATTTCGGTGGAAGGGGAAAATGAAGACATCATTCGCTACATTCACCAACTGAAAGCACAAAATTGTAAAGTAATTTCGATTACAAATAGTGCGAAATCAACTATTGCAAGGCTATCTGATGCGAACATCGCTTATTATATTAATAAGGAAATGTACCAAGAAGCGAATATCACGTCCCAACTACCGGCACTATATACAATTGAAAATATTGCCCGGGAAATAAGAACACAACTTGATAAAGAAAAAATGTAAAAAGCTACGTTTTGCTTGGATTTCCGAGCAAAACTTTTTTTTGTAACAAAATTGTCACTTACGAAGAATTTTTAAATTTGCTACGATAGTTCTTTGGAGGTGAAATTATGTACAGTAATATGAAAGAGAAGGTCGTTTTTACACTTATTATGTGTTCTTTGATGATTTTATGCATGAGCTCTTATAATATCTTTCTTGAAAATGGTATTGGTACAGATTCTTTATTGATTGTTTTAAAAGCATTTGTCCCGTTTCTTTTTATTGGATTTTTATTAGACTTTTTTGTTGTCGGAAAAATTGTGTATCGTCTACACGCCCTTTTGGTTAGTGAAGATGCTTCGAAATTTAAAAAGATCATTATGATGCAATTGTTGATGGTTACATTTATGTGCGTACTTATGTCGACGCTTAGCCTGATTGTGAACCAAGGCGAATGGAGTCACTTAGGTTTTCTTATTTTACGCAATTATTTTGTGGCTTTATTTTTGCAAATCTTTATCGTTTCACCGTTTGTGCGGTTAATTAGTCCGCGGATTTTTGCGCTTTTGTAAAAATGAAAAACGCTTAGTCGAGTTTAGGCCCGGCTAAGCGTTTTGTTATTTATGTTCGGCATGATAAGCATCGAGCGCGTCTTCCACGGTTTTCTTCGTGTAGCCGTTATCGATAATATAGCCAAGATCATGTTTTCTAAAGCTGGTTTTCAAATGGTCGATTAGGTCAGCAAAGTAATATTCAATGCCTTTGTCATCAAGCCATTTAAGCAAGTCTTTCATAGATTCGGTTGCGGTTGTATCAATATTAATAATCGCACTCGCTTCGAAAATGACTAGTTTTGTATCATCTTGGACAGCTTCTTTTAAGCCATCTGCGAATTTATTGAAATTCCCGAAGAAAAGAGAAGCGCTATAACGATAAATGACAACATTTGGAATTGGTTTTGCTTCTGGTTTACGTTTTAAATCGAAATAACCGTGACGTCCTTCGATCACTCCAAGAATGGCAATTGGTGATTTCATCGAACGACTTACTACGTTAATGAATGATAGGAAAATCCCAAGTAGTACCCCGAAAATAACGCCAACTAAAAGGGTACCAAGTGCTGCAACAATCCAAACAGTTGCTTCACGACGAGAAACTTTGAATAAACCTTTTAACACATCTACATCAATAATACCTACAAGGGCAGCAAATACGATACCTGAAAGAACTGGCTGTGGCATATAGTAAAGCAATCCACTTAGGAAGGCAACGATTAGTGCAATAATGGTCGCAGCAACGATAGAAACCATTTGTGTTTTACCACGAAATTGTTCGTTAGCAGCAGTTCTTGATACGCTGGCACTTGCTGGGGAACAACCAGAAAACGCAGCGACGAAATTAGAAATCCCGTAAGCAAATAACTCACGATTATCATCAATCGTATATTTGTTTCTCATAGCAAAACTTTCACTTGGCAAAAGCGAACCGGCAAACGTTGCGATGGCACAGACTAGACCGCCGCCAATCGCCAGTGCCCACGAGCTTGCACCAAAATCTGGAAGTGCTAGCGAAGGGAAACCAACTGGGATTTTACCAACAATATCGACATTATATTGATCTAATCTAAAGAAATAAGCAGCCATTGTCCCAAGTATTAAAACAACAAGCGACATAGGGATTTTTGGTATAACTTTTTTACAAGTGATAACAATAATGACTGTAACTACGCCCATGGCAAATGAAATCCAATTGGACTGGAAAAACTGTCCGAAAATAATGCCTAGACTAGAGAAGAAACTATCTCCGCTTTCTTTTAGGCCCATTATCTTAGGAATTTGCCCCATAATGATGGAGACACTAAGTCCGGAAATGAATCCGCTAAGAACTGGGGCTGATATGTATTTTGCGAAACGTCCTAATTTTAATACGGAGAAAAGAACTAAAAATATTGCACAAAAGAATGCGAGAATTGGGGCGAGCGCGATAGCTTCTTTAGATCCGGCAGCAAGTCCAGCCGTTCCTAAAATGATGGATCCTGTGATAGCACTTGCCGTTGCATCAATTCCGAAAATAAGCTGCGGTGAACTGGCAAATATAACATAGGCAATAACCGGTAAAAATGACGCATATAATCCATAAATGGGTGGAAGTCCTGCTACTTGTGCATATCCCATTGCAACTGGAATCGTCAGTGCAGCAACACCAACGCCTGAAATGACATCATTTCGTAAATAGGATATTTTGTACCCATTTAGTGAAAGCAAGATGTGTTTAAACATAAGTTCCTCCCTTGAAATGTATTTTATTCTTTATTTTACATCATAGATACATATTAATGAAATCTTATACTATTTACCCCGTTCTTTGTTATACCAATCATAAAACCACGATCTCTTTTTAAGAAATCGTGGTTTTTTTTATTTGGTTTTGGCATAAATATTCATGGCTTCTTTGAGGAAGTGAGAAAGGCCATCACCGAACTGATCGATATTTTTAGTGAAGCGCTCATCAGCAACGTACATTTCCCCAAGACCAGCGAAGGCTTCTAGGGAATAAATATTGCCGTGGGTGTCATTCAAGTAATGGAAAAAATGGTCAATAGCGAGTTGGGCTTCTTCTGACTCTGGAGCAAGTTCTCGAACAGATGCTAAATGACGAAATTCTGCGTCGAAACTTTCTTTTAAAGTTAATTTTTCTTTTTCGCTCATATTATTTACTTTTTCATTGGCTTTTTCTACTACTTTATCGCCCCAACGTTTTTTTGCTTCTTCTTCGTATGGATTGGTGGAAAAATCAAAACCAGTGAATTTTTCTTTGTTTGTCATTGTTATTTCTCCTTTTTCATTCCTAATGGTCTGATCGAGGGTTGCTAGCATGGTTTCAATTCGCTGCTTTTTTTCTATTAGTAAGTGACGCTGCAAATCTAAAGCAACATTTTTATCGAAAAAAGGATCATCAAGAATTTGTTTTATTTTTTTCAAAGGGAAATCGAGTTCTTTAAAGAAAAGAATTTGTTGTAATTTGTCGACATCGTTTTCTGAATAAATACGATAGCCATTCCAGTCATCTTTTTGTGGGACAAGTAGGCCTATTTTATCGTAGTGGTGGAGTGTGCGCACACTGACACCGGTGAGTTCAGCCAAATCTTTTATTTGCATGAATGATTCCTCCTTCTGTTTTTACTATAAGCTATGACGCTGCGTGATAGTCAAGCATGATTTTGTGTTTATTATACTCTTTTTAGTGGAAAAGGGTGGAAAGAAAACAAGTTATAGCCAACTTCTTTTAATAAAATGAATAAAAGCATGGAAAAAAAGGGAACATTCTCGTATAATGAAATGTAAATGTGTCGAATTTGTGACATTGGTCTATCGAGAATTAAGAAGGGGATAGCATCATGAAAGGGAAAATCAAATCCAGTAGTATGTGGCTATGGCACCATCTTACACCGCAAATATTTGCGGTTATTTGTGTT
Organism: Listeria monocytogenes; assembly: GCF_041765605.1. Classification (GTDB taxonomy): domain Bacteria; phylum Bacillota; class Bacilli; order Lactobacillales; family Listeriaceae; genus Listeria; species Listeria monocytogenes_D. Next base: position 570,248 of record NZ_CP168900.1, read on the forward strand.
TTTATTATTACGCTCATAGCGCTTTTTGTGCCACCGTATATTGGTATGGCTGATAATGGAGACTTTTTCCGAATCTTCTCGAGTAACGGTTTATTTGTCAATAATACGAATTATGATGCGCTGCAATTTGGGCATTTTGTGAAGGAGTTTGGGATTTATCAGTACTTTAATGAAAACCAAGTAGCTATCTACTCTTCGCAAAGTATCTTTATTCAAATGGCGCTTCTTTTAAATAAGCTTTTTTGGTCAACAACGGTTTTTGACGTGCGTTTTTTAGGTGGCTTGCAATTAGCGCTTCTTTTGCCGGCGATTTATTTGTTAGTGGCGGGATTAACGGCAAAAATGAAAGGCTGGCCGGGTTATGTGGTTGCGGCACTGACTGTATTTATTTTCGCAGATACGGCTTATACCGCTTACTTTAATTCCTTTTTCAGTGAAGGGCTTATTTTGATTATGATGCTGTATATTTCGGCGGGATTTTTGCTTTTATATCAGCATAAATATAATGATTATGCGATGCTAGGTTTGATTTTTGTGGCATCCCTTATTTTAATTACGGCAAAACAGCAAAATGCCCCGATTGCGGTTGTTATTGCGGTTTGTGGAATACTCGTGTTTTTCATCCGGAAAAATCGTGCATTTCGGATTTCAGCAGCGGCTACTTTTTTTGTTATTTTCTTGAGTGGGGTTGTGATGTACGCCTTTATTCCTGGGGAGTTTGTAACGATAAATCAGTACCAAACAATGACGCGCGGTGTGCTACTTGATTCAGAAAATCCGGAGAAATCGCTCGAAGAAATGGGAATGAATTCCGAATTTGCTTTACTCAAAGGAACGAATTTTTATCAAAAATATAAAATGATTGATTTAGACTCGAAACTGATGGAAAAAGAATTTTATCCTAATTATAATTTTGTTACCGTTTTGAGTTATTATTTGGAAAATCCAAAACAATTTGGGAAAATGCTTGATTTATCTGCGCAAAATAGCTTTTCGATTCGTCCGTTTGAAATGGGAAACTTTGAAAAGGCGACAGGATATAAATTTAAAGAAAAAACGCATTTTTTCTCCATCTATAGTGATGTAAAAGAAAAATTGGCTCCAGCGAAATTTACGTTTTTAATTTTATGGGCGCTTGTTTTTCTAATTTGTTATGGGGTGAGTGCTTTTAAACATTTCCGGGAGAAAAATATTCGCGGAATGCTTTTATTTGATTTAGTTGTTTTGCTGATTGGTTCTGGGTTTGCGGTGATTTTAGTGACGATAGTTGGCGACGGGGAAGCGGATTTAACGAAACATAACTTCTTATTTAATGTGTGCTTTGATTTGACGATGTTAATTGGGGCGGCTTCTCTGCTCGAAGTTTATTTGAAGAAGAGAGGTGAGCGGAATGCGTAAAAAAATGATTGTAAGTATTCTGCTAGCATTCGTGATTTTCGTTGTCGGCGAGCATTCTGTAATAGCAAAATCGGATGATGGTGTCGTTGTTTTTTATGATAGTTTGGCGACAGGTACAGAGAATGAAGGCAATATGGACGCGCTACTTCGAATGTTAAATAGCTTGGGCAAACGAGTGACGATTTATTCTTGGGAGGAAAATCCTGATTTAAGTCAAACAAGCGAAATCATCGTACTTCAAAATAAAAAAGACGGTTTATCCAATGAATGGACGAATAAATTAGCCAAAAGCAAGGCGAAAATCGCATACATAGGCGGAAATCCCCCAACATTTATAACAGATAAATTGGAACTGAAAACAAAAGTAATGACAGATGCTTCTATCACGATTCAAACGGCAGCTGGATTATCTGGAAAACCACAGCTAGTGAACGAAACCAATCTAATAACTTCCTATAAAGGAACAAGCTTTGGAGAAATGGATGCTGCTGAAAATGGACAAGCCGCATACGGCATTCAAGCAGGGAATTACGCATACGCGCCAATTTTTCAGGCAGATAATACGAGTGAATTTGCTCTAATGGACGTACTCAAAGCATTATTCGATATTAAAACGACCACCAACCAATATGCGTTTATTACGGGCGTAAATCCATTTATTGATTTCGATTTACTCAAAAAAACGGCGGATACTTTTTATGAAAAAGGAATTCCGTTTATCGTGAGTGCGGGGCCTGTTTTTTACAATCAAGATTTCCAAGCGGCGAAAAATTATGCGGAGATTTTGCGCTACGTTCAAGCAAAAAATGGCACGATTATGATGAACGTTCCAGCAGTGACATACGGAGATAGTCCAGCGGGAGAACTTGAAAGAATTATGCAAAAATCGGTACATTTCTTCGCGGAAAATGACGTCGCACCGCTTGGAGTTACAGCAGAACTGTACTGGAACTTTGATAAAGTATATGGCGTAGAAGGTTTCGCACCGTTTAATACCGGGATTTTGCTACCAAATCAAAAAATCATCCATACGACGAAAGTAAATAATGGCAGTGCATTTGAAAAGTCTCCGTATAGCGTGGCGAACGATTTGTATGCGACTACGACTGAAGGGAGAAACTTTCCGATTGATATCGCAATAACCTATTCCTTCTTTGATAACGAGAAAGAATTAAAAGCAGCTGCTGAGGAACTAGCGAACGACAATATTAGTGATTTTAGGTTCCAAGATCATGAGGTAAAAACAAATAAGGATACGATTGAATCGAGTGCAGGCTCACTTTATATCAATAATCAATCCGTTACGCTTGATGACGATTTAAACTATATTAAAACGAAAAATAAAACAGTCAAGCAAGCGGGCAGCTTAGAAGGATTTTTCGGCTATCAAAATACCTTTTTCACGATAGTTATTGTACTTTCACTTGGCATTATTGGGGTTTTATTTGTCTTTGGATACCGGCTTTACATGAAAAAATATATGAAATGAGGTGAAATAAATGGTCGTTGCAGATTATTTAGCATTATTCGCGGTGGTATGTATTTGGGGACTTTTGCTAATTAATATTGTGTTAATTGTTGCAGGATATGTTTATTATTTGAAAAATGAAGCGCGAAAAGTACCTGAAATACCAGCGGAAGTACCATTTGTTTCTGTCATGGTGCCGGCCCATAATGAAGGAAAAGTAATCGTGAAAACAGTTGAATCACTGCTTGCTTTTGATTATCCGGTCGATCGTTACGAAATCATTGTCATTAATGATAATTCTTCAGATAATAGCGCGGAACTTTTAGCCGCCATTCAAGCAAAAAATCCGACACGCTTTTTAAAAATTATTAATACCGATAATATTACAGGCGGAAAAGGAAAATCGAATGCGCTCAATATTGGATTTGCGGAAAGTCGCGGGGAACTGGTAGCGATATATGATGCCGATAACACCCCTGAACGGCAAGCGCTAAGAATTCTTGTTGGCGAAATTACGAATGATGCAAAACTTGGCGCGGTTATCGGTAAATTTAGAACGCGGAATCGAGATGCGAGCTGGTTAACGCGATTTATCAATATTGAAACGCTGAGTTTTCAGTGGATGGCTCAGGCCGGCAGATGGGCCCTCTTCAAACTGTGCACGATTCCTGGCACTAATTTTATTGTAAGAAGGTCGCTCCTAGAAGAAATCGGTGGCTGGGACGTGAAAGCTGTCGCGGAAGATACCGAGATTAGTTTTCGGATTTATATGATGGGTTACCGAATCAAATTCCAAGCGAAGGCTGTTACGTGGGAACAAGAGCCGCAAACATTACCAGTTTGGTTCAAACAGCGCTCAAGATGGGCGAAAGGCAATATTTATGTAATTTTAAAAAACGTTCCACTCCTTTTTAAACGAGAAGGTAGGCGCGTTCGCTTTGATATTTTATACTTTTTATCGATTTACTTTTTATTATTAACTTCCTTGATTGTTAGTGATGTTTTACTCGTATTATATGCGCTTGGACTTGTACATACAACACTTGCTGGCCTTAGTGGGGCGCTTTGGTTGCTTGCCATTTTACTTTTTATCGCAGGTACATTTATTACACTTACTACGGAAAAAGGGGAAATCAGTTTTTCGAATTTGTTATTTATTATGTTGATGTATGTGACGTATTGCCAGCTTTGGATGGTGGTCGCCGCATATGGATTCTTTATTTTCTTAAAAGATACCGTACTAAAAAGGGAAACCAAATGGTATAAAACCGAGCGTTTCTAAAAAGGAGAGTGCCTAATGAAAAAATTAACTGTAATCGGGCTGCTTATATTCGCCGTACTATTTCTGTATAGGCCAGACGTTCTCGCAGCAGATAAAAACTATCAAACGGTTTTTGGAACAGATAAAACCGCCCAAGGAAAATTCACAACCACCAAACAAAACTTCACGGTGGAAAACTACTGGGATGTATCAAACGCTAACGTAAAGCTTGTGTATACAATTACCCAACTGAGCGAAAAAGAAGTTTCCACGATGACACTGAAAATAAACGATGTTGCGTTCTACTCTTTTAAACCAGATAAAGCAGACAAAGGAACAAAACAAATTGAAATCGAAATCCCGAAAGATAAGCTGAAAAAAGGGGTAAATGTTCTATCCATCGAAAGCTTTGTCTACACTGATTTGCCTGATGGTCGTTGTACGATTGACGATACACCTGCCAACTGGCTGCAATTCGATAAAACAAGCGCAGTAAACGTATCTTATTCCGATAAGGCTTTCCAAAAAACGATTGCCGAGTTTGGCGAGCGTTTCACTGGAATTGATACTGTGAAAAGTGAACAAGGCGCAGTAGCTGTCTCAAACAAAGCCGGCGATGCCGAACTTGGCGCAGCACTTGAAGGGCTTTCAGGATTTTCTGCGGCGAATACGTTAGAAGATAAAAATATCGCTTTTGGTCAATACGAGGAAGCAAAAACGCGTGACGGTAAAAACTATCTCGTACTTTTTTCAAGCTATGACAATTTACCAAATGATCTCAAATCACAAATAAAAGACGATAATAAACTTGAAAAACAAGCACTTTTCCAAGTAGTGACAGTCGGAAATACGAATACACTCGTGGTCACTTCTAAATCCAACGATGCACTAAAGAAAGCCGGCAAACTAATCGCCAACCAAAATTACTTAAGCCAGCTCGGGACAAATACTAAATGGCTAACAACAGACGAAAAAATCGATACGCCAGCGACTAGCGTTGACAAAAATACGAAACTAACAACAACTGGCGATAAACTAAAAGGCATTGGTCATATCACACAAGATTACTTCATCAGCATGCCAGCCAACCGTAGCGCATCAACAGGAACAGAAGTATCACTTGATTTTAGATATGCGCAAAACTTGGATTTCGAGCATTCATTAGTAACGATTTTAGTAAACGGAAAACCGATTGGTAGCCAAAAACTTACCGCTAAAAAAGCTAATGGCGACAAATTGACGTTCCAAATTCCGAGCGATTTAAACGTAAAAGGCGATTTTTCAGTTACGGTTGCCTTTGATTTAATCTTAACGAATAACTATTGTGGTTTTATTGCAGATTCTGAAATCCCGTGGGCGTATATCACCCCAGAATCAAAAATCAATTTAAACACAAGCGAAGAAACAGACTTGCTTTTTGAACAATATCCATATCCATTCATTGCCAATGGTGACTTTAACAATGCAGTTGTCGTTGTTCCCGATAAATTAACGACAGAAGATACAGATTCATTAGCAAATATTTTCAATCTGTTAGGCCGCTTCCATGATGGAAATAGAGGAGACTTGACTGCCGTACATGCCGCCAACTGGAAAAAACCAAAAGAAGGATCGAACATTATTGCAGTCGGTACAATGAAGAATAATCCAGTTATCAAAAATGCCAACGACGACCTATATTTCCAGTACAACAAAACAGGCGAGTACTTCCTTTCCAATGAAAAAATATCAATTGAAAAAAATTACGGCAAACAACTCGGTAGTGTGCAGTTGATTACCTCAGATGGCGTCCCAATTCTAGCAGTTACTGGTCCAGGCACTAAACAAACAGAACTCGGATCAGATTTAATCGCCACAAAAGCTAACCTAGCTAAAATTTACGGAGATGGCGCCATTGTTGATACAGATAACACGATACATTCCTACCGATTCAAAAAAGCAGCAGATACAAAGGAAGAAAGCTTTGGATCAAAAATCAGTAACAACAAAGAAGTCACTGTGTTCGGAGCATTCGCGCTTCTATCCGTTGTTATCTTAGTTGTCGCTGTCCTACTAATCTTGCGTAAATATCGCCGGAGCCGGAAGTGAGGGAGAAATAAAAAATGAAAAAAATAACGAATAACTTATTTGCAGATATTGGCTTTTTATTTTTCATCTTGCTTTGTTTCATCACGATTGGTTTTATGATTAATACGCCGGATGAATATTTGCGAAACATTATTTTATTAAATATCACTTTTTTACTTGTGATTATCACCTATTTTACGAATTTAACGCTTGGTTTGATTTTAAATGTCCTCTACATTTTCATTTATGCGACTTATATTATTTATGAAATTGTCGCGAATCAAATCGCTTATGGTTTTGGTAGCTACTTCTGGCTTATAATCACGCCACTTTTCACCGTAGCGAGTGCGATGTTTACAAGAAATACGTCGAGGCTTCAAGAAGAAAATACAAAAATCAAACAGCAAAACCTATATTTAGGAACCATCGACCAAGAAACCTTGCTTAAAAATATCGTTTCATTCCAAAATGATGAGCGAATCTTTTCCAGTATTTCACGCCGTTATGATTTACCGTTGTCACTAATGGTCATCAAAGTACGTCACTGGCGCGAGTTGAAACGATTCCAAAGTGAAGACGAAATGCGACTTGCGTTACAAGATATTTCAGCGATTTTAGAGACTTGTATCCGCACGAGTGATGTCCTTTACTTATTAGATAAGAGCGATGCGACTTGGGGGCTTTTATTACTAACAGACGAACCGGGCGGGAAATTAGTTGCGGATCGAATCAAAAGCCGCATAGCCGAAGCCAACACCGAAGAATTTGCCGCGAAGTACCGTGTGAAGCTAGAACTTCGCATCGGAACAAGCCAATTTGATAGCGAAAAAGTCAAGACGCCACTTGATTTTATCGAGTTAGCGACAAAAGAATTAGAATATGACGTGTAAAATAGAGAGTTACCTTCTATCATTAGGAGGTAACTTTCTATTTTGATTGGGGGAGCATATAGAAATGGTCAAAATGCTTAATATACAAACAATTATCATCGTTCTTACAGGCAATATCTTGATAAGGAAATCGGTTTAAATTACAATAGATATTATTAATACAGCCATAGTTATATCAATCAGTAATCAATAGGATTATATTTGATTTATAACGTGAAGAGTATTTGATAAATAGATCTGGAGGTTTCCAATGAATAGAAATGAATTAGTGAATTTGCTTAATAAACACGCTGAAATCGTAAATTTGGGTACTTCTGAAGATGCCCCTTCAACTGAATGGGTTAATAATGCGGAAAAGGCACTATCTATTAAATTACCAAGTGATTATAAATGGTTTTTAGAGACCTATGGTGGAGGAGATATTTGTGGTGAGGAAATATATAGTATCTATAGTATCCCCTTTGACGAAGCTGTAGGTGGTGACATTGTTTATCAGAATGTCATCTCTAGCAATAATATTATGAATGGTTATGTGGTTGTATCTAATACTGATTTTGGCGAAGAGTTCTTTTTTGATATTAAAGATATGGAAAAAATATACATATCTTTAGGCGCACAAAAAGAGTTATATGCAAACAATTTCATTGAATATCTAAATAAAAGATTAATGTCATATATTTAAATATTTCCGGGTATTTTTGAACATCCCGGATTTTTTAATCTATTCTTTACTTTTGGGGGAATACCATGAACTTAGAAGAAATAGTCAATTGCATGTTATTAAACGAAAATGACAAAGAAATTCAGCGGACCCAAACGGAGCACCGCATCAAACTTGTTGATTTTTGGCAGGTGAAAAAAGGGGACCGGGTGCTGGAAGTTGGTTGTGGGCAAGGCGATACGACAGCTGTACTTGCGAATGCAGTTGGTACTAGTGGCTTTGTGCAAGGTATTGATATTGCACCACGAACTTATGGTGCCCCGTTTACCATTGGCGATGCGACAGACCATTTGAAGAAATCACAGCTCGGTGCGCAAATGGATTTTAAGCTAGGAACGGATATTTTAAAAGGGGATATCACTTTTCCAGAGGATGCTTTTGATGTAGCTGTTTTATCGCATGCTTCGTGGTATTTTAGTTCCAAAAGTGAGCTTACGCTGATGCTCGAATTACTAAGCAAGTGGGCGAAACGCGTTTGTTATGCGGAATGGGATACGAGAATTACGGATGTAAAACAAACATCACATATGTTAGCTGTGCTCACCCAGTCATCCTACGAAGCATTCAAACAAGAAACGCAGTCCAACATCCGAACATTCATCACACCAATAGATATGCAAGAAATCATCCAAGAGCACAACTGGAAAATGGGTGCGGAAACAAGTATCTTCTCAGAAAAAATGCAAGATAGCCGATGGGAAATTAGTTATGTAAAGGATTTTATTACAAAAGAATTAGAAGCCGATTTAGGTTTGCCAGAAAAATTCAAAGCATTTTTACTTAGTCAAAGTAAATTAATTACGCTTGAAAATAGTTTGCCAATGGCGTCATACTGCACTTCTTGGCAGGCGAAGTAATTTTGCTTTCTTTTTCACAAGATTTAGATTTTTTATGCTATAATGGAACGTATTAACGAACTAAAGGAGTGTTGAATGTGAGAGCTGTACTTACTGTAATTGGAAAAGATAATGTGGGTATTGTCGCAGGTGTTAGTAATAAATTAGCTGAACTGAATATCAATATTGTGGATGTATCCCAAACGATTATGGATGGCTATTTTACAATGATGATGATGTGCGATATTAGCCAAATCACAAAAGAATTTGATGAAGTAAAAGCAGAATTAGCCGGAAAAGGTGAAGACCTCCAAGTAAAAATACATATTCAGCGGGAAGAAATTTTCAACGCAATGCACAAACTTTAGGATGGGGGCGATGCTAGTATGGAAACAAATCAAATTTTAGAAACGATACGAATGATTGAAGAAGAAAAGCTAGATATCCGGACGATTACAATGGGGATTTCTTTGCTAGATTGTATGGACGGCGACGGCGAAGTGGCTCGAAAGAAAATCTATCAAAAAATCGTCACCAAAGCGCGCAATTTAGTGGCTGTTGGTGAAGCGATTGAATCTGAGTTTGGTATTCCAATTATCAATAAACGAATTTCTGTCACACCGATTGCGATTATAGCTGGCTCTAGTGCCGACACTGACTATGTGGGATTTGCCAAAACGCTTGATGCAGCAGCAAAAGAAGTTGGCGTGAATTTTATCGGTGGTTATTCCGCACTCGTCCAAAAAGGTTACACGAAAGGCGATGAAATTCTTATTCGCTCGATTCCGCAAGCACTCGCGCAAACAGAGCGTGTTTGTTCATCGGTCAATGTCGGCTCAACTCGAACAGGAATCAATATGGATGCAGTTCGTCAAATGGGTGAAGTGATTAAAGAAACGGCGGATTTAACAGCCGATACACAAGGCCTAGGTTGCGCGAAACTTGTTGTATTTGCCAATGCTGTCGAGGATAATCCTTTTATGGCAGGGGCATTCCACGGTGTTGGTGAAGCGGACTGCGTTATTAATGTTGGCGTCAGCGGACCAGGTGTGGTCAAACGCGCTATCGAAAAAGTAAAAGGCGAACCATTTGATATCGTCGCTGAAACAGTTAAACAAACGGCTTTCAAAATCACTAGAATGGGTCAACTCGTTGGTCAAGTCGCTTCCGAAAAACTCGGCGTTCCTTTTGGGATTGTCGATTTGTCACTAGCGCCAACGCCAGCGATTGGCGATTCGGTCGCACATATTTTAGAAGAGATGGGCTTAGAAATGGTCGGAACACACGGTACAACAGCTGCCCTTGCTCTTTTAAATGACGCAGTGAAAAAAGGCGGCGTAATGGCTTGCGGACATGTCGGTGGTTTATCCGGTGCATTTATTCCAGTTTCTGAGGACGCTGGTATGATTGAAGCCGTGCAACAAGGTGCGCTCAATCTTGAAAAATTAGAGGCAATGACGGCAATTTGCTCGGTTGGTCTTGATATGATTGCTGTACCAGGAGACACCACTGCCGAAACATTAGCAGCAATGATTGCGGATGAAGCCGCGATTGGCGTAATTAACAACAAAACAACCGCTGTCCGGGTAATTCCAGCAAGCGGCACCAAAGTTGGCGACATGGTCGAATTTGGTGGCTTACTCGGCACGGCACCAGTAATGCCAGTAAACGGTAAGTCTTCCGTGGACTTCATTGCTCGCGGCGGTCGAATCCCAGCACCAATTCATTCTTTTAAAAACTAACAAAAAAGGTTTCCTCCAAATTTGCGAGGAAACCTTTTATTATGTCGTTTTTCGTTCTACTAAATGGAAATCTAAATCGAGTAGTGGCAAATTGCTACCAAATAATTGATTCATAATGAGCGTAAAAGCATTTTCAGCCTGCAAATTTACCGGATAGTGAATCGTTGTGATATCAAGCAAATGCGCGATTTCCATATTATCAAAACCACAAATCGCAAAATCTTCCGGCACGCTATAATCAAGCCGCCTTGCTTCCGTCAGAAGTCCAGCCGCAAAATAATCATTCGGTGTCAAAAAGGCATCAGGTTTATGCTCTGTTTCTGCAAACCAATGCGCAATCTTTTCCCCATCTTGCCGGGAACCTTGCCCGTAAAACTGTCTAAATTCATGCGGATCAAGCTCATAACGCGCACAAAAGTCTTTAAAAGCAAGCATACGACTTTGCGTATTAAGCCCGGTCGTATTCCCGTAAACATTCACGAATTTTCGATATCCTTTTGCATATAAATGTTCGAGCGCAAGTGTATACCCGTCATATTGATTCATAAATACAGAAGGAATTTTTTCGCTTTCGACACGTTGCCAAGTGACAATCGGGCCGTATTTGGTGTAATGTTCAATCGTTTTCCAATCATTTGATCGAATGACCAAGACGAGCGCATCGATTTGTTTTTGACGCAGCATCTCTAAGGCCTCTAGTTCTTTATCTGGATCAATCCGCGTCATAAACAACGTGACGTTATAGCCGTGCTCTTGCGCCATCATTGTAAAACTTTTCAAAAAAACATTTAGTGAATCTGAAAAGCTAGGAATGACTATGCCTATTAGCTTGGTGGCACCTTTTTTTAGTGATACAGCATTAATATTCGGAACATAATCTAACTTGTCAATTATTGTCTGAACGCGTTTTCTCGTTTCTTCACTCACATAGTCGCGATTATTAATTACTCGGGAAACTGTTGCTGATGAAACACCCGCTAGTTTCGCGATTTCTTGTATATTTGCCAATTGCAAAACACCTCGATTTCTCGTAGCTCTGTAATTAGTATACCAAAAAAGCCCGCCAAATAGCCAGTTTGGATAAATTTAAAATAAGTGCTTGACCTGTAATGCATTACATGAATTATGATGAATGAGAAGAAAAGAAAACGCTTTAAAATTCTAGGAGGTAAGTATATTATGAAAAAAGGTGTAAAAATCGTTACAATTGGTGGGGGTTCCAGTTACACACCAGAACTTGTTGAAGGATTTATTAAACGCTATCATGAACTTCCAATCAGAGAACTTTGGCTAGTAGATATTGAAGCTGGTCGTGAAAAATTAGAAATCGTTGGTAATATGGCAAAACGTATGGTCAAAGCAGCAAACATTGACTGCGAAGTATATTTAACACTTGACCGTCGTGAAGCTCTAAAAGATGCAGATTTTGTTACAACACAATTTCGTGTTGGTTTATTAGACGCTCGTATTAAAGATGAAAGAATTCCACTTAGCCACGGCATCATTGGTCAAGAAACAAACGGAGCAGGCGGAATGTTTAAAGCTTTCCGTACGATTCCTGTCATTCTTGGTATCGTTGAAGATATGCGCGAACTATGCCCAGATGCTTGGTTAATCAACTTCACTAACCCAGCAGGTATGGTAACAGAAGCCGTTCTTCGTTACGGCAACTGGGATAAAGTTATCGGTCTTTGTAACGTGCCAATCGGAGCAGTGAAAAGCGCATCCGACGTTTTAGAAAAACCAGAAGAAGACTTATTCTTCAAATTTGCAGGAATCAACCACTTGCACTGGCACCGCGTATTCGACAAAGATGGTACTGAATTAACAGAAAAAGTTATCGACGGTCTTTACGCACCAGATGCTAACCCTGGAAAAGTCGTTGAAAACATTAAAAACATGCGCTTCTTATATGAACAAGTAAAACATCTAAAAATGCTTCCTTGTCCGTACCACCGTTACTACTACATGACGGATGCAATGCTTGAAGAAGAACTGGCATCTTTCAAAAACGAAGGTACTCGCGGAGAAGTCGTGAAAAAATTAGAAGACAGCTTATTCGAATTATATAAAGATCCAAATCTTGATTACAAACCAGAAGAATTATCCAAACGCGGCGGCGCACATTACAGTGATGCAGCATGTGAAATCATCAATTCCATTTACAACAACAAAGGTACTGTAATGGTAGTATCTACTCGTAATAATGGCGCAATTGATGACGTTCCTTATGATAGTGCGGTAGAAATCACAAGCGTTATCCGTGCGCACGGTGCGGAACCAATCAACTTTGGCAAATTCCCACCAGCACAACGCGGCTTGCTACAAGTAATGAAATCAATGGAAGAATTAACAATTGAAGCAGCAGTAACAGGCGATTACGCAACTGCGCTACAAGCCTTCACTTCCAATCCACTCGTTCCAAGCGGCGACTTAGCAAAAACAATCTTAGATGAAATGCTAGAAGCACACAAAGAGTTCTTACCACAATTCGCTAAATAATAACTAAGTGATCCCTAGAAAATAGGGATCACTTTTTTTATGAGTTGTTTTAGCGAGCATTTTTTTCACTTTCCTGTAAAATAGAAAAAAGGAGGTATGCTAAATGCAAACAAATCTTGAGAGAATAAAAAAACACATAGAAAATTTAGATAGATATACAGCAACTCCGGGTCAGGGGACAACTCGCCTTACATATAGCAAAGAAGACCTCGGAGCGCGCAATTATTTGAAACAAGAAATGGCCAAGGTAGGTCTTACTGTTTCAGAAGATGCGATTGGGAATATTTACGGAAGATTAGAAGGCGACAATCCAGATTTACCAGCAGTTATCGTGGGTTCTCATTTCGACTCCGTGCCAAATGGTGGTGCTTTTGATGGACCAGCTGGTGTCATTACTGGTCTTGAAGTAGCGAGCGTTTTCCATGAACAACAAAGGAAACCACATTTTCCGCTTGAAATTATCGCGATGGTGGAAGAAGAAGGCTCTCGTTTTGGCGCTGGCCTCCTTGCTTCACGTACAATTACTGGCAAAGTTACCAAAGAAATGCTCCATGAAATGAAAGATATAGATGGAATTACAGCCGCAGAAGCCATGGCAAAAGTAGGATTTGATGCAAATCAAGTGGTTACAGCTATCCGCACGAAAGAATCCGTTAAAGCATTTATCGAACTACACATTGAGCAAGGACCAGTCCTAGAAAATGCCAATGAGGATGTGGCGCTAGTAGATACAGTAGTCGGTTTAACAGAAATAAAAGTAACAGTAAAAGGACAAGCCGGCCATGCAGGCACAACCCCAATGCTTGACCGAAAAGATGCGCTGATCACAGCTGTCGAAATTTTAGGTCAACTACCAGAACTTGCTATCCAAGAAGGCGGCGGAACCGTATTAACAGTGGGCAAACTCAACGTCTATCCAAATGGCGCAAACGTTATTCCAGATAAAGTCGTTTTTACCGTAGATATCCGAGCAAAAGACGAAATTCACGTCCAAAATACATTAACAAAAACAAAAGAAATTATCCAATCCGCAGAGAAAAACGGCATCACTTGCGAAATAGAAGATATGCTATACGAACCGCCGACCCATTTATCAAAAGAGATTCATCAAGCATTGACCGAAAGTGCCGACCAACTCGGCTTAAAATACCGAACAATGGTTAGCGGGGCGGGGCACGATGCGATGATTTTTGCAGGTTTAACCGAAGTAGGCTTGATTTTTGTCCCTAGCCACAATGGTATAAGCCATGCGCCCGAAGAATGGACGGATTACGACAAACTCCAAAAAGGAATCGAAGTCGTACTGGAAACAGTAAAAAAATGGACGGAGGAAAGCGCGAATGAATCAGAAAATAAAACAAGTAGTTTTAAATAATGAAGAAGCAATGATTGCTTTTCGCCGTGATTTGCACATGCATCCAGAACTCCAATGGCAGGAATTTAGAACTACCGACAAAGTTGCCAAAGAATTAGATACATTAGGCATCCCATATCGTCGAACGGAACCGACTGGATTAATCGCTGACCTAAAAGGTGGGAAGCCTGGGAAAACAGTTGCCTTGCGAGCAGATATGGACGCACTCCCAGTTCAAGAACTAAACCAAGATCTTCCATATAAATCTACAGAAGATGGAAAAATGCACGCCTGCGGTCACGATGCGCACACATCGATGTTATTAACCGCCGCGAAAGCACTTGTTCTAGTAAAAGATGAACTACAAGGGACAGTGCGCTTCATTTTTCAACCGTCAGAAGAAATTGCAGAGGGTGCGAAAGCTATGATAGCCCAAGGAGCGATGGAAGGCGTGGACCACGTGTTTGGAATTCATATCTGGTCCCAAACTCCAAGTGGAAAGATATCTTGTGTAGTCGGCTCTACATTCGCCTCCGCAGATATTATCCAAATCGACTTCAAAGGACAAGGAGGTCACGGAGCAATGCCACATGACACAATCGATGCTGCTGTAATTGCTTCCTCGTTCGTTATGAACCTCCAATCCATCGTATCACGCGAAACAGATCCACTTGATCCAGTCGTAGTAACTATCGGTAAAATGGAAGTCGGTACACGCTACAATGTCATCGCAGAAAATGCTCGTTTGGAAGGAACGCTTCGTTGCTTCAATAACACTACACGCGCCAAAGTCGCAAAATCAATTGAACACTACGCCCAACAAACCGCCGCTATTTACGGTGGTACGGCAGAAATGATATATAAACAAGGCACACAACCAGTAATCAACGACGAAAAAAGCGCTCTACTCGTCCAAGAAACAATCACGGAATCATTCGGCGAAGAGATGCTTTACTTTGAACGTCCAACCACGGGCGGCGAAGACTTCAGCTATTTTCAAGATGAAGCTCCCGGAAGTTTTGCACTCGTTGGCTGCGGCAATCCAGAAAAAGACACCGAATGGGCGCATCACCATGGCCGCTTTAATATTGACGAAAGTGTCATGAAAAATGGCGCCGAGCTATATGCCCAGTTTGCGTATAATTATTTAAATCAAAATTAATAAAAAAAGCCCCCAGCTAATTCAATTAGCTGGAGGCTTTTTGTATGCTATTGTTTTTCTACTACATGTACATCTTCGAAAGAACCATATTTTGTCCACCAAGGAACGGCACCTTCATCAAGCAATTTATCAAGAGAAGTAATATTTTCTTTCCCTTGCGTACGAAGCCATTCGCGTAAAGCGTCATCGCCTTGTTTACCATAAACTTCGATACCATCAGCCCAAGTTGCACGACCGCAAAGTACACCACTATATTGCACGTTATGTTGGTTCGCAAATTGGATTGTTTTATGGAACATTTCAGAAGTTACGCCAGCACTTAGATAAATAAATGGAAGTGGGCTTAAGTCAGAGCACTCTTCAAAATGACGAGCTGCTTCGTCTTGCGTATAAGCGACTTCACCTTCCGCAAAACCTTCCACATATTTAAAGTTAACTGGAACTTCAAGTTTAAGTACATCTACACCATAACGAGGTTTAGAGAATTCTTTAATGGAAGCTTTTACTTTTGCTGGTTTTAATTTCGCATACTCTAAAGAACCAGAATCAGTAACTTTTGCATCATAAGTAATAGGTTCTAAGAAAAATGGAATATCAACTGCACGACATTCAGCCCCGATTCTTTCTAAAAACGCATATTTGATTTCATTAATTTCAGCTGGCTCATCTGGATCATAATAAACGAGAATTTTAACAGCATCTCCGCCATTTTCTTTAATACGAAGTGCCGATAAATCTTCAATTAAATCAGGAAGTTTACCAGGAGTTGTTGCGTCATATCCTGTTTTTTCATAAGAAGTTAAAAGTCCGCTACCTTCGTGGCGAGCTTTGATTGCTGGAGTACCATATTCTAAATCAAGCAAAATCGCAGAAGCATAAGGAGTTAATTCTTCAGAAACAAGTTGTTTGAAGTCTTCTACATCCTTTTTATTTTCTGTTCCTTTTGCTTGTTGGATCATTTTTTTGAGTGAGCCACGTTGGTCAATGGCAAGCGCTGCAATGACACCTTTTTCGTTGGAGAGTCTTTGTAAACCATCAAATTTACCTTTTGTTATTTGTACCATTTTTATCTAGTCTCCTTTATAGCAATTTGTCGTTGCTTTAATCAATTTATCCTTCCTTATTATACCACTGAAAAGTTTTTTTAAAACATAGGTATATTTCCGTATTGATTTATCTGAAATAATAAATTACGATATATGTGGAGTGTTAGGTATTATTAGGAATTCGGGATAATTTCTACTAATACATTCTCTTTTGGGAAAGTCATTTAGCGATTAGACTAGACCAGGAGTGATGAAATGAATCGACGCGAAAGACGTAAACACAGAAGACGCAAGAACATGATTATCGTGTTGAGTACTGTATTTCTACTGTTTATTGCCACTAGTTGGATGATTTTTGAATTTAAAAGTAAACAAGAGCAAACAGTATCCGCACCAACTAAGAAGAAAGCAGCAACTGCCACAAAGCCATCGGAAAATTCAGCAGCTAATGAGCCAGAAGAAACGAAAGAGCCAGAGCCAGTAGAAGAAAAGCCAAAAGAAACTATTGTAAAAAATCAAGAAATTGATAATTATTTACAAAAAATTGGTTTTAGTGGTTCGGCACTTGTAGTTCGCGATGGAGAGACTATCATACAAAAAGGGTACATGTATGCCAATCGTGATGAAAAAGTTTTGAATACGCCAGATACTTTGTTTTATATTGGATCTTCTCAAAAAGCAATTGTAGCAACGGCACTTTTACAATTAGAAGAAAAAGGTAAAATAAACACGAATGATCCAGTTTCGAAATATATACCGGATTTTCCTAATGGTAATAAGATTTTAGTGAAGAACTTTTTGAATCATACATCTGGTATTGTTGGCCGACCAAAACTAACGAGTAATATGACACCAGATCAACTTATTCAAGCTATTGAGAAGCGGGGAATTAAATCACAACCTGGGAAATGGGATTATATGGATGCTAATTATACTGTAGTGGGTTATCTTGTAGAAAAAGTTAGTGGGCAACCATTAGCGACGTATCTTCAAGAAAACATTTTCGAACCTGCAGGAATGAAGCATACAGGATACAATCAAAAAGATGTTGATGGGGGCAAAAACATATCAATTGGATATAAGATTGATGACAATGGAATCTTCCAAAGTCCGAAACTTGTAGACTTATCACAATTGTATGGCGCAGGGGATATTAGTATGCCTACAACGGATATGTATTTGTTTGACAAAGCATTAATGGATAAAAAATTGATTTCTGAAGCAAGTTTGAAGAAAATGTTCACAAAAGGAAGCAAATCAACTTATGGAATGGGATTCTATGTGGATCCAGGGAGTTATAATAGTCACGGAGTTGTGACCGGATGGGACGTATCCAATAGCGTCAGCCATACTGGAAGAACGTACGTTATATTATTCTCCAACGTCCAGAACCACATTGCTTCATTCGGCAAAGTGAATAATGATATCTATGGTTTCTTAAATAAATAAAAAAACTCGATTCTGTTTATAGAATCGAGCTTTTTTATTATTTACCTGTAATTTGTTTTACAGCATCTTCCATTTGATAAAGTTGAGCAGCAGCACTGTAATCGCTCCACTTCGTATTATCTACTTTATACACTTGGTTTTTCTTCACGGCTGGAATATCTTTCCAAACGCCTTTTAGCATTTCATCCACAGAATCCGTGTTGCCATCAGCAGGCATTAAGATAAAGAGACGATCTGCTCCTGCTGCATATTCAGGAATTGCTTCACTGGAAATCGCTTTTGTTTCTTTGTTTGCTTTAGCAGCATCTGTCGGTGTGAAACCTGCGCCGGAGTATAAGCCGTCAAAGACTTTTGCATCGTGCACATAAATTTCTTTACCATAAAATTGAATTACTGCAGCTTTTTCGTTCGCAACACCAGCATCTTTCAGTGTTGCTTTTGCTTCTTTGGAGCTTGCCGCATAATCTTTGTCCCATTTTTCTTTTTCTGCTTTTTTATTTAAGAGATTGGCAATGTTAGAAAGTTGTTTGTCCGGTGTATCACCGAAATGCGTGATATAAACAGGAGCTACTTTTTCTAAATTCTCTAAAAGGTCTTTTTGGTAATCACTAATAATAATTAAATCTGGTTTTAAATTAGCGATTTTTTCAATACTAGGTTTGTCATTACCAACACTTTCTGTCCCCTTTGTTGCCTCAGGGTATGTAGTGATGTAATAATCAGTTGTACCAACAGGTTTAACGCCAAGAATTTCCATTTCGCTTACGTTTTGAAGAGCGACAATTCTTTTCGGTGTTGTTGGAACTTCTACTTTACGGTCCATTGTATCAGTAACCGTTTTTGTTGCGGATTCCTTTTCTTTGCTTGAGTCCTTATCTGAAGAACTGCCACAAGCGGTTAATACTACTGCTAAAAGAACAGTCATCAAAATAGCAGCCCATTTATGCTTTTGGTACATTGTGTATTTCCTCCCTAATTGAAAATGATTTTCATTATCGTTATAAAAGTAATTATATCGAAAACAGGGAGGATTGACAAGGTGAAATGTAGCACAAAAAATTTTTATACTTAAAATTGAATGCTGTCACCAATCGTCATCGTTGGAAAAACTTCTGGGGAAACAACGACAGCTCCTGGTAAAACTTCATTTTGTCCTGAGCGGAAATAAACAGAAATATGGCCAAGTTCTTCGAGATTTTTGTTTGCATCTGAGCCGACTTCTTCTATTGTATATTCTTGTTCGCCGATTAGTAAGGTATTTCCTTTGGTTAAGGCATTGTTTGGTACATCTTCGAATTCGTGAATAACAGATATTTCGCGTAATTCATTGGTAGCAGTTGGTCCAAATAAGATAACGATTTTTTCTTCTTCAAAAGCGGGGACAAGTGGTCCGATTTCCATAATTTTACTTATAGTCATAACAAATTCCTCCTAAAAATTAATACATACCAATACTGAATACCCAGGCGATAACAACGGCAAGGACACCAGTAATCATCCGGCTATAAAGAATAGCTGGAACACCGAACTGAACCGTTTTTGGCTTAGCTTCTGCAAGAGAAAGCCCTACTGGAATAAAGTCGCAACCAGCTTGAGCATTAATCGCAAATAACGCTGGTAGGGCGTAAGTAACTGGAATCGCACCAATCGCAATTTGGGATCCGATTAAAACACCAATTACTTGAGCGATAACCGCACCAGGTCCAAGAATCGGTGAAAGAAAAGGCAAACTACAAATAAACGCAATTAGTAACATCCCCCAAAGTGACCCAGCAAGTGGAGAGAGTGTATTCGCAATTAATTTCCCAATCCCAGTGTAATTAATAATACCGATAATCATACTAATAAAAGCCATAAAAGGAATAATGTTTTTAATGAGCATATCCACAGAATCACGCCCTGCTTGATAGAAAACGCCCATTGCCTTCCCGATACCGCGTGAAAATTTTACGAGAAAGCCTTCTTTTAATTCGCTTGCTTCTTTTTGGTCTTCTTTAATTTTGGCATAGTCTTCTTTGAATTTCTCTCTGTCAAATGGTCTACCAGAGTCAGCACTTTGATCTCGAACTTCAATATCTTCAGGTTTGACCCCAGAAACAAAAATATCTTCTGTAATATGTTTTGCGAGTGGCCCTGATGGAGACGAAGGGAGAACATCAACTGTTGGAATACGTTTCATCGGATAAACCCCAATTCGAGCAGTTCCGCCGCAATCTATAACAACACACATCATTTCTTCTTCAGGAATGGAATTTTTGAAACCATCAACGGCTTCGGCGCCGGATAATTCAGCAATTTTTAGTGCTACGGGATGGATACCGCCACCAGTAATAGAAACAACTTTAGTTCTCGGTTCGCTCGGAGTAATATCGAGTCCAACTCCCCAACCACCTTGACCTTTATTCACATGAATTGATTGATACATTTTATTTGCCTCCTTCTATTTCAGACTTTTTCTTTTCGCATTAAGAATTTCGTAATTGTTTCTGTAATAACACCACGCATTAAAATAACCACGAGACCTGCCAGGAAGTAGCGAACAGCAAGGCTAGACATGCTATACCCAGCTTCGACCACACCATTAGCAATCCCTAAATAAACAAATAGTTCACCAGCATTTGCATACGGAAATAGTCCGGTAACAGGGTGCAAAAACGATACGACAGAGTCATAAAAAGCTGGTTTCTGATGTTCTTTAACAAATCGACCGAATGTGTAAGCCATAGGATTCGTTAACATCAGGACGGATAAAACGGGCATTAATGTATAACGCAAAATCATGTTTTTTGCAGAAAATTGGATTGCTCTGTTGACACGTTCTTCCCCGATAAAAGCAATAATCGAGTAAGTAAAAGTTAAAAGGACAATTAAAAGAGGGACAATTCCCGTCATAAAACTTACAAACTGTTTTCCACCAGCCTCAAATAAGCCGATAAAGTTTGTTCCAAACCATTCAATATAATTCACTAGGAAACACTCCTTTTTAATTATTTAAAGCGCTTTCATACAACTGTTAACTGTTTTAATAATTGCTTTTTCTTGGATTGTATTCTTATTTTTACTACGAAGTTCCGTCAATATTTCGGATAAATCTTTATGATGATAGTTGGTGAAAGTCTTGAACTTTGCAAAAACAGTCTTTCCGGTTAAAATTTGGCATTCATGTACAATCTGGTTTTCATTCACTATCAGAATGGCTACAGCACTTGTGCGAAATTTGAGTCGTTCCATTTCGGAATAAAGATAATAACCAGTTTTCCCAGCATATTTATCCGCAACTTTGTTCATATGATGCTGATAATACCTAACTTGGAAAAACGCAAGACCTGTCTGAGCGATGAAAATGAGGGAAGCAATAAGGACAATATTCATTTACTTTTCCTCCTTAGAGGGTGGGAAGAGGCTTGTCTTCCCACCAAGTTGAAATTATTTGCTGAATGTTTCATCTTGTAGTTTTCTAAGTTTCCAAACAGTAGTGGATTCATCTAATGAAACGTCTTCGTCTGTAATAAATGTTCCAGCTTTGATATTTCTGCGGGCTACTACCTCACCGCTAATCAAGCCGATTGGAATATGACCATTCGTTGCCATATCAACGTGAGTTTCCAGTACACCGCGTACACAGAAACCACCAATGCCATCTAATTTTTCGCCGGTTGAAATATCTTTCTTAGCAACGGCAACTGTTTCGGAAACTGGTGCTCCCATTGGCACGATAGCGTGATCGTGGTTCAACACAGCTTTTGCAATGGTTAGAGGTGTTTCAAGGCTTGCTAGGTGATAAGGACGATAAAGAATGTGGTGATCGCGGTCGCCTTTTTTCATGAGGTAGCTAAGTTCGTGACTAACGCCTTCATTTTGTCCTTTGACGATAACGAATACCCCAGGAGCTAAGCCATCTACATACTCTACAACGCCAAATTTGTTTAAAATTCCACCTTGGTCTTTTAGGTCGAGGTCTTTGATGACAGAATCAACATCACCAGAAATACCATGCATTCCAACAACGTCTGGAACATAGCCAATAGCATTAGAAAGTAAGTTCATTTCTGCCATTGTTTTTGTTCCATCTTGGAAAGCAGCTAGCATGTGAGACGCCATGTTTTTCCCGTCGGCTTCCGCTTGGCAACTATCAGGGTTAGCGCTGATTTTAAGTTTATTATTTTTTCCTTTACCAGCGACAAGGACTTCCATACCCATTGATTTGGAAAATTCGTAAAGTTCAGTTATTGCAGCAGGTTCGTCGCCATCGGAGCCAGTATATACGAGGCCTGCGCTGTCATATAATTTTTTCATTAACGGTCCGATAGTAATATCAATTTCTACATTAAGTAAAACGAGTTGTTTTTTAGCAAGTAAAGTTTCTAGGGAAATTTTTGCGCCGACTTCTGGAACACCAGTAGCATCGACAATCACTTCTACAAGATCAGAATGAATAATTTCTTTAAAGTCATTAGATAATAGAATTTTTTCTTTTTTGGTTGCTGTGGCATTGTAAGCATCTGCTGCTTTTTGTGCTGCTTCTACATGAATATCGCTAATACCAACGACACTCATACCTGGAATTGCGGCGATTTGCGAAATCATGCCGAATCCCATTTGACCAGCGCCGATAACACCAACGCGAATCGGATTATTTTCGTTCTCACGAGCAAGTAACTGTCTATATAAAGTCATTTCAAGTTCCTCCTAGTAATCGTTTTCATTTATTAAAATAAAACTCCGGATAAAGCTATTTTATCCTAACAAATGAATTTTGTAACATTTGTCACCATTGGTGACAAATGTCGTATTTCACAAATTAAATATAACACTTTAACATTTTTTCGTCAATGGAATATTATATGTTTTTATTTTTTAGAGAAATAAAAAAAGCTCATTCCATTGTGGGAGAGAGCTTTTGGAGATTATAAATTTTATAATTAAGAATAATGACTAATCATTTTTTTGCAGAATGTATTCAGCCATTCTATCAGTAATCACAATCACATCTATCAATCCAGCGTCAAGAGCAGCAACTAACGCTTCTTTTTTTTGTAGTCCGTTTGCGAGCGCGACGACAGTTGGGATATTTTTTAGTTCCTCTAAACTAAGACCGATGACATGGGTATTAATTTCTGTGTTTGCTTCTTTACCATCTGCTGTGAAGAAGCGTGAATTAATATCACCTACAACATCTCTATAGCGTAGTTCTTCAATATCTTCTGGATTAATATAGCCGATTTCTTCCATTGTGCTGTGATTATAAGGACTTGAAACGCCGACAATAGCCATATCAACGGTTTTTCCTTCTTCTAATACTTCGCTAATATACTTATTTTTGGATAAATCGGTTTTCATCTCTGTATCTTCAACGAGCGCAGGAGCATACAAATACTTGGAATGACATTTCATTTTTTTCTTTAAATCATAACAAATTTGATTGGAGTGCAAATCAATATCACTCGAGCCCATTCCTCCGATAAGTGGAATAATTGTTAAATCTTTGTGCGGGATAAAAGGGAATTCATTAGCAAATTTGCGGATGGTTTTTCCCCATGAAATACCTAGAGTGTTTACTTTGGCAATTCTTTTACTTAGTGTATAAGCCGCTTCTTTGGCAAGGAAATTCAGTGCTTCTTCGTCGGACATATCGTGCGTTGCGACGACAATAGCTTCCTCTAAACCGAACTTTTCTTCTAATTTTTGTTCTAAATCTACCGTATAGTATGTTTCGTCTTTAATGAAGATTTCAACAATACCTAAGTCTTTCGCGCGTTGCAAGGTTTTAGAAATAATCGATCTTGATATCCCGATTTTTTTGGCAATTTGTGCTTGGGTCCAGCCATAGTGATAGTACCACGTAGCGATTTTTACCATATCTCTTTTTTCTTCCCATTTCATTCTATTTACCTCCATTTTACATAATAATGGAACAAAAGTTATACGTTGTCACAAATGTTTTATGCTAATAGTATCATAGATTCGACCTTCTGAAAAGGATGCAGATAAATGTGGCGCTTTTATAAAGGAAAATTACTTTTTAGTCTAATTTAAAGTGATTTTTACTAATTTGTGTCAAAATAAAAAACAATTTTTTTCGTGATTTACGAGTAATTTTGCAAGCATTCTTAAAAATAAATTAGCAAAGAGTATGTAATTCCTTCTCCATGGAGAAAATATCCTAATTCAAGCATGGTAGTATTAGTTTAGTCCTTGGCAAACCTAGCAATATACTACTTAATCGTTCATCTTAGAATAGGAGTGGATTTTTAGTGGAACAACTATTTACTTACAAAGAATTTGTTAGCATGATGAAAAATTACGGTATTAAACACAAAAAACGCAAATTAAAATGCGGTGAAAATATTATGACTAATTCTACGGAACCCAATAGTGTCATTTTATTAATACATGGTTACATAAGTAGTTACACTTGCGAGTCACCTGGAAAACTTTTGTCTGTTTTTGAGCCAGGTGTTTTCTTAAGTTATTCCATATTAGAAGAATTGCCACCACTTGTAACAAATATTGCGCTTTCAGATGATTGCGTAGTGTATGAGTATAAAAAAGAAGACATTGAATATGCTTTATCGTTATTTCCAGAAAACTTTGGCTTTCAATATTTCTTTTTAAAAAAGATTGGATGTCATTTATATTATAGAGCTTTACTCAATGGCAAAAATCACCATGAAAAATTATATTATGCAATAAAGTATTTAGGAATACTTATTGGTAAAAAAGATGAAAATGGAAATATTTTATTGCCACCAGAAGTTACAATCAAAATTTTAATTGAGTACAGTACATTATCAAAAGCAGCTTTTTACAGACAACGTATTCGCCTATTAGAACAAGAAATTTTGAAGCAGCATAAAAAAACTTTTATAGTTCAAAAAAAGGTAGCGAAACACTATGAAAAACAGCTAACTAGCATTTAAAAAGGAGATTTTAAAATACAATGAAAATAAATTGGAAGATAGTTCTAGTTTTTGTTTTGATTTTTGCGCTTATTGTACCGGTCTATTCGAAAGCTATAGAGGCGGAAAAAAGTGTAGTGCCTGAACAACCAGTGGAGCCTGTAATAGAGGAAGCCATAAAGGAAACTCCAGAAAATAAAGAAACGGTATCAGAAACTCCAACAAAAGAAACGATACCAGAGACTCCAACAAAAGAAACAGTATCAGAACCCCAAAAAACAGAAGAGAGTACAACGAAACAACCGCTGAAGGAGCCGGAGCCTAGCAAACTGAAAGCTAACTCTTTAACCATACCCGCGAATAGTAGGATAGTAGATTTGTTTCCGGATCCGGTAATGGCAGAATCCTTAGTTCGAAACTTAAATATTCAAATCAAGTATAAAAATGATTGGGTTGTGACTGACGTTATTACCCAAGCAGATTTAGATAATTTATCTTTTTTTACTGATTTATCTTCAGTCATTATAAAAAATATAGAAGGTATACAGTATATGACTAATCTAAAGACTATAAACATTCGGTCAGATGATAATTTGCAAGGGATATCAGCTTTATTAAAAGCACCAAATGGATATCCAAAATTAGAAGAGCTAACTCTTACAAGAGCAGGAATTACGGATGTCTCACCGATTTTAAAAATGAATGCACCAAAGTTAGTCTTTCTAAATCTATCCAAGAATAAAATTAGTGATTTATCTCCATTTGCAAGTCTGCCAAACAAATTTCCTAATATAGACGAAATCATACTTGATAATAACGATATTTCAAATATCGAGCCAATGGTTAAGTATACTAGTGCTAGTCTGAGATATATTCATTTTACTAGTAATTATATTTCTGATTTATCGAGTTTTAAAGATCATTCTCTGCCAAATTTAGTAGAAATTAATTGTGCCAATCAAAGAATATACTTAGAACCAATCGAAATCTCTGCAAAATACGATTTTACCGTAAAACCGGAAGAGATTATAGGTGTATCAAAATCAATTCCTATGACTACGTTTTATCCAACTGCGAAAATGGATGATGCAACCTCGATGATTACTTGGAAGCAAGAGATAATAGAAATCAAGCCAACCATTGGTTTAAAAGAAGGGGGGATTACAGAGGGAGTTAATTATGGATGGGATGATGTTAGTTCAATTAAGGATAATAATGGACGGGTAGTTTATTCAGGAAGATTTTTCCAACCGCTAGTATATATAGTGGCTCCAAAGATTATCTCCTATGAAAAACAACTTATTTATGATATAGACACGCCACTCACAGAGGAACAATTGCTAAAAGATGCAAAAGTCGTCGTAGATCAACCATCAAAAATCACAACTAATTTTAATGACGCAATACCGAGTTCAAAAGAGCCTACCAAGTATGTAGTTACTATCGAAGCTTCTAACATTGATGGAGGCGAGTCTGTCAATGTAGAGGTTATATTTCAACCGAAGCCACCTATCATAACTGCAGAGGAAGAATATACCTATTTAGTTGGTGAAACTGTGGATGCTAATCAATTTAGATTAGATGTGAATGCCACTTTGACTGGTGTAGGTTCATTAGTGGATGATTTTGAGGAAGTGGTAGACTTTACGAAAGTTGGCGATTATGTTGTAACGCTGTCCTCTCCCGGAAATCCACCAGCTTCTCAAACAGCAATCCCTGTAACCGTAGTTGTACATGTTAGAGAGAGTATGGAGCTACATATTCCTAGTGAATTTAGGATGGGTGTAGATAAAGATTTAGAATCAGTGCCCATTTTAAATAGAAAAC
This sequence comes from Listeria monocytogenes, assembly GCF_041765605.1. Taxonomy (GTDB): domain Bacteria; phylum Bacillota; class Bacilli; order Lactobacillales; family Listeriaceae; genus Listeria; species Listeria monocytogenes_D. Next base: position 596,870 of record NZ_CP168900.1, read on the forward strand.
AAACGTTGAAATGCTACGGAGCAGATGGAGAGGTAGATTTAAAGGTTATAGATAGAAGGAAATTAAAGCAAGGCTGGACGATAACAGGGGCAATGACAACATTCACAAATAGTAGCGGAGATATCATTCAAAGTTCGCTCAAGTATCAAAGTAAATCTCCAGGGAGCAACCCCGTTTACTTAAGCAATGAAAATCAGCCTATTGAACAAAAACAAGCAACTCCTACAGAAACAGGCTTTGTTTCTACTATTTTTGACTTAGAAGAGAGTTTAACAATAGAAATTCAGCCTAATGATGCTTTGGTGGGAGATGCTTATGAATCTAAGGTTACGTGGACTCTAGAAGATGCGCCTAGGCCTTAACTAAAAGGAGCAATTCGATTTGAAAAAAATAGGATTCATTATATTTTGTTGTTTATTCTTATGTGCAACACCATTTTATGTAGAAGCAAAAAAGGCAGATACAGCGACTAGTAAAGCAGGCGTTGTAATGAAAGAAAAGCCTAGTAAAGTCAAAACTGGAACAGATGATAGGACAGGAACCTATCCTACAAAGTTTTCGAAAAAGCTTCCAAAAACGGGAGAGGCGGGCGATTTGCCACTTATTTTTGCCGGTATAAGTCTAGTTTTATTTGCAAGTAAAAAAATTTTAAGGAGGTGAGGGAAACGATTTAAAAGCTCGGCACGACAAAAAAAGGATAACAGAAAGAGGAGAATAATAATGACAAGTAGAACAGTAAAATTAACAACAGCAAGTTTATTAGCACTAGGATTGATTGTAGCACCAGTACTTTCTGGAGATTTTGCTTCAGCAGCAACTTCCGTAACACAAGATTCAAAAGGGATAGTAAAATTTGATAAAAGCACAACACCAGATCCAGTTCCAGTAGATCCAGATCCAATTGGTCCTGATCCAGTTGTTCCAGATCCAACTAATCCGCCAACAGGTAGTGACGGTCTTTGGATTTTAGCAGTATCTAATTGGGATTTTGGAACACTTGATTCATCACAATTATCTAAAGGTGCAATCAATGTCCACAGTAAAGATTCAAAGATTACTACTTATGTAGACACTAACGGAAATGGTACACAAGACTTACCAGGAGAAGTTTCTGTAATTAAAGATGTAACTCCTTTTGCACAAGTTAGTGATTTACGTGGTTCAAATAACGGTTGGACGCTCTCTGTAACTGGTAGTGAGTTTAAAGATTCTTCTACACCTGCAAAAAAAATTGCTGGTGCTGAGCTAACTATTCCAAAATCTATTGTTAGTTCAAAAGATTCTACTGCCCAAGCACCAACTGGATATGATAATGTAACAATTTCCATGACTGGTGGAGCAGCAGTTCCTGTAATGGCAGCTAAAGATATGCAAACAGCTACACCAACAAATTATAATGATGACCAAGGTATGGGAACTTGGAATGATAGCTTTGGTTCAGCAGAAGTATCTGCAACAGAAACTTCTAAACCGAAATTATCTATTCCTAAAAACGTGGCTGTAGCGGATGGCACTTATCAAAGTACATTAACTTGGACTTTAAGTGATACACCAACAGTCTAACATTTTTCAAAAAGAGAAAACTGCATTTTCCGATGTTGTTTTCTCTTTTTAAATTGAGGAATTAGGAGGAAAGAGAGACTTGAAAAAAATATTCGCTATCATCTTTGCCTGTACAATTGCTATTATTTGTTTGCCAAATCAACATGCAGAAGCAGCAGAAAGTAATAGTTTTTCCGTAAAAGCAATTCTTCCAGATAATCAGGTATCAAAAGCTACATATTTTGATTTGCAAATGGAACCCAAGCAGAAGCAAAAATTAAATGTCGAAATTACCAATCAAAGTAAAGAAAAAATGACAATCAATTGTGTTGCCAATACAGCTATTACCAATGAGATGGGGTACGTTGATTACTCGATACCAAAAACAAAACCGGACGAAACGCTCAAATATCCCTTTGCAGATATTACAGAATTAAGTGACTCCGAGATTACACTTGAACCAAATGAAACTAAAACTTGGTCGGTAACTATCCAAATGCCAGAAGAAAACTATGATGGAATTATTTTAGGCGGATTACATTTTAAAGAAAAGAAAGCAGAGGAAAAGGAAAAAGAATCCAGCGAAAACGATGTTCAAATCAAAAATGAATATGCTTACGTCATTGGCGTGAAATTAACTGAAAAAGCGACTGTCGTAAAGCCAGAACTAGAATTAAATCAAATTAAACCAGCAACCCGGAATTACCGAAATGTAGTCGAAATGAATTTGCAAAATACAAAAGCGACCTTAGTTGGTGGACTGGCCGTGGATGCCAAAATATATAAGAAAGGCAGCGAAAAAGTTTTACATGAATCAAAGCGCACAGATTTATCAATGGCGCCAAATTCCAATTTTAATTACAGCGTGGACTGGGAAAATCAAGAGTTAAAACCAGGTAAATATAAATTACATTTAGTTGCTAAAAATAAAGACGATAAATGGGAGTGGACGAGAGAATTTACTATTTCATCAGATGAAGCAAAAAAAGCTAATGAAAAAGCATTAGGACTAGAGAAAGATTATACGTGGATGTATATTGCGGGCGGATTACTGCTCTTCATTCTGCTTATTATCGCAACTTACTCTATCGGGAAACGAGCAGCAAAGAAAAAACAACAAGACGAAGAATAAGCGCAACAAAAAAACAGCTTGAAAAATGAGAAGTTACCTCGTTTTCAAGCTGTTTTTATTATTTTTCGATTTTTTCAGTTTCTACGACACGAAGCCCTTTGCGTTCTAAGTGAGAAACAATTTCGTTTTTCTTCTCTTCCGTTACGCCAACTGGTAAGGAAACAAGTACGCGGCGAATGAAATCTTCCGTTTGATTGTCTAATGTAATCAAACTTGCGATGCTCGAATAACGATCGATAATTTTAGTGATTTTAGTTAAAGCGCCTTGAACTTCACCTGTTGCAATCGTAAGTACGTAGCTAGTTGTTTTCACATTCCAACCATCTTGAAGCAAACCAAGTAATTTCCCGTGCGTTAAAATACCATAAAAGTTACCTTGTTCATTTAAAACAGCAATATATGGAAGCTCTTTAATAGTAAAGAATACTTCAAAGAAAGATGCATTAACACAAATGTGCTTCGTTGCATTTTTAATTAAACTCATTACTGGATCGCTAAGGCTTCCACCATTAGCCGCATGTTTGTAAATATGCATTTTATAGATGTTACCTAAGAATTTTTCGCCTTTTTCGTCTAATACAGGAACACAGCGATAACCAGATTCTTCTAGTAAATGGATAGCCTCTTGTAAAGTTGCATCTCCTGGGACGGTTGTTAAATTTATTTTAGGGATACAAAGGTTTTTTATCAACATGTTCTTCACTCCATTCTTCTTCCTCTTCATTTTATCGTAAAGTAGCGCTTTTGTATAGAAAATCACTATTAATGCATATAGAAGTTAGATAATGTGTAATTTTTTCATATATATAGGGCGAATTATGGATAAAGGTTTAATTTTTCTTAAAAAAGTGTATTATTAAATATGCTATGTAAAAATGTAAACAGAAAGAAGGACTTGAAATGCAAAAAGAAATCTTGAATTTTGATTATTATAATCCTACTCATATTATTTTTGGTAAAAATCGTCTAGAAGAACTAAATGAAGTTATCCCTCAAGACAAAAAAGTATTGATTTTATACGGTGGCGGTAGTGTTAAAAAATTTGGGACACTTGATAAAGTAAAAGCAGCTCTTAAAACTAGAGAAGTTGGTGAGTTTGGCGGCATCGAAGCGAATCCTACATATGAAACATTAATAAAAGCTATTCAATTAGTAAAAGAAGAAAACTACGACTTTCTACTCGCTGTTGGTGGTGGTTCTGTTATTGATGGTACGAAATTTGTAGCCGCTGGAGCTTTATTTGACGATGATCCGATCCATATTTTTGGTAGTGGGATTGGTGAAAAACGTCCGATTACAGAAGCTCTTCCTTTTGGAACGGTATTAACTTTACCTGCAACTGGTTCTGAAATGAATAGCGGAGGCGTCATTACTTTTGTGGAGAAGAAAGCGAAACTTGGCTTTGGTAGCGCTTATACTTACCCAGTTTTTTCTTTACTTGACCCAGAACTTACATACACGCTTCCAAAACGGCAGCTAGCAAATGGCATTATGGATGCATATGTGCATGTAATGGAACAATACATGACTTATCCAGTTGGGGCTTTACTACAAGATCGTTATGCCGAAAGTCTACTACAAACTTTAATCGAAATTGGTCCAGATGTTATCAAAGAAGATAATCACGATTACAATACACGCGCGACTTTTATGTGGTCAGCTACAAATGCTCTTAATGGAACGTTGTCAAGAGGTGTTCCACAAGACTGGGCAAGCCATAGTTTAGGTCACGAAATCACAGCACTATACGGAATTGACCATGCACGTACATTAGCGATAGTTCTTCCATCTCTTTTAAATGTTCGTCGTAACGAGAAAAAAGATAAATTAGTGCAATACGCAGAACGAGTATGGGGGATTTTGAATGGTAGTGATGAAGAAAAAATAGATGCAGCCATTCTTCAAACACGTGAGTTCTTTGAAAGCTTAGGGGCAGGGACTAGATTTAGTGATTATGGGCTTGGCGAAGAAGTGGTAGATTTACTTGTTGATCAATTAGAACGCCATGGTTTAACTAATATTTCAGAACGAGGCGACCAAACACTAGAAGTATCTCGTCAAATTTATACAAATGCTTTATAATCGATAACAAAAATTTTGCGCAAATCATTAGAGAAGAAATTTGCTAACTTGAATAAAAAACAAAAGAAAGAAGGCGAAATTTCTTGAGTACCAAAAAGGAAAAAACGTTTTTCGGGCACCCGCGCGGCCTGGCAACATTATTTAATACCGAATTCTGGGAGCGATTCTCCTATTACGGAATGCGCGCATTATTACTTTATTATATGTATACTGCAGTAGCAGACGGCGGACTTGGATTTAGCCAGTCTACTGCAACAGCAATTATGTCTATTTATGGTTCACTCGTATTTATGTCAGGGGTCATTGGTGGATGGTTTGCTGACCGTGTCCTCGGAGCGCGGCAAACAATTTTCTACGGCGGCGTACTGATTATGGTGGGGCACATTGTCCTTGCAATACCTAGTGGAGGAGCAGCGGCATTATTTGGTTCCATGGCGTTTATTATTCTTGGAACCGGACTGCTTAAACCGAATGTTTCTAACGTTGTTGGGGATTTATATCCAGCGGGCGATAATCGTCGTGATGCTGGTTTTAGTATTTTCTACATGGGTATCAACTTAGGTGCATTTATTGCGCCACCAATTGTTTCAGCTGTTTCTGATAACGCTGGAAGTTACCACGCTGGTTTTGGTGTGGCAGCTGTTGGTATGGCAATTGCACTTGTTGTGTATGTTCTTACAGGAAAACGTTACTTAAAAGACGCTGGTAAAAAAGCGCCAAATCCGCTTCAAAGATCAGAAGCAAAAAGTCTTACATTCAAAATAATTGGCATTGTTTTAGGGATAGGATTATTAATTGCTGTTTTAAGCTTAATTACAGGTAGCTTAACAATTGATACAATTATTCTTGCTGTAACGGTGATGGGCGTTGGTGTTCCACTCGCTTACTTTATTATGATGATGACTAGCAAGAAAACCGAGCCGGACGAAAAATCACGTTTAACTGCCTACATACCGTTATTCTTAATCGCAGTATTATTTTGGATGATTGAAGAACAAGGCTCGTCCACATTGGCACTTTTCGCGGCAGAAAGAACGGATTTATCTATTTGGGGTCTAAACTTAAATCCAGCCAATTTCCAGTCGCTAAATCCAGTGTTTGTAATAACTCTTTCACCAATCTTTGCCTGGATTTGGACAAAGCTTGGCGACAGACAACCATCTACACCACGTAAATTTGCGCTTGGACTATTCTTCGCTGGTTTATCTTTCGTTGTCATGATGCTCCCGGGTATCTTGCACGGAAACACAACAACGCTTGTAAGTCCGCTTTGGTTAGTACTAAGTTTCTTCATCTGTATTTTCGGTGAAATGTTTATCTCGCCAGTCGGATTATCTGCGACGACCAAACTAGCGCCAAAAGCTTTTGCTTCACAAACGATGAGCTTATGGTTTTTATCAGATGCAATGGGACAATCATTTAACGCACAATTAACGCAATTATTTAACCCCGACACAGAAATTGCTTATTTCGGGATTACTGGTTTTGTAGCAATTGCTTTTGCGGTAGCATTATTTATTTTCGCGCCATTCTTGAAAAAATATATGAAGGGCGTTCATTAAAGGAATTAAGCGCACTTTCTCCTTATTTGGAGGAAGTGTTTTTTTGTGCTAGTAATTAATTAGTTTGCCATTAACTCTTAAGATTGCTACTATTAAAGGGAGAAGTGATAATTTAAAGGAGTGTATACATGGAATCATCAAGCAGGGTAGTTATTTATTTAACGCGACATGGAAAGACGATTTTAAACACACTTGATCGGGTACAAGGCTGGGCTGACTCGCCGTTAACCGAAGAAGGAGCACTTGTTGCGCATGATTTAGGTCGTGGCTTAAAAGGGACTAATTTTGTAGCCGCTTACGCAAGTGACCGAGGACGTGCCATCGAAACCGCAAGAATTGTCATGAAAGAAAGCGACAACCACCATCTAAAACTGGAAAAATTAGCTGAAATGCGTGAATTTGGTTTCGGCAAATTTGAAGGGGAATATAATCAAGCTGTTTTAAAAATGGTAGCAAAGGCGCATGGTTTTGAATCTATTGAAAGCTATTATGATAAAACTTCTGAAAATAATTCCAATATTGTCATTGATACGGTGCACAAAATGGACGAGACTGGCATGACGGAAAACTCGGCTATTTTTGAAGAAAGACTAACTGCGGGACTCGATACTATTCTTGCTGATGCTAATAAGCGTGGCGGTGGAGATGTGTTAGTAGTAGCGCACGGCATGGTTATTCATCGCATTATTGAAATGATTGATCCTAGTAAAAATTTAAGAATTATCGAAAATGCCAGTGTGACAAAAGTTATTTTTGAAGATGGAGCATATTCGATTGAAGAACCTGGGAATATGTTTTATGTAGAAGCTGGAAAAAAGGCGCAAGGGGGAGTTTAAGTGACAACAGGAAAACTGAATGTGTACTTAGTTAGACACGGCAAAACGATGTTCAATACATCCCGTCGTGTGCAAGGCTGGTCAGATACACCATTAACAAATGAAGGAATCGAAGTAGCAGAGTTTTTAGGTCGTGGTCTTCGGGAAACGCCATTTGACGCTATTTATACGAGTGATCGTGGTCGAACAATTGAGACGGCGGGCATCATTTTACGTGAAAGCAAGCAGGCGCATTTGGAAATCAATGAACTACGTGATTTCCGTGAGTTTGGTTTTGGTAAATTTGAAGGTGAGTATGAAGATATTATGTTTGGAAAAGTGATGGAGCATCTTGGTTTCCAGTCGATGGAAGAAGCTTTTGAAAAATTTGGCGATGACGGTTATCAAATTGTCTCAGAAACAGTAGAGAAAATTGATGAAACTGGTATGTCCGAAAATTGGGATGTAATGGTAGCTAGATTAAAAAATGCTTTAGACACTGTTAGAAGAGAAAATCAGACGGAAAATGCCAACGTGTTAGTTGTTTCTCACGGAATGGCTATCAATACGATTATTTCTTTCTTTGATAAGTCATTAATTAATCCAGACTTAGCTAATGCAAGTGTTACAAGACTTGGATTTGAAAATGGCGAATGGACCATTGAGACAGTGAATGATTTAAGTTACATTGAAGCAGGAAAATTAGTTTTAGTATAAAAAATCCAGAATGGCCTCTACGCCATTCTGGATTTTTTAAGTTATTTTACGAATTTAATACAAACTGGTTCAGGAACTTTTACATCTTTTTGAAGTAATGTAAGTGCGCCTGTTTCTTTGTTAACACCAAAAACAGTAACGTTATTGCTGTTTTCGTTTGTTGCAACTAAGATTTCACCAGTGTAGTTCAGGTCGAAGTCACGTGGACCTACGCCTTCTACAGGTGTTGTTGCTGCAAGTGTTAGTGTGCCGTTTTCAGCAACTGCATAACTAACGATGGCATCTTGGCCGCGATTAGAGATATAGAGGAAACGACCATCTGGAGAAATATGGATAGCGCTACCTTTATTTTCTTTGTCAAAACCTTCTGGAAGAGAAGCAATTGTTTGAATCACGTTTAATGCGCCAGTAGCTTCATCATATTCAGCAAAAATAACTTCGGAAGTTAATTCTGTCATGATGTACACATATTTAGCATTTGGATGGAAGACTAGGTTACGAGGACCGCTTCCAGGTTTTACGTCTAGCTCAGTTACTTTTTCAAGTTTGCCAGCAGTAGCGGAATAAGTCGTTACTTTGTCTGTTCCAAGGTCACATGTGATAACGTATTTTTGGTCTGGTGTGAATCCTGCAAAGTGCGCGTGTGGTTTTTCTTGGCGTTCGTGAACACTTTTACCAGTATGTTGAATGGTAGAAACAGAAGACTTTAATGCACCGTTTTCTGTTGGATAGCTTACGATTGTGCCTAAGTGATAGTTTGCAGATACAACGATAGAACCGTCATGAGAGGCATCTACGTAACATGGTGGGTTACCTGTTTGAACATCTTGATTAATGAAAGCAAGCGAACCGTCTTCTTCCACAGAAAAAGCTGCAACCCCACCTTTATCGCCATCTTTTGCTACAGAATAAACGAATTTTTCGTCATCTGAAATTTTAAGATATGTTGGATTGTCCATTTTCCCAGCTAATTTATTTTCTTTGATTTCGCCGGTAGTTTTGTCGATTACTAAGCGATAGATACCTTGGCTCTCGGCTTTGGTATATGTACCGATATAAGCAGTTGCTTGATTTTTTGACATGCCAATTCCTCCTATATATAAGATATTTCCTAGTTAATTATAGCATAGTAAAGAAAAGATAGAAAAATATCACGATTATTGCATTAATGTTACAAATTGTTGTTAAAATAGCCTTTTTGCTTTTTATGAAATATTTTTGTAATAAAAGTATTGACTTAGACATAAAAGTAATGTAAGATATACTTATCCCATAGAGATTGTCATTTGAAATAAGCTGATTGAAAATAAATTACTTCCCCCATAGAAATATTCTTAATTGCTTATTTCAAATAAACACTCCTTTAAGATAGTTGTAGCACAGAATTTCCCAGATTCTGTGCTATAATTATGTAGAAATAGAGATGCTCTGAAAAATGAGACTCTCTTTTTTTATGACCTCATGGAAAGTAGGATGAAAAAATGTCCATTCAAACAATTTTTGGAAACGGCCAATATAATTGGATTAATATTGATACAGATAGTACAGATAACCTAGCAGATTTTTACGAAAAATATCATATTGATGATGAAGTAATCGCCTATTCGATTGATAGAAATGAACGTGCGCATTTTGAATACGATCAAAAGTCCAATACTTTTGTCATTGTGTTTAATGTGCCTGATCAAAGGAAAATGGATAACCATTATGAGACAATACCAATGGTTTTTATAATAAAAGATAAGCAATTGATAACAATTACAAATAATGACAATCAATATATTACACGAAAAATGAAGCGTTATTTAAAAGAATCGGATGACGTAACTATTTTTCAATTTTTATTTAGTAGTTTGTATTTTATTATGGATGCTTTTTTTCCTTATGTGGAAGAAATGGATACGGATAGAAGGACGATTAATGACAAATTGAAAATTAAAACGACGAAGAAAAATTTATTGTCATTATCTGATTTGGAAACTGGAATTGTTTATTTTGTTTCGGCATCTAAGCAAAATGCGGCGCTTCTGGAGCAAATGAAAGCCCATCTGATTTATCGTGAGCTTAATGAAGTGGAAAAGGAACAATTTGAAGATGCTTTAATTGAAGCGAGGCAACTGGTGGAAATGACGGGGCTGAGCTCTCAAATCTTACAGCAATTGTCAGGTACGTATAATAATATTTTGAACAATAATTTGAATGATACGATGAAAATTTTAACGGCGCTATCCATTTTATTGACAGTTCCTACTATTATTACGGGATTCTTTGGAATGAACATGCCACTTCCTTTAGAACATAATACGTTTGGTTGGATTGTGACGATTTTTATTAGTGTGATTCTATGGTTTGGACTTTCCTTTATTTTACGAAAATTAATGAGATAACAAAAAAAGCCCTTCTTTCGGATAGAAAGAAGGGCTTTTTGAATTAAATAATACCTTGAGAAATCATTGTGTCTGCTACTTTGAGGAATCCGGCGATATTTGCTCCAATAACTAGGTTACCAGGTGCGCCGTACTCGCTTGCGGCATTGCTTGAATTTTTATAAATATCTTTCATGATGTTTTGTAAATGTTCGTCGACTGTTTGGAAAGTCCAGCTCATACGTGTGCTGTTTTGTGCCATTTCAAGTGCTGATACGGCAACACCACCAGCATTGGCAGCTTTTGCAGGACCGAATAGAACTTTATTTTCGTGGTAAATATCCACTGCATCAAGAGTAGAAGGCATGTTAGCACCTTCTGCAACAGCGATAACACCATTTTTTACAAGGGCACGAGCTTGGTCGGCGTTGATTTCATTTTGAGTTGCACATGGTAGTGCGATATCACATGGAACGGACCATACGTCGCCGCCTGCGTAATATTCTGCAGATGGATGAATGGTTGTGTATTCGCTAATACGTTTACGTTCTACTTCTTTTAATTGTTTTACTGTTTCAACTTTGATACCTTCTTTGTCATAAACAAAACCAGCAGAATCACTACATGCAACTACTTTAGCGCCCAATTCGTGTGCTTTTTCGATTGCATAAATCGCAACGTTACCTGAACCAGAAACGACGATTTTTTTGCCGCGAATGGTTTCACCAGCTGCTTCTAACATTTCAACGGTGAAATAAACAAGACCGTAACCTGTTGCTTCTGTACGAGCTAAACTTCCGCCGTAAGAAAGGCCTTTACCTGTAATTGTACCGGCATCATAAGCGCCGCGAAGACGTTTGTATTGACCGAATAAGTAGCCAATTTCACGACCGCCAACTCCGATATCACCAGCAGGAACATCTGTATCCGGGCCGATATGTTTTTGTAGTTCAGTCATAAAACTTTGGCAGAAACGCATTACTTCTGAGTCTGATTTTCCTTTTGGATCAAAGTCAGAGCCACCTTTACCGCCACCGATTGGTAAGCCAGTTAGGGAGTTCTTGAAGATTTGTTCAAAACCGAGGAATTTGACGATGCTTCCTGTAACAGAAGGGTGGAAACGAAGACCACCTTTATATGGACCAATTGCGCTATTGAATTGGACCCGGTAACCGCGATTTACGTGTACTGTGCCAGAATCATCCACCCATGGAACTCGGAAACTGATAAGGCGTTCGGGTTCTGTTAACTGTTCTAAAATACCATTTGCTTCGTATTTAGGTTCTTTTGCAAGGGCTGGGATAACAGAGTTTAAGAATTCTTCAACTGCTTGGTGGAATTCCGTTTCGCCAGGATTCCGTTGTTTAATTGTTTCAAACACTCGAGCTGCGTATTCTTCGGCTGCCTTCGTGTCGTTTTGGATAGTGGATGTTTGTGCCATACTAAAATCGCTCCTTGTTTAAATATTTTGACTATAAGGAAAAGTAGAAAACCTGATGCAAATACATGCAATGTTATAAAGAAGAAAAACATCGGCTTGTTTGCGTTAAGTAGGTCAACTTTTCTTACCTATGTTGTTAGTTTACACATTGTTGAGAATATTTTCAAGCATAAAAACCAATTTTTCTGAAATTTTTTAAAATGTAGTTAATGAGAACGTTTGCTTAGGTTTTAATTGGTGGTAATAAAAAAATAACCGCACCAGGGGGATGCGGTTAAGGGAGTATTAGGGAGTAATAATGTTAAAGCGAGCCAAGGGATAAGACTAATTCGGATACTGAATTATTGCTCTAACATTACCTGCTTTCTTTTGGGAAAAATAAAAGCTCTCCACGTAAATAAGTATATAAAACATGGATGAAATAATCCTGCGCTTTTTCTTACAATAATAATCCCTAAGGTTACGAAAATGTCATGTTTTTATAAATCGTTAATTTCTTTACGATCGCGAGTAGTGCTTAATTTTCCTTCACGATTTTTAAGCTCCGTTTGGATGGCTGCTAATGGAATGTTTTTTTCTGCTAAGAGAACAAGTAAATGGTATGTTAAATCGGATACTTCGGCGATTAATTCTTGCTTATCATTTTTAGCGGCGATAACGACTTCGGTTGCTTCCTCGCCAACTTTTTTGAGGATTTTATCCAGTCCTTTATCAAACAGGTAATTCGTGTAGGAGCCTTCTTTTGGTTGTTCTTTACGTAGTTTAATTTCTTCATATAAGTCATTTAACATTTAAAAGTCCTCCTTTATAAGGTTGAAAAAGCAGCTTTTTTTGCCGGTGTGGCAGGCTGGGCCGATTTGGGTTACGCGGATAAGTAATGTGTCGTTATCGCAATCAGTCCAGATTTGTTTCACTTTTTGAGTATGTCCGCTTGTTGCGCCTTTGTTCCAAAGTTCATTTCTGGAGCGCGAAAAAAACCAAGTATAGCCGGTTTCAAGCGTTTTGTGGTAGCTTTCTTCATTCATATAAGCGAGCATTAAAACGTCGCCATTTTGATCGTCTAGGATAATAGTTGGGACAAGACCTTTAGAAAAATCTACAGAAATCATGGGCGGATATTCACTCCTTTTTCGAGTAAAGTTGTTTTGACGTTTTGGATGCTTAGTTCGCCGTAGTGAAAAATACTTGCGGCGAGTGCGGCGGTTGCGTTTGTTTTTTCAAAAACCTCGGCCATATGTGCGGCATTACCGCAGCCACCTGAAGCGATGACTGGAACGGAAACGGCTTCTGATATTGCTTTTGTGAGCGGGATATCGTAGCCGTTTTTGGTGCCATCACCGTCCATACTAGTTAGTAGAATTTCACCAGCACCGAGTTGGACTGCTTTTTTTGCCCATGTAATGGCATCGAGACCCGTATCATTTCTGCCGCCACGAGTGAAGACACTCCAATTTGTCCCGTTCCATTTAGCATCGATTGCGACAACAATACACTGATTGCCGAATTTGTCGGCGCCTTCTTGGATGAGGTCGGGACGTTTGATAGCAGCGGAATTAAGTGAAATCTTGTCGGCGCCGGCTTGGAGAAGTTCTTTCATGTCAGAAACGCTACTTATTCCTCCACCGACTGTGAGTGGGATAAAAACTTGTTCGGCAGTGCGTTCCACAACATCTATCATTGTTTGACGTAACTCAACTGTTGCGGTGATATCAAGGAAGACGAGTTCATCCGCGCCAGCTTCATTATAGGCTTTGGCAATTTCGACGGGATCACCTACATCGGTTAATGATACAAAATTAACGCCTTTGACGACTCGACCTGCTGTGACGTCTAGGCAAGGGATGATTCGTTTAGTAAGCAATTTGTTCCACCTCTACAATATCTGACATGGAAATTTGACGATTATAAAGTGCTTTTCCAGCGATTGCCCCGTATAAGCCGAGTTTGGCCAGCGCTTCTAAATCTGCGCGACTGCTCACTCCACCAGATGCAATTAAATTAACTTTAACGTGTTCTTTAAGATTAGCCATTTGTTCTAAATTAGGTCCAGTTAGCGTGCCATCACGGCTAATATCAGTGTAAATGATTGTCTCAACACCCACTTTTTCCATTCGTTTAGCTAAATCTAAATAGTTAACCTGGCTGACGTCGAGCCAACCTCTTGTTGCGACCAAGCCGTTTTTGGCATCGATGCCTGCTGCGATTTTAGCTCCATATTTTTGAACTGCCGCACGTAGGAAATCTGGATCTGTTAGAGCGGCAGAACCGATAATCACGCGGTCGATGCCGGACTCGAGGTAATAATCCACTTGCGCCATGCTACGAATTCCTCCACCAACTTGGACGGGTATTTTGGCTGTTGTTTTCATTTTTTGGATGACTTCTAGGTTAATGGGGCGTCCTTCTAATGCGCCGTCAAGGTCAACGATATGCAGGTAAGTCGCGCCATCTGTTGCAAATCCTTTTGCTTGGGCAATCGGGTCTTCATTGACAACTGTTTTTTTAGAAAAGTCGCCTTGGAAAAGACGGACACATTGTCCATTTTTTAAATCTATTGCTGGGAAGATTTGCATGAATAAGTGACCTCCTTAAATCCTTTTAAAATTTCAAGACCGATTTGGCCGCTTTTTTCAGGATGGAACTGGGCGCCGTAAATATTGCCGTTATTTATCATGCCAGGAACTTCAATAGAATAGCCACTTGTTGCGATAATGTATTCTTCTGGGCAATTGGCGTAATAGGAGTGAACGTAATAAACGTATTCTCCATCAAGTTGTTTTGTAAGCGGGGTGGCACGTTTGATTTGTAGTTGATTCCAGCCCATATGTGGAACGGCAAATTCGGGCTCTTCTGGTAATTTTTCGACATGACCGGGAATGAGACCGAGTCCACTCGTGAAGCTATGTTCGTTACTGGATTCGAGTAAAAGTTGCATACCAAGACATACGCCAAGAATTGGTTTACCAGTGGCAGCGATTTCTTTTAAAGTTTTATCAAGCCCGCGCCGAGTGAGTTCTTTCATAGCTTCAGGATAAGCGCCAACTCCTGGTAAAATAACGCCGTCAGCCTGTGAGATTTCTGTTGCATCACTAGAAATTTTGTTTTGTAGTCCGATGAAATCAAGTGCTTTGCTGATGCTCTTCGTGTTTCCTGTATCATAGTCAATAATTACAATCATTTACAGGACCCCTTTAGTTGAATTTACGCCTTTAATTTCTGGGTTAATCGTGATTGCTTCACGAAGCGCACGGCCGAATGCTTTGAAAAGTGCTTCGATTTTATGGTGTGTGTTTTTGCCATAAAGGACGCGAAGGTGGAGGTTCATTTCGGTATTAAAGGCGACTGCTTGGAAAAATTCTTCCACTAATTCTGTGTCAAAATCGCCCAGTTTAGGGTTTGTGAGTTCAGCGTCAAATACAAGATAAGAACGTCCACTTAAGTCTAGAGCACAAAAACCAAGTGATTCGTCCATTGGGACATAAGAAGAGCCGTAACGATTAATGCTCGCTTTATCAGCAAGTGCTTCTTTTAAACAAAGTCCAAGTGTGATGCCGATGTCTTCTACGGTGTGATGCGCATCGACATATGTATCGCCGTCTGCTTTTACGTTTAAAGTTACTCGGCTATGCTTGGCGAAAAGGGTGAGCATGTGATCCAAAAATCCGACTCCAGTAGAAATAGTTGATTCTGTTTGGGAATCTAGGTTAATGGAAAGTTCAATAGAAGTTTCTGCAGTAACACGGGTTTTAGTCGCTGTTCTCATTTAGTTTTCCTCCTCAAAACGAATTTGAATGGCTTTGGCATGGGCGTCTAGACCTTCTTTTTTGGCAAGTAAAACAATAGCATCTTTTTCTTTTGCGAGTGCTTCTTTTGTATAAGAAATAAAGGCAGAACGTTTCGTGAAATCTTCCACGCCGAGAGGAGAGAAAAATTTCGCGGTGCCACTTGTAGGTAAGACGTGATTTGGTCCGGCAAAATAGTCGCCAAGAGGTTCCGATGCATAACTTCCTAAGAAAATTGAGCCGGCGTTTTTAATTTGATGGAGATAGTTCATTGGATTTTCAAGTTGTACTTCTAGGTGTTCAGGGGCGATTTCGTTCATGATATCGAACATTTCTTGTGTGGTTGCTGTGATAATGATTTTTCCTTGTGTTTCGATAGATTTCTGAGCAATCGCTTTTCGTGGTAGATTTTCCAGCTGTTTTTTAATTTCGCTCTGAGTTTGATCGGCGATTTTTTTACTAGTTGTGATTAAGATAGCACGGGCTAAAATATCATGCTCTGCTTGGGAGAGTAAGTCGGCGGCGATAAAAGCTGGATTGGCGTTTTCATCTGCGAGCACGACGATTTCGGATGGACCGGCTATCATATCGATATCGACTAGGCCGAACACTTCACGTTTGGCAGTGGCAACATAGATATTTCCAGGACCGACGATTTTAGCTACTTTAGGGATAGATTCAGTTCCGTAAGCAAGAGCTGCGATTCCATGCGCGCCGCCAACTTGGTAAATTTCGTCCACACCAGCAAGTTGAGCCGCGACTAAAACGTGAGGATTAATACCATTTTCGCCAGGAGGGGTAATCATTACGATTCGTTTTACTCCGGCAATTTTGGCGGGTAACACATTCATTAATACGGATGATGGATAGGCTGCTGTACCACCGGGAACGTATACGCCGACAGTTTCTAATGGACGAATCAATTGTCCTCGAATGACGCCATCTTTTTCGTTATCAAGGAAAGCGTGTTGTTTTTGCTTGCTGTGGAAACTTTCAATATTCGCTTTAGCTTGTTGGAGTGCCTCTAGGAAGGCGGGGTCGACTTTTGCGCTTGCAGCTTGGATGTCAGCGGCTGGAACGCGGAGTTCGGTGAGCCCTACGCCGTCAAACTTGGATGTGAAATCAAATAGGGCTTGGTCGCCAGCTGTTTTTACTTTTTCGATAATCGTTTTTACTTCGGTTTCCACTTGGATGGAAGTGTTCGTATTAGTTTCTGTTTTGAGTTTGTTTAATAGCTCTTTTGCAGTTCCAGTTAAAATTTTCATTCGATGCGTTCCTCCTTTATCGCTTGTTCTAATTGGTCGATTAATTGGAAAATTTGCGTTTTGTTCTGTTTTAAGGAAGCTTTATTGACAATCAGACGGGCGGAGATTGGATACATTTTTTCATAAATAAGTAAGCCATTTTCTTTTAAAGTGGAGCCAGTTTCGACGATATCGATGATGGCATCAGCAAGACCAAGCACTGGAGCAATCTCGACGGATCCTTCGATTTTGATAATTTCTACATCTTCGCCTTTTTCACGGAAAAATTTGGAAGCAACAGTTGGATACTTGGTTGCGATGATTTTTCGTCGATAACTGCTCGGGTCAAAGTCAGGTGTAGAAGCAAGGCAGAACTGGCATTTGCCGATTTCAAGGTCGAGCATTTCATAATGGGATTTAGATGCCTCCATTAAAACGTCTTTACCAACGATGCCAATATCCGCAACCCCGTGCTTTACGTAAGTCATGACATCGACCGCTTTTACTAAAATAAAAGAGATTGGTTGAGTGCTACTATGAAAAATTAGTTTACGCTTTTTATCTGTCATAGAAGAACAGTCAATCCCAGCTTTTTCCAAAAGTGCCACTGCGTCTTTCTCCAGTCGACCTTTCGTTAGAGCAATTTTTAGAGCTTTCATCAGTCCACCTCCCTTTGGAAAATAGTTTGGATGCCTTGGCTCGAGACGTGAACGACTTCGGGAATATGCCATTTTTTTGCAAAAGAGATGGCGTTTGATGCTGTTTCAAAAAAACTTAATTCGCTATTTGGTGTTTCTTGCATGAATTTTTCTGCTTGTTGGAGTGCTTCAAGGTCGTAGTGGATTAAAAGTGTTGTTGGTGTTTGTTTTTTGATGATGCCAGCGCGGTTTTGTAGAGTTGTGAGGGAGTCGAGATTAAGAGCCAAACCAACTGCTGGGGAGGAAGAGCTGGTGAATTGTTCTAGTAAGTGATCGTAACGGCCGCCGCTTAAAAAATTATCAGCAGCAAGGTCAGCATATCCTCTAAAAATTATACCTGTATAATAATGAAAATCTTGTACGAGTCCTAAATCGACACTAATATCTGCTGTGTAAGAAACAGCTTCCACAATGGTTTCCATTTCGTGCAGTGCCGTTAAAATTCCTTTGTCGGTCGTTAAATTTTTTGCTTGGCTTAAAATAGCTGTCGCTGGGCCGAATAATCTTGGTATGGCTAGAATAAAATCGTCAAGTGTACTTGGATTATTGGCAACAAATCGTTTAATACCAGTTAAGCTTTTATTTTGAATTAGTTGGCGAAAATCAATTTCAGCTGTTTCGGAGAGATTTAAAAGTTGGATAACACGCCGATAAATTGCCGCATGTCCGAGTTCAATTTGAAAATTCGGAATTTCTAGAGCATTTAAAACCCCGATTCCACTTAAAATACATTCAATCTCCGCTTTAATCGAAGGATAGCCAATGATTTCGATTCCAGCTTGCGTTTGTTCGTTTTGTTCGCCGCCAAAATCTTCATTGGCACGGAAAATTTTTCCGCTATAAGAAAGTTTTAGAGGGAGCGTCACACCAGTTGTACTCACAACTCGACCAATTGGAAGGGTCATGTCCGGACGTAGAACTGTCAAACGACCTTTTTCGTCAAAGAAACGGTATAACTTCGCATCGGCTTGATGTTCAGAAGAAAAGACATCTTCAAACTCGATAACAGGTGTTTCAATACGTTTAAATCCACGTTTTTCAAAATAATGATTCACTTGTTGCTCAATTTTGTATGCAGCTTGTGCTTCACGAAAGAGTTTATCACGTGTTCCAGTTGGTAAGTTCTTATTTAAGTTCATCTGGTTAGCTCCTTTACAATATTTTAGTTTATTAGCATATTAGCACGTTAAAGTGTTTTTGTAAATAATGAATAGAAAAATAGTTGCTTATGGTATAATTAGTGTACCATTTAGAGCACTTAGGGAAAAGAATTTTGAAAGAGGGTTGAATATGAAAAGAGACGGGCATACGCACACAGAATTTTGTCCACATGGTACGCATGATGACGTGGAAGAAATGGTTTTAAAAGCGATTGAACTGGATTTTGATGAGTATTCTATAGTAGAGCACGCGCCACTTTCGAGTGAATTCATGAAAAATACAGCTGGGGACAAGGAAGCTGTGACAACGGCTAGTATGGCAATGAGTGATCTCCCTTATTATTTTAAGAAAATGAACCATATAAAGAAAAAATATGCGAGCGATTTATTAATACATATCGGGTTTGAAGTGGATTATTTGATTGGTTATGAGGATTTTACGCGGGACTTTTTGAATGAGTATGGGCCGCAAACCGACGATGGTGTGTTGTCGCTGCATTTTTTAGAGGGGCAAGGTGGTTTTCGTTCGATTGATTTTTCAGCGGAGGATTATAATGAAGGAATTGTACAATTTTATGGCGGGTTTGAACAAGCGCAACTTGCTTATTTAGAAGGTGTAAAACAGTCAATTGAAGCGGATTTAGGACCATTTAAACCGCAGAGAATTGGGCATATTTCATTGTTTCAGAAGTTTCAGCAATTCTTTGGGGCGGATACAAGCGATTTTTCTGAGGAAGTAATGGAGGAATTTCAGGCGATTCTTGCTTTAGTAAAGAAACGTGACTATGAGCTTGATTTTAATACGGCGGGACTGTTTAAACCACTTTGCGGAGAGACATATCCACCAAAGAAAATAGTGACATTAGCTAAAGCGTTACAGATTCCGTTTGTCTATGGGTCAGACTCGCACGGTGTTCAAGATATTGGGCGCGGTTATGATACTTATTGCCAAAAATGATCTTTCATTTTGACGTGTCCATTCTCTTTAAACGTCACACCTTCTGATAAAAGTAGCTCGCGTTGTTCTTCCCAGCCTGGGACAAGTCGACCAGCTGCATTGACGACACGATGGCAAGGCGTAATTTGGTCACGCTTCGAATGTTTTAGCGTAGCGCCTACGAGTCTGGCGTTTTTGGGAAAGCCAATCATATAAGCGATTTGGCCATATGTAGTCACTTTACCGCGCGGAATTTGGCGCACGACTGTATAAACACGATCTTCAAAATCTGCTGGAATCATTACGTACCTCCATTTGTTCATAATAAATTTAGTATACAGGAAATATCTATTTTATAAAAGTTAGGATGATAAAGGAATGCCAGATTTTTCATACGCAAAAATTACAAAACTCGTGGTCCATTTTGCTGGAAATAAAGCGAGAGAAGAAGGAACAGAAGTATCAGCGAATGTGCTCGCTGATATTGGTTCAGAAATGAATCAAACACTAGCTTCGATTTTCTTAGAGCCATTTAAAAAAGATGAATATTATCAATTTACGCATGAAACAGATTTAGATTTTAATGAAGTTCGTACTTTTGCTTCGAATATGTTTGTCGCGGAGGAAGAGTTTCTGGATGAATCCAAGAAGATTTTAGAGCATTTATATAGCGAAACAACCCACCCGAATATTAAAAGTGGCGATGTCTGGATTTTCTTTATTGAGGGCTGCGTTGTCGATGGTGATTTCACGAACGGAATCGGGATTTTTAAAGTCGAAAACAAAGAAGTTTTTCTTAAAAATGATTTCAACGGCAGAGAATTCCAAATTGGCTATGATAAAGGGATTACCGGGACTGATTTAGATAAAGGTTGCTTGGTTTTCAATGTCGATCATGACACGGGAAATAAAGTGTTGATTTTAGACCGGCTTAACCGCGGAGATTCGGTGTATTGGAAAGATAAGTTTTTGAGTATTGATAAGATAACCGATGAGAAATTTTACACGGAAGGTTTTGTGGAAGTTTGTACGGATTATATTAAACAACGCGAGGAGTCACTGCTTGATAAATCTAATTTTGTAAAAGCGACATCGGAATATTTAGCAGGCGAAGAGACGTTGAATATTGCTGAATTTGCTCGCACGACAATTGAAAAACCGGAAGAGATTACTGAATTTAACACGATGGTGGATACATTTGAACGAGAAAATAATGTCCGTTTTCCAGAAACATTCCAATTAGATGAAGAAAAGCGCGAAAAACTATCGAAAAAAATACGTAAAACGATTAAGCTTGGCAAAAATATTTCGGTTGTTGTGAAAGATTTAGAACAGCTGGAAGAAACTGATTTTGTACAAGGATATGATGAGGAAAAAGGCAAAAACTACATGATTGTGTATTATGATTAAACGAAAAAACCGAGGATGCGGAATCCCCGGTTTTTTTGCTGTCTAAACGACGAACATAAAGTACAGTATAAACAGTACCATCATCACGTACATAATCGGATGCACTTCTTTGTAGCGTCCTTTAAGTACCATGGTGATTGGGTAGAAAATGAAACCAATTGCGATACCAGTAGCAATAGAGAAGGTAAGGACCATCATTAAAATAACGAAAAAGGACGGAACCGCTACTTCGAATTTAGTCCAATCAATATGAGCGACATTTCCAATCATTAAAATCCCAACGATAACAAGTGCTGGCGTCGTAACTGCACTCGTAATCACGCCAAGAAGTGGTGAGAAGAAAAGGGATAGCGAGAAACAGATGGCAACTACAACTGCAGTTAAACCTGTCCGACCACCAACCGCAACCCCTGCAGTAGATTCTACATAAGAAGTCGTTGTTGAAGTTCCGAAAATCGCTCCAAATACTGTTGCCAGCGAGTCAGAGAATAGGGAACGACCTGCGCGCGGAATTTTGTTATCTTTTACAAATCCAGCTTGAGTCGCAACCGCAACAAGTGTTCCGGCAGTATCAAAGAAATCAATGAAGAAAAATGTCAAAATAACAATGAGCATTTGTGGTGTAAAAATATCTGGTAAGTGAATAATTGCTTGACCAAACGTTGACTCCATACTTGGTACAGATGAAACAACTTGAGTCGGCACATCAATCAGTCCAAACAACATTCCAGCAACAGCGGTTGTTGCCATTCCAAAGAAAATCGCACCTTTCCAACCAATTGTCATGTAAGCAACAGTAACAACAATCCCGAAAACAGCCAGTAACACTGGGCCAGAATGTAAGTCACCAAGCGCTACAATAGTAGATTCATTTGGCACAATAATTCCAGCATTTTTAAGCCCTAAAAAGGCGATAAAAAAACCAATCCCTGCGCCCACTGCGAATTTTAGTTCCGTTGGGATTGCATTAACGATTTTTTCACGAAGTCCAGAAATAGTTAAACAAATGAACACTAAGCCAGAAACGAGAACACCAGCTAGCGCCGTTTGCCAAGGAATTCCCCACTGCGCACAAACGGTATAAGCGAAAAATGCATTTAGCCCCATACCTGGTGCAAGTCCAATCGGGTAATTAGCGATTAGCCCCATTGCAAGTGAGCCTACAACAGAAGCAAGAATCGTTGCCACAAAAACAGCTTTTAATTCCATTCCAGTTGTTGCAAGCATAGATGGGTTGACGAAAAGTACATAAGCCATCGACAAGAAAGTCGTTAGCCCCGCGAGTATTTCTGTCCGAACAGTCGTCTTGTTCTCGCGTAGTTTGAAAAATTTATCCATTAAAAAAAGCCTCCCTATTTATGTTGTCGCACATAACGGAAAGAGCCTAGGTAAAAAAGGGAATAATAAATAAAAATAGCAAAAAAATCCCTATTAAATTTTACAATAGCTCGTAGCCTGGCATTTTACGGTTGCCTGGTAGAAACGAACGGTCCATATTACCGAACTTATACGACTTTATTATTGTAGCGGATTAGCCGATTTTTGGCAATACGTGTAAGAAATAAAAATAAAAAACGAACTTTTAAATAAATAAGTTTATACTTTTAAATAAATAAGGTATAATAAAAGCAAATAATAGTTGGAGGTAGAAAAATGACTTATAAATTTCCAGAAAATTTTTGGTGGGGAAGTGCAGCATCCGGCCCACAAACAGAAGGCGCAGCAAATGTAGATGGCAGAAAACCAAGTATTTGGGATCACTGGTACAAAATCGAACCAGGTCGTTTCTTTAACGATGTAGGACCTACGAATACATCTAATTTTTACTATCAATATAAAGAAGATATTGCTTTAATGAAACAAACTGGGCATAATTCTTTCCGTACTTCGATTCAGTGGTCACGTCTTATTCCAGATGGTATTGGCGAAGTGAATCCGAAAGCGGTTGATTTTTACAATCGCGTTATTGATGAAATGCTTGCAAATGACGTGGAACCATTTATGAATTTATATCATTTTGATATGCCAATGTCGATGCAAGAAAAAGGCGGTTTTGAAAGCCGTGAAGTAGTTGACGCGTATGCAACTTTTGCAAAAACTTGTTTTGAATTATTCGGAGATCGCGTGAAACATTGGTTTACTTTTAATGAACCAATTGTTCCTGTTGAAGCGGGCTATTTATACGATATGCACTATCCAAATGTGGTTGATTTTAAACGTGCGACTCAGGTTGCTTACCATACTACTTTGGCACATGCGCTTGCTGTTAAAGAATTCCACGCACTTGAAATTCCAGAAGGCCAAATCGGAATCATTTTAAACTTAACACCGTCGTATCCAAGAAGCCAAAATCCGGCAGATTTAAAAGCAGCTCATATTGCGGATTTAATTTTCAACCGTAGTTTCCTTGATCCGGTTACAAAAGGGGAATTCCCAGCTGACCTTGTAGAAATTATTCGCGAACATGACGCGCTTCCAGAATATACCGAAGAAGATTTGGCGATAATTAAAAACAACATTATTGATATTTTGGGTGTAAATTACTACCAACCGCGTCGTGTGAAAGCGAAAGAATACGCAGCTCACCCTGATGCACCATTTATGCCAGAACATCTTTTTGATAACTATGAAATGCCTTACCGTAAAATGAATCCGTATCGTGGCTGGGAAATTTTTGAAAGAGCGATTTATGATATTGCGATTAATCTGCGCGACAACTACGATAATATCCCGTTCTTTATTTCTGAAAATGGTATGGGTGTAGAAGGCGAAAGTCGCTACCGTAATGCAGATGGAATGATTGAAGATACGTACCGAATCGATTTCATTAAGAGTCACTTGAAATGGCTTCATAAAGCAATTGAAGAAGGCGCTAATTGTCACGGTTACCACCTTTGGACGTTCATGGATTGCTGGAGCTGGGCGAATGCTTACAAAAACCGTTACGGCCTAGTAGAAGTAGATTTGGACAATGATTTCAAACGTACTGTAAAAGCTTCTGGTCATTGGTACAAAGAACTTTCAGAAAACAATGGTTTTGAAGACTAAATGTGATAAAATAAAAGTATTATGTGTAAAGAGGTGAACTTCCGTGGCTCAGAACCAGACGAAATATAGCTTTATTGCTGAAGAAATCCGCAAAAGAATTATGAATCACGCCTATCCGCTTAATCAACCTATTCCTGATGAGATAACTTTGGCGAAAGAGTTTGATTGCAGTCGAATGACAATGAAAAAGGCGCTTGAAGTACTTGTACTTGAAGGCTTACTATATCGTAAACGCGGGCATGGTACTTTCATTATCAAATCGGCGCTGGACGCGGACCGCTTGCAGATTCATAACCAAGAGGTAAACGGCTTCACTAAACTTTTGAACGGCAAGAAAGTTATTAGTAAAGTAATCGAGTTTAAAGTCATTTTTCCAACTGAAGAAATTGCAGAGCGCCTTCATATCGAAATGGAAACGCCAATCTATGATATTCTTCGTGTTCGGCTAGTGAAAGATGAACCATATGTATTAGAACACACGTATATGCCAGTTGGGGTTATCCCAGGCATTAACCAGCAAATTTTAGAAGGTTCGATTTACTCTTATATCCAAGACGATTTGAACCTGAAAATTGCTAGTTCGTACAAACAAATTCGCGCAGATAAAGCAACACTGCTTGATCAGCAATATCTTGACTGCGCTTCAGATGATCCCGTTGTTGAAGTAGAACAAACCGTTTATTTAAACAACGGTCTCGCGTTTGAGTTTTCCAGATCGCGCCACCGTTATGATAAATTCGTGTTTACTACCGTTAATATTGCTAGACGTTGAAAAGACGCTAGACAAAGTGAGCAATCATTTTGTCTAGCGTCTTTTTTGAATATCTAAGCAGTTTAGATTCAATTCTATACAAAAGAATTTGATTGTTCACAAAATAGACATATTTACACGATTGATAATAATTTAGGATTCTTGTATAATATTTAACCCAATTACGCACAAATTTTAAATATAGTTCTACCGTTTAGGCTATATGGAACTGTGGAAAGAAATAATATTACTCCTAGTATAAGATTATTTAAATAGTTTAAAGAAATCATTTTTGTTCACAAAATAGACATATTTCAACTCATTGATTATGTTTTTTGCCTAATATATAATTGTTGAGCTCAATTAAGCGCTAGTTTAGTACTCCTTTTGATAGGAGCGTGAGCAGTTAAAATGAGAAATTAGTTATATGAGGAGGGATAGTACTATGAAGAAAAAATACTTTCTTTGTGTATTCGCAGTAATATTATTTTTCACAGGTTTTCTTTTTGGAAATTCACCGGTGAATGCTGCTGAAACTGATACAAGCAATGTGACGTATAATTACATTGATATCAGCACATTAACAGAAACGCAAAAAAATAGTATTATCAAAGGAAATCCAAACGAGACACTTACAAATGATTATGAAAATTATTCCTTTGTGTATCAAAAAAACACATCAGAACCAACTACAAATACAGATAATACTTCTGACAATAATAAAAATCAAAATGGGACACTATTAAAAGCGGGAGATGTTGGCCCAAATAGCTATTTAATCATCCTTGGGTTTATTTTATTCGGAAGTGGTATTGGACTTCTTACATTGAAAAAAAGACACGCCAGACAGCTGCTAGTATTTCTTGTTGTCCTTGGCGGTAGTAGTTTGTTAGTCGGGTCGATTGTCCAAGCAACAGAAAATAGTAACTTAAAAACTCAAGAATCTCAAACAGTTGCAAAAGGAACGAAAGAAACGAAACAACCCGAATCAATGGAAGGGTATACGTATGTAGGATATATACATACAAGTAAAAATAATACACCTCCCGTAGTTGAAAAAGGGACTGTAACTGTAAACTATCAAGATGAACAAGGAAATTCACTGGCAACTAGTGAAACACTCAAAGGCGACATTGGCCAACCATATCAGACTGCAACGAAAAATATTGAGGGATACCAATTAAAAGAAGTGAATGGGAATACAACAGGAACTTTTACAGAAAAAGCTCAAGTTGTTACTTATGTTTATCAAAAAGTGCCTTTAGCTACCGTAACTGTTAAATACCTCGATCAGGATGGAAACAAAATCCATGATCCACAAACAATTAGCGGTAATATTGGCGAACCATATGATGCTTCAACAGATAAATACAAATTACAAATTGAGGGATACACATTAGATACAACGAAACTGCCAAACAATGCAAATGGTACTTTCACTAATCAAGCTATAGAAGTAACGTATATCTATACGAAAGAAGCGCAAGATGTTAAAATAACAATTAAATTTGTTGATAGCAATGGGGATCCATTTGTTTTAACGGATTTAACAACTTATAAAAACGGCGATTTAGTACCTATTTATCCTAATTTAGATCAATATCATATGAGATTAAATTACAATCAACAAATTTATAATCAAGGTGAAGCGGTGCCTGATATTGTTATTCCAGCTAAAGAAGGGGAAACATATTCGTTACCGGAAAGAATGACCTTTAATATACTGGATGATCAAGGGAAACAAATCCCCTACGTTATTTCGCAAAATGCCGATTTCAGTAGTACTGGGATTGAGAGATGGGAAAACTACCAAAGTATACCAACCAATCGCGAAGGAACGCTGACTAGCGAAGATGTGGTGGTTACGTATCAGATACTTGTTTATGGGGTTATGATTCCTGAGCCATAAGTAAATCAAATTATTCGATAATAAAAAAGCAATCTCTTCTGGAGATTGCTTTTTTAAATACGTTCTTTCCGTCCACGAAATGCCCTAATACTATGATTGAATACTTCTGAGAGCATTAATCCCGCTGCTATAGCGCCAGCAACCACTGTAACTTGTACAGAAAAGCCAATCGCTTCCGTATAATCACCTAACACAAAATTCCGCACGGCTTGGTAAGCGAGGCCCCCAGGAACGAGTGGCACAATTCCGGGAACGTTAAATATCGTAATCGGCATTTTTTTATGTTTCGCAAAAAAGTGACTCAGAATTGCGACGACGAAAGCGCCGGCGAGGGAAGACGCCCCTGTTCCAGAATCCATTTGCATCAAAGTCCAGTAAGCCATCCAGCCAAATGTTCCTGTAATCCCGCAAGCATTCAGCGCTCTTTTTGGCACATTTGTAATAATCGCAAACGTCACCGTCGCAACGTAACTCAGCACTAATTGAATAATGATAGTCCAAACTAAATCCATTATAGCGCCTCCTTTATAAGAAAAAGCGGAAAACAACCGCGATTCCAATTCCTATTGCACAAGAAGTAAGTAGCGCTTCCGTTCCGCGTGCCATTCCACTAAGCAAATGCCCAGCAATCAAATCCCGAACCGCATTCGTAATCGGTACCCCGGGAACAAGCGGCATCACGCCACCGATAATCATCGTGTCCAGATTAATACCCCAACCAATCGAAATCGTCAAAACAGCTAAGAGTCCGACACTTAATGAAGCTAAAAATTCTGCTAGAAACTTCACCTTCATAAAAATCTGCGTGTAGTAAAAAATAATAAAACCAATAGCGCCAATGATACAAGTCGGAATAAAATCAAACCAACCCCCACCAAAAATAACCATCAACGATCCACTAACGAGTGATGCCGCAATAATCTGCAACCAAATAGGGAAGTAGCGAACATCTTTATCTAAATTAACGAGCTTTGTATGTAATTCTTTTAAGGAAATTCTCTTTTCCGCGAAATCCCTAGAAAATTCATTGACCATAGACACTTTTTCTAAATTAATGGTTCTTGTCGGAATTTGCTGTAATTGCACATTGCGTTCACCTTCAAGCGACATAAAAAGCCCAGTTGGCGTCACGAAACTAATTCCTTTTTTATTACTAGCGATGGTGGCGATGCGGTTCATTGTATCTTCCACACGGTACATTTCCGCGCCGCTTTCCATCATTATTTTGCCTGCCATTAAGCATGTTTCTAGCAAATAATCTGTTGTTTCATTCGACATAACTAAGCACCTCCAACCCTTTATTCCTTCTCAATCGTAACGCAATCAAATCAAAAATTCTAGTGGGAAGGGTGCATTTTTTGAATTTGCGATTGTTTCAATGTGATTTGGGGTAAATATTTGATAGTATGTAGATATAGAATCGGAAAGGATAAGGATTATTTTGGCGAATATTGAATATGAAATCATCGAAGAAATTGGCGTATTGTCCGAAAACGCGCGTGGTTGGCGGAAGGAATTAAATAAAGTAAGCTGGAACGGTCGCCCACCTAAATATGATATCCGCGACTGGTCAGAGGATCACGAGAAAATGGGAAAAGGGATTACACTAACTGACGACGAGGCAGAAGCACTAAAAAAACTGTTAGATTAAGGGCTGGTGTATAGGATGAGAATGTTTGCTTATGATATTTACGAACCAATTGGTAGAAAAGATGGGGATACTTTTCCGGTAATTTTTGGTCTGCATGGTTTTGGTGGCGATGAGCTGGAGATGGCGGGGCGTCTAGAGTTATTAATGGACCGCTTTGTTGTTGTTTCCATGCGTGGAGATGTAGATTATGGTCCTGCTTATGGCTTTTATCATATGGTGACAGAAGGGGACCCGAATCCGCGTGAGGTAGATTATATAAGCGAGCGTGTTGCTCAGTTTATTGATAAAATTTGTAATGATTACACCTCGATAGATAAAGAACAAGTTTTTCTTGCGGGTTTTGATCAAGGCGCAGTTTTAACGATATCCATTATGCAAAATTATGGAGGTCAATATAAAGCAGCAGCGTTACTAAGCGGACGTTTGCCATATTATATGGAGGAAAGACCCGCTAACTTAATGTTGAAAGACAAGCGAATTTTTATCGGTCACGGGATTGAAGATGCTGTCATTCAAATTTCTGAAGCAGACGACATTGCTCAATTTTTCGAAAAAATGGGTTGTAAGGTGGAAAAGCATCGTTATTTTGTTGGACATAATGTCAACGAAGCGGAGGAAGATGACTTATATAGCTGGTTTGAAAGCTTTCTGCCAAATCAATCAGTGAAAAATAAATAAAAAAACAGCGACCACAATGGGTCGCTGTTTTTAAATATCCAAAGTAAGAAAGAGTACTTTTAAATAATTCCCCTCAGGAAAGTTTTTATTTACGGTGAAATCTGCAGGTAAGGAGTGGGTTTCGATAATTTTGTAAGAACGGTCGCTTGTTTGGAAGGCTTCCGCAATTAATTTTTTAAATGCTTTCATCCCGAAGCCGGCGTAGTTAGTGGAAGCAATGATAGTACCATTTGGCGCTGTAATATCAATGATTTCACGAAGCATAGCTGGGTAATCTTTTGCTGCGCGGAAAGTAACTTTTTTGGTGCGCGCAAAGCTAGGTGGATCAACAACAACTAAATCAAATGTTAATTGTTTGCGAGTCGCATATTTGAAATAATGAAAAACATCTTCTACGATAATTGCTTGCTCACTTGGGTCAAGTCCGTTTACTTCTAATTGTTCTTTCGTTTTGCTGAGTGAGCGGCCAGCCACATCTACACTTGTCGTTTTACTCGCACCACCAAATAAAGCCGCCACTGAGAATGCCCCAGTATACGAAAATGTATTCAAGACGTTTTTAGAAACTGCGTAATCTTCACTAATTCTTCTGCGGACATCGCGCTGATCTAAGAAAATCCCAGTCATCCAACCATCATCTAAGTAAGTTGCATAATTGATGCCATTTTCTTTAATAATAAGTGGGAAAGTCGCTTTTTGACCGGCGACAAAATCATCTTTTGTATCTTCTTGAAAGCGTCTTTTTTCATAAATACCTTTTATTTCTGGGAAAGACAAGAAGATATCAATAATCATTTTTTGGAAAGCATAGATACCTAGGCTGTACCATTGGATTACGAGATAGCCATCGTAGTAATCAACTGTGAATCCACCAAGACCATCGCCTTCACCATTAAAAATTCGGAAAGCAGTAGTAGAGTCATCTGTAAATAAAAATTGACGTTTTTCGATTGCAGCAGTAATTAGGCTCTTTAGAAAGTCTTCATCTAATTGCTGTTTCTTGTCCCATGTGAAAAGCCAGCCGCTACCTTTATTTTGTTCGCCGTGGTAGCCTCTAGCGATAAATTGACCATTCGTATCAGTTAGTTCTAATACGTCGCCTTCTTGTAATTCTTTGGGCCATTTTTCGATACGTTCTTTAAGAATTAGGGGATAGCCTTCTTTATAGCCTTTTGTGAACTTAGGGAAGACTTTTACTTTTATCAGGTTCTTCATCATGCACCGTCTTTCATTAAGATAAAATTTCCAACAAAAAACCTGTGAAGCGAACTGTCTGCTCCACAGGTTACTTTAAGTTATTAATTATACGCGACCGAAGCCAACTAGATATTTACCCCAGCCAGAGCCGTGGATGTTATCGTATTTAACGCCATTGTCTTGCGCGTTAATCATTTGACCATTACCAACGTAGATACCAACGTGAGAAATTCCGCTACCATAGTCAAAGAATACTAAATCACCAGGTTTTGCTTGAGATTCAGAGATTCTTGTAGTGCTAGCGTATTGTGCGCCAGAAGTACGTGGAAGGGAGATTCCCGCTTTAGCAAATACATATTTAGTGTAACCAGAGCAATCAAATGTAGTTGGTCCGTTACCACCCCATGAATAAGCTTTTCCAAGATGTTTTTGAGCTTCTGCAATAATAGCACTTGCACTTGAATTGCTGTTATTGTTGGAAGAACCTTGGTTAGCATTTGTGTTCGTGTTTGTATTTGTGTTTTTAGATGGTGTACTTGTATTTGTATTATTTGTGTTCGTTTTATTAGCATTTGTATTTGTAGATGGTGCAGGTGCAGGAGCTGGTTTTGCAGCTTCTGTTGGTGCTTTAGGTGCTGTTTGTTGCTGTGTAGTTGTTTCTTTTTTCTCTGTAGTAGCTGTATTTGTATTCGTATTTTCTTTAACTGCTGGTGCTGCTTGTTTTTCAGCTGCTGGAGCTTCCGTTTTCACTTCTGCTTTTGGAGTAGCTGTATTAGCAGTTTGTTTAATAGCAAGTTTTTGACCTACATAAATAGAAGAAGAAGATAAATTATTCCATGACATAATGTCTTGAACAGATACACCGTATTTTACGGATAAAGCCCAAATTGTGTCACCACTTTTAACAGTGTGTGTAGTAGCGTTTTTGTCTACTACTGGAGTTTCTTTTGTTTCTGCCGCTTTAGGAGCAGGTGTAGTTGCTTGCGTTGTTTGTTTTACTTCTGTTTTTGTTTCTGCAGCAGGTGCAGCTTGTTCAGTAGTAGCTTCTTTTTTCACTTCTTGAGTTGTTGTTACAGGAGTGCTTGCTACTTTGTCAGTTAAGTATTTACCGTTAACGAAACCAGTTTTTCCATCGTTGTAAGTAATTTTGTGCCAGCCGTTAGATTCTGTTGTTTCAACAGTTACTTTAGTGCCGCCTTTGATGGACGTAATAATGCTGTTATCAACACCAGCGCCAGTACGGACGTTTAGCCAAGTTGCGCTAACAGATTTCTCTTGTTTTTCTGTTTTAGCGACCTCATTTACTTCAGTCACTTGTAATTTTTGACCCGGTACGATTTTATCAGTTGTTAAATTGTTTGCTTTTTTAATTGCGTCGACAGTAGTCCCTTTACTTTGAGCGATACCCCAAAGAGTATCTCCAGCTTCTACTACTACTGTGCTAGCGGATGCGATTGTTGGAGCAGCAAATGCTGTTACCGCAATCCCAGCTGTAGCCGCGATAGTTGCTTTTTTCATGTTCATAAAACTCCTCTCTTTTTTCAGAAAATCCCAGTACGTAATTAAGTATTTGAGAATTAATTTTATATTGATTAATACTAAGTTTACCCAGTTTTTACTTAAAAAACAAATGATGCACGAATGGTTCTAAAGACATGAGAGGACTATACCAACTATTTGTAATAATTCTGTAACAGTAAAAAAACGAACATGCATTCTTAGGGCTTGAGATGTACTGCTAGGTAAACCTTTATAGTGTAAGTAGGATGTGAACGTTAATCAACAACTTTCGCTATGGGAAACCTATTGTTTTTTGTTAATAGAAAAATTTAATACATTTGTAATATAAAAACCGGCAGTTTTTCCGCTCTTTGTAACTCGAAATGAATTGCCAGATGCATTTATGGTATTCTATAATAGAAGGTATGGAGGATGTTATATAATGAGACAGAATTATGATGATCGCAAAATAGTAAAACAGTACCGAGAAATAGCCCGCCAAATTGTAAAAAAAGAGGGCTTATATAAAAATATGGATCAAGCTGAACTTTGTGAACAAACCAATTTTTGGCGCGAGAAGTTCAAGACAAAACCAATGACGGAACGAGACAAAGTTAATATTTTTGCACTGGCAAGAGAAGCAGCAAGTCGGATTATCGGTTTGGATGCAGTAGTAGTGCAATTAATTGGGGCGCTCGTTCTTGGGGATGGCAAAGTGGCAGAAATGAAAACCGGTGAAGGTAAAACATTGATGTCGTTATTTGTTATGTTTATAGAAGTAATGCGTGGTAATCGTGTGCACCTTGTTACTGCCAATGAGTATTTAGCTAGACGTGACCGGGAAGAAATTGGGCAAGTTCTAGAATATCTCGGTGTCTCTGTTGCGCTAAATGAATCTGGTTTAGACAAAGAGCAAAAAAAGGCGATTTATACAGCAGATGTTATTTATGGAACGGCTTCTGAATTTGGCTTTGATTATTTACGCGATAACATGGTACGCCAAAAAGAAGATAAGGTACAGAGTGGACTTGATTTTGTTTTAATAGATGAAGCAGATTCGATTTTAATTGATGAAGCGAGAACGCCATTACTCATTTCTGACCGTAAAGAAGAAGATTTGTCACTTTATCATAAAGCGAACGAGCTAGTAGAAAAGATGATGAAAGATGATTATGAGATGGAAGAACATAAACGCTTTGTTTGGTTGAATGATGCGGGAATTGAGAAGGCGCAGAGGTTTTGGAAGGTCGACTCACTTTATTCTGCCGAGGCGCAGTCTGAGCTTAGAATTACAATGCTTTTAATGCGCGCTCATTTCTTGATGCACAAAGATAAAGATTATGTGGTGCTTAACGATGAAGTACTAATCATTGATCCACATACTGGTCGTGCGCTTCCCGGCCGTCGCTTCAATGATGGACTTCATCAGGCAATTGAGGCGAAAGAGGGCGTGGAAGTAAAAGAAGAATCACGCACGCTCGCAACCATTACTATCCAAAATTATTTCCGGATGTATAAGAAAATTTCTGGAATGACTGGGACGGCTAAAACTGAAGAAGAAGAATTCCGTCAAATTTATAATATGGATGTCGTAGTAATCCCTACCAACCTGCGTGTAAACCGGGAAGATATGCAAGATGACATTTTTTATACGAAAAAGGAAAAAGGACGCGCGATTGTATATGAAGTTTCGTGGCGTTACGAAAAAGGGCAGCCAACTCTAATCGGAACTTCTTCTATTAAAAGTAACGAATGGATCAGTGGCTTGCTCGATGCGGCCGGAATCCCTCACCAAGTATTGAATGCGAAAAACCATGCCCAAGAAGCAGAAATTATTGCCAAAGCTGGGAAACGCGGGATGGTAACTTTAGCAACAAATATGGCTGGTCGGGGAACGGATATCAAGCTGGACCCAGATGTGCATAAGCTAGGTGGACTAGCTGTAATTGGTACAGAACGCCATGAAAGTCGTCGAATAGATTTACAGCTTATGGGACGTTCAGGTCGACGTGGTGACCCTGGTTTCAGTAAGTTTATGATTTCCTTGGAAGACGATTTGTTAGAGCAATTTGAAAGTAAAAGCTGGGAGAAACTTTCCGCGAAACTTAAACGCAAAGCGCCACGTGATGGGAAGCCAGTTAAATCAAGAAAAATTCACGCTGTCGTAGTCGACGCACAAAAACGTCTAGAAGGAGCAAACTACGATATTCGTAAAGACTTGCTTTCCTACGATGAAGTAATCGATTTACAACGCAAAATGGTATATAAAGAACGCGATTTATTATTAGAAAGAAATAAACTTGGAGTCTCTTCCGAAAAAATTCTACGTGAAGTGGCCGAATATTCCTTTATTCATCCAAGTGATATTTCGGAAGAAGAGTTGGAAATTTATTATTCCCGTCAAAAAGAATTGCTTGGCGGAACCAAATTCCCAGTCTCTTTTGACCAAGTAACATTAATGGAACCGAGAGAAGTTGTAGAAGAAATCGTATCTTGGCACAAAAATGAACGTAATAAATTCCCGGTCGAGACAATTGCTGCAATAGAGCGAGAAGTGTATTTGAATTTAATGGACCAAATGTGGGTTATGCATCTCGATGCAATGGTTCAATTACGCGAAGGTATCCATTTGCGAGCATATGGACAACAAGATCCGCTTGTCATGTACCAAAAAGAAGGTGCGCTATTATTTGAGAAATTCCAAGCAGATTACCATTTTTACTTTGCTCATGCCTTGCTTGAACTTGACCCAGATGGTCTAATTCAAGGTTAAAATACAACCTACGTCTGATTTTTTCTAATTTCATGGGTAAATTAGTGAGAACGAGGGTATTAACCTATATAATAGTAGCAAGCAAAAATAAATTTAGACAAAAGAGGGTGGTAAAGTGAAGGGATCATTCACAAAGTTTAAACAATTTTTTATAGAAAACAAATTTGTGTTAGGGTTACTAATTTTTCTTTTAGTAGCACTTGATATTTATGTATTAACTAAGATTGCCTTTATTTTTGATCCGTTAATGGTAATTCTTAAAACCGTAGCCGCGCCAATCATTTTAGCCGGGATTTCTTACTATTTATTTAATCCTATTATTGATTGGTTAGAAAAACATAAGTGGAAGCGGGGCTGGGCGATTGCATTACTTTATTTAGTGATTATTGGTTTAATCATTTTACTATTTAGTTTTGTTATTCCTGCTGTGAAAGATCAGATTGTTAGCTTATTCAAATCATTCCCGGGTTATTGGGATCAAATTACACAGAAATTTGACGAGTTTAGTCGCTCGAGTTTGTTTGATCAAATAAAAGATAAATTGAATACAAACATGAGCGATATCATGAAGACTCTTTCGACAAAAGGCACGTCGGTAATTAATAGCGCTATTTCAAGTATTGGTAGCATTGTTGGGACGGTAACAGAAGTGGTCTTAGCGATAGTAACCACACCGCTTGTTTTATTCTACTTATTAAAAGATGGGAAAAAATTACCAGATTTCCTACTAAAAATGTTACCAGTAAATGGTCGTGCGCATACTCGCCAAGTGCTTGGTGAAGCAAACCACCAAATCAGTTCTTACATTCGTGGACAAATTATCGTAAGTTTATGTATTGGTATTTTGCTATTTATCGGTTATTTAATTATCGGTCTACCATACGCATTAACACTTGCTATTATCGCAGCGTGTACGAGTATTGTTCCTTATTTAGGACCAGCCATTGCGATTACACCAGCAATTATTATCGCGATAGTTACTTCTCCTTGGTTATTAATTAAATTAATCATTGTATGGTGTGTCGTTCAGTTACTTGAAGGTAAATTCATTTCTCCTCAAGTAATGGGTAAAACGTTAAAAGTACACCCAATCACGATTTTATTTGTTATTTTAGTAGCCGGAAATCTATTCGGTGTACTAGGGGTTATCTTCGCAGTACCAGGTTATGCGGTACTTAAAGTCATCGTAACGCATGTATTTATTTGGTTCAAACGTATCTCAGGTCTTTACGGTGAACAGCCTGTAAGTGAGTATGTAGAACCACCAACAGAAGAAAAAGAATTATAAAATTAAAACACGGGTAGTTAGACTCCTTTTCTAACTGCCCGTGTTTTTTTATGTGTTAAAAATTAATGTTCACAAAAAAGACATAATTTTTCTCTTTACAAGCTGAACGTAGTAGCAGAGTGATTTTTATGTAATATTTATTACGAAAAATATATAGTAACATGAAGTTTTTCTCTATTTTTAATAAATTGTACATTGAATTGACGCATTTTTCATCATAATATGAAGCCAATGAACGAGGAAAGGGGAAACAAACAATGACTATCAAAAAAACATTAATTGTAGGATTAATTGGCATAAGTTCAGTCACACTTTTTGCACCATCTGCTTTTGCAGTAACTTCTGAGGGAGATTCAAAAGCAACCGTTAAATTTAAGGCAGGGACAGGTGTTGTTAACCCGGTTGACCCGGAAAACCCAACGAAACCAATTGACCCGTTAGATCCAAGTAATCCAACTGATCCAGGGACTGGAAACACAGGTTCATTGACATTGGATTATGTGTCTTCTGTAAATTTTGGAGAACAGGAAGTATCATCCACGGAACAAAGCTATTCCTCCACATCAAGAAAACCGTTTATCCAAATATCTGACCGTCGTGGAACAGGCGCAGGTTGGAAAGTGACAGCAACTGCAACCGCTTTTCAAAATGAAGATGGTGCAGCTTCTTTATCTGGAGCAACACTATCCTTTAAAAACGGAGAAACGGCTTCGGCTAGCACAACAGCAACGACACCAACTGCTGCTCAAACAGTTGAATTACCGACAGATGGAACTTCGATTGTGAGTGTTGTTTCGGCAAAAGCATCTGAAGGTATGGGAACATGGATTAATCGTTGGTTTGGGGCTACACCAAATGATACAGCTAGCTTAAACGATAATGTGAAATTAACGATACCAGCAGGAAGCGCAACACTTGGAGACCATGAAGCAACTATTACATGGACATTATCTGACGCGCCAGGAGTTTAAAAAATTTGCGTTTAGAATTCTCTTCTAGACGCAAACTTTTTATTAAGACGATGGAAGGAAGGTTTAATTGAAGAAAAGTTTTCTTAGTTTATTGTTCATTATTCCGTTATTAGTGACATGTAGCAATTTTACAGAAGCGAGGGCGGCAGAAGGAGATGTTGGCTATTCTGTTCAAGCTCATATCCCTGCCAATCAAATAGATAAAAGGCAAACTTATTTTGATTTAAAAATGCAGCCAAACCAAAAACAAACAGTAGAAATCGATGTAATGAATAGTTCGAATGAAGAAATTCAAGTGGAAGCAGCAATCAACTACGCATCCACCAATCGAACTGGTGTCATTGATTACACCAAAAATGATCTTACGAAAAAAGATAAAAGTTTAGAATATCCACTTCCAGAACTAGCTAAAATTCCAGACGACCAAAAACTCCTAACGATACCAGTAAATGGCAAAAAGACCGTCCGAGTGATGATTGAAATGCCTGCTGAATCGATTGATGGCGTTGTATTGGGCGCAGTAGAGTTTAAAAAGAAAAACACCAAAGAGACAAAGAAAACAAAAGGTGTCTCCTTAAAAAATGAATATTCCTATATTGTCGGCATGCAACTAGCTGAAACCGACAAACAAGTCAAACCACATATGAATTTACTAAGTATCAAACCGGCACTCCTCAACTATCACACAGCGATAGTTGCCAACTTACAAAACGATCAACCAGTCATTCTGGAAAACCTAAGTATTGATGCAAAAGTCTATCAACAAAATTCGGATAAATTACTTTACCAAACAAAGAAAGCGAATATGAAAATGGCGCCAAATTCCAATTTTGATTTTGGGATTGACTTGGAAAATCAACCTTTAAAAGAAGGTAAATACAGATTAAAAATGACTGCAACGAATGGCGTGGAAACCTGGAGTTGGGACGAAGCGTTCACCATTGGTAAAGAAGGACAAAACTTAAATAAAGAAGCAGTAAACCTAGAGAAAACGAACACATGGCTTTACGTTGCGATTGCTGCTGGTGTGGTTCTTATAGCACTAATCATCATCTTGGTTATAAGAAAACGAAGACAAAAACAAGAAAAATAAAGAAAGGAGCTGGCGAATTGGCTTTCAAAAAATTAATACTTGTATTGACCATTGCGGCTCTTTTTCTTGGTTTTAAAATAGTGGTAGCAGCGGAAAATGGAAGTAGAGACTTAGCACCAAATGAAGCGATAGTAACTAATTTTGCAGAATTAAAAACAGCTATTTCCGAAGATAATGGAATAGACACAGTGTACTTAGGTGCAGATGTTGAATTGTCGGGTGGAATTATCATCCCAGCGACGAAAAAGACATTTACTTTATCAGGGAAAAATCCAGCAACAGGTGAAATACATACTTTGACAGAAACAATGGCATCAGCTGGTGCCCAGAGTAGCGTGATTACAGTTAATACAAACACAGGTGCGAAAGAGACAACGTTAAAAGATATCCATATTGTCGGAAAAAATTATTATGGGACGATTTCCGTTTATGGGGCTGCGAAAAACGTCGTACAAAACTATGAAAATGTTCATTATCAAGGTCCGCAAATGATTTATAATTTGAACGGAACAGCGAATTTTAAAGGAACCAATGATATAACAATCGCATCGGTTGTATCTGGTTCAGCGGCACCAAATGAAGTGGCGGAAATTAAAGGCGTGAGCGTTTCCGGTAAGTTGAATATCAATCACGCAAGCTCGAATGCGAATAGTGCTTTTTGGTTCGGTGGTGGAACGGCCGACGTAAACACTTTTACAGTGGAAGAAAATGCAGACGTGACGATACTTTCTAATGGGACAGGGATGTTTTATCGTTCAGGGGCAAAACCAATTGACATAGATGTGAAAAAGAATGCGAAGTTAGCTATTACTTCTAACAATAATATTTTCCGAGACACGCCGGGCGGAGCTGTTAAAATCGCGTCAGGTGCGGATGTAACTATGACAAAAACTGCTGGCGGGAATCCACTTCTATGGGTGGCAGATGATATTACCGTAAGTCCTGATGCCCGCTTTATCTTAAATAAAACAGGCGGAACTGGCTATATTATCCAGTTTTATAATGCGACGGCGAAGTTAGATGTAAATGATCCTCTGAGCTTTTTAATTACGACAAATTCGAATACGCCGATGTTTTACTGGCCTTATGCGAATACCTTTAATTTAAATGCGCAAATGGTGAATTACTGGGATACGGTTGGAACCATTGATCGAACGGATTTGGCAGCGCAAAGTTTTAGTTTACCAAATGGGGAAAATGTGACGGGGAGTTTGACGTACACTGGGACAACGACAAAAATTCTGTCAACGAATGCCGGGATGACGCCGACTAATTTTAATCAAAACACTGCGCGAATGATTGCGATGGGGCGACTTGAGGGAACGATAAATCCTGTGACAGACGCAGATAATGAAATTATAGGAACAGCGACACCAAACGCTTTTATTAACATTTCATATACAGAAAATGGGGAAAATAAGGTTTTAGAAGGACAGGCAAATGACGATGGAACTTATCGAATTGCTATTCCAAATGGTTTTATCAAGCCTTACATTAAATTGACTACAACCATTAAACAAGACCAAAAAAGGATAACATTAGACGATATAACTGTAGAAGACGTGACTCCGCCAAGTGGGGAGGCCGTTACTCAAATTATCCAACTTGGAGATCCCTTTCCAGATGTATCCGAATTAGTAACTAATATCTATGATCATTCCGATAATACGTCTGGAGCGGGAATTACAACTACTTTGCAAAGTGCACCGGACACCAGTGTTTTTGGACCCGCAGAAGCCATTGTTCGTTTAGAAGATAAGGCACAAAATTACGTGGATATCCGTGTACCCGTTTTTATTAAAGATGATGAAACAGAGATTCAAGACGGTAAAGCATTACGAGCGGCGGACTTTTCGGTAAATGTAAAAGATATTATCGAGCTCAATGATGCCGAACTGGAGCAATTCATTTTAAACAAATCGGGTGCAAAAGCTTTCAATATCGAAACTGGTGAGGACTTAAGCGCGGAGTTGAAAGTAGCTAGCACCAATTTGAAAAAAGAGACAGGCACCTATGCGGCAACGATACAAATTGGCGAATTAACGAAAGAGATTGCGATTCAGGTAACAGGTGAGCTCAAATTTAATCATGTGCCAGAAACGATTTCCTTCGAAACAATGGAACTTAATCAACAAAAAAATATCGCAAAACGAAACGCTGACTTTGATTTATCTGTGCTTGATTCAAGAGGCTCAGGCGGCAAATTTAGCGTAACAGCGACCGTTAAATCACCGCTGACATCCACGACAAATTCGGCACATACTTTGCCAAATGGGCTCATTTTTATTGATAATACTGGAGCGAAAAAAATTCTTTCCGATGAACCAATCACCATTTTTGAATCACAGTCAGCTAGTGAGATGATTGTTCCGATAGAATGGGCAGACGACCAAGGGATTTTGGTGGAAGTTGATGCAGCAGAGGCCTATGTGGATGAAAGCTATGAAACGACAATCGAGTGGACTCTGACGGATGCTCCGTAAAAACCTGTTAGCAAAAGTTAACAGGTTTTTTTCATGTTATAAGCCCATTGTTTTCTAAATACACTAGTTTCTCGTATAATAGCGTTAAGTAATTTGCGAAAGGTGGAAGAAAATGACTTCGGTAATGTGGTTTCGGAGAGATCTTCGAGTAAATGATAATAAAGCCCTCTATCATGCCTGTAAAGAGGACGATTTGCTTTTGTTATTTCAAGTAAATCCAGCACAGTTCATCACAGGAAGTCCTAGCCACCAAGCTTTTTTTGCTAGTGTGGCTCATTTTAAGCAAGAAATCGATAAAACTGCACATGTACAAATCATGTTTGGTGAACCGATAGAATGCTTCCAACAATTAAAAGATACGCTACCAAGCTGGGATAAAGTTTATTTCAACCGTGATGAAACAGGATACGGAGCAAAGCGGGACGAGGCGGCGCAAGCTTTCTTTGACGAACAAAAAATCGAGGTTCAATCCTTCCACGACAGCTATCTTCATTCAGCGGAAGAAGTAAAGAAATCTCCCACAGAATACTATAAAATTTTTACCCCTTACTATAAAAAATGGCGCGAAGAAATAAAAGAAACACCGTTCAAAGTGACTTTAAAGCCAGAGAATATCCGGAAAGAAAGTTTGTTTCCGAAATACGAAGAACAGTTTGCGGAAATGACTTGCGATTTGCCGATATTAGATTCTGGTGAACGAGCAGCGAATACGAGACTTGCGAATTTTATTAAACACGATATTGCTGACTATGACAAAGCGAGAGATTTCCCAGAACTGGATAAAACAAGTCATTTATCACGTTATTTACGGACGGGAGAAATCTCGATTCGGACGGTTTGGCAGGCACTTCAAGAAACAAAAGCAACAGAAGGACGAGCTACATTTGAAAAAGAACTTTGTTGGCGCGACTTTTATAATATGATTTACGTTTCTTTTCCTAACCAAAAAAACGAGCCTATCCAAGAAAATTATCGTTTTATTGAATGGGAAAACAACCGCGAATTTTTCAAAGCGTGGCAAGAAGGGAAGACTGGTTTCCCGCTCGTTGATGCAGCGATGCGCCAGCTGAAAGAAACTGGTTGGATGCATAATCGACTAAGAATGATTACAGCGTCCTTTTTAACAAAAGATTTGCTGATTGATTGGCGTTTTGGCGAAAAATATTTTCAACAAATGCTGATTGATTATGATCCTGCGAGTAATATTGGTGGCTGGCAATGGGCGGCTTCGACTGGAACAGATGCGGTGCCATACTTTAGGATTTTCAACCCAACGACACAATCACAAAAATTTGATCCAACTGCGAAATTTATTCGAAAATATGTAAAAGAGTTAGCGAATCTACCTGATAAATATATTCATCAACCTGAAAAAATGTCAGAAACAGAGCAGAAAGAGTATGGTTTGGTATTAGGAAAAGACTATCCATTCCCTTTAATTGACCATAAAGAACGGCGTAAATTAGCCATTGCACGCTACGAGTTTAGCAAAGAGCATTCTAGGGGAAATATATAGATAATGAGTCAATCATTTAATTAAATGGTTGACTTTTTTGTGGCAGTATTCACAAAGAATGAGTCTTGAGCAACCTTCTAGGAGTAAGAACCTGGGTATGTTAAAATTCATTTATCAAGTGATAAGGGGGAATCACAATGGCGCAATTTTTAAAGCTATTTCTAACGAGTGCAGTAGTTTTCTTGATTTTTGATCTTTTTTGGTTACTCGTAGCTTCTAAAAAAATGTATCAACAATTTATTGGGGATTTAATGGGGGATGTAAAACTTGCTCCAGCAGTTATTTTTTACTTTATTTATGTCGTTGGTGTTACCTTCTTCGTTTTACTTCCTGGGACAGAAAAAGGAAGTTTAGGTTACACCATTTTAGCAGGCGCCTTATTTGGTCTAGTTTGTTATGCGACGTATGATTTGACGAACTTGGCGACACTTAAAGATTGGCCGATTACGATGACCATAATTGATCTCGTTTGGGGAACGGCTGTGACGACTGTGACTTCGGTGATTGTTTACTTTATTAATCTGCATTTCTTCTCGGGAGCAGGTTCCTAATGATGGAGTCTGAAAGCAAACGTCTATTACAAAGTATGCTAAACGGAGCGGCTGAAGTAATTAGTAAAAAAGACGAGCTTAATCGAATAAATGTTTTTCCCGTAGCAGATGGGGATACGGGGAGTAATTTAGCTTCTTTAATGCAAGCGATAATTGATCATGTTTCCCCGAGAGAATATTCAACGAAGGAATTGCTAGAGGAAGTAGCTAGCGCGGCGCTCATTGGTGCTCGAGGCAATTCAGGGATGATTTTTGCGCAATACTTAAATGCTGTTGCGGAAAGTTATCACCACCTTGAATCGACTTTTGATGGATTAGTTCAAGCTTTTCAAAATGCGGTGCATAAAGCTTATGATGCCTTGTTGGATCCAAAAGAAGGGACTATTTTGTCTGTGATGAAGGCATGGTCAGAGGAGCTTGCTGGGACGTATGGGCAGGAGCGTTCTTTCCAACAATCGCTTTTAAATGCACAAATAGTTGCGGAGAAAGCCTTGATTAATACAGAATTTCAAATGCCGATTTTACGGAAAAATAGGTTGGTGGATTCTGGTGCGAAAGGGTTTTATTACTTTATCGCCGGGCTTACAAATGCTTATTGTGGTAAAGCGGTTTCTGCACCCGTTCGTTTTACGGAAGTAGAGCAAACAGCGGAACATAGGCATGTTGAAACAAGCGAGCCGAAATATCGTTATTGCTCGGAATTTATTATCAAACAAGCAACTATCTCACATCAACATTTACAGGAAATTCTCGCATCTAAAGGGGATTCCTTAGTAATTGCAGGTAATGAGAAACAAATAAAAATCCATATCCACACAAATGAACCAAAAGAAGTTTTAAGCCTCATGGCAGCATACGGCGTGATGACGTATCAAAAAGTAGATGATATGCGTCTGCAATATGAAGTCACAAAAAAGCCTCGCGCAAAGATTGCTATAGTGACCGATTCGATAGCCGATTTACCAGAAGCATTTTTACTGGAACACCAAGTACATGTATTACCGATGAATATTTTAGCTGGAGAAGAGAATTTTCTTGATAAATTGACGGTTGGCCCGGACATGATGCAAGAAAAATTAAGAAAACAAACGAAAATGAGTACAGCCCAGCCAACAATTCGAACGGTCGATGCCTTATTATCATTTTTAGAAAATAAATATGAACATGTGCTTGTTATCTCTGTTGCGGCGAAATTAAGCGGAACTTATCAATTAATCAAACAGCGGATAAAAGCGCGGGAGTTGTCCTCGGACTGGATACGTGTAATTGACTCTAAATTAAATTCGGTCGCGCAAGGAATTTTAGTGAAACAAGCAGTAGAACTAGTGGAATCAGGTAAATCATGGGAATCTATTTATCCTGAAGTGGAACAAATGATTGAGCGGACCTTTATTTATGTGGCGGTTGCAG
The DNA here is from genome assembly GCF_041765605.1 of Listeria monocytogenes. Taxonomy (GTDB): domain Bacteria; phylum Bacillota; class Bacilli; order Lactobacillales; family Listeriaceae; genus Listeria; species Listeria monocytogenes_D. Next base: position 640,577 of record NZ_CP168900.1, read on the forward strand.
ATTTGTCGCCGATGGTGCAGTCTGGCAGAATTCCGCGGGTGTTAGGAAAGTTTGCACAGAAATTATCACTCTACCCGATTGTGAGTTTGGACGAATCCGGGGATGGCAAATTGATAGGCGTATCGTTTAGTCAAAAACAAAGCATGAAAAAAATCATTAAAAAAATAGCAAAATTACAGCTGAAAGAGCTGGCGATTACACATGTTTCTTCAAGAGACACCGCGGCAATTTGGCAGAAGCAACTTGAAAAAGAAACGGGGAAAATCAGCTACTTAGTGGATAGTTCGGCAGCCATTGCGATTAGTGCTGGACTCGGAAGTGTCGCAGTCGCGGGGATTAAAAAGGAGGGAACGATATGATGTATTGGACAGTAGCACTCGCTTTACTTGTTTACTTTATACTCTGGTTTATTATTTCAAAAATAAAAGGAAAATATTCGCTCGTTGATATTGCGTGGGGTGGCGGCTTTGTTGTTGTAGCATGGACTGGATTTTTAACGACATTTAGCATGACAGCACAAAGTATAACCATTCTTGTTTTAGTGACGATTTGGGGTGTCCGTTTGTTTTGGCATTTAGCGCGCCGGAATTGGAACAAACCAGAAGATTATCGCTACGTTAATATGCGCAAACGCTGGGGAACGACATTAGTTAATTTGAAAGCCTTCTTAAATGTCTTCGTGTTGCAAGGTGTTTTATTATTTATTATTGCTTTGCCGATTACACATAGTTTTGCTAATGAAACAGCGACATTCGCTTGGTGGCAAATCCTTGGTATTGTTATCTGGATTATTGGCTTTATTTTTGAAGTCGGTGGCGATTTGCAATTAGAAAACTTCAAGAAAAATCCAGCCAATAAAGGAAAATTATTAACAACTGGTTTTTGGTCAGTTACACGGCATCCAAATTATTTTGGTGAAGCACTTAGCTGGTGGGGTGTATTTTTAGTTGCTTATACACAATTAACCGATCTGTGGCTGATTACTAGCCCGATTGTTATCACTTTATTATTACTATTTGTTTCCGGCGTTCCGTTACTTGAAAAAAAATATCGAGATAGAGCAGATTTTCAAGCATATGCGAACAAAACGTCAAAATTTTTCCCATTTATTGGTAAAAAAGGTCTGTAAAAAGTAGTGATTTTATCTTGCTAATGCTATTAATTGCTATTTGTATGATAGAGCGAGTAGAATAAAGATAGGTACGATAAATAGTATCTGAATATAATACTTTATGAGGCGAGAGGGGTACAACAGATGAAAAAAGAAAAAACAGTGTTAATTATGAATTTCGATGAAGAAAGCATTTCTTACCAAGCTTTTTCTGAAATGAAAAGATTGCACCAAGAACGCAAAATTATTGGTTATCAAATGGCGGTTGTAAAACATGAGCCAGGAAATAAACTTGTTGCACAAGATTTTCTTGATTTTACTGGTGCCGATAAAAATATGAAAGATAGCCTTATTGGTATGTTAATTGGTATTTTAGGCGGCCCATTTGGTATTTTAATTGGTTGGATGGTCGGCGCAATCGTTGGTTCCATGCGGGATGCTGGCGAAGTGAAAGATGCTTTAAATGTATTTGAAAGAACATTAAAAACAATTCCTGAAGGTTCAACAGGTGTTATCCTTATTGCGACAGAACAAGAATTAGCAAATGTAAACGACGTAGCAATGGATGAATTACACGGCCGTGTGCAACGTATGGATGAAGCTATCGTAGCTCAAGAAATCAAAAGCGCACAAGAAACAGAAGGAAAAGCAAAAGATTCTGCTAAAAAACATTGGTTTAGTAAATAAAAATATTTCAAACGAGGACAATAATAAAACTCGTAATGAAAAATAATTTTCATACGAAGACAGAGGCGTTTAGAGCCTCTGTCTTTTTACGTAGAAGCATGATTGATTTAATCATATTAATATGGTACATTGCTGATATTATACTCATTGTTTTAAAATCTTGTGTAAAAGGAGAAATCGAATGTCCGTAAAAGCTTGTTACATAGAGGTAAAATCAGCTAAGAATGAGGATGGATATGCTACGATAGCTACTACATGGGTAGGCAAGGATATGCCAGTAAAACCTTTAACTAGCAAGAAAACGGGAGCGATGTGGTCGCATGAATGCGTTTTTGGTGTGATTGGTTCCAAAATTGGCGATTTTATTCCAGTCCATAGTGTCAATTCATCTCTACAAGAAGGCGTTTTTACACAACGAGATATTGCCACGCAATTAATAGCGACATTCAGCGGGTTGAAAATGACTGAAATTGAGTGGCGTGAAAATCCGTTAGCCGATACATCAAATGACGGAAAAACGCGAGCGAAATGGTTACCTGAAAAAGAGTTCGATATTGTCCACCTCTTTTCAGATGTATATATAGATGTTTGCCAGCCGGATGAAATTACTTCTGATTTTTTTACGGTAATAGAAGAGCAAGATGGCTATGAAAGAAATTGGTTCATGTGTACTGAGCAAGCAAAAAAACTCCTGAAAAAAATGAACTTCGAAAATATTAGCGTTGGAGGAAATAAAATTTTAGGATAAACCCTATTTTTGTTTTAAGATAAATAAAACGGGGAAATTAACAACATAAAACACCAAGATAGAAAAAAATTCAATATGGTAACGCTTAACTCATTTTTATTTTCTGAAAACTATTTGCATCAAATTAAAAACATGCTACAATAAACAAGTTGTGAATTTCACAAGAAAATTTTTTGTTTGGAGATGAAATAATTTGGATGTGGAAAGTAGTCCATTAATGCAGAAAATTGATTATAGTACGCGCAAAAAAATTGATTTAGTAAATAATAGTATTCTTCGTTATATCGTGCGCGCGATGTTAGCATGTTTATTCTTGACACTAGGGACTGCGGTCGCTGTAATGATTGGTGATAAAGTCGATCATTTCGCTCCAGGACTTGGTAAAATCACGTATGCATTTATGTTTAGCTGGTCGCTCGTTATGATTATTTATATGAATGCTGAGCTTGGTACTTCTAACATGATGTATATGACAACTGGTGTTTATCAAAAAATTGTTAAACCAGGAAAAGCATTACAAATTTTGCTTTTATGTATTGTTTGTAATTTATTGGGTGGAATTCTTGCTGGGTACTTAGTTTCCCTAACATCTGTTTTCCATAATTTACCTGCTGACCATTTCTTATTTACTGCTGTTAGCGGTAAGCTTGAAAAAGCGCCACTACAAATTTTTGTAGAAGGTATTTTCGCCAATATTGTTGTAAATACGGCCGTGCTTTGTACACTTCGAATGAAAGATGATGCTGGTAAAGTCATTGCGATGATTTTCATTATTTTCATCTTTGCATTCTTAGGATTTGAGCACGTTATCGCCAACTTCTCATCTTTCTCATTAGCATTTTTCGCTTCTGGTGGAACACTTGCTGCAATGACAGCGGGCAATGTGACCGTCAATTTAGTACTTGCTTTACTTGGGAATTTTGTAGGTGGTGGCCTCGTTATCGGACTCGGCTATGCTTGGCTTAACCGAACGAAATCAATTTACAAAGACTAATAAAAAAGAGACCTCAGAAATTTTCCGAGGTCTCTTTTTTTATATACTTTTAACAGGTAAATTACTTAAAAATGACCGAATGAGCGGTTCGAATTTCGGGACTTCTTTTTCGACTAGAAAAGCGTCATGACCGTATTCGGAGGCCACTTCATGATAAGTAACCGGCACATCCCATTCTTTTAAAAGCTCATAACCACGGCGCAAATCATGAATTCGGAAAAGTTGATCGGTTGTGATGCCAATGAGCAAATAAGGAATTTTAATTTTTGAAAAAGCGGGTAAATCATCTTTCGCAGGAGCCGTAACGTCAAATAAATCAATCGCCTTTGTTAAATATAGATAACTATTCGCGTCAAAGCGCTCGACAAAAGTATCCCCTTGATATTGTAAATACGACTCGATTTGAAAATGCTCTTTTGAAAAAGCGGCAGGGGAGGATTCGGCTACTGTGAACCGTTCAAAGCGTTTCGAGAAAAGTTCGCTCGTCCGGTAAGTCATCATCCCAACCATTCGCGCAGTAGCAAGTCCGCCCTCAGGTTGACCAACATAGTTGCCGCCATTAAAGTCAGGGTCGTTCAAAATCGCCATGCGCATAATCAAGTTGTAACCAATCGCATCAGGTCCAGCAGCAAGCGGGGAGGCGATATTGATAATGCTATCCGTAATATCGGCATAATCAATCGCCCATTCCGTCGCCTGCATACCACCCATCGATCCGCCAATCACCGAAACAATCCGCGTAACCTCAAGCTGCTCCAAAAGTTCACGCTGCACTTTAATAATATCTTTAATCGAAAAACCTGGAAACTGTAAGCGGAAAGGCTCGCCAGTTTTTGGATTAATCGAAGAAGGTCCAGTCGTGCCACTACAACCACCAAACACATTAGTGCAAACAAGAAAATATTTGTCCGTATCAATCGTTTTCCCCGGACCAATGTAATCATCCCACCAACCAGGCGCATCACTCTCAAAATGTTTCGCCGCATGTGCCGTCCCAGTGAGTGCGTGTTCTAATAAAATGCAATTATCGCGTGATTCAGAAAGTGTCCCGTATGTTTCATAGCCGACTAAAACAGGGCTTAATGTTTCTCCATTTTCAAGTAGAAGAGGACTTTTTTGAAATAGTTCTTTTTGTTGTAAGGTCACTTCTCTTCACTTCCTCCTAAATTTGCTCTAATGCTTTCGTTAAATCTTGGATAATATCATCGGCATTTTCGATTCCGATAGATAGGCGAATGGACTCTGGTTTCACGCCAGCTGTTAGTTGTTGTTCTTCGCTTAGTTGTTGATGGGTCGTGGATGCTGGATGGATGATAAGCGATTTTGCATCACCAACATTCGCTAAATGCGAGAATAATTCCACGGATTCAATCACTTTTTTACCAGCCTCGTAGCCACCTTTAACCCCAAATGTGAAAATGGAGCCAGGTCCTTTTGGTAAATATTTTTGGGCTAATTCGTGGTATTTGTTGTCGCTCAAACCTGGATAATTCACCCAAGCTACTTTTGGATGGTCATTTAAGAAATTGGCAACTTGTTTCGCATTTTTGACATGTTGTTCAAGGCGTAAGGATAGCGTTTCTAAGCCTAAAATGAGTAAGAAAGCGTTGAACGGAGAAAGTGCTGCGCCAGTGTCACGAAGGAGTGAGACGCGTAGTTTGGTAATATAAGCCGCCGCGCCAACGTCATTTGTATAAGACAGACCGTTGTAGCTATCATCTGGCACCACTAGCTTTGGAAATTTGCCATTTGCCCAGTTAAATTTACCTGAGTCAATAACCGCGCCACCAATTGCAACCCCGTGACCACCAATGAATTTTGTTGCCGAGTAAACGACGATATCTGCACCAAAATCAAACGGGCGATTCAAATAAGCGGTCGCGAATGTGTTGTCAACGATGAGCGGGATATCGGATGCGTGCGCAATTTCTGCTACTTTTTCGATATCGACAATATTAATATCAGGATTCCCAATTGTTTCTATGAAAACAGCTTTCGTATTATCTTTAATCGCTTTTTCAAAATTTTCAGGTTCATTAGGGTCAACAAACGTTACGTCAATCCCAAAAGTTTTAAACGTATGGGAAAACAGCGTGTGCGTTCCGCCATAGAGTGTTGCGGCTGCGACGATGTGATCTCCGGAACCAGCAATATTTAAAATAGAGTAAGTAATAGCAGCCATCCCAGAAGCAGTTGCAACCGCACCAATACCGCCTTCAAGTAGCGTTAACCGTTCTTCTAAAACAGCTGTAGTCGGATTCATAATTCGCGTATAAATATTTCCAGTTTCTTGTAAACCAAATAAGGCTGCGGCATGTTCCGGGCTATCAAATGTGTATGACGTCGTTTGATAAATTGGTACGGCTCTGGAATGCGTATCTCCGTCCGGTGTATGTCCGCCGTGTACTTGAATTGTTTCGAATTTATACTCATTACTCATAAAATCCACTCCTCTTTAATATGTATTTATCAGTAATTTCCATCAAAAAACCTCCCTAGCAGTATATAAGCCGCCAGAGAGGATAGAGTTTCCTAAACTTGGATTTCCGACTTATCTTTCAGAATATACTGCTGGAATTAGCACCGTGAAAATAAATTCCGGTTGCTAAGGCTTCAAAGGGCCAGTCCCTCCACCTTTCGTGATAAGAAAATACTATTAAATTAAGTTATATATTACGCTGGATGCTATAAATTGTCAACTATCTATTGAAAAAGTCTGAAATTGGTAAGTTTTTCAAGGTTTTTGTGACAACTCTGTTTTTTCGCGCCGATAAATTTTTTTTAAAAGGTTTTAAATCCATTTTTTAGGCTATTATAGTTAAGACTAATTATATTTCATTAAAAATGGGGTTAAGTTAGAAAAAAACAAAGGGGAGTTGAAATAAAAATGAAGACTTTTACACGAATTCTTGTTTTATTAGCGGGGATTGCAATGATTATACTTGGGATTTGGTTCTTATTCCATCCAGGAATTTCATTATTAACCTCGACATTAATGTTCGGTTTCTTATTACTGATTTCTGGTATTTTCCACACAATCTCTTACTTTTCAGACAGAAAAACACAAAATGTTTCTGGTTGGGTGCTAGCTGACGGGATTTTATCCATCTTACTAGGTTTCTTGCTATTATTTAATGAATTTGACGGAACTTTAACACTCGTATTACTTTTCGGTATGTGGGTATTATTTGCTGGTATTATGCGTACAATTGGCGCATTCACTGCTAAACAAAACAATGTTCAAGGATGGGGCTGGATTTTAACAATCGGTATTATCGGCATTATTGTTGGTTTTATCGCTCTATTCAATCCAGTTGTTTCCGCAATTGGTATCGTACTTGTCGTTGCGATTTTCTTCATCGTCCAAGGTATCGGTGCAATCGCAACATTCTTCTTTATTGGTAAAAATAGTTAATAAAAAAGTGAAACCAATTTATACAATTGGTTTCACTTTTTTTTTGTTATTTTTTTCGTAAAATTATTACTGAACTGCCGCCTAAAATAAGTCCAATCAATGTTAATGAGATTGAATTAGTATCACCGGTTTTCGGAATAATTTTTTTGGTTTCATTAGTATTGCTCTTCTTAGTATTTATCGTTTTTACTTCAGAGGGTGATTCATATAGTTCTCTAATTTTCAACGTTTCTGGGTCATAAATATAGTAGGTTTTTTCGCTGTATTCTACTTCAGTACTGCTATATAAAGCGAATATATCACCTGGTTGTAAAGGTGTTTCGAATGTAATGGTGAAGTTTCCTTTTTCATCTTCTATAGACCATCCAATCAAATTTTCGTCCTCATCTTCTGCGATTACGCCTAAGTTAGGCATAGTAACTCCGTATAGAATGGAAGGTGTACTTCTTTTCAAATCAAGAGTAGGTGCTTTAAGTGTAGGCTTATCACTTACGATAACGTAGTAAGAAGAAAACTCTGATGTATTTCCCGATGGATCTGTTGCGATAACAACAAAGGTATGCATACCAAGTCGAGAATATGTTGGTTCATATCCAGGTTTAAAAGTTAAAGTAACTTTACCCGAGTTATCAGTAGCTGTTACAAATGTAGAGGGCGTTATAGTTTCTCCTTTGATAACAAATGGATAGTCGTCTGGATTAACACTAATCGTCGGCGGCTCTTGATCTAGAACTTTGTAAGTAACTATTAATTCACTAGTTTTTCCATCTTTCGTAGCTATTATTGTTGTTGTAAAAGTACCAGTTTTTTTGGTAGAAGGCACTCCGGATTTAAAGCTTAATTTTGCTCCTGCGGCAGGTGTTGCGAATTGATTCGGTGTTGGTTTGGAGCCTAATTCAATCACAGGTGTTGTTGTTTTTAACGTTGCAAGTGGTGCGGCTTCTTTTACTATGTAGTTAACTGTTATATCCGTAGAAGTATTATCATCGAAAGTCACGTTAATCTTTATTGAGTAGTTTCCAGGTGCATTCGTTACAGGTTGTCCGTTTTTAAAAGTAAATGTTGGATTATTTGAATCGTCATTGACTGTTACAAAATCTTGTGCAGTGGGTGTATCTCCAATTTTAAAAGAAAGGTTTGTTTTTCCAACTACTGCATTTGCGCTGGCTTTTAAAAGTTCTTTTTTAGATTTTTGTTCTTCAATCGAATTGTTTTTTGTAGAAGTTTCTGTTGGTGGAGCTGATTCTGTTGTTGATTCATTTTGTTCTCCGAATTCTGTAGCCAAAACGGGAGTGCTAATCGATAAAACTAGTCCAAATGCTAAAATTACAATTAACCTTTTTTTGATGTTTTTCATTCCATATCCCCAATTTCTTTTTTTTATTTTATATTGCAAATTAATTATACAATATTATTTAACTTTGTGAAAGACGATATTAAATTTATTTTACAAAAAATTACAAAAAAATTACAATTGTGTCAGAAAATACAATGATGAAAATTAATCAGCTAATATTTACTTGTTTTGTAGTTAACATAAAAAAGCCGCATAATATAAAATATGCGGCTTTAAAACTATTTATATGTATTGCTTAGGTTTTGTTTTCGATTCTCGAAATCAGTTACACGCCAAGGTTTTGGCGAAAGCGAAATAATTCCATCTTCTTCTAGCTTTCGTAGGTTAGTTGCAACGTAAGCTCGAGCTAAATTTAGATAATTTCCCAAGATTTTTTGGGTGAAATAATAGGGAATCAAACAAGAACCATCCGACTCGATTCTTCCAAATCTCTCCCCACAAGCAATTAATCCCGCTAAAACTTTCTCGCTAGAAGGTAAATTAACGTAACCTTCCCGTTCTAACATTGGTGTAACCATACTTTGCATAAGTGCATTCATCTGCCAAAAAACATCTGGTGAACTTAAGAATTTATTAAGAACATATTTACGTTCAAATTGATAAACACTCACTTCACTTATCGTTGTGTAATTTGCTGGTGATTTTGCGCCACCAAGAAGTGTAAGCGGGCTGATACAATCTTGTTTACCTAGGAAGCTAATGATACTATCTTCTTTACAAGTATTTTTACTCATAGAAACGACACCATCTTCAATGATGTAGAAATAATCAGTTTCCGCACCTTCAGCTAAAATCTGTTGGTTGCGCCTAAAGCGAATTCTTTTATATGGAAGAACTGCTTCACTAGAATCTTTTAATAAATTGAGTAAATCTACGTTGTAAAAGCTATTTTCCTCATTCAGTAATGACATATACCGAGTCCCCTTTTCTCAGTGTTAATCATTATCATTATATAGGAGAAGACTCAAAATGTGTATTAATGGGACTTAGGATGCTCGAAGTAATTTGGCTTTAATCAAACGATCACGAATGAGAACACCTAATAACGCCGCAAAAACCGCTTTGATAATGCCGGGAATAATGAAAGGAACCATGCCTGTTAAAAAGGCAGCTGACCAGTCAAGTCCGGTGCTGACTTTGAGCCACAAAACGCCGAAAATAAGGGTGACAATCGCACCTAAGATGTTCGCCACAATTGCATAGGGAACAGTAAATTTTGTCTTTTCGAGTAACCAGCCTGTAAGTAATGCATTAAAAATAAATCCAATAATAAATCCGCCGGTTGGTCCAAAAATAATTCCAATTCCTGCTGTCATACCTTGGAAAACAGGAATACCCACAGCGCCAAGAACAATGTAAACTAAAACAGATATTGTACCATGACGAGCTCCAAGAATGGTTGCAGCTAAACCAATGGCAAATGTCTGCCCAGTAAGTGGGATTGGACCAAGTGGGATAGCAACTTGTGCAAGTAAAGCAATGATGACTGCGAATAAAGCATCAACAACTAAAAATTTCAATTTCTGATCGCGCATAAACATATCTCTCCTTAATGTAAACTTATTACTAAAATAGGTTAACATTTATTTTCTAAAAAAACAATACTAGTTTTTTTTAATCAGTACCTTGCAATGAACACTAGTGTATGTTAAACTATAGTAGTAGTGAACGATATATAGTAGTGGTTACTTAATACTAGTGTGCAATTTAACAGAATGGAGGAGTTAGCATGGAGGTTAACCCACAGTTCAAAAAAGGTGTGTTAGAACTTTGCTGTTTATTTTTAATTCAAAAGAAAGATTGTTACGGTTATGAATTAGCAAATCAAGTGTCTAAATATATTGAAGTAGCTGAAGGTGCTATTTATCCGGTACTTAGAAGATTAGTAAAAGAAGAGTATTGTTCCACTTATTTAGTAGAATCAAACGAAGGTCCATCAAGAAAATATTATCAACTGACAGTAAAAGGAGAAATTTACTTGCAGGAACTTATTTCTGAATGGAATAATTTTACAGACAGTGTGGCAAAGCTATTAACAGAGGGGGATGCAGTAAATGAATAAACAAGATTTTCTCAATGAATTAAACCAACGACTGGAATTGCTTGATCCGAAAGAACGGAGAGAGTTATTATCGGACTATCAGGAGCATTTCAGAAATGGGATTGAAGCAGGGAAAAGCGAGGAGCAAATCGTTTTTGACCTTGGGAAGCCAGAAGAAATTGCCGCAGATATTATTAGTGAACGCGGCCTTCGTGAAGAGCCTGCTGAAGCGGATTATTATTATGTACCGCGAAAAAATCAAAATGAAAATAGATCAGTGAGCAAACAAATTTTAATTGGTGTCGGATTATTTTTCTTAGATATTTGTCTTATCATTCCAATTATGGTTTCGCTGTGGTCTTTGGTTATTTCACTTTGGGCAACAGTAGGAGCGTTCCTTCTATCACCAGTTATACTTGGCGTAGGAATTATATTTGGGGCTGATTTCGAGTTTTATCAAATGTTTGTTTCTATTGGACTTGTCGGTCTCGGACTGATGCTTCTATTTGCGGCAAATGCGCTTACACAACTTACAAGTAAAGCGACAGTAGCGATTATCGCATGGCACAAATATGCGGTTAAAGGAGGCGGAAGAAATGCATAAACATCACTTAAGTAAAAAATTATTTTTCGCCGGGTTGGTACTTTTTATTATCGGTGCTATCGGCGTAGCATTAACGATGAACAAAGGTAATATGATAGAAAAAGGTGAACCACTTACAAAACAGTGGGACTTATCAGCTGAAAATATTAACTCCATTGCTTTTTCTTCTGAGCGCGACGTAACGTTTGAATGGAAAGAAAGTACAAATGGGAAAAATTACATCGAACTAAAAGGTAATTACTCTGCTAATGATAAAAAAGCCATTCAAAAATTAGATCCAGTTTCGGAAGATGGAACGTCCTTTAATATTACAGTTCCTGAAGAAGAGGATTGGTATAACGGCTTTGGCAAAATATACGCATACGGTCAACAAAAAGTAACCGTTTATTTAACAAAAGATACTAAATTAGCTGATTTAGAAGTGAAATCTCATTCTGGAGATATCAATGTAGCTGATTTTAAAGTAAAGAAATTTGTTAGTTCTACCAACTCAGGTGAGTTAAAAGTAAGTAATTTGGAAGCAAATACTGCTCAAATGGCTACTTCTTCTGGTGATTTGGAATTATCGAATATGAAAGCAAATAGCTCAGTTGAAACTGGTTCTGGACAGACCGACCTTACTAATTTAACAGGTGATTTAGAAGTAAATGGTGGTTCAGGCGATGTGAATGTTACAGGTGTTAAAGCGAAGAAACTTAAAATTGCCATCGATTCAGGAGACATTGAGTTGACTAGTGGCACTGTAACCGACCTAGCAGTGTTAACAACAAGTTCCGGAGACATTGATGCAAGTACAAAAGGTAAAGTACAAGCGGAATCCAACTCAGGAGCAATTGAACTTGCAGGCATAACGAATGACGTAACAGCAAAAACAAGCTCAGGTGATATCGATGTAGCTTTTATCAAACAAGTAAAAAACATCGCAATCAATACAGATTCTGGTGAAGTAGAACTTGAACTACCAGGTGATTTTAAAGCTATTTATGAAGCAAGTAGTAATTCTGGTAGCATTAAAGTACCAACAAGTGATTCCAATACGGATAATCGCGTAACGGTAAAAACAAGTTCCGGAGATATTAAAATCGAAAAATAAAAAATCAGTGCGCTAATTATTTAATTAGCGCATTCTTTTTGTTAAAAAGGGGTAAAGTCAGATAAACTGTTTCATCAATTTGCGCAAGTGAAAGGGGAATGGATGATGAATTTTCATATTAGGAAAGCAACTAATTCGGATGCGGAAGCCATTCAGCATGTAGCGATTACTTCGTGGCATCATACCTATCAAGATTTAATTCCAGGCGATGTACAAGACGATTTTTTGGAAAGGTTTTATAACGTTGAGACGCTTCATAATCGTATTTCAGCGACTCCTTTTGCTGTTGTGGAACAAGCAGACAAAGTAATCGGATTTGCGAATTTTATCGAGCTTGAAAAGGGGAAGAGCGAACTCGCAGCATTTTATTTACTACCAGAAGTGACACAACGCGGACTTGGTACAGAGCTTTTAGAAGTAGGTATGACTCTATTTCACGTGCCATTACCAATGTTCGTTAACGTGGAAAAAGGAAACGAAACAGCGATTCATTTTTATAAGGCGAAAGGGTTTGTTCAAGTAGAGGAATTTACCGAGGATTTTTACGGCTATCCACTGGAAACAATTCGTTTTAATTTGAATCATCATGCGTTTGAAGAAGAATAAAAAAATGTCTATTCTAGTTGAATGAATCAATTAGGATAGACATTTTTTTATTTCGTAGCGGCTTTTCCACTAGTAGGTTTTCCGCCCCGTAAAAAGAAGAAGATGACAGCAAGTAGCGCCATGATAATCCCAACAAGGATAGATACACCAACGGAAATGAGCATACCAGAAACTTGGATAATGCTTAAGATGATGACCGTTGCAACAACTCCGTAAGCGAAGCCCCATATAGCAAATGTGAAGTAGCTAGCTTTTTTGCTAAATCCGTAAAATATTTCACCTAGCGTAGAAGCAACTAAAATTACAGGAGCCGCAAAAAGTATCGCTGAAAACACAAGCTGTGGTGTAACGTTGTCATAGAGGATTGTTTCGACTAAAAGCGCAGAAAAAATTCCTAAAACAAAAATCGATAAATAAGCAATAATAAAACGCATCAAAAAAACCTCCTAAAGTACACTATATTATAGCATAAATTAGGAAGTTAGCTTAACATCTAGCCCAATTATCGTCACTATGCTTTACGATACGTGTAATTCCCCGAATCAAGTTGAAAATGAGTATCGATACATTTAGAAAAACGATAAAAAATACAGTAGCTAAGGCAAGAAAGTTAATGGTATCTGCACTATTGGTACTAAATGGAACATTGTTGTAAAGTAAAATCATTACAACTACACCAGCGACAAAAGTTGTCTGTGTGAGGAGTGCCCATCTTACATGATGCCGAATTTCTTTATCTTTTGTTGTACACCAGATAATCGCGGGAGTAATGACCGGGGCAAAGAAAAGACTGAAATAACTAAGCGCACTAATAATTTTTTTATCCAACATTTCTCATCTATCCTCTCATTTGTTTATAAGTCTAGTATAGCGGGGAAAGAGAAATGGAACCATCGAATTAGGTGACGATATACAGAGGAAGATGACAGTTTTGTCATATACAAAAACGCCCCTTCGAAAAAATCAAAGAGACGTTTCTTTATATGACTGATTTTAAGGACCAAACTTTACTGCGCCATCTTCGGTACATTAGAACGGCTCGAACGCCTTCATCAATAATATAGGCGAGCCAAACACCTACAAGCCCAAGACCAGCAGAGATACCAAGTACATAGGAGAACGGCAAACTAACGATCCACATAACGATAAGTCCGCATATAAATGGAAAACGAACATCGCCTGTTGAGTTAAGACTGCTAATAATGATAATATTCGTCGCACGCCCAAGTTCTAGGAAAATCGAAAGTAAGAACAATTCTTTCGTCATCGCAATGATTTCGGTATTGGTAGTAAATAGACTCATAATCGGTTCCGCGAAAAGGTAAATCGAAACGCTGACCACAATTGCGACAACCAAACCAATCTTCCAACTACGTAGACCTTGCTTATAAGCTTTATCGATTTCTTTTGCACCAACCGCGCGACCGATAATAATTTGAGAGGCCTGACCGAGCGCGATAGCAAAGAGTGCGACAAACTGGCTAACCGTCGAAGCATAAACTTTTGTGGTAAGCGCCTCTGTACCAAGAATTGCAATAATCGCAGTAACAACTAGTTGCGAGCCGGCATACGATAAATTTTCCCCAGCAGAGGGAAGGCCAAGTCGTAAAATCGAATAAAGTAATTTTTTGGAAACTTGCTCCAGTTTTTTGAAATGGAAAGTATAGCCGATATATTTTCGAAGCATCCAGATGGCTAGACCCATTCCGACGAAGTTCGCGACAGCGGTGGAAATACCAACACCTGCTACCCCGTAATCTAAGTATGCAAGCGGGCCGTACAGGAATAAGTAATTACCGACAACATTGATAATGCTAATCGTCACAGGAACAAGAATGGATTGTCTTACGTAACCATGCGCCCGGAGAATAGGCAAAATCGAAGCATGAATAGCAATAACAACCGAGCTTCCACCGATAATTTCTAAAAACGGCGCACCAACTTGAACTAAATGAGGATCAATTCCCATCCAAGTCAGGAAGTTTTTCGACATAAAAATGAAAATAATACTCATCACAATTCCAATTAAGAAAGCGACCACTAAGCCATTTGTAATCACATTTTCAATTTCTTTATGTTTTTTGGCACCAATCATTTGGGCAACGATAATCTGTACGCCAACACTGATAAAGCCGTAAATAATAATAGAAATAACAAGAATCTGATTCGCTACCCCTGTCGCAGCTACCGCATCATCTGAATAATGCCCCAACATAAAGACATCAATATAACTAATCATCAGACGTAAAAATTGCTCTAGAAAAATCGGCCAAGCAAGCGTAAAAAGACTTATGCTGGCGACTTTATGTACTGAACTCACTTATTTCCCTCCCTTCGCATTAACACAATTAAAGCCATTATAAGGTAATTAAAGTTAAAAGTATAGATTAATTTCAAAATCGCTCCAAGATATTGCTTGACAAAAATCGAATATCTCATATAATTAGTTAGGTAAACTAATCAAATGATAGAAAGAAGTGGAGAAATGTCTTCGAAAAATCAAGACTTGGGGCACTCAGTAATCAAGGCTTTCATGAATTTTAAGCATGCTGAAATAAAGAGTTTCCAAATTCCGGGTTACAGTAAATCCGAAACAAGATTTATTTTTATTTTATCTCGTGGGCTTAAAAGCAGAGGGCCAAAAATTCGTGTTTCCGATCTTGGTCACATGCTTAGAATTTCAAAACCAAGCGTCACGCAAATGATTCAATCTTTGGAAGGAAAAGGACTCATTAAACGTGTTCAAAACCCAGAAGATAAGCGCTCGATGTATGTGGAATTAACAGAAGTCGGAGCAGGCGTGTCAGAAAAAATGCTCGATGAATTTCAAACTAGTTTTGAAGATATGCAGGAGTTTTTAGGCGAAGACGATATGAAAAAACTGATTACACTCCTAGAAAAACTGACAGATTACTTAAACACAAAATCCGAAAATAAGGAGGCATAAACCGCAAATGATGAAATTGATGAAAAGATTAAAACCTTATTGGCTGAGTATTACGGCCGTATTAGTCCTTACTTTCGGGCAAGTCATTGGACAGCTTTATTTACCGACGCTTATGTCGAACATTATCGACAAAGGAGTTGTAACAGGCGATACAAACTATATTTGGAGCACTGGAATGCAGATGCTCTTAATCTCGTTTGCTTCTGTTATCTTGTCGGTTATCGTCGTTTATCTCGCATCCAGAATTTCGATGGGATTCGGGAAAGATTTACGCGATAAAATTTTTACAAAGGTAGAGGACTTTTCCTTACAAGAATTTGATAAAGTAGGAACTTCTTCCTTGATTACTAGAACGACAAATGACGTTGTTCAAATCCAAAATGTACTTTATATGATGATGCGATTAATGGTGATGGCGCCAATTATGCTACTCGGCGGTATTATTATGGCAGTTGGCAGGGACGCGAAATTATCACTTATTTTTGTCGTTGTTTTACCGCTACTACTTCTATTAGTAGTTATTCTCGGCGGAAAAGCAATGCCGATGTTTAAATCGCTCCAAAAGAAAATGGACAAATTAAACCGCGTTATTCGTGAAGGGTTAACAGGAATCCGAGTTGTGCGTTCCTTTAACCGTAATGAAGATGAACTCGAAAAATTTGAAGAAGCAAATGCTGACTATGCTACTACGGCGATTAAAGTTAATCGACTGCTATCTCTTATGAGTCCATTAATGATGCTACTGATGAACTTAACTTCCATTGCGATTGTCTGGATTGGTTCGATTTTTATTGGCAATGGTGATATGCAAGTTGGGGACTTGATGGCGTTTATTCAATACGCGATGCAAATCATGATGTCCTTCATGATGCTTTCTGCTGTATTTATTATGATTCCGCGTGCTGGAGCTTCTGCTGAGCGTATTAATGAAGTGCTAGATATGAATGCAGAAATACTTAACCCAGAAAATCCAAAAACAAGTACACCACCAGCGAAACTTTCTTTTGAAAATGTCACTTTCCGCTATGAAGGCGCTGAAAAACCAGTGATTGAAGATATTACTTTTGAAGCTAATGCTGGTGAAACAGTTGCAATCATCGGAAGTACCGGTGCTGGTAAGTCTACTTTGATTAATATGATTCCACGTTTTTATGATGTCGAAAGTGGTGTTGTAAAAATTAATGGAATTGACGTGCGTGAAATGGATCAATCCAGTTTGCGCCAAAAAATTGGTCTTGTGCCACAAAAAGCAGTTCTATTCACAGGAACGATTGCTTCTAATATGCGCTACGGAAAAGAAGATGCAACCGACGAAGAAATTTGGGCAGCACTTCGAACAGCTCAAGCGGAAAACTTTGTATCTAAACTTGCAAATGGTTTAGGAAGCCGCGTAGAACAAGGCGGGAACAACTTCTCTGGAGGACAAAAACAACGTCTTTCCATCGCACGTTCTTTAATTAGAAAACCAGAAATTTATATTTTTGATGATAGTTTCTCGGCACTCGATTTCAAAACAGATGCTAAATTACGTGAGGCTTTGAAAGCTGAAACAACCGAAGCCGTGACACTCATTGTGGCACAACGAATTACCTCCGTTGTCAATTCCGACCAAATCATCGTTATGAATGAAGGTAAAATTGCCGGAATTGGAACACATGAAGAATTGAAAGAATCGAATCAAATTTATCAAGAAATTATGAGGTCACAGCTGTCAGAGGAGGAAATCGCATGAGTGGTCCAGGTCCAGGTGGTGGCATGAGAATGCAAACGACCGCCAAACCAAAGAACTTTAAACAAACACTATTCCGGCTTCTTGGCTATATGAAACCTCGTTCTGTCGCAATCATCGTCGTGTTTATCTTTGCGATTTTATCCACGATTTTTAACATTTTTAGCCCGAAAGAATTAGGGAAAGCAACAACGGAAATTTTTAAAGGTGTTATGAGTCCAGCTGGGATTGATAACGATAAGATTTTCAATATATTAATGATTGTTTTAGTCTTATACCTTGGTAGTTCCTTATTTAGTTTCATTCAGCAATACGTCATGTCAAGTGTTGCGCAACGAACTGTTTATGATATGCGGAAAGATTTAAAGGCGAAAATGGCTCGTCTGCCGCTGAAATATTATGATACGCGCTCAAACGGTGATATTCTAAGTCGTTCAGTAAATGACATGGATAACATCGCGAATACTTTACAACAATCACTAACGCAAGCAATTACAGCGATTGTCCAAATGATTGGTGTCTTAATTATGATGCTAACGATAAGCTGGCAAATGACATTAATCGTTTTAGTGACAGTTCCAATAAGTATTATTTTAGTCGCCATTATTGCTGGTAGATCACAACGTTACTTCGGCGCACAACAACGTAATCTAGGTATTTTAAATGATACTGTAGAGGAAACTTACGGTGGCCAAACGATTATTAAAGCCTTTGGTCAAGAAAAGAAAACGTTAGTAAAATTTGATGAAGTAAATGAAGATTATTTCAAAGCAGCGAAAAAAGCGCAATTTATTTCCGGGATTATGATGCCGGTGATGCAATTTGTTGGTAACTTAGGTTACGTGGGTGTCTGTGTGGCCGGTGGTATTTTTGTTACTAATGGAACACTTCAAGTTGGGGATATTCAATCATTTACGCAATATGTTCAATTGTTTACTCAGCCAATTTCAAGTGTGGCCAATATTGCTAATATTATTCAATCCACTATTGCATCCGCAGAACGTGTTTTTGAAATGATGGATGAAGAAGAAGAGAAAGACGAAATTCCAGCAAATATTAATCAAGTTGCTGGCGAAGAACACAGTATTGTATTCGACCACGTGAAATTCGGTTACACTCCGGATAAACCACTAATGACTGACTTAAATATTCATGTAGAAGAAGGTCAAATGGTGGCAATTGTTGGTCCGACTGGTGCTGGTAAAACGACGATAATCAACTTGCTGATGCGTTTCTATGACGTAGATGGTGGCCAGATTCGTATGAAAGGTATTGATACACGTGATATGACCAAAGATGCTGTCCGCGAAAAATTCGGAATGGTATTACAAGATACTTGGTTATTTAACGGAACAATTGCCGACAATATTGCATACGGTCGCGAAGGCGCAACGAAAGATGAAGTTATCGGGGCAGCAAAAGCAGCATATGCAGATGATTTCATTCGTCGACTTCCAAATGGCTATGATACTATCTTGAATGAAGAAGGTTCTAACATTTCGCAAGGTCAAAAACAATTACTAACGATTGCCCGTGCGATTTTATCTGATCCATCTATCTTGATTCTAGATGAAGCGACTTCTAGCGTAGATACTCGTACAGAATTAAATATTCAACTTGCGATGGGTAATTTGATGGAAGGGCGCACAAGCTTTGTGATTGCGCATAGACTTTCAACCATTCGTGATGCGGACTTAATTCTCGTTATGAATCACGGTAGCGTAATCGAACAAGGTACGCACCAAGAACTACTTGATGCAAAAGGCTTCTACGCTGACCTTTACAATAGTCAGTTCACAGGAGCTCAAGCAGTTTAAATCTAAAAAGACAATGTGGCTCACCCGCTGCATTGTCTTTTTTTGAGCAGAAAATTTGTTTGATGAGGGATTAGGCGTTATGGTTAATAAAGAAGAAATTGAAGAGGTGAGAATAGATGTATCAATCCATTACGGCAAATGATTTAGAGCAAGACTTAAAAAAAGCGCCACATAATATCTTAGATGTCAGAGACGCAGATGCTTTTGTTGAAGGACATATTCCAGATGCGATAAATATTCCAATTAATGAACTACCAGAAAAATTAGCAACACTGGATAAAGAAAAAGCCTATACGATTATTTGTTACGCGGGTGGACGTTCTGAACGCGCGAGTCAATTTTTAGCCGCAGAAGGTTTTGACGTAACGAATGTAATGGGCGGTATGGGAGCATTTCACGGTACAGTAACTAACTAAATAAAGAAGCCGCGACCTAAAATTAGGTTGCGGCTTCTTTTTATTTAGCTATGTTTTCTTTTCCGGAAAAAGAGGATAGCTACTCCGGCGAGGATAATACCGATTAATACAGTCGTCGCTTGGTTCTCATCTCCCGTATATGGAAGAATGACATTATCTCCTGAAGCATTAGGTGAAGTCGTACCATCCACGTTTGTAGGTTGAGAAGGATTTACGGCTGGATTATCTGGATCAGGTGTTGGATTTGGTGGTGTGGGAGGTTCTTCGCTACTGACCACATTGACAAGCACTGTAACCGGATCAGCTGCAATACCGTCGACACTTACCGCATTTAAAGTCACTTTATAGGTGCCAATCTTAGTTAAATCAACAACGCTATCAAAATCACTTGTTACTTCGCTGCCATCACTAGTTTTAGCTGAAATATCGGTTAAAAATTCTTCCGCTGTTTTTGTACTATCTACTTTATAATTGATACTTTTATCAGCAGTAATTACTGGTTTTTCTAAAATAGTGACTGCTACTTGTTTAGGTGTAGCTTGAAGCCCGTCTGCATTTGTAGCATTAAGCGTTACTGTATACACGCCAGGTTTGCTAAAATCTACCACAATGTTAAAATCACTAGTAACTGGGGTCCCGTCTTCCGTTTCGGCATGAATATCTGTTAAAAATTGTTCTTCGGTAACAGTAGCTTTTTCAGTGTAATTTATAGCAGAATCATTTGTAATAACTAAAACTTGAGTAATATCAAAAAATTGGTCATAAGTACCGCCGGACACATAATAGGAAGTGAAATTTGGTGGTGTAGCATAACTTCCTGCGGGATTATTATAAAATGCATTATATTCCATCTTTGTAATAGTACGGAGGTATTCAGGGGTAATCCCACTAACCGTTATCCCCTTATCGTCAATGGTCAAGCGGCTACCATCAATTTGCTGATTATTTAATGTGAAGTAGGTGCTCGCATCACTTGCATCAGTTGTGAAAGGGAATGGTACGCCGTCAAAATTGATACTACGACCAGTCATTAATGTAAAGGGAATAAAAATAGTTTGGTTTGTTTTATTATAGTTTAAATCCGCGCTAGTAATATCAGTTTCAATAGGCACTGCACTACCCACATTTTGTCCATATGCGGCTAGATTGGTTAAACTCGGGAAAGTATCGATACCGCGAAAGTCATTTACACCGCAGAATTGAATAGACAATGTAGCTAAATTGGGCAATGATTTTAGAGACATCACATCATTGATAGAACTGCTTCTATCTAAATTCAAATAGGTTAAATTAGGCAGTTGATTAAATTTAGTTAAATCACTATTTGAAAGCCTACTAGAATTAAAAGTTAATCTTGTAAGCTTTTGTAAACCGTTTAAATCAGGTACAGAGCTGGATGTTAAACTATACCCAGTTAAGTCAAGCGTTGTTAAATTGGCTAGTTTTGTTACGATAGAATAATCAGTAATACTAGCAGCAGAGAGTTGTAGGAGTGTTAAATTATGGGCATAATCAAGGCCAGTTAAATCAGCCAGGTTATTATTATTAATTCTGACTTCCGTGATGGTATCCATTTGTTCTTCGGTAATATCACTCGTGCTTGGCTGTCCCAAAAGTCCATTGAGATAACTTTTTAATATTGGATCAGGAATATTTACTATGTCTTGAGCTGCTTGTGCATCTACATTTTCTTCTGCCGTGACAGGTGCATTAAAAGGGCTTAAAAGTGGCGTAATTAAGAGTAGGCATATACCAACCTTAATTCCCATTCTTTTCATAAGTAGTAACCTCCTTTGACATTATCCTCTCATATGACATTAGCATCTGGGCGTCTTAACACATTTCCTCTTTTAAAAGCGTTTCAAACAATTGTATGTGCACAAAATTAAATTTTGGGCATAAAAAAGAACCGTAAAGGAAGGCTGAGTTCCTTTACGGTTCACTTATAATTAAAAGATTTTAGCTAATTCTACTGCTTCTTTTGCTCCAGCTGAAATAATATCTTTGGCTTGATCAGGTTTTGCATTGTGGCCTTCGACGATAACCATTTCTGGTTCAGAAATACCGAAGTGAGCTAATACATTTTTGACATAGCTTAAGGACATTTCGAAGCTTTGCATTGGACCATCAGAGTAAATACCGCCGCGAGCATTAAGTAGGGCGATTTTTTTGTCTGCTACTAAGCCAACAGGACCGTTTGCAGTGTATTTGAATGTTTTACCAGCTTGGTTTAAATAGAATAAGTAAGTTAAAAATTGGGCTGGAATACTGAAATTCCAAAGTGGGAACGCCATGACGATTTTGTCTGCTGCTAAAAATTGATCTAAGTAGCTATTAGCAATATCAGCTAAGCGTTTTTCTTCTGGGCTTAGTGTTTCTCCAGCTGCTTCTTTATGTAATCCACTCATCATTGTTACATCATAATAAGGTAGATCCGCTTCAAATAAATCAAGTTCTGTTACATTATCATCCGGATGGGATTTCTTGTACTCCGTTAGAAAAATTTCATATAGTGCCACGCTGACTGAGCGTTCGGCAGGTAAACCATTTGCTTTGATGAAAAGTACGTTTGTCATTACATCTTGCCTCCATTTTTTTTGAATTATCTATTAAGTGTAGCTCATTTTCAAGACAAACAGCAAGTATATTGCTTACAAAAAATTAGCCGCTAATGTTTGAGCAGATATTTTGTGCTTTTGAAAAGGAAGCGTATAATAGTTGATATATCATTTGACGTATCAACTATGGAGGTGAAAAAGCTGAAACCATGTACAGAACGATCAGAATTACTTTATCGGATGCACTTATTATCCAAGGAAATTAGCCATGTATTTGAACAACAAACGAATATGAGTTTTACGAAAGTAGAGATTTTATTTCATATTCAACAAACACCAGGTCAAAGTCAAAATCGGTTAAGAGAAAAGCTTTATATTGATTCGGCGAGTATTACCCGTCATTTGAAGCGAATGGAAGAGCAAGGGCTGATTGTTCGGAAAAAGCAAGATGAAAACAAACGCTATACGTATTTATTTTTAACATCAGCAGGTGAGGCGGAATTAGCCACTTTGCTTTTGGAAAAAGAAAAGTTCCAGAACGAGGCACTAGAAGCCTTTTCAGAAGAAGAAGTTAGTGCGTTACTTAAATCAGTCACAAAAATGATGAATAATGTAGAGAAAATGGAGGAGAAGTTAAAATGAAAGCAGTTGTAATTGAAAATTATGGTGGCAAAGAAGAATTAAAAGAAAAAGAAGTAGCAATGCCAAAAGCGGGTAAAAATCAAGTGATTGTCAAAGAAGCAGCGACATCCATTAACCCAATTGATTGGAAACTACGTGAAGGATACTTAAAACAAATGATGGACTGGGAATTCCCAATTATTTTAGGGTGGGATGTAGCGGGTGTTATTTCCGAAGTTGGAGAAGGCGTAACAGATTGGAAAGTCGGCGATGAAGTATTCGCGCGCCCTGAAACAACGCGTTTTGGTACGTATGCTGAATATACAGCAGTTGATGACCACTTGCTTGCACCACTTCCAGAAGGTATTAGTTTTGATGAAGCAGCATCAATTCCACTTGCAGGCTTAACTGCATGGCAAGCTTTGTTCGATCACGCGAAATTACAAAAAGGTGAAAAAGTCTTGATTCATGCTGGTGCCGGTGGCGTTGGAACACTCGCAATCCAACTTGCAAAACATGCAGGAGCAGAAGTGATTACAACAGCTAGTGCGAAAAACCATGAACTACTTAAATCACTTGGAGCAGACCAAGTCATTGATTATAAAGAAGTTAATTTTAAAGATGTTCTTTCTGATATTGATGTGGTGTTTGATACAATGGGTGGCCAAATAGAAACAGATAGTTACGACGTATTAAAAGAAGGCACAGGGCGTTTAGTTAGTATCGTTGGAATTTCAAATGAAGAACGTGCGAAAGAAAAAAATGTAACAGCAACTGGAATTTGGTTGCAACCAAACGGCGAACAGCTGAAAGAACTAGGCAAATTGCTCGCTAATAAAACCGTTAAACCAATCGTCGGAGCAACTTTCCCATTCTCTGAAAAAGGTGTTTTCGATGCACATGCATTAAGCGAAACGCACCACGCGGTTGGAAAAATAGTCATTTCATTTAATAAATAAGATTTTCGGAAAGCTAGATGCTATCATCTAGCTTTTTTTGTTGTTTGCTGGAATAAGTTAGATGGGCTATAATAGCAAAAAAGGTGGAACGGGGATTTCAGTCTTCTATAAGAAAGGCATGGTCATTCGCTACTTCTATGTCACTAAGTTGTTTTGCGACAATATCTGCGCCAGTATTAAGAAAGATAGCCATTTGACTGAGGACGCGCAGACTAATATCAGAAGTGCGAATATCTTTGTCGATAAGTTTCTGTAAAGTGCCATGTTTCAAGCGAGTAGTTGTTTCGATATCCGTGGCAGTAATGTTTTTATTTGCTAACAATTGTTCAATCGGATGCATCATTTCACCTCGTTTCAATAGTTAACTTTATGAATTAATTATAACTAAATTTGCTTCTTGGATAAACTATAAAGCCTTCAAAATAGAACGAAAAAAAGGGAGAAGCAAATGAACGATTTAAAAGATAGTTTTAAAGTTTTGTATCAGTTTAAGACAGATTATCTCAAAGTAACGTTATTATTAACAATTTTACAGGCATTTGTTATTGGACCATTTATTTATTATTTCTTTTTCTTTATTCTCCGGATTATTGGCGTGCCAGGCATTACAGATGCTAATCTTGGGGAGATTTTTTCAAGTCCGGTTGCCATTATTTTATTGCTAGTTTTAGCTTTACTCATTTTATTATTTGTTTATTACGAACTAGGTTTCTTCATATTAATGGCAATATATCAACTACGCGGAGAAAACTACACTGTATTTAAAATTATCCAGCGGCTGCATGTAAAGGCGAAATACTTCCTTAGTTATCAAGCTATTTATTTTCTGCTATATTTCTTTTTGCTTTTGCCAATTGCTGGGCTATCGTTACCAATTTCAATCACAGAGAACCTTTATTTACCACATTTTATTACAGATGAATTAATGAAAACGACGACGGGTATGTGGTTCTATGTCATTACAATCGCGATTATTTTCTACATTAGCGCCAGACTAGTGTTTGCTTTGCCGTATTTTATTGAAGACAAGTCGCTCAAAATAAGTGGCGCTATCCGAAAAAGTTGGAAATACCCGCAAAAACGCTTATTTGGAATGCTACTAAAATGGGTTTTAATTATTGTTGCGATTGGCTTTTTAGTTTCTATTATCGCAACACTTATTATGTTACCTTTATTTTTAATAGAAAAAATAAATCCGGGAATTGCGATGGTTGTAGCGGGCATTACTTTAACCATTCTTCAAGTGATCGGTTTCTTTGCCGCAAGTTTTTTCCAAGGAATCATTGCGCAATTATTAGTGAAAAATGCTTTTCTAATAGAAGAGCAACCAGCTTCTGTGTCACGTAACCAGTTTCCGCATAAAAAGCGATTTATCTTAGTAGGAATTATCGTTTTCCTTATTTTTAGCGGCTTTAATATTTATGCTGTCAATGCAACTTTATATGAGCCGAACACAAAAATAATTGCGCACCGTGGAGATACGATGAATGCTGTTGAGAACACGGTGGAAGCCATTGAGTCAGCTGCCAAGGCCGGTGCAGATTATAGCGAAATTGATATTCAAGAAACGAAAGATCATCAATTTGTTGTTTTCCACGATATGACATTAAGAAGGCTTGCTGGAAACTCCAAGCGAGTAGCAGATATGACTTTAAAAGAATTGCAGCAAACAAAAGTGAGTAGTGGCGACTATTCTTCTCATATAGCGTCTTTCGATGAAATTATCAAGACGGCGAAACGGAATAAGATAGACTTACTAGTTGAGGTGAAGTTGCACGGCGGGGAATCAAGCGACATGGTAGAACGACTCGTTGCGCTATTAAAAAAAGAAAAAGTAACCGATAAATATTTAGTCCAATCGTTGAATCAGCCTGTTATTGAAAAAATAGAACAAGCTGATCCTACATTAAAAACAGGCATTATTTTAGCACTTAATATCGGAAACTTACCAAAAACATCCGCTGATTTTATTGTTTTAGAGGATTTTTCCATCAACAAACGATTACTTACGCAAGCTAAACAAAACAACAAAATGGTTTTTGTTTGGACGGTAAATAAGGAAAAACTAATGCAAATGTATTTGCGAAAAAATGTCGATGGTATTATCACCAATTATCCTAAAAAGGCGATAGAGCTTAGAGATTCATTTAGTGAAAATGATTCCTTGCGAAGTCGTATTGAGAATAGATTAGGTTTTTAAATGAAAAAGCCGCAAACTATGATTGTTTGCGGCTGATTCTTATTTTAATTCAAATGATTTTTTAACAGAGTTTTTGCTTAAGCTGATTAATTCTTTTGCTTCTACATCGACTTTACTTTGTGTATCTTGTAGTGTATAAGTACTTGTTACTTCTAAAGTTCCTCCAGGTTGCACATCTTTATCAACGCCACCTAAGCCACCATCTGTTGCAATGGCTGTATCTAATTGAGTGCCATTTTGGAATGCTTGTTGATCAATAGCTACCATGAAAGAAATATTTTCTTTACTGTTGTTCGTGAATTTTGTTTTGATTGCAATAGCATCTTTTCCTGATAAATCCTTCACTACTTCTGAGCTAAGGATTTCTACTTTGTAATCCCCAAGTTCATTGGAATCTGCTTTCTTTTTCGTCTCGGCTTTAGCTGTTTCTGGTTTTTCTGTACTTGCTTTATCCTCAGTCCCACCACATGCAGTTAGTGCTAGGGCAAAAGTAACAATCCCCATTAATAGTAAAACGCTTTTCAATTTTTTCATTTTCTTCTCTCCTTCATTTTTTATCTGTCTCTATTAGACCATGTGGAGAGAATAAAAGTCCTATGCAGTGGGCATAGGACTAGGAAAAGATTTCATTATAAATACCATAAATAGATATGCAAACAATAATATAAATGACAATGCCTGCTTTCCTTGTACTAGGAGAGGATGATTTAAGTAAAGGCAATTTGGACCAAATCCCACAAAGATTAGTAAAAATGACAAATGCAGGAACGATTAAGAAGAAATTATTAAAAAAGTTTACTATTGGCGACATTTTGACGCCCTCGGTTGGCGGGGTGAATAGACCAAATAGCAAGAATATATAACCTAATACGCCAACAACCATTTTCCAAGGCGTTCCTGTTCTAAAGCCGGGAATATGTTTATACCATGGAATGAAGTCTTTTTCGTAATCCGCTGATACCTTTTCCCAGTCAGGTTCAGTAGAAAAATTATCTAACTCGGTGAAATCCGACAATTCAGAGACGTAGCTTGGGCCAAGTGAATCGTTTTTGACTGCTGTTCTGAAATCTTGAATGGATTGATAACGCTGTTCAGGATCAAAGGCTGCTGCTTGCATCGCTATTTTTTCAAGTGAGGTAGCTTGTTCTTTATCAGGTAAAGTATTTTTTCCAAGTAGCAGTTCCAGCATCAGAACACCGATACTATAAATATCCGACCGGGCATCTGTTTGCGAGTAGCCATATTGTTCTGGGGCTGCATAACCGATTGTGCCGAGATTGACGGTGTCTTGATTTTTGCCGACTTCAAATACACGTGATGCATCAAAATCAATTAATTTTAATACGCCGTCGCTAGAAATCATAATGTTAGATGGCTTAATATCTCGGTGAATAATCGCATTTGCGTGTAATTCTGTAAGTGCATCAGACAACATCAGCATTAGCCGTGTAACTTCATCCGCATCAAAAGTAGCATTTGCTTTCATTAAGTCCGCTAAATTTTTTCCATTTATGTACTCTTCATAAACAATTAATTGATTCCCATTTGGAATCATTGCTTCTATTTTCGGTAAGTATTTGCTAGATAAGTTTTTAAGCTGTTCGATTACAGGCGCAAAACTACTTGGGATGATTTTCCGAACAAATAGTTCTCCCGTTGAGGTATTTCTGGTTAGCACAGCAGGGTTCTCTTTATTATTTAGGTTATCTAATTCTTTATATTGTTCTTCTATAAAAGCGAGTGTCATTTCTCCCATTTATCAAAAATCCCTTCTACACTTTATAGTAAAATTATAGCATGAAGCATAGTAGTCGGGTACATATTTCGTGCTATAATGAAAAAAACAGTCGGGGGTGTGCCTTATGGATGGAGAAAAAGAGACAAGTAAATTACTTCATGAATTAAAAAAAGCGACCAATTTACGCCAAGTATTAGATGAAAACGAGGCGGAATTTAAATCAAGCGAAATGGTTACCTATTTAAAAGAATTATTAGCGGAGAAAAAATTAACCAAAGCAAGCGTCATTCGTGCGGCAAGACTCCATGAAACATATGGATACCAAATTTTCAGTGGCGTTAGAAGGCCGTCACGCGACCGGACAATCGCTCTTTCTTTTGGATTCAAATTATCAGGTTTAGAAGCAAGTAGATTGCTAAAATACACAGAATATCCACCTCTGTATGCAAAAAATCGGCGGGATGCGATTATTATTTTTGCGTTAGATCATGGTTATACGTTAGATCAAACCAATGATTCGCTCTATGATTTAGAAGAAGCATTAATTGAAACATACAAAGAAGAAAAGCCGCTTATTTAGATTTAACTAGAAATCGTGTATAATTTAGGGAGACCTAAATGATTGGAGACTAGTTATGATTAATGAGCAAACAATTTTACAAGCAGCAACAAGTGAAAAAAACGCCGGAGATTTTCCTAAAGTAGTTCAAGGTTTTAAAGATTTAGGCGTTACTAAATATCAATTTTTAGTCGAAAAAGGTGTTTATGTATTTTGGGACGAAATGGGCAATCAAGTGGAATCTAAATTAAATGGTGTTTCTATGCCAGTCTCCGAAGAAATTTCACGTGACAATATGAAAGATGCAATTAAACAAGCACAAGCGGGAAAAATAGATTTTGAAATATTTATCAAACTAGCTGGGCTAGCAGGTGTCAGACTGTGGGAAGCTGATTTAACTGCAATGAAAGTAACCTATATAGATAATACTGGGAATGATTTAGTTATTGAGCCAATCCCGAGTATTTAAAACGCAAAAGACAATAGTTTATTGTCTTTTTTTAGTACTTTTAAATTTTTGAAATATGTTATGCTGAAACAGTTGAAAGAAAAGAGGTAAAGTATAATGGATATGATTACGTACTTTCTAATTGCACTAAGTACAAGTGTTGTAGGAAGTTTTTTAGGAATAGGTGGCGGAGTTATTCTTTTGCCAATTCTACTCTTAATGGGCGTTTCTCAAGGAACAGCAGCATTTAGTTCGGCGCTTACTGTCTTCACGATGGCGATTTTTACGTGTAGTATTTATTACAAGAGAAAGCAAGGGAATGTAGGCTTAGCACTGAAAATTGCTGTAACTAGTATCCCGACGACTTTTCTTGGTGCGATGGTGAATCAAATGTTGCCAGAAGCAGTTTATCGCTTTTTGTACGGAGCGTTAATTGTTGTTTTACTAGGGATAATGATTTGGAAAAAGAAACGGCATAATGAAAAACCACATTTTTTAAGTGAATATCGCATAATTCCATATGTATTCGGTGTAATTATTGGGTTTTTAGCGGGCTTATTTGGCATCGGTGGCGGGCCAATTGTCATACCAATTTTGCTATTAATTTTCATGTTGAATCAAAAAACAGCATCAGCGACATCCAGTTATGTGACATTACTGACGTCCCTTGCAAGTATCGGTTCCTATGCAATCATTGGTGGAAGTGACTTTTCGATTGGGATTTACATGATACCAGGGGCAATCATCGGAGCACTCATTGGCACAAGATTAAATAAACTCCTGGATGAAAAATGGATTGCGATTCTATTCAATGTTTTACTTATCGCCCTATTTGCTTTAAATTTAATTAAAATTTAACCTCGAACAAGCTTTGAATGTAGCTTGTTTTTTTGTTGTCCTCCGTTGTTTTATGTTAAGCTTAGAGAGAGTAGGAGGGGTTAAGATGAAAAAAAGTTGGCCAGATTTTGCTGCATTTTTACTGACAATCCTAACTGTAACTTGGATAATTTTAACTTGGGGATTACATATTTCTGACATAGTACCTGGAGGCGAAAAAGGTGTTTTGTATAAATTAATTCCACTTTTTTTAGGAATAATTTCAACAATAAGTGTCTTTTTTGTGAAAGAAAAATTGATAAGATGGATTCTACTAGGTTTTAACATTTTATTATTAATTTTAATTTATTTTGTGTACCATATTGGGGAGATTGGGATGTTTTAATAGGGGGTTGATAGAATGGATGAACCAACCAAAGCGGTGATCTATCAAATTTTATCTAGAACAGAAGAACAAAATGCGACGATGGATCATTTGGTTTTCGAAATGATGCAATTCCCTGGTGCCGCGGATTTTACTAAGAATGAATTGCTGTTTGGCATTTATTGGCTAGAAACGTATCATTATATTTTTCGAATGAATGAAAATCAAAAGACGAGATACTACCGAACGGAAAAAGGGCATGAAAAATTAGCTGAACTAGAACTTTTAAAAAAGAATAGTTAAAAAAACAACTTGATTTCCCGGGAAATCAAGTTGTTTTTTTATAAATATTTAGCCATCGTAATATCGGTGTTTTGAAAACCAACTTTATTATATAAGCCGATAGCTGTTTGATTATGTGCGAATACATGTAGCTCAATTTTAGTAATCTCCATGTCTTTCGCAAGTTTGTCTAGTGCTTCTAATGTTTTTGTTCCGAATCCTTTACCACGGAATGCTTCGAAAATCACAAAATCATAAATGAAAGCATGTTTACCAGAGCGAGTTTCGTCCACATGGAACCAGATATAACCGATTTTTTCGCCTGAGATAATGCTGTAGAGATATTCATTTGGTGTAGTAATTCCGTCATATAGCAATTTGTTGAAAGAGTCTTGGGATTTAGCTAAGGCTTCTTCTTCAGCCCATGTGCCGGCCTCAACTTTTTCATTTGCGTAATCTGTAATGGCTGTAGATAAAAAATCTTCTAAATCAGAAGCGGTCATTGTTTGTAAATGTAAAATAAAAATTCCTCCTTATGCTTTATGGAAACTTGCGTACTGAATGAATTTCTGAGACATGGCAATATGACCAGCCTCGTTTGGATGAATACCGTCAGCACAGAGCAAATTTTCATAATGAAATTCAGCGAGAAAACTATCACGGACATCAATAATATGGCTACCAGTTTCGGCTGCGATGCGCGAAATCGTATTGCTATATCGTTCCTGCCAGCGATAAATCATCTCTACATCGCCACCTAAAAACTGCAAAATATTATCTTTATTTAGTCCATTTCTCGTAATGAATTCAAAATAACGTTTTGCGTGAAGGGGAGGCAATGTCATTAAAATGGGTTTAATATCCAGTTTTTTTAGTCGTGCAATCATTTCAAGTAATTGCGTTTCAAAAATGTTAAGTGGGGTGCTAGGAATGTGCTCAGCTGTCGGATTTTCGGAAACTTCCGTCCAGTTAAAATCACAATCATTTCCGCCAAATTCGATAATGGCGATATCATTTGTTGCATCTTTTGCTAAGTCTTTTGTTAGAATTTCGTGGCCTTTAGTGATTGTACGACCCATTGTGGAATGATTTTGAAAAGTCAGGCCAAGTTTTTCAGATGCTCGTTTAATGCAGTTGTTTTTAAGCAATGTATAGCGATTTTTTTCAGGGTTGAAAAGAACGCCTTTCATAATACTATCGCCCCAAACACCAACTGACTGAATGGTTTTCTTCATAATCATCACTCCTTTTATTAATCATACCACAAAAAAAGCGAAAGGCGCGATTAGTTCGTTAAGAAAAAATCACGCCTCACGCTTTTATTTAGTTGCTTTGTATAAATAGATTTTCCAGTAAGATTCCTTATTATCGAAGGCTTTTTCGAACTGTAGCCCAACTTCTGAAGCATTATCAATCGGAACAGCTGATAGAATATACTCGCCGCCAACCTTTTTAAATGCCTCTGAATTAAAATCTAACTGTTTAATGTGTTTTTTCGAATCCTTTCCGAAATCATAATTTTTCCCTAATTCAGCAGAAAATAAATAACAACGATTGCCCCAATTATCGTAATAATCTTCTAAAACAGGACTCTTGTCTAGTTCCCCAGCAATAATTTTGCGAAAAGCCCTTTTATAAGCAAGAGGATAGGAATTCACATACCCATCGACAGTATAAAAGCCACTTTCTTGGGAAACAGACGGGTGTAGGCCGATACTTCCGACACGGTAACTTGACTGGGGTTTGCCAATATAATCTTTAATTTCTTCCATTTGCTCCGTGGCGTAAAATTGATTAATGCTTGGCGAGTCATTTCCAGTGCGGTAGTAAATCTCAGAATTATTAGCGAAAACTACAACAAGCTGCAGCGCAATCGCCACATAACCGAGCTTTCGCCACCAATTTCCTTTTTTGATTAAATAAACAATTGCAAGTGCGAACAGTCCATAAAATAAAAACGGCTGTAAAAAATGGAAGCGCGAAAAATTAAATGTCCGCATGATTTCCACATGTTCTTTAAGCCCATTCCAGCCACGGTACCACCAAAATCCGTACCAAAAAGATAAAAACAAATTAAAACCAAACAACCATAAAAATAGTTTTTCTTTGACCCATTCTCGTTTGACAATGATTAATACGAGAACAAGAAGTAATACTGGCAAAATAACAAATCCTGCGAGCGCTTGGTCATGGGTGTGCCCATAGATGAAATTTTTAAAACTTAGACGAATCGAACTTGAAAATGACAAATTGGGTAAACTAAATTCACTCCTTGAATCCGGCTTAGCATGAAGAAACATGCCATAAATAAAACGATAATTCACTAAGATGTAAATCAAACCCATGTATATTATGCTAAGCAAAAATCGAATATTTACTTGTTTTTTCTTCATAACATCATACAACCAAATACAGCCAACCATTACTAAAAAGAAACAAAATCCTAATATTAAACTGGAATAAAATGGAAGTAGCGTCAGTATAATCACATTCCAAATTCGCCGCTTATTATTTCTAATGTTTAAAAATGCCCACAAAGCAAGTGGCATTCCAAGTGTACTCAGCATGCCTGATGGCCAAAAGGGTGTCAGCGCAAAAGCTAAGGAAACAAAATAAAGTGGCACGAGATATTTTTTATCTTTAATAAGGTAATCTCTTGCCCATAAAAATAGTCCTAAAAATGCAAAAACACGTGTAATTAACTGACTCATCGCAAAGGCAATTGGTGTGCTGAAAATCATGTAAAGCCAATCAATCCCAACAAACTCTGAATCAAATGAATCTCTGGGGACGCTGTCATCCATTATTTGATCTATATTTGCTGTCCCGACTTTAGCGGTATAATCCCCGCTATTCAAAACCATTTTGTACCATGTCACATTAGAATCCAAGTTATCATGAATCCTTACATGACTATTCCCGCCAAGAATAAATAATGGAGCGACATAAATTACCAATAACAATACTGCAATAATTAGCCACTTATGCTTTTTCCACATAGTTCTCCTCCTTCATTATCTCTACTATTATATGTACCCGAGAAAACTAGTTTCAATTATATCAAAGGAAACGAGATTTGTTCATTCATAAAGGTATAATTTTAACACCATCTTATCCTTGTTCGAAGATTGATTGTGGCGAAAACGTCACAACTTCCTCTTTTATATAGGCAGTTTTGTCTGATTGGCTTGTTCCAGGAAGCCGTTTTAGCGAGTATGATACGTTTAAGATAATTATTCAAGTAGAACAAATAAGGTCTATTTTGAGTAATTTCAATAATTAGTAGTAAAAGGAGAATTATCATGCTAAAACACAACTGGCAAAAAGTGTTCGTTGTAATGGTTGCGGTTGCGCTTGTTTTTCAACTGGTTCCATGGTCTAATATCTTCGCCGGAGCAGAAGGAAATCAAACAAAAACAACTCAACCAGATAATCAAAAAGTAGCGGATGAAAACAAAACAACCGTAATACCTGACAATAAAGAGACAACTAAAAAGCTAGTTAATGGAAAGCAATTACTAAAAGGTTCCGTTGATTGGAATTTTACAAATAAAGTAACAGACGCAAACGGGAATACGAAAGAAACTTATGCACCAGGAGACTCACTCAAGTTTTCATTAAGTTTGGCAATTCCATCCTATTCAGAAGCAGTCTTGGATGAAACTTATACATTTTGGATACAAAAAGACTTCTTCCAAGGAGACAAAGTGACATTTGTTAATCCTGCAATTGATGGATTAACGCCGAGACAAAATGTTTTTACAGATGATTCCATGAAAAACTCGATTGGCACAAAAACTATTAATGGTGTCCAGTATATTGGTTACACACTCAAATTTAATCAGAGCCCAGAAGCATTGGCAAAATATGAAGATGAGCCGCTTACTAACGCTAAATTTGATATGTTTGCAACCATAAGTACGACTATTACAACAAAAGAAGACTATCAAGCCATTGTAATTGAAGATGATAAAGATGTAGATATTAGCAAAATTGAGGTCCCTGTAACACCCCCAACTCCAGATACAGATAATGGCGTACTCACTGCTTCTAAAGTAATCGATTCTGCTTGGCGGTTAGATAAAGACACTGGAAAATATATTAAAGTCGCTACATCGTCCACAAATTACACACCTGAAAAAGATGATCTAGTTTTCTATTATGTTTATGCCACAAACAATTCAGGGGAAAATACCGTTTTAGAAAAAATGGTAGATGAATTACCAGCTGGTTTTTCCATTATTACGGAAGGTTCACCAGAATGGCAGGCTTTATCAACCGCATCTGGCTCTTCGCTTCAACGCGGTTGGATTGCTTCAGCAGACCAAACAAACCTTGCCCCTGGCGCAACTAGATACGAATTACCATTTTCCCCAGCTCAGACTATCTCCAAAAATGGCGGAGGTATTTATAGAACAATTGCAGCAAAAGTAACAGATCCAACGAAAGATTTGACTAACGTTACTAAAAGCCCAACTAAAGGCGGCGAAGGTAAATCTGGTTCTGTAACGCCAAGTGGGAAAGATGTTTATGACATGGCAATTACGACAAAAATTAGCTCCACTTACGATAAAAACAATAAATATATTGGTGCTGTTAGTAGCACAACTACGCCCGTTTCTATATCAGAAGGAAGCACAGTTGGCGTGACTTACACCGCGATTAACCAAGGGAATTATACAAAAGATGTTGTCGTTTATGCCTATGTACCAGCAGGTTATGAACTAAATAATGATACATCTGATTTCAAAAATACGAATGATAAATGGAAATACGAAACAACCGTGCCTAGTGGTGGCGGTGTGTGGAGTGATATCAAAGTTTACTCCATTACACTTTCTGGAGGCATGGCATCAGGTGCAACTGCAACTGCGACAATGTATATGAAAGCTATCGGTATGCCAGATGATGGGACTTATAGCGCAGTAGACTTTTACATGGCTGGAGAAATCGGTTCATTTTCTAACTTTAATGGTGATTCTACTTTAGACGGAGCAATTACCGATGTAGATTCGACGCCAGATATGAATCCAGGAAATGATCTGATTAGCAATGTTGATGGTTCTACTGTAAAACCTATTGATGGCTTCCAAAAAGAAAAACCACATGTTGTAAAAGAAAATGCTAAATCAACAGCGACTTTACAAGATGAAGATGATTTCGATTTTGATTATGTCACATTCATTAAAACACCAGAAGTAATTCCATCAGAAG
This sequence comes from Listeria monocytogenes, assembly GCF_041765605.1. Lineage (GTDB taxonomy): Bacteria > Bacillota > Bacilli > Lactobacillales > Listeriaceae > Listeria > Listeria monocytogenes_D. The sequence continues at coordinate 675,922 of NZ_CP168900.1, forward strand.
GAAAAGTGTTTGAAAAAACACGTCTATCAGCAGCTGATGCAGAAAAAACAGCGCGCAATATGATAGGTAGCGACATCATGGGTTCTGCCTTGAAAGACTATACGCCTCTTGCCGACGATGGTAGAATTACTTCACCAAAAACATATATGGTCTATGAAATGAACATTAACCCATCTGGAGTAGAAGACACACTAAATTCTTCGTTCACAGATACACTTCCAAAAGGGTTGAAAATGCTTGAATATGATATTGCTGGTTTAAATTCTAGCAATAAACACATTTATGGTTTTACAACGAACAAATTTGAAGGTACACCGAAATTCACAAATGCAGACGGACAAGACGTTATTGTTTATCAAAAAGGCTTATATTCCGAGAAACAAGTTTGTATTGCCAACTCCACTTTAAATGACGTTGGAGTAAGATATTTCGGGAATAATGCGGATAAAATGGGTGTAACTGGTTCCGTAACAAAAGATGCACGTACACTAACCCTTAATTTTGGACAACCGTCAGCAGACCCGATGTATAGTGAAACAAAAGCAGCTTACAAAGTGTACATGATTGTAGTTATTGACCCAGACGAAATTGACTACAGCAGCATCATGCAAAATAAAGCAACATACACTTACAACGATAAAGTTATTACTTCTTATGAAAATAGCGAAATGTACTGGGATGCTGGCGGCGGTACGGCCTATGCGAAAAAATATGTTTTAGACAATAAAACAAATGCATATGTAAGTGGAAGCCAATATAACGTAGCTACTCCTGATGCAGACGGTAATTTATCAGTTGGCTATAAAATACGAGTAAGAAGTGCGTATGAATTCGATAAATCTTCTATTAATATTGGAGACGTTATTGCTGCAGATAATTTTAAATCTATCTCTAATGTGGAAGTAAATGGTTATGAGGCAAGTCCAAATACGGGCTTCCAAATTGACGGGGAACTTGAAAATCCCGTACCACTTGCTGCGGATAAATATGCGGTAGAAGCAAAAGCAACTGCAAATACACTAGATATCACAAATCCGGCTGACATTCCACAAATGCAACTATATAACGTGCTTTTCAAAGTAAATTATCAAAAAGTGAAATATGGCGCGAAACTAGTTAACCAAGCAGCCGGGTCAGAAGTTGCAACTGTTGTTCCATTAAACTTAAATCTTCTAAAACAAGACGATATAAGCAAAACAGCATTGACAGGCTATGAATTCAAAGCTTATTATGCGGACGAAAACGGAAAAGCAGATTTAACAAAACCGGTCAAAGATACAAATAATAACGAAATTGTTATGACAGACTCGTCTGGCGCAGCAAATTTCATCCCGACTGGGTATAAAACAACTTCTAAAAATCAAGAATGGAATGTAGTTCTTGTTGAAACAAAGACACCAACTGGTTATGAATCAAATGAAAATAAAGAGTATCCAGTTACAGTGAAGAGCGATGCGAATGGTAATTTATCCATTCCAACTAGCACAGAAACAGGCCTTGAAATCACCAATGATGATCACGGCGCAGCAACAGCGACTATTGACAACCATGCAGACGTGAAAATGATTGATGTGAATGGCGCGAAAACTTGGACTGGTGACAAAGAAGCAGATCGTCCAGATTCCATCGAAGTACAACTTTTACAAGACGGTGTAGCATACGGTAGCCCAATTACTGTAACAAAAGCAGACAACTGGAAATACGAATTCAAAAATGTTCCAGAAACAAATGCAGATGGAACTAAATACACGTATACAGTTTTAGAAAATACAGTAGCTAACTACACAAGTGCTGTCACTGGTCTTGATATTAACAACACATTAATCAAACCAGATGTAAAAATGATTAATCTTGACGGTCAAAAAACGTGGAAAAATGATACAGAAAACGATCGTCCCGCATCCATCGAAATTCAATTACAACAAAATGGGCAAGATTACGGTTTCCCAGTAACAGTTACAAAAGATAACGATTGGAAATACGAATTTAAAAACCTACCAGAAACAACCAATGATGGAGTGGCTTACAACTACACAATTGTCGAAAAAGCAGTTCCAGGCTATGAAACCAAAGTCGACGGAATGAACGTCATCAACACGAAAATAGATGCACCAAAAACCACTGTCTCTGGTGAAAAAACATGGAAAAACGACACAGCCAAAGACCGTCCAGACTATATCGAAGTACAACTTTTACAAAATGGACAAACTTATGGTGATCCAGTCAAAGTAACGAAAGAGAACGACTGGAAATATAGCTTCAAAGATTTACCTAAAACCGATGCTAACAACAACGCTTATCGTTACTCTGTTACTGAAAAAGCAGTTCCAGGCTACAAAACAACCACAGATGGAATGAACTTAACCAATACAAAAGTAACCGATGAGAAAAATGTAACTACAGCGAGCGGCACAAAGACTTGGGTGGGAGACAATGAAAAAACACGTCCAGACTCCATCGAAGTACAACTTTTACAAAACGGTAAAGCATACGGAACACCAATCAAAGTAACAGCAAAAACGAATTGGAAATACAACTTTACCAACCTTCCAGAGAAAGACAAAACAGGTGAAAAATACAGCTATACCATATCTGAAAAACAAGTATCTGGCTATAGTGTAAAAGTAAAAGGCATGGACTTAACGAATACAAAAGTAACAAAAACGACACCAAAAGAAACACCAAAAAATACACATTCTACCAATAAACCAAGTAAAACGAAAAAATTACCTGGAACTGGTGATACGAATGGTATGTTGCTATTTGCTGGTGGATTAGTACTATTATTCTTAGGACTACACCTTAGAAGAAAAAGTACCAAATAAAGAAAACAGCCGATCCGAGTAAGCTTGGGTCGGCTGTTCTTTTGAATAAAGTAAAATCGGGTATACAAATAAAAATGAAATAAGGGGGCTTCATGATGAAAGAAGAGCTACTGCAAGCAATCGAAGTCGGTGAGCCAGTTTTACTTGTAACGGCAATCGGGTATATTGTAGGAATTGTGGAAACAAAAGGAGAGCTTATTCGCTTAAACGATGTGTATATCAATTGTGTTTCAGCCAGTAGAGTAAACCGTTTCAGCCGAGGCTTAGCTGTGAACGTCAATCAAGTCATCGGTATGCAACTATTAAGTAAGTCGGAGAAAGACGAAATGATTGGCGGCTGGAAGGCATATGTGGCGCCTACAGCTGGCTAAGCTATGATATAATATAAACAGCACTTACGGAGGTCTGAACGAATGATATTATTAGTTGTTGATACACAAAAATTAATTATGACAAATAATCTTTACAATTTCGATTCACTGGTACCCAATATAGAACGATTAATCACCAACGCTCGGAAAAATAAAATAGAAATAATTTATGTGCGACATGACGACGGCCCTGATACAGAACTTACAAATGGAAAAGAAGGCTTCGATATTTACGAAAAATTCCAACCAACTAAAGACGAAAGAATCTTTGATAAAACCGTAAATAGCGCTTTTAAAGGAACAGGCTTACTTGCTTATCTCAAAGAAAAAGGAACGAAGAAAATTGTAGTAGCAGGATTGCAAACCGATTTTTGCATTGACGCCACGGTGAAATGTGGTTTTGAACATGGCTTCCAGATGATTGTTCCCGCCCACGCCAATTCGACGGAAGAAAACCACTTTATGTCGGGGGAGAATAGTTACAAGTATTATAATGAATGGATGTGGCCTGATCGTTACGCGACCTGCATATCTATAGAAGAAACAATTAATGAAATGGAAAATAACTAAGAGAGTCTAAGCATTACGCTTAGGCTCTTCCTACTTTTTTGATTTAATGGTAGAGTAAAAGGAGTGAATTTTTGCAGGAGGAAATGATGATTAACTTAATTTTTGATATTGACGATACAGTTTATGACCAACTAAAACCATTTGAAAATGCATTTAAAGCTACTTTTGGCAAAGCGGACCACCTGAAAATCGAAAATTTATATATTAAAAGTCGATTTTATAGCGATGAAGTGTATCACCGCGTTGTCCGAGGCGAAATGCCGAAAGCAGAAATGCACGTTTACCGGATTACGCAGGCGCTCAATGATTTTGATTATCAAATTACCAAAAAAGAAGCAGAAGCCTTTCAACACGCCTACGAACAAAACCAACGCAAAATCGAACTTACGTCAGGAATTAAAGAAATTCTCACATGGGCGAAAAAGAATCATATAACTATGGGAATCATTACGAACGGACCAAAAGAGCATCAACAACATAAAATAAATGATTTACAAATAAACGAATGGATTCCAGCTGAGCATACTTTTATTTCTGGTGGAGTAGGTATCGAAAAACCAGACAAAAAAATATTTGAGCTAGTAGAAAAGCAAATTGGAATTAATAGTGCAGAAACCTATTATATTGGTGATTCTTTTGAAAATGATGTTATCGGATCAAAAAGTGCTGGCTGGCATTCGATTTGGTTGAATAGACGGGATCATTTGGAGCCAAAAGATGCAGCCTACCACCCGGATTATTGCGTTGAAAATGAGCAAGAATTATTTACGCTTTTACAGAAAATATTTTAATTTTTTAAGACCTTTTTCCATTTTTGGGAGAAGGTTTTTTAGTTATGGATTGACAAATATGTATAACAAAGATATTATAGAGTCATTAAGTCTTTAATTAAGAAGGTGAAAGTATGAAATTTTCCAAAGCAACCAATTATGCACTACATACGATGGTTTATTTAGCTAATTTATCACCAGAAAAGTCTGTCGGTGTGAAAGAACTTGCGACCAGGCAAAATGTGTCGCCAACTTATCTATCTAAAGTGTTGACGATGCTAGTGAAAGCTGGCTTTATTGAGTCAGTAACGGGCGTTAATGGTGGGTATAAGTTAGCGGAACCAGCGAGTAGTATTAGTTTTCTTGATGTCATTCAAGCGATTGAAGGGAAGGGCGCCTTTTTCCATTGTGACCCTAAAAACCATAGCGAAAGCCAGCCGCACTGCTTGATTGGCGAAGTGATGAATAAGGCAGAGCAACAAATGGAAGATTATTTAAGCAAACAAACAGTAGGTAGTATTGTCGTAGAAATTGAAAAACATCAACATTAAAGGAGTGCTAAAAAATGAAACATCATCATAATCATCACGGGGAAGCTGGTTTTAAACGGAAAGTAGATTATTTAGATCGGCCAGAGCGGAGCGAAGTGCTGTCGCCAGAGGATTTTTTGCAGGCAATGCCAATCGGAAAAACAGCAAGTATTTTAGATTTAGGAGCGGGAACAGGATTTTTAACGATTCCAGCTGCAAAATTGGTTGATAATACAGTTTTTGCATTAGATTTAGATGCGAAAATGTTGGAATTAATTGAGTCGAAAGCGAAGGAAGCGGGTTTGGCTAATGTAGAGACGTTAGAAGCCAGCATGGATGATATTCCACTTGAGGCAAATTCGGTGGATGTTGTGCTCGCATCGCTCGTGTTACATGAAGCAGATTCTCTCGCGGATGTTTTGCGTGAAGTGAGTAGAGTTGTGAAAACTGGCGGCTACTTTGCTAGTTTGGAGTTTGATACGAAAGGAACTGATTTGAAAGGCCCACCAATGGAAATTCAGATTTCTGCGGAGAAATTGAAGGAAGAGCTTGCGGGATTTGGGTTTGAAGTGGTGAAGAATTGGCAGTTGGATGAGGGTATGTATGTGAGTATTGCGGTGAAGAAGTAATACGACGACATTGTATATCGTTTAAAAAAAGAGTAGGTGGGTATGCCTGCTCTTTTTTCACTATATTATTTTACTAGATTCCAATCACATAAAGATTCGTTTTCCCAAACACGACGGAGTTCATCCCGTAATTCCATTAGTGCCAACCCTAGAAGATTTTGTCCGTGCCGTTTCAGCGGATTAGGCATATTGGGAGAACCACTAGGATTTGTCTCAACTAAAATGCTATATCCTGTTGAAAGTAAGTAATCTCTTAAAATGCGCTTTTGATTAAATTTGTTCCAGTTTCCATATAACGCAATAGCATATTTGAATTTATCCCAAATATCTTGGTCAAATGACTGTACTTCTTTATCAAGTGCTTGAATTTGCTCTAGAGAATTTGTTTCTAAAACTTTTTGCTTCGTAGTCGTATCATTAAATAACTCAGCTTTTTGCTCTATCATAAACTGTTCCATGCAGCAGTATTTTTGAGTGGAAACAGAGAACTCTTCCATCCAGCAGTGGCTGAAGTAGCAATTCTCAAATAAGTAAAGTTCAGGCTGATTTTCATTTTTCATTTGATTAAAGTTATATTTAGGCAAGCCAGACTGTTCCCAGATTGGGACACAAAAGTCTCCGTGAGAAATAATTTCGTCGGGATGTTTATCTTCCCACCAGCCATCCCAAGTGATAGGTTCTGGAAATAGAGTTTGGTATTCTAGTTTTTCTGAGGAAGAAAGAGTTTCCCACCATTCAAAAAATTTAGTTTGATAATCTTCGCCGTATCCCATGCGCCATCCAATAGAATAACGTTCAATTTCTGGATAAGCCAACCAGAGAGGCGGCAGGATGTTTTTATTGTGTAATGACATAGTAATGTTCCTTTCGTGCAAGGTTTCTTATTTCTTTTAGTCTAGCATAAATATAAGGTAGTTTGGAAAAAGTTAACAAAATAAAAAAAGTTACCTCTGATCAATAATTTTTTTGAACAGCAGTAACCTTTTTTGGGAACGGAGAAACGGGGATTCGAACCCCGGCGCGGCATACACCGCCTAACAGATTTCGAGTCTGTCCCCTTCAGCCGGACTTGGGTATTTCTCCATGTTGATATCCAATGTTTCGAGGATGTTTGAATGTTTTTGACTATCAAATCAATTTCAACAGATTTTATTTTAGCATAAAATTAGGAAAAAGAGAAGCAGTGGAATCTTTCTTTTCCTGCATGACATGGTTATACATATTAGAAATTATTTGTATAATGGTGTGTTCTAAACGTTCTTGTACTTATTTCGATGATGGGCCAGCTTCGAGCAGTTTGACAACAAATCAGCGTTGTAGAAGATTGTAAAAAAGATTATAGAGCTACAACTATTGCTATTTGCAATTGTTGTTATAGCAGGAATGGTCGTTACAGTGTTAATAAAGTAAGTTCTATATCTAAAAACTTTAACCTCACCGTTAGGGTCTTTTTTATGCAAAAATATCCCGAAAAAATTCGAGCTTGCTACTATGTTGGTTTATTTTGAAACGTATGTCAAATAGCTAATAGCTGGATGAAATAATGAACGAAAATCGTTCATGTGAATTTTATTATATATAATTAATGAGAGTTAATACTTTAATATGTAATGAATAATTATACACTTTCATTCATTTGTAAGAGTGATTTTTTTGGATAAATAAATAGATTTTATATAAAAAACAAGACATATTTTGAGTGAGTATGTACTTTTTGTGACGAAGATAAAGAGGGTTGCATAAATCATGAATAATAAGATGGAAATCGAACTTTTTTGTGGCTGAATATATAATGCTACACATATTGTGTAATAATTATTCTAAACAAGTCATGTTTTTAGATGTTCATGACAAGAATCGGACATTTCATTACATTTTTGGTTATACATCGTTTTTTCATGATAGAATCATTTTGAAAACTAGAATATACATAAAGGGAGAGAAATGATATTATGAAAAAAACTTTTTTAAAACATGTGGTGGCACCGATAATTGTTGCCCTTTTAGTATTAACGCCTATTACACATGTATCTGCAGCAGTAAGGAATGTTGATACAACTCCGGTTATTACGCAAGATGAAGTTGAAAGTGGTATACAAGATAATAGCGATGAATTACCAGATGAATTTATTGTTAGAGATCAAATTAGTCCAAATGAGCCTGTTAGCCAAGAAAGACAACTATTAAAAAGTGCAAGTTTAGGTTATGAAAAATGGACGAAAGTATCGAAAACAAGAAAAGTTACAAAAGGTTTTATCGCTTGGCATCCTGAGTGGAAAAATTATCAATATAACGTTTCCGGTTATTTTTTTAGTAATGCGAAAGTATCTGTTAGCGCGAGCGTTGGTTATGGTAAGTTTAGCTTCTCTGTTGCAAAATCAAGTTCAGCTGGGCAATATATTAAGGCAGACCCTAAAAAGTGGACAAGGCCTGCAATATATGGAAATGTAGATATTACAAAGTATACGGTTAAAAAATATAATGGCGCTGGAATATACACCGGGTCAACAACAAAATATACCAACACTGCGACAGAAACGTTTATTAAAAGCCGTAATAAATAAAATGAAAAGAGAGCTAATAGAATGAAGAAAAAATGGTTGCTATTAATAGTGTCAGTAATAGTTCTTTGTGCAATAATATTTGGGGTAAAGTGGTTGTTATATAGAGACAACCTTGTAGAAATGATGCAAGTTGATGACGTTTTATATATAGTGACGTATGAACCTGCAAAGAAAGAGGACGCTTTAGAGAAAATTGGTGAGATAGAGCATAGAATTCGTCATTACCGAATACCAAATGAAAATTTCACTTCGAATTATTTAAGTGAAGGAACAGAAGTTTATAAAGCGAAAAATGGAGATGAATTTCCAAGGACTATTTTGTTTAAAGAGGATGGCGAATATTTTATTGCATCAGAGGCGATGAAGCAGCCTAATAAAAAGTGATAGTATGTTTTTTCTCTTAATAGAGAAATTTTATCGTATAAAACTAAACGAAACATATTTAAAAAGTGTGCTTAATAGCATGCTTTTTATGTTTAAGAAAGAGGACTATATTTTATTACCACTTTATTTTTAGGAATGTTCGTTTGCGTTATTTCTTTAAGAGATGACGAACGAATAATTGATATTAATATAGAAGATATTGTTTTTTGTAAGGTTGTGACATGAGAGTATATAGCTTTAACGATTTAAAGGCTTGTAAAAATTTATAGAAACCAACAAAAGAAAAACTTTTTACCTCCTTCAGCCGGACTTGGGTATTTCCTCACTATGACATAGAATGCCGACAAGAAGTATTGTATAATTGTAATAACGAAAATATCAGCGTTTTTATAAAAGGAGCGTGCTAAATGGAAAGAAAATTGGTTCAAGAAATAAATTTACTAGAAAATAAAAAATTGGTTATGAATTTGAATATTGTTGCGATTGTTATTGTGCTTGTATTAACTGTTTTAGGAATTGTTTTTTCAGGCGGTTTCCAGATTACAAATGGTTTGGCGGGAGTTATGTGGCTTGGCGTAGGTTATTTAGTAGCAATTATTATTCACGAAGCCGTACACGGGATTTTCTTTAAAGCATTTCGTCCAGAAGCAAAAGTGAAATTTGGTTTTAAAAATGGGATGGCTTATGCTGGAAGCCCCGGAGCATTTTATACGAAAGCACAATTCTTTATTATTTCGATTGCGCCATTTATCGTTCTTACGGGTTTGTTCATTTTTCTGCGATTTCTTGGGGTGAATGAAGCGGTTCTTTATTTAATTTTTGCGTTACATACGTCTGGTTGTGTCGGGGATTTTTACTACTGCATTCTCTTGATTAATCAACCGGCTGGAATCGTTGTAGAGGACACGGATAAGGGAATTAGTTTTTATTCAGAAGGTTAAGTTTGGTAACGATTACAACAAAGTGTTAGAATAAGGATATACTTTTAGAAAGAGGTGCTTGGTTTGAAACGTATAACAATTGGTAATAGCGCTTTAACAGCTTCAGAAATTTCGCTAGGATGTATGAGAATGGCGGATCTTAGTAAAGAGGATGCCAACAAAGTGATTAATACAGCACTTGAAAATGGCATTGATTTTTTTGACCACGCGGATATTTATGGCGGCGGTAAATCAGAGGAAGTTTTTGCTGATGCAATTGATATGAATGCAACTATTCGTGAAAAAATGATTCTTCAATCAAAATGCGGAATTCGTCAAGGATTCTTTGATTTTTCAAAAGAGCACATTATTGCTTCTGTGGAAGGTAGCTTAAAACGCCTGAAAACAGACTATTTAGATACACTTTTACTTCACCGTCCGGATACACTTTTCGAACCAGAAGAAGTAGCGGCAGCTTTCACAGAATTAGAGAAAAGTGGAAAAGTGCGTCATTTCGGCGTAAGTAATCAAAATCCAGGTCAAATTGAACTATTGAAAAAATACGTAGATCAAGAATTAATCGCCAACCAACTGCAATTTAGTATTATGCATACGGGTATGATTGATACTGGTTTTAATGTGAATATGACGATTGATCCTTCACTTGATCGTGACGGCGGTATTTTGGAATATAGTCGCTTAAACAACATGACAATCCAAGCATGGTCACCGTTCCAATATGGTTTCTTTGAAGGAGTTTTCTTGGATAACGATAAATTCCCTGAATTGAATAAAGTAATCGACAAAATTGCTGCTGACAAAGGTGTAACTAATTCAGCTATAGCGGTTGCGTGGATTCAGCGCCACCCAGCGAGCTTCCAAACAGTGGTTGGTACAATGAATCCGGGAAGAATTGCTGATATTGCAAAAGCTTCTGACGTAACACTTAGCCGCGAAGAATGGTATGAAATTTACCGTGCGGCTGGCAACCAATTACCTTAATGAAATCAGACACTTGGGCTTTGTGCTCAAGTGTTTTTTTATGTATTGGAGTGATAGTGAAATTCATTCTCAATTAGAATGCAATTTTATCAATTAGTTTGATATGTCATTAGGAAAGTGCTATAATAACAAGTGAGTTAAGGACGCATATTTTTATATTTATTTATAATAATTATTGTTTAATCTGTTTTTCGCGGTTGCGAAAGCAGATTTTTGTGTTTTTTAGGGTAATGGGAATCATTATCATTTGGAGAGGATGAGCATAATGAAGGAATGGATGAAGCAGAATTGGCAATTTATTACGACGGGCATTAGCGGGATTTTGATTGTGATTGGTTGTTTGGTCGGTAGTGAGGTTGGCGACTTTTGGACAGCGGTTATTTTCCTAAGTGCCTTTGTTATCGGTGGTTTTGAGCAAGCTAAAGAAGGCATTCAAGCGACTATCCAAACGAAAAAGTTGAATGTGGAGCTCTTAATGATTTTAGCGGCTACTGGTGCATCGATTATTGGTTATTGGTTTGAAGGGGCCATACTTATTTTTATTTTCTCGGTTAGTGGCGCTTTAGAAACGTATACGACCAATAAAAGTAAGCGCGAAATCACGAAATTAATGGCATTTCAACCAGAACGTGCCTTTCGTTTGCTTCCTAATGGAGATTTAGAGGAAGTGGCTGCAAAGGAGTTACAACTGGATGATATGTTATTTGTTCGGCCTGGAGAAAGTGTCCCAATTGATGGAGTCATTGTTCGAGGTTCAACTACTTTAAATGAAGCAGCCATTAATGGGGAATCAGTGCCAGCGACGAAAACAGTTGGTGCGGATGTGTTTGGCGGGACGGTCAATGTAAGCAGCGCCATCACGGTCAAAGTAACGCAAACATTTGATAATACGATTTTTAGTAAGATTATTCGTTTAGTAGAATCGGCTCAAAGTGAACCTTCGAAAACTGCTCGCTTTATTGAACGATTTGAGGATGCTTATGTAAAAGCAGTTCTATTATTTGTGTTAGTAATGATGTTCTTGCCTCATTTTGCTTTAGGGTGGTCGTGGAATGAGACGTTTTATCGTGCGATGGTTTTACTAACGGTTGCTTCCCCTTGTGCGCTAGTGGCTTCGGTAACGCCTGCGACTTTAGCGGCAATTTCGAACGGTGCACGTCACGGGATTTTGTTTAAAGGCGGCGTACACTTGGAAAATTTGCGCGGTGTAAAAGCTGTTGCATTTGATAAAACCGGGACGCTGACAAATGGTACACCAGAACTGACAGATCGGTTATTTGCTGAAAATGTCGATAAGCAACAAGTAATCAATGTAGTTGGAGCGATGGAGCGACAATCTTTACATCCGTTAGCTGCGGCTATAACGCAAGACCTAGAGGCGGAAATCACCGAAAAGTTAACAGAAATTGAAGTGACGGATGTACCTGGATGGGGAGTACAAGCGGTCTACCGTGAGGCGATTTGGCAAGTTGGTAAGGCTGGATTTGTCGGAAATGAGGAAGCTAGAGTATTTTCAAATGGTGCATTTGAGCGACTTGCGGGTGAAGGGAAAACGATTGTATATGTAGCCAAAGACGGCGTGATTCAAGCTATGTTTGCCCTTAAAGATACATGCCGGCCTGAAGCCATTCGTACAATCAAGGCGCTTCAAGCAAAAGGAATTAAAACCATAATGGTGACAGGAGATAACGAACAAACAGGTGCAGCGATTCAAGCCGAACTCGGAATGGACTATGTTGTTTCCGGTTGTTTACCTGAGAAAAAAGTGGATGTGTTAAAAGAATTGTCGGTTACTTATGGCAGTGTGGCAATGGTTGGCGATGGAATTAATGATGCTCCGGCTCTTGCACATGCGGCGGTTGGAATTGCAATGGGCGAGGGGACAGACATCGCGATGGAAACAGCGGATGTTGTTTTAATGAAAAATGATTTGGAGAAAATCCCATATGCTTACAACCTTTCTGAACGGCTTCACTGGATTACTTGGCAAAATATTTGTTTTGCGATTGCGGTGATTCTTGTTTTGATAACAGCGAATGTTTTCCAACTAATCAATTTGCCATTTGGCGTTGTGGGACATGAGGGAAGTACTATTTTAGTTATTCTAAATGGGCTTAGGCTCCTTCGATCCAATCGGAAAAAGTGATAAATTTGACTGCTTGTCTATTCCTAGTCTAAGATGGATGAGCAGTTTCTTTTTACGAAAAAAGGGGTATTACATGATAGATTGGAGATGAGTGCATGAAAAAGATCAATTGGACACAATGGATAGCATTATTTGTTTTTGCGTCAATGGGGATTTCTGTTGTTTTTACTATTTACGAAATTTTTACAGCACCGATCAAGCAGCCAGCAACTGGACCGCATGTGACGTTACGAGGGGACTATATATTTTTACTATTTGAAATTATATTAGGAATTTTTATTTTGTTGCTACCTTCGATTATTGCACGACGCTTCAAATTTGAAATACCTGGTCTTGTGTATATTTTGTTTATTGTATTTTTATACGGATCCATTTATCTTGGTACAGTTCAAAAATTCTATTCAACCGTGCCACATTGGGATAAAATTTTACATACTTTTAGTGGGGCGATGCTTGGAGCAATTGGCTTTTCGTTCGTTAGTTTGCTAAATGCTAATAACAAAGTTGTCATGAAACTTAAACCGGGCTTTATCGCTGTATTCGCGTTTTGTTTCGCGGTGACAATGGGGGCTTTCTGGGAAGTGTATGAGTATACTTTTGATGGGATTATGAACTTAAATATGCAGCGTTATAACCTATCTAATGGAACTCCGCTCACTGGTCGCGCTGCACTGGAGGATACGATGACAGATATTATTGTCGATATTATTGGCGCACTATTTATCGTCATCGTCGGCTATTTTGCACTGAAAAAAGGCCGACCATGGATGGAACGCTTTGAATTCAAGCGGAAAAACTGGAAGAAAGAACCGAAGAAAAAATAGCGACAAAAAACACCTCGGCACGTGGAGGTGTTTTTTGTTGTACAAAATCGCCAACAACTTTGGGTCTCAGAAACAATTGACTGGCTCGTGGAACTTTTCTACACTTAAAATGAGAAGAAAACTTTGAAGGAGTGAGGAAATGTTTTTAGATACGGGGAATTTAGAGGAAATAAAGAAAGCGCTTCAATTTCCGTTTTTTGAAGGTGTAACCACTAATCCGACTATTTTATTAAAGGAGAATAAGCCGAGAAACACGCATATAGCGAATATTCCAGCCAAAGTTGTGTTTGTGCAAGCGGCTGGGTTAACGGAAGAGGAAATCTGGGAAGATGTCCTTCGAATTCAAGCAATTGAGCCGGCAGAAGGTACGGTAATCGGGTTGAAAATCCCAGCCCACGAAGCCGGGATAAAAGTCATCGCAAAAGTTCGCGCTAATTTTCCAAATGAAATTATTTTAGCAACAGCAATTTTCTCATCGGAACAAGGTTATATTGCAGCGCTCTCTGGGGCAGATTATTTAGCGCCATATTATAATCGCATGGAAGTAAGCGGACTAGACGCAGCGAAAACAATAGAAGAACTACGATACGTGTTAGATTTGCAAGGTCTAGAAGATGTAAAAATCATGGGAGCAAGCTTTAAAAATAGTCGTCAAATCATGCAAGCATTAGCTAGTGGAGCTGATACCGTTACGATCGGCTATGATTTATTTTTACAAATGATGAACAAACCTCTAGCGCTTGAAAGTATTGAAAAATTTAATGAACATCAAGCTGCTTTACCAAAATAAGCAAAAAAAGAAGTATCCAGATTTGCTGGATACTTCTTTTTTATTTATCTTCGTCTCGTAATGGTAAGTTGTTTACATAGCTATCGGAATACTGTAAGAGTTTTCGGCTAGCGTCAAAGCGTTTCTTCACATCACTCGAAAGTTCTTTGTTTGTTCCATCATAATTCGTTGCTGCACCAGTTTCGAAGCTTTCATCTGGTTGGTACATGTAAGAATTGGTGAAATAGCTTCCTTCTGGCATTGTGTAGCGTTCAGGTACGTAATTATTTGATGAGTTGAGGATATCGGTTCCAAACATAATTTGGTCACCAGTTTTAATGCCAAGTAAATTCATGACAGTTGGCATAATATCAATTTCGCCACCAACATTTTTAATTTCACCAGGGTTTTCCATGCCAGGATAATGTAAGAAGAATGGAATACGGTAATCATCAGCTGGATTTGCTTTTAACTGAGTGGAACGATTGACGTATTTTTTTTGTTCTTCAGGTAGTTGGTCGGTTTTGATAATGTGATGATCGCCGTAGAAAACGACAACAGAATCATCCCAAATGCCGCTATCTTTTAATTTTTGAATGAATTCACCAAGTTGTTTATCCGCATAATGAACCGCTTCGAAATAGTTACCAAGTTCTGTATCTTTTAAATCGCTCGGTAAGTCGATTTCTTGCTTATCTTTCGGAATATCGAATGGCATATGACTACTTACACTAATTAATTGCGCATAGAACTTTTGGTTGTTTTTGTACTGCTCTTCTAGAATCGGAAAGGCTTTGTTATAAAGCACTTCATCACTAGGAGAGAAGCCGATAACGTCCTCATCGCCAAAGAATTTACGATCATAAAACTTATCAAATCCTACAGCAGGATAAAATTCATCGCGATTGTAAAAACTAGCATCATTTGTATGGAAGGTCGCTGTTTTATAATCATTTTTGCCAAGTAAACGAGGCATAGACGGGATTACCCGGTCGCCGTAAGTTTGTGTGTTTGTATAATAACCACTTGGGAAAGTCGATGTATAAACGGACCATTCCGCATCAGCCGTATTTGACTTAGAGACAGTTTGGAAAAATTGGTTGGAATACATGGTTTCGTTTTGTAAGCTATCTAATGTAGGCGTAATCGACTGACCGTTAATTTTGACGTTCGTTAAATTACGCTGGAATGACTCGAGTTGAACGATAATAAGATTTTTCCCTTTAGCAGCACCGAAGTAATCGGGATTCGACTTAACCGATACACCTTTGATGTCATTCACGTTTTTTGCAGTAATATCTGCGGCTTTAACATGATCTGCACCAGTAAGCGCAGTACTGATATTAAATGTGAAAATTCCCATTCGTTTTGCGCGCTTGGAGTCACTGATAATGTTTTGTTGCATCATAAAATAAGTAAAACCACTTAAAACGAGCAGCGTACTAATAAATGATACGCCATAAACACGGCTAGTTAGGCGGAATGAAGGGAACTCGTGTCCTTTTTTGATATGGAAATAAAGGATAAATGGTAGCAAAATAATATCTAAGATGTACAACCAGTCTGTCCCGCTTAGCAGGCTTGAAGCACTGTTCTTAACTACGCCAACCTCACCGATAAGAGAGAAGCTGTGGTATGTTGGGACTTCATTATAAAACCGGGCGTAAAGTACACATACGAGCATTAGAATCCCAATAAATAAAGACATTCCTGCATACCAATAAATGTGCGAGCGAACCGGTGCGAATAAATGAATTAATCCAAGAAGTAAGACGATAAACAGCAGGTCCATTCCAAGTGCCAAGAAATTAGGATCTTTAAAAATCTGGAAATAGGCGAAAGTGAACTTACCAATAATTAATAAAAAATAAAATAAAATCAACTGAATTCCTCTTTCTAGCATGCTTTGTGCTAAACACGCACAAATCCATTCCTTCTAATTTTAGCTTAATCACGCGTACAGTGCAAATCATGAAAGATGATTCTGATATATTTGGGTAATAGGTTCTACTTTAGGAAAGAATGATTAGTTTTTGTATTTTTTCTCACAATCCTATTGACCTTTAAAGTGTAAAAGGATATCCTTTTAGAAGACTGTAAAAAGGTAGGAGACAAAATGAATTCATTATTTAGAAGAAAACCGATAGAAGATTTAATGCATAATAAAAGTGGTAGCACGCATTTAAAGCAAACACTTGGACCGCTTGATTTAACTTTACTTGGGGTCGGGGCGATTGTCGGAACGGGGATTTTTATTTTACCTGGAACAGTGGCTGCGAAAAATGCGGGACCAGCGATTATTTTCTCTTTTGTGATTGCGGCGATTGTTTGTGCGATTGCAGCAATGTGTTACTCGGAGTTTGCATCTAGTGTTCCTGTTGCAGGGAGCGCCTATACGTATGGTTATGTTGTTTTTGGTGAGTTAATTGGATGGTTGCTTGGTTGGGCACTTATTTTGGAATACGGGCTTGCAGTGGCTTCTGTAGCAAGTGGATGGTCTTCTTATTTAAATGCGTTGCTTTCAGGCTTCCATATCTCTATTCCAAAAGCCATATCTGGGTCTTTTAATCCAGAAGTAGGTACATTTATTAATTTACCAGCAATTATTATTGTTCTTGTTATTGCCTTTTTATTAACGCTTGGAATAAAAGAGTCCACGCGTGTGAATACGATTATGGTGGCTTTAAAAGTCGGCGTTATTTTACTTTTCTTGGTTGTTGGCGTATTTTATGTCAAACCGGATAACTGGCAACCGTTTATGCCATTTGGAATTAGTGGGGTTATGAATGGTGCGGCGCTAGTGTTCTTTGCTTATTTAGGTTTCGATGCCGTTTCCTCCGCAGCAGAAGAAGTGAAAAATCCGCAACGAACGATGCCGATTGGAATTATTGGTTCGCTACTTATTTGTACGGTGTTATATGTGGCTGTATCCGCTGTTTTAACTGGAATGGTGCCGTACACAGATTTAAACGTAACAGATCCAGTGGCTTATGCTTTGCAAGTGATTAACCAAGATTGGGTAGCTGGCATTGTATCACTTGGCGCGGTTGTTGGGATGATTACAGTAATTTTAGTAATGAGTTACGGGGCGACTAGACTGATTTTTGCGATGGGACGTGATGGTTTATTACCAAAAGTACTTGCAGAAATTAATCAAAAATACCAAACGCCTGTTAAAAACACCTGGATTTTTGCAGTGATTGTTGCAATTATTAGTGGGCTTGTGCCATTGGATCGATTGGCTGAGTTGGTTAATATTGGAACACTCTTGGCGTTTATGATGGTGTCTATCGGGATTATCTTTTTACGTAAAAATAAAGATATTCAAGCGAGAGGATTCAAAGTACCATTTTACCCAGTTCTTCCTATTGTTTCGTTCCTATTATGTGCGTTTTTAATTAGCCGTTTGTCTGTTCATACGTGGATTCTTTGCGGAATTTGGTTTGTTATTGGATTAATTGTGTACTTTGCTTATGGTAGAAAACATAGCGAATTACTTAAAAAATAATTAACTTACTTTTTGTAAGTCGTTTTATTGGAATTTGAACGCTCCTTATGTTGTAATGAATGTATTACAATAAAAGGAGCGTTTTTACATGGTAGAAATTAGTGAAGAGTTACGACTAGGCGAAGTTGTATTGAATGTTGGACATTTAAAAGAGATGGCAGGCTTTTATCAAGAAGTAATTGGTTTGAAGTTATTAGAGGAAAATGAGCGAATGGTTCGGCTCGGCGTGAGTGGGTCTGATGAAGCTTTACTTGTTCTTAAAAAGATAGATAATGCGGTTGTTCCAGAAGTGCCGCGGATTGGCTTGTTTCATACCGCCTTTCTTTTACCAACGCGAGAAAGTTTAGCAGATGTGTTACTTCATTTAGCTAAGTCAGGTTATCCGATTGATGGGGCAGGCGATCATGCGTATAGTGAGGCACTTTATTTACATGATATTGAAGGTAATGGTATTGAAATTTATGCGGACCGCCCAAAAGCAGAATGGATGCGTGATGGAGATGGCAATTTACCGATGGTGACAGAACAAGTTGATGTGGATTCGTTGCTTCAAATTGCGACAGGCGAACCGTTCACGGGGATGCCAAACGGAACGATAATTGGTCATGTGCATTTACAAGTGGCAGATGCTGACAAAGCAGAACAATTTTATAAAGAGGCACTTGGAATGAACTTAACGACCGCTATTCCGACAGCTAGGTTTTTCGCTGCTGGTGATTATCATCATCACATTGGATCAAATGTCTGGGCAGGGCGTAACTTGGAAAACCGAGGAGAAAATGAAACAGGACTCGGATGGTTTACGATTATTACTCCTGATAAAGAGGCGATAACAGCTAATTTAGAACAACAAGGATATGATGTAAAACGAATAGAAAATACTATTTCTGTAACGGACTCGAATGGAATTAAAATACACTTTAAATAAAAAAAGAACTGTTTAAGCGAAAAATGAGCTTAAACAGTTTTTTGATGCGATAATAAGGGAAAGGTAGATTAGACTAATTATTTTTAATGTTTACGTTGCATTGTTTTCTTGAAAAACCAATTACTTGATTGAAAAATGGTTTGGAGGATTAAAAAGATACCAATACCGAGATTTAAATAAGAAAGCGCTAAGGCTGCATTGTCTGGGAATGAATTTTGCACAGCGAGAAAAGTGATAAAGAAGCCACTATTGGCGCAAAATGCTATCCAAAACCAAGATAACCCGCTAAGTTTGCTTACTACAAAAGAAAGGCCAGAGACAGTTGCTGCTAAAACAATTCCTGTAACTATCATAGACATAAATTCCATTTTCATCGCTCCTTTGTCATAAATGAATTATTATTAATAATAATGTAACATAAATGAAATATTTTGTAAAGAAGATACGAAGAAGGGAGATATCTAGATGATTGAATTTTTTAAGACAACTAATGGAAAAATGGAGCAACTTTCTGCTTTAGAAGATGGTTGTTGGGTAAAAGTTACTGCTCCAACAGATGAAGAAATAGAAATATTAAGCAAGGAAATGGATGTACCAAAACCATATATTTTAGATGCATTAGATTCTGAGGAGCGGTCTAGAATAGAATTGAAACGAGCAGAACAAGATGTCAGACATTCACTAGTCATTGTGGATTATCCATACGAATCAAAGGATGAACTAGGTTATGCGATGTATGAAACACTTCCGATTGGGATCGTTTTGACTAGAAAACATCTCGTAACAATCACGTTGCGAGACTTACCAATTCTAAAAGATGTGGAGTCAATGAAGTTAGAAGAATATGATACAACCAATCATAAGCAATTTTTGTTAAAATTATTGTACGCTGTATCTTATTATTACCTCAAATACTTAAATCAAATCATTAAACAGACAAATAATTTAGAAATACAGATTAAACAATCGATGAAAAATGAGCAACTGTATGCTTTTATGGCAGTTCAGAAAAGTTTAGTGTTTTTTGCAACAGCTCTTCAATCGAATAAAGCAATTCTCGATAAAATGGAAGATGTGGAACATTTTATGCAGCAAGAGGACAATCACGATTTGCTCAGAGATGTTATTATTGAGAATAAGCAAGCAATTGCGATGACGGATACATACACCCAAATAATTAGCGGGATGTCCGACGTATTTTCTTCGGTTATTTCAAATAATTTGAATATCGTGATGAAATTTTTAACATCTTTTACGATTATTTTGTCATTACCAACGATTGTGGCTAGTATTTATGGGATGAATATTAAGCTACCGTTTATGCATAATGAGCACGCGTTTGCATTAATTCTTTTATTTACGCTATTAATTACAACGGGGGTAACAGTGATTTTTTGGCGTAGAAAGTACTTTTAATATATAGAAAACGAGGGATGAGCATGGAAAAACAAACATACGAAAAATTAGCATATTATACAATCAAAGAAAAAATTCTCAGTGGAAAGCTTCATGTAGGGCAACATATTTCAGAAGCTGGTATTGCAAAAGAATTATCTATTAGTCGAACGCCAGTCAGAAAAGCAATTGCGGTTTTAGTATCCGAAGAGTTAATCGAATACGAGCTGAACCGGGGGGCAATTGTGATTGAAAGTAGCATGAGCGCTGGGCGTTTTATTGAATTACTAGAGATGGCTGAAATCCTTGTTGTACAAACAATTGAAAAGTGTAAAAATAAAAACTTAACCTATAAACCAGAGCAAGGTAACGCATTATTAGCGGAAATGCGCGAAATTCAAAAAGAAGAAGATGTAGAGGCTTATTTGTCCTTACTTAGCAAATGGCTGTTACAATTTGTGGCGCAGTTGGCTAATAGTTATGCCGAGGATATTGTCAGGAAAATGAAGCGTGATTTCTTTAATAAAGCGCAAAAAGATATTAAAATAATTCCTGTGCTCTTGGAAGAAGAAACGATGGAAACGTTAGAACAATTAACTTACTACATGGTAGAAAAGAAACACGATTTAGCAAAAGAGGTAATACAAAAATTAGTGAATTTGTATATTATCCGTACATTTAGATAGTATTTCTAAAGGTAAATTGCTTAAAAACAGGAGGTGCTTTTGATGCGGAAAGTATACGAAATATTTATTTTAGACTGGCGCCGTCTCTTTAAAGCGCCTTTAGCTTTATTATTAGTAATTGCATTAATTATTTTGCCATCATTATATGCTTGGTTTAATATTGAAGCACTTTGGGATCCGTACTCCAACACATCGGGAATCAAAGTGGCAGTTTCGATTGATGATGAAGGCGCGGAAATAGACGTACCAGGGAAAAAGCCCCAACAAGTGAACGTCGGGGACCAGCTAAAGAAAACGCTAGAAAAAAATAAAAAACTCGGTTGGACTTTTGTAAGTGAGGATGAAGCGAAAAAAGGCGTGAAAAGTGGGAAATACTATGCGTCTATCCACATTCCAAAAGATTTTTCAGAAGATATGGTTTCGGTCGTAAATGATAATGTTACCAAACCGACAATCGATTATTCCGTCAATGAAAAAATCAATGCTATCGCACCAAAAATGACCGAGAGTGGTGCAACGACGATTGTAAATCAAATTAGTTCAGAGTTTGTCGGTACAGTTAGTAAAGCCGTTTTGGAAGAGTTTAATAAAGCGGGAATTGATCTTGAAAATGAATTGCCAACAATTCGTCGCTTAAAAACCAAGGTATTCCAAGTGCAAGATGCTTTACCAGAACTGAAAAAAATGGGAGCAGAAGCGGTCAAAATAGAAGCCAAACTACCTGAACTGAAAGCGAAAGCAAACCAAGTTGTCGAGCTAAACGAAAAAATCCCTGAACTAAATAAAGCGACAGAAAACGTCTTATTAGTGGAACAACAACTACCAAAAATTGACCAGCTGGGGCAAGATATTTTAGTACTCCAAAAGAAAATCCCGGAAATCAAACAAATCGCCGAATCGGTAAAAGAAGTAGATGAAAACTTCGGAACGATTAAGAAAACGGTCAATGACGCAGTGAATGAATCGGGCAAAGCGCTTGATGTGATTGATACAGCGATGGAGGCAATTCCTACAGTAGAAAAAATCGCGCAAAATGGCAGCGGCTATGTGGATAAAGTATCTGATTTTGCGGATGAAATCAATAAGTCCTTTGATACGTTAGCGCCTGCTATTAAACAAAACTTAACGCTAATGAAGCAAATGGCGGACAACATCTATCAAGTGACAGAAGCAATCAAAAATGGTTCAATCACGCCAGAACAAGCTATTACGGAATTGAAAAAAATGGAGCAAGATATTGATTCCTTGCAGCAAATGATTACGAAACAAACAGCGACATTAGAAAGTTTAAATGAAACGCTGCCGAACAAACCGTTTACTGATTTAATTACGAATTTAAAAACGATTAATAGCCAGTTAGGCGCGCAAAAAGAGACGATTACAAAAGTACGTACAGAACTTGAAAATGGCGCGCAACCTTCCGAGGAACTTTTAAATCAACTGAATGAACAAGCAAAAAATGTTAGCGCGAAATTGGACCAAATTTTAGCCAACTATGATTCGGAAATCGTCCCAGCCATTAAAGTCGGCTTAAATCAAATTCAAGGGGATTTAAAAGATAGCCAGAAACTGCTAGAAACCCTACAAGCGAAAATCCCAGAAATTACGCAGGTTTTAAAAGATTCGAGGGAAACACTACAAACCGGTCAAACATACTTAAAAGAATTCCAAGAACGCTTACCAGAAATTCAAAAAACGTTAGATGAAGCGACAAAAGTAATCAACACCAAGCTCGACACGATTATCGCTGGCATTAACGAAGCAGCCAACTTTTACCAAAACGATTATCCGAATGTAAAAGCGAACATAAAAAAAGCGGCCAACTTCATTCGTGATGATTTACCAGGACTTGAAAAAGAAATAAACCAAGCTTCTGGCCTCATTCAAGAAAAAATGCCGGAATTCGAAAAAGCGATTAAAATTGCGGCCGATCTTTCGAGGGAAGAATTGCCGGAATTTGAAAAAGCCATTAATAATGCAGCGAATAAAATTACCGATTTTGATAAAAATTACGATTTGCAAAGCATTATTAAGATGCTCAGGAATGATGCGGATAAAGATAGTTCGTTTATTGCCAACCCAGTTAAACTAAAAGAAACAAGCTACTATCCAATTCCTAATTATGGTTCGGCAAGCTCACCATTTTATACTGCACTTTGTTTATGGGTCGGCGCGCTCTTGTTGATTTCGTTATTACGTGTGGATGTAGAAGTGCCGGCAGGAATTTTCAGCCATTATCACCGATATTTTGGACGATTGCTGACCTTCCTATCTATCGGATTAATGCAGGCGCTTATCGTGACGCTCGGGAATATTTTCTTGCTTGGGGTATCTATCGCGGAACCATTACTACACGTCCTTTTCAGCATGTTTATCAGTGTGGTGTTCATGACAATTGTCTACACGCTCGTATCGCTATTTAATAATGTCGGAAAAGGGATTGCGATTATCCTGTTAGTTTTACAAATTTCAGGAGCAGGCGGGAACTTCCCGATTCAAGTTTCGCCACCATTTTTCCAAGCGATTTATCCATTCTTGCCATTCACTTATGCCGTTAGTTTAATTCGGGAAAGTGTTGGAGGGCTTTATATGCCAACGGTCTGGATTGATATGAGCGTACTTGCTGGATTTGCGATTCTCTTTATCGCCCTAGGTATTTTGCTCAAAAAACCGCTCGACAAAGTAGTACCCAAGCTATCAGAAAAAGCAAAACGAAGCAAGCTCATCCATTAATATTTTTTCTGTGATATAATTACGAGCGAAGAGGGGGCAGACTTTGTGGCAAATAAATTTAAAACATTAGATAAAATGGTTTATAATTTACTTCTTGAAAAAATCAAAAACGGCGAGTTAGTGGCGAATGAACATTTAGCAGAAGAAAAGTTGGCTACGGAATTCGGTGTTAGCCGGTCGCCACTCAGAAAAGCAATTGCAACGCTTACTGCTCAAGGTATTGTTAGTTATCACGAAAATAGCGGTGCTGTTTTAAATGATTGTATTATTGATTCGGCTCGTTATGTGCAGTTGATGGAAACCATTGATATATTTGTCGATGCAGCCATTATAAAAGCAGCCCATTATGGTTATGAAATGGATTTGGAGAAATTAAATGAGCGTGCGCAAGAGATGGAACGATTTTCATATCTAACTGATATAGAAAATTATTATGATGCGCATCATCGTTTTATTCTTTGCTTAATTAGTTTTGCGGAAAATCCTTATCAAGTACGCATCGTCAAACAAATTTTCTTCCAAATGGTTCATTTTTCAGATGGAATTAATATGTTTAAATCCGTTGAAATTAGAGAATGGACTAACAAGAAAAGTAATCAAATTTGTGAGTTGCTCGCAGAAGAGGAAACCGAATTAGCCAGGAAGACAATTAAGTCTATGTTTGCGGAATTAACGATTCAAGCATACAGATAAAAAGAGCTGTCACTTTTGTGACAGCTCTTTTTGATATAAATAAAAACCGTTTTTCTTACCAGAAAATTGAAAACCATAGCGGACATACATTTGATTGAGCGTCTCATTGCTTTCAATGCAATCTAACCGAATGAAAGGAACGGACATTTCGATACCCAATTTTTCTGCAAAATAAATCATTTGTTTACTTAATGAAATTCCGGAAAATACTCGAGAAACCATAATCCGGTGTAAATAATATGCTGTATCAATTGCCAAATCTTCCCATAAATCCGTATCCCAATCACTTGGTGTTTTTCGAATAATCATTGCCCCCGCAAGTGCACCCGCTTCCGTTTCAAAAAGGGCAACTTCCCCAAGTTCAATACGTTGTTCCATATTATGAACATCAAAACCATGCAAAATATCGCTCCACTGGGTTGAACCCGATTCTTTTAACCAGCGAGCTGTATCCATCATCAAGTCATGTATTTTTAGTCGATCAGTTGGCAAAGCAAAGCGGACTAGAAATTCCAGTCCGCCAGCCGTAATTTTATTTTGGTTCATTGTTATCTTTTGGAGCTTCCGGTGTTTCGGGTGCTTCCGGAGTCTCGGGTGCCTCAGGAGTTTCAGGAGTTTCAGGAACTTCCGGCGTTTCTGGTGTTTCAGGAGCCTCAGGAGCTTCTGGTACTACAGGCGTTTCGGGTTCTTTTGTTGCTTCTGGTCCGAAGCCTTCTGGATGAGTATCTTCCACAAATGGATCAGCTTCTGTTGTTCCAAATGGAGTTACTTCTTCTTCCACGATGACAGTTTCTTCTGTAAAAGTGCCTTCTGTTGCTGCGTATAAATCATCGTAGAAAACAGCGATAGAAGTGATTAGATAAGGATAAACATAAAGCGAAATACCAAGAGTAATTAACCACGATGCTAAGATTAACACAAGTCCACCAAACGTAGCACCGGCAGCAAGAGCGGAAAGTACTTCAGCAGGATCAGCTGTATAAGATGTAGTGGCCATTCCGCCAGCAACGATAACAGTACCTGCAATTGCTACAGCAAGAGGAATTAAATACCATAGAAGGAATGTAAGAGATAGTCCAAAAAGTCTACCTTTATGTCCATTCATCATGTGGCGGCTTTCTGTAATAGCATCTAGCGCAGAAATATTTGGGTTATCTCGTAAGATAAAGAATGTTTGTGAATAAGAGTAAGTTTTAATAATTCCTGGTACGATTAATAGTAAGCTCCATAAGAATGTAAAAATAGAGATTAGTAAGTAAGCTAAGACCGTACGTCCAAATTGTTTAAAACCACTAAACATATAAGCAACATCTGGTTGTTCGCGGCGGCTAATTGCTAGGTACACCCAAGCCACCCCAGTATAAAGAGGTCCAGTTAGTAGGAATATTGCAATCCAACCAATGACTGGGATCCAACCAATTATTCCTCCACCAACAGTTTCGATTAACCAAGCAAGTACAAATATTCCAATGGCAATTCCCCAGTTGCCACGAAGCGACTCTTTTGCTGTTTGTTTTACTTGTGAAATAGTCATCATAGTAAAAACTCCTTTTTCATTTATTTTTAAGTATAATAGCAAAAATACCTACTTTTAAAATAGCACATTTTTAAGGACTAATACAGTAATAAGAGGTGTTATAAAAAATTGCTGAAAAAAGGATTACTTTTCTAGTTATTGGGGAATTGTAAAGTTGTGTAGTATGATTAATTTGGAGGTGGCGCATATGGCCCATGAGAATTTAAGAGAACTAGAAGATCAATTAATTGAGTTGCGACAAACATATCAAGAGGTAATCAGTGAAACACGAGACTTTGAAGATCCGCAACTCCAAAATGGCCCCATCAATGCAGCAGAAGTTAGATTAAGTGCATTACGTCACGAAATTGCAGAAGTAGAGAAGAAAATCAAAAAAGCAGAAAAAGAAACCGAATAAGAAAAAAGCGTCCATTTGTTCATTTAGCAGAGGGGCGTTTCTTTTACGTAGATTTGGAGGTATAGCCATGAAGCCTATTTTTGCTGTGGGGGATGTGCACGGAGAGATTACGCTTTTAGATGAATTACTCGAAAACTGGGATAAAGAGCGAGAACGGCTTTTGTTTGTGGGGGATTTGATTGATCGCGGTGAGAACCCTGCTGCAGTACTTAGAAGAGTGAAAGCATTAGCCGACCAAACGGGAGCGATTGTCTTAAAAGGGAACCACGAACAAATGTTACTAGATTTTCTCGAAAACCCTTCTGGGAAAATGCATTATTATTTAAGTCAAGGCGGTATGGAAACAATTCAATCCTTAATCGCGGACTCACTAGACAAAAAAATGACGCCGGAGGGACTTGCGGAACGAGTAAAAGAAGAAGCTGCTGAACTCATTGATTTCATCCGGAACTTGCCGCTCTATTATGAAGAAGGCAAATATGTATTTGTGCATGCAGGTGTAGATTTGACGAAAAAAGATTGGCACGATACCGAGGAGCGTGATTTTTTCTGGATTCGCGAACCTTTCTTATTTGGACAGAATAAAACCGGGAAAGTCTTTATTTTCGGGCATACCCCGGTACAAAATTTACATATTGATGAAAGTTCTGGTATTTGGGTTTCGGAAGATAAAACGAGGCTCGATATAGATGGTGGCGCAGTTTTTGGCGGGGAACTTCACGGTGTTGTTGTGGAAGAAAAAGTCATCACAAAAAGTTTTTCTGTAAAAAAATAAGCATCGAATGGGCTCTTAATAAGCGCTCATTCGATGCTTTTTTGTTTAATAATACGGTGCCATAAATAAGTATACTAGTACGCCAGTTAAGCTGACATATAGCCAAATTGGCATGGTCCAGCGAACGATTTTTTTGTGTTTCTCAATTTGCATGGTCCAGCCCCAAACAAGTGCAAATAGCGCTAGTGGAACAACGATTGCTGCTAAGAAACTATGTGTAATTAAAATGAAGAAGTAGATTGGTCGGATAATTCCAGTGCCGCCAAATGTAGAAGTTTCTGCTGAAAGATAATGGAATGTTAAGTAAGTTACTAAGAAGAATAATGTAGATGTAAATGCTGCTAAAATGAAGCCACGGTGCATTTTAATGTTTTTCTTTTTTATAATCGCCCAAAGTGCAATAACTAAAAATACAAAGGTAAAACTATTAAAGATGGCGTTCATACGCGGGAAAATAGTGATGTCGAAATGCACTGCTCCTTGATACCCAATTGGTGAGAAGAATAGTAGCAAAATCACCACAACCGCGACAAATGAAATAATCATTATCGGCCAAAAATAGTTTTTATCTGATGTCGGTTTTGTGAGTTTTTCTTTATTTTGTTCCATGAAAAAAATAGCCCCCTAAATATAAAAATTGCTGTACTTCTTTCATTATACATGACGAACATATCGGATGCGAAAGATTGAGCTTTTAAGGTATAATGGTTGGGGAAAGGGTGTTTCTAATGTCGATTATTGCACGAGAACTAACGAAAGCGGAAGAAGCTGAAATTATCCGTTTAAAAGAAGAAGGCGAAGTAATGCTCCAAACGGACGGAACTCCAGAAGAGCGCATCGAGAAAATTACTGAGTACTTAAAAAATACCTCGCCAGACCCTGATTTGGCAGAAGAATTGGGCTATATTTTAGGCTCATTGTACGGAGAGGCAGTGCGTGAAAAGTATGAGTGGCGCTGGCTGTTTGTCTCAGAAAATGATTTAGAAGGCTACGCGATTACGTCGAAAGAGCATGGCTATACGTTTATGGTGCATGATTATTTTATGCAAGTAATCGTTCAGAATAAGCCAGATAATAGCAAAATGCTATTTGAATTGATGGTTGATATGACTGGGAATCGAAATGATTTTCGGATGATTGGTTAAGGAGAATAACTGTTTTTGATTCCTTTTCGAGGTGATGCAAGGTGAATGTAAATGAACAAAAAGTGTTAGTTTTAAATAATTTAGTGAAGCATTATGGTTATCAAGATTGGTGGGAAGCGGATAATCGTCTGGCTGATTGGCTTTCGATGATATTAATCCAACGCACGACAGAGAAAAATGCCAAACAAGCATTAGCGAACCTTGCACCATATTTAGATTTAGATTGCTTACTTGAAATGGATAAAGCGAAATTGGAAGAATTAATCTATCCAGCGGGTTTTTATAAACAAAAAAGTATCTATATTAAAGCACTTGCTGAGTGGTTCTATGGCCACGGTGCTAGTTTAGATAAGTTTCAGACGTATTCAACGGAAGCTTTACGAAAAGAGTTGTTAGGCATAAAGGGCGTCGGGGAAGAAACGGCGGATGCAATGTTGCTGTATATTTTTGAACGGAATGTGTTTATTGCTGACTTATATGCCAGACGACTATTTACTAGGTTTGGTTTTGGTGAATATACAACTTATGCACAAATGCGCGATGAATTTATGCCAATAATAGAAAATATTCCACATAAATTATGTAAAGAATGGCACTCAGTCATTGATGTTCACGGAAAACATTTTGGGAAAGACAAAAGTATGAATGAAGCTTGGCTGCTAGAAAGCTAGCTCTTAACAATATTTATACCTTTTATCCTGATAAACTGATCCAACAAAATTTCATATAAATAAGCAATTTCTTCAAAACGGAGGTCATTCATAATTTGAATGGCTTTTTTTGCTTGCTTATAACCTTCTTGGATATGATTATTTTGCATTTTTACTAACCCTTTTAAAAAATGAGAGATATTCCGGTAAAAGGCGCTTTCGTTATAAAGGCATAAAGAATCTAACAGAATGATGAGTTTATTAGCAGAGGATAGTTGACCGCGCGAAATAAACATTTCAATCGTATTAATTAAAAGGGTGCATAAAACACGTCTGGCACGGTCGTAGTTTTTATAAGAGTGAATGGCCTTAATGACCTGGTTTAAAAATTGAATTTGTAAATCTTCTTCAAAAAAATAGATGGAGTTAGCGCAAATCTTAAGTTCTTCAAGTGTCCACGTATCAATCGAAAATAAATACTTTTGAATCGTGCATTTGTCTTTAGATGTAATGACGTCTACTGTAAATTCATGATATTTAAAGAGATGTTCGACCAATTTAATTCGCGAACGAACAAATGCTTTCCAGACCTCCACTAATTCGCCATTATGTTTAGAAAGCTCGCTATATAATAGTTCCAAACTCGCAAGATCATATATATTTCCGTGTTCTTGATTCATGCATAAATAATTTTTCTCAGCTGATACTGACAATTCTCTATGGATATAAAAGAACTCGTCCAAGTCCATATTCATCCGTTTTAAAATTTTTTCAAATAAGGTTAGTGTGATGTCGTGCTTTCCTTTTTCAAATTCGATAGCGAAGGATTTGGAAATGATATTATCGTATAAATCTTTTTGATGTATTCCTTTAGAAGTGCGAATATCTCTCACTGTTTTTCCATACCCGACCATTCAAGTTACTCCTTTTGTTTCATAATTTAGATGTGGGCTGCATCTAAGAGGTGTTGCAAGGAGTTTAACAGCCATTTTACTTTTAAATCGTAGCATAGAAAATTTGGCGGAAGAAGTCCTATTTTTAGGACTTTATGAAAAAATGTTAGGAAAACTTGATATATTAGAAATGAAATAACAGATATATTTGCATCTTTTTTTATGATATTTAACAATAGAAAGAAGGAAGTTTTATGGCTAAAGCAAAATATGACGAGAATTTCAAAAAAAGTTTGGTTGCTTTATATCGCAGAGGGAAAACGAAGCATAGTATCTGTCAGGAATTTAGTGTCCCTAATTCAACTTTTGGAAAATGGATAAAAAAATTTAATAATGATGACAATATTGAATCGAACGAAATCTTAAATATCTTGCAAGCGCAGGAACTAAAAAAACAACGGGCCCTATTAGAAGAAGAATTATCTATCTTAACAGAAGCGATTAATGTCTTTGAAAACCCACCAATTAAAAATTGAATACTATGTTCAAAGTGAAATTATTTATATCATAGTAAAGAAAACAACCGTTCTCTATCTAAAATTAAGAGAACGGTTGTTTTTTTATTTTTTTAGTAAGAAATATTTTCTATTAAATGCTTTTTGACAATTTTTAGTCACATTTTGTCTGTAATCGCTTATATTAATGGACTAATTGGAAGTTCTAAGTAGATATAATGGTTTTTAGTTAGGTACAGAGATACGCAAGAAACACCGGAGGGCTTGGGACAGGTCAAACCATACTACAAAGGAGGAGATGTAATTGAAGAAAATTTTACATATTGTTATCGCACTTAGTGTAATTTGTTCGATAATTTTAGTGCCAGTAGATTGGTCCGCAAAAGCAGACGGTAATAATAAGCGAGATGATCTTATTAAATCTGTCAGTTTTTATAATTCAAATGGACAAAATGTAACGGCGAAGGAAAACTATAATGAAAAGCTCAATTATTTTTTAGAAGTAGCTTTTGGAGGGAATTCTTTCCAAAAAGGGGACTATTTTAATATTACTTTATCATCTGATGCCTTACTCTATACAGAGAAAGCCTATGATTTGAAAGTGGATATTGACCCAACAGCGGTAACTAATGAACAAGTAGTTGGTAAGGTTACTGTAGAAAAAATTAATGGCTCACCAACATTGCACTTTCTTTTTACAGAAGATTCAGAGTCTTTTTTCATAAACAGCTTTGATGCGAGTTTTAAAATACAGGTGATGCCAGCGCATGGCGATAAAAACGTTATTAATCTTTCCTATAGTGGCGCTGCAAAAAACTTTAAAAACATTGGGACGAGCAGTGTGGAATGGAACGTAAATATGGCAGATGACTGGCCGCCAGTTGGAATTAGCGATTTTTCTAAAATAAGTGGCGATTTATACCATGCGATTTTAGTATATGAAAAGCCAAGTAGCAAAGTGAATTACGAAACAGAAATTTTAGTATCGTATCCGCTTTTTGAAAAACGAATTCCACTTGGAAATGTGCAAAATATCAAAATTGAAGTTTGGGATGAAGCGAAGGCGATTTATAGAGTTGGTGTAGCCGGGGTGGATTACGGAACGATTACATACGATGTTGGAACTCCATTTGTAGGAGGTCCTATTTTCCAAATGAATTGTACTATTCCGTTCAAAGGGATTTCTACTAAAACTCGTGTTAGTTTTGATATTGATACGAATGTGGACGGGAAACCTGGAACAACAGATCCGTACTTAGTTAGTCTTTCTTCCGTATCATCAGCTACAAAGTCGCTGGAATTCTATCCAGTGAATAATGCTGTTACGCAAATGACAGCTACCTTTTTTGGGAAAGTAACGACGCGCTTTGAGGATGAGTTAGGCAATCCAGTTACTTTTGATAATTATAGTACTGTAACAACACCAGGGAAAGTCAATCAAGATGGTAAATTTGAAATAGCGGAACCTTTTTTACACAATTCCGTCCAAAACGTGGATAAACACGCCTATGATACCCTTTTGGATACTAATAAATATAAATTATTAGAGGTAACTTCTCCTAATAAACTATCTGAAACAGCGGATAATTTAAGTATTCAAATAAAGCGTGGTTATCAGAATGATGTTTTATACAAAATAAAAGCTCTCCAAAAACCGGTCATTAGCGCACTTCCTGAAATCGAATATAGTAAAACAGTGAATAGGACCATGGAAGAGTTTTTGGAAGATGTGGAAGCAAAAACAGATATTCCAGCTGATATAGACTGCGATTTAACGAATGTGAAATGGGGCGTGCCAGGAGACTACCCTGTTCTTATAACCGCGGTGAATGAGGATAATCAAGCAGCGGATCCTGTTCCTGTAACGATTAAGATTTCCAAAAATCCCGCACCAGTCATAACGGTAGACCCAGAAATAACCTACGATAAAACAGTGACAAAAGAGGAGAGCACATTACTAAATGAAGTAAATGCGCGAACAAATGACGGTTCGACGATAACTTCTAACATTAACGACAAAGTAAAATGGGGCGTGCCAGGCGATTACGAGGTTACTTTGAACGCGGTAAATGAAGACGGCGTGGCAGCGGAAGCGAAAACATTTATCGTCCGCATTTTAAAAAGCCCAGCACCAATAATCACGGTAGATCCTGAAATAACCTATCCGAAAACAATAACTAAAACGGAAGCTGAACTCCTTCAAGAAGTAAATGCGCAAACAAATGATGGTTCACCGCTTGTTTCTGATATGAATGACAAAGTAAAATGGGGCGTGCCAGGCGATTACGAGGTTACTTTGAACGCGGTAAATGAAGACGGCGTGGCAGCGGAAGCGAAAACATTTATCGTCCGCATTTTAAAAAGCCCAGCACCAATAATCACGGTAGATCCTGAAATAACCTATCCGAAAACAATAACTAAAACGGAAGCTGAACTCCTTCAAGAAGTAAATGCGCAAACAAATGATGGTTCACCGCTTGTTTCTGATATGAATGACAAAGTAAAATGGGGCGTGCCAGGCGATTATGAAGTTACGTTAAACGCGATAAATGAAGACGGCGTAGCAGCGGAAGCGAAAACATTTATCGTCCGCATTTTAAAAAGTCCAGCACCAATAATCACGGTAGATCCTGAAATAACCTATGATTCCACGATAATAAAAAATGAAACAGAGCTATTAAAAGAAGTCCGCGCAAAGACTAATGATAACTCAGCTATTACTTCCGATGCTCCAGATAAAGTGAAATGGCAAACGCCGGGGAACTATACTGTGACACTAAATGCGATAAATGAAGATGGCATTCCAGCTGATCCAGTAACGTTTATTGTACATATTGTAGAAGCCCAAAAAGCACCAATTGTTATAGAAGAAAATCCAGCTGGGACACCTACTAAGCCTACTAAGCAAAAAACCAAAGAGAATACTGTTAGCAAGAAAAAAACGCAACTTCCGAGAACAGGGGATACACAATCGAAAGCTATCTTAGGTGGGGTTCTTTGTTTGGGAGCATGGTTCTTATGTAGAAAGAAATAGCAAGGACAAAAAAACTTAAGTGAATTTACTTAAGTTTTTTTGGGAGTTATTTATTAAACTTCATCATATGCTTCTAAAGCAACAGGTAGGGCCTTATAACAGTATTTCCTACAGCTGGTAGACCAACGAGAATGGCGCTAATAATCTCTTCACGCGTCGCACCGTTTGTCTTTGCCATTTTCACATGGAAAGGGAGTCCGCTGTCTAGGCGAGTGGCGGCCATGACAGCAATGTATGCTAGTTCTTCTGTTTTTTTATCAAGTTTACTTGCGGCATCTAGTTTATGTACGGTTTCCATCCAGGCAGAGTGTACTTCGGGAGCTTCTTTCGCGAACGCTTCAAATGATTTGCTTACTTTCACTAAAATCCATCTCCTATTAAAATTTTATTAAGCTTTGCACATTTAATCTAGCATAGAATATGTGAAACTTGCAACAAATAGAATAGACAAGCAAAGACTTTCTTGCAAAGTGATTCTGCAATAGGTAAACTTAGTATAAAAAAATAGTAGAAAGGAAATTTTATGGATGCTCATATAGAAAAAATACAAGATGTTATTGAATTAGTTAAGACGAGAAAATATAACGAAGCAGAAAAATTACTTTTTCATTTATACGAAACTTTTCAAACCGAGTCTCCCAAAAACATACCTGAAGTATATTTTAAACGTGATAGAATCGGCTATACCCGATGGGAAAATGCTGATTTAAATGAACTAGGAAAAATAATACAAAAAATTCTTATTTATCTTGATAAACAGGGGTTTGTTAAATCTGATATAGTGATTGCATATATGGAAGGTGCAGAAAAAATAAGTGACTTAGAAGGAATGAAAAATACAGATACTTTAAAAATATTGAGCGTATTATATGGTATTATGTATGCTTACTCAGCTTGATAATTTAAAAAAACCGCCCAAACACTGGGCGGTTTTCGTATTATCTATTTTCTGCTTTATTATAAGCGCCATGCCAAACAGGACCGATGAATTCGTTTAGTGCAAATCCACCTTTGATAGCTGCTGTGACAAAGTCTTTTGCTTTTGCGACTGCTTCTTCGACCGTTAAACCTTTTGCAAGTCCAGCTGTGATTGCTGCTGCGAAAGTACAACCAGCACCGTGATTGTGGCTTGGAGAGATTTTTTCTACTTCATAGATAGTAAATTCTTCGCCATCATAAAGTAGGTCGATTGCTTTGTCGCTTTCTAGGGCTTTTCCGCCTTTGATAACTACGTATTTAGCACCTAATTCGATGATTTTTTTCGCTGCTTTTTTCATATCATCTAATGTAGTTAATTTGCCAAGACCAGATAATTGACCTGCTTCGAATAGGTTTGGTGTTGTGATTGTTGCTTTTGGAAGCAGTAGGTCGCGGATAGCTTCAGCGTTTTCTGGTTGGATTAATTCGTCTTCGCCTTTACAAACCATAACTGGGTCGATTACGACATTTTTTAAATCATATTTGTCGATGGCTTCACGTGTAGCTTTAATGATATCAATCGAACCTAGCATTCCAGTTTTCATTGCGTCAACAGGGCCGCCAGAAAGGATTGTTTTCAGTTGTTCGCGAACAAGTTGCGCATCAATTGGAGTAACGCCATGTGCCCAGTTGTTGTCTGGATCCATTGTTACGATGGTTGTGATTGCGCTAAAACCGTATGTGCCATATTCTTCAAACGTTTTTAAGTCTGCTTGTAAACCAGCACCACCACTTGAATCAGAACCTGCAATAGTTAATGTTTTTTTGATTGTCATTCGTGTTTCCTCCTATAAATAAACTTTAGTCATTTGTTTCTAACATTTTATAGATGGCTGCTGCAACGCCGTGCTCATCATTCGAAAGAGTTACGTGTTCTGCAAGGTCTTTGACTTCTTCTTCGCCGTTACCCATAGCTACACTGTAACCAGCCATTTTTAACATCGAAATATCATTCATATTATCTCCAATTGCAAAAGTTTCATCAAGTGTTACGCCTAATTTTTCTACGTAATATTGTAAAGAAATACCTTTTTGTGCTTCGCGGTGAGTGATTTCAATATTATCAGAGAAAGAAGATGTAACGGATAGTTCGGAATCTTTTTCTAGTTTTTGTTTGGCTTTTGCAAGAATGTCTTTATCAGAAGAGAAGGAAATGAATTTTAGAATGGTTAAATCTTTATTGCCTAAAATACGCTCTACATCTGGAATTTCGTGAACGTCCTTGGATTCAAAACGTTCTTCTACTTTATCCATAATGGTTTCTGCGGAAACGTCTGGGTGGATGCGTTTGTGCATTTCAATCATAAATTCTTTGCCACGAGCTTTGTCTGTTGTGATTGGGCCCATGTCAGTGAAAAATTCGGTATACATACCTAATTCAGTTAGCGTGTTGTAAGTGTTTCTTGCTAGGTTTCTATCGATCGGATGTTGCAAAATGATTTTGCCGTGTTCGTCACGAATTTCTGCACCATTCATACAAATAGCTGGTGCATATAAATTAGCTTTATTAATTAACCCCATTGCATCGTCATACATACGTCCGGTGCAAAGAACGAAATGAATTCCTTTGGCGCGGGCTTTTTCGATTGCCTCGACGTTTTCTTGTGCAATCTCGATATCAGAGTTAAGTAGTGTGCCATCCATGTCTGAAGCAATAACTTTAATCATAATATTAAATTCCTCCCCAATTTTACCTACTTCACTAGAATATCATTTTTTTAAGAAAAATGCACAAAAGGTAGCTGCGCGTAGTTTTTTAGGTGGAGCGATTACTTTACTATATTTCTGTGATTCATTTGGTTATAATGAATAAGAATAAAACGTGGATAGGATGTGTCAGGATGAAAACAGAACTAGAAAAGATGATTGC
The DNA here is from genome assembly GCF_041765605.1 of Listeria monocytogenes. Classification (GTDB taxonomy): domain Bacteria; phylum Bacillota; class Bacilli; order Lactobacillales; family Listeriaceae; genus Listeria; species Listeria monocytogenes_D. The sequence goes on from NZ_CP168900.1 coordinate 711,963, forward strand.
AGGAGAAATGTATGATCCTAGCGACAGAGAGCTTGCACACGGAAGAAATCGTGCACGTAAGTTCTGCAGAGAGATTAACGATACAATGGATTCAGAGTCCCGTGCAAGCGTGCTGAAGCGCCTATTCGGCGGAACAAAAGAGAATGTATATGTGGAACCTGATTTTCGTGTTGATTACGGTTCTAATATTTATGTAGGCGAAAATTTTTATGCTAATTTTGATTGTGTTATTTTAGATGTTTGCGAAGTACATATTGGCGACAACTGTATGATGGCGCCGGGTGTTCATATTTATACGGCAACGCATCCGCTTGATCCGGTGGAACGTAATAGCGGGCTAGAGCTTGGTAAACCAGTTGAAATTGGCGATAATGTTTGGATTGGTGGTCGGGCAATTATTAATCCGGGCGTGAAACTTGGAAATAATGTCGTAGTTGCTTCAGGCGCAGTTGTAACGAAAAACTTCCCCGATAATGTCGTCGTTGCCGGCAACCCAGCACGCGTTATTAAAACAATTGAGGTTGAGGAAAAATGATTATTGCAGATTCAAAGATTTTTGAACAAATGGAAAACGAATTAGCGAAAGCAAAAGCAGCAACCACAAAAGCGAGCCAGGATAAACATTTGCATGGTTTGATGCTGCTTGTTCAGCTTGCAAAAACAGGCGATGAGACAACTGCAGCTGTAGAACCGATTGCTATTCAGCCAGCAGAACCAGCGCAAATTGCAAGTATGGATGGCAAAAAAATAGAGTTAGAAGACGGCGCGAATGGAGACTCGTTGCTTGATTTTTAGGGGGTAACTATGAAAAAAACAATTATTACTGGAGCCATTTTTGCAGGGCTGGCAGTTTTACTAGGGGCTTTTGGGGCACATGCTTTAAAAGACGTACTTGGAAGTTATGCGAGTACTTGGGAAACCGGTGTTCAGTACCAAATGTTTCACGCAGGAGGCATTTTAGTTGTAGGGCTATTGATGGAAAAACAAGCTAGTCGGCTTTACACATGGGCAGCCATTTTATTTGCAACTGGAATTGTCTTTTTCTCCGGTAGTTTGTATGTGTTAAGTATTTCTAAAGTATCCATTTTAGGTGCGATTACGCCTATCGGTGGTGTTTGCTTTGTCGTTGGTTGGTTCTTGCTAATTTTAGGAGTATCAAGAAGAACGATGAGTAGATATTAAATCAAAATAATCGTCTTTTCGCGTTCATTTCAGTGAAAAGACGATTGTTTTTTCTTATTGGCGAATAAGTGCTAAAATAAAGGAATCATAATTTATAAGGAGACAGCAATTACATGACTTATGCACTTGAAATAAAAGGGTTAAGAAAAATTTATTCCACTGGGGTCGAAGCGTTGCGCGGTGTGGATTTAACGGTAGAAGAAGGAGATTTTTATGCACTGCTTGGTCCTAATGGTGCCGGGAAATCAACGACGATTGGTATTATTACTTCACTAGTCAATAAAACATCTGGTCAAGTAAGCGTATTTGGCTATGATCTCGATACAGATATTGTCCGAGCTAAACAGCAAATCGGACTAGTTCCGCAAGAGTTTAACTTTAATCCGTTCGAAACGGTTCAGCAAATCGTTGTTAACCAAGCTGGCTATTACGGTGTTTCTCGTAAGGAAGCCATCAAACGTAGCGAAAAATATTTAAAACAATCGAATTTGTGGGAGAAGCGGAATGAACGTGCGCGGATGCTCTCGGGCGGGATGAAACGCCGCTTGATGATTGCGCGTGCTCTCATGCATGAACCGAAGCTACTTATTTTGGATGAACCGACTGCGGGTGTCGACATTGAACTTAGACGTGAGATGTGGACGTTTTTAAGAGAGTTGAACGAAAGTGGTACGACGATTATTTTGACAACGCATTATTTAGAAGAAGCAGAGATGCTCTGTCGTAATATCGGTATTATTCAATCTGGGGAGTTAATTGAGAATACCAGCATGAAATCACTACTTTCTAAATTGCAATTTGAAACGTTTATTTTTGATTTAGAACCGTATGAAGAAGCTTTCGAAATTACGGGCTATAATCATGTGTTTGAAGATAAGCAAACTTTGTCTGTGGAAGTGGAACGTAATCAGGGAGTTAACCATATCTTTGAGCAATTAAGCGAACACGGTATTAAAGTGCTTTCGATGCGTAATAAATCTAATCGTCTCGAAGAACTGTTTTTGAAAATTACAGAAGAAAAACATCAAGTGGGGGAGAAACATGTTTAATCTATATTATACAGCTTTAAAAAGTCTAGCGGCGAAAGAAACGAATCGCTATATGCGAATTTGGGTACAAACACTCGTGCCGCCAGTTATCACGACTTCGCTTTACTTTATTATTTTCGGGAAAATGATTGGTAGCCGCATTGGGGAAATGAATGGCTTTTCTTATATGGAGTACATTGTGCCGGGGCTGATTATGATGTCCGTCATTACTAGTTCTTACGCCAATGTATCGTCTTCCTTTTTCTCGCAAAAGTTTCAGAAAAACATTGAAGAAATTCTTGTTGCGCCGGTGCCAACGCATATTATTATTTGGGGCTTTTTGATTGGTGGGATTGGTAGAAGTGTTTTAGTTGGAGCACTTGTCACGCTTATTTCGATGGTGTTTGTGCCAATTCACATTCATTCGTGGACGATTGGTATTATTACCTTCTTAATGACGGCGATTTTATTTTCACTCGCGGGACTTATTAACGGGATTTTCGCTAGATCATTTGACGATGTATCCATTGTCCCAACTTTTGTCTTGCAACCGTTAACGTATCTAGGTGGCGTATTTTACGCGATTTCGATGTTACCGCCAATCTGGCAAGCGATTTCTAAAGTGAACCCGATTGTCTATATGATTTCCGGATTCCGCTACGGTTTCCTAGGTGTTACAGATGTACCAGTAGCAATTTCTCTATCCATTCTTGTTGTATTTAGTGCCGTTCTTTACTCGATTTGTTGGTATTTAATTAGTAAAGGGCGAGGACTTCGAAGTTAATAGCGATTTTTTCAAAAAGAGAGCGGATTTCCGTTCTCTTTTTTTCATGTTTACTACAATTCTTTTTCAATTTGATGTTAAACGTTTTAGCGTAAAACTGGAGGGAAGACATAAAGTAATGGGGGAATGAAAATGGGAAATAAAAAAGTGAAGCGAAAACTTGGCGCTAATATTTGGTGGATACTTATATTGGCCATTTTGATTATTTTCGTAGCCTACTTAGTCATGGGTTACGTCGCAAAAATATAGGAGGTTTTATAATGAATAAAGAAAATCCATTAAACAAATACCATACAGGAAAATTTGAAAAGCAACGGCAGGATTATCCTGGCTTGCAAAGTAAAATGACGCCTGTTCCAGATACAGGTGAGTCAAGCTATCAAGGCGCGAATAAATTAACCGGAAAAAAAGCTTTTGTTACAGGCGGTGATTCTGGGATTGGTCGAGCTGCCGTGATTGCATATGCTAGAGAAGGCGCCGATGTGGCGATTAATTATCATCCAGATGAAGAGGTCGATGCGCAAGAAGTGAAAAAAATTGTGGAAGAAGCTGGGCGAAAATGTATACTGCTTCCAGGCGATCTGCGAAAAGAAGGTTTTGCAAAAGAAGTCGTCAAAAAAGCATATAACGAATTAGGTGGATTAGATATACTTGTACTCAATGCGGGATTACAACAATACCAATTCGATATCCAAAAACTCCCAGCCGAACAATTACGCGATACATTTGAAGTGAATGTATTCTCTGTTGTTTTTGCGATTCAAGAGGCACTCAATTACTTAAAAGCAGGCGCGAGCATCATTTTAACGTCGTCTATTCAAGGTGTTAAACCAAGCGCGCACTTAGTTGATTATGCAATGACAAAAAGCAGTTTGATTTCATTAACGAAAAGTTTAGCTGCGCAACTAGGAGAAAAAGGAATTCGAATTAATGCGGTTGCACCAGGACCCATTTGGACAGCGCTTCAAATCTCTGGTGGACAGCCACAAGAAAGCATTCCGGAATTCGGTCAGAACCAACCACTTGGACGAGCAGGGCAACCGGCAGAACTCGCAAGTGCTTATGTTTTACTAGCATCTGATGAAGCAAGTTACACAACTGGTCAAGTATACGGAATCACCGGCGGAGCACCAATTAACTAAAAAGCGAGGTGGAAAGATATGCCTTGGAACGAAAAAGATTATCCGGATTCGTGGAAAAATCTAAGAAAGACCGAACGCGAGAAGGCAATTGAAATCGGCAACGCGTTACTAAAAGAAGGCTACTCAGAAAGCCGCGCCATCCCGATTGCTACTTCAAAAGCAGAAGAATGGTATAAAAACCATAAAGAATAGAAAGCTGAAAAAGCGCACTTGGAAAGCGTATTATTTTCCGGGTGCGCTTTTTTTGTTGGAATCGTTTAATGAAATGGGGTGATTTCTGTTGCATTTTAGTTAAATTCGTCATCTAATTTTAATACTAAATCAGGGTTTGGATTATGTGAGACGGGTATTATATAACCATAAGCAATGACAATGCCATTACTTTTTCTCCCTTTTTTGTAGTGGGTTGTCTTTACTTACCTTAAACTCCCTTTTATACTTTTAGCGGTTGTTAGCAGCCACTAGGAGTATTTTTTTTGGAAATATATTTGCTATGTTGAGGGGCAGAAAAGTGTAGTAGATAAAATCTTCTCAGAATTGAGTGGAATAAAGAACTAAGAGTACATTGAACACGAATAGAAAAACGGAATATTAATCTAAATACTATTTACCAAAAATACATGGAACACTTAAGCTTTAAGAATTGCTAACAAATTAATAAGAACTAGTAATAAAAACACCTCGGACAAGGGAAAGTTCGAGGTGTTTTTGCATTTACTAATATTTGTAAATGCCACTGGGAATTCAAGTAAACAAAACATATGGGTGTTTGGGAAATCACCACTTTAAAAATATATCATTGCTTGAATCTAATGGGCTGCAATGTAGTATAAATCACACACTAAATGAACCATAATGGAATCAATAATAAATACGTTTTATTCCAAATTGTACTAGACATAAAATGTATTTCTGTATTTCTTGCAGTGTATCATTTATAACACTAAATAATAACCAATCATAAATACCATGTTACTATGCTTTTGTGCATAATTTATTACGAAATAAGTAGGTTTTATTCTACAAGTAAAAGCAAAATAAACTAGAGAGCGAGGGGAAAAGATGAAGAAATGGTTATTTGTTTTTTTATGTGTTTGTTTTCTTAGCCAATGTTTAAGTAGTACTGTACTTGCGGAAGATCTAATCAAAAGATTGCCTATTTATACCAAAAAGGGATAGCAGAAGGAAAGATAGCGAGTAAACAATATCCTTATGATGCGTTTAAAGAAAATTATGAAACAAACCAGGTTACCTATTCAGCACTGAAAGATGAATTTAATACAAGTGATTCTTATGACGAATGGTTTTCTGAAAGTTATAATTATGGTGCTTTTCCTGATGGAGAGGGGCATGCGAATTCTGAGTTGAAAATAGAACAACGAAGTACTACTTCTAACGGAAACAGGTTGAAAGCAGCAATCCAAAAAGGAGACATACTAATAGTTGGCGGTGGAGCTGGGCATGCAGCAATTGCAACAACTGATAATTATATTTTAGAAATGTCTGGGAGTCAAAATTTCGCAAGTTGGTTCATAGGTGGGATTTCAAATAATAACCACCAATTCACTAAACAAAACTGGATTTTTGGTACATCCAATGAACAAGGTGCTTCTTCTGCCCCACACATTGCAAAATGGATTCAATTATGGCGAATGCCAAACCAAGCGATGGCTAAGCAGTGTGCAGACTATGCAGACGCCAAATTTTGAAGTAGTACACATAGTTATACTAAAAATCGCCATATTACTTATAGGCTTACTTCTGGAACACTCACAACGGATCCTAATTACTGCTCGAAAATGGTATTCCAATCCTTTTACTTTGGAAGTGGATCTGCAAATGTAATACAAGGATTTTCTGCGGCTTTAACAAGTATTCTTCCAAACGCTTTACCTAATCTTTTTACGAATAATTTTAAACCTTATAAAGTTGGAACCTATTAAATATCATAGGTAAATAATTGGAAAGAGTGATAAAAATGAACAAAAATATAGGAAGAACTGTAGAGTTTTGTTTAGGCCTATGTGGGGGGATATTTGGAGTTTTAGCGGCAACTACCATGTTGGGGTTTACGATACCAGATATAGGTGATATAGATTTTAGTTATTGGTTGTTATCCATTTTATTAACGAGCATATTTTCCATTTCTGGAGTAGTAGGTTCTTTGTTTGTTCGTAAGCACCATCTACTTGGAGGTGTTTTAATGCTCGGTGCTGCAATCGGTGGAGTACTGTCACAAAATATGTTTTTTATTATGTATTTAGCTTTTCCACTCCTCTTGATTGGTGGATTAGTAGCACTTATTCGAGGGGGAGATTTTTTAAAACTATTTAGTAAGTGGTGGTTTTATATCGTTTTAGCATTTTCTATCTTTGTTCCACTTTTACTTTTCCAGGGATATTACTGAGAAATGGAGGAAAGAAAAATATGAATAAAAGATATTATACTACCCTAGTTATTTTATCTTGTTTTAATATTCTCTGGTTGTTGTCATTTATTTTCGCTACAGGTAGGGGGATTGGCATTAAACTAGATGATAATCAATTACCGGGCTATATAATTATTGGTTTATGTTTGTGTCTACTTACTTACGCGTATTTCATAAATCGTATACAGCTTCGTAAAATAATAATTGCTATTTTAGCCTTATTAGACACTTTGTTTATGTTTCTAGCATGGGGAAACCAAAACATAATTAATTTTAATGAGGGCATGTTTGTATTTATTATTCCTATTTATTTTTTGATATTTATATGTATTTTTTGCATAATTGATTTTTATTTAAGTTTAAAGAGGTGATTTAAGTTTGAGTAATTTTAACATACTGGGAACATGCGATGTTACAGAGGTTAGAGGTACACAGTTGAGGAAATAAATGGGTTTATTATAGCAAGTGAATACTTAAAATATTTTGAAATAAAACAGTGCTTTTGTTAGTGAGCCTTTTTTATACAAAAGAAGAAAAGACAAACAACTTAGTAAAGGATCGTAATAAAAACACCTCGAACAAGGGAAAGTTCGAGGTGTTCGGCATTTACTGATATTTATAAATGCCACTGGGGATTTTCTAAGTGAACAAAGATATGGATGTTTGGGAAAGCATCCACTTTCAGAATTTACCACAAATAGAGGCGTTTTAATTGTAATGTAGTATAAATCATGCAATCAAAGCCTTCCTTATAAAAACGGCGTTCATTTTTACATACTACTGATTACTTTCAAAGATTCCATTGTATCTATTTTTTTAATTAATTTTTAGGAATTACGAGAAGCTTTACCATGAAAAAGCGTTTTTTCGCGGGTTTTTAAGAAATGAATTTTCTACTATTAATGAGTTTTAAGACCTGCGTCATTAGTCCTGATTTTGTTTGTGAGTTGAAATGTGTCTATTTTATGAATCTTTCAATTTTAACCTTGTGTAATATGCAAGTGGCGTATATCCTTAAAGCTATAACAAAATTTAATTACAACAGGAGGAAATATGGGATTTTTAGAAGCTTATAAATCATTTTGGAAAAATTATATCAATTTTAATGGTCGCTCATCGCGTTCAGCATATTGGTATGCAATGTTAGGAAACGGTATTATTTTAGTAGCACTTTATATTTGTTTGGCTGTTTCAGGTTTTTCTTTATTTATGACTGGTGGTACAGGAGCAACAAGAGTATCTGGTGGACTAGCGATTGTATTTATAATTGCTTTGTGGGCCTATCTTTTAGCAATACTTATTCCAGCCATTAGTATTACTGTTAGACGTTTTCATGATTCAGGGAAAAGCGGTTTTATGGCGCTTTTATATTTTGTACCCGGAGTTGGAAGCCTTCTTATTTTAATATTTATGTGTTTTGCTAGTGATGCCGCGAATCAATACGGCGAGTCTTCGGACGATATTTAATAAAAAATACGAGCTATGGTGGTAATCCGTAGCTTGTTTTTATGTGATAATCTATCTTAGAATTTTACTTACGCAGGAGGAAATATGGGGTTTTTAGAAGCTTATACGTCATTTTGGAAAAATTATGTGAATTTTAGTGGTCGTGCACCAGGTTCTGCATATTGGTATGTAGTGGTTTGGAACATGATGATTATTGTACCTCTTCGTGTTATGGCAGCTATTTTTAGCGCTTCATCAATGATAGATGGGGTTGGCTATGCTGGAATCGTAGTTTCGTTCTTTCTTATTGGTCTACGGTGGTTGTATTGGTTGGGCACTATAGTCCCACTAACTAGCCTTATTGTAAGACGATTACACGACACTGGGAGAAGTGGTTATCTTGCTTTCCTTGCTTTAATTCCAGTCGTTGGATCCATTATTATTATAATATTTATGTGTTTTGAAAGTGATGGACCAAATAAATATGGAGATGTCTATCAAAAATCAGAGGTTTAAAAGAAAAACGAGCTAGGATTATCTCCTAGCTCGTTTTTTTAATGGATTCCTTCGCTTACAAGAAACCAATTTACTTGGTTGGTATTAATAAAATATGTTAAGTCGTATTTTGTTAACTCGATACATTTTTCGTTAAAAAGGTTTTTCAAATCTGCTTTAGATAATTCGTGGATGCTGATGTTGTTGATTTTTGCGTCGTCGTCAAGGCGAATAGATTCCCCGTTTACGGTATAAATTTCGATATACATCGTGCCACTCCTTCTAAATTACATTTGTTTATAATTTTCTTTGAATACACCAAGTTGGTTTAGTGTTACTACGAGTTGCTGACTGAACAGTGGGAGTGCTTGGATTTGGTCTAAGTCACTAGCATAAGCGAAATCAGCTACTTGTAACACGAGCGTATGGAACGAGTCTGTCATCGTTTCGTTTTGTTGTTTTAAGTAGGAATTTTCCTGTTCCAGTTCTTGGTATTTTGTTTGTAAGTCTTGGTATTTTTTGTCGAGTTCTTCTTTTTGGACGGCAAGGGAGGACAGTGAGTAAATGCTTTTGAGTAAGTCATATACGTTATTTTCTTCCCCTTGGTTTTCGCTTAAAAGTTGGACATTGCTTTTAACGCCGGACAGTAAATCTACCAAGTTTTTTTCGCGTGATTTGTCGTAACTGATTTGTTCTTTGATGGATGTTGGTGCTTTGAATTCAGCTGGTACGACTTTGCCGAAAATGTTGGTTTTTTCTTTTTTCGTATTTTTTTGTGTTTTTCTTTTTCTGCCTGGTTTGTTTTTAGGAATATCTTCTACTTGGATAAGCTCTTTTTTTAGTTTGTAGTAAGTGTTTTGTAGTTGACTTGGTGTCTTTGGAAAGATCCGCAAATCGTTTAGACTGAGCATTTCAGAGATATCAAGGACTTTCATATCTTCTAAAATAGCAATTTGGTAACATGCGGAAAGTAGTTCTAATTCGATTTTTAACCAACTAATGTTGGAATGCATATATTTTTCGATTCCACCGTGTTCTTCAACGGCTTGATAAAATTCAGTGAGTAAATGGTAGATTTCTTCGGCAGTTTGTTCGTCAATGCCAGCTTCTGAAGCCATTTTTTTAATTTCAGTAGTAGATGAATTCCCCGGATTATCTACTTGTTTTTTGATTTCTTGAAGTAATTTTCTTATTTCTGATTTAGGCATACAATCACATACCTCTCTATCCTATAGTATTATTGATTTTCTGTTTATTTTTATAATAACAATATATGTTAGTTGTGTAAAGGGAAGGCAAGTAGGTCAAAAGGATTGGGTATGAAGAACCTTTTTTTGAGTTAAATAGAAAAATATAAATCGAATAATAAGAAGTTTTCCTTTGATACAGCTGTTACACTGGCTGTTTTTTTATTTTTATGCACAATTTCATTTTTTAAAAAAAGTATAGATTTTTTCTGGATTTGGTGTAAAATTTTATATTGCAGTTACAAAAAACACTTTATTGATATATATTTTGAAAAAATGATTTATTTTTGTAATCTGATGAAGGGAGTGAAAGGTGAATTTACCTTATTTGAATGGAATATTTTTTGTCACTTTTAAAAATTATTGTACTTTTAGCAGTTCTTGCGGGAATTTCTTATTTTTTAGTTAAGAAAAACAAGCAAGCGAATCGCACGAGAAAAAGCGAAAATGACCTTATAAAGTTGAAAGACACTCTTTTAATCTCTCATCAGTTACGTGCAGTTCTTCTGGAGGCAGACGGGGAAAAGGTACTGGCGATTATTTCCAATAATGATATTCGAACGGTGTCGTTAAAAGGAAATAGTAACCAAAATGAAGCACTTTTCCGAGAATTACTTTTGAAAGAGGAGACGAAGGAAAATGCGTAAAATAGCTTCTAGACGAGTATTTCAAGTTTCTTTTGTTGTTATTTTTGCGATTTCTTTGGTTTTCTTTTGGCCAGGTGTGAATGTGCATGCCGAAAGTTGGCTAGACTCACTTGGTGTGAATGGGACGGACGGGGTTAATTCTAGTGTGGCGCTGTTTGTAATGGTCACGGTTCTTTCTTTGTCTGCATCCATTGTATTAATGTTCACACACTTTACTTACTGTATTATTGTTCTCGGTTTAACGAGGCAGGGACTTGGTGCAACGAACTTGCCGCCCAACCAAGTGCTTGTTGGACTGGCGCTGTTTTTATCTTTGTTTATGATGCAGCCACTTATTACTGCTTGGTATGACGATGTGTATAAACCTTCGCAAAAAGAAGATTGGAGCGCATCAAAAGTTTGGGACGAAACACAGCCGCTTCTGACAAAATATGTTGCGGAAAATACATATAAGCATGATATTAACATGATGTTGAAAGCAGAAGGAGAAGACCCAGTTACCAAAAAAGAGGATGCTCCGCTCATGGCTTTGATGCCTGCTTTTATCTTGACACAGATTACCCAAGGCTTTTTAACTGGGATGTTTATATACTTAGCATTTATTTTTATAGATTTAATTGTTAGTACGTTACTGATGTATCTTGGGATGATGATGGTGCCGCCGATGACCATTAGCTTACCATTTAAGATTCTTGTTTTTATCTTCATTGGTGGGTACGGACTGATTACCAACATGATTTTTCAAACAATTCACTTTTAAGGGAGTAGCAAAATGAATTTAACGCCGATTACGCAAATTTTTCAAGATTTTTTCTATAGTGGGCTGGCGCTTATTTTGCCGGTGTCGCTTATTTGTATCGTGGTAGTGATTGTGGTGGCGATTTTGATGGCAATGATGCAAATTCAAGACCAATCGCTGACGTTTTTACCGAAGATTATTGCTTTTGTAGTGGCGCTCTTTATTCTTGGACCGTGGATGTTTGAACACATGACGGATTTATTTGTAGGAATCTTTTCCAAATTACCCCTGATGATTAGGGTGTAAACATGGAGTTTGAATTTTTTCTTGCGGTAGTGATTGTTTTCAGCCGAGTTGCGAGTTTTTTATTCTTCTTCCCGCTTCTAAAAGGGCGTAACATTCCAAATAGTGTCAAAGTGGTGTTTGGGATGGCGATATCTATTCCCGTTGCAACTGGGGTCGATGTTTCTGGAATCACGACATTACCTGATTTGCTGCTCCGGGTCACGTCTGAGGTGGTATTTGGACTAGCACTAGCAAAATTAGTAGAGATTATCGCGGTAATCCCGAAAATGGCTGGTTTTATGATTGATTATGATTTAGGGTTTTCGCAGGTGAACTTGATTGATCCTTCGTACGGGACGCAAAACTCGATTACGGCTGCGATTTTAGATACCTTTTTTGTAGTGATATTCTTGTCGCTACAAGGAATGGATTACTTAATTTATTACTTAATGAAATCGTTTGAATTTACGGCTTCGGTTTCGATTTTATTTGAAAAAGGGTTTATTGATTTGCTGCTTGGGACGCTTGGTTTTGCACTTGCTTCCGCGGTGTCAATTGCGCTCCCGATTATGGGTAGTATTTTTATCGTTAATATCATCCTTGCTTTTATCTCTAAGAGCGCTCCGCAAATTAATATTTTTATGAATGCGTTTATTATAAAAATTACGTTTGGGATTTTCATACTTGCGTGTGCGGTTCCTATCTTGAGTACAGTTTTTAAAAATTTGACAGATGAGATGATTCAACAATATGTGTCATTTTTTGATTATTTACTGAAAAAATAGGGAGGAGAAAGAGGCTTGGCGAAGGATAATAAAACGGAAAAAGCAACGCCGCGCCGCATTAAGAAAGCTCGAAATGAAGGTAATGTGGCGAAAAGTAAAGAACTAAATAATGCTTTTTCACTGCTAATTGTAGCTGGGCTTCTTTATTTTTTTGGAGAAATGTTTATTAAAAACACGATTCAAGCATTTGTTGCTCTTTTGAAACAGCCACCGAAGCTTGCGAACATGGAAAGTTACAGTTTGTTTTACTTGATGGAGTTTGGCAAAGTGTTGATGCCGATTATGGTGATGGTTGTGATTTTTGGATTGATGAACTACGGCGTGCAAGTCGGGATCTTATTTTCCGCGAAAGCAGTGAAACCTCAGTTCAAACGACTAAATCCAGCGAACTACTTTAAGCGAGTGTTCAGTGTGAAGGGAATTGTCGAGGTGGTGAAAGCGCTACTTTTAATTACGTTGCTTTCATACGTGGCGTATATTGGCTTTCGGGATCATCTGGACACGCTCATTAGTTACACTGGGCAAAATTGGCTTTACTCACTCGGACAAATTTTCGCCTTATTCAAAAATGAATTTTTGGCGCTCTTCCTTGTAATCGCAGTAATAGGGCTACTAGACTTCTTTTATCAGCGTTATGACTATAAAAAAGGCTTGCGGATGTCGAAGCAGGAAATTAAGGACGAAATGAAAGATTCAGAAGGTCGCCCGGAAGTGAAACAGCGTCAAAGAAGCATTGCGCGGGGACTTCTCCAAGGTTCGATTACGAAAAAAATGGCGGACGCGACTTTTGTCGTTAATAATCCGACCCATATCTCGGTTGTGATGCGATATGACAAAACAAAAGATCATGCACCGAAATTGCTCGTTAAAGGGGAAGATGAGCTGGCACTCTTTATTCGTCAGGTGGCGGATACGGACGGGGTGCCAATGATTACGAATAGACAACTGGCACGAAGTATTTACTATACGACGAATCCAGATGAATACATACAAGAAGATTTATATAAAGATGTTATTGAAGTGATGAAAGAATTGATGGACGCAGACAAAATCAAGTTCTAACAACATATGAGCGACCTTTCTAATCTTAGAAAAGGCAGGTTTCAAAATGGGGAATTTAGGTGCTATAAAAAAATATTTTGCTATCTTGATTGCGGTCTCGTTTGTTATTGCACTTATTGTGCCATTACCTCCATTTGTGTTGGATTTAGTGCTTGTGACGATCTTGGCGTTCTCAGTGTTAGTTTACATGCGTGCCACATCAATTAAAGATTGGAATGAATTAAAGTCATTTCCGTCTTTACTACTTTTGATGGGGATATTTCGGGTTTCGATAAATATTTCGACGACGCGGGCGATTTTAACTACTGGAGATCCAGGACAAGTAATTAAACAATTTGGGAATTTTGTTATTGGTAGTAATTTTGTTGTTGGGATTGTTATTTTCATTATTTTAATCGTCTTTCAGTTTATTGTGGCAAATGGTTCTTCGCGGACAGCGGAGGTAGCAGCAAGATTTACGCTGGATGCTTTGCCGGGTAAACAAATGGCGATTGATGCGGATTTGAATCAACGTTTGATTACAGAGCCGGAAGCGAAAGAAAAACGCGCTTACTTGAATATGGAAACCGAATTCTACGGAGCGATGGACGGAGCTGGAAAATTTGTAAAAGGGGACGTTCTTTTTACCGTTTTGCTTGCAGTTGTCAATATTGTATTCGGGTTAATTGTCGGGATGGTCCAAGGGGGGCTTTCGTTCGGGGAAGCTGCGGTGAAATATACAGAGTTAACAATTGGGGACGGCATCGTGAGCCAAATTGGTTCCCTTTTAATGGCGATGTCTGCTGGGGTTATTGTTACTCGGGTATTTGACGGATCAGATGATAACGTTGCAGTCGGGATTTTCAAAGAATTAATGCAAAACTCGGTGGTCGTTTATACGCTCGCTGCCATGTTTATCTTAATGGGCGTATTTAGCCCGCTACCAACGATTCCATTTGTTGGGATTGGCGTCGTGCTTGGTATTATCGGCTATCGTACGCAATTTAATTTAAAGAAAAAAGAGCAGTTGGAACTGGAAAAAGAAATGGAATTGATTCAGTCAGAAACGAATTCGGCTGAGGCGGAGCACAATCAAGCATTTGGCGCAGCACGAGAAAAATTCCCTGTAGTGGTTGAACTTGGCTTAAACATTGCGGCCCTCGTGAAACAAAAAATGAACGGAGAAACAGCAAAAGATAAAGTCGTCTTAATGCGAAAATCGATTTTACAAGATTTAGGTATTGGGGTCCCGGGGATTAATTTTAAAGATAATACGAGTTTTCAGCCACGTGGGAAATATGAGATTAAGGTCAAAGGTGTGGCTGTTGCGAGTGGAGTTTTGAAAGCGGGGCATTTACTGGCACTGAAAACGCCAGGTGTGATGATGGATCTTGATGCGGAGCCGACCAAGGATCCGATTTTCGGGGAAGATGGTTACTGGATTTTGCCGGGCGAGCTAGAAGATGCGCAAATGAAAAACTATCAGGTGCTTGAGCCGCTTAGTATTTTAATTACGCATTTGGATGTCGTACTCCGGAAGAACTTGCATGAGCTTCTGATGCGCCAACAAATTAAAGATTTAATTGACGGACTTGCTGATGAAAACCAAATTTTGATTGATGAAATTAAGAAAAAAGAAATTGATTATTCGCTGATTCAAGGGGTACTTAAACAGCTTTTGAAAGAAGGGATTTCGGTTCGCGATTTGCCAACGATTGTCGAAGGGATTATTGACGGACAAACGATTTATCCAAATGATCTTGATGGGATTACGGCATTTGTCAGGGAGCGGATTTCGAAAGTCATTTGTGAGCAAGCGAAAAACCAAGACGGCAAAATTTATGCGCTACTTTTACAAGATTCGATTGAAATGGACACAGAAATTGTCAACACGCCGTATTATGGCTACGCGCTTAACTGGGCGCTCGACAAGGAACTGCCAATCATTCAAAAAGTAAGAGATACCGTGAATAAGGCGCAACTTACTGGGCGTGAACCTGTCATTTTAACAAGGCGAAAAGATTTTCGATTTGGCTTTGTGCGAGTTTTGGAAAGATATCAATTGGACGTGCCGGTGCTCTCCATTAGTGAACTGTCGCCGGAAACAGAAGTGGAGCAAATTGCACTGATTGAACCAACTTGATGAGGGAGGTAATCCGTAGAAATGGGAAAACATTTAGTAGAAAAGATGGAAATTTTTAAGGCGAACTCCAAGCGAGAAATACATAAAAAAATTCGCTTAGTCACGAATGAGCCATATAAAATTACGGATGAACGTGTCACAAAGCTTGGGATTTTTAAGAAACAGTATGAAGTGACGGCGGTCATTATGAGTGAAGTGGCGATAGCAGATGGTCGAATGGACTTTCAAGAAACATTTCAAAAATCGGTTGTCAAAAACAGACCGAAAACAGACGACTTATTAAAAAAAGAAAAATTACTAGAAATGCTTGCTGCAGGAGCGGAACTAGCACAGTCAACGCCGCTTTTAGAAGAACGAAAAACACAGGAAGAAGAATTGTCAGCGATGCGTCTTGAACTAGCGGCTTTAAATCGCGAGCTTGCAGTGAAAATGCGCGAGGAGCGTGAACAAAACAGTGATTTCGTGAAGTTTTTGAAGGGTCGCGGAATTAGTGATACGTATGTGGCGGACTTCATGCAGGCTGGGCGGAAGCAGTTTAAGCAAGTAGAAACGGCGCATTTGGATGATATTACGGATTGGTTCGTTCCTTATTTATCCGGAAAATTAGCGGTGGAAGATTCGTTTGATTTAAGCAACCACCGAATTATTTCCTTGATTGGGCAAACGGGTGTTGGGAAAACGACCACGCTTGTGAAACTTGGATGGCAGCTGTTAAAACAAAATCGGACAGTGGGCTTTATCACAACAGATACTTTTCGGTCAGGCGCAGTGGAGCAGTTCCAAGGTTATGCGGACAAACTCGATGTGGAGCTTATCGTTGCGACGAGCCCGGCTGAACTAGAAGAAGCTGTGCAGTATATGACGTACGTTAATTGCGTGGATCATATTTTGATTGATACGGTTGGGAGAAATTATTTAGCCGAGGAATCAGTGAGTGAAATTTCTGCCTATACTGATGTGGTTCATCCGGACTTAACATGTTTTACATTTTCTTCTGGAATGAAAAGTGCGGATGTGATGACAATTTTACCAAAATTAGCTGAAATTCCGATTGACGGTTTTATTATTACAAAAATGGATGAAACAACACGCATTGGCGATTTATACACGGTGATGCAAGAAACGAATTTACCGGTGTTATACATGACAGATGGGCAAAATATTACGGAAAATATTTTCAGACCAAAGAGTCGTTGGTTAGCGGAGCGGTTTGTTGGGACGGATAGAAGGCAGGTGCTGGAATGAAGGGATTATATATTGGTGCAGCTGGGATGATGAACTATATGCAGCATATTCAAGTACATTCGAATAACGTGGCTAACGCGCAGACGCCAGGATTCAAATTTGATCAGCTTACGAGTGAAGTGATTTCGCGAAACAAAGTGAACTATCAGAATGGGCCTGTCACTAGGCAAGTTGGGACAATTGATTACGGCGTTCGACCTGCTGCGACACATATTAATTTGACGGCGGGATCCAGCTATATTACGAACCGCGACCGAGATTTCTTTATGCAAGACACGGATCCTACGCAAGGAAGTAATTTTTTCATCACTGCTAAAAATGGCGAAATTTCACTTTCACGTGGTGGGCAGTTTCACTCCGATCAGTTTGGTTTTCTGCGGACAGCAGATGGTGCTAATTTACTCAGTGCGACTGGGGAAGCGATTCAAGTGGGGCAAAAAACGTCAATTCGCGCCGAGGCAAATGGTGATTTATACAATGCGGAAACAGGTCAATACTTGGGCCGCCTTGGAACCAAATTTGTTTCCGCTAATCAAGCAGATAGTTTGGTGAAAGACGGGGAAGGTAGACTTCATGTGAATGGCATAAACACGATGAATTTACCAGCTGGACAAGGGATTATCCAAAATGGAGTTATTGAAACGTCTAATGTTGATTTAGGCGTAGAAATGGTACAACTCATGGATAACCAGCGCATGGTACAAGCTTCAAAAAATGTCGTCAATATGTTCGATAAAGTGTACGACAAAGAAGCAACCGGATTAATTCGTCAGTAACGACCTAGCTAGGGGAGGGGAAAAAGAATGATTCCAGATTTGGAAAAGGATTATCTTTACTTTACTCGTGTCGTCAAAAGGGACTTAGGTTTAGATTTAGCGCTTTATAAAGAAACGCAAATGAAACGTCGAATTTTATCTTTTATCGTGAAAAAGCAATATATTACATTTGGAGAATTTTTCAAACATCTCAAAAAAGATGCCGTTCTTTTAGATGAGTTCATTAGTTTAATTACGATTAATGTTTCGTCGTTTTTCCGTAATCGCAATCGCTGGGATGCGCTGGAAAAACAAGTACTTCCAAGACTGCTGGAAAATAGTCGTGGGAAGTTACGGGTTTGGAGTGCGGCTTGTTCATCAGGGGAGGAACCGTACTCGCTAGCGATGATGATGGAACGCTCAGTTGGCACAAGGCATTATGATATTTTAGCCACGGACCTCGAACCAGCTATTTTAAAACGCGCGGTCATTGGAGAATATCAAAGTCGCCAAATGGAAGAACTAAACGAACAAGAACGTCATACCGCATTTGTCGAAAAAGGGGATACATATCAGATTTTACCTAAATATCGAAAATCGATTCGTTTTAGACGGCACGATTTGCTGACCGATTATTACGAAAAAGGTTTTGATTTAATTGTTTGTCGTAATGTGTTGATTTATTTCACAGCAGAAGGAAAACACCAAGCATATCAGAAGTTTGCAGAGTCACTAAGACGTGGCGGCGTTCTTTTCATTGGAGGATCAGAACAGATTTTGAACCCAGCTGATTACGGACTTGCCACATTAAATAATTTTTTCTACATAAAAACCTAGCAAAAAGAAATGGAGTTGGTTAGATGGGACGAATGGAAAACATTAAAAATTTAGCGTTTTTTGAGGACAAACCTGGACTCGCAGAACAAATTCTTATGCTTGAAAAGAAAACACAACTTTTCTTACCAAATGAATTTGAAATTAGACAAACAGTTGGCTATGAAATTGGAGAGAAAGAAGTCATCCTAGGTCGGCTCGAGTCGTTTTATTTTCTCGCTTTAAAAGGTGTGGGAGAAGATAACTACCGCTCGCAAGCATTTGCCAGTGAAGCGGATGCTAAAGCGTTTTTCGTTCATTTACCAGAAATGGAAAACGAGTTAGTTGCCTTTTGGTTAAATGAAGTGGAATTAGTTCGCTGAAATAAGTAGGTGGGAGATGAAGTAACGTGGAAATAACAACGATTATAGGACTTGTGTTGGCAGTGATAGTCATTGCAGGTTCGTTCATGATTCAAAATATATCACTGGCGATGTTATTTAGCGCTGAAGCTTTAATTGTCATCATTCTTGGGACAATTACGGCTGTTATGATGGCGCACCCATGGAGTGATGTAAAAGTAGTACCGAAACTTTTTAAAATTCTTTTCACAAAAGAGAAAATGCCAGACAAAGTGGAAGTACTCGTGCAATACAAAGAATACGCAGACGAAATTAGGCGTAGCGGGGTACTTGCGCTGGAAGATTCTGTAGATGAAATTGAAGATCCATTTATGAAACGAGGCATGCGCTTAGTTGTAGATGGGCAGTCTTCCCCAGAATTTTTACGGGACGTTTTGGAAGAAGAAGTTGCGAGTATGGAAGAACGCCATGCTGCTTATGCGAAGATTTTTGCATCAGCCGGCGCATATGCCCCGACGCTCGGTGTACTTGGAGCAGCGATGGGACTCATTCATGCGATGGGAGAAATGTCGAACCCAGACAAACTCAGCGAAGCAATAGCCGCGGCGTTTGTTTGTACGATTTTCGGTATTTTTACCGGTTACGTACTTTGGACGCCATTTGCCAATAAATTAAAAGTGAAATCACAAAAAGAAGTGCATTTGAGATATATGATGATTGAGGGAGTCGTCGCGCTTCAAGAGCGAAATGCACCACGTGTTGTGGAAGAACGTTTATTATCTTTTTTAAGTCCAAAAGAGAAAGATGTGCTGCGAAATGGAAAAGGGAAGAAAACGAGAGAAGTGGAGGAAATTGAGCGTGGCCAAGCGTCGCAAGAAACCGCAGGAGGAACACGTTGATGAAACGTGGTTAATTCCATATAGTGATTTGCTGACACTTTTACTTGCGCTATTCATCGTTCTGTTTGCCTCCAGTTCCGTTGATGCTAAGAAGTTCGAACAAATGGGAAATGCATTTAAGAAAATTGTAGAGGAAGGCGCGGCAGGCAATCAAGCATATGTATCCAAAGAAAAAGGACCAGATGATCCCAATGTGAATGCAGTCTTGAAGGCGATGGAAGAGCAAGATAAAAAGAAAGAAGCAACTGAACAAGAGAAAGCCAAAAAAGCAGCAGCGGCCTTACTTAAAAAGCAAAACGAAGAAAAGATTGAAGCCTTTAAAAAACAAATTGATAGCTATATTGCAGCAGAGAATTTAGGAACGAAAATGACGACGAAGTATTCGGATGAAGGGCTTTTGATAACTATCCGTGATGATATTTTATTCCAGTCGGGAAGTGCAGAATTAACTGCAGGAAAACGCGAGATTGCCAAAGAAATCGGCGAACTTTTTGCGCAAGGAAAAGGAACGATGGAAGGGATTGTTTCTGGACATACCGATAATGTGCCAATAAGTACCTCGATTTATTCTTCCAACTGGGAATTAAGTGTCGCGCGTGCCGTTAATTTCATGGAAGCAATCATTCAAGAAAACAGCGAAGTAAACCCAGGCGAGTTCAGTGCTCGTGGTTACGGGGAATTCAGACCCGTCGCCAAAAATGATATCGCAGCAAATCGCGAAAAAAATCGGCGTGTAGAAATTATGGTACGCCCAATTAATCGCGATACGCTTGATGAAGATGAGTAGGTGAAGTGTTTGCAACTTTTTTTAAGCGGTTCGCATACGTTAACCGATTATGACAAGCAAGAAATACAAGCATACCTCGAAAAATTTGCACCAGTGAACCACATTCACTTGCTTTGTTATAAGTCGATTGAAAATGAAGTTTTACAATTTTTCTTGAAAAAAGAACATCTGGCTCCGCGACTTTCGATTTACACTTTTGCGCCGAAAGAATGTTTGCCAGAGCCGTTTCTTTCGACAATAGATTACCTAGAACGCTTAGGCAGTAGCTATCAGTCATTTGGTTATTTCGATACGGTGATTGCTAAGCCGACTTATGAGAAATTCTTAGCACAAATTGTTAGTAAAATGGATTTGGTTTGTTGTTTTTATAACGGGGATAAGCCGACTGATGTGATACCAGTCGATGTCGCGAAATCGTTCGATGTGCAAAGTATGATTTATGATTTGCCAAAAGCGAAGAAACATCTACTGCACCGAGCGAGCAGCGATAAAATAAAATTAGTGAATTAATTGATAGAAAGAGGGAAGATTCATGCGGCCGTTAATTTCGATTTGTATGATAGTCAAAAATGAAGCACATATTTTAAGACAAAGTTTAGCGTCTTTTAGAAAATTTACAGAAGAAATCATTATTGTAGATACAGGTTCCACTGACGAAACCAAGGAAATTGCACAAGAATTCACTGATTTTGTCTATGACTTTGAATGGACTGGCAACTTTTCTGATGCAAGAAACTTTGCGGCCAAACATGCAACGGGAAAATGGATTTTAGCGATTGATGCAGACGAATGTTTGGAAGAAGAAAGTTATCGCAAATTAGAAAAACAGTTAAAATCACCAATCGAACCAATTCAAATGGCGCAAATCATTAGCTTCACAGGGGAAAAAGGGCGAGTGACAACAACGAATCAAATGGCGCGGGTTTATAAAAATGACGGAACGATTTGCTTCCGTGGCGTCATTCATGAACAACTAGAAGCGGTAGACAAACACCCGATTGCAGCTGGGGTTGCTGAAGTAAAAATTTATCATTATGGCTATATGACGGAGATTGTCGAAAAACAAGACAAATCAGACCGTAATTTACGTTTATTAGAAAAAGAAGTAAAAAACAATAAAAATAGCGGATTCGTACATTTTAACATTGGGCAAGAAATGAACCGACTTGGTAATAAGAAGGAAGCGCTGAAAGAATTTTCCGAAGCGTTCCGACTACGTGATCACAATCACTACATTTGGGCGAAACTAAGTGCTTATCATATTGCCGAGCTGCTCGAACAAGAAAAACGCTATGATGAAAGCTTGGCCATTATCGAAGAAGCAAGAATCATTTGGCCAAACGTACCAGAATTCCCACTAAAAAAAGCTAATATTTTATATGTGAATCACCAACTCGAGGATGCGAAAGAAATTTATCAAAGTCTGCTAGAAAATACAGCAATTGACTACCAACCAATCGTGCTTTACGAAGCAACAAATTTCATGCCACACAAAATGCTCGGAACGATTTACTTAGAAGAAAAAGATTA
The DNA here is from genome assembly GCF_041765605.1 of Listeria monocytogenes. Lineage (GTDB taxonomy): Bacteria > Bacillota > Bacilli > Lactobacillales > Listeriaceae > Listeria > Listeria monocytogenes_D. The sequence goes on from NZ_CP168900.1 coordinate 733,746, forward strand.
CACGCGCGCGATGACTCATTTTTCTAAAGCTTATGCGGAAAATAGTTCTGATTATGGTGTGATGTTCCAAATGATTATGCTGCTTAGCAAATTCCATCAACCAAAAGAAATTTTTGCCTTTATGGAACGTCATCACTTTATCTCTAGCACAGAAACTGGTTTGCGCTTACTCTCGATGACAACACAACAAGGCTACGCAGAATTATCTGAACTAATTGTTCAATCACTGACTGATGTGTATCCGCCTGTCGCAGAAGCAACAGAGGTGAAGATTGCAACGATTCGTAATGTCTTCCCGGTAATTAGCGAGTCGGCTATTTTATTCGGCATTAAGGAAGAACTAATTGATGCGGCGGACTTATGTTTGTGGCATTACGAAAATCCACAATTACCAATCGAACGTGTCATGAAAAATAGTGATGTTGGTGACATTTATGACTTTATCTTTGAAAACGGTCCACGAATTAGCAAGAAACGCTATTTATTTGTATTAGAGCGGGCGATTGCACTTGGAAAAGGCGAGTTTGCTGATTACTTATTGGCGCTTCGTAACGTTTACCATGACAGCATTAACAGCCACATTGCAGATTTATTTTTCCAATATGATTTTGCTGATATCGCGCTCGATTTCTACAATATCGTTGATGCGGACGAAGTGACGAAGCAAGGTTATATTAACCTAATTAATTATTTAGTAGATGCCGAAGTACTGGATGAGGCACTTGCGATTGCAGAACGTGGCATCGATAATTTTAGTACTGATTTCCGCTTTTACCTTTGGACAATCAAAATTGATACCGAAAACCGCGCGAATCGAATTAGTGAGGCAATGGACGAATTTCCGAATAACCGCTATTTAGCAAAACTGTTGGATGAAGTGACCATGCTTCAAGACACTGTTACAAACAATCGATAGGAGGCCAGTAATATGACAGAAGAAAAAGGAATTTTACTACAAAGTGGAACAAATGAATTGGAAATTGTTACATTTACTGTTGGCGAAAACTTATTTTGTATTAACGTTTTAAAAGTGAAAGAAATTATTCATCCGCTAGAAGTGACGCCCGTGCCAGATTCGAACCCGGCAATTGAAGGCGTTTCCCAAGTCCGCGGCGAAATCATGCCAGTTGTGAACCTTGCTCGTGTGATGAAATTGCCAGAAATCGAACCAGAAAATACGAAATTCATTATCACAGAACTAAACCAAATGAAAATCGTTTTCCGTGTCGATGAGGTTCATCGTATCCAACGTATTTCGTGGGAACAAATTGAAGAACCAGAGAAACTATCGATTGGCTTAGAAGAATTAGCAGTTGGAATCGTGAAGCTAGATGGTAATCTAGTGCTCTTACTTGATTATGAAAAAATTATTTACGAAATTAGCGGAAATGCTGATTTTGCTGTCACAGGTGAAGACCGTATGGCGCGAAAAGTAAATCGTGAAGAGAAGACAATCTTTATTGCCGAGGACTCACAAATGCTGCGCCAACTGCTTGAAGATACGCTTCATGAGGCCGGTTATACAAATCTGCAGTTCTTTGCAAATGGTCGCGAAGCACAAGAACATATTTTCAAATTGCTCAAAGAACAAAAAGAACAAACATTTGAAAATGTTAACTTATTAATTACAGACATCGAAATGCCACAAATGGACGGACATCATTTAACAAAAGTAATCAAAGAAGATGAAATTGGTCGTGAATTGCCAGTGGTTATTTTCTCTTCATTAATTACAGAAGATCTGGAACATAAAGGCGCTGGTGTCGGAGCTGATGCGCAAGTAAGTAAACCAAATATCCATCAACTTATTAATATTTTAGATGAGCTAGTTTTATAAAAAGAAGTGTTTGGACAACTTTTCTGTTCAAACACTTCTTTATTTTATTTTAAAAAATAATTTATAAAAACGTAAAAATGTTGATATTAAGCCAATTTTCCATTTTTATATAAATAAAAACAACTTATTTTTACATTTTTAACAAAAAACATTTGATTTTTTAAAAAAATGAAGATATAATAAAGCATATAGAGAAGAGAAGTCTTTTCTAAACCGAATGTAGGAGGGAAACACAAATGAAAGTAAATACTAATATCATTAGCTTGAAAACACAAGAATATCTTCGTAAAAATAACGAAGGCATGACTCAAGCGCAAGAACGTTTGGCATCTGGTAAACGTATTAACAGTTCTCTTGATGACGCTGCTGGTCTTGCAGTTGTTACTCGTATGAACGTTAAATCTACAGGCTTAGATGCAGCAAGCAAAAACTCATCCATGGGTATTGACTTGTTACAAACAGCAGATTCAGCTCTTAGCTCCATGAGTTCAATCTTGCAACGTATGCGTCAATTAGCAGTACAATCTTCTAACGGTTCATTCAGTGACGAAGATCGTAAACAATACACTGCTGAATTCGGTAGCTTGATCAAAGAACTTGATCACGTTGCTGACACTACTAACTACAACAACATTAAATTACTAGATCAAACTGCTACAGGTGCTGCTACTCAAGTAAGCATCCAAGCGTCTGATAAAGCTAATGACTTAATCAATATCGATCTTTTCAATGCGAAAGGTCTTTCTGCTGGAACAATCACTCTAGGTAGTGGTTCTACAGTTGCTGGTTATAGTGCATTATCTGTTGCTGATGCTGATTCTTCTCAAGAAGCAACGGAAGCTATTGATGAATTAATCAATAACATCTCTAACGGTCGTGCGCTTCTAGGTGCTGGTATGAGTCGCCTTAGCTACAATGTATCTAACGTGAACAACCAATCCATCGCAACTAAAGCGTCTGCTTCCTCTATTGAAGATGCAGATATGGCTGCTGAAATGTCCGAAATGACTAAATACAAAATTCTTACACAAACATCTATCAGCATGCTTTCTCAAGCAAACCAAACACCGCAAATGTTAACTCAATTAATTAACAGCTAATAACATATCAAATTCATTTATCGAACATTGTTTACCCTTAGCCTCTCGTCACCCCGGACGAGGGGCTTTTCTTTTTATTTATAAAAATATTTTTGGATTACAAATAGGGCACAGCGCCAAAGTTAAGCTAGTTAACTATTTTTTGAATAATTTTATTATAAAAAACGGATATTTTTTAAGAAAAAGGTAGAAATTGTCCTATTTTTATTATAAAATGATATTATGCGATTTTTTTAAAAAATATTTATAGGTATAGGAATGGGAGTTGTATTTTATGTTGAAGTTGTTGATTGTCGACGATGCAATGTTCATGCGTACGATGATTAAGAATATCGTGAAAGATAGCGATTTTGAAGTAGTTGCAGAAGCGGAAAATGGACTGGAAGCAGTGAAAAAGTATGATGAAGTAAAACCTGATATCGTGACACTGGATATTACGATGCCAGAAATGGATGGCTTAGAAGCACTTGCACAAATTATGGCAAAAGATCCATCAGCAAAAGTAATTATGTGTTCGGCGATGGGCCAACAAGGTATGGTTGTAGACGCCATTAAAAAAGGTGCCAAAGACTTTATCGTAAAACCTTTCCAAGCGGACCGGGTTTTAGAGGCGTTAGAAAAAGCAGCTAAGTAGAGAAATGGAGGTGGATAGCATGACTACAAATATGTTAGACCTGTTTATAGAAGAAGCTTCAGAACATTTACAGGCGCTAAATGATAATCTGTTACAGCTTGAGAAAGACCCGACGAACGGTCAGTTAGTAAGTGAAATTTTCCGTTCAGCACATACATTTAAAGGGATGTCCGCAACAATGGGCTTCCAACAGGTGGCTGATTTAACGCATGCAATGGAAAATGTACTAGATGAGGTACGCAATAATCGATTGGCTGTAACAGAACATTTGGTAGACATTATTTTTACATGTACATCTCATTTGGAAACAATGGTTTCGGATATCCAGCACGGCGGACAAGGCGCGGCGGATATTTCGAAAACCGTAGCTGACTTAGAGGCGCTTTTACATCCAGAACAAGAAACAGATTTGGCAATTGAGAAAACGTACCGCATTCAGATTCAAATTGAAGAAGCAGCTATTTTGAAAGCAGTGCGGGCGGTAATGTGTTTAGAGCGACTTGCAGAAATGGGGATTATTTCAGAAACTTTGCCAGACAGAGAAGCGATTGAGCTAGAAGAGTTTGAGCAGTCATTCGAAGTAGTCCTAGAGTCGGCGCAAACAAAAGAAAAAATCGAAGCGGTTATTCTAGATATTTCTGAAATTGAAAAAGTGATTGTGACAGAAGAAGTGGAAGAAGTTCAGGTTATTGAACCAATCAAAAAAGCCGCAAAACAAACAACCAAACGATTAGAAAATAAAACCATTCGTGTACAACTTGAAAAAATCGAAAAGCTAATGAACGTTTTTGAAGAAAGCGTCATTGAACGGGCGAGAATTGATGAAATCGCAGAAAAAACGAATAACAAAGAATTGATGGAACACTTAGGACGATTCAGTTCCATCTCCAAAGAAATTCAAAACGGCTTACTAAATATGCGTATGGTGCCAGTGGACAGTGTGTTCAATCGCTTTCCAAAAATGGTGCGCACACTAGCCAAAGAATTAGGTAAGAAAATCGACTTAGTGATTGAAGGCGCGGATACGGAAGTCGACAAAATCGTCATTGATGAAATTGGCGACCCACTTGTTCACTTAATCCGTAATTCAGTAGACCACGGAGCTGAAACAGTCGAAGTAAGACGTAAAAATGGGAAAAATGAAACCGCCACAATTAATCTAAAAGCTTTCCATAGTGGGAACAATGTCGTGATTGAAATTGCGGATGACGGTGCGGGAATCAATAAACGTAAAGTGTTAGAAAAAGCAATTGCGAAAAATGTCGTTACAAGAGCAGAATCAACCAAAATGACGGACGCGGAAATTTTTGATTTATTATTTGATTCCGGTTTCAGTACCGCGGATCAAGTATCCGATCTTTCTGGTCGAGGCGTGGGACTAGATGTTGTCCGTAATACGATTCTCAAAATCGGCGGGAAAATCAGCGTGGAATCAAGTGAAAACGCTGGTTCGACGTTCCGAATTGAGATTCCGCTGACATTATCGATCATCCAATCGATGCTCGTTGCAACATCAGAACGTCGCTATGCTGTACCGCTGGCAAACGTGGCCGAAGCCATCACGATTAATCCTGCAGACATTCAACACGTTCACGGCAAAGACTTAATCAACTACCGTGAAACCATTATCGAAGTACTCGACTTAGGCGAATGCTTCCATGAAACACCTTTGAATGACACGGATGAATTACTATTACTCGTCGTGAAAAATGCCAAGCGAACTTTTGGACTTATTATTAAAGATATTATCGGTCAACGGGAAATCGTTTTAAAAACACTTGGTGGCTTTTTCAGCGAAAGTCAGATTGCCTTTTCTGGAGCAACGATTTTAGGCGATGGTCGTGTCGTATTAATTTTAAATTTAGAAACATTTTAAGGAGGAACCATGATGGAACAAGTATTTCAAGTAGAACTTCCTGAATGGGAACCGAAAGAACCGAGCCAAGAAGGACGCGAAAAAGGCTCTATCCGCCAAGTAGACAACATTGGCGTTAACTTAATCGTCCGCCTTGGAAAAAAAGAAATGCCAGTAGGGGATATCGCCGAGTTAAGCATTGGCGATGTCCTCGAAGTGGAAAAGAAACCTGGCCACAAAGTCGAAATTTTCCTCGATGAAAAGAAAGTCGGCATCGGTGAAGCTATTTTGATGGACGAGAACTTCGGAATCGTTATTTCAGAAATCGACTAAAGAAAGAGGGCAAGTGATTTGAAGCAAGAGGCTTACAACGCAGTGAAGATGAAAGTGGACCAAGAGAAAACGGCCATTTTAAAGGAATTGCAATTATTACTATCCAAACGGGAAAAAGTCGTAGAAAAATTAGCGCACGAAAAAGAAGTCTATTACTCGAGAACGAAAAAAGAAAGACTCCAAGTGGCGGTATTAGCCGGAAGCATGCAACTAGATGCTTTCTCGCCGAGCCGCATTCAACAAATGGAGCGAGAAATTCACCAAATTAGCCAGTACATTAAAAGCAATGAACAAATCTTAGAGCAACTTGAGGAAAAAGGGAAACAGGCCAAAAAAATGTACGATGACACACGAAAAAAATGGCAACAGCTTGAAAATAAAAGAGAAGAACAAACATTACGCGATTTAAAAATGGTGCTATTAAAGTAAAAGGGAGGAAAACGCATGCTAATCCCAGATAATTTGCTACAACCACTCGTCGGAAAAAAACAGATCGAACCAAAAGAATCGTTAGCAGAAGAATTAGTAGAACTGCCTTTTATTTCACTTTTAATGGAGAATAGCCCTGCGCCGCTCTTAAAGGGAGAAGCGGATAACGGAGAACAAGCTACGATACCACTAAAAGAAATCGCCCAACCACTCGTTTCAGCCAAACTACTCGACAATGCACCAGAAACGAAACTGCAAGCAGCACCACTCGAACTCAAAGAAGTGAAAGAAACACTTGCGGCAATCGCCAAACAAGCAATTGATCAACCCAAAATTGAAAACGCCCCGCAAGCTGTAGAAACTCCAGTAACAAATACACCGAAAGAACCCACAAAAAATGCTACCAGAGAGCAACAACCACCACCAGAACTTATCATGCCTACAAAAGAATCATCTAAACTAGCAGAAAACGTGACCAAAAACCAACCAGTCCTAGCCAAATTACCTCAAGAAAAAGAAGTCGTGCAACTTTTCAAAGCGAGCATTAAAGAGCCAGTAACAGCGAAAGAGGAAGTTGCCGTCAAAAAGCCCGCAGAATCCAACAACATTTGGCATGATACGGCGAAACAACTCACACCAGCTGCCAAATCTGAAGTCCCAGTGACGTTAAAACAACTTGATAAAACCATCACCGACCAAATCGAACAGCTACAAAAATTCCAAGTGAAACAAAATAAAGCCTTTTTCGCCATCCAGCCGGAGTCACTCGGAAAAGTCGAAGTTTTACTTAAAAAAATGCCCGATAAAATATTTGTACATATCGAATATCAGGAGCAAACAGCGAAACAAAAACTCGAACAGATGGCGCAAGATTTGCATAATCGTTTCCGAGATCGCGGCGTAGAAGTTGCCGTGACAATGACAGAAAAACAAGCACCGAAAGAGAATGGTCAAGGTTCAGAAGGTCGACACCAAGGTGAATCTAAAAAAGAAAAAGAACGCGAAAATCCACATCAGGAAAGAGCTAAACAAGAAGCATTTGATTTAGAGGAGGAGACGTAATTTGGACGGAATTAGTAGTTTATCAGGAGCCGGTCAGGATACAAATAATGTAGTAACATCCAGCGTATCCAAAACCCTTGGCAAAGATGACTTCATGAAACTATTTTTAACAAGTTTACAATACCAAGACCCATCGAGCCCGCTTGATACAAATGAAATGATGTCACAAATGGCGCAACTTTCCTTAATGGAACAAGTTGCCAATATGACCACTGCCGTAGATAAGCTTTCTGAGCAAGCACAAAACTCCGCCTTGCAATCCGCGGTTAATTTCATCGGCAAAGATATAAAAGGTGTTTCGCTGAACGGCGAAGTAATTAGTGGGAAAGTCGAAAGCGTTCAACAAACGACAAACGGCGTCATGCTGAAATTAAAAGATAACGATAGCCTCGTGCCAATGACATATGTAACAGAAATTAATTAAAAATTTGGGAGTGTGAATTATGAATCAAACTATGTATACAGCTATTTCTGGGATGAATGCGTTCCAACAAGCATTATCGGTAACATCAAATAATATTGCCAATGCCAACACGACAGGATACAAAAAACAAAGCGTCGTTTTCAATGATTTACTTTACCAAAATACAATGGGATCTGTTGCAGGCGGACTTTACGCTGGAACAAACCCAATGAGTTTCGGTTCCGGTTCAAAAATTGGAGCGATTTTAACCGATTATACAGCGGGTTCCCCGACAGCGACGGGCAGAAACAAAGATGCAGCACTACAAGGTCGCGGCTTTTTCATCGCGGGCGATAATGCAGGGGGCAATATCGTTTACACGCGTGACGGGAGCTTCGCCGTTTCCGACAACAATTATTTAACTACTCAACAAGGGAAATACGTAATGGGTTACGCAACAGACAAAAATGGCAACGTTTTAAACGGTAATTTGCAACCAATTCAAATCCCGCTAAATAGCGCAATCCCAGGAGAAGCAACAAAAAACGGTAGCTTAAGCGGTAACATTCCACTAGACTGGGGCGAAAAAGATACGATTTCTTCCGAGCTTTCTGTATATGATAATGCTGGCGGCAAACATAAACTTCAAGTGAATATGAAAGCTGCTACACCAGATGCGAGCGGTAATGTTTCCTACGAATATGAAATCCAAATGGACGGCAAAGCATTAACTCCTCCAGTAACAGGCACACTTAATTACAATGCGCAGGGCGAACTAACAAACCCAGACGCACTTAAAAATATTCAAATCAATTCCACAGTAAACGGCAAACAAGTCAATATGGGCTTAAACCTAAGTGGCTTAACCAACTACGGAACAAACCAAGTATTCTCACCAACTTCTGACGGTAAAGGCGCTGCAACTGTAAAAGACTACGCAGTTACCGATTCTGGCTATATTGCAGTGAGTTACTCAGATGGTACCGTTATTCCAGTTGCCCAACTTGCGGTGGCTACTTTCTCCAATGAAGACGGTTTAGTCAAAATGGGGAACGGCGAATATGTTCCAGGATTATCTTCTGGCGATGCAGTATACGGCGTTGCTGGCCAAAATGGCGCTGGCGGAATTAGCGGTTCTTCTCTAGAAGGTTCAAACGTAGACTTGTCCCGCGAATTCGTTAACTTAATGACATACCAAAGTGGTTTCCAAGGGAATACAAAAGTTATTCGTGTGGCGGATGACGTGATGAAACAAATTGTGAACTTGATTCAGTAGGGAGTTTAGCTAAATGAAAATTAATCATACTATTCCACTCAGAATCGACTTCGAATTAGGACGTACGAAACAGCCAGTCGGTAGTTTGCTAGATGTAAAAAAAGGGACCGTTTTTCGGTTAGAAGATTCCACAGCTAATGTGGTTAAAATTACGATTTCAGGCAAATGCATCGGTTACGGCGAGATTTTGACAAAAGACGGCAAGATGTTTGTCAAAATAACGAAATTAGGAGAGGGAAGTTCTTCATGAGAGCTAGGGAGTGACAAAAAATGAGCGATAAATTAAGTCAAGAACAAATTGACGCCCTGCTTTCCCAAATAAGTGAAGGTAAGGTAGTTGATGAAAGTACGGAAATTGGCGACTTTGGGCGCTTTCATCCCTATGACTTTCATAAACCAGAGAAATTTGGTGCAGAACACCTCGAAAGCTTAAAGACGATTGCATCCGCTTTTACGAAAAAAAGTATGGAGTTTGTTTCCCAGCGTATCCGGATTCCAATTCATACCGAAGCAACCCTTGCAGATCAAGTTTCTTTTGCGAGTGGTTATATCGAGACAATGCCGAACGATAGCTACATTTTCTGCATTATCGACCTTGGTAATCCGGAGCTCGGTCAAATTATTATCGAACTCGATTTAGCCTATATCATTTATATTCATGAATGCTTATCTGGCGGGAATCCAAAACGAAAATTGAGCGAGCGCAGACTTTTATCTGTTTTTGAAGAGCTGACGTTGAAATCTATTTTAGAAAAATTCTGCGAAGCACTCAAAGACAGTTTTAAATCGGTGCATCCAATCTCACCAGAAATCGTTAATATCGAAACTAACCCAGCACTTCTACGTGTCACGTCACCGAACGACATGATGGCGCTTGTCAGTGTTGATATTAAATCAGAGTTTTGGATTAGTACAATGCGTATTGGCGTGCCATTTTTCTCGGTGGAAGAGATTATGAATAAGCTGGAAAATGTTGTGGAATATACGTTTGATAAACGGCGGAACTTTGATGCGGAAGTCGAGCAAGAATTGCATCAAGTCGAGAAAGAAGCACGCATCCGTGTAGGTGAAATTAAAACAACGTGGAAAGAACTGAATAAGCTTGAAGTAGGCGACGTCCTTCTAACAGAAACACACATACGCGATACACTCAAAGGTTACGTCACCGAAAAATGGAAATTTGAATGTTATATGGGAAAAAGTGGTAACCAAAAAGCCGTTAAATTTATGCGTCATACAGGGCGGACAGAGCAGGAGAGGTAGAAGTGGAGCAATTACTAGAGAAAAATATCACGCAAATGGAACTAGATGTGATAGGAGAAATCGCCAATATTTCGTTTGGCTCAGCTTCTACGGTCTTATCTGATTTACTACACCAACAAGTCACTATTTCGACGCCAAAAGTTGAGATTGTTGATTTATATAATACGAAAGACATTGATATTCCACATGTCGTGTTAGAAGTGAATTTCCATAAAGGAATCGAAATGCGGAATTTATTTGTTCTGCAATCAGAAGTGGCTGCGGCTATCGCGGACTTAATGATGATGGGTGATGGAAACATTGACCCGAATGAAGAACTTTCAGAACTTCATCTCAGCGCCGTGCAAGAAGCGATGAACCAAATGATGGGACATTCCGCCACTGCGATGAGCAATATGTTTGGCGAAATGATTGATATTACGACACCAGACATTAAAGTAATCGCGCTAAAAGAACAATTAGAAGATACGAACGACCAAACAATGATAAAAGTCGGCTTTGACTTAATTATCGGCGACTTAATCACATCGAATTTAATGCAACTCATCCCTATTGATAAAGGGCATGAACTTGCAAAAAGATTACTTGGCGACGCAGTTCCAGAGCCAGAACCAGTAAAAGAAGAAATCAGCTTAACGGCCGAAGAGTTAGATGTCTTTTTAGAAGTATGTAATATTGGCATCGGTTCAGCTTCGACCGTTCTATCCAAATTGCTTAATCGCAAAGTTTCCTTACAAATCCCAACTGCACGCGTAATTGATAGCAAAGAGTTCGAGTTTAATGAACGTCCTTGCTTAGTGACGAGTGTGGAATTTGTCGAAGGGCTGCGCTCAAGCAACACATTTATCATTAGCAAAAATGCCGCGCTAATTATGGCAGATTTAATGATGATGGGAGACGGTTTGGTTCAAGAAGATGCAGAACTGACGGAACTTGAAGTCAGCGCAGTGCAAGAATTAATGAACCAGATGATGGGCTTCTCAGCGACAGCAATGTCAGAAATGCTCGGAACAAAAATTGATATTAGCCCACCTACAATGGAATTTTGCAATTTCGGCGATACGATGATTCAAAAAAATATTGAAGAAGGAAAAACTGTCGAAGTCATCTTCCCGCTTGAAGTAGAAGGACTATTAAAAACGCCAATGTACCAAATTTTTAATCCAGCGGCAGCAAAAGAAATGGCGCAATTGATGCTTGGGATTCAGGCGAAAGAAGTCGCAGAGAAAGAAGCAACGACTCCGGCAGAAATAATCGAACCAGAAAAGCCAGCTGAACCAGTGCATCAAGCGGTAATCGAAGAAAAAGAAACACTTTCCGAAATGGAACAAATTTTGGAAGATATTCCTGTAACGCTTGAAGTGGTATTTGGAACAGCAAAAGTAAAACTGGAGAAATTTATCTCTTGGTGTGAAAAAGATGTGATTATCCTAAAAGAGAGCATGAACGAACCGCTTGTCTTAGCGCTAAATGGCGTGACGATTGGCAAAGGAATTTTAGTTCGCGTGGATGATCATTTTGGTATACAAATGACGGAGTTAGTAAGGTGAAAAATGTGCGGAAACTTGGACTGATGACAATTTTATTTTGGCTGTTTTTTTCGGTTCAAGCATTTGCAGCAGATCCTGAACCCCCGATAATATCGCTTGAGGGCGAACAACGTGTTTTTACATCTGGTGAAGTGATTTCGTTTCATATCGAAAATGCGGCTGACTTGAAAATTATTCTGGTGAATGAACATGGGCAGAGAAAGCTTCTAGACGAGGAAACGTATATGGTGACAGATTGGGATTTGGACGGGAGTTACCGGGCTGAATTTTATCAAGCAAATATGTCGAAACCGTTTGTTACTGTGGAAGATTTATTTGAAGTGAAACAGCTTGAGGATGTTGCGAAAGATGAAACGGCGCCGAGCTTGAAAACGATAGAAATTACGCACGATGAAGATGTCTTGTTAACGAGTGTACTACATGTATCAGCCGATTTAGATGACGCAGAATCTGGCGTGAAACAAGCGACTTTACTTGTTCATAGCGAATCGAATGAATCCGAAATCGAACTCATTCGCAACAACTATACAGGGAAGTTTGCTGCAGAAATACCTTTAGAAAAATTCCAACTGGGTGAAAAACTCACTTTTCAACTGCAACTAGTTGATTTTGCCGAGAATGAAATCATAGTGGACTTAGAAAATACTGTTCAACTATATCAACCAAAAACGCCTATTTTAAGTTATGACGGTAGTGACATCACGAACGTCCAGAAAAAAATCGGCCAAGTCGGCAAACAAATCGAGCTAACTCTCGACAAATATACAACTGAATTTCCAGAACTAGCAACAGAGACCGGCAAAATAATCCCACTAATATGGCAAAAAACGGCAACTGAATGGAAGGGAAGCCTAATTTTACCGAGCGAATTATCCGGTGAAATCATTCATATTCAAGGAATGGATCAACACCTGCTTGTTCGCGCCACTAGTGAACCTTTTGGCGATGTTCAGTTAGTCAACAATGCCATTTTAACCGGAACTATTCTTCCGGATTTCACACTTATTTCCAATCTTTATATTGAAGTAAACGGTCAAAAATTTTCCGTCGAACGAGCGGACAACCGTTTCAAAAGTGCAGAAATAACCACCACAGGCAAAATAGTGCTCCACTGGACAGACTGGGACGGCCAAGTTTATTCCAAGCAAATGAATCAAGAAATCAAGCCTGTGATCGAAATGCCAGGTAAAGAAATAATCGCACCACCACCAGTAATACCGAACGAAAAAGCGCAGATACTAACATCACCAGCTCTTAAGCCATCTGTTGAGTCACATGAAGATACCCCCAAAAAGCAGGTGAAAAAGGAAACCTCAACTAAAGACAAGTCAAGCAGTATCCCGTTTTGGATTCCGGCGCTCATGATTATTGGCGTTATTATTTTTTCGGGTAATAGAGCAATGAAATAAAAGCAGAAGTGAGGTGGACGGAATGAAAATAGATGGCATTCAAGAATCTGCAGAAAATCGTAATCAACTAGAACGGGAACTCATTAAACAAAATCCAGTTGTAAAAGAAGGTACGATAAAAGCGCAAATGAATACAGAAGTAGCCGTACCGAAAACACCGCCAGTATCATTCTCTTTTAAAGAACTAAGCAGCTTACAACTAAACGGGACAAGCGCAGCAAGTTTAGAATTATATATGAAATTAATGATGAACAATGCTAAAAAAGCGAATGATTTAATCTTTTACGTGATGCGGGCGGGAATAAAAAATCCAACTGATTCTACAAAATGGCAAACAGTCAGAAGCGAGATTAGTAGCCAATTAAGTACGATTCTAATGAAACAACATAATTTTGAAGCGTATTTTTCTGAAAATCCCGCGAATCAAAAATTATTTTTAGCCAATCAAAAAATTATGAACGAAATATCCTTTTTGCTAAAAATGTTGCCAACCTTAACTTTTGAAACAACAGGAAAATACGACTTCTTGCGCATGATGCAAATAGCTTCTGGCAATATGGAGACAGGAATCCAAATGATGCGTGAATTCCAAGGACATATCGAACATGCGACAAGACTAGACCCGATTGTTGACGCCAGACAAGAAACGAACTGGATGATCAAAGTGTTACGCGAATTTGGCAATATGTTCCAATCGCGCCACTTATTACCATATGAATTACAAGCAGAAAATATCAATATTTGGAAATTAGGTAGCGAATACTTAAAACTCATGAACCAGCTTTTACCGCAAATTGGCGCATTTCCAAATGGGAATATCAAAATTTTTCACCAACAAGCGACCAAACCATTAACGGAACTTTTCCAAGAACTGCAACGCTTGGCAGACGGACAAATGACGCAAGGTGGGATTGCGGTTATTTTAGACCGGATGCAAGGCCAACTTACACGACTCGCACAACTGTTTCAAAAAATGGAAATCGAAGCAGGTTTCACCGATACAGAACGAATTTTAGGTAGCGTGGACGCCGAATTCGCGAGTGATATGACAAAAATGATGCTACTCGCACAACAAGAAATGTCATTTTTTGATTTATTAGTAAAAGATTTCCGAAGTGTTTCCAAACAACCAATATTTTTCATGATAGTTGCTATATTTATTATTTTATTATTAATTATTTTATTTTAAAAAAGATATTTTTTGAAAAAATATATACTTTTTCAGGTTGTTTCAGTATAATTAAATAGAAAAATAAGGTTTAGAAAGCGAAAATGAGTTTTTCGGGGGAAAAAGGATGAATAATGTTTCAATTGGCCAAATTTCGCAGTCCAAACAGACGAATGTAGTTAGGGGAATGCAAGAATTAAATCAAACACAACAGCTTTATTTTGAACAAATGAAGGCAAATGGCAAGAAACAAACTCCTTCCCTGACTGAAATTAACGAACTAATCACGAATGTCACAGATAAAAAGTCACTCGTTGAAATGGATATGACGGTAGATAATGTTTTGAGCTATAAAAAAGCAGTCCAAACATTTTTGAATTTTTATGTGAATAATGTGATGGATTACGACAATATAGAAAGCCGCCATCCAAAATACGGTTTTTCGCAAAAAATGACGATTTTAAAGCAAGTAGAAAAACAAACCAATGAACTCGATGATGTAATGAATTTAATTGATACAAAAACTGGACATTTAGACATGCTAAACCGTATTGGTGAGATTACTGGCATGATTCTTGATGTCGTATTGTAGGTGATGGGAATGCAAAACGAATTAATCAATCAATTAGAAATTTTAATCGAAAAAAATGTCAAAGCGACCGATGCAGCAATTTTACTCGGGAAATTAGTGCAAGAGGAGAACTGGATTGAAGCGGAAGAGCGTCAACTAGGACTACAGCGTGAACTTGCCGCTTTGCAAAACGAATATCAAGCTTTAAAAACAATCATTGGCGAAGATAATACGCTTAGAACTCTCCAAAATACTTGGACACCTGCGGAAAATGCCATTATAGATGAACGGAAAAAAATGCTACTTGAAAAAGAAAACCTTTTACGAGTAAGTGTTACGGAAAACCAAATTAGAACAGAAATGCAATTGGCTTTTTCAGAACATATGGTGGATGTTATTACGGGGCACCACGCGGAAACACAAGCAGAAAATAATATGATGATAAACGAGACTTTTTAAGTAAACGGAGGGATTTTTTGTGCGTTTAAGTGATTTTAATACGTCATTATCGGGCATGTCAGCGGCGCAAATCGCTAATATGGTCGCTCAGCAAAATATTAGTAATATGAATACGCCAGGATACATAAGACAAGCTGTGGATCAGACGGCAGTTTACGGTGACGGTGGTCTGCTTGGTGGTAAACAAACAGGCTACGGAGTCAAAGTGATAGACATTAAACGTCTAACAAATACAGCGCTTACGACACAATACAATAATCAAATCGCCAAACAATCCGCTTCGTTATATCAAAGTGGGGCGCTCGGTCAAGCACTTAATTTATTTGGTACTCCAGGGAAAAATACGCCAAGTGATAATTTGGATAACTTTTTCACCGCTTGGGCAGCATTAGCGAAAAATCCTGACCAAGCAACGAATACAACGGCACTTTTATCCAGTATGTCGATTTTTACGGACCAGTTAAACCAACTTCATTCGGGCTTAAAAGAATTAGAAACAACCATTGCAGCAGATACAGATGCCGCGATTCAAGACTTAAATTCATTAATTAAGAAATTAGGCAGTATCAATAAAGCAATCGGAAATGCAGGCTCCAACCCACCGAACGATTTGCTGAACCAACGCGATCAACTACTTAGTACGATGGCTGGCTATGCTGGGATTTCCGTGAGCGCCCACCCAAATAACCCAGATGTGTACGATGTGACAATTGGCGGACGTCTTGTTGTCCAAGGTGATGAAACGACCGAAATCACATCAACGCGAACCGCGACAGGCTTTGAATTTTCCGTTGATGGTCAGAAACTCAACATGCCAGAAGGTTCGATTATCGCTTCCGTTCGTGTTAACCAAAATGAAATTAAATCGTATCAAGAAAAAATCGAAACTTTTTCGAACGGCCTAGCAAAAGCATTAGATGATATTCAAGTCAAAAACGTCAATAAAACAATGGACGATTTGCAAAAAATCAATGATGCGCTCCAAGCTAATCCGAACGACGAAAAACTACTGAGCAATCGCGATGAACTTTTGCGTCAATTAGAAAAATTCCCTGGCGTGACTCGTTCTGGTGATACGCTGACGATTGGCGGAGTTGACCACGCGATTGACACGCTTGGCACGAGTACATATGTAACCGATGTGAATGATTTTTCCATTCCAATTTTCACTCAAAGCTCTGGTAAATGGATCCTGAATCCCGCAATCACAAGTAACGCTGATAACAAGCCGTTTCTAGGAGTTATCGCGGCGGATATCGCTTCCTTGAAAACAGACAAAAACATTCAAGGAACAACTTTCCCGAGTTTCATGGACGGAATCATTACCGAAGTGGCGACGGACGCTAGTAAAAGTAGCGCAACTTCTACGGCAGACACGCAAGCTTTAAATTCCCTTTCTGAATCAAAATCATCTCTTGAAGGAGTTAATATTGACGAGGAAATGACAAATATCATGCAATACCAAAGTTATTATGTGGCCAATACGAAAGCCATGAACACAGTGAACGATATGATGAAAGCTCTCTTAGCCATGTTATAAGGAGGAAAATAATGCGAATTTCAACGAATCAACAAGCAAATTCAATAATTAATCAGCTGAATAATGTCTCAGGAAACCTTGCAAAATACCAATTACAAGTATCTTCTGGGAAAAAGTATGAATCGATGAGCGAAAATCCAGGTGCAACAGCGCAAATTTTATCCTATAATCATGTGCTTAGTCAGCTAAATCGCGAAAAAACGGACGTAACCGAAGCGAAATCACTATTAAATACGGCAGAAACCTCTCTTTCATCCATGTCTACATCGATGAACCGGGTAAATGCTTTAGTCTTGCAAGCGATTAACGGCACGAGCGATAAAGACAATATGTCGCAATCGGCCGAAGAAATCAAAGGTTTACTGGATGTTCTTATTTCTGTTGCTAACTCAGAAGACGATGGCAGATATGTTTTTAGTGGTTCTAGCACAAGCGTGAAGCCATTTACAACTGATAAAACAACCGGAGAAATCATCTATAATGGAACAACAGAAAATAAAAAATTCCGCGTAACGGACACATTAGAAGTAGAAGTTTTTCATGATGGCAGCGCGATGACGGATGTTTTTAACAACATTCAAAAAATCGTTGACGCAATGAAAACTGGCGATAAAGATGCTTTGTCTGCCTTGCAAGAAACAAACAGCAAGAATATTGAAATCATCACCAATTCGATGACAAATATCGGCGGACAGAAAAACGGCGTAACAGCCTATGATAACGTACTTTCTAGCAAAATTGTCGACTTTTCCGAACGTAAATCGAATGTCGAAGAAGTCAATATGCCAGAAGCCGTAAGTAATTTAAATAAAACATCGATTGCATACCAAGCCGCACTACAATCCAGTGTGATGGTGCAAAAATTAAGCATTCTAAATTATATGTGAGGTGAGACCAAGTGGGAAGTTCGATTGCAAGCAGTTTAATGGACCCAACGCAATATTATTCGCAATTTATTAGTCTTCAAAAAGCTAGTTTGGAAAAAGCAAAAACGCCTTATCAAAACCAAATTTCCAGCTACCAATCACGGATTGATCTTTATGCTAGTTTAAAAAATGCTTTATCTGAGTCGCTGAAAACGATGAGCTCTTTCACGACTTATGAAAGTAAAACCAAACTCGCGACTTCATCCAACGAAACGAGTTTTACTGTTTCATCAACGAGCAGTTCCGTCAACGGCAGTTATTCTATCGAAGTCCAAAACTTGGCGACTGCAGACACATACAACAAAGCAGTACCTGATATTGAGGCGAAAATCGGTGTAAGCGGGACAATCAAAATCAATGGCAAAGAAATTAAAGTTGATGCAGATAGCTCAATGAAAAATGTGATGAACACTATTAACAGCGCCGGTGCCAAAGTAAACATTTACACGCTAGGCGAAAATATGGTTGTTACAGCAGCAACTACTGGTGTCGAAAATAGTATTAAGTACGAAGGCGATTCCACCGTTTTAGAAGCGCTCGGTTTAGTACAAAATTCCCCAGACCATTTAGCTGCAGAGGACGCCAAACTCAGAATCAACGGAGCGACCGTTACAAGTGCAACAAACAAGGTAACCAACTACATCCCAGGCGTGACCATCAACCTCAAAAAAGAAACAACTGGCGCTGAAAAATTAACCATCCAAGATCAAAGTGATGAAAAAGCAGCCAGCATGATCACCAGTTTTGTAAATACATACAATGCACTAACAAGCACAATGAAAACTTACACGGGAAAAGGAACGATTTTACAAGCATCTGCTGCCGACCTTGAAGCAAATCGTGCACTAAACAACGTATTCCAACATAAAAAAGATGGGAATACATTATTCGATTTTGGAATAAGTGTCGACAAAGAAGGTGTGCTAAAAGTCGATGAAACAGCAATGAAAAAAATGGTAGCTGAAGACCCAAGCGCCGTCGAAAGATTTTTCTTTGGCATTGGTGGAATTGGCGACGAACTGTATCAATCTTTGAACAAAACATTTGGCTCGACAGGCTTTATCAGTGATGAAACAACCTCGATGACGAATGAAATCAATAAATTAAATTTAAAATTAACCGACATTACTAGCCGAAATGACACGTTATTAACGAATATTACCGATCAGTACAACAAATGGCTCGAAATGATGCAAGCCATGCAAAGTGACGCAATGACTCTCGACGCACTAATCGACGGTATGAACAGTTCTAATAAATAAAAATGGTAGGTGAAAAAAATGCAAGCTTGGAAACGATATACCCAAAATGAACTAAACACGAGCAACCCCATTAAAAACACCATTTATATATACGAACGTTGTATTATTGAATTTAAAAAAATAGACAAAGCACTCGGACAACTGCATTTTTCCGAAGCGGACCTTATTCTTGATAAAATGGAAAAAATCTTTGAAGAACTAAAATTACAATTAAATCCAGAAGCCGGGCAAGAACTTTACGATAACATTTTCGGCTTATATGAATGGATTTCTGAACAAATTCGCCAAATGCAACTACTAAAACAACCCGTTAATATTGATACGATCATTCATGTTATTACGCAGCTTAAAGAAGGCTACGAGGGAGTGATGAAACATGAATCAAGCAAAGACACATTTGGCTGAGTTAAAAGCACTGTTTCACTCGACGGGGCAATTAAACGTTACCCTCGAAGAATACCAAGCAAAACTAAATGAACTACTAAAAAGCACCGAACATTTACCAAAAGATACAAAAGAAGCCATTTTAAAAGAAACAAGGGAAGTTATAAATAAAGGTATTCTTTTCACCCAAAAACAATTAGAATCCACTGAAAATGCCTTTTCTGAAAATAAAAGTCGCAATGCTGCTAACTTGAATTATGCGAAATTTTTCTAAAAGAAAGAAGGAAATGACAAGTGGAAAATTATACCACGCATATTGGCAACTACTTGAATTATCTTCAAACAGCAAATCAAGTAGTTTCAAATAATATCGCCAACGCCAATACGCCCAATTTTAAAGCAAGTGAAGCGAGTTTTGAGGAATCATTTGGCTCAAGTTTGCGCGCATCTGGTCAGAATAGCATCGAGTCGGCCGGAAACTTAACGAAAACAAACACAAAACATTTAGCTGGAACCGATATAGACGAAACAAATGCAAAACTGACCACCAAGAGCGGCTCTATCAACGAAGACGGCAACAATGTCAACGTCACTTCTGAAATGATTAGCTTAACAAAAAATAACCAAATGTACGCGCTCGCTATCAGTGCACTCAACTATAATTCATCCATCAACACAGCAGCCCGTGGAAAGTAAGGTGATAAACCATGTTTGAAGGAATAAACACAAGTGGCTCCGCGTTAAATGCTGCGAAACAATGGATGGAAGTTAGCTCTAACAATATCGCGAACGCTGATTCAAGCGCCGCACCTGGCGAGACACCTTTTCTTAGAAAGCGCGTCGTACTATCTGAAATCACACCATTTGAAACAGCTTTAACAGGTACAAAAGGTGTTAAAGTAAGCGAAATATCAAGTGATACAGGAAGCGTCAAACGTGTCTATGATCCAACTCATCCTAACGCAAATGAAGCGGGTTACGTCAATTACGCGAATGTAGATATGACAGCAGAAATGACCAATTTAATGGTCGGACAAAAAATGTACGCGGCAAACACTTCCGCCTTACAAGCAAATGAAAAAATGATGGAAAAAGATTTAGAAATTGGCAAAGTATAAAGGAGTGTTTTAAGAAATGGCAATTGAAAGTATTAATGCAGCAAGTGTCTTACCTAAAGTAACACTTGGTGAAACCGCGAAAACAGACAATGCGACAGGTGCCGGAAATACCTTCACGCAAATGCTGGATAGTATGAGTGATACACAATCAAACGCGCAAACTTCCGTATCGAACCTTTTAACAACGGGCGAAGGAAATGCGAGTGATGTACTCATTCAAATGAAAAAAGCAGAATCAGAAATGAAAACTGCTGCGGTCATTCGTGATAATGTAATCGAAAGCTACAAACAGCTTTTAAATATGCAAGTGTAGCGGTTAGACTAGTCGGGGGAGTTTTAGTCAATCGTCCACACGAGAAAAATGGAGCGAAGTTTTTAAGATGGCAAAAATAAAAACAATGTATTCGAAATTGAAGAATTGGCACAAAGGCGCGATTTTAGTCGGCCTTTTTGTCGTAGTCACGGTGTTATTACTCTACATGAACACGCCCAAAACAGAAGTTACTCTTTATAAAAATTTATCCGAAACAAGCCAACAACAAGTCACCGATCAATTAGCTAAAATGGGCGTTGATTATACCGTCGACAAAAGCGGTAACATTTTAGTTGATGAAAAAGTGGAGACACTCGTTCGCGACAAATTCGCAGATCTAGGTATCCCTTACACAGGCCAAGATGGCAATGACATTCTACTAAACAGCTCACTTGGAGCCAGTGAAGAAGATAAAAAAATGCAAGAAAAAGTTGGTACAAAAGTTAACTTAGAAAAAGAAATCGTTCAAAGTTATGGCACGACCGTGGACAGCGCATCAGTCCAACTAACGTTGCCAGAATCAAGTTCGATTTTTGAAGAAGCAAGCCAAAAAGGAACAGCCGCAGTAACGCTCAAAACCAAAAACAATCAAACACTAACAAGCGAACAAGTTCTCGGCATTCAGCGCACCGTCAGCGCAGCCGTACCAAATGTTGCTAGTGATGACGTAGCAATTATTGATACGAAAAATGGTGTTATCTCCGAAGCAGACACATCCAAAGAAGAAGGCAGTTCCGCTTATAAAAATGAAGTTGATATCCAAAATGCGATTGGAAAAAATGTGAAAACAGATATCGAAGGGACACTTTCCAGTATTTTTGCCCTTGATAATTTCCGCGTGAATACAAATGTCACGGTTAATTTTGACGAAATCAAACAAAATACCGAACATTATCCAAACGACGGAAAAGTACGTAGCAACCAAAAAGACACATCAACAGACACATCAAAAGGTTCCGCGAATACGACGGAATCAGGAACCGCATCAAACGCTGACGTACCAAATTACACGGAACAAAACGGTGACGACACTAACACCTATACAAGCGAAAAATCGAGTGAAACAACGAATTATGAACTAGACTCCACCATCCAAGAAATCAAAAAACACCCAGCCCTAGCAAAGACAAATGTCGTTGTCTGGGTTGATCAAAATGCTTTAAATAAAAATGGTGTAGACATGGCCGAATTCACAAAAGCAATTGGAGTTTCAGCTGGATTAACGCCTAATATGACAACCGAAGAAGCGGGCGCAGACGGAGAAGTAGCCGCCGCACCAACATTCGAAGGTACTTTCCAAAATGGCGATGTTACCATCATGCCGATCCAGTTCTTAGACAACGCCACGCCAGCAGAAAAAGATACAACAGAAAAAGCAGCACCAGCAAGCAAAGCCTGGATTTGGTGGCTTGCAGGAAGTTTACTCTTCGCCATCATTGCAGCTGGAATTATTGCCTACATTATCTTCCTTAAACGTAAAGAACAACTAGAAGAAGCATTGGAACCAGAAGAAAAAGACTACATTCCAGCCGAAGAAGCAATCATCAACCCAGAAGAACATCCAGATTTCAACTTCCAAACAGATGCATTCGACTTATCAGAACCAGAATTAAAAGCTCGCAAAGAAAGCTTGAAAAATAAACTCGGTGAAATGGCCAAAGAAGACCCAGGGCGCGCCGCAGCAGTCATCCAAAAATGGCTCAATGAAAGGCAGGAATAAAAATGGCAGAAACACTCAAAGAAACCTTAGAAGAAACAAATGCTGAACTAGAAACAGTTGAAGTAGAAGAAACAGAAGAAAAATCAACTCCTTCAGCAGAATCAGGTATTTCAAGACGTGAAAAAGCCGCCCTTATTATTTGGAGTCTCGATGAACAAATCGCAACCGAAGTGGTAGATTTGCTTCCTGATGCATCCAAACAACGCCTTGCACGTGAAATGGCCAAAATGAAAGAAATGGACGGCGGCGCAGTGGAAGAAGCAACTAGAGAATTTTTAGGGGAATTAGAACTTCTTTCAGGAGGAATTGCTAAACTCGACCGTGAACACTTACAACGCTTGTTCCCAGACATGACGACGGAAGAACTAAATCAACTCATTTACGGAGTAGAAGCAGAATCACGTATCGGCGAAACTGCGCTAGATATTTTACGAGAAATTGATGATGTTGACTCCTTGTTTACAATTATTAGCGACGAATCGCCACAAACCATCGCGATGATAGCCTCTTACATGAAACCAGAAGAAGCATCAAAACTTCTAGCCTTATTGCCAGAAGAAAAAATGATTAACACTGTCATTGGCATCGCAAGCCTAGAACAATTCGATAGCGAAGTCATGCAAAACGTTTCTAACTTACTAAGAATTAAGCTCGACACCATGTCGAATAGCTCACTGAACAAAACAGACGGCATAAAAAATGTCGCAAATATCTTAAACAACGTTACCCGCGGTTTAGAACGAACAATTTTCGAACATCTCGACGCCGAACAAGCCGAACTTTCCGAACGCATCAAAGAGAAAATGTTTATGTTTGAAGATATTATTCTGCTTGATAACATGACCTTGCAACAAGTTCTGGCCGAGATTCAAGACAACAATAAAATCGCTCGAGCACTCAAAAACGAAAAAGAAGAGCTCAAAGAAAAAATTCTATCTTGCGTATCGAAAAACCGTCGCGATATGATTACCGAAGAATTAGAAGTCCTTGGCCCAATCAGACTTTCTGACGTCGAACAAGCCCAACAAGATATCGCCAATGTCGTTAAAAATCTGGAAAAAGATGGCAAAATAGTTATCCAACGGGGGGAACAGGATGTCCTTATCTAATCCGCGAATCCCAAAAGGTAAAGTCACTTTATCCGATGTGAAAATGGAACTGTTTTATTTGGATGATATAGAAGAAACAGAAGAAGTCGAGTCACCATATTCGAAAGAACTTGAACAACTAGAAAGCCATCAAAAAGAACTCGAAAAACACCTATCTGCCATCGAAATCGAACAGCAAAAATTAGCTAACGAAAAAGCAGCACTCCAAGCTGAACGCCAAGCCATTGAAGAATTAAAACGCGAAGCTGAAGCAGAAATCGAAGCAAACAAACAAGCTTTTGAAAAAGAAAAAACACAAATGTATCTAACTATCACCGATTTCCTTTGGGATGAAAGTATTGATCTTGCAGAAAGAATCGTCCACCAAGCAATCGACACCCGCCAAATCGAAGTCTTACCAATGCTAACCGAAGTCATTCAAAAACTCCCAGTTGCTTTCGACAAACTAAACGTCACCACGCATCCAGAAACCTTAAAAGCTCTAAAAGAAGAAAATACAGGGACAAAATACGACTGGCTTTTAGAAAATATCCATTGGAACTTCGATATGCGACTCGATTACGGCGAATTTACTGTAGAAGAAGAAAAGGAATACTTCGACTACCGCATCACCGAAATTTTCCAAACACTTCACAAACAAAATGCCGAACGGAAAATTCTAGGAGGCGATAAACCGTGAACTGGTCGCCAAAAACCGAAGCTTGGCAAGAACTAAAAAATACCGTCCCATACATCCAAAAGGGGAAAATCCACACAGTCCAAGAACAAGTCTATATTTCTAAAGGCCCTCAAGTGAAAATTGGCGATACCGTCATGGTCGGTGAAAACAAAGTGCTCTGCGAAGTAATCTCCATCGAAAAAGAAAACAACATGTTGCTTCCATTTAATCAGAGCGACAAAGTAGCATATGGCGACTGGGTTTACGTAACTGACACGAAAATCACTATTCCGGCTGATGAATACCTCCTTGGAAAAGTCCTCAACGCATCCGGTGACATTTTAAACGAGGAAGCTGGTACTGCTAAATTTAAACAAAAAATGCCGCTTGAAGCACCACCAATTCATGCTTTTAGTCGAACTGAAATCACCGAAACACTCGAAACAGGCATCAAAGCAATTGACGGGATGTTAACCATTGGCATCGGTCAAAAAATCGGTATTTTCGCCGGCTCGGGTGTTGGGAAATCTACCTTGCTCGGAATGATTGCCCGTAATGCCAAAGCAGACATTAATGTGATCGGCTTAGTCGGCGAGCGTGGGCGGGAAGTAAAAGATTTCTTGCGTAAAGATCTAGGTGAAGAAGGATTGCGTAAAAGCGTGATTGTCGCGGCTACATCTGATGAAAGCCATCTTATGCAACTGCGCGCCGCCAAACTAGCCACTTCGATAGCGGAGCATTTTCGTGATCAAGGTAAAACGGTCCTTTTAATGATGGATTCGGTCACTCGTTTTGCTGATGCGAGAAGAAGTGTTGATATCGCCGTCAAAGACTTGCCAATCGGCGGAAAAACACTGCTAATGGAATCCTATATGAAGAAATTACTAGAACGTTCTGGTAAAACAAAAAATGGCTCGATTACTGGTATTTATACAGTCCTAGTTGATGGCGACGATATGAATGGCCCGGTACCCGATTTAGCGCGGGGGATTTTAGACGGACATATCGTTCTAACCCGTGAACTCGCCACAAAAAATCATTATCCTGCCATTGATGTTCTCGGCTCCGTTAGCCGGGTGATGGAAGAAATCGTTCCAGAAAGTCAGTGGAAATCTGCTTCGAAAATTCGCGAATGGATGAGTATTTACCAAGAAAATGAATTGTATTTTAAACTTGGAACAATCGAGCAAACAAGCGATAACGCGGCCATTTTTACAAGTAAAGAAAAGTCTTATTTCATCCACCAATTTTTAAAACAGTTGCGGGATGAAAGTGTTACGCTTGAAGAAACGAGTAAGCTGATGGAAACGCTAGTATAACAAAGGAGTGCCGTGGATGAATCCAGTAGAACAAGTAATAAGTGCTAGACAAGCCGAGTTTCAAAGCGCGTTCGAAGCAGCAAAACAATCGGCCACTACGTTTGAAACAAAATTAAACGAACGCTTAAATGCGACCAAGCAAACAACTACGACTAATGTGCAAACAGTCACCGATGCCGAACTAACTCGCGCCAGAGAAGCGTACGAAGCATTAATCAATCAATCGGAAACCAAGTCTGCTGTAACCACATCTAGTACGACAACCGAGACTCTTGCAGCACCAACCGGAGAGCTAACCAATTGGAACAACTACCAAATCAAACCAATCAGTGCGGAAAACGAAGGGAAATATAGCGACTTAATCAAAACAGCTGCAGCCAAGTACGGCGTCCCAGAAGCACTCATCAAACGCGTCATCCAAGTAGAATCCAATTACAATCCAAATGTTGTCTCAAGCGCTGGCGCAACAGGTCTAATGCAGCTAATGGCCGGTTCTAATCGGACCGATCCAGCCACCAATATCGATGCGGGAACGAAAGAACTCGCAGGATACATCAAAAAATACGATGGCGACCTAAGACTAGCTTTAGCAGCCTATAATGCTGGACCAGGAAACGTCCGCAAATACGGCGGCGTACCACCATTCAAAGAAACGCAAAACTATTTAAAGAAAATTATCGGATAAGGGAGAATAAACCATGGGAAACTGGCAACAAAAGTGGGAATCGTGGCGCGATATGACCACGGCAATGCAACAAGAAATTAAAATTGAAGCAGCCGAAAAAGTGACTTCCTACATAAAAAACGACCAATTTGAAGAAGCGATTAATGTTATCAGACAAACCGAAAATCTCCTAAACGAACTTGACTTTGAAACAAAAATGAACCGCGTCGAAGAACAACTCCAAGCCTTCACATCCGACCAAGAAGCAGCTAAATCATTCGAGGCAAGCCAACTTCAAAACCTAGAAAAACCAAACACAACCGTAAGTTTCGATCTCGCTAGCGTAAAATCAGAAGCAATCAACCAGTTCACCAAACGCGACTTTAATCTAGTAGATTCACACGATACCCACATGCAATTTCTGAAAGGAAACCGCAATTTTTACATGGACATTTTCAACCCCGAAGAAAGCGAAGAACATCACTACGCTAACCTCCATGAAAAATGCCAATACAAAAATATCGGATTTATTTGTCAAGATGATGCCGCAGCCGAAATTGCCACAAACCTAACAAATGAATGGCTTGAAACATTAGAAGCTCCTAAAAAGAAATTTTTAACAGTCAACATCGCCAATTTAACCGCGATGAAACAAAACCCAGAAGTACTATTTCAATAAACAAAAAGAGAGACGCTATTATGCGTCTCTCTTTCTAATTTTATAAAGCTAATTTTGTGATGCATCGATTTTTCGATCATAAATAGTTGCGATAATCCCAGCTATAATATAAAGTGCACCAGGAATCGGATTTATATATAGATCTTCTATTAGGTTGGCGCCTAACAATAGAATCCCACTAATAAATAGAAAGATAATTTTATTGTTAATAGTTAGAGAACGTGTGAGGATAATGCAACAAACACAATGAGCTAGCATAACAAATGCTGTCAAACTAATGACAGGGAATAAATTTATCGCGTCTCCCAGAGCTTTTAACGTATAAAAGGCAAAAATAAATTCTAAAAAACAGGCACACCATACTAAAGTTTTAATGAAAGATAACATATTATTTATTCCTTTCTAAGAAGTATAAGTAGATAGGTTGGAAT
The DNA here is from genome assembly GCF_041765605.1 of Listeria monocytogenes. Taxonomy (GTDB): domain Bacteria; phylum Bacillota; class Bacilli; order Lactobacillales; family Listeriaceae; genus Listeria; species Listeria monocytogenes_D. The sequence continues at coordinate 761,218 of NZ_CP168900.1, forward strand.
TTAATTCTATTTTAGTATACTTTTATTCCTGCTACAAATGCAATAAGAATTGCTATCTTTTTTCTAAAAATCAATTGACAATCAATCTACTTTGTATTACTATATACTTGTACCTAGTAACAACTAGTAGAGGAGTGAATTCAAATGAAAGGACTTACCGAGTTACTCAAAGGTAGTTTAGAAGGAATGATTTTGGAGCGAATTTCTAGAGGAGAAACTTACGGCTATGAAATCACCAAATACCTTAACGACCTAGGCTTTGATGAAATCGTCGAAGGAACCGTCTACACCATTCTCGTCCGCCTTGAGAAAAAAGGATTAGTCGAGATAGAAAAGAAAAAATCAGAATTAGGTCCACCACGAAAATTTTACAGATTAAGTCCGGCTGGAGAAGAAGAGTTAGCCATTTTTTGGAAGCGTTGGGACTTTATGCAAGGAAAAATCATGCAAGTTAAAGGAGGGCAAGCCTAATGTTTAAATGGTACACAAAATACCGCGAAGAAAAACGAGATTATAAGCAGTACAAAAAACGAATAGCTGCTTTGCCAGAAGATTACAAAACCGCAATGAAAGCAATCGAAACCTATTTATGGAGCTTTGCAAAAGGCGCAGGGATGTTCGAAATCCTAAAAAATGTCCTCGAAATGTTCGAAAATGCCGCAGCTGACAACCTAGAACTAAAAGCTGTTGTTGGTGACGACCTAGCCGAATTCGCCGACAACTTACTAAGTGAATTTCCAGAAGAAACTTGGATGGATACTCAACGAAAAAAACTGCGTGATTCGATTAAATAAAAACAGAAAGCCTCTCAAACAATAATGAGAGACTTTCTGTTTTTTATTTACGTTTCTTAACAACCTCTATAAATTCATCTAACGTTTCGTGTGCTTTTATTTGCTCGTTACAAACATCGCTATCGTAGCAAATGTAATTGCCATTTGTCGTATAAATACCGTCGCTCGAAGATTTCGTTTTCGCCATAAAGAGCGATACTTTGGAATGCGAGTGACAAATCGAACAAACGCCCTTTTGAATCTCTGTAGAAATAGTTCCTTGTACGCCGACCAAATTTCCGTCCTCGTAAGTCACGATATACTTACGCTGCTGAGCGATATCGTTCCAGCCGTAAAAAGTATAGTCGCGCAAATTTAGTTTAGACCAGGCGGGAATTTTTAATTTTTTCGTTTTCGCAAAAAGTTTTTTAAGTTTCACATCACTAGGTGGCGCGAAAGGAATCACATAGGCTTTTACCCCCTCTAAAAACGGCTCTGCTTCTTTGGTTGAAGTAATCGCATGGAGCTCGCTAAACAGTTCCTTATGCTCCTCTAGTACACTTTCCGGGAATAATTCATTGATTTTCTCCTCTGTTAGCGATTTTAATGCCTTCAAAGTCGAAGTATCATTGGCGGACCGGTATGCGCGTGAAACATTGGCTAATTGATTTTTGATAAAATTATATTGGTATGGCTCGATAAACTCTTTCATTATAATTCTCCTTTAATAGTTTAATGTTGGTTAAACTAGCTGAAGGATTGAAGAGTTTATTTCACTCTTACTTTCTAAACAATCCTAAAGCCATTGTTAGAAAGTCGAGAGCAGTGCAATTTTGTTTGCATCTCTTTGATCACCACCTTGCCTTCATTATAAGCACTTCTGAATAGTTCGTCAATTCTCTTTTATGAATACTCTTTTAAAAACAGGGTAAACGAAAACTATTGGACATTAGAGAAAACATCCATGGGAGGAGAAAGTAAAATGAAAAAAGTAAAAGCAAGTGAAACACTCGTACAAACATTAAAAAATTGGGGAATCGACCACGTATATGGTTTACCTGGTGATTCGATTGATACAGTAGTTGATGCCTTACGAAAAGAACAAGAAGCAATCGAATTTATTCACGTTCGGCACGAAGAAGTGGCGACACTAGCCGCCGCAGCATATACCAAATTAACAGGCAAAATTGGTGTCGCATTATCTATCGGCGGCCCCGGAGCAATTCATCTTCTAAACGGGATGTATGATGCAAAAATGGATCATGTGCCAATGCTCGTACTCGCTGGGCAGGTGACAACCGACGTCTTAAACACCGGCTTTTTCCAAGAAGTCAATTTACCAGCGATTTTCGAAGATGTTGCCGTGTATAATAAACAAATTGATAATGCCGAAACACTTGCGGATGTGGTCGATGAAGCAATCCGCACCGCTTATAAAGAAAAAGGCGTCGCTGTCTTAACGATTCCAAATGATATCCCGTCACAAGTAATTAAAGCGAGCCTTGAAGCAAAATCAGTCAAATTCGAACAAGAAAATCCAAAACTAGATGAAGCAGCAATACAGGAAGCCGTAGCACTGATTGAAAAAGCGGAAAAACCAGTTATCTTAGCTGGATTAGGGACTAAACACGCTGGACCAGAACTAATCGCCTTCTCAGAAAAATTGAAAATCCCGATTATTCATTCCTTACCAGCAAAAACCATTGTTCCAGATAACCATCCAAATGCACTCGGAAACCTTGGTAAAATTGGAACCAAACCAGCATATGAAGCCATGCAAGAAACCGACTTACTATTAATGTTCGGGAATGATTACCCTTATAGCGACTATTTACCAAAAAAAGCAGACTGCATCCAAATCGATATTGACCCAGCCAAAATCAGCAAACGTTTCCCCGCAACAGTTGGTTTAGTAGGCGATGCCGCGGAAATCATCGGTAATTTAACCGCGAAAACCGCACCTGTAGAAGAGCGTAAATTCCTTCAAGCATGCCAAGAAAACATGCAAGAATGGTGGAAATGGTTAGAAGAAGACATCGCAAAAACAACAGATCCAATCGCTCCAGAAGTCGTGATGGCGAACATCCAAAAAATCGCTGAGAAAGATGCCATTTTCTCTATCGACGTAGGAACTGCAACTGTTTGGAGCACTCGTTATTTACATTTAACCCCAGAAAATGACTTTATCGTTTCCGCGTGGCTTGGTACTATGGGTTGCGGTTTACCTGGAGCTATCGCTGCCAAAAAAGCATTCCCAGACCGCCAAGCAATCGCCATCGTCGGTGATGGAGGCTTTTCCATGGTTATGCAAGATTTCGTCACAGCGGTAGGTTTAAACATGCCAATGATTGTCGTCGTGTTAAACAACCAACAACTTTCATTCATTAAATACGAACAACAATCAGCTGGTGAACTAAACTACGCCATCGACCTACCAGATATTAATTACGCAAAATTCGCCGAAAGTTGCGGAGGAATTGGTTTCCGAGTAGAAAAAATGGCGGACCTAGAAGCTGCTTTCGAAAACGCCAAACTAGCAACGAAACCAGTTATCATCGACGTTTCCGTAGATAGCGCAGCAGCTCCACTACCAGGGAAAATCGTGATGGACGAAGCACTCGGTTATACTAAATTCGAAATCCAATCAGTCTTAGAAGACCATCGTTTCGCAAAAATGCCACCACTTAAAACCATTTTACGTAGATTTTTATAAAAAATAAATAAAAAAATAACATTATCACCCATTTCATGCCAATTTCCGCTAATTATTATAACGTTTTTTTATTAAAACTAATTATTTTACAATAAAATATGGAGTTTTTTTAAAAAATATGAGATAATAAATTAGAATTAGAGAATAGGAGTGTGGAATGGGTGAATTTAATTAAAAATCGTAAATTGAAAACAAAATTAAGCATCAATATTGTTATAACGACCATCATGTTAATCGGACTTGGCGCGACTAGCTTTCTTGGCTTTCGTCATGTAGCAACACTTTCAGATAATATGGTTGATAATAATGTCGCACCGATGAAAGAAATCGCAAAAATCCAAACAAACATGGCGCAAATCAATATCGACATCCTGACCATGTTCGACACTATTAACGGAAAATCAGCCCTTATAAAAGATATTGATGATCTTTATGCCGAAAATGATCAAGCAATTCATAATTTCAAAAAAGCCAATTTAACAGCAGAAGATAAAAAACAATTAGCGTATTTTGAAGAAAAACTAGCAGACATGAAATCATCCGCATCGTCAGTAATCAGTGACACATCAAGCGCACTAGACGACGCAGAACTACTTGGAGCGCAAAACAGATACTACCAAAACGTCAAAACAAAATTTGACGATGCAACTAAACAATTAAATGTTTTAAATGAAATGAACTACAAAGAAGTCGAAAATTCTTCTCAAGCAATTTCTGACTTTGGTGTAAAAATCAGTATCATTTTCACAGCAGTTATTATTGCCGTGCTAATTTCTCTATTCATTTTTAATGCTTATATTACGAGAGTGATCCTAAAAGGAATCCGTCACTTGCAAACAGCTGTACATAAAGTAGCTAGTGGAGATTTGTCGTACCGCAGCACTTATAACGGTAGAGACGAGCTTGGTGATATTACAAACGACTTGAATGAAATGAGCGAAAACCTAAGATTAATGATTGAAGACGTTAAAAAAGCTTCTACAGACGTTAAATCTTCCAGTGATAACGTTATTATTAGTTCGGAAATTATTTCTGCAATGACAACAGAAATGGACATCGAAATGAAAATGATGGGTGAACAGATCCAAACACAAATCGGCAGCATGAAAGAAAGCACGGATGCAATGGATCAAATGACTGGCGGCGTTCAAAATGTGGCTGAATACGCGCTTAAAGTATCTGACCTAACAAAAGATTCCGCAGAAAAAACGAACGATGGCATTGCCGTTATCAATAATCTCGTGTCCCAAATGGACCGTATCAGTGGCGTCATGCGTTCAAGTACAGACGTTGTTTCTCAATTAGTTAACCGCGTTGGCGAAGTGGAAAAAGCTTTGGATACCGTTACAAATATCGCTGACCAAACCAACTTGCTTGCCCTAAATGCGGCAATCGAATCTGCTCGTGCCGGTGAACATGGTCGTGGGTTCGCAGTTGTAGCCGAAGAAGTCCGCAAACTAGCTGAACAATCACGTCTTGCTGTTGTTGACATTAATACTGTCCTGAAAAAAATTCAAACAGAGTCAAAAACAACTATCGAAGTAATGAACACGGGGCTTTCTGAATCGGAAGCTGGTCAAAAAATCATTTCTGAAACAGAAGCAACATTCACAGATTTACTCCACCGTGTCAATGATATTTCCGCTCAAATGCAAAATGTATCTCAAGAAACCGAAGAAATGGCTGCAGGAATTGAAGAAGTCAACACGTCAATTAGCGACGTAACAGAAATTTCCAACCAAATCGGTGAAAAATCCACAGCCGCACTTGAATTCGCGGAAGTAAACAAAATGAAAGTAGACGAGCTAGTCGTTATCTCCGAAGAAATGCAAAAAATTTCCGGCTCATTAGAAGGGTATATCGCCAACTTCAATACCGAAGTGAGCGAAGAAGCGGTCGAAGTAACAGAAGAGCCAGAATCAGAAACAAAAGATCCAGGAGAGCCAGTCCTAGCAGAAAATGTCTAGGAAGCATGTATAATGCGAATTTGGATAAAATCACTGCTTGTCATTACAGCGTGTATATTTAGTTTGACCCTTCTAAATACGAAATATACCTTTTATTCACCAACCGTCAAACTCGAAAGCGCCAAAGTCGTTTATAAATTAGACAACGAACCTTTTAATGTAAGATTAGATGTGCCACTAGTGAATCAAATGGATGCTCCTACGCTTTTTAATGGCTGCGAAGTAACTAGTTTAGCGATGCTCTTGCAATTCACTGGGAAATACGTCACTAAAAATGAGTTAGCGAATAATCTCCCGACAACGCCAATCGAACAAAATGGTTTACACGGTAATCCGGATAAAGCATTTGTCGGGAGCATTAGCGGCGATAGCCCTGGTCTTGGCGTGAATCATGCGCCTATTGCTAAACTGGCTGCTAAATACGTTAATGAAGCACACGTCCACGATATTAGCGGGAATAGCATTCAAGACATCATTACCGTACTCAGCACAGGCGCACCAGTTTGGATTATCACTACCACGGACTATCATGCACCCAAAAATTGGCAAACCGTCCAAACAAAAGAAGGTAAAAAGAAAATCACGTATTCGATGCACAGTGTGGTAATTACTGGATTTGATAAAGACAATTTTTATATTAATGACCCATATGGACATAAAAACCGTGCAGTAAAAAGAAGTGTACTTGAAGAAGGTTGGTCTGCTATGGGAAAGCAAGCCATTTACCTAAGCCGCCCATAAAAAAATCGTTTGAAAGCATATCTCATGCTCTCAAACGATTTTTTTATATTTTCTTCTTAATAAATAGAACAACCGCAAGCGCGACAAGCACTACTCCAATAACAATCGGCCAGACCGAAAATGCGTCTCCGGTAGAAGGAAGAAGGGAAGCATTACTTGTATTTTCAAATGCGACAGCTGTGCTTACTCGGAAATAAATGAATCCAAGTGAAATGAAAACAGCAATACTAGCAACTATTTTTTTGGCAAAAACCATTCAGCTCGCTCCTTTTTATATCATATCTATATTATTAGTCATTTGTTATTTTTTGTCAATGTATAGACCAATTTTAATTAAACGGCTATATATAATGCTTGACCTAGTATACATATTATTGTAAAATGAATTTGTTTCCTTGAAAAGTAGTGAAGGAGGATCGTACAATTAAATAGAAGCGCCAGAACTGATTGGGACGAAAATGCTTGAAGGTGAAATCCCTGAAAAGTATCGGTCAGTTGACGAGGAGGAGATTAATCGAAATTTCGGCGGGAGTCTCCCGGCTGTGCATGCAGTCGTTAAGTCTTACTTACAAATCACTTGGGTGACCAAGTGGACAGAGTAGTAATGAAACATGTTTTTTACCCTCCAAGGAAACCAAAAAATGTAGAGGGCTTGAAATTGGATAAGTCTGCCCTCAAGTTAATTATTGGAGGAGTTTTATTATGTGTGGAATCGTTGGATATATTGGAACAAATAATGCAAAAGGCATTTTATTAGAAGGTCTTGAAAAATTAGAATACCGCGGCTATGACTCTGCGGGAATCGCTTTGCAAAACAAAGACCTAGTAACAGTAGTTAAAGAAAAAGGACGGATTGCAGACCTTGCGAGCCTTGTACCAAGTGATGCATTCGGTACAACCGGAATCGGACATACACGCTGGGCAACACACGGTAAACCAAATCACGAAAACGCCCACCCGCACCAAAGCAAATCTGGTCGTTTTACAATGGTTCATAACGGCGTAATCGAAAACTATACCCTTTTAAAAGAAGAATACTTAAAAAATCATTCATTTGTTAGTGATACGGATACAGAAGTAATTGTTCAGCTTATTGAACTCTTTGCAGCAGAACTTTCGACTAAAGAAGCATTCAAAAAAGCGTTGTCGTTACTTCATGGTTCTTACGCAATCTGCTTAATTGACCAAACCGATACAGAAACACTATACGCAGCAAAAAATAAAAGCCCATTATTAATCGGAAAAGGCGAAAACTTCAACGTTATCGCAAGTGATGCCATGGCTGTTCTTAAAGAAACAGACGAGTTCGTGGAAATTATGGATAAAGAAATCGTGATTGTGACAAAAGATGGCTTCACTTTAGAAACGCTAGAAGGTGAAGAAATCACTCGCGCAAGCTACACAGCCGAACTAGATGCGTCCGACATCGAAAAAGGCACATACCCGCACTATATGTTAAAAGAAATCGACGAACAACCAGCTGTAACACGTAAAATCATCCAAGCTTATCAAAATGAAGCTGGCGAAATCAATGTCGACAAAACTATCATTGACGAAATTTTATCATCTGACCGCATTCATATCGTTGCTTGTGGAACGAGCTATCATGCTGGTTTAGTCGGAAAAAATTTAATCGAAAAAATGGCAAAAATCCCTGTAGAAGTACATGTTTCCAGCGAATTTGCTTATAATTTACCATTAATGTCTAAAAAACCGCTATTTATTTTTATTACGCAAAGTGGTGAAACTGCCGACAGCCGTCAATGCCTTGTTAAAGTGAAAGAACTTGGCTACCGGACATTAACATTAACAAACGTACCAGGCTCGACGCTAGACCGTGAAGCGGATCATTCGATGTATTTATACGCAGGTCCAGAAATCGCTGTCGCTTCAACAAAAGCTTATACAGCCCAAATTTCTGTGTTGGCGGTACTTGCCGTTTCTCTTGGTCGCGAAATTGGTGACGAAGAAGCACTTAACATTAATTTAGCTGCTGAATTAGGAATTGTCGCAACAGCAATGGAAGCAATGGTTTCTAGCAAAGAAGTGATTGAGCACATCGCCGGTGAATACTTAGCAACTTCTCGTAACGCGTTCTTCCTAGGTAGAAATATCGATTATTTCGTAGCGATGGAAGCTGCTCTTAAACTAAAAGAAATTTCTTATATTCAAGCTGAAGGTTTTGCTAGTGGCGAATTAAAACATGGAACAATCGCGCTTATCGAAGACGGCACACCAGTTTTAACGCTTATCACGCAAGAATCTATCAACTGGAATATTCGCGGAAATGTCAATGAAGTATTAGCACGTGGAGCAAAAACTTGTGTATTCGCAATGGAAAACGTCGCACAACCAGGCGACCGCTTTGTTATTCCGCAAGTGCATCCATTATTAACGCCACTGGCAAGCGTCATTCCGTGCCAACTACTAGCTTATTACGCAGCACTTCACCGTGATTGCGACGTCGACAAACCAAGAAACTTAGCAAAAAGTGTGACAGTAGAATAAATTTTTTCAAGACCTTTTCGAAACTAGAAAAGGTCTTTTTTTATGCAATCAATAAATTTGCACGAGCCCCTTGTTATGCTTTAAACTTAGAGAGGAATGGGGGAAATCAGCCAATGGAAGTATCACATGTAACGCTCGCACCAAATAAGGATAGTCGTCCCGCGGTTTTAACAATCGGCAAATTCGACGGGGTACATATCGGCCATCAGACCATTTTAAATACAGCCTTATCCATAAAAAAAGAAAATGAAATATTAACCGCTATTAGTTTCAGTCCACATCCACTTTGGGCTTTAAAACAAATCGAAATATATCGCGAAATGCTTACACCAAGAATGGAAAAGGAACGCTGGCTCGCGCATTACGGTGTCGATCATTTAATCGAAACAGCATTCACACCTCGGTATGCGGAAACGACACCAGAAGAGTTTGTCAGAGACCATTTAACCAATTTGAATTTATCGCATATCGTCGTTGGTTCCGAATTTAATTTTGGGAAAGGGCGCGATTCTGACGTAGATTTACTCCGGGACCTATGTAAGCCCTATGATATTGGTGTCACATCCGTCCCAGTAATTGAAACGAATCAAACTAAAATAAGTTCCACTAACATTCGAGCGTTTATTAGACGCGGACATTTTCAAGAAGCAGAACAACTCCTCGGCCACCCTTGGTATATTACAGGCAACGTTGAAAACGGCGAGATGATTGGCTTAGATGATTACGTTCTCCCGGCAACAGGCACGTATCAAACCGACTCAGGCATGGTAAACGTAACGAATCAGCGCACTATCCTAGTTGAATTATCAGATGGCTTGCAACAATTACATATGAAAAACGAACTTTCCTAATAGCTGGGAAAGTTTTTCTTTACATTTTATAAAATTAGTAATATACTAATTTAGTAAATTAATAAAATTTAAAAGGAGAAATCTCATGAAGATTCCAACTACCTTAAAACATAAACCAGTAATCGTTGTTGAAAATTATGAAGAAGTAGACGGCAAGAACGCTTATCATTCAGATGCTAAGGGACTTTCACTTGGACTTGCGCAGTGGAATGATCGTGGCAAAGTAGATATTTCCGCTAAAGTTTGGCGTCACACGGGTGATAAATGGTCGCGCCAATCTGAAGAACTTCCGCTACATCGTGTGCTCGACTTGGCCATTTTAATCGCTAGAACCAAAGTTCATTTTAAAGATGCTTACCGTTTACCTCATTTGTATGACAAAGAGAATCCCACGCTTGATCGTATTGGTTTGCAAGGGGATGCGCTGACTATTGCCGTTTGTGAAGATAACGAATATATTGATGAGGACATGCAATTATTCGAACAAGCTTTAAAAAACGATGATGAACTCCTCAGTGAACGCCTCAAAACATTAAGCAAACTATTACAAGAAGCAGGTTATTAAGGACGTGAAATAAATGAATAAAGACAATCGTAAAGAACTAATTCGCGCATACAAAGAAAAAGCCCCCGATGCCGGCGTTTACCGTTTTATCAGTACAAAAAGTGGTAAATACTTAATTGATAACACAATGGACTTAAAAGGAATCGCCAATAAACTTGCATTTGGAATAAAAATTGGAGCAGGAAACATGCTACCACCAGAAATGGCAAAAGAAGCAAAGGAACATGGCATTGAGACCATTCAATTTGAAATTCTTGAAAAAGTAGACATTAAACCTGAAATGACAAAAGAAGATATTAAAGAAGAAAACGATGTACTTCTCAGTTTATGGCTAGAACGCGAAGATATTTGAGACCTTTCTAAGTGAAAGGTCTTTTTTATAAATTAAAATTGTACAATAAAAAGATAATTGCAATAAAATACACGAAATGTCTACATTTTCCGAGCAAAATAATGGTATACTAATAAATGACTATTTAAAAAGGGAGGTTTTATCATAATGAATCCAAGAAAGCCAGAATTTATCTTAACATTAATCGCAGGAATTACAGGTATTATCGCTGGTATTACAGGAATCGCAAGTGGAGGTCTTCTTGCTGCTCTTTCTGGGAGTGAAGAATTATCCGAAACAGCGGCTATGACTACTGCTGACACTGAAGCACTTGCTGCTATGGGTGGCTTAACAGTAATTTTATCTGGAGTTGCTTTAGTAATTGGGATTGCGCTTATTATTTTTGCAGTATTAATCAAACGTAATGCAAAGGTATTTGGAATCTTAACGCTAGTAGCTGGTATTGGTGGTTTCTTCTTAGTTAACTTACTATGGATCGTTCCAGGCGTACTTGCAGTTATTGCAGGAATTATGTGCCTAGCGAGAAAAGTACAAACGATTTAAAAGAGAGTTTAGAAAAGATGGATTGTAACAATTTGAGAAATCATTTTGTATACAGTCTATTTTTTTATCCATTAAAAAGACGATAAACATCAGTTTATCGTCTTTTTGTATTAATGGCTATTTTTTCTCCATAATATGATAGTTGAAGCTAGAAGAAATAGGCCTGCTAGTGTTGAATCTAATGGTTTTGTATCGCCTGTCTTAGGTAATTTCGGCTTATTTGCAGCGCTTATTTCTGTTGGAGCAGAAGTTGAATTATTCCGCTTTACACTTAAAGTGGAGCCTTTTTTTAGTAAATTTTTCTTTTTTTCATAAACATACTCAATCGTTTGTGTTTTATCGGAGAATGTCCCTTTTGCATTAGTTGGGGTTGTTTTTAGTTTGTAACCCGTAATTGTTTCGGGTGAAGTAGAAAAAGGGTCTCCAATATTCCCTTTTAATAAGGTTTGGTCGGCTAGTTTTTCGCCGGTATCACTAATGTAATTGACTGTTACGGGTTCGGCCGGAATGAGTATTTTTTGATAAATGTAATTAACTGTTTGCGCATTCGCTGTTAATTTTCCGTTGGCATTTGTAGGTGCGCTGACTAATGAATAACCGTCAATTGTTTTTTCAAGAGATACATAAGGGTCATCAATAAACCCAGTAAATGTTTCGGATGGCGCTAGTTCTTTGCCTTTATCATCCACGTAATTAACAGTGACTGGCTCCGCGGGAACGGGATCTTTGGAATAAATGTATGTGACTGTTTGTGGTTCTTTCAAAAAAGTACCGTTCGCATTTGCAGGCGTTTCCGTTAGAGTATAGCCAGTAATGGTTTTAGGATTAGACGTGTAATTTGCATCCAGTAAACCTTCTAATGTGTCGATGGGTGCAAGCGTTTCGCCAGTAGTGCTTTTATATTCCACTGTAATATCAGCGCCTTTTGGGGGAGCTTCCACAACAATCGGAACGCGAACTTTAGCGAATGGATTGGATTTGGTAGACAAAGTGCTTTTGATTGTGATGAAACCGGGACCTTCTTTTGTCGCCACACCGTTTTCGAGAGTGGAGGAGCCGTCATCGTAGTATTCAAATTCATGTGCGTCAAAAAGGGCTTTATTGGAAGCGAGTCCTAGCTTAGATTCATCGGGACTTAGTTGCTTAAAGTCTGTATTAAAAGGTACGGTAATAGGTTCGCCGTTATAAACTAATTGATCTTGACCTTGTTTATAAGAATAATGTTCCAGCATATTTCCACCATTGTTGTAATTATCGAGATAGTCTGCGGGAATATCTGATGTAATTTGATTTCCTGCAAGGGAAGTAAGTAATGGTCTAAGCCCAAGTGGTGGCCAGTAGCCACTTGCCCAATCAATAGTGAAAAATTCAGTAGGGATAGAAATCAATTGATTATTTTGAAGCCCTAAGCTACTTAAATGAGAGGACATAGAAGTGAGTTCAGGCGGTATTTCCTTAATGGAATTATTGGCTAATTGCAATGAATCTAAAACTGGCAGCTGGAAAACCACCATAGGAAATTCAGTCAAATTATTTTTATATAAATTCAAAGTAGTAATCTTTTTTAATTCAGCTAAGTTATCTGGTACTTCCGTAATCGTTCCCATCTGTACAGTTAATGTGGTCAAATTTTTAAAATCAGTAATTTTTTCAGGGAATGAAGAAGCGTTTTCGACATCTAATGTCGTCATGCTTTCCAAATCTTGTAAATTTACTTCTTCGCGGCTTTTATTTAACCGGCGTTCGACAGCGTTAATAAATGGTTCGTTGCCGTCAAGTTCTTGTTCTAGCCATGAAGTAGATTGTTCCGCATAAACATTCGAAAAAATAAGGGAAATTAGCGTTGCAAATATTGTGAAGCTAGTGAGGATTAGAAAAGTTTTTCTCAAGAAGTGTCGCACATCCCATCTGTTATTCTTGTTTTTGTCATTTATTAGTCAATTATAGTATGTTTTTGACATAATTAAGTACTAAAAATAGACTTGCGATACAGGTTGGCGCGGTTTAAATGTGACAATTTATTGACAGAAACTCAAAAACGAAGAAAAGTGGAAGTTTGTTCAAAAATAAGTTGAATTTAAGTGATTTTTAACGTTTTTGGATGCGTTTGAAAAAGGTGTTGGGGATTTTTAGGATGTTTATTTTGATTTTTATTTTGTTGTAAAACAAGTAATATCAATCGTTTTGAGTGATTTTGGTTTTGTTTCCATGTTTATTTCCAATAAATTATTTTCGATGTTTTTTGTTGAAATGTGTCAAAAATAATTGCTTGGAAATGGAGGTGGAAGCTGTTTTTATGATATAAAACGTTCGAAAAATGTTCACAAATAGGAAATTTCGCTACTTAGGAAGGCATTTTTGAGTGGCTGTTTAGCGTATAATTTTAGGCGTAATAAATATTACTGGAGGTTATACACGAATGAAAAAAGCATTTCTATGCCTATCCGCTGTTGTTTTGTCATTAAATTTTGTGTGGGTTAACCCACTTTCTGGGTTGGCATCCAAAATCGAAACAACAAAATTGAAATCAACAATGGATACAAACCAACAAGTTAATTTGAAAAATAATGCAACCGATATTGTTACTTCGGAAGATTTAGGAGGGCAGACGTGGTTGATTAATGAAGTAAACAGACAATTAGCACCTAAAAAGGTCGGTGTGGATTTAACATTTGACGATTTGGCTAAAATTAAGATCATTTCATTGAGTAATAAATCGCTTACTGGTGAAGTACCACCAGAGATTAAAAATTTAGTATCTCTTGAGAAATTGCTTTTATATTCTAATAAGCTATCTGGAGAGATTCCTGCTGAATTAGGAGAATTAACGAATTTATCAGAACTTCGATTAGACTACAATCAATTCACTGGAAAAATTCCTGATGGACTTGGAAATATTTCTGAAATCGCCTTACAAAGTAATCGTTTAGTTGGGCAAATCCCTTTAAGTCTCTATGAAAATAGAACTGGTGAAAATGAAGTGAATGTTTCGGGAAATCAAGTGACAATTAACAGTAAACAATCAGAGCCAAGTGTTTACTCAGCCTATACGTTTGTCTATCCAAGTTCAACGCCTGAGTATAGCGGGCATATTAAAGCAAATAATTCTTTTATTTCTAATCTAACTAATGATATGAATCTTACACCGTTTTTAAAAAACAGTCCTACATTTATTAATTTACAAGCAGTATATATGTTTAACTCGGAATTGTTTGATGGGCATGATGTGACGATTACCGATACGAATGATGGCAAGGTGCTTTATGACGGAGCTCTGACGTCGGATATTAGCATTCCGTTAACGAATTTTAAATCAGGCATACATGTGATTAATGTGATGCTTGATAATGCACCCAATAATCCTCAAAATCAAACTACTTTCTTAATCGATATTTTACCTGTCGCTGCTCATGATTTGACGGTGAATTATGTGGACAAAGCAGGAGCAGAAATCCATGAACCACAAACGGTAAGTGGCAATGTGGGGGATGATTATGATGTAACAACGCCAGAATTTGAACTCTCTATTGATAAATATGAATTAGATACGGAACAAATGCCGACAAATGGAATTGGAACGCTCAGCTCTGAAGCGCAAACAGTCACGTATGTCTATAAAAAAATGGAAGGCGCACCTGTCACAGTAAAATACGTAGATGAAAACGGCAACGAAATAACTACTTCTGACACTTTAACCGGAAAACTAGATGACTCTTATCAAGCAAAAGCGAAAGAAATTGCTGGATTTACCTTAGATAATAGTAAACTACCAGCCAATGCAAGCGGCGTTTTCGAAACAAATCCACAAACAGTTACCTATGTGTATCAAGCCGTTCTAGCCACAATTAAAGCGCATGATTCTACGATTTATGTAGGGGATAAATGGAGTGCAGAGGATAATTTTGATAGCGCAGTAAATTCTGTTGGAGCTGCAGTTTCCTTTGATGATTTAGAAGTAGAAGGGACTGTGGATACGACGAAAGCTGGCGTTTACCCAGTTACTTATAGTTTTGCTGGAGAATCTGTGACTATTAACGTAACCGTAAAAGCAAAAGACCTTCCAGCACCACCAGTGACACCTACAAAACCAGTGGCGCCTATCCAACCAACTCATCCAGACCAACCAAACATTCAAGCGGCACCAGGTGAACATCAAGCTTCCACCGATAAGCCGGAAGCATTAAAAGTAACCGCAGCACAAAAGGAACAACCTACAGTAGCGGGAAATTTAAAACTGCCAACTACTGGGGATAATCTCTGGGATAGTGTGCTGTATAGTGTATTTGGTTTAATAGCAGTATGTGTCGCATTCAGTTTATTCTTCAGGCGTAAAAAACAAAAGCATAGCTGAAATATATAAGAACTAGGCTGTCTATTTTAGAAGAGTGATGTGCCAAACAGCATATCATGGGTGTAAATTTGAATGTTAATATGCGTTGCTTGTAGCAATGGACGGGTTCTCATACAATAGTGATAACAACTGAAAGAAAGGCGGTTATCTCTAATGTTAAACGAAAATATTAAAGCAATCAGAAAATCAAAAGGACTTTCGCAAGAAGAAATTGCCATCAAACTGAATGTGGTGCGACAAACAATCTCTAAATGGGAGCAAGGATTGTCAGTTCCTGATTCCGATATGTTAATCTCCATATCGGAAGTGCTTGAAACACCAGTAAGCACTTTGCTTGGAGAAACTGTTATGGTTTCAAAGGTTGATGACGTAAAAGCAATCTCCGAAAAACTGGAGATTATAAACTTACAGCTTGCACAAAGAAAGACAGCCAGACGAAAATTGCTTTATTGGCTATTTGTCTCGTTGTGTGCCATTATAGCAACAATTTCAGCGGTCTTTATAATACTAAATAGTCCTTACCTAGGGTGGGATTATAGTGACCCTGAAACTAGCGTTATCGGAGTAGCTTTTCATACATTTGAATGGTTGTTTGTCAGATTAGCACCGATTATCCTTATAGGAGGAGTCGTTGGAATTTTTTTAACGCGGAAGAACGTATAAAATCGTACTATCTTTGATGCTTTGAAGAAGAAAAGTTTCTATTGGTATAAAAATGTAATTGAAACTAATGGAAATGATTTAAGTTATTAAATTAATATAAATCTCATATATCCAAAGAGTCCTTATCAATTCGATAAGGGCTTTTTTTGTTGACCAAAAATTCTTCTTCTACAAGTTCGGTTAGCAAATTGGATATGTTTGGCTGCGTTGTGCGGCAATATCTGGCAAGGACTGACTGGTTGATAAAGTTTGGTAACACGATTTCATTTTTTTCCTCATCTTCTGAGCCCATCTCGACGGCAAGATTTTCCAAAGCCATGTAAATCCGTTCTTTCGGCGTTTTGGCAATCATTCCAAGAAGTGCATAGTGGCGAGCGAAAACATCCGCAATACTCGTCAAAAGAAAATCATTCACATCAGGTTTGATCGATAATATGTTGAGTAAAAAGTCAGTATCTATTTTATAAAGCACCAGACTTTTACTCATAACAGTAATACTATGTTTTTTCTTTGGATAAGAGGAGAATGCATCAATTCCTAAAATATTATATGGAAGAACAAATATCGAAATATAGTTCGTTTTTCTCAAATTATCCTCTAATTCGACTGCAGCATAACCCTCTAATACGAAAAAGATATGTTTTGCCTTTTCTTCCTCAAAAATTATTTTTTCATTCATTGTATAGGTTTGCTTTTTTACATGTTTATAGTAATCCGGAAATTCTTTTAAATAGCCAAGTACGGTATCAAGTTTTTCTGACATTAGCGCCACTCCTTTGCGGATTTGTTTACCCTTTATTATACGCTATTTATGTAGAAAAAGATTTTTGAACAGTTTGTGACGTTCTCTAAAGTAGCGCTTAGTATATATTCCTGAATAGAAAATATTTTTTAACGAAGCAAAAAAGCTTTTTTTCTATATTGAATATATAAATCGTGTCAGAATCCTTTGATATAGTACATTCATAGCCAGTGTGACCCAGATGGTACGGTGATACGGACAGACAGGCGGAAGGAGGAAATGATGAAGTTTGATGATAGTAAACCCATTTATAAACAAATCGTTCATTATATTCATACAGAAATTGTTACAGGAATTTACAAAGCTGGTGACAAGCTACTATCTGTAAGAGAGCTAGCAACAAAGTTAGAAGTAAATCCGACAACCATCCAGCGAGCTTATGCAGAACTGGAAGAAGCGGGGATTATTTTCACCGTTCGCGGTACTGGTAAATATTTGACAGAAGATAAGAGGAGAATGGAGCAATTGGAAAATGACATCGCAAAACAACTTACCGAAAATTTTATTAGTGAAATGAGTAAATTAGGAATTAATAAAGAAAAAATCATCGCTTGGGTGAAAAAAGTAGAGGAGGTAAAAGTAAATGTTAGTGGGGAATAATATCGCTAAATCCTATCCAAATAAATTAGTCTTACAAAATGTGGACTTCGAAGCAAAACCAGGCGACATGATCGTGCTCTCTGGTGAAAATGGTAGCGGGAAAACGACTTTGCTAGATATGTTAGCAAATTTGAAGAAAACGGATAGTGGCACATTACAACTAGATAATGAAGTTTTCATAAAAAATGAAATCCGTCAGCAAATCGCTTATTTAAATAATGAACTTTACGCTAAAAAAAGTACTACTATAGAAGAATTTATGAAACAACATGCGCTTCTTTTTGAAAATATGGAGTTAGATAAGTGGGACCAATTACTTGCTGGATGGCGAATTAACAAACGCCTAAAACTTGGCGAACTATCAACAGGCATGTTAATGAAAGTGAAAATTGGTAGTGTTTTAGCAAGAAAAGCCAAATTGTATCTTTATGATGAACCTTTTGCGAGTATCGATATTGTGGCTCGTTCAGAAGTAATGAAAGCTATTATTAGCGAAACAGAGCCAGACGCTATCACGATTATTTCTTCGCACCATTTAGAAGGAACCGAAAAACTATACAACAAACTTTGGTTAATTAAAGATAATACATTAAAAACAATAGAAACAGAAACTTATCGCGAGGCAACAGGCAACTCATTAATCGATTTCTATAAGGAGGAAATGAACAAATGACAAAAATGATTACTTTTTATTTAAAACAAATTAGTCCTATTCTTTTGATTGGACTTGCACTTATCTTCGGGCTGAACTTTCTAGGATTCACGATAAATCTGCTGGAGGGAGCGGATTTGCTTTTTAGAGCAATTCGAGGGACGACGGTGATGAGCTTGATTCTCGTTCTTATCACGACTTGGAAAATCACGAAACTAGACACATCGAAAGAAAATGTAACACTTGCTTCTCTTTCTGGATTTTCAGAAACAAAGAAATTTTTCGGAAAACTATTTGCTGCTTATTTATCAGCAATTTGCGTTATTTTACTTCAAAGTGCCTTTATTTGGTATTACGGTTTTGAAACAGGGCGGATTGAAGCAGGCGATGCGTTATCATTTGTATCTGGAACGCTGATGATGTTTTTGTTTATCGCTATGTTTGTTTGTTACTTTGTCATTCCAGTAGGTTGGTTAAAAGATCATGTAAAGGCGAGTTCTCTTCAAAAAGCGGCGGTCGTTTTACTTCTTTTTGCTATCCTAATTGTCAATTTACTAGCTGAATATTACTTGCATATTTATAACAGTGCGGGAATTATCTCTATTTTGCCAAATGGTCATTTTGAGATTTCGCTTCTTTCTATTATTTGGAATGTAGGATTATGTTCAGTTATTGCAGGCAGCTATATCTACATGAAGTCTAAAAAAATGGATACTATTTGAAAGTAGGAGAATAAATGTTAGAAGTTAAACACCTTAAAAAATCTTATAAGTTAGGAAAGAAAAGCGAAACACCAGTTTTGAAAAATATCAATGTAACCATTCAAGACGGGGAATTTGCAGCAATTATAGGAAAAAGTGGTAGTGGGAAGTCTACGTTACTGAATATTATAAGTGGGCTAGATACCGACTATTCCGGACAAGTTTTATACAATGGCGATGATTTACAAGATATAGACTTAGACGCCTATCATCTTAATCATATTGGTTTTATTTTTCAAAGCTTTCACCTAGTTAACCACATGTCTGTTATTGAAAATGTCAAAATTCCTTTATATTTGAATGCTGAATTATCGGAAAGTGACCGAAATGCGAGAGCACTCGATTTGCTGAGACAAGTCGGATTAGACGAATTTGCTAGTAAAAAACCAACACAACTTTCTGGCGGACAAAAGCAACGAGTAGCAATTGCGAGATCACTTGCCAACAATCCAGATATGATTATTGCGGATGAACCAACCGGAGCACTGGATAGCGTTACTTCAGCTGAAATTATTCAACTGCTTAAAGATTTGGCCGCAAAAGGTACAACCGTCATTATCGTCACCCATGATTTAAACATTGCAGACCAAACTGATGCGGTATTGCGGCTAGCAGATGGAGAAGTAATTTCATTTGAACGAAAAAAAGAAGTTACACAAAAAGTTACCCACAAAAATGAAAAAAAGTTACGTCTAAACTGGTGGGCGACTGCTAAAATTTCTTTTAAAAGTTTTTTCAATAGAAAGTTTAGGAATTTGCTTGTAGCACTTGGAACCTCGATTGGTATTATCGCTATTTTGTTAGCATTTGGACTTGGAAATGGAGTGAATCAAAGTCTTTCAAAGATTTTTGGAACAACTTTTTCACCTAACCAGATTACAACTTATTATAAAGAAGATGGTGGCTCGAGATCACCTGAACCAACTACTCCGCTAACGAGTAGTGAAATTAAGAAAATTAAGCAATTGTATGAAGCTGAAAATATTACTGAAATTTATGAACGAACTACTATCCAAGGAATTAAATTTGAATATGATGGTCAATATTTGAAAGATATTTCTGCCGAGATGCAAGAAGCTAATTTTAAAGCATCACGCTATGAAGATTTGACTGTGAAAGATGAGTACCTTCTAAGCGGGAAAATGGTGACAAATAATGAAACCGGAGCAGTCATCCCGTCAAGTGTAGCAAGAGCTATTCTTGGAAAAAAGGATTCTGATGAATTAACAAAAAGTGACGGTGATAAACTGATTGGTAAAACAATAACCTTAGTTTATGCCGGAAGAAACAGCGATACAAAAAATACGGTCAAAATAGAAACAACCATTTCTGGTATTACAAATCCATCTAAGGAAGGTTTTGCTAGAGGATTTGATGTTTCCACAAAAACAATGAACGATTTTATTAAAACGACCGGTATTGAAAAACCGATTTTATCTGTAGATGCATTCACAAAAACGACAGCAGAAGCAGAAGAAATCGTTGAGAAATATGAGGATAACAAAGATTGGGCGAATTATTCGATTACAAACGCGAATGCTTTCGTAGATACATTTAGCCAGTTTACCGATATTATTGTGTACTTGATTGCCTTTATTGCAGGTCTTTCACTTGCAGTAGCTGGCGTGATGATTGCTATTGTGCTTTATATCGGTGTGGTGGAACGAACAAGAGAAATCGGTGTATTCCGAGCAATTGGTTATCGTAAACGCCATATTCGCGGACTTTTCATGATGGAAGCAAGTTATATTATTATTTTAGCTAATGTGCTATCAAGTCTTGTCGCTGTGACAATTGCAAAAATAGCTAGTCCTATTTTAGAAACGAAAATTGGCTTTGAAGATATGATTCATATTTCGTTCTGGAATTTCCTTGTTACACTCGCAATAACAATAACAATTGGCTTTATTTTCTCGATTTATCCAAGTAATAAAGCAGCAAAATTAGATGCAGCAGAAGCTTTAAGATCAGAATGACCCAACTAACAGAAAAGAGGAATTTAACATGAAAAAACCACTAAAAATCAGCTTAATCGTCGTAGGAATCGCCGTAGTCATATTTGCAGGAGTGATGCTATCCTACCGTTTTATTAAATCAATGGATGTTACTGAAAATGCTGAAATAAATAAATCAGCTACAGGAGATCATGTATTACTTGCAACTCAAGGTAGTAAATTCAAAGACAGTGTAATGGACCAAGTGAAAAAAGACATGGAAGGCAAAAACGTGCATGTTTCCATTATCGATACAACAAAATTAGACAAAGTAAAAGCAGATGATTATGACAAAGTAGTTCTATTCACTACAGTGCAGTCCGATGATATCCCAGAAAACGTATCGACTTTTATGAATGATAATAAAGATAAAAGTATCCATATTGCGGTAACAGCAGATTCTGGCCGTTGGGATGATAAACCGAAAGATATTGATGCAATTTCCGAAGCATCGAAAGCAGAAAACAAACAAGATTTCGTGGACGATTTGACAAAAGCAATCGTGGCGGAATAAGACTAACAGAAACACCCATCCTTAGGCAGTGGCTCATAAGGAAGTAAATGAACTTATTGATAGTGACAGCTAACAAACAGATAATGTAAAAGCGTAATATGATGGAATAAAAATTCCTCGTATTGCGCTTTTATTTTTTGAATTATTTTTCTAATTCGCGATAAAATCTTCCGTTATCCGTTGTCTTTTCTTTGCTAAGTAAGTAATTGCTATCAGTAAAATAACTATTATCAGGAATATGCTGGAAACGAGCAATCTGAAATTTCTAAGGGTAGTAATTCCTTTTAATTCTTTTTCTGCCAATTTATTTAGTAATGTTGAATAGCCTTCGCGATTTTTTTTAACCTCTTCAACAATTGTAGTGGTACTAATTCCAAAATCTAGTTTCATTTTTTCATTGGTGAAATAATAGCAAATGATGATTATGATGGAAATACAACAGTATTTCATATTATTAACATTGAGACCTTAGTAACAAGTAACTTCCTCTTTGAAAATAAAGATGGTAAAAATATGTATCAATCATTAAGTAACATAATAATAAACTTGCAAGCAAATAAGGATTTATTGTTACAGCAAGATAATGAAGTTGATAGAATTAAATCTATTTTACCACTTGTGGTTGCTAGGAACAGTATTATTGAAACATTAGGTAGAAATCCAGTTTGGGGTATTTCATTAACTGATGATGTGAACAACTTAAAGATTGATAATCAACTAGTTACTGAAGTTATTCCGTTTGATTGGAACAACGAAACATTGTACCTATGCTACTTTAGTGGCCTGGAAAGTAGTAATAGTCCTAGTGAGATGGGAATAAGTTTTCAGTTAGTAAATATTTTTTCTTTGTCATAAAACCTAATATATGTAAAATAAAACATTTTTCATGTCAAGTATATTTGACATAATGTAAAGTGGGTGCTATGATAAATTTACAAACAAAAGAAAAGGAGCATGTTTTATGGAAATGAACGCTAGTTTTATTGGGTTATATGCAATTACAGTCTATTATCTATATGGGTATTTGGAAAAACGTGAACGGTTAGAGTGGTTGTTACTATTACCTGTTTTGATGGCACTTACTATAACAATTACAAATACAAACGCTTATTATGAGAACATAGTGACGAATCCCTTAGAACAAAATATTGTAAGCTTTATCGCAAGTTTTATAATTTTGGTAGTATGTCTCACTATTCCAGTTAGTATTGTACTATTTTTCAGAAAAAGAAAAGGTGAGGTACAATGAAAAATATTAAGATGAAAGTTGCTCGAGTGGAAAAGGATATTTCACAGGAAGAGCTCGCAAAACTTATTCATGTGTCTAGGCAAACGATTAGTTCAGTGGAAGCGGGAAATTATAATCCCACGCTGAATTTATGTATTGCTATTTGCAAGGCGTTAGGAAAAACGCTTGATGATTTATTTTGGGAGGAAGATGACAATGTTTAAGAATTTATTTAAAAAGCCGAAAATGAAGGATGAAATGCTTGAAATGAAGCAAAATCAATACGGCGCACGAGCTTTTAATATGATGATTATAATAGTAGCAATCGTTATACTTATCAAAGCAGTGGTATTAGAAGCGAGCATCAGTGAGCTTTGGGTTGAATTATTATTGCTCATCGTTGGTGGTGGCTATTATTTTTACTCAGTGCTGAAAAACAATGTTCCATTTATGCCAACAATTTCGCTGAAACAAACAATCAGATTGGTTTTCTTGATATCAGCGATTTTCGGTATAAGCGTTGGTATCCGCAATGTCTTTTTCCTTTACGCAGATAATATGTCGGGAACCGAATTGAGTTATCAAATGATGATGTTTTTCTTTATTAGCTTGTTTACTGCAATTGGGAGTGGTGTTATATTTGGTGCCTTAGCTTATTGCTTATACCAATTATCGAAATGGCAAGAAAAAAATATTATGAAAAAAATTGAAGTAGAAAATGCTGAAGATTAAAAATAATAGAAGTCCTGAATAAGATGGAATTATTTTACTGCAACTGGAAATTGTTTGGATATTGCCAAGTGGTTTGACAATGCCGAACTTTATTCAATTTCACAAGTTTTAAAAGAAAATGCGGCTCGCTTTGAAGACGATTGTATTGGAATTATTTTTCCTTGTTATAATTTTGCCGCATCTCGCATGGTTTGCGAGTTTAATGAGAGAATACAATTAGTTAGTCAATACATTTTTGTTATTGTCACTTATAGTAATACGGCGCTAATGTGCGCCTCTACCGAACTATATGAACACTTCCTTATGAGCACCTACCATTTGGTGGGTGTTTTTTGGAAAATAAATCCATAACAGCTTTCTCCTTTCGTAACCACGGTTACAGACGAAATCACAAAAGCTATCTATACTAAAGTTAGATTTTAGATAAATTAGAGGAGATGGTCATAATGAGCGTTTTAAACATTGAAGGAGCAAAATTATCGTATCAGAAAGTCGGACAAGGTCCTATTCTTATTTTTATACCGGGAGCAAATGGAACTGGAGATATCTTTTTACCACTGGCAGAGCAATTGAAAACATCTTTTTCTGTTGTAATGGTAGATCGTCGTGGGTATGGGGACAGTGAGTTAACAGCAGCTATACCGGAGCGCGCTAGTCATGCATATGATGATTACCGAGTGACTAGAGATGCTGCTGATATTGCTGCACTCGCAAAAGCGTTAAGCGACGTGCCTGTTTATATTTTAGGGTCAAGCTCTGGTTCAATTGTTGCTATGCATGTCTTGAAAAATCACCCAGAAGTTGTAAAAAAAATAGCCTTTCATGAGCCACCAATCAATACATTCTTACCAGATTCGGAGATGTGGCAAGAAGCGAATGAAAAGATTGTACAAACTGCCCTAACTAAAAATATGGCAGAAGCAATGCAACTTTTTGGCGAAACACTTCATATTGCCACCATTGACGCAGAAAGCATGTCGAAACCAGCCGTAACAATAGACGAAGTGACAAAAGATTCAACCACGCAACAAATGAAATACTGGTTCGCTTATGAAATCCGCCAATATACTAGCTCTAATATATCTTTAGACGATTTCAAACCATATGTTCATCAGATTACGTTACTTAATGGTACCGATTCAAAAGGCTCATTCCCACAAGATGTTAATGCCTTTATAGCCAAACAACTCGGATTAACTATCGTGGATATTCCAGGCGGTCATTTAGGTTATATTCAAAAACCAGCCGGATTTGCTAAAGTACTTTTGTCAATCTGGGGATAAAAATAAAAAATTCTGCTAAAGGTTAAATTTAGCAGAATTTTTTTGATGCAGTCGTAATTGCTATTTAAAAGAAAGTGGTCTATGCTTATCGTTAAAAGTAACTTTCATTTTAGAGGAGAAGCAAAATGAACATTCGAACTGAACTACAAAATAGCCAATTATGCGAAGGATTAACAGAAGCTCAATTAAGTGAACTGATGAATAAAATTACGGTTAAAGAAAAGCACTATAAAAATAATGAGATTTTATTTTATACAGACGAAGTAACGAAAGTATATATTTTAGTTAAAGGAAATGCGGCCATTGCTAAAAATACAAGTAGCGGTAAGCGGATTCTAGGTAAAAATGTCACAGAACCTGGAGAACTGGCTGGGGAGATTTATTATTTCTCGCATCGTAATCCATTTTGGGACTACGCGATCGTGCTTGAACCGACAACAGTACTAGAAATTAGCGGCATTGACCAAGGAACTCTTCAAACCTTAGATTTAGCTTTACAAAACCAACTATTAGTCAATTTATTAAAAAGTGTTACTAGAAAATTTGAATATATAGGTGAAAAGGTACGAATGGTTTCAGAAGACTCTGTTCGTGCAAAAATAAGCAATTATTTATTTGGCATCCAAGACGATGATGGCAGTATCGAATTAACAGAAACAAGAGAAGAAATTGCCGACTATCTTGATATTACAAGACCTTCACTTTCGAGAGAACTTGGCAGAATGCAAAAAGAAAATATTATTCGTATCGAAGGAAGTAGCGTTATTATTTTAGATGCGATTATATTTGATACTTTTATTGAGTAACTAGTAACCAGCGTTACATCTTTTCGTATGCGGTAATGGTAAGCTATTCGTATTAAAAGAATGAATACGGAGGAGATTACATGTTATTAACTAGAAACGAACCTTTTACCGCAGAAAAAATACAAGCAAAGGCAGACATCCTTGAGCTAGTTCAATTTGAACGATTTTGCCGCGATAATGCACTTTGGGACGCAATGGAAACCTGTTTTACAAAAGATTCAAACGTAAAAATTTCCTGGTTTCAAGGAACTGGGCATGGCTTTATTGAGGCATCAAAGAAAATGACCAACCCTGCACCACATAAAATATACAATATCCAAGTTTGGATTAAGAACGACCGAGCTGTGGCGATAATGCAAGCCACTATCCAAACACGCACCATCATAAATGGAGTAGAAATGGAACTTAATTCTGACGCCAAATTAGTGACACGAGTAGAACGAATCGATGGCAAATGGTACATTAATGCATTTGAAGGAGTTTATGAGAAAGACTCATTGATGCCAGTGGTTCCAAGTAAAAATGCTGATGTTCCTGCTGAGTTGTTAGCTAATTTTAGAAAAAGCTATGCTTGCCTAGCACTTTCATTAACATTAAACGGTTATGAGATTGATAATAATCTTCCCGGCATTGATCGCCCGGAGCAAGTGACTCAATTTTTCAAAGAAGCTGATGAGTGGTTGCTCCAATAATTTAAAAAGGATAGCTAGTTTTTACTAGCTATCCTTTTTAAATGAAGGAGTCTCATTTTAAAATATGCTATACTTAGTGAAATATAAACCTCATGAAACGGTAGGTGGTTGTCAGTGAAAAAGAGTAAGACGGTTCAAATTCTATTAGTTTTTTCCGTTGTTGCGTTAATTTTGAGCATGGTTGGGGTGGTATCAATTTGGTATGGGCAGAAAAATCATCAAACGAATAATGCGAAAACCACCGCCAAAAAAGAGACTACAGTAACGAAAAAACAAGATATGTTTAAAATAACGGCGCTCGGTGATTCGCTTACATATGGCGTTGGCGATACAGAAGGCGGCGGGTATGTCCGAGTGGTGGAGAATTTCTACAAACAAAAAGAGAAAAATGTCGAGAATGTCAATCTTGCTATTAGCGGGGCGAAATCAGACCAGCTTCTCAAACAATTAGATCAAAAAGAAGTGCAAAACCAAATAAAATCAGCAGATGTTATTTTAATGACGATTGGCGGAAATGATTTGTTTCGCGGCGGGGAAGCGCTAGATGATTTTAAAAGCGATGCGATTAAACAAGCCGAAGCAAGTTATACGAGCAATCTAAAACAAATTTACCAAACGATACGGAATTTAAATCCATCCGCGCCAGTTTTTCATATTGGGCTGTATAATCCGTTTATGTCGTTAGAAAATGCGAGCGAAATGTCGGCAGTTGCGAATGAGTGGAACATGCAAAGTCAAAATCTATCTCAAAACGAGAAAAATATCATTTATGTTCCGACTTTTGATTTATTTCAGCAAAATGGGGATGCATATTTAGCGACTGATAAATTCCATCCAAATCATGCCGGATATCAGTTTATCGGTAATCGGGTGACGGAGGTTATAGAGACGGGAGGAGGAGAAGGCGATGACGGAGCGAGCACTTCAAGTAACTAATCTGCATAAAAAAATTCGTAAACGAGAAATTATCAAAGGTATTTCTTTTGAAGTAATGCCCGGGGAAGTTTTTGGGTTTCTTGGACCGAATGGAGCTGGGAAAACGACGACGATTCGAATGATTGTCGGCTTAATCAAACCAACGTCTGGAACGATTTTAATTGGTGGCAAAGATATTCGCAAAAATTTCACCGAAGCAATGCGAGGTCTTGGTTCGATCGTTGAAAACCCGGAATTTTATAGCTTTTTAACAGGACAAGAAAATTTGGCGTATTTTGCCCGAATGGATTCTTCGATTAAAAAAGAACGTATTCAAGAAGTAACCGAGCTAGTTGGGCTAGAAAAGCGGATAAACGACCGAGTTTCTACGTATTCACTTGGTATGCGCCAACGTTTAGGGATTGCTCAAGCATTACTTTCGAATCCGAAATTATTAATTCTTGATGAACCAACAAACGGTCTCGATCCATCTGGAATTCATGAAATGCGCGACTTTATCCGTGCTCTGGCTAGAAATGAAGGTATTAGTGTACTTGTTTCTTCCCATTTATTAAGTGAAATTGAACTTTTATGTGATCGGGTGGCGATTATGACGGACGGGACGATTATTAAAACCGACCAAGTTGCGCACCTGCTCAGTTCTCGTGCGCAATTACGCTGGCGGGTGACTCCAATAGAACAAGCCAAAGCCTTTTTGGAAAGTGTGACCGAAGTGGAAGTGGACGGGGAGTACCTAGTGACAGCTATGAATGAGGAAAGTGCAGAGTGGAACGAACAACTCGTTGCAAAAGGCATCAAAGTCCATGAAATCGACAAGCGAAAACCATCCCTTGAAGATCTATTCCTTGAGTTAACGGGAGGTCAGTCTATTGATTAATTTAGTGTATAATGAGCAATTAAAACTTTGGCGCAAAAAGCGACTCATCGTTATTTTAGCGTTGGTGGCAATTATTGTAGCGATTTTCACGTATGCGCAATTCAGACATCATCAAGAAGATGAAAAGCAAGCTGGGACAAGCGATTGGCATGTACAGACTCAGCAACAAATCGTCGACCTTGAAAATCGACTTGGCACAGGGCGGCTTCCCGAAGAATATCAAAAATATTTTAAAGTGCTTGTCGGGCAACTACAATATTATTTAGATCATGACATCAACCCAAATGCACCTGGAGCACCAACTTTCCTAAAAACGTTTGTTGAAAATGGTATTAGTTTATTGTTTCCACTTTTTATCATGGTTATAGCAGCCGATTTAATCAGTGCTGAAACAAGTGCGGGAACGATGAAGTTCTTGCTGACAAGACCTGTGAAGCGATGGCGGATTTTGACGAGTAAATATGTTTCAATGTTGCTTTCGATTTCCGCGATTATGGTGTTGTCTGCCGTTATTGCCTATCTGATTTCTGGGATTGTCTTTGGCTACGGTGGCTGGGACGCGCCAGTTCTCACCGGATTTGGCATGAAAGATGGTGCTGTGACAACAACAGATGTGTACCAGCTTCCAGTTTGGCAATTACTACTCATGGAATTTGGACTTGCGTGGTTTGTCAGTATGGTGGTCGGCGTGTTAACGATGTTTGTATCGGTGCTCGTCCGCTCTACAGCCGCTGTAATGGGGATTATGCTTGCTTCCCTTATTACCGGAACGATTCTAACCAACCTTGTCAGCTCTTGGCCAAGCGCGAAATATTTATTTATGGTTAATTTACAACTAACGAATTACTTAAACGGCTCCAGCCCACCCGTCGAAGGCATGACATTGAATTTCTCGATGCTCGTGTTAACCGCGTGGATGCTAGTCGCATTCGTTTTATCCTATTTTATTTTCACCAAAAGAGATGTGTATTAAAGAGCGCTTAGTGGCGCTCTTTTTTGCGGTCTTTAAAAGTTACTTACTTTTTGTGAGCATAAAACTTTTCTTTTTAATAGTTTAGTTATAAACTATAGTTAGTAATCAAGAAGGAGGTACAAACAAATGATTAAAGGCATTCATCACGTATCCGCGCTAACGAAATCATTTAGCGAGAACCATCATTTTTATTCAGACATATTAGGGCTACGGCTCGTAAAAAATACAGTAAATCAAGACAATATTCACATGCGCCACCTATTTTACGGGGACTATACAGGAAGCCCGGGTACCTTGTTAACATTTTTCGAAGTACCTCGCATCGGCTCAAGCTACAACGAACGCGCCTTTTTCGGCAATATCACCCTAGGAATACCAAAAGACACAAACTCTTACTGGGAAAAAAGGCTAAACGATTTTGCCATTTCTTTCATAAAACAAGGCCAGACTTTAACCTTACAAGATCCCGATACAATGGGCATCATCCTAACGGAAATACCAGAAACCATTTCTAACCCAACCATCCACACCGATATCCCAGCCGAAAAACAAATTGTTCGGATTATCGGCGCTGACTATCACGTGCCAGATCCGGCCGCGACCAGCCAGTTTTTCACGGATTTATTTGGCTTAGAAAGTCAGAATGGGGTATTAGTAGATATGAGTGAGATGAGTTTTGCGAAACTTCACGCCACAAGTTCAGACAAAAAATCCCGAACAGGCCGCGGAACAATTGATCACATTGCCTATACCGTTGAAACCAAAGAAGCAGTTGATGAACTTCACGATATAGCCGTTCGAAACGATTTGGAAATTGAAGAATTCGTTGACCGCGAGTATTTTAAAAGTTTATATATCCGCGAACCAGGTGGTCTTAGGATTGAATTTGCAAGTGCTGGCCCCGGTTTTACAATAGACGAACCACTAGAAACAATGGGCGATAGACTAGCTTTACCAAGCTTTTTAGAAGAAAAAAGAACAGAAATAGAAACTTATTTTGGAGGAGATTTATCATGATTAAAGATTTAAAAGGAATTCACCACGTAACAGCAATGACAAGTAGTGCGGAGAAAAATTATGCGTTTTTTACAGAAGTTTTAGGAATGCGTTTAGTGAAAAAAACCGTTAACCAAGACGATATTCATACGTATCATTTGTTTTTCGCCGATGACAAAGGTTCAGCAGGAACGGATATGACATTTTTTGACTTCCCTAATTTACCAAAAGGACGTCACGGGACAGATAGTATTTCTCGCGTAGCTTTCCGAGTACCTAGTGATGCGGCGCTTGAATACTGGCTTGACCGTTTTGAACAATTAGAAGTTCCTCATAGCGATATCAAAACTCTATTTGGCAAAAAATATCTGACATTCCAAGATTTTGACGACCAACAATTACAACTGATTTCTGATGAAAATAACGAAGGGGTTGCAGCTGGAACTCCATGGAAAAACGGACCAGTTCCAGAAAAATATGCAATTTACGGTTTAGGACCAGTATTTTTAACGGTAGTTTCGCTCAAAAACATGGAAGCGATTTTGCAAACGATTTTTGGCTTTAGAAAAGTGACAGAAGAAGACGGTCTTCATTTATATGAGGTTGGCGAAGGTGGTAACGGGGCGCAAGTGATTGTCGAAGAGCGTACCGATATCCCAGCTGCAATGCAAGGCTACGGCGGCGTGCACCATGTAGCTTTCCGAGTAGAAGACCACGAAGAATTACAAAAATGGATTGATCGCATGAATACAATTGAAGCACCTAATTCTGGCTATGTAAACCGCTTCTACTTTGAATCATTGTATGTACCAGTTTCAGAACGAATTTTGTTTGAAT
Source organism: Listeria monocytogenes (assembly GCF_041765605.1). Taxonomy (GTDB): domain Bacteria; phylum Bacillota; class Bacilli; order Lactobacillales; family Listeriaceae; genus Listeria; species Listeria monocytogenes_D. Next base: position 791,928 of record NZ_CP168900.1, read on the forward strand.
TTGCAACAGATGGTCCGGGCTTTGCAAGTGATGAACCATACGAAACACTCGGTGAAAAATTAGCCTTGCCACCATTTTTAGAACCAAAACGAGCAGAAATTGAAAAAATGGTACGTCCGATTAATACGAAACGGAGCTGATAAACGATGGAACACATTTATATTCCAGGGAAAAATAAGGATTTAGCCCCACTATTACTACTTCACGGGACAGGCGGCGATGAAAAGTCGCTTGTCGAAGTGGCGGAATTTATCGCAGGTGACGCGGCTGTTTTATCGTTGCGCGGTGATATTAAAGAAGGCGGAGCAAATCGGTTTTTTAAAAGATTTCATGATGGTAGCTTAGATTTAGAAGACTTGGAAAGTAAAACCGCAGAATTAATCACTACAACACGCGAACTGGCTGAAAAATATCAATTGGATTTTGAACGAATGATTGCAGTAGGGTATTCAAATGGCGCAAACATCGCAGCCAACGCGCTACTACAAGCAGAAGATAGTTTCCATAAAGCGATTTTGTTTCATGCGATGCCAGCTGGAAATAAACAACCCGAATTTTCTATTAGCCACCGCAACGTATTTCTGTCCGCGGGCTTAAATGATCCCCTTATTACTGCGAAAGCCTCCGAAGAATTGGTGGAAATACTCGAAAAACGGGGCGCGAAAGTCGAGACAGTTTGGACAGCAGCTGGGCATTCTCTTACTATGGAAGAACTTGAAGAAGCAAAAAAATGGTATCAAAATAACCAGAAATGAGGGAAGTAGATGACTATTTTTAAAAGTGCTGATTTATCTCAAAAAGAAAACTACAAATTTTTAACTGGAAGTATTATTCCGCGACCAATTGCTTTTGTAACAACGCTTGCTGAAGACGGGGTGACGGTTAACGCCGCCCCGTTCAGTTTTTTTAATGTTGTTTCAAGCGAGCCAGCGATAGTTTCGATAGCTGTTCAACGCGCGAATGGCGAGCAAAAAGATACAGCGAGGAATGCGGCTTTTACGAAAGAATTAAATATTCATATTGTTAGTGAGTCTTTTGTGGGAGAAATGAATAAAACCGCCGCTCGACTGGCACCAGATGTGAGCGAAATCGATAAGACAAGCTTGTATTTAGAGCAAGTTCCTGGAATGAAAACACCGAAGATTTCCGAGGCCAATATCGTGCTTACAGCTAAACTAGAACAAATTATTCCGATTAAAAATGATGCTGATGAAATTGTTTCTGATTTAATTCTGGCACGTATTTTGACATATGATTTCGCAGACGAAGTGTTTGATTCTGAGCATCACTATATTTTGCCAGAAAAGCTTGAACCAGTTGCCAGACTCGCTGGAAATGACTATACAAAACTTGGCGATATTTTCCGGATTGAAAGGCCAAATTAACGAGAAATAGTTGCGAAACAAAAGCGACCATGTTAAACTAGGGGCAACTTAAATGAACGGAGGGTTGCCCATCATGCGTTATATTAGACTACGTTTCCCAAAAAATCTATGCAACTAATTTAATAGTGCGGGAATATCCATGCTTATTTAGTATGGGTAACGGGATTGGTCTTGCGTGCATGTATGGCACCCAAAATAAATATGGGTAGAATGAAGGTGGAATGCGCTTCATTTGAAAGCAAGCTAGTATCTTTGGATGCTATTTTTGTGTTTTCTTCTACTCAAAAACCCTGACCGCGCTGAATCTATTTCAGGAGGTCCTTTTTTATGGAGAGAAAAGTATTAATCGTTGGTATAAGTCAAAAACAAAAAGATTTTGATTATTCAATGGAAGAATTAGCCAATTTAGCGGCTGCAAATAATATGGAAGTAGTAGGTGAAATACGGCAAAATATCGATCGTGAAAATCGCGCCACGTATGTTGGGAAAGGAAAAGTGGATGAAATCAAAGGGCTCGCAGAAATGCAGGATGCTCGCTTGATTATTTTTAACGATGAGCTTTCGCCGTCGCAAATTAGGAACCTAGAAGAAGCGTTGGAACTGGATGTAATGGACAGAACAGGCTTGATTTTAGCTATTTTTGCGAACCGAGCAAAAACAAAAGAAGCCCAACTTCAAGTCCAAATCGCCAAATTACAATATGAACTTCCGCGGATTTTTGGACAAGGGGAAGATATGGACCAACAAAGCGGAAAGGGCGGGCTTAGCAACCGTGGTTCAGGTGAAAAGAAAATCGAAACCGACCGCCGTACCATCAAACATCAAATCCGCCATTTACAAAAAGAGTTAGACATGCTCGTAGATGATCGTGAAGTACGTCGTCGCAAACGGAAGAAAAATGAGATTCCTGTAGTATCGCTCGTTGGTTATACGAATGCTGGAAAATCAACGACAATGAATGGCTTAGTACGTGCATATAGCGAAACTGCAGACAAGCAAGTTTTTGAGAAAGACATGCTGTTTGCCACGCTTGAAACGAGTGTGCGCGAGATTGTTTTACCGGATAACAAGCAATTTTTACTCACAGATACGGTTGGCTTTGTTAGTAAACTGCCACATCAATTAGTGAAAGCATTCCGTTCCACTTTAGAAGAAGCGCGCGATGCCGATTTGCTCATTCATGTGGTAGATTATTCGGATCCGCATTACAAAACAATGATGAAGACGACGGAAGAAACGTTGAAAGCAGTTGGAGTGGAAGATGTTCCAGTCATTTATGCATACAATAAAGCGGATCTTTTAGAAGACGAAATATATCCAAAACAGACGGAAAATACGATTGTCTTTTCAGCGAGGGAAGAAGAAAGTTTAGTCTTTTTAACCGAAGTGATTCGCAAAGAATTGTTTGCCAGCTATGAAAAAGCAACCTTCTTAATTCCGTTTGAAGCGGGGCAAGTTGTCGCTTATTTAAATGAGCATGCCGATGTTTTAGAAACCGAATACTTGGAGAATGGTACGCAGATTGTGGCGGAAGTAAGCCCGGCTGATTTACAAAAACTAGCAGAATACCAAATTGCTGAATAAAGCGAGTTGCCCCTTAATTTGCTATAATGAAACATACAGCAAATTTAGTGAGGAGATTTCTAGCTATGAAAAAAACTGGATGGGGTATACTTGGCGCAGTTGCTGCTTTTACAGGCTATGCATACTGGTCAACCAAACATTTAACTGTAACAGATTATGAAATAGTATCAGATAAAATTCCAGCAGAATGGGACGGCGCAACTTTTGTTCAGTTGTCTGATCTGCATAGTGCAAGTTTTGGTTTATATAATAATCCTTTGCTTAGTATGGTGAATGAACTAGCGCCGGATGCTGTTTTTCTAACAGGAGATATGATTGATGGAGATGAGTCGCCGTTTGTTGCGATGGCAGTTGTGCGCAAGTTGGCAAAAGAATTTCCCGTCTTTTATGTGAGCGGAAATCATGAGGGAAGAAGCGCTTTTTATGAAGATTTTAAAGCAGATATGGAAAAACACCATGTCGCTGTCCTTGAAAATGAACGCTATTTTCTAAAAAAAGATGGCGCCGCAATTATGGTAGCAGGCGTCCGGGATCCTCGTTTTGTAAGAGAAGACTGGGCTGAAAAAGAACTGCCAAAAGAAGTATGGGAAGAAGCGGCATTAAAAGAAGCTTTAGACGATGCGACAGCTAATTTATCACCGGATTACTTTACGATATTACTGGCGCATCGTCCGGAGTTTTGGCCACTATACCAAGCCTATCCAATTGATTTAGTATTATCTGGACATGCGCACGGCGGTCAATTTAGACTACCTTTAACAGAAGGCCTTTTCGCGCCGGGGCAAGGTCTCATGCCAAAATGGACAGCAGGGATTCACCGTGCTGGCGGTAAAGCACTTATTGTGAGCCGCGGCTTAGGAAATGTCACGAAACTACCGCGTTTATTTAATGACCCAGAAATCATTCGAATGACACTTAGAGCAAAAGGGGATGCTTAGGAAAAGTGATTTATTTAGATAATGAAGATGTACTCGATCAAGCGTACAACTTTGCAATGGAAGAATATGCGCTTCGTTCTTTAGATGAAAATGAAACGTATTTTATGTTTTACCGGATGAAGCCGACGATTATTGTTGGTAAAAATCAAAACACGCTGGAAGAAATCAACCATGCTTTTGTCAAAGAACATCATATCGACGTTCTCCGCCGTTTATCTGGTGGTGGGGCTGTCTATAACGATGAAGGCAACATAAGCTTTAGTATGATCACAAAAGATGACGGGAATAGTTTTCAAAATTTCGCAAAGTTCACAGAACCAGTTATTCGAGCGCTCCGCAAGCTTGGTGTAAATGCAGAACTGAGCGGTCGGAATGATATTGAAGTGAATGGCAAAAAGATAAGTGGCAATGCGCAATTTGCAACAAAAGGTCGACTATATAGCCATGGCACTTTACTTTTCGATGTCGATTTATCCATGCTCGAAAAAGCATTACAAGTGGATCCAGAGAAATACTTGTCCAAGGGTGTTAAATCTGTACGCAGTCGTGTAACAACAATTCGCGAACATTTAGCAGAAGATATCGATATTCTAACCTTTAAACAAATTCTACTGGAATCTATTTTTGAAACGAAAGATATCCCACGTTATACTTTTACGGAAGCTGACAAGCAAGGAATCGAAAAATTACGCACAGAACGTTACCGGAATTGGGATTGGACATATGGTAAATCACCAAAAGCTACCATAAAATGCAAAAAAAGATTTCCAGCCGGAACCATTGAATTCCAGGTATCACTTGAAAAAGGTCAAGTCAAAGAAGCAACTATTTATGGCGACTTTTTTGGTACAGAGGATGTGGCTGAATTAGCTGGGAAAATAATCGGCTGCCGTTTTGAACGAGAAGAAGTTGAAAAAGCTTGGAATGCAATTGATACAAAAGCCTATTTTGGCGGAATTGAAAAAGAAGCGATTTTAGCGATGTTATTTGAATAAAAGACGTCTAAAAAACTCTAAGAAGAAATTTCTTAGAGTTTTGTTGTTACTACAGCAAAAAGAGGTTACAAACTTTAATAAATCTAGAACTCGTGTTAAACTTAGATTTAGAAAAAAGGAAAAGGTGTAGAAATGGCTATAAAAAAATTAAACGATTTTTATTTTAAAAAACTTGGCAGTTGGAATTTAGTACATAGCTTTATAAAGGGTTTTTGGAGAGCGTTTTTTTTAGTAGTGCTACTTTTAATTATTGCTAACATTATAGTCGTTTATTTGTTGGATAATGTGTTTTTGATTCCAGTGATTTTAATTAGTTTACTTTGTATACCTCTCTTTTATTACGTATTGATTTATAGTCGTGCGAAAAAGTTCATTCGTACCAGATATCAACTACGAAATTTTAAAGAGTTGACTGTAATGCGGCGTTATTTATTATTTGCCTATTTAGAAAAAAGCGGTTTTAGCTCAAGAGATGATTTAGATAAATTACTTCGATTTATTCATTCAGAAATGGCAGAAGAACAAAAGAACCATAAACCACTTAGTACGATAATTGGCGTTTTTATAGCAGCATTTTTAGCAATTTTAGGTGGGACATTTCTATTCTTGATGGATGATGTAGTAGAGCGGCTTATTGCAGCCGTGATTATCATTGTGATGGCTGTTGTTTTCTATTTTATCGGTCTTACGTTGATGTCGATTATTCGCTCGAAATCAGAAAAAAACACAAGAAAAGAGCATGAGCTAACAAAAGAAATTATAGCGATTCAAACGGCAATGCTTGTCAGTGAAAATACAAGTTACCACCCATTTTTAGCAATGGAGAAAAAAGTGAATGAAAACGATTTTTTGAAAGAGATTATTACATCACGGTCCTTTTTATAACATAATTTTTTAGGCACACTTAGGAGGCAAAGTCATGACAACTAAACGCAAAGAGACGAGAGAAAGTGTTTGTTATCGGGAAATAAAAAAGAAGATTAGAAACGGGGAACTAAAGCCAGGCGATCGTTTAATTGAAAATACATTATCACAACAATTAGAAATTAGTCGTACGCCGATTCGAAAAGCAATTGGGATGCTTGCTGCAGATGGATATGTGGAATACAACGATTTCCGCGGTGCTTTTGTTCGAGATAGCATTATTAATAAAGAACGTTACTTTGAAATGACAGAAATTATTGGTTTGTTTTTAAAGCAAGCTATTCAAAAAATCCGTACGAAAAAAATCACTTTCAATAAAATGCGAGTTGTTGCAAAATTAGTCGAAATTGAACGCGAACAACCAACCGACCCAGCAACTTATTTCGAATACGAAAAATGGTTCGTGAGTGATTTATTAACCTATATGAAAAACAATTACTATTTGAAAATTAGTGATGATTTTTTCAATAATATTCAAGAATTTGGTGACGAAGAAGTCATTAAAATTGCGCAAAATGCTTGTGTTAAAACAATCGCTAACATTCAACGTTTTATTGATGCGTTGGATGCACAAGATTATGACAAGTGCATAGCGATTATTGATCAAGTCATTGATGCCCATGTTTTAGTCGCTTATCGTTAAAAAAAGCATTGTCCTTACTACTTAAGGACAATGCTTTTTACTTATTTTATTTTCACTAAATATCTACCAGTCACGCCACCGTTCATTACTTGGTGAAGAGCTTCAGGTAACTCAGAAAAGACCACTTCTGTTACTAGGCTTTCTAAATTAGTTAATTTAAAATCTGTCGCAAGTCTATTCCAAATTCGTTCTCGTTTTGGCATCGGACATAAAACGGAATCAATACCGAATAATTGAATACCGCGCAAAATAAACGGAAAGACGGTTGTATCCAATTTTCCGCCAGCAGACATTCCGCATGTAGTCACTGCGCCGCCATATTGAACCGCCGTTAAAAGGTACGCAAGGGGTTTGCCACCAACACAATCAATCGCGCCAGCGTATAGTTGTTTGTCTAATGCACGTACTTTTTCAGGTTGAAAAGCTTCTCTTGAAACGACTTCAGAAACGCCAAATTTTTCTAAGAATTCCTTCGCATCCCTTTTTCCGGAAGAAGCAACTACAGAATAGCCTCGTTTAGCAAGGATAGCTGAGCTCAAACTACCTACACCGCCTGTTGCACCACTTACAGCGATTTTTCCAGCATCGGGTGTTACGCCACTAAATTCAAGTGCATCGACCGAGAGCGCTGCTGTAAAGCCTGCTGTTCCAAGTATCATCGCTTCTTTTAGCGACAGACCATCCGGCAAAGGAACAACCCAATCAGCTGGAACGCGAATAAACTCACTATATCCGCCAAAATAGCTCACTCCAAAATCATAACTAGTGACAATAACCTCATCACCTACTTGAAAACGGTCAGATTTAGAGTGGGTGACCACGCCACTTGCATCAATACCAGGAATAAAAGGATATTCGCTTACAATTTTCCCGTCTGGAAGTACAGCCAGTCCATCTTTGTAATTAATACCAGAATAGTGTACCTCGATAGTTACTTCATTTTCTGGCAAGTTATCTATAGTAGTTTCTCTAAAATGAAGGGAAGTATTATCGGCTTCTTTTTCAATGAAAAGTGCTTGAAATGATTTCATTTTTTAAATTCCTCCACAACTCAATTTTGTGTTCTCCTTCACTTTACGACTTTTTTCGCCATTTTACAAGGCTGTGACTGGTACAAATCCCCATTTCAAGGTAAACTAGAATAGAGAAGATGCCGATATTATGTGTGAATTTATAAATAGAATTTTTTGGCAAGAAAGGGTGAGTGCGATGGGGAAGGCACTATTGATTGTGAATCCATCATCAGGTAAAGAAAAAGGAAAAATCTACCAAGGGAAGACAGAAGAAGTATTAAAAAAACGTTATGACGAGGTGGAAGTTCGTTTAACTGAAAAAGCAGGGGATGCGACAGAATTTGCTTCCTGGGCTTCTGAGCAAGGATTTGAAGCAGTAATTGCGATGGGCGGAGACGGGACTTTAAATGAAACCATAAACGGTCTTGCAATCCATGAAAAACGACCTGACTTTGGCTTCATTCCTCTTGGAACAGTCAATGATTTGGCTCGTTCGGTAGGCATACCATTAAAACCCGAAAAAGCGATTCAAGCATTAGAAAAAGCTATTGCAGTGCCGATGGATATTGGCCGGATTGGCGACCAATACTTTATGAACGTCCTAGCTATCGGTATGATTGCGCAAGCTGTCGACCAAGTTAGCGTCGAACAAAAAACCAAATTTGGCTCCGTAGCATACTTTTTAGAAGGCCTGAAAGCATTTAACCGCAATGAATTACTTCATTTTAAACTCGAATATGACGAGGAAGTTTGGGAAGGGGAAGCTGCGCTAGTTGTGGCTGGCTTAACTAATTCAGTTGGTGGGATGGAATCATGGGCGCCAGATGCTAAAATTGACGACGGCTACCTTCACATTATTATTCTAACGAAACTCGGCTTGCTCGATGCAGCCAATATGATCCCGCAACTAATTCGCGGTAATTTAAAAAATAGTGACGGTGTAGTCTATATTAAAACCAAGAAACTTACCATAGATGCAAGTGGGGATGATTTAAGCATCAACGTCGATGGCGACCCAGGTCCAGGCGTACCAGCAGAAATCGAAGTCCTTGGCAGTCATTTGAATATCCTTGCACCTAAAAAAAGCAGCAAGAAGCGCTTCGGCCCATTCATACTTAAAAAGTAACCTACAATAATTGTAGAAGAATAAGGAGATGAAAGCTTTATGGAAGAAGAATTAGAAGTCATTCATAAAGGTCTTGCCAATGCGAAAAATGGTTTTAAAGCAGTCCCCGGAAAACTCTATTTAACAGCAACATATATTGTCCACAAACCAAATGATTACTTTGACGAAGAAATCAATATTCCGCTTAATCGAGTGGCGAAAATTCGGGGTGTCCGCACCAAAATCCTTGGAAAAGAATTACTCTCCAACATTTTAGAAATAGACATGATATCTGGAGTAAAGTACCAATTCGTTGTAAACAAACAGAAAAAGTGGCTGGAAGCAGTTTCCAAAGTGTTAGAAAGCCGCGGTGAATCAGAAAAATTAGCATAGAAAGAAGCTGGCACGAAAAAAGTGACCAGCTTCTTTTTTTACGCTAAATGAAATGCCGTCGCACCAATAAGATTGGCATCATTTCCAAATTGACAGCCAACAACAGTAGGACTAATCGTCGCAATTGGCACAGTTGCTTTTACTTTTGCCACATATTCGTTTAGCTCTTGAATGAAATCAGCCCGCTCACTCACGCCGCCACCAATGACAACTAATTCAGGATCAAGCGCATATTGTAAATTAAAAATACTGCGCGCAAGATAATAAAACATCGTATCCAGCTCTTCTTTCGCGATCTTATTTCCTTCCGCACGTAATTCAAAAGCCCGAAGACCATCTATACTAGCTTTCGGAACGTCTAAACGCTCGGCTATTCTCGTCGCAGCATTTACGACTGTACCTAGCTCGCTAAGTGTGTGTCCGTCGCGGTCCATCAACATATAACCAAATTCACCACCATGCAAATTGGCCCCGTGATGTACCTTGCCACCGCGAATAACTGCGCCACCAACTCCAGTACCAAGAATCATAAAAATAATATCTTGCTTGTCTTTTGCAGCGCCAATCCAAACCTCTGCTAAAGCTGCACAGTTAGCGTCATTTTCCATCGTAACAGGAAGTCCCAGTTTTTCTTCAAGTAATTGTTTAAAAGGGAAATTATGTATGTAGGGGATGGCACTCGCGCCGCCAATGATACCGGTTTCATTATTAACTGCACCTGGACAACTAAACGCAGCTCCTTGGAATGTATAATCGTAATTTGCTTTTACATCCACAAGTGATTGTATCATTTCCTCCAAAGAATCTGGAGTTTTGAATTTACCTTTTTCTAGTATTTCTCCAGCAGTAGTTAATACGCCAAACTTCACTGCTGTTCCACCTAAATCAAATGCAAGTATCGTCATTACTCAATCTCCTTTTTATAAAAAAGTATATACTTATCATACTTTTAAACAATACAAATGACAAATAAAAAGTGAAAATACTTTGCTAAAAATTAACGTCCTTTTCTATTTTGTGCTATAATAAAGCAAGAATTTGAAGCGCAGGAGGAAATGGTTAGTGGAGATAAAGGTTCAAAAGAAATTGACTGACGGCAGAATCGCTTTTAGTAGTGAATATGGTGAATGCGTTGGGATATGGGCCGATGAAGACCCAGAACCAAGTAGGATTTACACAGTAGAAATTACGATACCGGACATGATTAGCGCAGAACTACTACACGAGAGCGAAGAGAAACATTGTGTGCTAGAAATAGACGAAGAAGGCTTAGTTCACGTAATTGGGAAGTTAGAGGATTACGAGGAAGATGGCTTTGCAGTGCTCCGCTTAGAAGAAAGTATTATTTGTTTTGACACGAAATTCAGTGAAGAAATCGAAATGCTCCATGGAAGATTTGTTGAATTTGTTATTCCGGAAATAAAATTAAGTAACGTTGGTATATAGAAAAACGCCATGCTTCATTTCCCTAAAAACAGGGAAGTAAGCGTGGCATTTTTTAGCTATATGTAGTAAATACAGCGAGCATTTTTTCTAAATCTTTTTCGGATCTTGCAAAGAGCATCAAGCGTTGGCGATTGGTTTCAATCACGAGCACGCCATCCTCAGACAAATTCATTCGCTCAATTTTGGCATAGGGGAAGAATAACAGGGCGTAAAAAAGTCCAGATTCTTTGAAAACAGCTTTCGAACTGCGGAAGAAGCAGATATAGATGAATAACACACCCATAATTCCAAGCAGAACAGAAGTGGAAAATGGTCCTTCACGAAAGAACGTATTGGAAACGAATAACAGAACGATAATCCCAACAAAAATATAACCGTCCCAACGTCCACGAGAACGCAATTTGACACTTAAAACCGTCTTCCCTTTCCAAAGTGGAATTACTGCATCATTATACAAAATATACAGTACCGTCAAGATGTTTGCCGCGAACAAAAAGATATTAGTAGCATCCCAAACCATTTTAGCTATCACTCACAATCTATCATTGATATAGTTTAGTAATATTGTAACATAATTATGCGGGGAAGAGGGAGAACTGGGTTTGAGGATGTTGTAGCGAAATACAATCTACTGCTGAGTATTCATAAAAATGTAAAGATACGAATCAATATAGGAGGAAGGGTACTAAATGACAGAAAAAAATGTAGAAGAACTCATGCTAATGCATAAAAGAATTATTGAAAATTTAGAAGAATTTTCTATGCCTGCCAAACAACAAATGGAAAAATTAAAAGATTTTGTAGTTACTGATGAATTGGCATCAGACTTTTCCGATATTGCATTACAATATGCAAAAATATTATTTGACCACGGTTGGTTAACAAAAGAACAGCTAGATATGTTTCTTGTTGTAGACAAAAAATTAGAAGGTATGTCAAACAACGAAGATTTGTGGAGTGATGAAGCATTAGAAACTAGTATTGAGTGGGCTGAATGTAGGGAACAAGGGAAAGAAATATTGAAAACTTTTGAGTAATAGCTTTTTATTGTCAGTACAGGTGGTGAAGAAAAAATGATAAAAGTAAAATCAATCCATTGGTTAGATGAAGATGCAAGGGAAGCGGATGTCGTTTTAACTGATGGAGAATATAATGTAGTTTGTTTCTCTCATCCATGTGAACTTACTCTAAATGGTGTATATAATAAGCTTATTTATTGCTTTGATCCATTTGATATTTTTAAACTTAATCAAGCAGAATATAGCATGGAAAAACCTAATGACAATCAAGAACTATCCATTTTAAAAGGAAAGCTAATAGATGCAACAGATTCAATCATACAAATTGGTGAATTCAGAATAGATATATCTGAGGGTGATATTGCTCAAGATATTCATGAAGGTGATTTTGTAGAATTGAAGGTTCATAGAATAGATACTGAATGAGAAAAAAGTTCAGATAATCCATAAAAAAGAACCGGGATTAATCCCGGTTCTTTTCATATTATCATAATCACCCATTACCCAAGCGGTGAATAACCAGCTGGTGGAAGTCCTAAGATACCAGACCAGTAACCCAGAATACCAACAACGAATAGTCCTAAAATCAACCATAAAGCATTGACTTTTTTCTTGAGTATCCACATACAAGCGAATGTGAGTAGAAGGGCAAGAAGACCTGGCATTAATTGGTCCAAGATACTTTGAACAGTAGTTGGAACGTCTTTACCAGTTTTAGAGTCTTCTGTTGTATAAGCTACTAGTGGAACATAGATTGTGGTCCATTTATTAACAAGGGCACCCATGACGAATAGTCCGAGAATGGAAGCTCCTTCTGTTAGTTTTTGAAGCAGACCGCCAGACATATCAGATACAACATCTGTACCTTTTGTATATCCGTAGAACACGCCCCAATAACGGAAACCTAGACGAATTGCATTAAATAGTACGAAGAATAAAATTGGTCCGATGATACTACCGTCAGTCGCAAAACCTGCACCTAAAGCGGCAAGTACTGGACGAACCGTTCCCCAGAAAATTGGATCCCCAACGCCGGCAAGCGGTCCCATTAGACCTACTTTAATACCGTTGATAGCACCGTCGTCGATATCAGCACCATTGGCTTTTTGTTCTTCCATCGCAGTTGTTACACCTAAGATAGGAGCGGCCATATATGGATGTGTATTAAAGAACTCTAGGTGACGTTTGATAGCTTGTTCTCTTTCAGGTCCTTTTTCAGGATAAAGACGTTTGATTACTGGAATTACTGAGAAACAGAATCCTAGAGATTGCATACGTTCAAAGTTCCACGACCCTTGGAAGAGGTTGGAACGAATGAAAACGCCCATTAAATCACTTTTCGTTATTTTCTTTTCATTAACTGTAATTTGTTCACTCATATTTTTCTCCCCCTTCCTTAGTCGTCAAGGTCGTCGTCGAGATCATCATCCGCTGATCGTCCGCCGCCGCCCCCGCCGTATTGTTGGATAGCTTCTTTTAATTGATATTTAGGGTTTAGTTGGATGTAAATGATTGCTGCAACTAGTCCTAAAACACCTAGTGCTACTAAGTTAAAAGCAGTAAATGCTGCGACAACAAAACCTAAGAAGAAGAAAGGCATTAAATATTTAGCGGACATCATGTTAATAACCATGGCGTAACCAACAACAACGATAAATCCACCAGCTACGTTTAGACCATTAACAATAACGTCCGGAATGGCATTGAGTAAATTTTCTACGGCGCTAGTACCAACTGTTACCGCAACGATAACGGCTGGAATCGCGATACGCATAGCTTGAAGTAGTAGTGCTGTAACATGTATCCAGTCGAGACTTCGCAGATTACCTTCCTTACCAGCTTTATCAGCCATGTGTTGGAATGCAACTGTAATTGTACGAACTAGAATTGTAAGTACTTGACCAAGAGCAGCTAGAGGAATCGCAAGCGAAATACCTACGCTGATATCTTGTCCCCCCGTAATAACTAAGATAGTAGAAATAATGGATGCAAGGGCAGCATCTGGAGCAACCGCAGCTCCGATATTCATCCATCCAAGCGCGATCATTTCAAGTGTTCCCCCAATAATAATACCAGTTGTAATATCCCCAAGAACAAGACCAATTAACGTACAGGCAATTAATGGACGGTGCGTTTGCCACTCATCCAAAATACTACCCATACCACTAATACAGGATACGAGGAATACAAGGATTAATTGTATTGCTGACATATATTTCCCTCCCAATTTTTCTTTAGAATGATAAAAAAAGATAATTTCATTATGATGACTGAATAAATTAAGCATCTATTACATAGACTTTTATTCATGAATCACCCCTTTAAAGGTCTTCCTTTAAACGTTTGCATTTTCGGGGCTCTAAAAAACAAGCGAGCCGCGGATGAATTATTTATCTTTATCTAGTAATGGGATAAGTTTGACTTTATTGTCAGAAGCGACTTTACGAATTTCAAGTTCGATTCCTTTTTCATCTAATTTGCGGAATGCTGCTTCATCCGTTTCGTCCACAGATACAGCATTTGTAATCATGTGTTTGCCTTCGCGGAATGCCATACCACCAATGTTTACTGTAGTAATATTTACACCAGCTTCTACGAGTGTTAGTACATCTGTAGGGTTAGTGAATAATAGCATGACTGGGGTTGTAGCATATTTAGGATTGTTGTATACGCGGATACCTTTTTGGACATCCACAACGCTTGCTTTAACTCCTGGAGGTGCTACTTGAGTAAGAAGTGTTTTACGCACTTCATCTTTTGCTACATCGTCACTAATAACGATGATACGTTCTACCTGCGTTTCTTTTGTCCAAACTGTTGCTACTTGACCATGAATTAAGCGATCATCAATACGTGCTAAGCGAATTTCCATTATAAATCGTCCTCCCCGACTTCGGTTTCTATTTTTGGTAATGATTGTTTGAGTGACTTAACGCCACCTGATCCTGCTGTAAGAGCTGTTTCAACTAGATCTTTTTGATTACTTGCAGCCCGCATTGAGAGCGTTTCAAGTAACATTGGAATATTGACCCCCGTGACAACATCCATATTGTCTTCTGGAAGGGCGATTTGGCTAGATGCGTTATAAGGACTGCCGCCAAATAAATCAACCATAAAAATAACGCCTTCAGAAGTATCCAATTTGTCTAGTTTTTCTTTGTATTTGGTAATAAGCGTATCAGTGTTTTCTCCAGGAACAAAAGTAATAAATTCTACGTTGTCCTGTTTGCCGATAATCATTTCAGTTGATTTCAACAATTCACGCGCAGCTTCACCATGTGTGCCAATGATAATTCCAACTGGCATAGGTATCTCCTCCTTAAGCGTGGATATAATCATCCATTAATACTAACGCAAAAACTGTGCCAACATTTCTGTATTAAACAACCTCCTTTGCTAATAGAAGCGGTTCAAGGCTTTTGTAAGCGAGAACTAGCAGAAGCGGCGCGCCTTAATACGCTAGATACGTAGCTTAATACACTAAGTACTAATCTTAGACATACATACAACATTACCCTAAAAGATTAGACAGAAAACGCAATTGCTGAAAATAAAACATTCCCTTAGGACGGTTATTTAAAAAAGGTATACAATTCTCAATAGGAATATCTATTTTTTATCGCACATAGCCATTCTTTGTTATAATTAGTCTTAACACAATTCTAGGAGGAAGGTATGAAGCAATATCAAAATTTAAACATATGGATCGAAGCTGAAGTATGGGATGAATATAATTGGGATATGGAAGATTCTAATCTAGATGTCATCGTTACTTTTTCAAATCGTTCTAAATGGATAGCTACATTTTTTACTTATAAAAATATTCAAAGCTTGCAAGCCAAAAATAAGCAAACCGGTGAATGTATGAATGGCACTTATTTTTTTGCCAGTGATATGATTCTTATTGATAATACGAGTCGAGAGCGTGTCTATGAAGTTATTGCTCAACTAATGGAGCAAGAAGAATTTGAGACAGCTTTTACAAAATACCCAGATGTGGATAAAAGCGAAGACTATCTTTATCCAACTAATTTTTTTAAAGATAGTTATTAAATGATTGTTTAATAATTGAGATGAAACCAAGTAATAAAAAAGCCCTTTTTTTAATTAGAAAAAGGGCTTTTTTGATATTATGAAAGTACTTCTGGTTGGATTTCGTTCAAAATATCGTACAAATAACAGAGTTCATCATTCGTGAGTTTTAAGTTCATTTTGTAGATTACTTCTTTGTTTGTTTGTTCTAGTGCTTTAAAAATATCTGTTTCAAGCATGTTTTTTGGTTCGCGGTAAATTAAGCCATCGTTTAAAACCATACGTTCTAATGCGCAACCAACATGAATGAGTAGATTAATCTTAAAGGTGTTATCAAGTTTGTAACCTAGTTTTTTCTCTAGCACGCTAGCAAACGAGCTAAGAATTTCAATCGTTTTCTTCGGATTGAGATAGGTAAGAAATTCATTAAGACTTTCTTCGATAATTTCTTTTGCGATGCGACCAGTTTCGCCTTTTTTAACGATAATGTTGCGTTGTTTCACGAGGCTAACAAGTTGCTCCTCGCCATCAATTCCGAAAAGTCGTTCGAGCGGGATGAAGGGGATTTGGATTTTCGGATCTTGAATACCGACCGCCATCAAAATATCATTTTCTTCTTGTAGCTGCTCCAACTTCGTATCCATTTCATGCAAGCCAATCGGGATTACTTTAATAGCATCGGTTGTGATTGTATCTAAAATATTTTCGATAAACAGTTGTAATTTTTCTGCAGTACCTTCGCCAGTTGCGCAAATCGTAACGATAGCATGTGGTTTTTGATTGGAGTCGAGTGTATCGTCATCCGAATTATAGCCACCATAGCCGCGGAAATCTTTCAAGGAATCGTAAATACTGTCGAGTTCCATGTCAAGAATATTAGATTTGCGAACTGCTTCGATAACGGTAGCCGTAGATACCATATCAATCGAGCGAACCGGAATACCAGTGCGTTCCGAAATGACCGGAGCAAAACTTGTAAGAGAGCCCATGTCGACTAGAAGAAGTAGACCACGCCCCATATCCATTTCTCTCGCACGCTCGGTTAATTTATCAAGCACGATTTTCGGACTTTGATCAAGTGGCATATCGATTCCTTCCACAAGTCCTTCACCAAGTAGTTTTTTCGCAACACTAACCATGCTACTCGCTGTATTGTTCCCATGTGTTGCCACAAGTACGGCGACGCGAGCATTTTCCTGTTCTTTTAAAAGAGAACTAATTAGAAGCGTTAAATACATCACTTCCATATTGGGAACGCGAATGTGGAAAGTAGCCTCGATATCATCCTTAATTTCACGTGATAATTCATAAGCTTCCGGTTGATCATTGACTACATTTTCGATATTCGTATATTTTAACGGTTTGTTACTTTCAATTCGTTTAATAAAAGAAGTCAGATGCAGGCTAAATGCCAGTAAGAAGCGCTCATTTAGCTTTTTGCCAAGCTGATGTTCAATGCGTAGCTCAATACCCTCCGCAAAATTCAGGATTTCTTCATTGACAATTTTTAAAATATTTTCCCGATTGTGGATTGTATTTTTAAACTTGTTGTAAAAGCTATTAAGGTGAATATCAATGTCCATCTTAATAAATTTCTTAATATCATCATCTTCCACACCTTGATCCATTAAAATCGATGCTTTATCTTCAATGATTTTGTAAAGGTTGAAATTCGGTTCATATTCATCCGACGTAATCAACGTATTATTCATTTCAGGGAAAATAGTCGTATATGGCTCCAAGTATTCCGCAATTGCTTGAAGTTCCTTACGGCGGTTACTAAAGTGGAAGAAACCATCTTTAATATTAATCGGTAACGTTTTAAAATCAATCAAAATCTCTTCGTCTTTGTCAAAACTATTAAGGAAACCTTGTGCGCAAACGAGTTGGATGTTGGATTTTAATTGCCCAATATTTCCGTAAGTCGTATTACCAATCAGCGCTTTGGCAGCTTCATCTTCAATACGAATCGGTTTATTAACGCGATGTGCTTCGCTAGAAAGTAAGTATTTAAGCAGTTCGACACGCTCAAACGCCGTACGTTCTTCCAAACTTGGCAGCGTAATAATAATCGGAATACGACGCATAAATGTTTTTAAAAGCGAAGATTCCGGATTTTCGGTAGTAGCTCCGATAATTAAAACGTTTGATTTTCGGGTCCGGTCGGTTTCGCCGAGTTTATTATACGTACCAGAATCCATCAAGTAAAAAATCATTTCTTGACCTTCTGGGGGGAGACGATGAATTTCATCAAGGAACAAAATTCCACCTTCCGCTTTTTCTACAAGTCCACCTTTGTCATTGTCAGCACCGGTAAAAGCACCTTTCACATGACCAAAAATATGGGACATCAAAAGTTGCGGATTATTATAGTAATCGGCGCAGTTAAAAATAATAAATGGTGCATCGGCAGGAAGACGTTTGGCATGTTGCGAAAAACGATACATTAAATTAGCAAAAAGTGTCTTACCAACACCAGTTTGTCCGAGAATCATTGTATGTAAACCATTTGGTGGATAGAGTACAGCAGCTTTGGCCTGCTCTACAGGGGTTTTAAGGCTGTCATTAACGCCAATTAAATCATCAAAAGGGCTTCTTTCGACAATGCTTGGTTTCAGCATTTTTAAAAGGGACTCACAGCTATCAAACTCCAATTCATTATCGGAAAGAGTGCGTCCAATTTCATCTTCAACAGCTCTTTTAGGAAAATAAAGCACTGGTCGGCCAACGATTTTAATGATTTTTCCTTGTCTGTGAAGTTCGTTCAATTCCATGCTGACGTTATTTCTCAAAATAGACAATGTTTCTGAAATAGTACTAGCTGTAAAGCCTTCATTCTTCTCTAATTGCTCGCGAATGGTCTTAGTGGAAGGATTTTCTAAAATAAATTCATAAATACGGTCAATACGCTTCATTATAAAACCTCCATTTAGTGTATCGGTGAACGATTAGTGTATTATAAACGAGCAATACACTCTAGAATTCTGTATTTATCTTAGCATGACTAGTGAAAATGTCAATGTTTATTTACTGAAAATCAAATTGACTAGCTCCCTAGATAGTACTATTATATAGAAGGAACAAATAAAATCGATGAGGTGTTCATAATGTCAAAAGTACTATTTATTAAAGCGTCACCACTTCCAAATGAAGTATCAAGAAGCTCGCAAGTTGCCGAAACATTTATGGCTGAATATAAAGCCAAAAATCCTTCTGATACAGTAGAAGAATTAGTTCTATATAATACAGAAGTACCACTATTAGATTTAGAATTAATGACAGCTGGCAGAGAATTACAAGCTGGAAAAGCTTTCACTGATTTAGCGCCAGATGTACAAAAAAAATTAAACGCCTATAATTCGCTTACAGAGCAATTCCTAGCAGCGGACAAATATGTATTTGTGTTCCCACTTTGGAACCTTGGAATTCCGCCATTATTAAAAGCTTATATTGATACTTTTGTAGTTGCTGGAAAATCTTTCCGTTATACTGACCACGGTCCAGAAGCACTTTTAAAAGATAAAAAAGCAATCCTAATCCATGGTAGCGGTGGTATTTATTCTGCTGGACCAACAAGTTCATTTACTCACGGAGAACCTTATTTACGTACTATTTTACAATTTATCGGCATTAACGTTGTACCATCCATCTTTGTAGAAGGAATTGATCACAATCCGAGCAAAGAAGCGGAAATCGTTGCAGCTGCTAAAGCGGTAGCGCAGGAAAGTGCTGCAGAATTCTAAAAAGTTTGTGAAAAAATTATTTCTTACTAATGATATTAAGATAGTATTATCAACTGTCTAGACCAATACAAACACATAAAAAGATTGCTAATCCCTTTATAAATTGGTAAAGTAGAGAAGTAGATTGATCGATAAAGTGCTGAATTAACTCGGCACTTTATTTTGTTAATTACTCGAAAGGGATGAATTAGGATGGAAGAGCAAAAAGAAGAATTGCAAAGAGGACTGAAAAATAGACACATTCAGTTAATCGCGATTGGCGGAGCAATTGGTACAGGGCTTTTTCTAGGAGCAGGGAAGTCAATTCATTTAGCCGGACCTTCTATCATGTTAGTTTACTTAATTATTGGGGCTATTTTATTCTTTGTTATGAGAGCTTTGGGTGAATTATTAATACATAACCCAACAACAGGATCATTTACAGAATTTGCAGAGCAATTTATTGGACCGTGGGCTGGCTTTATTACTGGTTGGACCTATTGGTTCTGTTGGATTGTGACAGGTATTGCAGAAATTACAGCAGTTGGCATGTACGTAAAATTTTGGGTGCCAGACTTACCGCAATGGATTCCAGCACTTGCATGTGTTTTAATACTTCTATTGTTCAACTTAGCAACCGTTAAAGCTTTTGGTGAAATCGAATTTTGGTTTGCGATTATTAAAGTGGTTGTTATTATTGCCTTAATTGTTATTGGATTTGTACTCGTATTCATTGGTTACAAACATGGCACAAGTACAGCATCATTTTCTAATTTAGTTGATTATGGTGGCTTTTTCCCGAATGGAATTGCCGGGTTCTTGCTAGCATTCCAAATGGCGACATTTTCTTTTGTCGGAATTGAGCTTGTTGGGGTTACTGCAGGAGAAGCGGATGATCCAGAACGTACACTTCCAAAAGCCATTAATAATATTCCGATTCGGATTTTAATCTTTTATATTGGTGCGTTACTCGTATTAATGTCGATTTATCCGTGGAGCAATATTGATCCAAACACAAGCCCATTCGTAAGCGTCTTTTCGATGATCGGGATTCCTGCAGCTGCCGGCATTATTAATTTTGTGGTGTTAACGGCTGCTATGTCTTCCTGTAATAGTGGGATTTTCAGTACAAGCCGGATGCTTTACACTCTTTCAGCAGAAGGAAAAGCACCGAAAAAAATGCATCATTTGAGCTCTAATGGGGTTCCAGCAACGGCATTAATTACTTCTACAGCATGTTTACTTATCGGTGTGTTTTTAAATTATTTCTTACCAGAACAAGTATTTATTTTAGTAACAAGTATCGCGACGATTTGCTTTATCTGGGTTTGGGGTATTATTTTAGTGGCGCATTTACGTTTTCGCCATAAACATCCAGAAATCGCAGAAAAAAGTAAATTCAAAATGCCTTTATCGCCTTTAATGAACTGGGTTAGCTTGATTTTCTTCGGAGGATTACTAGTTATCCTCGGTTTTGCCGCAGATACAAGAATAGCACTTTTCGTTACACCAGTATGGTTCTTGATTTTAGCTATCGCTTATCAAGTTTTAAAAGCATCCAACCGAAAGACAAAAATTCGACATAATTAATAACTGAGCAAGCATTCGCTAAATGGAGCTATTTTAGGGAATGCTTGCTTTTTTTCGGCATGAAAATGCTCCGCGAAATTCTTTACAAATGAAAAAAATCGTGTAGAATGAGAGGTGTTTAGAGCATTTTGTCGTATTCTCGCATATCGAGTGAGTACTCACTCATTTTTAAAAATAACTATTTATGTGAAGCAACGTACAAATGACGGATAATATGTGAAGTTACATACATATTAAGTAGTGCGTAATGAAAGGGATGAGAAAATGATTCATGCAGGATTAGATGTGGGATCAACAACAGCAAAGGCCGTAGCACTTAATGACCAGGGGGATATTTTATTTCAAACCTACAGAAGACATTATTCAGACATTAAAAAAGTTACATTAGAAATCATGCAGGATATGCAAAAAAAATGTGGTATGACAGAAATGACATTCAAAATTACGGGATCATCCGGATTAGCGATTTCTAAATTCTTGAATGTACCTTTTGTGCAGGAAGTAATTGCTTGTACGGAAGCAGTGGAGCAAGTAATTCCAGAGACAGACGTAGTAATCGAGCTGGGCGGGGAAGATGCGAAGATTATTTATTTCAGTGGTGGAATTGAGCAAAGAATGAATAATGCCTGCGCGGGTGGAACGGGTGCTTTTATTGACCAAATCGCCACGCTACTTCAAACAGATCCAACAGGTTTAAACGAACTGGCGCAAAATGCGAATACGATTTATCCGATTGCTTCCAGATGTGGCGTATTCGCCAAAACAGATGTGCAACCGTTACTTAATGAAGGGGCCAGAAAAGAAGATATAGCCGCTTCCATTTTCCAAAGTGTCGTGACACAAACGATTAGTGGGCTTGCTTGTGGACGTCCAATCCGCGGAAAAGTAGCGTTTCTTGGAGGACCACTTACTTTCCTTGATCAGTTGCGCTATCGTTTTACAGAAACATTGAAGATGAAAGATAGTGATATTATTGCGCCTCAAAACGCGGAATATTTTATTGCACTTGGAACAGCTTTTACTGGATTAAATGATGTACCTTTAAAAGTAGATGATATGATTTACCGACTTTCCAATATGGATATGACCACGATGGCGACGGATACGGTCATTTTACCAGCACTTTTTGAAAAGCAAGAAGACTTAGAAGATTTTCGTGCGCGTCATAATCAAATGAAAGCCAAACGAACAAAACTGGAAGATTATGAAGGGGATGCTTATTTAGGCATTGATGCAGGATCAACCACGACCAAATTAATCTTAATGAGCCAAACCAATGAAATTCTTTACTCGTTTTATTCTAGTAATAATGGGAATCCGCTTCAATCAGTTATTGACGCAACGAGTGATTTATATGAAATTTTACCGGAAAAAGTTCGAGTTGCGCAGTCTGGAATTACAGGCTACGGCGAGTCGCTTATTAAAGCCGCGCTAAAAATTGATGTTGGCGAAATTGAAACAGTGGCGCATTATCGTGCTGCTCGTGAATTTTTACCTGATGTTGATTTTATTTTAGACATTGGCGGACAAGATATGAAATGTATGAAAATTAAGAAAGGCGCACTGGATAGCTTGATGCTTAATGAAGCTTGCTCGGCCGGGTGTGGTTCGTTTCTTGAAACATTTGCGCAAACACTTAATTTATCCATTGAAGAGTTTGCGGCTCGGGCGTTGGAAGCAAAAGCTCCTGTAGACCTAGGTTCCCGTTGTACCGTTTTCATGAATTCCAAAGTGAAACAAGTGCAAAAAGAAGGCGTGAGCATGGAAGATTTATCTGCGGGTCTTGCTTATTCAGTCGTAAAAAACGCGTTACAAAAAGTAATCAAACTCCGCAGTCCGAAAGACATTGGCGAAAAAGTAATCGTTCAAGGTGGAACTTTTTACAACGAATCAGTCTTGCGTGCTTTTGAACTGTTAACTGGACGTGAAGTAGTTCGACCGGATATCGCCGGAATGATGGGCGCATACGGGGCCGCTTTAATTGCCCGCGAACATTACGAAACTGGCGAAGTAACGGAGATGCTCGTATTAGAAAAATTACGTGAATTTAGCGCAGAAACTTCGCAGTCGCGCTGCAATCTTTGTAGTAACACGTGTCAGCTTACAGTGACAAGATTTGGCGATGACCGGATGTTTGTTAGTGGAAATCGTTGTGAACGCGGGGAACGTGTCGAAACGAAGCGTAATTTACTGCCCAATTTATATGCGTATAAACTAAAACGTACCTTTGATTACAAATCGCTGAAAAAATCAGAAGCAACTAGAGGGACCATTGGTATTCCACGCGCATTGAACGTTTTTGAAAACTATCCACTATGGCATACGATTTTAACGAACTTAGGTTTCCGAGTGGTTTTATCATCGAAATCATCCAAAAACCTATACGACAAAGGTATCGAAACGATTGCCTCCGAAGCAGTTTGTTTTCCAGCCAAATTAACACACGGTCATATTATGGATTTAATCAAGAAAAAAGCAGATCGCATTTTCTACCCATCTGTCGTTTACGAAAAACCGGAATTTGGTGAAGCAACGAATAACTTTAACTGTCCAGTTGTGGCTGGTTACCCAGAAGTTATTCGTGTCAATGTGGATGCTTTAGAAGAGAAAAATATTCCAATGATTAGTCCGTTTTTAACTTTAGATAATGAAAAAGCATTAATCGAACAAATGAGTCTCGCTTTCCCAGAAGTCCCAGCCGCAGATATGGAAAAAGCAGTTCAAGCAGGGCTAGAGGAAGCAGAACTTTGCCGTAAAGACATTCAAGCAGAAGGCGAAGCGGCACTTACTTACATTAAGAAAAACAAAATCAAAGGGATTGTTCTTGCAGGGCATCCATATCATATTGATCCAGAAGTAAACCACGGAATTCCAGAACTCATTACAATGAACGGCATGGCGGTTCTTACCGAAGATTCGATTTCTCATCTTGGAGAAATGGACCATAAACTTCGGGTTGAAAATCAGTGGAAATATCACGCAAGACTGTATCGTGCAGCCAGCTTTACTGCTAAAAGTGAAGATTTAGAATTTGTGCAATTGACCTCTTTTGGTTGTGGACTTGATGCGATTACAACAGATATGTGCCAAGAAATCATTGAAGGGCATAACAAAGTGTACACATTACTAAAAATCGATGAAATCAACAACCTTGGTGCCGCACGTATCCGAGTTCGTTCCTTAAAAGCAGCCATGGAAGAACGTGAGAAAAACAACGTGAAACCAGGGATTATGTCGAAACCAAAAGAACGTCCATTATTTACAAAGGAAATGAAGAAAACATATACTATTTTAGCGCCACAGCTAGCTCCAACCCATTTTGAAATGTTAGAGGCTGCTTGTAAAGTGGGCGGTTATAACTTGGAAGTGTTACCAGCAGTTACACCGCGCGCAGTGGATGAGGGCTTACGTTACGTCAATAATGACGCTTGTTATCCAGCAATTTTAACGATTGGACAAATGATGGATGCACTGAAACACGGCGATTATGATGTAAATAATTTAGCTGTATTGATGACGCAAACAGGTGGTGGATGTCGGGCTACCAACTATATTTCGATGCTGAAAAAAGCACTCGGAGAAGCTGGCCTGGATCATATCCCAGTTATTTCTCTTAACGCCAACGGTTTAGAAAAACAACCAGGCTTTAAAATGACGCCAAAAGTTCTTGTTCGTTTCCTAGCCGGAATTAGCTTAGGTGACGCGCTCGACCGGATGCTTTACCGCACTAGACCATATGAAGTGGAGCCAGGGAGCGCGAATAAAATGTTCCGTCATTATCTCGATGCTGGTCGTGCGTTAATGGAAAATTACTCTTTTGGAGCATATAAAAAATTAGCAAATGAAATGGTTCGCGCCTTTGACAACTTACCAATAACAAATGAAGTGAAGCCTAGAGTTGGTGTCGTTGGAGAAATTCTCGTGAAATTCCATCCGGGTGCTAATAACAATATTGTTGATGTTATTGAAGACGAGGGCGGAGAAGCGGTTGTTCCCGATTTAACAGATTTCATTTTATATTGTTGTTATGACGATCACTTTGCAGCCAATACATTTGGTCGTTCCAAAGTAAAATCATTCGCGAAACAAAGCGTTGCGATTCCACTCATTAATCAATTCCGCAAACCAGTAACTGATGCACTGAAGAAAAGTGAACGCTTTGAAGCACCAGCAAGTATCGAATCTATCGCTGAAAAAGCGAGTCAATTACTATCACTCGGAAATAAAATGGGTGAGGGCTGGTTCTTAACAGGGGAAATGTTTGAATTACTCGATAGTAACGTACCAAATATCGCATGTTTACAACCATTTGCTTGCCTGCCAAACCATATTACTGGTCGAGGCATGATTAAAGGGCTTAAAAAAATGTATCCAGAAGCTAACATCATGTCCATTGACTACGATGCCGGCTCAAGCTCTGTGAACCAACTAAATCGAATCAAATTAATGCTCTCTATAGCAAGAAAACAACTAGAAACGACAGAAGTAGTCACAGAGAAAGAAACAAACACACGATTCAACCCAAGAGAAAAAATCCTTGGTAAAGCAAAACAAGTACGAGAAAGCGCCCCAGTCGAAATGATTGGAAACAAAGTAAAACAAGCGCGGGATGCAGATCCAGTTGGCGCCATTGCACAAAAAGTGAAACATGTTGCATCAAGTAGCGAGCATGTTCAAACAGATAATGACTAATTAAAAATCCGCCCCTTGCTCGGGGCGGATTTTTTCTATTCAATACTTAAATATTTAGTTTCACTATAATACCCATTGCCGCCTACATATACACGAGCTATTTCGTTATTACCAGTTACATCTAATTTAACTAAAATCTCGGAAGGGGAGTGTAGCGAGTGTCCTTGTTCAAATACATAAAGTTCTTTTTGTAAGTATTGATGTTGATAAAGATAACAAGCTAAAGCACCATTAGAGGTCCCAGTCGCAGCTTCTTCATTAATGTCAAAAAGAGGAGCAAGATTCCGACAAATAATCCGGTCATCACTAAAAGTATACAGATGCATTCCAACAACTTCATACTGCTTACTGACCTCTTTAACCTTTTCAAAATTTGGCTCTAGGGCATATAAATCTGCTTCACTTTTAACTGGAATTAATATATCTTTTAAACCAGTTGACACAATTTGAATAGGGTAGTTAGTATTTAGTAAATTTAAGTCAAAACAACCTGTTAATTTATTGGGGGGAATTGTATCATAAAAAGTTGGTTGATTTTGTTCCATGAAGATAGTATCCTCTTTTATCGTAATCGTAAGGACACCGCTATTTGTTTCAATTGTATACCGGCTCTTATGAATTTTATTTAAATGCATCAAAATCGCGAAAGTACCGATTGTCGCATGACCACATAAAGCAACTTCTTCTTTTGGGGTAAAATATTCTAATTTAAAATCAGCGCAGTTAGATTCTGTTAGGAAGGCAGTTTCCGCATAGCCTAGTTGTTTAGCGATGGTCATTTTTTGAGCGGTGGTGAGTGTTGGTTCGTTTAATACGACACCAGCTTTATTGCCACCTTTATTATTCTTACTAAATGCACTTGCAACATAAACAGATATATCCATAAAAATGAAACTCCCTTGTAAAAACTTTATTCTTCCGTAATCATCGCAAACTCCGCACGTACTACTTTTTTCAAATCAGTAGGGGCTAGTTCGATTTGTAATCCTCTTTTTCCAGCCGAAATCAGTATGGTATCAAGCGATTCAGCGCTGTTATCAATAAACGTTGGAAATAATTTCTTCATTCCAATCGGTGAACATCCACCGCGAATATAGCCAGTCAGCTTCTCTAGCGTATCCACCGCAATCAATTCACATTTTTTATTGCCGCTAATCTTTGCCAAATGTTTTAAATGCAAAGTCTTATTGGCAGGTATACACGCAACGATATTTCCTGTTTTGTCACCAGTCAGGACTAAGGTTTTAAAAATTTGTGCGGGATTATTCCCTGTTTCTTCCGCAACATGAAGCGCATCAAGGGCATCCTCGCTCCACGCATACTCACGTAGTTCATAGTTTACCTTCTGTTTATCTAAAATCCGACACGCATTTGTTTTTTTATTCAAGTCTTTCACCTCAATTAATTCAGAAATATGTACAATTTATGACACTTTTTGTGAAATAGTTGGCTTTTCCCTTTTCATTCTGTACAATGAAGTGGAATTCAAATAAGAAAGGGAGATTTACTAATGAAAAAAGGGTTATTTAGTATGGTTCTTGTGCTAGCAATGGTACTTGTATTAAGTGCATGTGGCGGCGCATCAAGGGTAGAACCAAAAAAAGCAGGGGAAATCACTGTTAATGCCGTAGTTTACAATAAAGATACGGATAAAGTAAAAGATGTATACGGTGAAGATGGTTCTAAATTCGAAAAAGAATTTGAAACTAGTTTTAAAGAAAGCTTTATCAGTACATTTACAGCAAGCTTTTCTAGTGATGTAAACTTAGACAAACAAGTGGATGAGTTTTATGATGCACTTCGCAAACAAGTAAACGAAAAAACTTCGTATACTACTAAAGTAACAAATGACGACAAAGAAAGTCCAGAAATTCAATTCGCTGTTAAAGGGCTTGATATGAAAGGCGTTCAAACAGAATTAGTAGAAGAATTAACAAAAGCAGCAACAGCTGATCCATCTCTTGCAACAGATGATCAAAAAATGGCTGAAAAAACAATGGAGATCTATACGAAAGCTGTTCAAAACGCAGATGCAGTATCAGAAGCTAAAACAGTTACACTTAAATTAAAAGCAGATCCAGATGACGATTCTTTATGGAAAATGGAAAACGATATGGCATTCATGCAAGAACTAACAACAGCATTCTTTATGGGTGGCATGTAAGTTTTTATATGGCAAACACCAATAACTTTCGGGTTGTTGGTGTTTTTTTGTTTCCAAGAATAAATGTTATAATAACATGAAGATTTAATAATGGGAGGCGCTATATGACTACTATAAAAATCGCATTAATCCAACAAAAAGCAGTACCAAATAATAAGGAAGCCAATTTAAAATTAGCCATTAAATATATAAGAGAAGCACATAAAAAAGGAGCAGATTTAGTACTTTTCCCAGAAATGTGGTCAAACGGTTATGCACCACCTTTTGAAGATGCTTTTAATCATCCACTAGCTACTGGTTTTGGTGCAGAACGATTCAAGTGGTTAAATGAAGCAATCGAAGCAGACAGTGCATATGTCTCAACGCTGAAAAAACTTGCCAAAGAGTTGCAGATTGGCATTTGCGCTACGTATTTGTCTAAAACGGAACAAAAAATACAAAATACTGCTATTATTATTGACCGAAAAGGAGAAATAATTTTAGACTATGCCAAAGTCCATACGTGTGATTTTTCTTTAGAAATATTACTACAAAGTGGCGAGGAATTTAAAGTTTGTGAGTTTGATGGTATTAAGCTGGGGGTCATGATTTGCTATGATCGCGAGTTTCCAGAAAGCGCCAGAGTTCTCATGCTAAAAGGTGCAGAAATTATCCTCGTTCCAAATGCATGCGATATGAATCCAGCCAGATTGAATCAACTAAATTCTCGTGCTTTTGAAAACATGGTTGGCGTAGCGATGGCAAACTATCCTGGCGAAAAATGGGGCAGATCCACTGCTTTTTCCCCGATTGTTTTTGATGAAAATGGGGATTACCGCGATAATACGATTATTGAAACAGACGACGTTTCAGAAGGTATTTTTATTGCTGAATTTAATTTAGACGAGATTCGAACTTACCGGGAAAATGAAACGTGGGGAAATGCCTACCGAAAACCGCAAACATATACAGATTTAATAAGTTTAGATGTAGAAGCGCCATTTAAACGAAATTAAAAAAACAGAGATGAGCGATTCT
This sequence comes from Listeria monocytogenes, assembly GCF_041765605.1. GTDB lineage: Bacteria > Bacillota > Bacilli > Lactobacillales > Listeriaceae > Listeria > Listeria monocytogenes_D. The sequence goes on from NZ_CP168900.1 coordinate 820,590, forward strand.
CTGTTTTTTTCTTTTAAAAATAATAAAGTCCGGTAACAATCAGCGCAACGACCAAAATCCCCGGAACAAGATTCGCGACCCGAATCTTGGTTAAACCAAGCAAGTTTAGACCAATTGCTAAAATCATAATCCCACCTGTAGCTGTTAATTCTTTTATAATTAGTGTCATCAGGTCTGCCGGAACGAATTGATTAATCTGGGTTGCGAATAACGCGATAATACCTTCAAAGAGAAACACTGGAATCGCCGATAGCATAACGCCCCAACCAAGTGTCGTACTAAGAAGAAGGGCGATAAACCCATCCATTACTGATTTCGTGTAAAGCACATCATGATTTCCGCGAATGCCGCTATCAAGCGCACCGATAATTCCCATCGCACCAATTACGAAAATAAGTGTAGCTGTCACAAATCCTTTGGAAACATTACTTTTTCCTTTGGCACCGACTTTACGTTCAATCCAGTGCCCGAGTTGATTCAGATGGTAATCTATATTAAGCCATTCCCCAATAACGGCTCCAAAACAAATACTTAAAATGACAATAAGCGAGTTGCTCGTTTTAAATGCCATTTGAATGCCAAGGACGATAACGGATAACCCCATCCCTTTCATGACCGTGTCTTTCATACGTTCAGGGATATTATGTAGTTTCATGCCAATAACAGAGCCAATCAAAATCCCAAGCCCATTCACTAGCGCACCAAGTAGAACCATTTTCTTCCTCCCTTTTTTGCATATAGCAATAGTATACAGGAAGTTTTCGCCAATTGGGAGTTTTATTTCGTACAAAAAAGTCGAAGGATCACTTTGATCCTTCGACTTTAAGTCTATTTTCCGGCTACTGTAAAGCGTTCATTTAAGTGATTAGGTCGTTCAATTTCATCTAAAACAGCAATTGCATAGTCTTCCATACTGATAAAACTATTGCCATCGCTACCAAACAGGAGATGATCTTTTCCTATTTGATAGTCTCCAGTGCGTTCGCCGGGCTCAAACATGGCAGAAGGGCTAATATACGTCCAACTGAATTCTGCTTGATGTGATCTTAAATGCTCTAATTGTTTCGCTTGCGCACGTGCAGTTGGATAGTAAGGCGCTTCCCGTAGGCCCTTAGACTCTAAAAGCGTGTTTCCGTCTTCATCAATTTGCAGACTAGCTGCTCCACCAACGACAAGTAAGCGCGGAGACACAGTTCCATTTAAAACAGAAATTAAGTGATCAAGGGAAGTGACATGTTTTTCTGCTTCGTCTGGACTGACGCCATAAGCATCAACAACGACATTTTGGTCTGATAAATCTGAAAGAGTTACATCAAAAATATCTTTTTGTAAAATATTAATATCTTTGTGTGTTTGCGTGATTTTCCCGGCGTTTCTAACAATGGCTGTTACTTCGTGACCACGATTTTTTGCTTCTTCTAAAATTCTCGAACCAGCTCGGCCCGTAGCACCAATGATACCAATTTTCATGAAAAAAGCCCCCTATTCATTTTTATGGAATAGATTCTCGTTTGATAGAAGAATTATTCCCGAAAGAGGGGACTGGGAAACATTTATTTTTTTGCGGCGTTTGCTAATTGTTTGATTTTGGCTGCGGAATAAATGTGAGAAATCGTGAAAATAATCAGTGCTAACCAAATGAACATGAATGCAAACAATTGCATATGATCGAAACTTTCTTTAAATAGTAATACGCCGAGTGCGAGCATTAATGTTGGTCCGATATATTGCAGGAAGCCAACCATTGTATAGCTGATTTTTTTCGCAGCAGTGGCAAACAGAAGGAGTGGTATAGCTGTAACGACACCAGCGCCAACTAAAATAATATTGGTTTGTGCCGCGTACTGCATTAATCCATTGGTCGCGAAAAAGATTACATAAATAAGCGCGAATGGCGTAATAATCATTGTCTCAAGGGTTAAACCAGTCCAAACAGATACGGAAACGACTTTTTTAATTAGCCCGTAAAGCGAGAAAGTAACAGCCATACCGATTGCCGCCCAAGGAACAGATCCAAGATGCCATGTGAGGATTAAAACACCGATAGTAGCAGAAATAACAGCAATAATTTCGCCACGACTCAAGCGTTCTTTTAAGATAACTGTTGCGAGAAGTACGTTTACAAGTGGATTGATGTAATAACCAAGACTTGCTTCGGTCACATGCCCACTATTCACCGTATAAATGAATAAATACCAGTTCGCTGTCACTAAAAAAGCTGCCGCAATAATCGCAATCAGCGTTTTTGGTTTAAGCAATACGTCCTTTGTTTCTTGAAAAACCATCGAAGCTTTTCGCAAACAAACGATCAAAAATAACATAAAAATAAAAGACCATATAATTCTATAGGCCAAAATCTCCATTGGTGGGACATTTGTGACTAGCTTCCAGTAAATCGGAAGGACACCCCAACATACATAAGCGAGAGCGCCAGCGATAATTCCGCCTAGCTGTCCATTTTGTTTATTTTCCATAGCGATGTTAGCCCCCTTTTTTAAACAATAGAACTATTTTAGCTTAAAAGGGGGAATAAAGCTACAAAAAAAAATACGAATAGGCTAGCTATTCGTAGTTTCCACCATTATTTGCTTGCTTCGATTTGGATGTTTAATTTCACTTCGTCGCCGATAAGTACGCCACCAGTTTCTAACGCAGCATTGTAATTAAGGCCAAAGTCTTTGCGGTTGAATTTACCTTTTGCTTCAAAGCCAGCTACCATGTTGCCAGTATTTGGATCTTTTCCTGTTCCTTCGTAGCTTACTTCTAGTGTAAGAGGTTTGGTTACGTCGCGAATAGTTAAGTCACCAGTCACTTCGTATTCATCATCGCCGTCCGCTGTGATTTTTGTTGCCGTGAAAGTCACGTTTGGATATTTTTCTACATTAAAGAAGTCTTCGCTTTTCAAATGTCCATCACGTTGCGCTTGACGAGTGTCAACAGAAGCGGCTGCAACGGAGAAGTTTAATTTTGCAGAAGTTAAATCTTCTGGATCCATTTCGATATCCGCTGTGAAATCGCTAAATGCACCTTTTACTTTTGATACCATCATGTGTTTTACTTGAAATTCGATTGAACTATGTGCTGGGTCTACGTTCCATTTTTCTACTGTCATTGTTTCATTCCTCCAAATATGTTTTTTTATAAAAGCATTCTCTTATAATCTAGCCTAAATCCTAAGAAATTAAACCTGAGAAAAAATACTTTTACGCCTTAGAAAAGCAATTGCTTAACTGTTTATAAGTAAACTATATCATACTTACTTTTAATAAGCAACTATAAAATCGTACTATAAATATATTTTTTTCGTAAATATGATTGAGTTTTTCGGTTAAAGTGCGTAGAATAGGTTACAAGAGGAGGTTGGATGATGGTAGGAATTAATACAGATACAGAAAATATTAGTGAACTATTAAAAACTTATTGGTCAATCCAGCGAATTTCAGCGGGATATGCCGATCAAAATGCGGCGAGTTTAGGATTAACGATTCAGCAACTTGCCATGATTAATGTGATATACAGCACACCTGGTATTTCAGTGGCGGATTTAACGAAACGATTAATTATTACTGGAAGTTCGGCTGCAGCTAATGTTGACGGGTTAATTAGCCTAGGTTTAGTAGTGAAATTAAACAAAACAATTCCAAATGACAGCATGGATTTAACACTCAAGCTTTCGAAAAAAGGAGAAGACTTATCGAAACGCTCCACTGCAAACGCTTTTATGTACAAAGCCATGATGAAAGTATTCGAAAACCTGACCGAAAACGAAATAGAAGAATTAATTCGCCTAAATAAAAAAGTCGAAACCTTACTGAAAAAGAGTAAATAAAAACATCTCCTGTATCATTCAAGTAAAAATGAATGAACAAGAGATGTTTTTTTATTTTTGATCAAATTTGCAGTCTTCCAGTGGAATAACTTTTGTTTTATTTGTAAATTTAAAAGATAACCAGAAAACAAGGAAAATAGGGAGGCCGATATAAGAAATACCGATTTTTTGCCACCAAGCAGGGTTCGTAAATTCTGGTTTCAAAAATGCCGCGTAATCTTGACCGACAATAACTAAAATACATAAAATCAGTGCTAAAATAGGTCCGAATGGGAAAAATTTTGCTTTATATTTTAGTTCACTTAAGTCATGTCCTTGTTTGATAAATGCTTTTCGGAAACGATAATGACTGATAGCGATGCCGACCCAAGCAATAAATCCGGTTAAACCAGAGGCAGAAAGTAACCACGTATAAATCACTGTGCCATTTTCTGTTAGCGTTGTAATGAATGTCATTGCACCAACGATCGTCGTAACAATTAAAGCTGCCATCGGAATACCACGACGGTTTACTTTACCCAAGAATTTAGGTGCTTTTTTATCGCGAGCCATTGCCCAAAGCATTCTTGTGGAAGCGTAAAGACCTGAATTACCAGCAGATAGAACAGAAGTCAGGATAACCGCATTCATCACGGAAGCCGCAAATGCAAGACCAGCTTTTTCAAATACGAGTGTAAATGGACTAATTGCCACATCTGTTGCCTCGGCACTAAGTAAATTCGGGTTAGTATAAGGAATAATCATCCCAATAATGAAAATCGCAAAAATATAAAATAACAAAATCCGCCAGAATACTTGTTTAATCGCTTTTGGCACGCTGGTTTCTGGAGTGGCACTTTCACCAGCCGCAATACCAACCATTTCTGTACCTTGGAAAGAAAATCCAGCAATCAAGAAGGTACCTAAGATGGCAAAAAATCCACCTTTAAACGGAGCATCGCCAGCTGTAAAGTTAGAAAAGCCAATAACTTCGCCGCCAAGAATTCCGACAATAGTAAGCACGCCGACGATAAGGAAAATAATAACCGTGGCCACTTTAATAATCGAAAACCAATATTCTGATTCTCCGTAAGCTTTTACCGAAAGCGCATTTAAGCCAAAAATCAAAATTAAGAAAATCGCGCTCCATAGCCAAGCAGGAGTATTCGGTAGCCAAAATTGAACGATAATTGCAGCAGTGGAAATATCAACCGCAAGTGTAATGGCCCAGTTAAACCAATAATTCCAACCAAGCGCAAAACCGAAAGCCGGATCAACAAATCGACTAGCATACGTACTAAATGAACCAGATACAGGCATATAAGTAGCCATTTCGCCTAAACTTGTCATTAAAAAGTACACCATAATTCCAATCGCGATATAAGCAACCAACGCGCCGCCAGGTCCGGCAGTATGAATCGCATTACCACTTGCTAAAAATAATCCCGTCCCGATCGAACCACCAATGGCAATCATGGACAAATGCCTTGTTTTTAAGTCACGACGAATCTCGCCATGTGTTTCTTTTTTCACTATAAATCTCCCTTTCTATTATCAGAGGAAGTGCGCAAAAACAGCCAATCTGCAAGAAATTGGCTGTTACGTATTTTACCAACATCATTTTGTCAGATAGCACACCTATAAGAAATTTCGACAAATTCTTATAGCAGTCCAGCCCCTTTAGGAAACTGTCCCAACAACTATTTCTAAACAAAGAGAAAATAGTCACTTCGGCGATCAACCTGTTCATTCTTTGTCGTCGGCGTCTTTGTTTCGCCTCGAAAAAATTACTAGTGCATCTCGCAACCTCTACCTCACCATTTGGATGAGGGTTTATATTTGATTATTTACCCATAATAACGGAAAATGGGCTATTTTGCAATATCTTTTAGTAAAATTGTAATGCTTCTTTGATTGTGCTGTAAGTAGTTAGGCTGGCTAGGTTTTCTTCGTAGCGAATTAATGTCATGGCGAATTTTGGCGAAATTCCGGTGATGATAAGTTCTACGCCAGTTAATTTCATAAATCCGTGGAACTTCACAAGATTCATTACCGCATCTTCATTAAATTCAGCTAAACCAGAAAGATCCATAATCAAATAATCTTCTTTGCCGTGGTCCATGTATTCACTCACATATTCAGACATATGCTGAAAACGGTCATGTGTTAGCGAGCCTATCAGTGGTAACACACAAATATTTTCTTTGATCGGCACAATAGGCGTGGAAAGTTTCTCGATTTCGGTTAACGATTTTTCGAGTTCCTGTTGATAGTCGTGCTCTGTCGTTACATCTTTTTGAATACCAACGAAATACAAATGATTATGATCATCGTAAATCGGTTCAATCGTAAGTTCATTCATAAAAGAAGTACCATCTTTTCGGTAATTTTTTAGTAAAACATTCGCAGTTGATTTTTGGTTAATGGCATGACGGATTTTTGCAACTTCTTCTTTGTCAGTATCGTCTCCTTGTAAAAAGTGACAATTGGAGCCAAGTGCTTCTTCTTTAGCATAGCCGGTAATGTTTTCAAAACCAGTGTTAACAAAAATAATTGGATTATCTTTTTGCTCAGGATCTGTAATGATTACTCCTACGCTAGACAAATTTAATGCTTTTAAAATAACATCGAATTGTGGATAAGCGGTCATCTGCGTGTTTCTCCCCCTTTGTAAATACACTCCTATCATACCACGCAAGTGAACGAAAACCCAATGTCTAATTTGTGAATTTAATCGTATGTGAGCAGTGCGAAGGAAAAGTTGGAAATGTGGGTGTATAATAGAGTTAGAGGTGATAAGTTATGTATATAACATTTACAGATAGCGCTAAAAATCGGCTTGCTGCACTACGGTCGAATTTAGAAGGGCGGCTACATTTGTATTATGATACAGAAGGCTGTTCCTGCGAAAATAGCGGTATTTTCACATTGCGATTAGTAGAAGAGAAAACAGCGGAAGATGACGAAATTGAATCAAACATTGGTCCAGTGCTAATTAAAAGATGGACAGAAATGTTTTTAGAAGAAGCACTAACTATCGATTACAACGACACAGAAAAAACCATGATTCTAAAAAGCGATGGTCAGTATTATAATCGTAATCTACTGCTTGTCACAAATACAGACGAAGTAATTAGTTGCCCAATAACTTCATAAATAGAAGAAAAGCCTAGGATAAATTTTTATTCTAGGCTTTTTTATGAAAAATTCATGAGAAACTGGTGAAACTTTAGACATATAGTTACACTGATCTCTATTTTGTAGTAACATGGAATAGGAAGTTTATACATATGGAAGGAGTGTCCTCATGGAACAACCATCAGTAGATGAGCTAAAAAATTGGCGAAATGTTATGCTTCTTCACCGTTTTGCGTTAGAAGAAGTCAACACGAAACTTAAGATATTGAATGAAGAATTTCAATTTATTCATGATTATAATCCAATGGAACATTTGAAGTCACGTGTGAAGTCGCTGGAAAGTATCGGAGCAAAATTAGAAAAGAAACAGGTGGATATCACGCCAGAAAATGCACTAAAATATGTACACGATATTGCGGGTATTCGGATTACTTGTTCTTTTGTTTCAGATATTTTTAGAATTCACGAAATGCTTGCTGGACAAAGTGATATCACTATCAAACGAGTAAAAGACTATGTAACGAATCCAAAACCTAATGGCTATCGGAGTTTACATTTACTTTGTGAAGTACCTGTATTCCTGACAAATCGTTCCGAGAAAATGACCGTGGAAATCCAAATTCGGACAGTTGCCATGGATTTTTGGGCGAGCTTGGAGCATAAAATTTATTATAAATATCAACAAGAAGCGCCAGAGGAGTTAGTAAAAGAATTACAAGACGCCGCACGAATTATCACCCATTTAGACGAAAAAATGAAAAACTTAAACGATCAAATTGATCAATATAAAAAAGAAAAAGAAAAATAATCTAATAGGGAGCTTTATTTCTTTGCAAGTGGGATGGATGCAAAGAAATAAAGCTGTTTTATATTTGCGAGATAGTTTATTTTGCTTCATAATAATATACGAGAAAAAACGAAAGGGGACGATACATATTGGAGATATTTTTATATGTTTTAGCATTACTTGTTGCGATTTTTATTTCTAATTTACTCAACCGGTTTGTTCCCTTTGTCTCGGTACCGCTAATTCAAATCGGTCTTGGTGTATTAATTGCGATTATGCCGATTACGTTTGATTTGCAACTAAATCCGGAACTTTTTCTAGTAATGTTTATTGCGCCTTTGCTATTTAATGATGGTAGACAGACGGATAAAGCAGCTCTTTGGGGTATGCGAATGCCGATTTTAGTATTAGCGCTCGGACTTGTATTTGCAACGGTTGTCGTGATTGGGTATTTTGTCCATTGGATGATTCCGACGATTCCACTGGCAGCAGCTTTTGCCTTAGCAGCAGCTCTTGCGCCAACGGATGCGGTAGCCGTTAGTTCCCTTTCTGGGCGGATTAATTTACCCAAACGGATTATGAACTTGCTCGAAGGTGAGGCATTAATCAACGACGCGTCAGGACTAGTGGCATTCCAGTTCGCGATTGCAGCGATGGTGACCGGCGTGTTCAGTTTAATGGATGCGAGTATCAGCTTTTTTGTTATTGCGATTGGTGGTATTTTAGTTGGGCTCATTTTGAGTTGGTTAAAATTCCGATTGTTAAAATGGGTTCGCGGCCTTGGAATGGAAGATGTTACGTTTCATATGCTTATCCAAATTTTAACACCATTTATTATTTACTTAGCGGCAGAAGAAATCCATGTTTCTGGGATTTTGGCAGTTGTTGCAGCCGGGATTATGCACTCGATGGAACAAAAGAAAATGGATCCTCAGTTGGTGAAATTAAATGTCGTTTCGCAAAGTACTTGGTCGGTGATCATTTTTGTTTTAAATGGCTTAGTATTTTTACTTTTAGGCACACAACTTCCGGCGATTACTGAAGTAGTTTGGAATGATTCAGGAAGTAGTAATTTACAAGTGATGGCTTACATTTTGTCTATCACGGCGGCCTTAATTTTACTGCGCTTTTTATGGGTATACATATCATGGAGCATCGGCGCGAAGCAAAGGCAGAAACAAAATAAAAAAACACAACTACCTAAATTTAGGCCCGTTGTTCTCACATCGCTTTCAGGTGTTCGCGGGGCGGTTACGCTTGCCAGTGCGCTCGCAATTCCGTTTTTCTTAGATGACGGATCACTATTTCCGCAGCGCTCGCTAATTATTTTTATCGCATCAGGTGTTATTCTTTGTACGTTAGTGATTGCAACATTTATTTTACCGTTACTTGCCAAAAGTGAAGAAGTAACAACGGAAGATGAACGAGCTGAAATTGCAACCCGGATTCGAATTTTGAGAAATGTGATTAGAGAATTAAAAGAGCAGACGCTACCTGAAACGAAAGCAGCAACGGATGAAGTAATTGAAGATTATCGCAAAAGAATTTACGATTTACAGCAAAATAACAGTTCGAATCGAGGCATGGATGAAAGAGAACGCGCCAAACGATTAGAAATCATCCAGTGGGAACGTGAAAACACCCAAAAAATGACCGATGAAGGACGCATTGTTGCTACAGATAGCTATCGTTATCAACACTATCTTAATATGATGGAACAAGCGATCAAACAACGCTTCCGGACAAAAGTAAAAACAGCATGGATGTTCCTTTATCGTCTCATGATGCTTGTCATTCATCCGAAAAAATGGGGTAGAATCACGCATAAAGTGAAAAAAGGTATTTCTAAAGACAGCGAACGATTCCAAGCAATTCGCCAATTACGCGAAGATAATGAAATACTCATAATTTCTAAACTCAAAGAACAGTTAACGAAAGAAAATGCCGATATCATTGGACCACTAATTACCGAACACACTATTTTCTTAGAACGCGTGAGAAAAGAGCACAGTCCGAGAGGTAAGCGAGCAAAATTCGAACAGAAAAAACGCGAAGTCCAAGTGGTGGCTTTCCAATTAGAACGTGATATTATTCAGAATATGTTTGAAAAAGGCGGAATCTCGAGAGAGTTAGCCCGAGACTTACGCCAAAATTTAAATATGATTGAAACGTATTTATATGATGACTTTTTAGAATAAGAAAAAGCCCTAAGAACAACACGATGTTCTTAGGGCTTTCTATTTAAGCTTGTATTTTTTTTAATTGTTCAGCGAGACTTTCTATTTCCAAATGGAAGTTCTTTCTGCCATTTTTGTGAACAATGGCGGCATTTCGGAGCTTAATTTTTTCTTCTTTCCCTGTTTCTAAGTTAAGAATATTGATAGTGTAATAGGGAAGAAAAGAAATGGTCCGACCGTGCAACAGAGTATCACATTCCAGCATATATTGACTAAAAGGATATTTTTTATCCGAAAATCCTCTTTTGTAAAATAGCGCGCGATTATTAATAGAGACAGTACCATTAACATAAGTGGAGAAGATGTTAATAGTTGAAATAACAAAAACGGCATATAAAAGCCAAAATTGCCAAACCCGTAAGACTTCATAAGTAATAAACAAGTAGAGACCAAGACCCAAGATAGCTAAGGCAACGATGAACGTAAAAAAAGTTTTGATATTCATATTATATTTGAAGAAAGGATAGTTTTTCATATTTGTGTACCGCCTAGGATGTTTTAGTTAAGATTGATATTGCTTGAGTTGATCACGTAATTCTTCCATTTCGACTTGCATCTGCTTATTTGCGCCTTTGTATCTACGCGCTGCATTGTGTACTTTAATTAGTTTCTCCGCGCGTGTATCTTTATTGATAATAACAATTCGGTAATAAGGCATTGCTCTCGCACTAGGACTCTTAAAACGAATTAATTTTGCATCACATTCGATAATGTATTTGCTGTAAGGATATGCTTTTGATTTGTAGTAGAAAGCTTCCTCACTAACAGCCACTTCTCCAGGAAAAAAATTCTTGAAATTAAAAAAACTAATAATGACTAATGCTGAAAGAATAGCATAAAATTCCCATGTCATGGAAAATAGAATAGATAGGATTACTGACAAAATAAAAAAAGAACTAAACATAACCAAAAGTGTAACACTACCTGCATTGATATTGAATTTTGAAAAGCGATGTTTTTTCATGAATGCTTGTCCACCTATGTTCATTTTATAACCAAATTTTAGCACTAAAAACAAAGGTTGTCTATCTTAGGAAAAATCAAAAAAACTATTGTTCATGTGGAAGCTTTGTTGTATAATGTAGCTTGCTGTAAGTAAACTTTGTGTTTAATATTAGTAAACTTCTATGACTTGAGGTTTACTATCACTAAACTTGAAAGAAAGGACATTGACATGGATATTGGCAAACGCATAAAAAATCTTAGGCTCAGTAAGAATTTGACACAAGAAGAATTAGGCGAACGAACGGATTTGACGAAGGGATATATTTCTCAACTAGAGCGAGATTTAAGTTCTCCTTCCATTGAAACGTTATTTGCTATTTTGGAAGTGTTAGGTTCTACTCCGAAAGATTTCTTTGATGAAGAAGAACACAATCAAAAAGTAATTTACGGAGAACTAGAGCATACTTTCTTTGAAGATGAAGAAAAAGGTTACAGAATAAAGTGGCTTGTTCCAGAATCGAATGAAAAAGAAATGGAGCCAGTGCTACTTGAAATAGAGGCAAATAGCTGTTTTAAAAGCTTCGAACCATCACTTTCAGAAACTTTTGCCTACGTGTTAAAAGGGGAAGTGACCGTGCTGCTTGGTCGAAATGAGTATGTAGCCAAAAAAGGAGAAGCAATTTATTTCCACGCCGCAGATGAACATCAAATAATTAATCGATCGAATGAACAAGCAATACTCATCTTAGTAGCGACAGATTCATATTTATAAGGGAGGTAAATGATTGTGACAGAAACAATTATTCGGTTTGAAAACGTAACAAAACAATTTGATAATGATCCACCAGTGCTTGACAATGTCAGCTTTGAAATAGAAAAAGGGAAGTTTTATACTTTGCTCGGCCCATCTGGTTGCGGGAAAACAACTATTTTGCGCTTAATAGCTGGATTTTTAGAAGCTTCAGAAGGACAAATTTTCCTTGGAGAAAAAGTAATTAACCAAATTCCAGCGAACAAACGACCGGTAAATACCGTTTTCCAAGATTATGCTTTATTTCCACATTTAAATGTGTATGAAAATGTGGCTTTTGGACTTCGTATTAAAAAGTTGAAAAAAGAAGCAATTGACGAAAAAGTAAAAGAAGCACTGCGCTTTGTTAACTTAAAAGGCTACGAAAAAAGAGAAATTAGCGAAATGTCTGGTGGACAAAGACAACGTGTCGCGATTGCTCGGGCAATTGTCAATGAACCAGAAGTTATTTTGCTTGATGAACCACTGTCAGCGCTTGATTTAAAACTACGTACGGAAATGCAATATGAATTGCGCGATTTGCAAAAGCGTCTTGGAATTACGTTTATTTTTGTGACGCATGATCAAGAAGAAGCACTTGCGATGAGTGATGAAATTTTTGTGTTAAATAAAGGCGAAATTCAACAAAGTGGTACGCCAATTGATATTTACGACGAGCCAATTAATAAATTTGTCGCAGATTTTATCGGCGAATCGAACATTGTTAATGGCAAAATGATACAAGATTTCGAAGTGGAATTTGTGGAAAGACGTTTTGAATGTGTCGACCAAGGTTTCCGCCCAAATGAAGTCGTGGAAGTAGTTATCCGTCCGGAAGATTTAGAGATTACTTCGGCTGAAAAAGGTCAACTGCAAGTAACCGTAGACTGGATGCTTTTCCGTGGTGTGCATTATGAAGTAGGTTGTATCGACACTGATGGAAATGAATGGCTTGTTCACACAACAAGAAAAGTTCGTGTGGGTGATAAGATTGGCTTAGCGTTTGAACCAGAGGCAATTCATGTTATGCGTCTTGGGGAAACGGAGGAAGAATTCGATAAGCGGCTTGATAGCTACGATGAGGTGCAGTAATGAATAGACGCACCCGTACAGTTTATCTTGTTCCTTATGTACTTTGGATTTTACTTTTTGTAGTCGCACCGATTTTATTGATTGTGTATTATTCATTTTTTGATGTTGATGGCAATTTTACTGTAGATAATTATATTCATTTTTTCACCCCTGTCTATTTAAAAATGACAGCTAGTTCGTTCTGGTACGCGTTTTTAATTACTGTTTTTACGTTGTTGATTTCTTATCCAACGGCGTATCTTTTAACGAAATTAAAGCATAAACAATTGTGGTTATTACTCATTATTTTACCGACTTGGATTAATTTGCTGCTTAAAGCGTATGCCTTTATTGGGATTTTTGGGACATACGGGGCGGCGAATCAATTTTTGGAAATACTTGGAATTGGCTCGAAACAGATTTTATTTACGGATTTTAGTTTCTTATTTGTATCGACCTATATTTTTATTCCGTTTATGATATTACCGATTTTTAATGCAATTGAGGAAATTAATCCGACGTTGATTCAAGCGTCGCGTGATTTAGGCGCATCGAGTTTGACGACATTTAGACGGGTGATTTTCCCACTCACTGCTGATGGCGTGAAATCAGGGTGTCAGGCTGTTTTTATTCCAGCGCTATCACTCTTTATGATTACACGATTAATTGCAGGAAACCGTGTGATTACGCTCGGAACAGCGATTGAAGAACATTTTCTAGTAACGCAAGACTGGGGAATGGGTTCGACAATTGGCGTATTTTTAATTATTGCGATGATTTTAATTATGTTCCTAACAGGTTCGAAAAAGAAAAGAGGTGCGCGTAAATGAAGAAAAGTAAATGGGGTACGATTTATTTAGTGCTTGTTTTTGTGATTTTATATGCGCCGATTTTCTATTTGATTTTTTACTCGTTTAATAAAGGCGGCACGATGCATAATTTTAGTGGCTTTACGCTTGGCTATTATAAAGAAGTTTTCCAAGATACGCGCCTACTAATTATTGTTTTAAATACGTTTGTAATTGCGCTGCTTTCTTCGGTGATTGCAACTATTATTGGGGTTTGCGGGGCGCTGGCGATTAAATTTATGCCAAAACCTTTTGCGAAAAACTCGCTTTTAAGTTTGAATAATGTGTTGATTGTTAGCCCGGACGTTATTATCGGTGCTAGTTTCTTGATTTTTTTCACGATTTTAGGCGTAAAATTAGGTTTTATTTCCGTCTTAGTTTCGCATATTGCTTTTAGTATTCCGATTGTCGTATTGATGATTTTGCCGAAATTACAAGAAATGAGCCCGACGTTAATGGATGCGGCGCGAGACTTAGGTGCAAGCCAGTGGCAAGTTCTTTCAAAAGTTATTTTGCCGTATATTATGCCGGGCGTTTTAGCTGGATTTTTCATGGCATTAACGTACTCGCTAGATGATTTTGCGGTGACTTTCTTTGTAACCGGAAACGGCTTCTCAACTTTAGCGGTAGAAATTTATTCCCGAGCAAGACAAGGGATTTCGCTTTCTATCAATGCTTTATCGACACTGATTTTCCTATTCACGATTATTCTCGTGATCGGTTATTACTTTATCAACCAACGTAATACAAGTAAAAATATTCGGACGGGGGCGACGAAAGAATGAAGCAACTGCTGAAAATTTTTGTACCAGTCATTGTCGTGGCACTCCTAATGATGCTACTTGCAACAACGATGAACCGTTCTGAGGGCTACGCTGGGAGCAATACGCTGACAATTTATAACTGGGGCGATTACATTGACCCATCGCTCATTACTAAATTTGAAAAAGAAACAGGCATCAAGGTCATTTACCAAACATTTGATTCTAATGAAGCGATGATGACGAAAATTGAGCAAGGTGGAACGACCTTTGATATTGCGGTGCCAAGTGATTACGCGATTAGCAAAATGAAGGAAGAAAATTTGCTGATTCCACTTGATCATTCCAAATTACCAAATGAAAAATACCTTGATCCGCGTTTTATGGACTTGTCGTTTGATGACGATAATAAATATTCGATGCCGTATTTCTGGGGAACGCTTGGCATTATTTATAATAAAGAGATGTTCCCGAACAAAAATTTCGATACGTGGAATGCGCTATTTGATCCCGAATTAAAAAACCAAATTTTGCTGATTGATGGGGCGCGTGAAGTCATGGGGCTTGGGTTGAATAGTCTCGGTTACTCACTGAACGATACGAATAAAGCTCACCTACAAGCTGCCAGAGACAAGCTAGAAACGATGACACCGAATGTTAAAGCAATTGTTGGCGATGAGATTAAACTTCTCATGGCGGACAATGAAGCAGGTGTCGCGGTTACTTTCTCCGGAGAAGCCGCGGAAATGCTCAGTGAAAATGAAGATTTAGAATATGTTATTCCAAAAGACGGCTCCAATTTATGGTTCGATAACATGGTCATTCCAAAAACGGCAAAAAATGTCGATGGCGCGCATAAATTTATTAACTTCATGCTAAAACCAGAAAATGCCGCAATTAACGCCGAATATGTTGGCTATGCAACACCAAACGAAAAAGCCGTCCAATTGTTACCAAAAGAAATTTCGAGTGATGAACGTTTTTATCCGGATATGGACGAATTAAATAATTTAGAAGTATATGATAACCTCGGTAAACGAATGCTGTCGTATTATAATGAATTGTTTTTGGAGTTTAAGATGTACCGGAAATAATTGAAAATCTTGGTACCAAAATACATTAAGTCAACAAAAAAATCAGAGGAATAAGCTAACATTTTTACTTCTGGATTCCCAAAATCAAACCAAAAAAAGTGACGAAATTGTCGCTTTTTTTGGTTTTTTTAAAGAGAATTCATAATATAAGTTTTTGATAGATAGGCTAATTAAGAGGAAAACAAGCACTTCTCATTTAAAAGAGATATTTTTTTACTATAAATAATATAAATGATATATTATCTATGTTAAGGGGGGATTAACTTGGTACCTTTTGAATTATCTAGTTTATTTTTATCAAAAACTCAGCTAGATAAGCTGTTTATTTTGAAGCAATTAGAGTCAGGGATGACTACATTTAGCAGCCTTGAGATGAAACTAAAAATTTCTAAACGGAAAATTAAAGAGATTGTATTGAGTTTGATAAAAGAGATGAATGTAATTCGGTCAGACCAACGAAATGAATTATCTGTGGATAGAGAAATTATACAATTTAAATTAAAACTTAAAGATAACGAATATGTAGAGTTGATTAATGATTTTAGAGTAAAATATTTACTAGAATCAAGTTTATATAGAGTACTGTTATTCGTTCTTGAAAAAAGAACTTTTAGTATTGTGATAATGGCAAATGATTTATCATATAGTGAATCATATACATATAAATTATTTGGTAAGTTAAAGCAATTTTTTAAACATATGAATTATGGTATTCAATTAAAAAAAGAAAATGCTTTTTTTTTCAAATTGGATGGAAACGAGTCTACCATAAGAATTCTCCATTATTTAGCCGTATCTGTTGCTTCTAAAGGAAATCAATGGTTATTTACATCAATTTCTCAAAATGAAATAATGAATACACAATTTTATATTGATTCACACAGATATAAGAGATTGTCCCCAGTTGGTAAGAATCGCGTAAACTCTATTTTGGCAGTTTATGAGTTAGCTTTAAAGAATAAATACAAAATAACAAATTTAAATACAGAAGTTAGTGAATTAGGCAATGCCATTAATAGAGAAATAGAAATTAATTTATATCTAAAATATTTAAAAGAAGAAGTTGTAAATAATGATACGCAGCTTCAAGAAGAAATCATTCATTTGGCTTTTCTGATTAATTATTTTTCACAAGAAGTAAGAACAGATGATGAAAAAGAAATTTTAGGAAAACATATACTCTCATTGACAAATAATTCGATAGCAAAAAATTGCGATAACATACTAAAATTGATAAATAGACGATACGAACTATCGGAAGAGACTAATAATATATTGCTTTATAGTCTATGTAACCGGTTTGTTGTTATTTATTATTTGGGATTATATAAATTTATGCCATTATATAATGTTCCTCCATTACTTGGTGATAAAGAATGTTTTATAGGAAAATGTATTGATAACAGCCTCACTGATTATAAACACGATGCGTCTTACGAAAAAGTTAAGTATAGCTTTACGCAAGTAATCAGTGGGTATTTAAATTTAGAGCTTTCTTTAAGTCAGAAAATTTATGTTGAATTCTTTCATCGACCAGAATATAAATCGATTATTGAAAACGCAATTAAACATAATTACAATCAAAAGGTACTTCAGATTACAAATAACTACCTAGAAGCAGATATAGTGATTTCAGATACACATGGGTATGATAAGAAAAAATTTTTCTATTTTAGAGATGTATTTGATCAAGGTTCATGGGAAAAATTAGGGTTATATTTAAACCAGGTTATTAGAGATGAAATTTTAGAAACAAATTAAAGGTATTCCTGAGTGAAGCTTATTTTCGCTTAGGAATACCTTTTTCTTTGTAAATAGTTATACACGGTAGGTCTAGAGATATTGTATTTTTTGGCTAGTTCAACTATGGATAAATTTGTATTCAAATAGTCATTAATCACTTCATAAATATATTTATTTTCTACAGGTCTACCCAATACTTTTCCTTTTTCTTTAGCAGCATCCATACCTGAAAGAACACGTTCCCGAATGAGTTCAGCTTCTATTTCGGCAAAAGCACTCATAATCGTAAAGAAAAATTTACCCATTGAAGTACTTGTATCAATATTATTTTGAATACTGATAAAATTGATATCTCTATCATTAAAATGTTCCATCAACCTAAGTAAATGTTTGGTTCCACGTGATAGTCAATCTAATTTAAAGATAACAAATGTATCTCCAGGCTCTAATGCATTTAATGCTTTGGAAAGTTCTTTTCTTTGTATGTTTCTTCCGCTATCAAATTCGATATAAATTTTATGGCAACCATACCTCTTTAGTGCATTTAATTGTGAGTCCAATTGTTGATGTACTGTACTTACACGGGCATACCCAATGGTTTTCATCATTCTCCTCCTAAATTAAAAGCTTATATGTTATTTTAAAAAAAAATACAGGAAAAATGTATTTTTTTCATTATCCTTGTTGCGCTAAAGTTCACGAAATGTGGATAATCAGAAAACGCTATATTATGATACTATATTGCTACTAACAAGGCTGTAATCTATTCTAATATATAATTTACACTTGAAAAGTATAAAAAAACACCCTAGTTTATCACAAATCAAAGCACTTAGATGACAAAATTACACATAAATTGAAGTGTAAGGAAATCATTTGATAGTAGGTATGGAAACAAGTGAACAAGTTCTTAAAAAGGCAATTAGAAAATATTTTCATGAAGAAAGTATTACCTTAGAATCGTTTAAAGAGGTTTGGTTGATGCGTGATGAGACCATCATCAATCTAGAGTGAGTCAATAGCAATTTAAAAACTGGCGAATACTTGAAGTTATATTTGGATGAATACTAAAGAACATGTGTTACACTTCCTAATCAAAAAAAAGAATTGTAAGTTATATGAGTATTTACGTTTATTCATATACATTCAAGAATTAAAGAAATGGGGATTAATGAATGAAATTAATGAAGTATATTTGTGTATGTTTATTGATGGGACAGATTTTTGTAACGCCTGTGCTGTCATATGCAGAGGAAACAGATCAAAGTACAGGAAACAATGTATCAGAAGGTAACAAAATCAATTCTTTAACTGATAGCGAAGATACTAGCAATCAATCAGGGGAACTTGATGAAGAAGATATAATAGATGGTAATGTGAAAAATAAGAATGCCATTAATCAATCAGAGGATACCAATAAAGAAAATAAAGCAATGTTAAAAGTAAAAGATTCTACGTTGTATGTAGGAGACAAATGGGTATCAGAAGACAACTTTTTCTCAGCAACGGATAAAGACGGAAATAAATTAACAGTCGGTAATCTAGAGGTCGAAGGAACAGTAGACACAAGCACAGCAGGAGTATATGAAATCACATACAAAAATGGAAGCTTGAGCGAAATCGCAAAAGTAAAAGTTGAGGCTAAGCAAACTGGAAGTATTACACTTCGATATGTAGACACCTATGGAAATCTTGTTAAAGATCCTGTAGATGGGTGGGAACCAGAGCCACAAACAATTATTGGAAATATTGGAGAATCTGCAGACGGAGACCTTTATTGGATTGAAATGAGGGGATGGCAAAAGATAAGTAATCTTCCTGAGGGCATAAAATATGAAGCGTACCCGCAAACTTATGATATCGTGTATGACAACATAGGAGTGATTTATATATCTTATAAAGACTCTTTGGGAAATGAGTTAAAACCTAAGGAGAGAAATACCGATTATGTATCAAAGTTTGATTGGAGTTTAGAAGAGCTCCCTCAGCCCGTGCCTTATGAAGTGATGCCGATTGATATTGAGGGGTATAAAAACACTGGAGTAGAAGGAGATCCCGCATCAGGTAGTATGGAGTTTTCCGAACCCATAAAAAGAATTACGTTTATATATGATAAGATAGACAACAGTGCAATCAATGTCCACGATTCTATAATTTATACGGGAGATAATTGGGGTCCTATAGATAATTTCGATGGTGCATTTGATAAACAAGGAAATGTAATAGATTTTCAAAATATAAAAGTAGAAGGTTTTGTCAATTCTAATCAAGCAGGCATATACGAAGTGAAATATAGTTATGAAGGTGTTACAAGTTTGGCGAAGATTACAGTGAAAGAGAATAAAACAAACTTGAAAGTAAAGGACGCTACATTATCTGTAGGAGATAAGTGGTCACCCAAAGATAATTTGGTTTTCGCAACAGATAAAGATGGTAATGAATTAACAGTAGGCAATCTAGAGGTCGAGGGTACGGTGGATACAAGTAAAGCAGGCGTGTATGAAGTTACGTATAAAAACGGAAACTTGAGTGAAACCGCGAAAATCACTGTAAAAGATCTCAATGAAAATGATCAAACATCCTTAGAAATAAAAGACTCAACATTGTATGTAGGAGATAAGTGGGAAGCAACCGACAACTTTATTTCAGCGACAGATAAAGATGGGAATACTTTGAAAGTAACTGATCTTCAAATAGAAGGTGTAGTAAATACAAAAAAAGCTGGCATCTATGAAGTAACATACAGAAACGGCAACTTAAGCAAAATAGCTAAAGTAACAGTAAAAGAAAAACCATCTATCAGTACTTCTAATGGTGATCAAGGTGGAAAACAATCTCAAGATAAAGGAAGTAAGAATAAACAAGATACTAACAATACTAACAGCTCCTTACCAAAAACTGGAGAACAATCAACGTTCTATTTATCACTAATGGGTATTATACTTCTTTTAAGTGGCTTAGTCATGATGTATCGAAGAGTTAAACTTAAAAAATAAGTAGCTAGGTAAATGTATAATAACTTTATTTTAAAAAATCAAATTCATAAGCATACTTTTTGGCAGGGAAGATTTAATTACTAAAATCTTCCCTGTTTTTTGTTTTTTTGAGAACTAAATGGATGTTATTTATAGAAAGGAGTTACGTTAGATGGATAATTATTCTGAGAAAGAGTGCATTTCCTAACAAATGCACTTGATTTATATACCTTTAGCACAAGATATCTTAACAAAAAATGTAACGAGTTGTTAGGTATGTTAGGTAATGAAAGTAACAAAAGGAGTGACTGAAGAATAAAACTTTTGAAGTAATGATAAATCAATTAGATTATGATTCATAAAGTGTCTAAGCTTCATCAAGCGAGTCTGATGATAATAGAAGTAAAAGAGTATTTATCAACTGTTAGGGGAATAATCTTTTATTCTAATCATCAGGTAGGTATCGTTCTTGCAAGGTTTATTGAGAAATAATTTGGATACAAATAATCAAGTAAGTATTTTACTAGAATTAGGCTTATTTTATGTTTATTGTGAGGAGAATATATGGAGAAACCTACTAATATTTATAAAGACAAAAAAAGAATAAGTGGTTCTATTGAGCTTATTTAGATAAGGATAAAAATGATAATAAGTATAGAAAAGACTAAACGGGGGTTTTTCCACGCAAAAAGAGGCGAAGTAGACATGTATTAAATCAATTAAGCCACATTATTTGGTACATTTCCATGTTGCGATGTTAGTTGAAATGAATATTCGGTTATTGATGATTCAAGAACAATTGTGACATGCGAAAATCCAAATTCTGTTAGGAACTATGAATTATTTATATCCCAAAGCAGATGACCGAGTGGTAGACGAAATTGATAAGTTATTTGGTTAAAATATTCTACCAGAAAAACTTTGAAAACAAGACTTCCTATCAAATAATTAGATTAGACTCTTGTATTCTAATACAAGAGTCTTTTTTACAGTTCCTTATTTTTGATTAAATGAGGCTTGGTTTGCGTAAGAAAACAAATTTTCAGTTAAAGTTAGGGAGAATGTTGTCCTATCAATCATGCCGACAATTTTGTCGCTGTCATACAAATCTAATAAGAATTGGGCCATTTCATCACTTGTATGATAATTATTAAATTTTTTGTCATAGTCATAGTCGCTTACATTATTTGCTTTTTGTCCAAATTCGGTTTTGGTAGCAGCTGGTGCTAATACTTTTGCTTGAAGTGGCGAATCGCTTTCTCGTAATTCCAAACTTAATGCTTCAGTAAAGGAACTAACATAGAATTTACTAGCACAATAAGTTGCTGCGGCAGGAACCATCGTATAGCCGCCTGCTGAAGAAACATTAATTAGTTGTGTACCTGATTGGTCATGATACTTTCTAACATACAAGACTGATAGAACTGTTAATGCTTCAATATTCAAATGAAGAAGTTGTAAAGTCTTAGTTAGGCTCTGGTTTTTAACTTCACTATAATATCCTAGACCAGCATTATTTATCCATGTTTCAATGAAATAAAGATCCAATTCAGAAAATAATTTCTCTAAACGGTCTATTTTTGTTAAATCAATCGCTTTGATTAGGACTTCAATTTCGGGTACTTCCTTCTCAATCTCATTTTTCAACTTCAACAAATTAGCTTCTCTTCTGGCAATTAAGATGAGATTTTTTTTGTGTTTTGCAAACTGTTTAGCGGTAGCATAGCCAATACCGGAACTCGCGCCTGTGATGACAACATATTTTTTCATGGCAATTCCTCCTAGCATTTTAGTATGAATCAACTATAAATGCTGGAGTTAACACCATGTCAACCCTTCTTATACGAGCAGAAATTATTTAATATCTCGTTCACTCAACATTTCCTTATAAATATCTATTTTATTTAGTAGAAACTGGGTATATAGCTCAGTTTCTTCCCTTTTCTCAACTAAAATATCATATTGCCTATATAACAAAGTCATACGTTGCTCGATGGTTTGATCTCCCAGATACCGAAGTTTTGCATATTCCTTAATATTTTTAATTGGCATGCCTGTCTGTTTTAATTTTTTTATGAAATTAATCCAAGTAATATCCGAACTATCATAAATTCTACGGTTGATCTCATTTCTTTTTGGTAAAATTAGTTTTTCTTTTTCATAATATCGTAATGTATCAATTGATAACTCCACTTCTTTTGAAAATGCACCAATTGTGTAATTCACTTGTATTCATCTCCTCTTTTAAATGGATATGGTGTTAAGTCCAGCATGCTACATAAAAAGGAGCGGGGAAAGGATGAGTGAAACGAATACAATTCTTACTGAATATCGTTCTAGAAGACAATTTTCAAATTTATAGTATAATGTTCTAAACTGGATATTTCCTGTTTATGATGGACCGAAAATAAAGCTACCAGTATCTTTCAGCAGGTTCACGCGAGAGTCACAACACGAACATTAAGCATATAACTTGTGAAATAGATCAGCTATCCGCTAAAATAATGTTACGCAATTTTTTTCGAAAAGGAGAAATGGTTATGACTAAGGAGAAAGTGTTATGGGGTTACGATGAGAAGACTGGGCCAGAAATGTGGGGGCATATCTGCTCTGACTTTGAAATCGCACATACTGGAAAGGCACAATCGCCGGTAGATATTGAACAAGCTGACGTTGTGAAATTAAAACCATCAACAATGAAATTTTACTATAAAGAAACAGACTATACGATTAGAAGAATTGAGCAATCGGTGCATGTTTTTCCGCATGACAAAGAACAAGGGTTACGCTTTAACGGCGAGTATTATCCGCTTGTATCATTCCATGCACATATTCCGGCTGAGCATTTGCTTGACGGTTATATATATCCGATTGAATGGCATTTTGTTCATGAAAAACCAGACGGCACAACACTTGTTATGAGTGCTTGGATGGAAATTGATAATACAAACAATGTCGAATTCAAAGATTTACCAACCTATTTCCCAGAAGTGTTCGCTGATTTTGAAACAGAACGGGAAATTACTTTGGATGTAAATGAATTTATGCCAGAAGAACGTGTTTTCTATACATACCAAGGTTCACGGACGACACCACCAACCGTGGAAGGCGTAACTTGGATCGTGTTAAAAAATGCGAAGACACTTGGTCAAGAAGATTTCACTGAATTTGAAAAAGCAATTGGTAATACAAGTCGACCAGTACAAGATTTAAATGGTCGTGAAATTACTTTTTACAATTAAAAAACTAGAAAGCCTCGCTCGAATCTTGTATAGTATAGACATAGATTCTGAGTGGAGGCTTCTTTTTATGTATGAAAAAGCGAGACAGATGATGATTGAAGCGCATAGTGGCCAAGTTCGCAAAATTACTGGCGAGCCTTATTTTTCGCACCCTTTAAACGTAGCGAGAATTTTGCGCCGCGCTGGTTTTCGCGAAGAAGTTGTTGTCGCGGGATTACTGCACGATGCCGTTGAGGATACGGAAATGACCGATGCCGATATTCGCGCAACATTTGGTGATGAAGTAGCTGATTTAGTAGCGTCTCATACAGAAAATAAAACCTTATCCTGGGAAGAACGTAAAGCGCACACAATCGAACAAGTGCGCACCGGAAATTTAGAAGAAAAAGCGTTAATCGTGGCGGATAAGCTAGACAATTTAACTTCCGTCAAATATGCCTTAAGCTCAGAAGGAAAGTCTGTCTGGAGCTATTTTAAACGCGGCTATGATCTGCAAAAATGGTACAACCAAGGGATTAAAAATAATATGGAATACGGATTAAATCCATCTGAAATCCCTCCATTTTTTGATGAATATGCGCGACTTGTGAAGTGGATTTTTAAGAAGTAAAATTTTGTGTTTAAATATCTGTTAAATTAGGTATTTAGAATTAAATTAATAAGTTTTTAGAAAACAAGTTTCTTTTTCCAGAAATCTATTGTAAAATGAAAGCGTTATAAAACTTACGAGAAGGGAAGTTTTTTTGAATGGTTTATGGAGCAATTGAAGCAGGCGGAACTAAGTTTGTTGTAGCAATCGGAGAAAAGTCAGGGAAAATTATTAAGCGCGAGAGCTACCCGACAACGGAGCCAGCAGAAACAATGAAAGCAGTCATTCAATTTTTTAAACAGTATGAGGATGAATTAAAAGCAATTGGGATTGGCTCATTTGGACCGATTGATATTCGGAAATCAAGTACTACATACGGTTATATCACGCAAACACCAAAACTTGCATGGCGCAATTATGATATCGTTGGTGCAATGAAAAAAGAATTTAATGTACCTATTGGTTTTACGACGGATGTTAATGCAGCCGCTTTAGGAGAGGTAAGTTTAGGCGCGGCAGCAGGTTTGGATAGTTGTATTTATTTAACGATCGGAACAGGAATCGGTGGTGGAGCGGTTGTTTCCGGTAAAATTCTCGAAGGTTTCTCTCACCCAGAAATGGGACATATTATGGTGCGCCGTCATAAGCGTGACCGTTTCACAGGCAGCTGCCCGAGTCATAGCGACTGTTTAGAAGGTCTCGCAGCAGGTGGAGCAATTGAAAAACGTTGGGGTCAAAAAGCGGCAGAACTTGCGGATAATGAAGAAGTGTGGAATTTAGAAGCGCATTATATCGCGCAAGCTTTAATGAATTATACACTTATCCTATCCCCAGAAAGAATCGTGTTAGGTGGAGGCGTCATGAAACAACGCCAACTTTTCCCACTTGTCCGTCAAAAATTGAAGGCACTCGTGAATAATTATGTGCAATTGCCGGATTTAGAAGAATATATCGTTCCTCCAAAACTAGAAGATGATGCTGGGATAACTGGCTGTGTCTTACTAGCAGTGGATGCTGAAGAGTCCAATTAAAGCCGAAAAACAGCTCTAGTTTATAGGGCTGTTTTTTGATATACTAAATTGTGATAAAACAAACAAGAACGCAGGAGGAAAAAGATGTCCATTACGAACTTATTAAATATTAAATATCCGATTATCCAAGGTGCGATGGCTCAAATTGCCAAAGCTCCACTTGTAGCCGCTGTGTCTAATGCAGGCGGTTTAGGAATTATCGCTTCTGGCGGAATGACTGCCGACATGCTACGCGAAGAAATCCAAAAAACAAAAGCACTGACAGATAAACCATTTGGCGTCAACTTAATGCTAATGATGACCAATATTGCCGAATTAACCGAAGTAATTATTGAAGAAAAAGTGGGAATCGTTACAACCGGAGCGGGAACGCCAAAAACGTTCATGCCAATTTGGAAAGAAGCTGGAATTATCGTGATTCCCGTTGTCCCATCCGTGATGATTGCTAAGCGTATGGAAAAAATGGGCGCAGATGCAGTTATCGCAGAAGGAACAGAAGCAGGCGGACACGTCGGCGAAACAACAACAATGGCACTTTTACCTCAAATCGTGGATGCTGTAACTATTCCAGTCATTGGCGCAGGAGGAATTGCAGATGGGCGTGGAATCGTCGCAGCGCTAGCTCTAGGTGCAAAAGGCGTCCAAATCGGTACACGCTTCCTAGCAACCGATGAATGTCCAGTACACCCGGACTTCAAAGCAGCCGTGATTAAAGCTTCCGACCGCGACACAATGGTTACCGGTCGAAAAGCAGGCGCACCAGTCCGCTCGATTAAAAACAAAATGATCAAAGAATACATCCGTTTAGAAGAAGAAAACGCCGATCGCGACACGTTAGAAGAGCTAACTTTAGGTTCTTTACGAAAAGCAGTACAAGAAGGCGACACAGACAACGGCTCTGTCATGGCCGGTCAAATCGCTGGCTTAATTACAGAAATCAAACCTTGTAAAGATGTTATCGAAGAAATGATGACAGAGGCTAAGAATGTGATTGCTGGGTTAGAATTATAAACTAAAAACAGTTATTTTCTGCTTAATAAAGTAGAGAATAACTGTTTTTTTGTAGTTGCGATGTTGGCTCTAAAGGTAAAGTCGAAAAATGCACTAATTTGTTCTGTAGTTGGCTATATTTATACACAGAGGTTCACAAAACGCTCACAAAATGGAATCGTTGCTGGTGCTATAATGGAAGGGTGGAAATGAATGGACTAATATATTTGAAGGATTAAAAAAACTAGATGCTCTAGTTCACAAAAAATGGACAGAAGAAGAAATCTCCTATTTAAAAAATATGATTTGAAAATTTTAGGAGAAGGGGGTAAGAAATGGACTGGCTAACTATACTAAATAATCCAAAGAAAAGTAAGCGTGATAAATTGGAAGCGATTGGTTTTATCCGAGATACTTTAGATTATGGGGATATACCAGATGATACTGCGTTAGAAATAGTCAATAACTTAGCTAAGCAAGTTGTAAAACAGAATGATTCAGACATTAAAGAATCCATACTTGATGCCATGCTAGAAGGGTCAAAAGCCCCTTTTGTTGAAAAAACAATTAACTTAGCTCCTATCGTGAAGCATTTAAACGAATTTAATGAGGCGTGTTTAAGTTATATATTAAGTTTATTAGGAAATTCTGGGGAAATTGCTTACAGAGCAATTATTGAATCTTATAAAACTAATTTAAGTTTAAAAGAAGATGTGGAAGAGGCACTAGCAGAAATGGATTATAGAATTAAAAATAACTTATGAATACATTTCTTAAAAAAACCAGTTACCCAACAAACTCCTGGCGTAACTGGTTTTCTAAATCTCACCCAAAATTAAGCTGCCAAAACACCCCAAACCGGTCCGTAACTTGCGCATAAGTCGAACCCCAGAACGCCACTTGCAACTCCATCTCCACTTTGCCCGTAGCACTCAAAACTTCATAGGCGTACTTAATATCATCCTCTGTTTCAAAATTGATCAAGATCGTCACCCGATTGCCAATTGTAAAACCATCATAAGGCGCATCGGTAATATAAATAAATTCTTCGCCGTTTTTTGCTAAACGACTATGCATCAATCGCTCACCAAAAACGGCATCGCCATCAAAATTGTTCATCTCTTTAAAACGCTGAACGCTTGAAATCTCAGCTTGAAACACATCCGCATAAAATGTTAGCGCATCTTGACCTTCTCCGTTAAAAACTAAGTAAGGAACTGCAAAAGACATCTCATCATCTCCTATACAATTAATAGCTTTAGTATAAGCCTAATCTACTGCGAAGTCATGTCTCAAAATAATGAGGATTTGTGAATAAAAACAAAATACTTGCAAATAAACGTGATATATTATACAATTACACTAAGAAATCGGATATATTTAAATTAATATTTTTTTGCAATAAAATAAAGTAAGTACTTGCTTTTGGGAGTAGGTGCGTAGGAGGTAGATGTATGCTTTGGGTAAAAGAGTCAATTGAGCAACTTCTCAGCAAACTACACACGAATTTAGACACAGGGTTAACGAAAGAACAAGTGAAACAAAAACATGCAGAGTTCGGGACGAATGAATTTGAAGAGGGGAAGAAAGAATCACTTCTTCAAAAAATTGGTCACCATTTAGTTGAAATTACGACGATTGTGTTGCTTTTTGCAGCGGCGATTTCCGCTTATTTAGCAATTACAACCGGTTATGGTTGGGCGAAAGTGGTTGTTATTTTAGGGATTGTCGTGTTGAATATGGTGCTCGGCATTTACCAGGAAAACAGCGCCGAGAAAGCACTTGCTGCATTACAAAGTATGAATGCGCATTTAACGACGGTTGTTCGTGATGGTGTGCGGATGCAAGTGGACGCAACGGAATTAGTGCCAGGGGATATTATTGAAATCGTTGCAGGAGACATGATTCCTGCAGATGCACGGATTATTTCTAGTAGCAGTTTGCAAGTCGAGGAATCTGCGTTAACTGGCGAAAGTGTTCCAGTTGAAAAAGACGCAAATGCGGTTGTTTCGGAAAAAGCACCAATTGGCGACCGGCTGAATATGCTTTACTCAGGCTGTCTTGTAACAAATGGTCGTGCAACAGCGGTTGTCGTAGAAATTGGTATGGAAACAGAGATGGGGAAAATTGCTGGACTTTTAAACAGCACCTCAAAACTGATGACGCCTTTACAACTTCGCTTAAAAGAATTAGCAAAACGACTTAGTATTGTAGCACTTTTAGCAGGTATTTTAATTTTTATCATTGATGTATATGTTTACGGTGAAACGATTATTGAAACGTTGATGATCGCGATTTCTCTAGCTGTAGCAGCAGTTCCTGAGACGTTGCCAGTTATTGTGACATTAACACTTGCTTATGGGGTTCAAAATATGGTGCGGAAAAATACGATCATCCGCCGAATTCCTGCAGTAGAAACAATCGGAAATACGTCAGTTATTTGTTCTGATAAAACAGGAACATTAACGCAAAATAAAATGATTATCCAGCAAATTTGGGCAGCAGACCACACACCGATAAAAGCAACAGCTGAATTTGATACTGCAGAACAAAAAGTATTAGAAATGTTGAGCCTTTCCAGTAACGCGACGATTGATGTAACAGACGGCGAAGAAACCATTATTGGTGATCCAACCGAAAGTGCAATTATCCGACTACTGGAAGAAAAAGGAACAACGAAAAAAGCATTGGAAGCCAAATATCCACGCGTGTTCGAACTTCCTTTTGACTCAGATAGAAAGTTAATGACGACAATTCACCAAGTAGAAGACGGCTTTCTTTCCATTACAAAAGGTGCTTTTGACCGAATTCCCGTAAACTTTTCCGAGGCGTTTTTAGCGGAAGCGGAGCGGGTGCATGACAGTTTTGCGGAGGATGCACTTAGGGTGTTAGTTGTTGCCTATAAAAAATATCCGGAAATGCCGACAGACTTGTCTAGTGAGGCGCTTGAGACGGACTTAACGTTCGCGGGGATGGTTGGAATGATTGACCCACCGAGACCGGAAAGTAAAGCGGCTGTGTTAGCGGCGAAAAAAGCGGGTATTAAGACTGTAATGATTACTGGTGACCATATTGTAACGGCATCAGCAATTGCAAAAGAAATTGGTATTCTAACGGATGGGGACAAAGCGATTACTGGAGCAGAGCTTGCTGAAATGTCAGAAGCAGATCTGGAGAGAAACATTCGAGATTATGCGGTTTACGCTCGTGTTAGTCCAGAAGATAAAATTCGAATCGTTAAAGCTTGGCAGAAAAATGGTGAAATTGTCACGATGACAGGTGATGGTGTAAATGATGCGCCGGCTCTAAAAGCAGCAGATGTTGGAGCAGCAATGGGGATTACTGGAACAGATGTATCTAAAAACGCTGCAGATATGGTTATAACCGACGATAATTTTGCAACGATTGTAGATGCAGTCAAAGAAGGGCGTACAGCCTATGAGAATATCCGCAAAACGATTTACTTTTTACTAAGTACAAACTTTTCTCAAATTTTCATTATGTTAATTGCGATTATTCTTGGCTGGGGCGCGCCGGTTGTAGCTGTTCAGTTGCTATTAATCAACGTTGTGTCTGATGGGATTCCAGGCTTCTTCTTAAGTCGTGAAAAGGCAGATGACTCGATTATGGAGCGTAAGCCAATTCCAAAAAATGCAGGGATCTTTGCGAATGGACTTGGCAAGAAAATGGCGACACAAGCGGTTGTCTTTACGATTGTGACACTTGCAGGATTTTATATCGGACAGTTTGTAACGATTAATAATTCGATTGGTGCAAGTTATGAAGTAGGGATGACAATGGCGTTTGTTATTCTAGCATGGTCATCTGTTGCACATATTTTCAACGTAAGAAGTGATAAGTCGATTTTCACTATCGGATTTTTATCTAACCGTGGCTTGTTCTTTAGCGCGATTTGTTCGATGCTGATTATTTTAGGACTTGCGATTATTCCACCACTAGCAAACATGTTCTTCTTAGTAGAAATGAGCTTGACGCACTGGATTCTCGCATTCATCCTCTCGATGTTCCCACTCCTATTCGTAGAAATTCAAAAGCTTATTCAGCGAAAAAGAGCAAAAGCTTGAAGGAGGATAACTATATGAACGAAACAGAAAAATTGGTAGCTGCGTCATTAGAACGTAACTTTGGTAAAAATATCGGTACACGCTATCCTGGAAATGAGGAAGCGCAAATGCGTGCCGAGGAAGTTATTGAAGAAATTGCTATCGTTATTACACCCTTGGTTGAAAAATTAGGAATCGAAAGTAAGACCGTGAAAAAGACGATTCCATTCTTATATGAACTTCAAAAAAATCAATTTTGTGATATGAGCGCCTATCCGTATCCGCTACTTCTAGTCAATGGGACGAGTGCGGATACAGAAAAATATTGGCGGGATCTACCAACTTACTGGACCGATGATGCGAATAAAATCGTGCTACCGTATGTTTTAGAGCATATTAAAAATAATAAAGTACGTCAAAAACTACTAGCTTTTCATGCTTGGCTTTTAGGAGAAGTAGCAGAAATGAATGGAGTACTTGGAGCAGATTTTCGTGTAAAATTAGTTTTCGAGTCAGATATGCGTATTCGTTTACGGGTTTATGAAGTAGAACAAATTGCTATCGAAGTGCATTTTTTAGATAATCATGACACGGAACAACAACATTTAGGCTATGATGTGAGTTTAGATGCAGACTTCACCGAGAAAGCAAGGCTCTTATTACGCCAAGGTATTTTGACAGAAAACCTAGGTTTGGAAGCGCTGAAAGCTTATATGAAATCCGTTTTACCAATAGCGCATAGTTTGAAAAATTTGGAACAGTTAACGGAAGAAGAGACAAAAAAACTGACCAAATTGCTAACGCAAGAAGAACCTAAAATCATGGAAGATACAGATTTAACAAGTAAAGCATTAGACTTCTTACAAAACGCAGCACTGCAATAAGAATAAAATGCTATTTGGAGGAAAGTAATCCTAATAGCATTTTATTTTTGCAAGTAGGGCAGAAAGAATAGTAAAATGAGACAAAGAAATTAGAAATGAGGATGTAAAAAATTGATTCGACAAGCGAAAAAATCAGACGCGCCAAAAATTGCGCCCCTTTTACTAGTTATATGGAAAGATATGGAATTACCTATTTTAGAAGTAGAGACGGAAGAAGCGATTACAAATGCGCTAATCGAAGCGATTCAGACAGAAGATTATCGTTATAGTTATAGACATCTGCATGTCTATGAGAAAGATGGAGATATAGCAGGAGTTCTGGCAGGGTATCCTGGTGAAATCGAACCTGAAATCGACCGTGCTTGGAATGCGATTGCGAAGAAACACGGCATCACATACGACGAACCAATTTTTGTTGATAAAGAAACATTCCCTGGCGAATGGTACTTAGATTCAATCGTAACAAACGAAAAATATCGCGGTCATGGTGTTGGAACAGCGCTTCTTGCTAAATTAACAGAAATTGCTGCAGCAGATGGTGAAAAAGTAGTAGGATTAAATTGCGACAAAGGAAACCCGCATGCTAAGCGGCTATATGAACGTTTAGGATTTCATGTAACTGGTGAAACCACACTTAGCGGTCACGAATATGAACACATGCAAAAATAAGAAATGAGGCCAACCAATGAAAAAAATCATATTCACCGTAGTAATGAGTTTGGTGTTAGTTCTTGCTGGATGTGCTGATGTAACCAATACAGTAAAAGTGGATAAAAAAGGGGAAGC
The DNA here is from genome assembly GCF_041765605.1 of Listeria monocytogenes. Taxonomy (GTDB): domain Bacteria; phylum Bacillota; class Bacilli; order Lactobacillales; family Listeriaceae; genus Listeria; species Listeria monocytogenes_D. Next base: position 852,373 of record NZ_CP168900.1, read on the forward strand.
GACCATTTCCTTTGATATCGATATTTCTTCTGTAGCAGGGATTTTCGCCTCAAGTTACTCGGATGAAGTAGAATCCAAACTGAAGGAAGCTGGATTTACAGTAGATAAAAAATCAAATACAAGCTATCATATTGAAAAGAAACTAGATAAAAATGAAACAACGAAAAGCGATATGAAACCGGAAGATTTTGGAGTGAAAATTACTAATAGCAAAAGTTTCTTCACACAAAAAATCAAAGTAGATGCCGATATTGACATCGAAAAGATATGGAAAAAAGAAATGGCGGATGTTCCATTTCCAAAAGAAATTTTAAGCCAAGTTGATTATACATTTATTTTGGATTTACCAATTTCGTCAATTGGAGAGAACAATGCTAAAAGTGTGGATGGCGGGAAGCTCACTTGGGATGTGCCGCTCGACAAAAAATCCGAAATGTATTTTGAAGTCACTGTACCAAACGTAAAAAACATTGCGATTGTTGGTGGGATTCTACTTGTCGCAATCATTGGTCTACTTATTTATCTTATTAAAAGACATCGGAAAAAGAAAAAACAACTATAAAAAAGTGTGGATCAGTTAGCTAAACTGGTCCACACTTTTATTTACTGCTTGTTCTAACTCTTCGTAGCAAGCTAATTTTTTCTCGATTTTTTTAAATGCTCGGTCTAGCTCTGCTTGCCGGCGGTACATATCTTGTTGATGTTCTTTCAGTACAGCGATACGTTCGGAGACAGTACCGTCACCACCTTTAGTTAGTTCAACAATTTCTTTTTGTTTAGCAAGGGGCATTCCGGTGACGCGTAAACAAGTGAGTAGTTCAAGCCAGTGAAGGGCATCATTATCAAAAATTCGGTTATTATTTTTATCGCGTGCTAGAAAAGGGATTAATCCTTCTCGTTCATAATAGCGAATCGTATGGGCGCTTAAACCCGTGTGTTCAGAAGCTTCTTTGATTGTTTGTTGCACTAAAATCACCTCTTTTTTTCTTAATAATAGCACCTTGAAAATCGAAAAGCCAAATGTTTGCCTTTGAGTATACTCTAAGGTGTATAGTAAACGTGTTATTACTTTTAGGAGGCGGATAAATTGAACTTAAAAGATACAGTAAAACTTGCAAATGGTGTAGAAATGCCCCGTTTAGGATTTGGCGTATGGAAAGTGCAAGACGGCGATGAAGCAGTAAATTCTGTTAAATGGGCGATCGAAGCTGGTTACATTAGCATTGATACAGCTGCTGCTTACAAAAATGAAGAAGGCGTTGGTCAAGCGATTAAAGAGTCTGGCGTTAAAAGAGAAGACTTATTCGTAACAACGAAACTTTGGAATGCGGAGCAAGGTTATGAATCCACTTTGGCTGCATTTGATGAAAGCTTACGTAAATTAGAACTTGATTATGTAGACTTATATTTAATTCACTGGCCAGTTAAAGGTAAATTCAAAGACACTTGGCGCGCTTTTGAAAAATTATATAAAGATAAACGCGTTCGCGCAATCGGCGTATGTAACTTCCACGAACATCACCTAAAAGAATTAATGGAAGACGCGGAAATTGCGCCAATGGTAAACCAAATTGAATTACATCCACAATTAACACAAGAACCGTTACGCAAATTCTGTGCTGAAAACAACATTGTAGTAGAAGCTTGGTCTCCACTAGGTAATGGGAAATTACTCTCTAACCCAGAAATCAAAGCGATTGCCGATGCACATGGTAAATCAGTTGCACAAGTTATCTTACGTTGGGATTTACAAATCGGTGTCGTGACTATTCCGAAATCCGTTCACCAAGAACGTATTATCCAAAATGCTGATATTTTCGACTTCGAATTAAGCGAAGAAGAAGTAGCAAAAATCAGCGGATTAAATAAAGACGAAAGAACTGGCCCAGATCCAGACAACTTTAATTTCTAATAGTGAAAAAATCCCTTCCAGCTTATCGAACTGGAGGGGATTTTTATGCTACAATAAACTAAAAAAAGAGGTTAACAGATGGACGCAAAAACAATAATAGAAAACCGCTTTCGGAATCAGAAGTTAATACAAACTGCGTGGAGTAACTCTCCGGAAAGAATTGTTTTTCATTTTGGAGCAATGCAATCACAAAACTATGGTCAGTCGCTCTGGGCTGTTGGGAGTAGAATGACGACGCCAAGTGAAAAGGCTGTAGAGCAAGCGATTAATAATGGTGAAATTATCCGGACATGGCTTTTGCGCGGAACGATTCACTTGTTTTCAGCCAAAGATTATCACTGGATGATGGAGTTAATTGCGCCTTCCATAGATAAAATATGTAAGCCATATCGAGCGAAATTAGGCTTAACAGATGAGGTTCTTCATAAGGCTACAGAAGTCGTTTCGGAAATTGTTTCAGAACAAGCCGTTACGAGAAAAGACTTGGTGGCTCATTTAGCGACCAAAGATTTACCGAGTGCAGGGATTCCTTTTGCTCAGCTGTTAGTTTATTTAAGCTCGCGGAAAGTCATTTGTTCAGGCCCGAATGAAACTTTTAGAAATACGATGCATATTCCGGCTGATACGAATCATTTCACTCGAGAAGAAGCAATAAAAGAATTAGCCAAACGATACATCCAAAGCCATGCACCAGCTACTTTGAAAGATTTTTGTTTTTGGTCGGGATTGACTGTGAGCGATGCCAAAATAGGATTAGTAGCCATGCCTAAATTGGGCGATTATTACATAACAACATTAGCTAGAAATGACGCGGTAACTAGTACAATTCCACTGGCTGGTTTTGATGAATGGATTATCGGCTACCGAGATCGCTCAGCCGTTTTACCGGAAATATGGCACGATGAAATTATGACGAAAAATGGGATTTTCAGACCGGCGATTATCACGGAGGGCAAAGTAGTCGGGAAATGGGAAAAACCAAAGAAACGTGCTGAATTAGACGGAGATTTCTGGGACCGTTACATCCAGTTTCGAAATATGCTATAGTCAAGTAGATGGATAAATTTTAATTTGAGGTGATAAAGCTATGAATGCTTTTGATAAATTTTACAAAAAAACAGTAGAAGAACGACGTGCGATTTTGACAGAATATGCCGACTTAAATGAAGAAGAGGAGGCATTTTTAGCTTCTACAGGGGCGCTTTCTTTTGATAAAGCGAATCATATGATTGAAAACACGATTGGCATTTATTCGCTGCCGCTCGGATTAGGAATGAACATGCTTTTAAATGATAAACGTTATGTGGTACCGATGGCGATGGAAGAGCCTTCTGTTGTGGCGGCCCAAAGCGCTGGGGCGAAACTTATTGCACAAAATGGCGGGATAACTGGAAGTGCAACAAAACGAAAAATGATTGGTCAGATTGAGTTGATTTCTGTTTCTGATATCCAAGCAGCAAAAGAAAACATCATCGCGAACGAAGAACAACTAATTGCTATCGCTAACCAAGCGCATCCATCGTTACAAAAGCGTGGCGGTGGTGCGGTTGAAATTCAAGTCAGAACAGCACAAACAGCCAACGACGAAACGTTACTTATCGTTCATTTACTCGTAGACACCCAAGAAGCAATGGGCGCGAATATGGTCAATACGATGGTCGAAACCTTAGCGCCAGAATTAGAAATGTTGACGAACGGAACAGCCAATATGCGTATTTTATCTAATTTAGTAGATGAAGCGACCGCAACTGCTGTTTGTCGGATTAATCCAGAAAGTTTAGCAACCAAAACCCAGAGCGGTGAATGGGTTCGTGATAGAATCATTGCTGCATATGAATTTGCTGATGCAGACATTTACCGAGCAGCAACACATAATAAAGGAATAATGAATGGTATTGATGCGGTAATTATGGCGTTTGGGAACGATTGGCGCGCGGTAGAAGCGGCAAGTCACGCCTACGCAGCTAGAACAGGAAGCTACAAACCGATGTCTAAGTGGTCAAAAGATGCGGAGGGGTATTTGGTTGGGGAATTAACTTTACCGATGCCAGTAGCCTTTGTAGGAGGTTCTATCGGCATCCATCCAATCGCAACACTTTCGAAAAAAATTGCCCGTGTTGAATCAGCGAAGGAATTAGCGATGTTAGTATGTGCCGTTGGATTAACACAAAATTTATCAGCTTTAAAAGCACTCGTAACAGAAGGAATTCAACGCGGTCATATGTCATTACAAGCGAAATCACTAGCCATGACAGCCGGTGCAGAAGCAGATGAGATTGAAAAAGTAGCCACATTTTTACAAGAAAGTAAACAATTAAATGTAGTTGCTGCAAAAGAATTTATTACCAAATTACGCAGTGGAAAATAAAATAAATTATTAAGCCCACCTTTACAAAAACTTAACAATACATTCGGAACGTGATAAAGCCTTTAGTATCAACAACTTTCAGAGATTTACTTGGACTTCACTTTACAAAATAAAAAAAAGTTATTTACGTTGCTTTTACTTTCTTTTATGATGAAAAAAGAGTGAAATTACAAGATTACAAACAAAAAGGAGATATTCATGGGAGACATAAATATTCAGCAGATGATTTTTCAATTTATCGGAGGACTTGGAATTTTTCTTTTCGGTATAAAATACATGGGAGACGGACTGCAAATGGCAGCCGGCGACAGACTCCGTGATATTTTAGATAAGTACACAACGAATCCTTTTATGGGTGTACTTGCCGGGATTTTAGTTACTGTATTAATTCAAAGTAGCTCAGGTACAACTGTTTTGACGGTCGGACTAGTAAGTGCCGGATTTATGACGTTAAAACAAGCAATTGGTGTTATCATGGGGGCGAACATCGGAACAACCGTTACCGCCTTTATTATTGGGATTAAGCTATCCGAATACTCTTTACCAATAATTGCTGTTGGTGCAGTACTTTTATTCTTCTTTAAAAATCATAAAGTCAAAAATATTGGCCAAGTATTCTTTGGATTTGGTGCCTTATTTTATGGACTAGATTTGATGGGGCAAGGGATGAAACCTCTTGCTGGAATGGAATCTTTCCATGAATTAACTGCTCAAATGAGTACGAATCCATTCTTAGGTTTGCTAATCGGAACGATCTTCACGGCAGTTGTACAGTCATCGAGTGCGACTATCGGGATTTTACAAGAATTATATGGGCAAGGTGCGATTGATCTTCAAGCGGCCTTACCGGTTCTATTCGGTGACAATATCGGAACAACCATCACAGCTGTTCTTGCAGCGATTGGTGCGAGTGTTGCCGCGAAACGTGCAGCAGCGACACATGTTATCTTTAACTTAATCGGTGCCGTCATTTTCATGCTGGTACTTCCATTATTTACCGCACTGGTTTCCTATTTACAAGGATTGTTTGGACTAAATCCAGAGATGACGATTGCTGTCGCGCACGGGACGTTTAATATTACGAATACCTTTATTCAATTCTGGTTTATCGGTGCATTTGCATGGCTTGTTACGAAGCTTATTCCAGGCGACGACTCGCGAATTGATTATAAAACCAAACATTTGGATACGAATTTAATTGATCAATCTCCTGGTATCGCTCTTGAAATGGCACGTGAAGAAACGCTACGCATGGCGGATTACGCGAAATTCGGGTTGCAAGAAGCGAGACAATACCTTGTGAACCGGGAATCGAAGCATGCGGAATCGACTATTCAAGTAGAAGAAGCCGTAAATAATTTAGACCGAAAAATCACCGAGTATTTAACGAAAATTTCTTCTGTAGCCTTAACGAACAACGAGACAGAAGAGCACGCGCTAATGCTTGATACCGTTCGTGATATTGAACGCGTTGGTGATCACATGGAAAACATCGTAGAAAACATCGATCAACTAATTAAAAATAAAGCGAAAATGTCAGAAGAAGCTTCCGAGCAACTCATCGAAATGTTTGAGCTGACAACCGCGAATTTCGAACGTGCAGTGAAAGCAATGCACAAAAAAGATCGCACACTCGCAGAAGAAACTATTTTAGTAGAAAAAGATATTGATAAAGCAGAACGCAGATTACGTAAAAATCATATTCGTCGCTTAAACGAAGGCAAATGCCAAGTCGTTAGCGGAATTCTATACATTGATATCGTCAGTGATTTAGAACGAATTGGTGACCACGCGAACAACATTGCTGAATCTGTTTTAGAATTAAATGAATAAAAGGAAAAAGAAACTAGCTTAATTTTACAGCTGGTTTCTTTTTTTGTTAAAAATCTACACTTTTACTAGTCCTTGTGAAGCATTGAGTATAAACGAATAGTGGTGTAAAATAAGAATGATTATAAAACTAGAATGACTGGAAGTGTTGAGTCTTATGCGAAATAGAAAAACAATGGATGGAAACACGGCCGCAGCTTATATTTCTTATGCTTTTACAGAAGTTGCAGCAATCTATCCGATTACCCCTTCCTCCACCATGGCTGAACTTGTGGATGAATGGTCATCAAAGAACAAGAAAAATTTATTCAATGAACCCGTAAAAGTAGTAGAAATGCAATCAGAAGCAGGAGCGGCAGGAACTGTTCACGGATCACTTCAAGCTGGTGCGCTAACTAGCACATACACGGCGAGCCAAGGTTTACTTTTAATGATTCCTAATATGTACAAAATTGCCGGTGAACTATTGCCAACTGTTTTCCATGTTTCCGCAAGAACAATTTCGGCAGCCTCGCTAAATATTTTTGGCGACCATAGTGATGTGATGGCAGCGCGTCAAACAGGATTTGCGATGCTAGCAGAAGGTTCCGTTCAAGAAGTAATGGACTTATCCGCGGTTGCTCATCTGGCTTCACTAAAAGGAAGTTTGCCATTTTTAAATTTCTTTGACGGCTTCCGCACAAGTCATGAATTACAAAAAGTCGAAGTACTCGAATACGACGAATTAGAAAATTCACTCGACAAAGAGGCATTACAACAATTCAGAAATCGGGCTATGACACCAAATAATCCTAAAACTTTAGGTTCGAATCAAAATCCAGATATCTTTTTCCAACAAAGAGAAACGGTGAACCGCTATTACGAGGAAATCCCTAACATTGTTCAAAATTATATGAAAGAAATCAATCAGCTTCGTGGCACGGATTATGACTTAGTAAATTATTATGGAGCAGAAGACGCAACAGACGTGATTGTGGCGATGGGTTCTGTAACGCCGGTCATTGAGCAAGTTATTGATTACTTAACAACGCAAGGCAAGAAAGTGGGATTACTCAATATCCGTTTATATCGTCCTTTCCCAGCAGAAACCTTTTTAGCAAAACTACCGAAAACAGTAGAACGCGTGGCTGTTCTAGATCGGACGAAAGAACCCGGATCAGGCGGGGAACCACTTTTACTCGACGTGCAAAGTGTGCTTTATGATAGTGAGACTCGTCCACTAGTTATTGGCGGTAGATATGGCTTAGGTTCAAAAGATGTTACACCAGACCAGATTCTCGGTGTTTATTCGCACCTAACGACAGAAAATCCAAAACCGCGCTTTACAATTGGAATTACGGATGATATTACTAATCTTTCTATTGAAAATACAGGACCGAGCGATCTAACTTCAGAAAAAACGTTCCAATGTAAATTCTGGGGCTTCGGTTCGGATGGGACAGTTGGCGCGAATAAAGCCGCTATCAAAATTATTGGCGATAACACCGATTTATATGCACAAGGTTACTTTTCCTATGATTCGAAAAAATCGGGCGGGCTAACTGTTTCGCATTTGCGCTTTGGTGAAAAACGAATTCGCTCAGCCTATCTAATCCAACAAGCGGATTTTGTCTCATGCTCCACCTCGGCCTATTTACGTTCCTATGATTTATTAAAAGGTTTAAAACCAGGCGGAACATTCTTGCTCAATACCATTTGGGAAGGCAAACAGTTAGAACGCCATTTGCCAGCTGCCATGCGTGAATATATTGCGAAAAATAATATTCAATTTTATACATTAAATGCGATGAGAATTGCAGGAGAAGCAGGACTTGGTAGAAGAATTAATACCGTTATGCAAACGGCCTTTTTCCGAGTGACCGACATTTTACCGTTCGAAAAAGCACTTGCTGATTTAAAAGCATCGGCTATCGCTACTTACGGGAAAAAAGATATGGCGGTTGCAGAGAAAAATATTTTCGCGATGGACCAAACTGTTGCTAATTTGCATAAAGTAGAAGTTCCTGCAAGCTGGGCAAATCCAGTTGTAACAGCAGAAACGAATGCAACGACTGAAAAACCAGCTTATGTACAAAATATCCTTGAGCCAGTGAATCGCTTAGAAGGCGATAACTTGACTGTTGGTGATTTAATTTCGAATGGTATGGTCAGTGGGGCTTATCCTCCGGGGACTGCAGCTTACGAAAAACGCGGAATTGCACTCGAAGTTCCTGAATGGATTTCTGAAAACTGTACGATGTGTAATGAATGCGCCTTTGTTTGTCCGCATGCTGCCATTCGTCCGATTTTAACAGATGAAGAAGAAATGGAATCTGCTCCAGAAGGTTTTATGACAAGAGAAATGCGCGGCAAAGATGGCCTTCGTTACCGTATCCAAGTTTCCCCAATGGACTGCACTGGTTGTAACTTATGTGCGGAAACGTGTCCGGCGAAAGATAAAGCGCTTGTAATGAAACCATTTGAAGAAGTGGCAGCTAAAGAAAATCCGAATTGGTCATTTGCGATTAATGTGAAACCGAAGAAAAACCCTGGGAAGAAAAATACTGTGCCAGGAAGCCAATTTGAACAACCGTTACTGGAGTTCTCTGGTGCTTGTGCAGGTTGCGGTGAAACTCCTTATGTTAAATTATTAACGCAAATGTTTGGCGACCGGATGATGATTGCTAATGCAACTGGTTGTTCCTCTATTTGGGGCGCATCTGCACCTGCAACGCCTTATACTGTCAATGATAAAGGACATGGACCGGCGTGGGGCAATTCCCTTTTAGAAGATAACGCAGAATATGGTTATGGTATGTATTTAGCAAACCAAACCATGCGAAAAGCTTTAAACAATAAAGTGACAAAAGCGCTCAGAGAAGAAGCCATGTCAGAAACGTTACGCGAGGCGCTTGTTGACTGGCAAACACAAATGGATGTTTCAGAAGATACACGCGAACGGGCAGAAGCATTACAACTTGCGCTTCTTAGTGAGATGGAAGATAGCGCGGCACTCGAATCCATCTATAATGACCGAGAATTATTTATTAAACGATCGCAGTGGATGCTTGGAGGCGACGGCTGGGCTTATGATATTGGCTTCGGCGGAATTGATCATGTGTTAGCATCAGGCGAAGATGTAAATATTTTCGTAATGGATAATGAAGTATATTCAAATACTGGTGGACAATCATCGAAAGCCACACCAACCGCAGCAATTGCCAAATTTGCTTCAGGCGGGAAATCTGTCGGCAAAAAAGACCTTGGTATTATGGCGATGAGTTACGGAAATATCTATGTGGCGCAAATTGCGATGGGGGCGAACAAACGTCAAACCTTAAAAGCTATTGAAGAAGCAGAGGCATATCCAGGACCATCTCTAATTATTGCTTATACGCCGTGTATTAATCACGGTATTTCAAGCGGTATGAAAACGATGCTAAGTGAAACGCAAAAAGCAGTGGAATGCGGCTACTGGAGCTTGTACCGTTATAATCCAGCACTAGAAGAAAAAGGAAAAAATCCAATGACAATGGATTATAAAAAAGTCGATTTCGATCAATTCGAAGACTTCCTAAAACGCGAAACACGATACTCAGCGCTTTACAAAGCAAATCCAGATGTTGCAACAAAACTATCCGAAAAAACCCGTTTAGATGCAGAAAAACGTTTTAAACGCTATGCGACGATGGCTGGGCTTGATTTAGAGAAAATTTTAAAGAAAAAAGAAGTAACAGAAGAAGTGAAAGCACCTGTGGATGATGAGCGAGCAGCTAGAAAAGCTGCGCGTGAGGCTAGAAGATTAGCACGGGAGCAAGGGAAATAAAAAAGAAGGTCCAGCATTAGCTGGACCTTCTTTTTTGCTTTTGATCTGTGGGAATCAGAAGCAATGTGGGAATGAATAGATATTCTCTTATGAAAGTTATAAAGAAATAACTACTATTTAAATATAACTTTTTTTCTTGGAAGATGCACTAGGAAAATTAAGCGAGATATATTCAATTAAGTGTTAGTGGTTGCAGCCCAAGCCATTTGCCACTTGTGAAAGTTTTATGACAATGATAAACCTGTTAGCTAACGATTTTCATGTAGCAAACCATTACGGTAAGCATCTAGCAGCACTTTTAAATCTTCTGCTTGCTCACTTAGTTTCGCACCAATGTCCGTATCTCTTACTCGTTTACGGTTAATTTCCATTTCGATAACTTGTCGAGTGGAAAGAATGTCCGTTTCATTTTTAATCGCGTCTTCTTTCGTAGTAAAGGGTTGATGACTGACTAATTGTAAACCGTAACTGTTGAAAAGTAACGTATATCCAGCCAAGCTCGTTTCTTTGTGATAGGCTTTAGCAAATCCGCCATCAATCACGAGCATTTTGCCACTCGCTTTAATGGGACTTTCTCCTTTGCCTTCTTTGACGGGTGTATGGCCGTTAATAATATGTCCACATTCCCCATCAAGACCAAATTCTTCCAAAATTTGCTTACAAATGAATTCATCGTTGCGTAATTTATAATAAGGATTTTTTTCCTCTTTGTGTGTTTCTTTTTCAGCAACAAAATAGCGTTCAAAGGTAGTCATTTCACTTTTTCCAAAGAGTGAAGAAATGGCACCAGTCCATAAATACCAAACGATATCACACGCATATTTCTTTTCTTTTGTTCCTGGTGGGCGGACGTATGCTTCACGAGTTAGTATTTCAAATTGCTCTAAAAGTGCGCGACCGGCATATTTCTCCCCGCGCAATTTCATTTCCATAAAAGTCCCATCTTCATGAAGCGGAATGCAGCCATGGTACAACAAATTGCCGTTATAAGTTAAAAACATGCTCCCTTTCGAATATAAAAATTGCACATGCTTTTGCAAGCGACGACAATTTTTAAAAGAGGCAGTAATTTTTTCGATAAGATCTTTCTCTCCATCGGTAAGAGTGTAGGGATTTTCTGGATCAATCGTTGGGAAATGTGTGTCTAGAAGCTGGTAAGTTTTTCCTTTTAGCTGAATGGTGCCTTTTTTATAATCGATAAATTGAAGTAATAGCCGATGCTCCATATTAAATTCTTTACGACGATTAATAATTTCGCCCTCTAATTTAAACTGAATAATCGAGATGGCTTTGTGCATTCTAGCTATTTGTGTGATTTCTGCGTTACTATAGTCCGTATTATCTTCATTTTTTGGTTGGAAGTATTTACAAGGGTCATCTTTATACACTTCATCCGCAAACAGGGCAAGAGGGCGAAGGGAGATGCCGTAACTATCTTCTAAAATATCTAAATTTAAATAACGGGCAGAGATCCGAATAACATTAGCTGCACAAACTCTAGAACCACTAGCTGCTCCCATCCATAAAATATCATGATTGCCCCACTGGAAATCGAGTGAATGATAATTCATCAAAGTATCCATGATTTTATCTGGATAAGGACCGCGATCGTAAACATCACCAACAATATGCAGGTGATCTACAACCAATTGTTGAATAAGACGCGAGAGAGCACTAATAAATTCTTCTGCACGACCAAGTGAAATAATATGTTGTAAAATTTCTTCATAGTAAAGTTTTTTGTCATCTTCATTGTAGTTTTCATGAAGCAACTCTTCTAATATGTAGGCAAAATCTTCCGGCATGGCTTTTCTAACTTTGGACCGCGTGTATTTAGAAGCGACATATTGACATAGTTCAATTAAGCGAAAGAGCGTAGTGCGGTACCAAGCATGCAAATCTTCCGTCTCACTAGCAATCAAATCCATCTTTTCTTCCGGATAATAAATCAGCGTACTTAGTGAATTAATCTCCGCATCATCTAATTCTGCTCCAAAAATATCACGAATTTTTCGTTTTACAACACCAGAACCGTTACGAAGCACTTGTTCAAAAGCACTATATTCCCCGTGAACATCACTTAAAAAATGTTCGGTTCCTTTGGGAAGATTCATAATTGCTTCCAGATTAATGATTTCCGTAGCTGTTTTAGCGATAGTGGGATATTCTTTTGCTAATAAATGCAAATATTTCATATCTAAAGTATTCACCACTCGACGGCCTCCTTTTTAATTGGTATAGCAATTATATTTCTTAAATGATAGTAAGGCAAACGTTTTGTTTTATAATTGGTCTATACAAAAAAGACGAGCTAGAGCCCGCCTTAGAAAACTGGATGAAGAAAATAGAGCACGATTGGTAAAGTAATGATACTTAAAACAGTACTGATAAACGTGGCACTGGAAACTAAATCCGGTTTTGTATCAAATTGTACAGCCATTAATGTTGTATTCGCTGCAGTTGGCATCGCTGCGAGTAAAATCATGATTTGTTTCGTCATTTCATCCACCGGAAGAATCAACGTTAAACCAAAAGCGATAATTGGCGCAATGAGCAACTTGAGCACTAGGGCAATACCAACTTTCGCAAGTTCAATCCGTCGAAACGAAATTACAGCCAGTTGCATTCCGAGTACAATCATAATCGTTGGAATAGCAGCATCTCCAACCAGTTTCACACAAGTCATTAGGGCGGAAGGGAGCGAGACATGTAGCAATTGTAGCGCGAGTCCGAGTAATGCCCCGTAAGCAATCGGCATGCGAACGACCCGCTTCATAACGGTTTTCATTCCGTTCGCATCCTTACTTCCTTTTGCAGCGAAATAAATACCAATCGTACTCATAGCTAGTTGTTGAAGTACCATTAACACAACTGCGATATCAAGCCCCATAGCCCCAAAAACAAGCAATACAACAGGGGTTCCATAATTCCCATTATTCATAAACGCACTAGCCAAAATGAGCGCGCAACGATCTTGCAAGTTGTAACCAAGCAGAAAACTAACCAAACTGACGAGCAAAATTAAACTCAAACAAAGCGCAAAAATGTAAATCGCCAAATAAACATAATCCATCGTAAGTGGATTGGTATAAAAAGTATTAAATGCAAGAAACGGCGACATTAAGTAAAGCGTGAGTTTAGACAAATTGGGAATATCAAATTTTAATGTCTTTTGCCCAATAAATCCAATAGCGAAAATCCCAAAAACTGGCAGTAAAATAAGTAGAAATTCCATAGCAGCCCTCTTTTCTATGTATATTGTAGCTTATTGTACCATAAATGAAAAAAAGCTAATCAATAAAACACTTTTATAAGAAAAAAGCTAATCGATTAACTAAATGAAAGTAAAAATTATTTAAAATAGACCAGGAGAGATAAATACTGCGATGATTTAATGATTTATTCAGAGAAAGGCGCTTTTAAATCGGTAAAAACGCTTTAGTTACAAGTGATGTTGCTAATATAACGCATCTGAATAGCAATGAAAGTTTGATGTGAAAGTGGCATTTTTGCTAGTTAAAAATGCTTTTTTTCCTTAAAAAGTGCTAATGTAATAGTGAAATGAGCAAGAAGTTTTACCAACTTCACTGAACAGACACCAAAAAGTCACTTTTTAGCCACAAAAATCATTGAAAAGGTCTTTTTTTAGTATAAAAAACAAGAGAGATTCTATTATAATGGTTATGTTGAACTAGAAATATTGCTATATCTAAAGAGATTTTTAGGTATCAGTTATGTTTACTGAAAATCAAAGGAGATAATACAAATGAATAACAACCAGCGCTTAAATCAGCATTTATTTAGCTGAAATTTTTTCAAAAGAAGAGAATCTAGTAGTTGCAACAAGAAAAAAGCTAGTAGATTTTGTCTCCTAAAAGATTATATAAATAAATTAGTGGAGAGAAGCGAAACAGGGGGAAATTTTTCACTTTTCTAACTCACTAAAAAATATTAAGTCATTTAAAACAACTTAATTTAAACAGTTATCTGGGAAACTTACTTTATATGAAATACGCACAGGAGAGGAACTGTTCATGCCTACTAAAAAATATACCGAAAAATTCAAAATTAGCCTTGTCTACTTACACTATAAAGGAACACCTAAACAAACATTATGCGATGATTTTGGCGTTTCTATTGCATCGCTTTCTAGATGGATTAAAGGATACGATCCAACAAGCGTCGATTTAAACGAAGCCGCCAATATATTACAAATGTACGAACTAAAAAAACAAAAAGCAAAATTAGAAGCCGAAGTTTTAGCACTTTCAAAAGCGATTAAACTTTTTAATTCTGATTTAAATCCAGTTTAAAAACAAAGACTACTCAAACAAAGCGAATGAGTAGTCTTTTTTGCTGCCAATGTGACATTTTTGTAAGTTTTATTTTAAAAGTAAAAGCGTTAAACTACTAAAGTGAATATGCCAGAATAGCAATAAGCGCTTCTTCCAAGAACATCAACCTATATTTTCTGAAATTGGATTTTTGTGGAGGAGGAGGAACATGGTTGCTTATGGAGAATTAATCCGAGAAGTACGACTTTCAAAAGGTTTAACTCAAAAAGAAGTCTATACCGGAATTATTTCGAAGTCCTATGCAATAGGTTTTGAAAAAGGCAAACATGATATTACTTTAGTATTATTTGAAGAAATTTTGGAACGAGTAATGCTAAGTTCAGATGAATTTTTCTTTATGAATAGAGGCTACTCGTTAGCAGAAGAAGATAATTTTTGGTACAAGTTTGCTCATGCGGCGAATCAAAACAGTTTGAAAGAGTTACAAGCATTACACAAAGAAGTATTGCAGCAAAAAGGCGAAAGAGCAATGCTGAGGGAGGCTATTGTCCACTCTAGAATCGAAGTCCATGAACAATTTCTTTTAAATAATAAATTTGATGTGAGCATCGTTTCGAAGGAGGACAAGGAAGTAATCCAAACCTACTTGTGGAAAGTGCAATCATGGACGCTGGAAGAGATTCGTATTTTTGCAAATTCGGTCGATTATTTTGACGAGGACGTCCAAATTTATTTTTTCCAATTAGTTTTAAAATCTATCGAAAAATACAAACATTACGACCGCGGTAAAAAAGTATTTTCAACGCTTTTGACGAATATTACAGAGGAATTAATTGCTCGAAACCAATTGGATTATGCCTCGCAATTATTAGACATTCTATATGAACTATCGGCTTCGCATGATTGTGCTTTTTACCGAATTATGCATCATTACTATCAAGGCTTGATCTGGATGAAAAGCGAGCAGGTCGAACAAGGTTACAATAAATCTAAAAGCGCCATAGAAATTCTTGATACGCTTGGCTATGAGTCACTTGCGCTACTTTACCAGACATTACTCATGCAGTTTTTAGAGAAAGAGCAGATTGAAATACTATAAATATATTGATTGAATGGGCTATCTTAATAGATTATAATGCACCAAAGAGGACAAAAAAGCAGCTAGTTAAGGAGCTAACAACATGAACGATAGCACGACTCAAAATCTAATAAACAACATAGAACAAAGACCTGGAATGTACCTTCGAACAGAAACGATAAATTCCTTATGTGATTTTCTGAATGGTTATTTCATGCATAATAAAAATGAGCTAACCAAAGGGTTCTCAATGGACTTTTGGTTTTTTAATGAGTTTATAAAGAACTATTATAACGAATCTTCCTCTGTTTCTGGATGGGCCAATATGCTGCTTTATAATTGCGAGCATGACCAAGAAAGAGCATTTCGCGCGTTTTTTAAAAGATATCATGAATTCACTCAAATCCATGTAGAAGCGGTATTTAAAGCAACGTTAGATGAGCGTAATATTAGTTTTCACACGGATATGACAAAAGGAAAAAATCTTGTCGTAGGGCTAGACTTAAAACAATTAGCGCCAATTTACCATAATCCAAAAAGCTATTTGGTTTTACAACTTTCTAAAGATAATGGCTATCTATTGCTAGTAGAGTCAGATAATGTCTATTATCAAGAAAGAATATTATTTAAAGACTTAGCAAAAATCAATCACGAAATCTCAAGTCTGTTCGGCACAGTGCAAAAACAACAGCAGATTGAATTAGCGATTTTAGATGAAATTTTATATTATCCATCATAAAAACTTCTTAAAAAGGAATCCTTTTTAAGAAGTTTTATTTTTTGGTCTTATATATATGACCTAATGATTTTTACGGGCAGTTTGTTGTAATATTTGGAAT
The DNA here is from genome assembly GCF_041765605.1 of Listeria monocytogenes. Lineage (GTDB taxonomy): Bacteria > Bacillota > Bacilli > Lactobacillales > Listeriaceae > Listeria > Listeria monocytogenes_D. The sequence goes on from NZ_CP168900.1 coordinate 868,500, forward strand.
GTACTAATTTTCACATGTAATGAAAGGAGTGAATGGCATTTTGACTCAGCAGTATCAGTTAGTACTTCAAGATCAATATGATCCGAGAAGTGGTCAACTTATCAAAAAAGAAATAATTCCCACTAAAAACGTAGTAGAACATCTCACTTCTTATCTGTTATGTATTAAAAATCAAGCAGAGTATAGGAATTTTATTAAGTGGTATGAGCGTGAAATTCGTCAAGTATTGAAAGAGCATCCAGAGCAAGATTTCATTATTAAAATTTCTTTCCAACAACTGTACTTCCGAGAAACCATGCTCTTATTAGAAAATATAAAAGCGTTTAGCAAACAAATAACGATTGAATTGGTGGGAGACAGTCAAATAAGCGCAGGTGAAAGAGAGCATTTCTCTCCAGAGGACATAGATGCTTTTCTCAAAGGCAGACTAAAAATGTTGAAAAAATGGCATTATTTTATTTCCAAGCATATCGAAAGTGGCGCGATGGAACAAACACTTATTTTTACACCTTACATAGATGAGTTAAAATACAGTTTGAAAAAAGGGGCAAAATTACTTGATAATCAAACAGAATTAGCATTTTTTCTATCTTTTTGGAAAAGTTGGGCCAAGCTTCGGTGTGTCCATTTCGTTCTGATTGTCGATGAAATGTCTACTGATTTTCCAGAAGAAGTAGCTATAAGATGTGAAATGTAGAAGAATTTAGGAGGAATTATCCGTGTTCGAAAGTTGTAAAAAAATAGTTATAAGCATGTTAGCAGTAATCATTATCGTGAGCCTAGGTAGCGGAGTCTTTTCGCCTATCCGTGCGCATGCAGATGCTACACAAAATCCAAATGGTTTTACCGTTCTTGTCAAGTATATGGACGAAACTGGAACGGAAATTGCTCCGTCAGAAACTTTAACAGAGTACTATTATGTATCGGTTGAAAAAAGTATTCCTGGTTACAAATTAAAAGAAACACCGAGTAATGCAACAGGTAGAATCACTGACTCGGGGATAGAAGTGCACTATATTTATGAAAGATCCATTAAAGTGAGCTATGTGGATGAAACAGGGCAGGACTTGTTACCTACTGTAGAAGTAGCAGATAGTGATGCAGCTGTACTCGAAACAATCACTGGTTATACGTTTGTCAGAAAAGAAGTTAGTGCAGATAACTCGCATATTATTTTTCGTTATAAAAAGAACATTTCTACAATTCCTGATTTTGGAAAACCGAATCAAGTAATGGTAAATTATGTTGATGAAAATAAAACACAAATCGCGCCATCGTTCTATTTAAGTGGACTTTTCAACGAATCTTACCAAGTACCAATGAAAAAAATCAAAGGCTATACGTTATTAAAATACGATCCAGAAATTCTTGGAGTATTCACGGAAAGCGCGCAAACAATCAATATTATTTACCAGAAAAATCGGCCTGAACAATCCCCGAGCGTAGAAAATCCGCCTAATCCAATTGTTCCGATAGCGCCTCAAGTAGAAGTAGAACCTCCCAAAGCAGAAATTGCAGAAAAACCAGTTTCACCAAAAGAACAAATCACACCACCAACTACGAAAAAAACGAAAGCAGTGCTAAAAAAACAAATAGCTAAAGCAACCTTGCCAAAAACGGGGGATAGCTCAATAGACTTATTAGTCACCTGTCTTGGCATTATAGCCATTTCTTGTGGAATTTATTTAATCGTGCAACAATCCCAAAAGCGGCGTCGTAAGGAATAAACAATAAAAAGAGCAAGCCGGAAGAAAACCGGCTTGCTCTTTTAGCCCTCTCGCTTGAGTAACTTTGTATTAGCTAAAAATAGCGCAGCGACTAGGAGCAGAATCGCGCCTGAAAGTATCAACGTGGAAGTCGCGCTAGAATGGTCGACAATAATAAATCGAATAATCGCTGTGATACCAATGTAAATGAAGTAACGCAGCGGGAAATGGAAATGGGATTCGAAATATTTTACAATAAGCGCAATAAATTCAAAGTAAAGGAAAAACGTCAAAATATCTTGTGTCATATAATAGTAAGAAACGTCTGTATCTAAGAAGAAAATATTATTGAAAATCGTAAATGCCTCTCTAATTAAAAAAGCAACAAGGGTAAAACCGACCATAATAAGCGCCAGATTTAGGGTAATTCGTAGCAGGATGGGAACAATAGAAGAAATTTTTTCTAATCGTTTCATCAGTTGCCTCCTTTCCAAAAACGATATCGCTTTTTTAGTCATTTTACACTATAATGGGAACCATGACTATTTTTAAGGGGGGATTGTTATTCTAAAACGATTTTTTAGTTATTATAAACCGTATCGAACACTTTTTATCATTGATTTTGGTTGTGCCGTTTTAGCTGCTATTTTGGAGCTGGCCTTTCCAGTCGCGGTTAACCACGTGATTGATACATTACTTCCAGGAAAAGATTTTGGGCTGATTATTACTGCGGCACTCGCCTTATTATTCTTTTACATACTTAACACATTTATGCAGTACATTGTCACTTATTTTGGCCATATGCTTGGTCTTAACATAGAAACAGATATGCGCAGAGATTTATTCAGTCATTTGCAAAAACAACCATTTGGCTTTTACGACAATCAGAAAACCGGAAAATTGATGTCACGAATGACGACTGATTTATTTGAAATTGGTGAAGTAGCGCATCATGGTCCAGAAGATATTTTTATTTCGATTATGTCCCTTTTCGGTGCATTTTTCTTAATGTTGAATATCAATGTGAAATTAGCGATTTCGACTTTTATTCTAGTACCGATTCTGACTGTTTTAATTGTTTACTTCAACAAACGAATGACCAAAGTAACAACCGGGATTTTTAAAGATTTAGGGAATTTTAATGCCGGCGTGGAAAATGCTATTAGTGGGGTGCGGGTTGTGCAAGCATTCGCCAACGAACCACATGAAAAAGGGCGTTTTAGAGTGCTCAACCAAGCGTACCGTCAGTCAAAGTTAATGTTCTACAAAGTGATGGGCTTGAGTTTTTCGTTTAACTATTTTCTGATGCGATTGATTAGTTTATTTGCCCTTTTATTCGGAGCTTATTTTACGATTAATGGCGAAATATCATACGGGGAATTTGTCGGATTTATCTTGCTAACAAACGTGTTCATTCGACCAATCGAGAAAATCAACAACGTAATCGAAAGCTATCCAAAAGGCTTTGCAGGGTTTAAGCGATTCCTAGAAGTCATGGATACAGAACCAGCAATCCAAGACGAAAAAGATGCAAAACCAGCCAAGGCGTTCCGCGGTGACATTGCTTACAACCATGTATCTTTTGAATATAGCGATGGGAAAAATGTGCTAAATCATATAAATCTTTCTATTAAAGCCGGCGAAACTGTTGCATTTGTTGGGCCAAGTGGGGCCGGGAAAACAACCATTTGTAATTTATTGCCACGTTTTTACGATGTGTCAGCTGGCGAGATTACGATTGACGGTGAAAATATTAAACGATTTACTTTACCATCCTTACGAGCGCAAATCGGTGTCGTGCAACAAGATGTCTTTTTGTTTTCCGGTACGGTTCGTGAAAATATCGCGTACGGAAAATTAGATGCTAGCGATGAAGAAATAGAGCATGTCGTGAAACTTGCGCATCTTTCCAAAGTAGTGGAAGAAATGCCAGATGGTCTTGACACCATCATTGGTGAGCGTGGAGTCAAACTTTCTGGGGGACAAAAACAACGGTTAGCTATTGCGCGAATGTTTTTGAAAAACCCACCGATTTTAATTTTAGATGAAGCGACGTCAGCACTTGATACCGAAACAGAGCAAGTGATTCAAGCCTCTCTAGAAGAGTTAGCGGAAGGAAGAACGACTTTAATTATCGCGCACAGACTCGCAACGATTAAGCATGCCGACCGAATTATCGTTGTAAATGAAACAGGCATCGCAGAAACGGGAACGCATGATGAGCTTTTAGCGCAAGATAATGGTGCCTATAAGCGATTATATGATGCCCAGTTTAATACAATTTAATGAATAAAAACTTTCGGATTTTAGGAAATATTTGACTAAAAGGAAAGCAGGAATTATTTGGGAAGCCCAAGATAATTCCTGCTTTTTTGTTTTCTGCATGATAACAAGTGTTAATGACGGAAAGAGAGTATTTGGTTTATATTTTTATCAGCGCAAAAAGGTGAAATGATGCATTTGGACAGCAGAGGTGATTGCTTTAGAAAAATTGGTAGACTTTATATGGAAGCGTTTGCGTAAAAAACTCATCGCATTCTAAATTTGGAATGAAGATTACACTTGAAAGGAAAATTATAATGTCATTATTCAGTTTGAAAAAAAAGAACCATTTTGTTCCACTAGAAATTCAAAGACAACAATGGTTCAAACACTTTATCGTTGCATTTATGTCTGTATTTATTTGTTATCTAACGGTCTATCTTCTAAGGAATAACTTTAAAGCAGCTCAGACATTGTTAATTGAGCAGAACCATTTCAGCACCACAGAACTAGGAATGATTGGTTTAGCTTTTTCTGTTATGTACGGAATTGGAAAAACGATTTTAGGATATGCCGTGGATGGAAGAAATGCTAAAAAAATAATGAGTTTTTTATTAGGGATTTCCGCTATTATATCAATTATTATTGGAATACTTTTAGTTACAAAGCAAGCAACAGTGGGTGTATTGTTTATCCTTTGGGGAGCAAATGGATTTGTGCAATCACCAGGTGGACCGGCTTCCTATTCAACTATCACACGATGGACGCCAAAATTGAAAAGAGGAAGATGGTTAGGTTTTTGGAATGCCTCGCATAATATAGGTGGTGCTTTAGCGGGAATTGTTGCTTTTTGGGGTGCGACTACTTTCTTTAATGGCGGCGCAGGGGGAATGTTTATCGTTCCAGGTATCATTGCAATCATCATTGCAATTATTTGCTTCTCGGTGGGGCATGATGAACCAGAAGAATTAGGCTGGAACTCTGCCGCTGAAATTTTTGAAGAGCGGGAAGAACAAGGAGAATCGGAGACAAAAGACCTTTCTAGATTTCAAATTTTGTGTCGATTTGTTATTAATAATCCGTGGGTATGGACTTTATGTGTCATAAATATATTCATCTATATTGTTAGAATTGGTATTGATAATTGGGCGCCCGTTTATTGTATTCAAGCGCTAGGATGGAGCACAAAAGATGCAATTATGACTATTTCTTTTTTTGAAATTGGAGCATTACTAGGTTCATTATCGTGGGGCTGGCTCTCAGATATTATGAAAGGCCGCCGTATGCTTTGCTCGATTATTGCAGTTGTCATTGAATTTTTCATGTTAATTAGTTATTCGCAAGTTACAAGTGTTTATAGCATGTATACGGTATTATTTATTTTAGGATTCTTAGTATTTGGCCCCCAACTTTTAATTGGCGTGTCGGTGATCGAGTTTGTTCCTAGAAATGCTTTAGCTGTAACAAATGGCTTAACTGGAACGTTTGCATACTTATTCGGAGATTCTTTTGCTAAAGTCTTTCTAGGATATATCGCAGACCCAACAAAAGCAGGTATACAAATTTTTGGCTATACTTTACACGGCTGGGGTGCAACTTTTACCATTATGTTTACAGCTTTAATTATTGCTGGCTTAATGATGATTCCAGTTGCATTAAAACAAGAGAAAATCATCCGACAAGCAAAAGTTTTACATCTATAAGTTGAAAAGCAATGAGTGAAGATAAACTAATTACTAAAAAGGTATCCTTATTAATAGTATAAGGATACCTTTTTCATTGCAAAATGGTTTGTTAAATACGAAAAACATTATTTTGCTAAAGAAGTCTTTTTATAAAGGATAAAAATTGCAACAGTGATTAAAAGGACACCCATAACAGCTGGAGCGGCATGGCCAAACGTAATATAAAGTTGCCCGCCGATAATTGGTCCGATAATACGCGCCACCGACTGAATGGCTTGGCTACCCCCTTGAATCCGACCTTGTTCGCTAGCGCTGGCAGATTTTGAAACCATACCGTTAAACGAAGGTCCGAAAATCGAGTCGCCAAAACCGAAAACGAACATACCGATAACGAGTAGCGGAGCAAGTGTGAAAATCGAGGAAGCTGCAATTAGCAAATAGCCAATAATTTCAGCAATCATCCCCAAAATAGCTATTTGTTTGTCCGTTAACTTGAGTAGTAATTTAGGCATAACAAAGGCTTGCGACAGGATATCTTGAATACCCATAATCGAAAACATCATCCCGATTAAAGCGGGCTTCCAACTGAAGCTATCAATGGCGAATTGCGACATGACAGCTTGCAACGAACCATTCGGAACCCAAATGAAAAATCCAGCAATCAGTAAACGTCCTAAGTTTTTGATGGTCAGAATATTAAGCAACTGGGAAAACGGATTGAGTCGCATTAGCGGAATTCGTTTTAAACGATTTGCTTCGTCTAAACTCTCAGGCATGTAGAAATAACCGAATAAAAGGTTGATGAAAGTAATCGCTGCTCCAAAGAAAAACGGCATTGCGTAACCAAAGTGGGCAAGCAATCCGCCGAAAGCCGGACCAAGCGCAGCACCCGCACCAGCTGCAGCGCTAACCCAACCAAAGTATTTCGTCCGCTCCTCTTGAGGCGTAATATCAGCAAAGAAAGCAAATAGTGTACTTATGCTACCACCAGTGATTCCTTCAATAATTCGACCAAGAAAGAGCACCCAAAGTGCCCCACCAAGACCGAAAATAAAGTAACCAATCGCAGAGCCGATAAAACAAATGAGTAACACTGGGCGTCTGCCAAATCGGTCACTTAAAGCACCAAGACCAGGTGCAGCAAAGAACACGCAAAGCGCATAAACAGATGTGAGCAGTGTCACCATAAGCGCTTGATCACTAGCATTTGTTACGTAAGGTGTTACGAGAAACGGGACAACGGGCATAATAATACTAAAACCCATCCCACAAAGGAAAACAGATATAAGACCGAAAAGTAAAGTTTTCTTATTAATAATAGATTTAGTTGAAGACATGTAATACTCCTATCGATTGTAATTAGTGTCCTAGGAAACATAATCAGCTTAACTCGTTTTTGTTTCCTTGTCAACAAAAATAAAACAATAAAAAACAACCTAACTTGAAAAATTAGGCTGTTACTAGGTTTATTCGGATTTTTGATTGTAAACTTTCTGCATTTCATTATCTAAATGACGACTATATTTATCCACGAATTTTAACACTTCTGCATATTGTGCATCCGTTACGTCTTCGAAAACTACCTTGTCACGATCGAGGAATTCTTGATGCAAATCATCGTGGACTTGGTTAATTTCAGCGCCTTTAGCTGTTAGACGGAAATAAATTTCTTTCTTATTCTCCGGTTTTTGATAACTTTCAATATAGCCTTTATCCATCAGCTTTTTTGTGATTTTGCTAATCGCGCTCTTTGTCATATAGAATGCTTCCGCGAGTTTCGTTACATTAGGATCTTCGTTTTTGGCAATGTATTCGATGCAGTGGACTTCAGAAGGTTTATATCCCTCTAGCGCTTTTTCCATCTTCACTTTATTAATCCAAGCGAGCTTATTAAATAAATCTCTGACGTTTGCCATGACTTGTTCATTTTTATCCATGCCATGCCCTCCTACTCTATCTGCTTGTAGTATAGCTGTTTTTTGTGTCCGGTTCAACTATTTATTGCCTTTCGTAGCTAAAAGGGGGACTTGAAAGCGCTGTTTGTTAAGAGTGTGTAAATTTCCAGTGTTATCAATATTATTTCACTGTTAAGATTTGTTATACTTAACACATAAATTGTTTGGAAGGGGCTGACATGATTGGAGATTTACCGCAAAAGCGCGGCAGAAACATTTGAACAACTAGAAGCGACAGAACAAGGATTAACAACTAGTGAGGTAACGAAACGACAAGAAAAATACGGTTTTAACGAACTGAAGAATAAAAAGAAAGATCCACTTTGGAAACTTTTCCTGGAAACATTTAAAGATCCAATGGTTATTGTTTTAGTCATTGCTGCCTTAGTGCAGTTGGTTTTAGGCGAAGTGGTTGAATCGCTTATTATCTTTTTAGTACTTATTGTCAACTCGATTATTAGCGTAGTTCAGACGAGGAAAGCAGAAAGTTCGCTCGATGCGTTACGAGAAATGTCTGCGCCGGTTGCCAAAGTTATTCGTGATGGTTCTAAGCAAAGTATTCATGCGCGCGAACTTGTTCCGGGCGATGTCGTTATTTTAGATGCGGGAGATTTTGTCCCAGCAGACGGCCGTTTGTTCGAAAGTGGCTCGTTAAAAATCGACGAAGGGATGCTTACTGGAGAATCGGAAGCGGTCGAGAAATATATTGATACCATTCCAGATGAAGTAGGGCTTGGCGACCGTGTGAATATGGTTTTCAGCGGTTCTCTCGTTGTATATGGTCGTGGGATGTTTGTTGTAACAGGCACAGCGAGCGAAACAGAAATTGGGAAAATCGCCGGACTTCTTGAAACAGCAGAAGCAAAACAAACACCACTACAAAGAAAGCTAGAATCATTTAGTAAAAAATTAGGGCTTGGTATTTTAGCGCTCTGTGTACTTATTTTTGCAGTTGAGGCTGGCCGCGTTTTACTTGGCGACAATTCAGCGGATATGGCAACGGCGATTTTAAATGCCTTTATGTTTGCCGTGGCAGTAGCAGTAGCAGCCATTCCGGAAGCACTTTCTTCTATTGTAACGATTGTACTTGCGGTCGGAACAAACAAAATGGCAAAGCAGCACGCGATTATTAGAAAGCTCCCGGCAGTTGAAACACTAGGCTCCACAAGCGTTATTTGTACAGACAAAACCGGAACGTTAACGCAAAATAAAATGACGGTAGTCGATTACTATTTACCCGATGGAACAAAAGAAAATTTCCCGGAAAGTCCAGAAAATTGGTCAGAAGGGGAACGCCGTTTGATTCATATAGCGGTACTTTGTAATGACTCAAATATTAATAGCGAGGGCAAGGAGTTAGGCGACCCAACCGAAGTGGCGCTAATTGCCTTTAGTAATAAAAACAATCAAGATTACAATGAAATTCGCGAAAAATTCATCCGTGAAGGCGAAATTCCATTTGATTCAGATCGTAAATTAATGTCAACACTGCACACCTTCAATGACAATAAAGCCATGCTAACAAAAGGTGGTCCAGACGTGATGTTTGCGCGTTGTAGTTATGTTTTCCTTGACGGTGAAGAAAAGCCGATGACAGAAGAAATTTTAACGAAACTAAAAGCAACAAACGAAGAATTTTCCAATCAGGCGCTCCGGGTCCTTGCTTACGGCTACAAACGGATGCCTGCTGATACAACTGAATTAAAATTAGAAGACGAACAAGATATCGTGCTAGTTGGCTTAACCGCAATGATTGATCCGCCGCGTGAAGCTGTATATGCATCTATTGAAGAGTCCAAAAAAGCTGGCATTCGCACAGTTATGATTACTGGAGACCATAAAACCACGGCACAAGCCATCGGTCGCGACATTGGTTTAATGGATGCGGATGACATCGCATTAACTGGTCAAGAGCTTGATGCAATGCCAGAAGAAGAACTCGACAAAAAACTAGAACATATCGCTGTCTACGCCCGAGTTTCTCCAGAAAATAAAATCCGTATCGTCAAAGCTTGGCAGAAAAAAGGTAAAATCACTGCAATGACTGGAGACGGTGTCAATGATGCGCCTGCTCTAAAACAAGCCGATATTGGTGTCGCAATGGGTAGCGGAACAGACGTTGCGAAAGACTCTGCTGCAATGATTCTAACAGATGATAATTTCGTTTCGATTGTGGATGCAGTTGGCGTTGGTAGGACTGTTTTTGACAATATTAAGAAATCAATTGCTTATCTATTTGCAGGAAACTTAGGCGCGATTATAGCGATTTTATTCGCGCTAGTACTGGACTGGATTAACCCGTTCACAGCGCTACAACTACTATTTATCAACTTAGTCAATGACTCCTTACCGGCAATTGCGCTAGGAATGGAAAAAGCAGAACCTGATGTAATGAAACGCAAACCGAGAGATATTAACGAAGGTATTTTTGCTGGTGGCACGATGCGCGCCGTTATCAGTCGTGGTGTCTTAATCGGTATCGCCGTTATCATCTCACAATACATCGGTATGCAAATTTCACCAGAGATGAGTGTCGCAATGGCGTTCACTACACTTATCCTAGCTCGTACACTACAAACATTTGCAGCCCGCTCAAACGTCCAAACCGCATTTGGCGCAGGCTTCTTCAGCAACAAATACGTAATCGGCGCGGTATTACTTTGTTTCGTCCTATACGGAATTACCGTACTACCGGGAGCTCGCGAAATCTTCTCGATCCCAGCAACATTCGGCTTACATGAATGGTCGATTGCAGCAGGCTTAGCACTCGGAGCAGTTGTGATGATGGAGATAATTAAAGTAGTTCAGAATAAATTTTTTAAAGAAGCGTAAAAAAACAGAAATCCCTTTTTGAAGAGGGGTTTCTGTTTTTTAGTTAGAAAAGCTTCACATAAGTTAATATTTAAAAGATAGAAAATTAAAAATAGAATATAGTAAGTGTTTGTATTCTAATTTATACTATCATTGGATAAAAATATTTGGCTAAGTAAAAATTTTCAATACAACCACCAAACCAAAACCCCAACAGTCCAAACCATCGCAAGCGGCACTAAAATACGGAACTTCGGCTTTTGGGTTTTATGGTGAAACAACTGCATCGACATCCAGCTGCCAAAAGCCCCGCCGAGAAAAGCGGTGAAAAGCAGTACAGATTCGGGTATCCGGTAAGCGTGTTTTATTGCTTTCCGTTTATCAATAGCGAATAATAGAAAAGAAATAAGCGTTATCGCGATTAAATATATCGTTAAAATCATCCAAAAATCCCCCTTCATTGCTAAAACAAACATTATTGATTAGAATAAAAGCATACCATAAAAGAAAGCAGGGATAAAATGGCAAAAGAAATAATTCAAACATCGTCAGCCCCAAAAGCACTAGGACCATACTCGCAAGCTGTAAAAGTGAACGGACTTATTTTTACATCAGGTCAACTTGGTATTAACCCAGAAACTGGAGAATTAGCAGAAGGCGCAACAAAACAAGCCGAGCAAGCTTTCAAAAATCTAGCAGCCGTGTTAGAAGAAGCGGGCTCCGGACTAGAAAAAATCATTAAAGCAACTGTTTTTTTCAAAGATTTAAATGAATTCACAGCCGTAAATGAAGTTTATGCCACATTCTTTTCCAGTGATTTCCCCGCAAGAAGTGCTTTCCAAGTAGCAAAATTACCACTTGATGCTGAAATTGAAATCGAAGTTATCGCAGAAGCATAAATATTCAGAAATAAATTTGACAACAACAAGAAACAAACGATATAATAAAAACCAATTACATAGCAACTTATCAAGAAAGGTGGAGGGTTCTGGCCCTATGAAGCCTTGGCAACCGGATGTTTCACGGTGCCAAATCCAGCAGGTAACACTGACAGATAAGGCACGCGAATCAGGTAAATTCACTTTCCTTTAAAAGCTGTCTTTTGAGGGAAAGTTTTTTTGTACATAAAAATAAAACGAATTGAGGCGAAGGAAATGAATCAAGTAGCACCATTTTATGCAGATCATGTCGGAAGTATTTTACGAACAAAGGCAATTAAAGACGCGCGCGAGAAATTCCAAAACGGTGAGATAACTGACACTACGTTGCGGGAAGTGGAAAATACGGAAATTAAATACATCGTTGAAAAGCAAAAAGAAGTCGGCTTGAAATCAATCACAGATGGCGAATTTCGTCGTGCGTGGTGGCATTTTGACTTCTTGGAGAATTTGGATGGGGTAGAAGGGTACGATGCGGCTGGAGGTATTCAATTCAGCAAAGTGCAAACAAAATCGCATTCGGTGAAAATTACCGGCCCAATTGACTTTACAACACATCCATTTATAGAAGATTTTATTTTTCTCAAAGAAGCTGTTGGTGACAAGCATGTCGCGAAACAAACGATTCCTAGTCCGGCGATGCTTCATTATCGCGGGGACATCGAGTATCAGCCTTACTTAGAAGATGCGGACAAATTTGCCAAAGATTTAGCTGTTGCCTATCAAAAAGCGATTCAAGCATTTTACGATGCTGGTTGTCGCTACCTGCAATTAGATGATACATCATGGAGCTACTTATGCTCAGATGAACAGCGCGAAGTTGTACGCCAAAGAGGTTTTGACCCAGATACTTTACAAGAAACATATAAAAATCTTATCAATGAGGCCATTAAATTTAAACCAGCTGATATGGTTATTACGATGCACATTTGCCGTGGTAATTTCCGTTCCACTTGGATCGCAGAAGGTGGCTACGGTCCAGTGGCCGAAACGTTATTTGGCAAATTAAATATCGATGGTTTCTTTTTAGAGTATGATAATGAACGTTCTGGAGATTTTGCTCCCCTAAAATATGTGACGCGTAAAGACTTAAAAATCGTTCTTGGTTTAATTACATCTAAAACAGGTGAATTAGAGGACGAAGCAGCCATTAAAGCGCGGATAGAAGAAGCAAGTGAAATTGTGCCGCTGAGTCAGTTACGCTTAAGTCCACAATGCGGTTTCGCCTCAACAGAAGAAGGAAATATTTTGACTGAAGAAGAACAATGGGATAAATTGCGTTACGTTGTTCAACTTGCGAAAGATGTGTGGGGTAAGTAACAAATAGGAAGAACTAGCCAACGTGTTTGCGCTAGTTCTTTTTGCGTCTTTACAAAAAGAGTGACTAGGGATAGAATAGATGTTCTAGAAGGAGGGGAAGCCCTTTGGACGACAAATTACAAAAGAAATTGACCTTACTACCTGAATCGCCAGGTTGTTATATTTATAGAGATGAAAATAATGAAATTTTATATATCGGCAAATCTAAATGCTTGAAAAATCGTGTAAAATCTTATTTTCATAGTAAACAAATTGGGAAAACAGCAAGACTCGTCAGGCAAATTCGAGATTTAGAATTAATTATTACAACTTCCGAAAAAGAAGCTTTACTACTCGAAATGATCTTAATTCAAAAATACCAGCCACCTTTTAATATCCAGCTAAAAGAAGGAACGAGCTACCCATATATCAAAATTACGAACGAAAAAAATCCGCATATTGAAGTTGTGTTTGAAGTAAAGCGAGACGGCGCGCATTATTTTGGCCCTTATCCAGGTCGTTTTTCCGCGAGACAAACGGTAGATTTGATTGAAAAATTATTTCCGCTTTGCAGATGTGATGGAAAGCCGGGCCGGCCATGTTTATACTATCATCTTGGATTATGTTTAGGTCCATGTCAGGCAGAAATTGATCCTGCTGTTTATAAAAAGCAAATCCACAAAATCAGTCGCTTTCTTGAAGGTGATGTTAAAAATGTGAAAGCGAAACTACAGGAAGATATGCTAACAGCAACCGAAAATCTCGAATTCGAAAGAGCAGCAGAGCTTCGAGATAAAATACACGCTATTAATGAAACGATTGAGAAACAACATATTATTTTCCCAGGGCTAAAAAATCGCGACATCATCGGTTGTTACGAACAAGATAATCATTTAAGTGTCTTTGTTTTCTTCGTTCGTAATGGCGCTATTAATGGAAGTAAATGGCACGTATTCCAAATCGAAAAATCCCTTCAAGAAGATTTAGCCAAATTTCTCAATCAATTTTATGAAGATCCTAATAACATTCAACCGAAAGAATTGTTAATCGCTGAGAAACTAGATAAAAAATTACTGAATGAACCACTTAGAAAAGCATGTTTATTCCCACAAAAAGGCGGTAAAAAGAAGCAAATAGAGCTGGCCATAGAAAATGCTAAAAGTGCTTATATCGCATACGCAAAGATGAAAGAATATGATTTTGAAAAGCAAATAACCAATCAGTAGAAGCTAATTCATAAGGGTTAGCTTCTTTTCTTTGTCGTGTTGAAAATCTTATCATAAATAACTATGGTCAATAATCTACCCTTATGGTAAAATCTTACGAGTACGGAAAAAAATTAGGCTACATAAAATATTTCATTTAAGCTAAACACATATAGAGGGAGGACACAATATGAAGAAATTTTCACGCTTCATACTAATGATGGCAATTGCTTGTGTTGCCGCATTTATTTTCACAGGAAACGGGTTAAATGCAAAAGCTGCGGAAGAAACTTACTTGATTGGTACAGACACAACCTTTGCACCTTTTGAATTTGAGAAAGATGGAGAACATGTCGGCATTGATATGGACATCCTAAAAGCAATTGCAAAAGACCAAAATTTTAAATATGAAATTAAAGCAATGGGATTCAATGCAGCGGTACAAGCACTAGAAGCTAACCAAGTAGACGGTGTTATCGCTGGGATGAGTATTACAGACGAACGTAAGCAAAAGTTCGATTTCTCTGACCCATACTTCGACTCTGGTGTCGTTATGGGAATTCTGAAAGATAACGACGAAATCAAAACTTACGACGATTTAAAAGGAAAAAAAGTAGCTGTTAAAACAGGTACAGAAGGCTATGCATTCGCAGAAAAAATTAAAGATAAATACGACTTCGATATTGTTGTCTTTGATGATTCAGCTCAAATGTATGATGATGTTAAAACAAGAAATTCAGTAGCATGTTTCGATGATTATCCCGTACTAGCTTACGGCGTTCAAACAGGAAACGGCCTGAAAATTGTTACGGATAAAGAAAAAGGAAACTCCTATGGTTTTGCTGTCAATAAAGGTAAAAACCAAGAACTTTTAGAGAAATTCAATGCTGGATTAGTTAATATTAAAGCAAGCGGCGAATATGATAAAATTTTAGAGAACTACTTAGGTGATAATGCGATTAAAGAAAACACAAATGAAAAAGGCTTTATGGGGATTATTAAATCTTCTTGGCCAGCACTATTATCTGGTTTGTGGTTGACGATTAGATTAGCCGTAGTTTCGCTAATCATCGCCTTCATTATTGGGATTACATTTGGATTTATGAAAGTGAGCAATAGCAAAATCTTGCGCGGGATTGCGACTGTTTATGTCGATATCTTCCGTGGAACGCCATTAATTGTACAAGCATTCTTCTTCTACTTTGGTATTCCAGCAGCACTTGATTTCAGGATGCCTGTATTCTTAGCCGGGGTTATCGCGCTAAGCTTGAACGCCGGTGCCTACATGGTCGAAATCGTTCGTGGTGGTATTCAATCAGTCGACAAAGGACAAATGGAAGCAGCAAGAAGTCTTGGTTTACCACATAAAAAAGCCATGATGAAAGTCGTTCTACCGCAAGCAATTCGAATGATGATTCCATCCTTTATTAACCAATTCGTTATCACGCTTAAAGATACATCCATTATGTCAGCGATTGGACTCGTCGAATTAACGCAATCGGGTAAAATCATTATGGCGCGTACATTCGAAAGTACTTGGACATGGCTAATCATCGGAATTATGTACCTTATCGTTATTACCATTTTAACGAAAATATCCGATCGTTTAGAAAGGAGATTACGAAATGACTAAACTTAAAGTAACTGGCCTGAAAAAAAGTTTTGGCGCAAATGAAGTGTTAAAAGGCATTGATATAGAAGTAAAAGAAGGCGAAGTAGTTTGTGTCATCGGACCTTCTGGCTCTGGTAAAAGTACATTTCTTCGTTGCATGAATAACCTGGAAGAAATTACTGCAGGCGATGTAGTCGTTGATGATTTTAATATTACGGATAAAAAAGTAGACATTAATAAGGTTCGCGAAAATATCGGCATGGTTTTCCAACATTTTAATCTTTTTCCACATTTGTCTGTTTTAGAAAATATCACTTTAGCACCTGTTGAATTGAAAAAAATGGATAAAGAAGCGGCGAAAAGTAATGCTTTACGTTTATTAGAACAAGTTGGCTTACGAGAAAAAGCAGAAGAATTTCCTAATCAACTGTCTGGTGGACAAAAACAACGGGTGGCGATTGCGAGAGCACTTGCGATGGATCCTGATATTATGTTGTTCGATGAGCCAACATCAGCGCTCGATCCAGAAATGGTTGGCGAAGTTTTAGGCGTTATGAAAGAACTAGCCAAAGATGGCATGACGATGATGATTGTTACACACGAAATGGGCTTTGCTCGTGAAGTTGGTGACCGAGTAATCTTTATGGACGGTGGTTACATTGTCGAAGAAGGCAAGCCAGCTGAGATTTTTGATAACCCAACGAATGAAAGAACAATCAGTTTCTTAGATAAAGTTTTATAAACTAAAAAGCACTATGACTTGGGGATTTCCCAAACCATAGTGCTTTTTTTATTTTTTGTTTTGTTTATCGTTCTTTTGTTTGAGCGTACTTTGTGAAACCCGGCCAGTTATTCGCTCCACTTCTAATTGCTTGTCGCCGAAGTCTTTTTCTAAATGGAAGTTCTCTTTATTTTTGCCAATTGTTACATTAATTTTGGAATGTTTATGGGGACTCTTCTTAGAAACGGCACTTTTTTTCTCTGGTGTACTAGTTTGTTGGTTATCCAAAAAGAAATAGCCGCCGACAAGACTGAGGGCTGCACAAACTGCGATGCTTGTTAGTATAATGCGTTTTTTCATGCGATTCCTCCAATGCTTATATATGTATATAATTATATAGTATTGATAAAAGTAAACCAGTGAAGATTTTGTGAAAACTAAAAAACATGTCGAAATTTAGCTGTTTTAACATCCAATTGAGACTGATAATGCGTAATTAATCGCCTTTTTTTATCGAAATTCACCCTGTTGAAAAAGAAGGAATTGGATTATAACAATGATTTCAGAGAGAATAATGCTGTTTCGATTATAGAACTTCATAAAAAAGACACATTTTCAGCGAGATTTGTAAATAATCTGCCTATTTTATGAGGTTTTATTTTATAATAAGGAAGAACGTTTACATATTTGCTTGAAAAACGCTAGAAATCGCCTGTTTGAGACAAGTGTTATCAAGGTTTTTCTTTATATTATCTTAAAAACAACGAAAAAAATTCGTGTTTCAAACGCTTTCTTGAAAAAAAGTAGATATTTTGGTTAATATTTTTATTAATAGGGTATTCTTAGTAAAGAGAATATGATAAAGTAAGGAAAGAGAGAAAAATAAAAAGAATGAAAACAAATTTTGAAGATGGAGTGATGAGATTGGATAATAATCAAAAAGACTTGAATCAAGTAATCCGTCAGCTCAAAGAAAAAGGAATTGTTGTTGAAAAAACAAAATCACGAAAAGATATTTGGAAATCGGTTAGTAGTAAAGCGATGCCGAATATGACACTTCGATTGCAGTAAATCGAAAAGTGAAGTTTTATATGATTTTTATGTAGCTTTGAAGGAACAAAATGAACTCAAAGCAGCATGATTTACATATAAAATAACTTCACTTTTTTTCTTTGTCATGAATTAGTCATTAAGTTTTGATGTTTCTGTTATCCTTTTTACGTAAAAATGTTGTATGATGGAGTGGAAGGCTTTTGTCATAGAAGAAAATAGAAATAGAGTGAGGCATATACATGAAAAAAGAAGCGGTTAACCAACAATCTATTTATGTGCATATTGATCATGTTATTAACAATGTGGCGACAAGCGGCATTTCTTTTTGTGATTTCTTAAATGGTGTGGGACAGCCACCTGAAAATATTTTGTTAATTAAGCATAATATTGAAGATGCATCCTACAATGCGCACACAGCTTTTCACTACCTAGAGCCAGGCGATTTAGCGAATATTTCCAAAGAGAATTTTAATCCACTATGTTGGATTGATTTTGAAGATGTGGAGCTTTTAAACCAACTAACTCCACAAGAAGTAGCGGAGATGCTTTATCTTGCACACACTGGGCGCCATTTGCGTTCTCCATTTTATTATAAATTACAAAATAATTTTGTTTACTTAACTAGGGAAGACGGTCGTTATAATAAAGTATATTACCGGAATCTTAATCATTTTTATATGTTACTAAGTTACGTCATTGCACGCAAAACGTCTGAACTAGTTAACGAGAAGAGTATCTTTTCATTTAGTAAGAAAAAATATGTTGCGGAACCACCAGTAGAACTTTTGAAAAAGATGGCGGATCATTTTAAAGACGGGGCTTGTATTGCGCTCGATGATGTCGTGAGAACGCGCACGCAAATCGAAGTACCAATTGGGCACGGGCTAACAGAAGAAATGACCGAATTAGAGATTTCTTCCAAAATTTATTATGAAGAAGAGGTCGCCAAATTAGTCTATGATTTAAAACAAAATGAATGGAAATATATCGAAAAATAAAAAATCAAACTTTTTCCTTTACGTTTGGTTTTTTATTTGATAGAATTTAACTAATGAACGTTAGTTAGGAGGTTGCTTTATGACGAAGAAACTGATTAAAGAAGTAGCGTTAACCCTTTTTGCGGAAAAAGGCTACGATGGGACGGCGCTTTCGGAAATCGCGAAAGCTGTTGGAATTAAGACACCATCGCTATATGCGCATTTTGCTTCAAAAGAGGCTCTTTTTTTAGAAGTTTATCAAGATAGCATCCAGATGGAATTAACAGAACTCGGACGAGTAGCGGAGCGAGAGGATTTAGTTGGGGAAGAGAAGCTACAATCAATTTTCTTTGTGGCAACAGATTTTTCTAGCAATCCCGATGAGAAGAAATTTTTCCAGCGCGCCGTCTTTTATCCGCCTAAGTCACTTTTTCAAGAATTAAAAGAAGAAACAAAGACATATGAACAACTGACGAATCGGATATTGCGCGAAACGTTAGAAAAAATAGTATCCGAAGAAGCACTTGTAAAATGGATGCACGTTTTTTATGCACTTCTTGATGGACTGAGTGTGGAACACGGCATTTATGATGAAACGGAATTTGAGTTGCGAAGAAAATCTGCTTGGGCAGTTCTCGCAAGTTTGCTCAAATGATTGGGAGGTAATGAAATTGGCTTGGTTTTATTTAATTATGGCAGGGTTATCAGAAATTGTTTGGGCTTTTGGACTAAAAGAATCACATGGTTTCACGATGTTAGGGTGGAGCCTTTTGACGATAGCATTTTTGATTGTTAGTTTTGGTTTGTTTTCGATTTCCATGAAGTCCATTCCAATTGGGACGGCGTATGCGGTTTTTACTGGAATTGGGGCTGCTGGGACAGCGATTATTGGGATGATTTTCCTTTCAGAAGGTGTTTCTTTTTGGAAGATTGTTTCGCTTATCGTATTATTAACAGGGATTATCGGCCTGAAACTAGTGGATGGCAATGAGTCTGAAAAGGAGGCTAAATAACGATGGATTGGATATTTTTACTTGTAGCAGGGTTATGCGAAATGGTCTTCGTTGTCATGCTAAAATTATCAGATGGCTTTAAAAAGGTTGGATATGCGATACTGACAGTTATCTTTATGTCTGCAAGTTTCTTTTTACTATCCCTCGCACTGAAGACGATTCCAATCGGTACAGGTTATGCGATTTGGACCGGGATTGGCGCCGTTGGTAGTGTGACACTTGGAATGATTGTTTTTAAAGAACGTAAGAGTGTTGGTAAATTGCTCTTTATCACGATGATTATTGCCGGCGTGGTCGGTTTGAAATTAACATCTGGTGTTTAATATTTTAGGTTGAAAAAGTCCTTTTTGGAATAAGCGTGCACGGTTCTTATTTAAAAAAGAAGATTTTTTCGACCTATTTTTTAGTTATACCTTTTCATCCTGTCAAAACATGGTAAAATAGATAAAGCGAATAATGACGGAGGGGTATTATGAAAACCAAATTAATTTTGTTATACGGTGGGAAATCTGCTGAACACGAAGTTTCCTTACAAACAGCATTTTCAGTTATCAATGCTTTGGATTTAGAAAAATTCGAAGCTGCGCCAATATATATTACGAATGAAGGTGAGTGGATTCAAGGACCACTTCTTTCTGGGAAGTTAGATTTTGTCGAACAATTACGTTTTTCGGCTACAGATTCAATAAAACTTGCTACAACTGAATCAGAAAAATCAGAAGGGGAAGCAATTAGCCCGGCCGTTTTAGAAGCAGACGGACAAGAGACAGTCGTATTCCCACTTTTACATGGTCCAAACGGAGAAGATGGCACTGTTCAAGGATTGTTCGAAGTATTAAACATTCCATATGTTGGCAACGGGGTCTTGGCATCTTCTGCTGCAATGGACAAAATCGTGATGAAGAAAATTTTTGCAGATGCTGGTATTCCGCAAGTTCCAGCAGTTGCAGTGCGTTTAATTGATTGGAAAAACTATCAAGCAGAAATGATTACGGAGATGGAAGAAGTACTTACCTATCCAGTCTTCGTAAAACCAGCAAACCTTGGTTCGAGTGTTGGTATTAGTAAGGCAACAAACAAAAAAGAATTAGCGGACGCAATGACAGAAGCATTTTTATATGACCGTCGTGTGGTTGTTGAACAAGGTGTTGTTGCGCGCGAAATCGAAATGGGCGTACTTGGAAATGATACGCCAGTTTGCTCTGTTCCAGGTGAAATTTTGCCAGAAGGTGCAGTTGCTACGTTTTACGATTACAAAGCAAAATACCAGGATAATAATACTGCGTTAATTATTCCGACTGAAGTAGATCCGGAAATCTTGGAACAAATGAAAGAATATGCGGTTCAAGCATTCCTAGGTCTTGATGCAAGCGGACTAGTGCGAGCGGACTTTTTCTTAACGGAAGATAATCAGTTATTCTTAAATGAAGTGAATACAATGCCAGGTTTCACACCGTACAGCATGTATCCTCTTCTTTGGCAGGAAACGGGCTTACCGTACGGAGCGTTAATTGAACGATTAGTCGATTTAGCGAAAGAACGCCACGCAGCCAAAAATGCACTTAAATATAAATTAGAAGACTAAAATAAACAAGAAAGCAGTTTTCATATGCGGAAGCTGCTTTTTTATGGAAGAGAGAGATTTAATTTGAAAAAAACAGTAGGCGAAGTAGTAGCAATGTTAGATAGTTCCATCCATGTAGATACATTTCGCGATGTCGTCATTACTGGCGTTTGTTTTGACACAAGGCAAATAAAGTCAGGTGATTTATTTGTTCCGTTTGTAGGGAATGTGCGCGATGGACATGAGTTTGTGGGGCAAGCACGAGAAATGGGTGCTGTAGCTACTTTCTGGCAAAAAAATGTACCAAATCCACCGACGGATTTCCCGGTTATTTTAGTAGAAGATACTTTACTCGCGCTTCAAGAACTGGCGGCAAAATATATCCAACAAGTAAAACCAAAAGTTATTGCGATTACTGGAAGCAATGGTAAAACGACGACAAAAGATATTATGGCAGCGATTGTAGAAACAACGTACAAAGTGCATTATACTGGTGGGAACTTTAATAACCATATCGGCTTACCATATACGATTTTAACGATGCCAGAAGATACGGAAGTTGCTGTACTTGAAATGGGCATGAATCATCGTCATGAAATCGAAGTGCTTTCCAAAATTGCCAAACCCGATATCGCGATTATTACGAATATCGGCGAGGCACATATTGAATATCTTGGTTCGCGTGAAGAAATTGCCAAAGCAAAACTGGAAATTACTGCGGGGCTTAATCCAAGCGGGATTTTAATTTATCCACATGAAGAAACTTTGCTGCTAGGAAATATTAATGGCGATTTCAGACAGCTCACTTTTGGCAAGTCGGAAGCTGCGGAAATTTATCCGTTAGAAATTCGTGCGGAAGCGGAAGGCACTTCTTTTATAACTAATTGGGAGCCGGAGCTAGAAATTTTTGTCCCTATTATTGGTGAACATAATGTTTTCAACACAATGGCGGCGATGCTTGCGGCAAGAGAAATTGGAATTGAAGGCGAAAAAATTCAATCTGCGCTGAAAAATATGGAACGTTCTAAAAGTCGTTTAGAATGGATTACAACGAAAAGTGGCGCGCGTATTTTGAATGATGCTTATAACTCTAGTCCGACAGCGCTCAAAACGGTTTTAAAAACATTCATGCATATGGATTCGAGCGGCAAACCTAAATATTTGGTCCTTGCTGATATGCTGGAACTTGGCGATTTGTCGACAAAACTACACCAAGAATCAGCTGAGGTGTTAGAAAATGATACGATTCAGAAAGTTTTCTTATATGGTGATGCGATGAAAGCATTTGGAGAAGTAGCGGAATCGAAAATTGGTCAGGGAAAAGTTCATCATTTTGACACGAAAGAATCGCTTGAAACGGCGCTTCTTGCTGAAATAAAAGGAAATGAATGGATACTGGTCAAAGGTTCTTACGGAATGGGCTTGAAAGATGTGGTAGAAAATCTTATTATTAAGTAACGACTAAAATTGGACAGAACATATTACCACTTAAATGGTAATAATTTGGACAGGAGGAAAGGCATAATGGTTGCTTGTTTGTGTATTCATGGTTTTACTGGTTCGCCGTCCGAGGTGAAGCCGCTCGCTGACTATTTGCGAGAGCATACAGATTGGGATGTTTTAGCACCCACATTACCTGGCCATGATCACCTGCGCCACTTAAAGAATGTGACGTATAAAGATTGGATTGTTTTTGTAGATAGTATTTTAAGCCAAATGCTAAAAGAAGACGATGAAGTATATATTATTGGTTTTTCTATGGGGGGATTACTCGCTGGATGGCTCGCGAGACATTATCCGGAAGTGAAAAAACTAGTACTTCTGAGCACAGCCGTAAATGCAATGGAATGGCCGCAACTTGTCGAAAATTCCAAGCAAGTATTAACGGAAGCAAAAGAAGTCACGCTCAAAAACAGCCCAATGTTCAAACGTTACCAAAAGAAAGTAACGGAAACACCTTGGACTTCCACGCTACAATTCAAAAAAATGGTAGCTTTAGCAAAGCCAGTTTTTGAGCATATTGAAATTCCAACTTTTATTGCACAAGGCAGTGCCGACCAAGTAGTTCCTGCTGAAAAGAGTGTTAATTTCTTAATGGAAAGTATTCCTGGTCCAAAAGAATTATTTATTTTAGAAGGTTCGAAACACGTGATTTGTCAAGATGAACAAGCGGACAAATTATTTGCAGCTGTTTTAACATTTTTGCAAAAAGATGTCGCTATTTTAAATACCAAATAAAGAAAACCGATTCAGCTCTCGCTCGCTGAATCGGTTTTTTTATTTTCGCCAACAGAATCTCGGGCTATTAAATTAGTTGCAAGCGCCAGATGAACAAAACCTTCATCTGGTTTTCTTATGCGATTATACATCAGTTCGACAGCTTTCTCACCCATAAAACTAAGGTTAGTACACATCGTTGTCAGCTGCGGATTACTTAGTACAGTAAACTCGGTATTATCAAAACAAATAATCGATAAGTCTTTCGGGATATTATAGCCTTTCGATTGTAGGTAAGTATTGAGAATAAATCCAAGACCTGAGTTGACGCAAAACCAAGCAGTAGGGAGTTCGTCCAGTTCGTCTAAAGTTCTATACAATGTAGTTTGTTCTTCTTTGATGCGAGTGATGGCATATTTTTCGTTAAAAGGAATGTGATAGTACTGCAAAGCTTTTTTGTATCCTTCTAGTCGTTCTTCATAACTTGGAGAAAAAGTTACGTCACCAAGAAAACCGATTTTTTGGTGCTTATTTTGAATTAAAAATTCCACAGCCATAAAAGCACCGTCTTTGTTTTGACTAATAACTGCATCGGCTTTTAAATGCGGATCATGATGATCTATCAGCACTACTGGCATGCCGAGGTCGATCACTTTTTTACTATAATCGGTGTTAATATGCGACAGCAAGAAAATACCAGTCCAGTTCTCACTTGTAAGCTGCTCCGGCAATTGATTTGTTGCCGCTTCCTCATCCGTAACTGGAAAAATAATAAGTTCGGCTTGGTGGGCGATAATGCTTTGTTTCATATTATCAATAATTTCACCAAAAAAACTGCGCTGAGAAAGGGCGAAAGAAGTTGCTAAAAGCGCAAATTTTTCTTTGACAACCTCACGTGCGATTTCTCTTTTATATTTATAACCTAATTCATCTGCCATTTTAAAAACAGCTAGTTTAGTTTGTTCGCTAACCCCATTTTTATTGCCTAAAGCTTGCGAGACTGAATTTTTGGTTATATTTAGCCTGTCAGCAATATCCTGCATCGTAACTTTCTTCATGGTTCCCCTCCGTTTTCCTCTATTTATTCTATTATAGAAGTAAATTCACAAAATAGCAAAAATTTTATAATTAAAAAGTAATGTAGAAAGTAATTCTTTTTACTTTTGGTAGTAATACGTATAAAGCTTAATGATATTAGGTTTATTAAAAGTAATTATTGACATTACAAAAATGTAATGTGATAATGTAATCGTAATCAAGCGCTTACAATTACAAAAAAGTGGAATTAGGAGGATTATTGATATGAAGATTAGAAAAATTGCTATTGCAGCTCTTAGTGTTGTGGTTGCTGGGTCATTACTCACTGCTTGTGGTGGTGGGAACAGCAAAAGCGACGATAATGGTAAAACAAAAGTAACGTTTTGGGCAGCTCCAAATCCAACTCAAGTAAAATATTGGGATGAAATGGCGAAAGCTTACGAAAAAGAAAATCCAGATGTTACGATTGAAGTTTCCCAAATGAAAGAAAGCCCATCATCGGAAGCAACTATCCAATCAGCTATTGCCTCTAAAACGGCGCCAACAATGTCTGAAAATATCAATCGTAGTTTCGCTGCGCAATTAGCTGACAGTAAAGCGATTGTTCCTTTGAATGATGTAAAAGGACTTGATGATGTTGTCAAAGAACGAAACATGAGTGAAACAATGGATTCTTGGAAATTCTCTGATGGAAATCAATATGTGCTGCCAGTTTACTCCAATCCAATTCTTTTTGCTTGGCGGTTAGATACACTCAAAGAACTTGGCTATGATGCACCGCCAAAAACATATAGTGAAGCGCTAGAAGTTGGTAAAAAACTAAAAGCGAAATATCCAGATAAAGTGCTTTGGGCGAAAGGTGATTTATCTGATCCAACTGCTTGGATGCGCTGGTTTGATTTCTTCCCACTTTATGATGCAGCTTCTAAAGGAAATGCATTTGTAGAAGATGGCAAATTAGTAGCAGACGATAAAGCAGGAACAGAGTTATTAACATTTATGTCCGAATTACAAAAAAACAAATTACTTCTTGCAAGTAAAGCAACAGATCCATTTGAAACTGGAACAAGCATCATGGCAGATAATGGCCCGTGGACTTTCCCTAACTGGGACGAAAAATTCCCAGAACTTAAATATAACGAAAACTATGCAATCACAGCGCCATTAGTACCAGATAGCATGGCGAATGAAAAAAATATTGCTACATACGCTGATTCGAAAGGCGTTGTAATGTATGCACAAGCGACAGATAAAGAAAAAGAAGCAGCAATGGATTTCTTGAAATTTGTTTATAACGATGACAAAAATGACTTGAAATTCTTAGAAACAACTAACTTAATTCCTGCGCGTGATGATGCAACCGAAAACGAAACTTTCACAGCATTCTTTAAAGAAAATCCAGAACTCGAAGTTTATGCAGCTAATGTACCATATAGTATCCCTGCAATGGATGACGCGAAATACAATGACATTCAACAAATTCTTGGTGAAGAAGCATGGAATCCGGTTGTTCGCGGGGAGAAAAAACCTGCTAAAGCTTGGTCAGATATGAAGAAAGCGGAGGACGGGGTGCTTCAAAAATGAAGCGGCGAAATAACAAATTGGGCTGGTCATTTACCAGCCCGTATCTCATATTCACTGCGATATTTTTCTTAGTACCGCTTGTTTGGTCAATTTGGTTATCTGTGACTGATTGGAACATGATGAGTCCAGACATCAATTTTGTCGGCTTTGATAATTTTATTAAGGCATTCACTAGTCCGGCAGTAAAAGCAGCCTTTTTTGTAACTTATAAATTTTTAATTGTGTTTGTTCCTATGGCGTTAATTATTTCGATGATTGTTGCTGTGTTAGTGAACGGCTTGCCGAAATTTAAAGGACTTTATCTGGTTGCATTTTTCCTCCCGTACTTGTCCTCGGGTGTTGTTACTTCTCTTATTGTACAAGGTTTACTTTCTTATAATAGTGCGCTAAATGTGTTTTTACGCGGGCATTTTGGTTGGGATATTGATTGGCTGGGGACGCCGATGTCAGCGCTCGTTATTATTTCCTTGATGATTGCTTGGAAAATGTCTGGTTATTATGCACTTATTTTAATTTCTGGTCTTGCTAGCATTAATCATGAAATTTACGAAGCGGCAGCGATGGACGGTTCTGGTCGATTTAGAACGTTTTGGAAAGTGACTGTCCCGATGCTTTACCCAGCTTTATTTACCGTGATAGTTTTAGCGGTTGGCGTGAGTTTTGGTATTTTTACCGAAGTTTACCAACTGACTGGCGGTGGACCAAACTTTGCAACGAACACATGGCAAATGGAGATTTTCAACCAAGCATTTGTTAACTTGAATTCTGGTTATGCTTCAGCAATTTCTCTAATGGCTGCTACTGTAACGTTTGCATCAATTGGTGTTATTAAGAAAATGCTTGAGAAATGGGGTCAAAGAAATGGTTGGACATAATAGTAAAGCGGGTAAAATTGTTCGCTATATACTGACAACATTACTCATGCTGATCATGATTTATCCGTTTATTTATTTGGTTTTAAACTCATTTGCTGCTTGGGATCAGGTAGATAAAAAGTTGATTCCGACAGAATTCACTACTCGTTCGTGGGATTGGTTATTTGGGAATTCAGTCGTTGCGGCACCGGCGCCTTGGATTCATGCCTTTATTAATACAATTATTGTTTCCACCATTGCGACAGGCTTGATGTTGCTTTTCGGTCTAATGGTTGGCTACGCACTTGCAAAAGTGGATTTTAAAGGCAAAAAAATTGTTAACAATGCGATTTTATTTCAAATGTTTTTCCCGGCAATTATCTTGCTGATTCCGCAGTTTTTAATGATTACGGATTTTGGATTATTGGATACCTATGCGGGAATGATTATCCCAACGATGCTTAGCTTATGGGCTGTATTCATGTATACCAACTTTTTCAAAGCGATTCCAGACACATTAATTGAAGCTGCCAAACTGGACGGGGCAAGTGATTTGAAGATTTTGTTTCGGGTTGTGCTGCCAATGTCTAAATCAATTACGACCGTTATTTTCTTATTCCTTTTCACAGACAGATGGACGAATTTGCTTTGGGATATGCTTGTAACGAAGAGTGATGGAACGGTCACGTTGAATGTGCTAATCTCGCAAATGTTTGGACCGTATGCAACCTATCCAGGTCCAATGTACGCGGCTTCGGTGCTGCTAACACTTCCGCTAATCATCTTGTTCTTATTCTTCTCGAAGAAGTTCCAAGAAGGAATGCAATTTACTTTGAAATAAAAGGAGCGACTAAACTTGGAGTTTTGGCGTCGTAGTGTGTTTTATGAAATTTATATGAAATCATTTCAAGATAGTAATGGTGATGGTTTGGGTGATTTTAAAGGTTTAACGAGCAGATTAGATTATCTGGTGGATTTGGGAATTGATGGTATTTGGCTTACTCCATTTTATCCTTCACCACAAGTGGATAATGGTTATGATGTGTCTGATTACTGCGATATTAACCCGGATTACGGCGATATGACTGATTTTCGAGCGTTTATGAAAGCGGCAGATGCAAGAGGAATAAAAGTTATTATCGACTTAGTATTAAATCATTCGTCAACAGAGCATACTTGGTTTAAGGAGTCGCGTAGTAGTAAGACGAATCCTAAACGAGATTATTATATTTGGCGAGAAAAACCAAATAATTGGGAATCGTTTTTTGGTGGTTCTGCTTGGGAAATGGATGAACTTACTGGCGAGTATTACTATCATAGTTTTGCAAAAGAACAGGCTGACTTAAACTGGGCGAATGAAGCTGTTCGCGCAGAAATGGAGCAAGTTTTAGCGTTTTGGTTGAATGAGGGAGTGGCGGGATTCAGGTTAGATGTTATCAATAATTTAACGCTCGTACTTGAATTTTCGGATAATCCAGTCGCATCTGGTGAAATGGAGCATGTGTATGACCGTAATCAGAGTGGATTAGAACAAGCGTTAGAGGATATCGCTTCCTTTTGTCGAAAAGAGCGCGACGTGTTTTTAGTAGGCGAAATTAGCTCGGATAAATTACCTGAAATTGCGCGATATAGCTCGAAAAAAATGCTAGATGTCACGTTTAATTTTAATTTTGGCAGTGTTGATCAGTTAGATGCAAAATCTGTATTTACGACATTGAATGAGATGGAAACGGCATTAAACGAAGGGCAGTGGCCGACGCTTTTCTTTGGAAGTCATGATATGAGCAGGTTCAGAAGTCGCCTCGCATCTGGAGACTTAGTAAAGACCCAGTTGCTCGCATTTTTAATGTTAACTGCGAAAGGCGTGCCGTTTATATACTACGGAGAAGAGGTGGGTATGCCTGATTTAACGTTTTCTTCCGTAAAAGAGATGCGCGATATTCAAGGAACAGCGGCGTACTATCAAGCTTTACAAACTGGTACAGATGAAAAACAAGCACTCGAAATCGCTATTGAAAAAACGCGTGACAAAGCACGTGGGCCGATGATTTTTCCAGATGGAAAGCCATATACTCTAGGCGAGCCGTGGATTAAAATGGCGACTTTGCCGGAAGAAGAAGCACGGATGATGTGGGATTTTTATCAAGCATTACTCGCATTTCGTAAAGAAAATGATTTTAAAGAGATGGAATATACTTTTTTGAAGTTGGATGGAGAAGTACTCAGTTATCAGCGAGGTGAATTTATCTTTTTACTTCATTTTGGTGAGGAAGAGGTAACTTATCCGCTTCAGGGGAACTATCAGCTTGTTTTTGGAGAAGCAATGATGGTAGAAAATGGTATTAGAATGGGCGCGTATACTGGAATTGCGCTTAGAGTGGAGGAATAAAATGAATACAATCGAAAATTTGTTGCAAGTTTACCGGGAAAATAGTGCTGCGTTTGGGACACGTATCACGTTAAATGGTGCTCGCGACAAAGATGTATACAATATTACGGCACCATTTCATTGGCTAGGACAAGAATATATTGCAGGTCGAGTGGAGTCGCGTGATAGCGAGTTTTCGGAAGTACGCTTTTTTGAAAAAACAGAGACGGATATATATCAATTGGTTGAAAATACGACTGTTTTAGCGCTACAAGATCCATTTGTTACATTTGTTCAGGGTGAGCTGATTATTGGCGGAGTAGAAGTTTTCCCGAAAGAAACGGACCCGACTATGTTAGATTGGCGTACTAATTTATATCGGGCAACCTCGCTTACTGATTTTGAGCAAATTCTTGCCGGACCAATTGGGATGAAAGATTTGCGCATCAAAGAATTGGCAGACGGACGAATTTTAGTATTAACAAGACCACAAGGTGAAAAGGGCGGTCGCGGGAAAATCGGCGCAATCGTTATGGATTCACTAACAGAATTAACGATAGAGAAAATGGAAGCTGCACCACTTTTGAAACGGAATTTTTCAGGAGAGGAATGGGGTGGCGGAAATGAGCTTCATTTGTTAGAAGATGAGAGAATTGGCGTGCTTGGTCACATCGCTTGTTTTGATGAAGCAGGTAATCGTCATTATTATGCGTGTTCTTTTCAATTGAATGAAGATTTTTCTCAAATCGAGCAAGAAAAAATAATCGCCGAACGTGCTAATTTTGCCCCTAGTGAGCCGAAAAGACCTGATTTAGCGGATGTTGTTTTCAGCGGCGGTTTAATCAGAAATACGGACGGTACAGCTACACTTTATGCGGGAATTGGCGATTCTGATGCACAAAAATTAACAATTCCTGATCCATTTAAAAATAACTAATAGTAGGAGTTTTGAATAGAAATGAATATTTATCGTTATGAAGAAAACCCATTAATTACACCTTTGGACGTAAAACCAATCCATGAAGGTTTTGAAGTGATTGGCGCTTTTAACGCTGGTGTTGCCGAATATAACGGCGAAGTGCTTTTACTTCTTCGTGTGGCAGAAAAACCAGTCAGTGAGGATCCAGAAGTAGTCCTTGCACCAGTTTATAATGCGAAGAGTAAAGAATTAGAATTACAACCATTCCGATTAGATGATGAAAATTATGATTTTGAAGATCCACGAATGATTCGCAGCAAAGCAAAATTAGAAGGTTTTTCGTATTTAACATCGCTATCGTATATTCGAATTGCTCGTAGTAAAGATGGTCATCAGTTTACATTGGATGAAAAACCGTTTTTATATCCGTTTAATGAGTATCAGACATTTGGAATTGAAGATGCTCGTGTGACGCAAATCGGGGATACATATCACGTGAATTTTAGTGCGGTATCTGAGTTTGGTGTAGCGGATGCATTAGTGACCACAAAAGACTTCGAAAATTTGGAGTATCAAGGAAATATCTTTGCTCCTGAAAATAAAGATGTACTAATTTTTCCAGAAAAAATTAACGGAAAATATTATGCCTTACATCGTCCAAGTTTGAAAAGTATTGGTAATTTAGATATTTGGATTGCTTCTTCTCCAGATTTGCGCAGTTTTGGCGATCATCGTCATTTGCTTGGAATTCGTCCTGGTGAATATGATAGTGGCCGAGTTGGCGGCGGATGTGTGCCGATTAAAACAGAAGAAGGTTGGCTGATTTTGTATCACGGAGCAACAGAAGAAAACCGTTACGTAATGGGCGCGGCGCTTCTTGATTTAAACGACCCAACGATTGTATTAAAAAGAACGAAAACGCCTATTTTAGAACCAGTTGCCGATTATGAGAAAAATGGCTTCTTCGGTGACGTTGTTTTCGCATGTGGGGCCATTCAAGAAGGTGATACGCTACATATGTATTACGGCGTGGCGGATACTTCTATGGCGGGCTGTGACATGAAAATCAGTGAAATCTTACATCAGTTAGAAGTGGAAAACAAATGATTTGGCAACAACATTTGAACGCTTGGCAAAATGCCGATTTATCAGATGAGTGGCGCCGTGAATTAGAACAAGTGGAACAGGAGCAGGAACGATTTGATGGTTATTTAACCTTTGGGACTGGCGGGATGCGCGGTAAAATGGGCGTTGGCACGAAACGCATCAATCTATTTACCATTAGACGAGTAGCGAAAGGTTTGGGAGATTATGTTGTCGCAAACGGAGGAGCCGAAATGGGCGTTGCGATTGCTTATGACTCCAGACATCATTCGGGTGCTTTTGCGAAGGAAACGGCAAAGGTCCTGGCGGCGCAGGGAATCAAAGTTTATTTATCCGCTACGATTCGCCCAACACCAGCGCTATCTTTTTGCGTTCGAGAAAAGGGAGCATTCGCTGGCGTGGTAATTACCGCAAGCCACAATCCTTCCATCTATAACGGTTTCAAAGTATATGATAAAAATGGCTGCCAAATTACATTGGGTGTAGCGCAGGAAATTGCTGGCTATTTAGAAAACATAACGGATATCTTTACCATACCAGTGCGCGAATTAACCAATCCACTCGTTATGACGCTAGGAAAAGAAATGGACGATGCTTATTTAAAAGCTCTAACAGCAGTCGTTTCTCGCCCTAATTTACTTGCTGATTACGGGAATGAACTACGGATTTGTTACACGCCGCTTCATGGTGCTGGAAAAGAACTTGTCATGCGCGGACTTTTGGAAAATGGATTTTCGGAAACGACTATAATTGCCGAGCAAAGTGAGCCTGACGGGGATTTCCCAACAGTCATTTCCCCTAATCCGGAAGAAGAAAATAGTTTCGAACTAGCCAAAAAGCAAGCGAAAGAAATACAAGCCGATATTATTTTGGCGACAGATCCGGATGCTGACAGACTGGGAGTAGCTGTTTTAACCAAGCAAGCTACGTACCAAATTTTAACCGGAAATCAGCTAGGCGCATTGCTTTTACAGTATATTTTAGAAGCCAAAACGTCGGTAACTGGGGCGGATACGATGATTAATACAATTGTCACTGGGGACTTAGGTGGAAGAATCGCGCATGACTTTGGAATTAATCATATCCAAACGCTTACTGGATTCAAATACATCGGTGAAAAAATAGCCGAAATGGAAGGTACGGAAAAAAACTTCCTTTTTGGATACGAAGAAAGTTACGGTTATTTAATCGCGCCATTTGTTCGGGACAAGGACGCCGTGCAAGCAGCATTACTTACAGCAGAAATGGCCCTTTTCTATAAAAAAGAAGGAACAACACTTCTTCAAAAACTAACAAATTTATATGAAAAGTTCGGCTATCATAAAGAACACTTGCACACGATTACGCTAGATGATAGCGATGGAACTGCTAAAATGAATCAAGTAATAGACGCTTTGCGCAAAGAGCCAACTTGTATTCCCGGCATAACGGTTTTAGAGGACTTTCTAACGAGTAAGCGAATCAATCTTTCAACGATGGAAATGACAAACATAGAGTTACCAAAAGAAAATGTTTTAAAATTTTACTTAAACGATAACGCCTGGTTTGCAATACGTCCTTCTGGAACGGAACCGAAATGCAAAATCTATTTCCAAACAATCGGTGAAACAGAAGAAATAGCGACAAAAGCTATGGATGAGTTGAAAAAACGCGTTTTAGCCAAATGGGATTAATAAAAAGCTGGAAATTGTTTTCGGACGATTTTCAGCTTTTTTTAAAAGATTTATCTATAAAAATCGATGAAAAACCCGGATAAGCGTACATTTAAAAAGAATTAAGTTTTTTTATTCGATAATAGCAAGGAAAGATAAGCTTTTGACGTTGAAAAGAAATAGTTAGTGTGTTATGATGATAGATGGAAGTTTATTAGGTTTATATTTAGCCTAGTGATTAATGAGGGCTTTTTTATTTGATGCGTTAGAACTGCTATAATGGCAGAGAAATTTTCTGATGCCGTGAATCATTTTGCTTGGTGCGCCCAGGCTTTTCTATTGCAGAAAAATGAAAATGAAAGATAGCAGTTTTCATAAAAACAACTGCAAATGAACAGACAAACAATCGTAATAAGCGTATTGTGATGAATTATAAAAGTAGCTCTCCTACCAAACTTTAAACAGGTAAAGGAGAAATGACATTGACAAAATTTTCGGAGTTCGGACTGGACGAAAAAATTGTAAAATCAGTAAATCGGATGGGGTTTGAAGAAGCAACACCAATCCAAGAAAAGACAATTCCACTAGGACTAGCAGGTAAAGACTTAATCGGGCAAGCACAAACAGGTACTGGTAAAACAGCCGCTTTTGGTCTTCCAATGATTCACAAAATTGATCAAAAGAGTAACAACGTACAAGCTTTAATTATTGCTCCAACACGTGAACTTGCAATCCAAGTTTCTGAAGAGCTTTATAAACTTAGCTATGACAAACATGTACGTGTGCTAGCGGTTTACGGTGGTAGCGATATCAGCCGTCAAATCCGTTCACTTAAGAAAAACCCACAAATCGTAGTTGGTACGCCAGGACGTATTTTGGATCATATTAACCGTCGCACACTGAAACTAGACCACGTGGAAACACTTGTACTAGATGAAGCAGACGAAATGCTAAACATGGGCTTCATTGATGATATCGAAACTATTCTAAAAGAAGTACCAGCAGAACGTCAAACTTTACTATTTTCTGCAACAATGCCTGATCCAATTCGCCGTATCGGTGAACGTTTCATGCATAGCCCAGAACTTATTCGCATTAAAGCGAAAGAAATGACTGCACTATTAATCGAACAATTCTTCGTAAAAGTGCACGAAAAAGAAAAATTTGACGTATTATCTCGTTTATTAGATGTTCAAGCACCAGAACTAGCTATTGTTTTCGGTCGTACGAAACGTCGTGTAGACGAACTATCTCGCGCGCTTGATATGCGTGGTTACGTGGCTGAAGGTATCCACGGTGACTTAACGCAAGCAAAACGTATGAGTGTACTACGCAAATTTAAAGAAGGAAAAATTGATGTTCTAGTTGCAACAGACGTAGCAGCTCGTGGACTTGATATTTCCGGCGTAACACATGTATATAACTATGATATTCCACAAGATCCAGAAAGCTATGTTCACCGTATCGGTCGTACTGGTCGTGCTGGTAAAGAAGGTATGGCGATTACTTTCGTACAACCTCGTGAAATGGGTTATTTACGTATTGTGGAAGAAACTACGAAAAAACGTATGCAACCACTTCAAGCTCCTACATGGGACGAAGCATTTGCAGGCCAATTACGCGTAGCAACTGAAAAAATTCAAGAAGCAATCACAGAAGAAAACTTAGCTGACTACAAAACGTTTGCTAACGAACTTCTTGAAAAATACGATGCAACTGACATCGCAGCAGCAATGCTTAAAATGTTAGCGAAAGAGCCAGACAAAACTCCTGTCCATATTACTGAAGAGCGTCCATTACCATCTCGTGGTGGCGGTGGCTACAAAGGTAAAAATGGTAAAGGCGGTAAAGGTGGCGGCTATCGCGGCGGAAGCGGCAAAGGCGGAAGCTACCGCGATCGTAACAACAGCGGCAAAGGTCGTCGTAGTGGCGGCGGAAGCGGCTCTGGCGGTGGCGGCAATCGTGATCGTCGTGGCGGCGGAGAACAACGCAGCGGCGGCAACAAAGGCAACTACTCACAAAAATCTAAATAAGATTATTAGACAAATAGTTACCATATAGATAGACTGTAGATAAAGAAGTTTTTAACTTTATCTACAGTCTATTTTTTTATAAATACTAATGTTAAGGATACGGGAGTGTGGCGCTCGTCATGAAGATAAACAAAATTATCGAATATATTGTAGTAGCAGTCATCGTTTTAGGGTGGACTTACCTCATTGTCATGAAAGAAATTCTCCCTAAAAATATAGGATTTATTTCATTAGTAATTCTATCAATAGTTCTTTATTTTGTAGGTAAAAGGTTGAATGGAAAACATAGCAGATAAAAAAACGGCTATACTCTAAGTAGCCGTTTTTTATGTGCAATAATTCATTTACATTAACTTCCAAATATGAGAAAATAGCATGTTGG
This sequence comes from Listeria monocytogenes, assembly GCF_041765605.1. Lineage (GTDB taxonomy): Bacteria > Bacillota > Bacilli > Lactobacillales > Listeriaceae > Listeria > Listeria monocytogenes_D. The sequence goes on from NZ_CP168900.1 coordinate 903,452, forward strand.
CAAAATTGCCACACGTGGTTCATTCATACCATCCCACGTAAAAAAACTAGGAGGAAAAATAATGAAAATGAAAATTTTGACGGTGAATGCAATTATTGCCGCACTGTATGTAGTGCTTGGGATGATTGTTGCACCAATTGGGTTTATGGCATTACAATTTAGAATACCAGAAATCTTTAATCATCTAATCGTCTTTAATAAAAAATATTTTTGGGGTATTATCGTAGGTGTTTTTATTACGAATTTATTCTTTTCTGGATTAGGGTGGATTGATTTAGTTTTTGGCGTAGCACAATCGGCTATCTCGCTTTTACTAATGATTGGAATTTCTAAATACGTTAAAGGAATTATTCCGCGGATGATTATTAATACGATTCTCTTCTCGCTAACGATGGCGATTATCGCATGGGAGCTAGTGATTGTTTTTGACTTACCGTTCCTAATTACTTGGGCAACAACAGCCGCAAGTGAATTCATCGTAATGGGCGTCGGGATTCCGCTAATGTATCTATTAAATAAACGGTTGAATTTCCGTAAAATGATTGATTAAATGAGAGAGTCTAAGGGAACTTAGGCTCTTTTTTTATGAGTTGTTGAGAAAGATAACTTAATAAAAGGGTAGTTTAAAAGCTATCTCTAAAAAACTAGTAATATTTTCCAAAAAGCACTTAGTGATTATTTAAATTTAACAAATAAATAGTATATATATGATATTTATAAAATTATTAACCGTATTTATGTGAAATATTTCACGTTGTAACCTGGTGATTTCTTAGATATACTTAAATAGTAAACGCTTTTAACATAATACTAACTTGAGAGGAATGAGCAGATGGAAGTAAAGAAAGAGAGTGTTCAGGATTATTTATATCAGAACATGCGGGAACAATGGAAAATATTGTTCGGGATAGAAACCGAGATACACTTACACAAATGGCTTATTAATTATAAGAATAATTGTTTGTTTTTGTATAACGTCCATGGCTTATTGATTGGTGAATCTTCCAACGACTTAAAAGACGAACAAAGAAAATTAGTATACAAGAAAACAGCAAGTACATTGGAAATTATTGATAGTTTATCTACATTACAGATACCTTTATCAGCTGCTAAACAAGCCATACAAATGGTTTGTGACTATCTTTATGATTACTTACCATTAGGTAGTGTAGTTATACTAAACAAGAAATACTTAGGGAAAGCTTTCGAAGTGGATGCTATTCAACAAGTTCGATTTGTTATTACACAACGGTTTGCCTGCATTCCTGATACTGAAACTTTTTATCCATACGGAGGGATTATTTACCCCATCGGACAAATTGAAGGTGAAAGAGTGATGTATTTTACTCCTCCACTTATAGAAGAAGTCCAGCATATTGGGTTTCAGGATGATACAGACCGTGCCTTTGTGTTAGAAATGAAAGAGGAACTTATCAAACGAAAAAATTTTCAATCTATTGCATTTATTGATTCCAAAAAAAGAGAGCAAGCACAACAGGTTATTGAACGGAGGGGGCGTTAACTATGAGTGAAATTAAAGTAGACTATAAAACGTTCGCTTCTGAATCAGCAAAATTAGAACAGGCAATTACTCAATTTGAACCCTTTACAGCAAGATTTACTGCAGAAACAGTTCCTCGCCTAGATGGATTCAACTCTGACTTTATCGAATCATTGCGTGGAACCTTAACGAATATGGCTGATGATACAGGTCCTGAGTTACTCGCAACTATTAAAACTTTTAGTCAGAAAGTACAAGTACTCACAAATGAGTTTGAAACACTAGATGAAGAACTTGCGAATCAGGGGGAATAAACCATGTATTATACGCTATATCAAAGACAAGTATTAGAAGCATTAGAAACCATGATTTATCATATGGATAAGAATTTTAGTCAGATGGATCTAGAAAATGCAAACATTCAATATGATATGGAAGAAATACAACTAAACATACGACGATACATTAATGCTGCGATTGATCAAATTGGTGATTATCGTTTTACCGAGGAGTAACATATGAAAAGAGACTTGAAAATCAACTTCGGAATACTTGAGCAAATACGTGACGAACTTTATCAGTTTATGCGCGCATTAGAGAACATGAAGTCATCAGTTAATAATATTGATAATCTGTTAGCAAATGCAAGTGGGAAAAGTATTGAAGCCATCTCACAAGATAAAAAGGATGTTATCACAGCAATTGATACATATAAAGAACAAGTGAATGATGTATATGTTTTAATCAGTGATTACATTGGAGATATGACATCTTACATACGCCCTATTAATCAGTATGGATTAATGCGAGTTGATCGTGATGATATTTGGTGGAATATTAGTCAAATTGAAGGTGCAAATGCAGTAAATGTAACTAAGCCATCGAGATATGGTTACACAGCTATCGCAGGATATGAAACTGATGCAAATAATGATATAATCGCTGAACAAATCGAAGCGGATATAACTTACCTTAAAACAAGAATTAGTGGTGAGATTAGTGCTTTATGGCAAATTCATGACCAGCAAATCGCTCCCTTCGAGGATACGGATGATCATTTTAAAAGTCGCTCAGAAACACTTTATGACAGATACACAAGTTGGGAAGAACGAAACAAAGATATTATGTTAGGAATAGAGACAGGCATATATAATCTATTTACTGGAGTGATAAAAGGATTAGTCGGAGTGGTAGGAGGATTCATTACACTTGTAGCAGGTGTTATAAAATATTTAAAAAATGGTGTAACTTACTTGTTAACTGCTCCATTTGGAACGACTCCAGAAGATGTGCTGGCATCACTTGATGAAACGCACTCTTTATTTGCAAGCATTTTGAAAGATCCCGCCTTAATCATTGAAGGAATGGCACAAGATATTAGTGACACATTCGACGAAAAAGGTATAATGTATAGTATAGGTGCGGTTGTTCCTGATATAGTAGTCGATATCCTTATAACAAAAGGTTTAGGCAAAGTAGGAAAACTCGCTAATTTTGGTGATAGCATAGCTGATGTAGGTAAGTATGCAGATGAAGTTGCTGATGTAGGTAAGTATGCAGATGATATTGCTAAAATTAGTAAGATTGAAAAATTCAAAAATAAACTTGATATGCTTAGGTCTAAAATGCCTAGTTCAAAGCTTAGGAATGAAGGGAATATGGCGGTGGCTGACGTTAGAATTGAAGGACTACCCAATGAATTTTTAGCACATAGCAAAATTCACGGTCCAGATAGCAAAGGAGCAGATTTAGCTCAATTTTCTCCTACCCCTGAAAACAGACTTTTGGAGTCCTACACTGTAGACAAATTTCCAAGGTATAATGATACGGAAGCAAAGATATTAGAAGATATTGCTTCACAAATTCAAGACCCAAATATTTCAGGTCAGATAGACTTATATACAGAACGAGCAACTTGTCAAAGTTGTACTAATATTATATTGGAATTCAGAAGAAAGTATCCCAATATAAAATTAAATATATTTACGGAATAGGTGGGGAATAATGGACAACTTAAGTTATATTGATATTAAAAAATTGGTGGAAACGGATTATTATGACTTCATCAAAGATGATGGATTCACCCCTGAACAGTCTGCTGCAGCCACTATGGAAGATTTTACTTTGATGATGAAAAAAAAATATAAAAATTATTTTTCAGTTATCCAGTCTTTATCACTAATATGCTTACAGCAGGGTTTTATTACGGATTATCTATTAGAACGTTTAAATGCATTAAAGGAATTAAATAATTTAAGTGATGAAGAAATAAATGTATATGAAAATGACAAAATCACATTAAAAAACATACTCGAAAAAAATGAATTTACGATTGATATAGATATAGCTTTTAAAGCTAGGATAGATATGCTTTTAGAATAGCACTAAAGTACAAAATGTTTTTATCCCAAACTGGAGGCTACTAATTTTACTTCAACCATATTACTACATCTCGTAAACTAATAATATCCAAACTACTCTAGTTAAAATGTCTAATAAGAATCATATAGAGCTTGTTGAATATTTACTAATTAATATCACTATCAATAAATTTATTTACGTTTAAGGTTTAATGTGTATGAGGATAGACTTAGCCTAATCTCGTTTCAACAAAACAATATCCTCATTCTTCGTCAGCAATAAATCCACATGATTCTCGCCCCATAAGCACAGTTTGTTCAAAATCTCCGACAACGATTCGCCGTATTCACTTAAAGAATACTCGACTTTCGGTGGGATTTGTTCATATACTTTGCGGACAATAACTCCAGATTTTTCCAGCTCGCGCAATTGTTGTGTGAGCATTTTTTGTGTGATGTTGGGGATGAGTCGTTTTAATTCGCCAGTTCGTTTTTTGCCTTCGCGTAAATGGCAAAGGATGACTGGCTTCCACTTACCGCCTATAACTTCAAGTGTAGCTTCGACACCAATATTATATACTTTGGTCATAATTATCCTCCTATAGGCACTTTTTAGTATCTATATGACTTTTAAGTACCTTCTTGTTATTTTGTACGGTATATAAGATACTGTATAACAGAACGAAACAATTTGCAATTTTTTAGGGGGAAACGATGTGGATATGAAAAAAGTAAATCCTAATTTGACACTTTTAGCGCTTGCGATTAGTGCGTTTGGGATTGGTTCAACAGAATTTATTAGTGTGGGGCTGCTTCCGCTGATTTCTTCTAGTATGGGTGTGTCAATTAGTACGGCTGGTTTGACTGTATCAATTTATGCGCTTGGTGTGATGGTTGGAGCGCCGGTTTTAACAACTATGACGGCGAAGATGAATCGTAAAAATCTGTTATTATTAGTCATGCTCGTGTTTCTGATAGGGAATCTTGTCTCGGCATTTGCTGTAAGTTTTGGAATGCTCCTTACTGGGCGCGTAGTTGCGGCGTTTGCGCACGGGGTGTTTATGTCGATTGCTTCTGTTATCGCAGCCGATGTCGTTCATCCGAGTAAACGAGCTAGTGCGATTGCGGTGATGTTTACAGGGTTGACGGTGGCGACCGTGACAGGGGTGCCGCTTGGGACGTTTATCGGGCAACTATTTGGTTGGCGGATGTCATTTCTGTTTATTGTTGCGATTGGCGTGATTGCGATTATTGCTAATTTTTTCCTCGTTCCGAAAAACTTATCCAATGGAAAAAGTATTTCGTTTAAAGCGATTGGACAATTATTAGTTAATAAAAAAATCGTGATGGTGTTACTCATGACAGCGTTTGGTTATGGTGGTACTTTTGTGGTTTATACGTATTTGTCGCCGATGTTTAGCGGAATGGGCTATTCTACAAGTATGATTGTTATTTTACTCATTGTGTATGGTGTGATGGTTGCGATTGGGAATACGATTGGTGGGCATTTTGCGAATGAGCGCCCGGCTAAGGCACTTTTCGTGATGTTTAGTTTGCAAGGGATTACGTTATTATTACTTCAATTTACATCGACCAATGCGATTTTTGGATTAATGACTATTATGTTGATGGGATTTTTTGCCTTTATGAATGTGTCTGGTTTGCAGTTATATGTCGTGCAATTGGCAGAGCGGTATTTGCCAGAAACGGTGAGCATGGCTTCGGCACTTAATATTTCAGCTTTTAATGTTGGGATAGCAATGGGTGCATTTATTGGTGGATTAGTTACGGAATATATTGGTTTGGGTTATACCCCGATTGTCGGATTTTTAATGGTTTTCATCGCAATTATTTTAACTTTCTACATGAAAAAAGATAAATAGTTCAAATAATAGGCCTTTTACAGTGAATGTAGAAGGCTTTTTTTGTGCTTTCAGTAGCTCCGACCTATTCCGGCAAGGTTTTTTTCCAGTTATAGTAAAATGGATAGTTTTTTTGTCCCTACGTATCTGACAAAAATAGCTATATAGCTTATTGTAAGCCCTATCATGAAAATGATAAATTGAATTTAGAAAGAGGAGTGATACCTGATGAAACTAAATCAGCAGTGTATTCAAATTTTAGATTTTCTTATGGAGCAGGAAGATTTTAAAAATATTGGTTATATTTCTAACGCGCTTGGTTGTTCGGAGCGAAGTGTTCGTTATAGTTTGGAAAAAATCGATATTTTTCTCCATGAGCAAACATTACCAGCTCTTATCAGACATACAAGGAAAGGGGTGCTACTTCCGGAAAAGAATATCGTAAATCCGGTCGTGCGTAAATTTAAACAACAAATTACGCCGAAAAAATATCGTTACAGCCAAGAAGAAGTGCAGCAATTTTTACTGCTAAAACTGCTTTTAAGTGAAGAAGTGCTCCCGGTTACTTATTTTGAAGAAGTCCTGTTTATTTCCAGATCCTCTGTGCTAAATCATCTACGTGCTATTGAAGGAGAACTTTTTTTAAATAATTTAGATTTATCGCATCAGCCTAGGCATGGCTTTCTAGTGACTGGAAATTTAATTACGAAAACATCGCTTTTTGCTAGAAGTTTCTTGCGTTTTATTAATATCCGCGAATTTTATCAGTTTTTAGATTCGGAAAATAGCTTATCTAAAAAAGGCGAGTTATTTTTTTATAATCTTTTTGAACTGGAGATTTTGCAGGAGGTGAATCGTGAGGCGCATTCGGTGGAGGAGAATATGACACGTGCGATGGATGAGCAGCTTTACTTAACGCTAATTGCGATTTTACTGAAGCAGCATGAAGCCAAACCGGATTTTCAGTTTACAGCAGATTTTACGATTAAAGATGAGCTTGATCAGGCGTTAGAAACAATTATTGGGTCTTTGAAGCAGTATCAATATGGGCGTGAAGATGAGGCGGTAATTGAAGCATTTGTAACAGGTATTTGCGAAAAAATGGGTGAAATTTATCAAGTGGATTTTGTGCATGGCGATACGGATTTTTTCACGCAAATCAAAGCACACATTAAGTTAATGATTAGGCGTGTTCGCGCCGGAGTTACTATCGAGAATCCGATTTTTAATGAATTTATGCGCGATAATCGAGAAATTTTTATGCGTGTGAAGGAAAGTTTGGATGCACTCAAGCCGTTATTGCCGATTTCTGTCAGCTCTCAAGAAATTTCATTTTTAGCTATTTATTTTGCATCTGAGGTACAACGCAATAAACAAACAGTTGAAATGAAGCCAAATTTGCTGATTATTTGCCCGGAAGGTGTCGCTGTTTCAAAAATGATTGCGATTCAGTTAAAGCGTATGTTTGAGTTTGAGTCGATTCAAACAATTGGCCTCAGAAAGTTCAAACGCGCGATGATGGCTGATTTTGATTTTGTGATTAGCACAGTGGATTTACCAGATATGCAAGACGCGAAAGTGCTCCGGATTCATAGCTATTTGCAAAAAGAGGATATGGAATTACTGCAAAAGCATTTACGGATGAAACTCGTCAAAAGTGATAAACAGATTATTAATAAGTTCAGTAAGATTTTAGCGATTATTGGCGAAAACACGCAAATTACTAATTTAAGTAAATTAGAATTCGATTTATTGGAAGCGCTTATATCGGATGAAGGTGAAACACCAAAAAGGCTGATACCACCGTTTCAATTTACAGAAGAAGCGATTGTTATGGAAGAAACATGCCCAACATGGAGGCAGGCAATTAAGCTTGGAACAAAATGTTTGGAGCATTTAGAAGTCATTGAGCCGAGTTATCATGAAAAAATCATTCATAACTTAAAAGCATACGGGCCGTATATGGTCGTTGCGCCAGGCGTAGTAATTGCGCACGCAGGGGCAAGTGATGGTGTTTTGATGGATGGCATTGGAGTGACGATTATTGAGGATGGCATCATGTTTTTCGATAGATACGAGGAGCCGGTTCATGTCATTTTCACCTTAGCTTTAAAAACAAAAGAGGCGCACTTGATCGTGGAACAATTAATGAAGTTAGCGCTGGACGAGGAAAAAATGCAAAAAATTAAAATGGCTAGCTCAAAACGTGATATTTATCATTACGTTAAGTCGGCTATCTTTGAATGAGAGAGGGTTTCATAATGGACATAGAAAAAATATCATTTTCATTAATTTCACTGGCGGGGGATTCATTTTCTAAATTAATTGAAGCATTACAGGCCGCAAAAGAATCAGATTCAGAATTAGTAGAACAACTTTTAAAAGAAGCAGATGATCTAATGATTGAAGCGCACAAAGTACAAACGGAAATGCTGATTCAAGAAACAAGAGGGGAACAAGCAAATTTTTCCGTTTTACTTGTACATGCGCAAGATACTTTAATGAATACCATCTTAGCATCGACTTTAATTCGAGAAATGATTGAAATGCATCAAGAGATTAAAACATTAAGAAAAGAGGAGGAAAAGTAAATGGAAATCAATCAATTACATGTACTTTTAGTGTGTAACTTAGGCGCATCTACAGGGGTAATGGTTACAAAAATGAAGGAAATCGCCCAAAACAGTGAAAAGCTCACGAATACAGATGTGAAAATTGAGGCGCATCCAGCAGGAGAATTACGCGAGCATATTGAAGACTTTGACGTTATTTTAGTCGGTCCTCAAATCAAACATCAACTTAAACATTTAAGTGAAATTGCGGCGGAATATAATAAACCAATTCAAGTCATCGATACGAAAGATTACGGCACTGTTAATGGCGCAAACATTTTAAAAGACGCAATTATTCTTAAACTGAACAAATAAAAAAGTGGAGGGAAACAACATGTCGAGTAAAAACAAACAATCTTTTATGAACCGTTTTATTGCTTTTATGGAGAAATATTTTGAACCTGTCGCAGCTAGAATTGAAAAACAACGTCATATTTCCTCAATAAAAAATGGGATGATTGCTTTGATCTCGGTTTTAATTATTGGATCATTTTCGCTGATTATTTCAGCAATCGGAAATATGTTTCCAGCAGGTTCTGTTGTGAAAGAATTCTTTGTTCAAAATGCAGCAGCACTTAACTTACCGTTTCAATTTACGTTTGGATTACTATCGATTTATGCGGCTATAACCATTTCCTATAGCCACGCAAAACAAATGAAAGTACCTGTGTTACATAGTGTGATGGCAGCTGTTATGGTGACGCTCATCCTCAATACGAAAATGGTTGACGGGGTGCTTAATACAGAATTTCTGGATTCAAGAGGGCTATTTATCGCCATTTTTGCAGCGCTGATTTCTGTAGAACTTATCGGTTTATTTATTAGAAAAAATATTACGATTCGAATTAAAGGGTTACCGGCGGGGATTGCGACTACTTTTGAAGCAATTATTCCACTAGTTGTATTGCTGTTTAGTGCTGTTGGACTCAGTATTTTAATGCAAAGTGTCACTAGCGGTCAAATCATTCCGGAAGCCTTTACGACGATGCTAGCTCCGGCGATTAATAGTATTGATACGCCTTATGCGGTTTTCCTTATTTGTTTCCTTGAAATGCTATTCTGGTTTATCGGTCTAAATGGTTATGCGATTTTGATTGGTTTTGTGCTTCCATTTATGACACAATATTTAGGAGCGAATGCGGCTGCATATGCGGCAGGAGAACCAATTCCGCACGTATTTGCGCCAAACTTCTGGGATTACTTCATGGGCTTCTCTGGTTCTGGTATTACAGGTGCATTAGTTATCCTTGCGTTATTTAGTAAATCAAGAGAATTAAAAGCGGTCGGAAAAGTGTCCGTTGTTCCAGCGATTTTCACAATTTCTGAACCAGTTGTATTCGGTTTGCCAATCTGTTTTAATCCGTATTTATTTATTCCATTCGTACTTGGGACGCCAATTTTAGCAGTAGGGCAATGGTTTGTGTTCCACTTTGGTTGGGTTCGTCCGCCGATTGCGAATGTTGGCGGTACACCGATTCCACTCGCACAGTATTTGGCGACGATGGATTGGCGCGCGATTATTTTAATCATCTTTGTTCTCGCAGCAGCCGTTTGTATGTACTATCCGTTCTTCAAAATGTATGAGAAGAGTTTGATTAAAGAAGAAGAAGTTGTATCAGAACGCCAAGCTGCGCACGATGCACTAGACTTGGATTTCTAATAAGAAAGGTTGATTTTAAAATGAAACTAATTATTAATGAAAATGAGCAACTCGTGGCGGAAACAGTGAGCCAAAAAATCATTGAATTGGTAAAAGAAAAACCTGCAAGTTTAATTTGTATCGCTGGTGGGGACACGCCTTTACTAACAATAGAAGCGCTTATTAAAGCGAATCAAGCGGGCGAAGTAGATTTTAGTGAGACGCAATTTGTTGGTTTGGATGAATGGGTTGGCCTTGGACGCGAAACAAAAGGTAGCTGTATCCAAACACTCTATGATGCATTTTTCGACCGTTTGAAAAATGTTTCTAGTGAACAAATTTGCTTTTTCGATGGGAAAGCAACAAGTTTAACGGATGAATGCGCTCGTGTAGACAAGTTTATCGACGATCGTGGCGGAATGGATTTTATTTTGCTGGGGATTGGACTTAATGGGCATATTGGCTTCAACGAGCCATTTGTGCCAGTAGATGTGAACTGTCATGTCGTGGAACTTGATGATGTAACGAAACGCGTCATGAGCAAATATTTTGATACAGATTTGCCACTAACACACGGAATTTCTCTTGGTATGCAACAAATTTTAGCGGCGAAAGAAATATATTTAGTAGCAACTGGCGAGAAAAAAATCGATATCGTGAAACAAGTAGTGGAAAAAGAACCGACAGTAGCGATTCCTGCAACACTCGTAAAAGATTCAAATACAACGCTTGTAGTCGATAAAATTGCCGCGAGTGGGGTGGAAGCATAATGGAAAAGATTATCGTTAACGGTAGAAAAAATGGACAAAAAATCGAGATAGCTTGTTCTAATTTAGTGATGGGTGCAGGAGATTTCTTACGTGCAGATAATATGGATTTTGCGGGTCCAGTGCTAGATCAATATTTCGAAATGGGTGGGAATATTTTTGATACGGCGCGCCATTATCGCCATAGTGAAAAAGCGATTGGCACGTGGATGAATATGCGAGGAAATCGGGATAGTGTCATTATTCAGACGAAAGGTGGGCATCCAGTTCGGGAAGCAAGCGACGTGCCGCGGGTTACTCCGGAAGCAATTCACGAAGATATTTCGGTTAGTTTAGATACGCTACAAACAGGTCATGTTGAATTATTCGCACTTCATCGCGACAATCCAGAAGTGGAAGTGGGTCCTATTATGGAGGCGATGCATAAAGAAGTGGAAGATGGCCGAGTTTACGCTATTGGACTTTCAAACTGGGAGCTCCCGCGTATTATCGAAGCGAATGAATATGCAGTGAGCCATGGGTTGACGCCACTAAGCTTTAACAGCCCTAATTTTAGTTTGGCAAAAGTGAATCGACCACGCTGGGAAAATTGTGTTTCCGCGAATGAAGCGATGATTCGCTGGCATGAGGCGACGAATTTGCCACTGTTTTCTTGGTCTTCACAAGCAGGCGGATTTTTCTCTGGTAGATTTTCTGAAGAAGATACGAGCGATACGGAAATGGTAGAAGTTTATTATAGTGAGGCAAACTGGGAAAGATACAGTCGTGCCAAGCAACTAGCTAACCAAAAAGGTTGCACACCAATTCAAATTTCGCTTGCTTATGTACTAACGCAATCTTTTCCCACAGCCGCGGTCATCGGTCCAGAAAATGCTACGGAACTTCAATCTTCCGTTGCAGCAGCCGGAATTAAATTAACAGCGTCTGAAGTTGATTGGCTGGATTTGAAGGCATAAGGAAAGGCGGAGAAACGATGAATATAAAAGAAAAAATAGCAGTCCAACTTTATTCTGTACGAAAAGAAATGGAGCGCGATTTAGAAGGTACGCTCCGGAAAATGCATGAAATCGGCTTTCGATATGTGCAACTCGATGGTATGCGTGGCAATGATCCAAGCGAGGTACGTCGTTTACTGCAAAAATATGAGTTAAAAGTAATTGGCATGCACATCAAGCATGATCGTTTTATGAATGATTTGGATGGCATCATTGAAGAAGCTTATTTCTTTGATTGTAAAACTGTTTTTGACAAATATATTGAAGAAGAGGACCAAACGACAGCGGGCTACACGGCAACAAAAGCGGCGTTAATTAATGCGGCGGAAAAACTACATCCACTCGGTTTTCGCATTGGTCTTCACAATCCGGAGTATGATTTCAATGAATGCATTCATGGTCGCAGAGTGATGGATTATATTACTGATCCAGTTGACGGTATTTGTATTTATGCTGAACCTGATACTTACTGGATTCGCGCAGCTGGACATGATGAAACAGAATTTATTAAACGCTACAGCGGCCGCGCGCCGATTGTGCATATGAAAGATTTTGTGAGCGGTTTTGAACTAGAAGATATGGATAATAATTTAGTCGAAATAGGGCAAGGTGAAGTGGATTTTCGCGCTATTATGGAATGGGGCGAAGCAAACGGAGTCGAGTACTATTGCGTTGAGCAAGATAGATCCAAACGAGCTATGTTCGAAACACTAGAAGCCAATTATCAATATTTATTGCAGCTATAAAAAGAAAAACGTCAGACTTGTTCTGGCGTTTTTTTGTGCGCAAAATCATTGTACGGTTTTTAACAAGCAAGTTATGGGAACTATAAAGATAGATGTTTTAAGGGGGAATGAAACAAAATGAAAAAAAGATGGTTGGTATTTGCAATTATATGTTTAATTATCACTGGATTTTTAAGCCCAAAAGCAGAAGCTGCAACAGATTACGGGAGCAGTTTTTTTACTAATGTAACATTACAAAATCAAAACGGGGAACAAGCAACGAATTTTAAGGAAAATAGTAAAGTGCGAGTGGCGTATGATTTTGTCATTACACAGCCAGTTGCAAGCGGAGAAACAATGACACTTACTATTCCTGAACAGCTAAAATTAATTAATTATGGCGGATTTCCTCTTATGGATTCGCAAGGAAATACTATCGCAAATGCAACCATTGATCAAACAACAGGAACGATTACATTGACTTTTACCGACTACGTAAATACACATACAAATTTAAGTGGCAGCCTTTATTATAACGCAACTTTTAACAGCAAAAACATTCAAACAGACCAAGTAAATCCAATTGCTTTTCCTGTGAAAAATACGACCCAAACGATAAACGCCTTTATTAGCAAAGTTAATACTGGTGGCGGTACAGGCTCACCAACAATCGTTTTTAAACAAGGGCGAATGGATGATAAAGACTTGAGCATTTTACATTGGACCGTTACTTTAAATAATGCGCTGACACCTATTGATAATGCCGTTTACACGGATACGCTTGGTTCAGGGCAAAACTTGCTTGGAAATGCAACAATCAAATACCGCGATGCCAACAAAAAAGTGATAACCACCAATATCCAACCAATTACGCTGGATGCGAATCGAAATTTTGAATTATCGATTGGAACATTAAATAATCAATCTGTTGTCATTACGTATGATACGAAAATTACGACGAAACAAAAAAGCTATACGAATAAAGCGACTTTATCTGGTGATAATCTAGACCCAGTTTCGAGAAACGCGACAGTGAATGATTACGGTAGTGGTGGACAAGGAACAGGAACACCGCCAACGCCCCCAGTTAAAGAAGAACCACCATTTATCCCAGCTGAAAAGCAACCGATTGAAAAAACAGTCGAAACTGATTTTGGACCACTGGAAGTTGTCAAAGATTCCGAACAAAATGGCAAAATCAAAGTCGTTTATAAAGTAAAAGATGGCGATACTTTACCAGGAGTAGCTAATAAGTTCGATGTTACCGTTGCAGAAATCAAAGACTGGAACAACCTTACATCAGACACGCTTCAAGCCGGCCAAAAATTACAATTAACCATTGAAAAAACACTCTTATCTAAAATAACCGTGCCACCAGTTCAAAAAGTGACGAGCACAACGAGAGTAGATGGAATTGTCAAAGCAACAGGGACTTTGCCACATACTGGGGATACAAATCCACTTATCCCATTTGTAACAGGGGTAAGTTTAGTAGCACTTGGTTTTACATTTGGACGTAGAAATTAACGAAAAAGGAAGCACTCTTCATATGAATGAGTGCTTCCTTTTTCACTATAATAAATGACCTTTTTTTCGATGCGTCATTTGTTGGTTTTTAGATTGATCATGAAACGATTTAGAGCCTTTCTTTGGCTTTTCTGGGAGGTTAATCGTGATGGTTTTGCTTTCGGTCGATCCATCTGCCATTGTCGCTGTTATGGTCACTAAATTATTTCCAGGTTCCAAATTAGCTAATGTAAATTGATGGTTTTCCGTATTACCAGCAATCTTTTGGGTTTGGTTATTTGTTTTGGCAGTGATAGTTGCTGCTGTCTCTGTTACAAACATTAACTCTGCGCTATTTTTTGTCGTTTCAATATAAGGGTTTTGAATGGAATAAGGTAGAAACATTTCCATTAATTCGCTTGATGTAGCCGTTGTATAGGTAGTTCCAGTTGCTTCTTTTTGGGCGTGGGCAATTTCTGGAAGCCAATTTAAAGTTAGCGATAAAAGCGCTATTATTAATAGAACATAACCTTTTTTCTTCATCCTTCTCACCTCTTCTTGTTATATTATAAAAAAGAAATATGAACAAACTATGAATAAAACATGATAGATTTAAAAAATCGCTACCAATTTAGCTGTTTTTAACGTAAGATAAAAGAAAAAAGGAGTAGAGCAATGGAACTTGATAATTTAGAAAAGAAATTACCGGAGAAAATTAAAACAGTTTGGCGGCAAACAGAGGGAATTGCTGTTCTTGTTTTTCTGCTTTGTTCGGTTGCAGCGGCAATCATTTTGTATTATACAGGAGCTTCTGTGTGGTGGAGTGCTATCGGGTTTGGATTAACGGTACTTTATGCTGCCTTTATTTACTTATTCATTATTCCGTTTCGTTTTGCACGTTGGAGCTACCAGATTAAACCAGACGAAATGGAAATTCAGCACGGCATTATTTTTAGAAGTCGTGTCTTAATTCCGATGATTCGCATTCAACACGTGGAAACGGAGCAAGGTCCGCTACTTAGAAGACAAAAACTCGTTTCCTTATCGATTACAACTGCTGCAAAAACACATAAGATTGAAGCGGTAAACGAGTCTGAATCAGATGAACTTAGACATCATATTCTTGAACTTGTGAAGGTGGCGAAAGAAGATGTTTGAAGAAAGACGCCTCCATCCGATTGCCCTTATTAAAGAAATTATCACGAACGTAAGGCGCAATATTGTTCCTATCGTCGTCGGTTTATTTTCCGTTTTCCGCGCCATTAATAGTAACGGCTATTTGCCGGACTGGGCTGTATATTTAATTATTGTCATCGTTATATTACTCATTTTAACCCCCGCAGTCTTAAAATACATAACCTACAAATACACCCTCGAAGACCAAGGGATTCGCATCAAATACGGTTTGATTTTCCGAAAAAATACATACATACCTTACGAACGCATCCAAACCGTTCAAAAGAAACAATGGTTTTTCTTTATCCCATTTAATGTCTGCCAAATTTTAATCGAAACAGCTGGTGGCAACGGGAAAGCAGAAGCTGATTTAGTCGCTGTCCCAGTTGGCGTAGTAGACGAATTAAAAGATTTACGCGACGGTAAAAAGAGAGACATCCAAGAAGCCGTGCCAGAAACCGAGGAAACCACAGTAGAAGTGGCAGAAGCACCAGAAAAAACGGTCATGCTACAAACAAAACAGCTTATTTTAATGGCAGTAACATCCGGCGGCGTTTTCGGTACTCTCCTTATTGTTCTAGCGTTCATGCAACAATTCAGAGAAGTCATTCCGACAGACTGGATGGAAGCCCAAGCAGAACAATTATGGAAAATGGGCATTATCGTGCTAATTGTATTAATCGTCTTGATTCTTTTAGTATTATGGGGAATATCCATCGTGACGACATTGTTCAAGTATTTCCAGTTCAAATTGATGAAATATCCCAATTCACTTGTGGTAGAAAAAGGGTTATTAGAACGAAACCATACAACCATTTCACTTTCGCGTATTCAAGGAATCACTATTATTGAATCACCACTAAGGCAGATGCTTGGCTTAGTAGCGGTCAAAGTTACTACTGCAGGGAACTCGGGTGATGAAAAACTATCCGGTGACATTTTACTTTTGCCTATTATGAAAAAAGAGTTGGCTTTAAAAACATTAAAAGAAATGCTGCCAGATTATTTATTTGAAATAGAAAAAATGGAACGTGCTCCAAAAGCAAGTTTGCGCAGATTTTTGCAGATTTACTTGATCTGGACAATTATCCCAGCCGCAGTAGCAAGTATTTTATTTTTCCCACTCGGTTTAATTAGTATTATTTTGCCAGTTTTAGCAGGGATAAAAGGGGTAGCCAGCTACCGCGCGACTGGAGTTTTCACAGATAAGCACACACTCCTTGTCCAGTCACGACCAATTTTCTCTAAGTTAACGCACATTATCCGCAAAGAGCGAATTCAAGGTTTAAGCTTAAGACAAAGCATTTGGATGGAAAAAGGTGAATCAAGGCACTTAAATGTTTGGCTTAAATCAGGAAGTACGAGCACGGAAGCTTATGTTCGCTATATCAATCAAGACTTAGCTATCAAGGTATACAATTGGTACAGCCCGTCCAAAACAATAAATTAAAAAAGAACACGTCATTTCCTAAAATTCGCTGATCAATAGCGTCTGTAATTTTGGAAATGGCTGTTCTTTTATTTTTTGTTCAATTACCCGGAAATCTGGTAAAATAGATAGAATAAACGAAAGAGCAGATAGAGAGGATTGGTTAAGTAGTGAAACATATAGTCATTATCGGAGGCGGCTTATCAGGGCTCGCAGCAGCGTATGAACTACAAAAAACACATCCGAATTATACTTGGGAATTAGTAGAAAAAGACGAAAAACTAGGCGGAAAATTTGAAACGGTCAAACGGGACGGATTTTTAATTGAAAAAGGACCAGACTCCTTTTTAGCAAGAAAACCAGCTGGTGTAGGCTTAGTGAAGGATTTAGGACTCGAAGATAAACTGATTGCGAATGCGACCGGAAGATCCTATATTTATCATCAAAAAGCGCTTCATCCGATTCCAGAAGGCTCTGTGATGGGAATTCCGACAGACAAAGAAGCGCTGCTAGCAAGCACACTCGTATCGGAAATTGGCAAAGCACGAGCACTTCAAGAACCAACAATGGAACGGAATAATCAAGAACAAGATCAAGCACTTGGCGATTTCTTTGAAGCGCGATTCGGTAAAGAATTAGTCAAAACAATTATCGAACCACTTTTATCAGGAATTTATGCCGGGGATATATACAAAATGAGTTTACGCGCCACTTTTCCACAATTCGAACAAACGGTTAAAAAATATGGAAATTTGATGGATGGTTTGAAAGAAAGTAGCATGCAAACGACTGGTACAAAAGCAACTATTGGCGCTTTTCGAACATTAGAAGGCGGGCTAGACACTTTACCAAAAGCCATTGCGGCCGCACTTCCAAAAGGAAATTTGCATACAGCAAAACAAGCAACCAACATTACGAAAAAGAATAGCTCTTACGAAATCTCGTTTGCAGATGGCGATAAAATGGAAGCAGATGGCGTCATTATTGCTGCCACACATGATGCGTTAATTCATTTGTTAGCTGAAAAAACGACAGAACCATTCGCGGGACAACCGCTTACGACTCTCGCAACTGTCTCATTAGCATACAATGAACAAGATGTACCGATTTTACCAGACGGGACGGGCTACTTAGTTGCCAGAACCGCGCCGTATAAAACTACTGCCTGTACTTGGGTGCAGAAAAAATGGCCGCATATGGTGCCAAAGAATAAAATGTTACTACGAGGCTTTGTCGGAAAAGCAGGGGAAACTTGGTTAGAGCAAGCAAGCGATGAAGCAATCGTCTCTGCTGTTTTGACAGATTATGCGGAAATTATGGACCTTCACGCCGCGCCGCTTTTTTATGAAGTAAGCCGAATGAAATCCGCGATGCCACAATACTTAGTCAATCACCAAGATAGGCTAAAACAATTGAAAAAGAACGTCAAGGCAGATTACCCAGGTGTCTATTTTGCAGGAATGAGTTACGAAGGTGTGGGTATTCCTGATTGCATCGCTGGGGCACAAACAGCCATTAATGAATTAGCAGAATACTTGGAAGAGGTGTAACATGATTAAAGGAATCGGACTAGACATGATAGATTTAGAACGCGTAAAACAAGTCGTGGAAAAGAATCCGCGCTTTATTGAACGTGTTTTAACAGAAAAAGAAATTAAGCAATTTGAAAAATACGAAGGTAATCGCAAAATCGAATTTTTAGCTGGGCGTTTTGCGGCTAAGGAAGCATATGCAAAGGCGAATGGAACTGGTTTTGGCAAACATTTAAGCTTTACAGATGTAGAAATTTTGCAAGTAGAAGATGGTCGACCGCACGTTACATTGCCAGCAAACGCAGGAGAAAACGTTTTTGTGAGCATTACCCACACAGCTAGATCAGCCGCAGCTCAAGTGATAATTGAAATTTAGAAAGGAACGTGAACAATCATGGTGACAGGCTGGCATCGTCCTACATGGATTGAAATAGACCGCGCAGCAATTCGCGAAAATATAAAAAATGAACAAAATAAACTCCCGGAAAATGTGGATTTATGGGCAGTAGTCAAAGCTAATGCGTATGGTCACGGAATTATCGAAGTTGCTAGAACAGCGAAAGAAGCTGGAGCAAAAGGTTTCTGTGTTGCCATTTTAGATGAGGCGTTGGCTCTTAGAGAAGCTGGGTTTCAAGATGACTTTATTCTTGTACTTGGCGCAACTAGAAAAGAAGATGCAAATTTAGCAGCCAAAAACCACATTTCCCTCACTGTTTTTAGAGAGGATTGGTTAGAGGACCTAACCTTAGAAGCGCCACTTCGCATTCATTTAAAAGTAGATAGCGGTATGGGGCGTCTTGGGATTCGTACGGTAGAAGAGGCGCGGCAAATTGAAACCACAATCGCGAGCGACAACCAATTACAACTAGAAGGTATCTACACGCATTTTGCAACAGCCGACCAGCTTGAAACTAGTTATTTCGAACAACAACTAGCTAAGTTCCAAACAATTTTAACGAGTTTAAAAAATCGTCCAACGTATGTTCATACAGCCAATTCAGCTGCTTCATTATTACAACCACAAATCGGGTTTGATGCGATTCGCTTTGGTATATCGATGTATGGATTGACCCCTTCCACAGAAATCAAAACTAGCTTACCATTTGAACTTAAGCCAGCACTTGCGCTCTATACCGAAATGGTCCATGTGAAAGAACTCGCACCAGGGGATAGTGTCAGCTACGGAGCAACCTACACAGCAACAGAACGAGAATGGGTTGCAACGTTACCGATTGGCTATGCAGACGGATTGATTCGTCATTACAGCGGTTTTCATGTTTTAGTAGGCGGGGAACTTGCCCCAATTATAGGGCGCGTTTGTATGGACCAAACCATCATAAAACTACCGCGCGAATTTCAAACTGGTTCAAAAGTAACGATAATTGGCGAAGATAATGGTAATGCGATAACAGCAGATGATGCCGCTCAATATTTAGATACAATTAATTACGAGGTTACTTGTTTGTTAAATGAGCGCATACCTAGAAAATACCTTCATTAGAAGGTAATATTCGTGCTTTTTTTAGTAGAAGCGTTTATAATCTAACATATGAAACTTTATAGCTATATATAGGACTTAAGGGAGTATATCAGCCAGAACTGTAACATTCTTAACAATAAAATGCGAAATAACTCTTTTCTTCAAGGCGTGATAATGGTACGATATAGTTGTTACTTACAGGTACGAGGCTTTGGGGGTGTGACACGTGTTAGAGAAAGAAAATCGGATGATAATATCCGTAGAACTGACACAGGAAATGATACAAGAACTCGACGTAGTTGTAGAAAAAGAAAAAATGGGGCGGAGTGAAGTTATAATGGAAGCAACGCAACAGTTTTTACAAGAGAAAAGGGCTCGCGAATTAAGAGACGAGATGGAACGCGGCTATGCAGAGATGGCGACAATTAATTTCGCTATCGCATGTGAGTGCACCCATGTCGAAGCAGAAGCAGAAGACAGGAATATTAGTATTTTAGGAGGTTAATGGCTGATGGTGAAGCGTGGTGACGTATACTACGCGGACCTTTCCCCCGTGGTCGGTAGCGAGCAAGGGGGAATACGGCCTGTTCTCATCATTCAAAATGATATTGGTAATAGATTCAGTCCAACTGTGATCGTGGCAGCAATAACTGCAAAAATTCAAAAAGCAAAATTGCCAACACACGTGGAAGCTACTCGTAAAGATGGCTTTGAGAGAGATTCTGTCATTCTTTTAGAACAAATTAGAACGATTGACAAACAGCGCCTGACAGACAAAATTACACATTTGGACGAAGATTTAATGGCCAAGGTAAACAAGGCACTTGAAGTCAGTCTAGGAGTAGTAGAATTTTAATCCATCCTAAAAAATAACATACAATGATGAATGCAGGACAAAAGGGTCTGGCGTAAAATAATAGTTTAATACATAATGAAATAATTAACTGCACTGAAGAAACAGTAAGGACATCAGAAACCTACAAACAACGCGTATCAACATACTCGCTAAATTTGTTTCTAATGTCTTTTTTAAAAGGCAGTTAAGCAAACCGCACAATAAGAGAGAAAATTTTGTTAATAGTGGAGAAAGGTTGGAAAATAACTGATGTATAAAGATTTTGCAAACTTCATCCGTACAAATAAAGCAGATTTACTAAACAATTGGATGAATGAAATGGAAAAACAATCAGATCAGCTAATCAACGACATTGCAAAAGAAGCAATGTACGAAGAAACTAGCAAAGAATTTGTGGATTTAATTGTTTCGAATGTTACCGAAAACGGTTCTAAGTTCAACGAAAAACTAGATGATTTTGCAGAGAAAGTGGTCCACCTAGGTTGGCCGATTCATTTTGTCACCACTGGCCTACGTGTTTTTGGGCTTTTAGTATATACAGCAATGAGAGATGAAGATTTATTTTTAAAGAGAGAAGAAAAACCTGAAGATGATGCCTATTATCGCTTTGAAACATGGCTTTCCTCCATGTATAACAAAGTGGTCACAGCCTACGCGGATACGTGGGAAAAGACAGTTTCTATCCAAAAAAGTGCACTACAGGAATTATCGGCACCACTTTTGCCAATATTTGAAAAAATTTCTGTAATGCCTCTAATTGGAACGATTGACACAGAAAGAGCAAAGTTAATCATAGAAAATTTATTAATAGGTGTTGTAAAAAATCGGTCAGAAGTGGTTTTGATTGATATTACGGGAGTTCCTGTTGTTGATACAATGGTTGCGCACCATATCATTCAGGCGTCTGAAGCAGTTAGACTTGTCGGCTGTCAGGCGATGCTTGTAGGTATTAGACCAGAAATTGCGCAAACTATCGTTAACTTAGGAATTGAATTAGATCAAATTATCACGACCAACACAATGAAAAAAGGCATGGAGCGTGCGCTAGCCTTGACGAACAGAGAGATAGTAGAAAAAGAGGGGTGAATACTGTGGGGATACCAATCTTAAAGTTAGGTGAATGTTTATTAATTTCTATCCAGAGTGAATTAGATGATCATACTGCGGTAGAATTCCAGGAAGATTTACTTGCAAAAATCCATGAAACGTCGGCCAGAGGAGTAGTCATTGATATAACTTCCATCGATTTTATTGATTCATTTATTGCAAAAATTCTTGGAGATGTAGTAAGTATGTCTAAACTAATGGGTGCAAAAGTGGTTGTAACTGGGATACAGCCAGCAGTTGCGATTACACTAATTGAACTCGGAATCACGTTTAGTGGAGTACTTTCGGCGATGGACCTTGAAAGTGGCCTGGAAAAACTTAAACAGGAATTGGGGGAATGAACATGACATTCCAATCCTGTGTAAAGATAATTAATGAATGGGACATTGTAGCTGCTAGGCAACTAGGTAGAAAAATATCCAAAGAAATTGGCTTTGGAACAGTTGACCAAGCAAGAATTACAACTGCCATCAGTGAATTAGCTAGAAATATTTTCCTTTATGCTGGACGAGGAGAAATCTGTATCGAAAAAGTAAGTGAATCTGGCAAACAAGGAATGATTATTGTTGCCAAAGACAAAGGCCCAGGTATTGTAGATATCAGAAAAGTAATGCAAGATGGTTATACAACATCGGGCGGACTTGGAGCAGGTCTTCCAGGAGTCAAACGTTTAATGGACAGTTTTGATATTGAATCCAGTATTGAAGGCGATTCTAAAGGAACGGTAATTACAACAACGAAATGGGTTCGGTAAGGAGAGCTAGAAAAAAATGGAAAAAGCTTTTGAGGGAAAATACCGTGATATTCTTATTCAGTATTTAGAACATCAAGATGAAGAAATTCTTTATACTTGCGAAAAATTATCCAGAGAAGCTATGGAAGAGCGAGTATCACCAGAAGAAATTGTCCATTTACATCGCTCGGTTCTTGAACTATACGGAAAAGAGTTGCCGGATTTTGTACGATTATCATTTGATGTACTACTAGAAATAATGGTAGGCTACGGCTTAGCTTATATGGAGCATCTTAGTCTAAGAACCGAGCAAAAAGAATTACGTAGTGAAATCGCTCAAGCAGAAGATATGCAAAAAACGTTAATGAAAACAGAGGTACCGGAACACGATGAACTTGATTTTGGAGTTATTAGTGTCGCAGCCAGACAAATGAGCGGTGACTACTATAGCTTTACAGAAGAAGGCGACAAACAAATCGGTATCGCGCTTGCTGATGTTATTGGTAAAGGAATTCCAGCCGCATTTAGTATTTCCATGATAAAATACGCACTAGCTGGAATGACTGGGGACGACAGAAAACCATCAATCGTACTCGAATCATTAAACCAAGTAGCAGAAGAAAACATTAACGACAATATGTTTATCACGATGTTTTATGGGCTTTATCATGAAGATACACATTTGTTTGAATATGGTTCAGCCGGTCATGAGCTGGGCCTCTACTATCAACATAAAGAAAAAAGCTTTTCTGATTTATACGCCAAAGGTTTACCACTCGGTGTAGATAAAAATGCTGTCTACCGTCAATTTGATAAGAAAATTGAAGTAGGCGATGCCATATTTATTATGTCAGACGGTGTAACAGAAACAAGGACTGATAGTGGGTTTATCGAACGTGAAGAATTAACTGAAATTATTGCAGCACATATTTCGTTATCAGCTGAAAAAATGGTACATGCGATTTATGATCAATTAGTTAAAATGCAAAACTTCGAGCTGCATGATGACTTTACGCTTATTTGTATTAAGCGAACTAAATAAGAAGAAGTGAAGACGTACCTCATTCTTTAGAGAGCATTTACTGGTGAGTAAACGTATTTAAAGAGTGGAGCGTTTTTATTTTTGAATGTTTTAATTTTATTAGTTAGGGTAAAATCGACAGTATACTTAAAATTAGATGGGGTGAAGTGATGAATATTAGTATAGAAATAAAAGAACGTGATACTGACCACATAGACATATTTGTTGCTGGGGAGATCGATGCTTATACAGCGCCAAAGGTAAAAGAAGCACTTGAAGTATATCAAGTAAAAGAGGGTATAGTACTTCGAATCGATTTAACAGAAGTAAGTTATATGGATAGTACCGGATTAGGCGTATTTGTAGGAGCGTTTAAAAGCTTACGTCAACGCCAAAGTGAACTTGTCTTGTTTGGTTTAAGCGACCGACTTTTCCGATTGTTTGAAATCACAGGATTGTCAGATATCATTGAAATCAAAAATGTAGAGGGTGAAATGAATGGCAACAATGCATGACAAAATTACATTACAACTTCCTGCCAAGCCTGAATATGTTAGTTTAGGTAGACTTTCATTATCAGGAATTGCAAGTCGCGCAGGATTTTCTTATGAAGCAATTGAAGATTTGAAAATAGCCGTAAGTGAAGCCATCACTAATTCTGTAAAGCACGCATTTAAAGGAGAAGATGATGGTGAAATTACAGTAGAATATCTTATTTATGAAGATAAATTAGAAGTTCGTGTTTCTGATAACGGAACAAGCTTCGACTTAGAAACCCGTAAACAAGAAATTGGCCCATATGAGGTAGGGGAAGATGCGGAGATGATGCGTATCGGAGGTCTAGGTTTATTTTTAATTGAAACATTAATGGATGACGTGAAACTTTATTATGATGAAGGGGTTTCTGTCGTAATGACCAAATATATTAATGA
Source organism: Listeria monocytogenes (assembly GCF_041765605.1). GTDB lineage: Bacteria > Bacillota > Bacilli > Lactobacillales > Listeriaceae > Listeria > Listeria monocytogenes_D. Next base: position 927,685 of record NZ_CP168900.1, read on the forward strand.
AAAGCAGGTGGAGGAGAATGCCAAAAGTATCTCAACCTGATAAAGAGGCGAAAGAAAAAGTTTATATTTGGATTGCCGCTTACCAAGAAAATGGCGATCAAGATGCCCAATATAATTTAGTTGTTCATTACAAAAACCTAGTAGAGTCTATTGCTCGCAAATATTCCCAAGGTAAATCTTTTCATGAAGATTTAGTTCAAGTTGGAAATATTGGCTTACTTGGAGCTATTAGAAGATATGATGCGACTTTTGGGAAAAGCTTTGAAGCATTTGCTGTACCAACCATTGTTGGCGAAATTAAACGATTTTTACGTGATAAAACATGGAGTGTCCATGTGCCGCGCCGAATCAAAGAATTAGGTCCGAAAATTAAAAATGCCGTAGAAGAGCTGACGAGAGAATTACAAAGCTCGCCGCAAATCAGCGACATTGCTGATTTCATCGGTGTCACGGAAGAAGAAGTTTTAGAAGCAATGGAGATGGGAAAAAGCTATCAAGCGCTTTCTGTAGATCATTCGATTGAAGCTGATTCGGATGGAAGTACGATTACCTTACTAGATGTTGTTGGTGGTACGGATGATGGATTTGAACGTGTGAATCAACGTATGCTCTTAGAGAAAGTTCTCCCTGTTTTAGATGAGCGAGAACAGAAGATTTTGCAATTTACATTTATTGAAAATCGCAGTCAAAAAGAAACGGGTGAACTACTCGATATATCACAAATGCATGTGTCTAGAATCCAACGTCAAGCTATAAAAAAACTTCGAGAGGCGTTGCAGAATGAGGAAGTGGAGTAAATGAACAAGGCAGTTGAATCAAATAATTTATTTGTATTTCAACGTTCTAAAGCATTACAACAATACTGCGGGGATGTTTATTATACCCATGAAGACGAAAATGGTTTTCTGTATGTTCTTTCTGATGGACTTGGAAGCGGGCTCGAAGCTAATAGAGCCGCCAAAGCGACCGTTGATGCCATAAAAGAGGATATCCATGCAGATATTACCGATATGCTCGAAAAAGCGAACCAGGCTGTTTCAGGACTTCGAGGTGCTGCGATAGCTATTATTAAAGGTGACTACTTAACGAAGACCCTTTATTATACTGGTATGGGTAATATTCGTTTTTATATGATTGGGATGGAAGATAAGCTTATTTTTCCGCTTTCTGGCTCTGGATTTTTGTCCGGTCGAAAACAGAAATATCGGTTGCAATCGTTTAAATATAAACCAGGCAGTAAGTTTTTAATGCATTCAGATGGACTTGTTCTTTCTCGCGTTAGAAAAAGCCTAGAATCGCCACTTTGTGTAGTGAAAATCGGGCATTTAATCGAGCGTAATATATTAGATATTCCAACAGATGATGTTACTTTTATGGTTGGGAAATTTCCGGAATAACAAAAACACCTTTTAAACAAGTACTTGTTTAAAAGGTGTTTTTTTCTTAATGGACATGAGAACTTAGTCTATTTATGGTATATTAGAATAGAGCGCTAGTTTTTTATACTTCATCATGTGATAAATATCACTTAATAAGCGTGAAGCAATCTTGCTTTGCGTTTTTTCGCGCGGATTAAAATATAAATAAGAGAGAAGGAGCAAATTGAAGAAAGTTTGGTTGAACAGTGTAAAAGATTATACGTGGGCGAGATTTAGGAAAGACTTGCTTGCGGGAATTATCGTGGGCATTATAGCTTTACCTCTAGCGATGTCCTTCGCGATTGCATCAGGTGTAAGTCCAGAATATGGTATTTATTCGAGTTTTGTAGCGGGAATAATCGTTTCTATTTTCGGGGGCTCGAAGTTTCAAATTGCCGGCCCAACTGGTGCTTTTATTCCAGTATTACTCGGAATCGTATTAACATATGGTTATCAAGATTTACTAGTTGCTGGAATGATGGCAGGGGTCTTACTTTGCTTAATGGGGATTTTTAAAATTGGAACATTAATCAAATTTATTCCACGACCAGTGACAATCGGATTTACAGCCGGGATTGCTGTCACGATTTTTATGGGGCAAGTGGGGAACTTCCTCGGTTTAACAGGTATGGAAAAACATGAATCATTTGTCGCGAATATGAATGAGATCTGGTTACATTTAGATTCATGGAATTTTTATAGTGTGCTCATTTCCTGTATTTGTATGCTTGTCTTATTTATTTTTCCTAAAATTTTACCGAGAATTCCAGCACCACTTATTGGACTTGTGATTACGACGGCGATTGCTATGCTATTTTTCCCGGATGCGCTTCCGACGATTGGGTCAGCGTATGGAGATATTCCGAGTACCTTTCCTCCGTTTGAATTTCCCGATATGACTTTTGCGAATATGAGTAAATTGATTGGGCCAGCTTTTGTTATTGCGATGCTCGGCGGGATTGAATCACTTCTTTCGGCGGTTGTGGCAGATGGAATGACGAATACAAAACACAATAGTAATCGCGAGCTCATTGGGCAAGGTATCGCAAATATTGTAACGCCAATGTTCGGCGGAATTCCGGCAACGGGAGCTATCGCAAGAACGGCAACCAACATTAATAATGGCGCAACTAGCCGTGTCTCTGGTGTTATCCACGGAATTTTCGTTTTACTCACTTTACTTGTACTTGCACCAGTAGCTGTCAATATCCCAATTGCTGCAATGGCGCCGATTTTAATGCTAGTTGCTTGGAATATGAGCGAACGAAAAACCTTTCAGCATATTATTAAGTTGAAATCAGGCGATACTTTAGTACTAATTATTACCTTTTTATTAACCGTATTTGCAAGCTTAACTGTGGCCGTCGAAGTTGGTTTACTGCTGGCAGTGGTGCTTTTCGCTAAACAAATGGGAAGTTCGATGCAAATTGAAGAAATCGAACCAGAAGGTGCCGAAATTGCTCCTCATTTACACGAGAAAATTAGTATTTTTACTATTCGCGGGCCATTGTTTTTTGGTGCAGCGCAGATTTTTCAACAAAATATTATCAAAGCAATCCATGTTAAACCAAAATATCTTATCTTGCGAATGGGGAAAGTGCCGATTATTGATGCTACGGCAGAAGGCTATTTCCACCAAATTGAAAAAGAATTTTCGAAGCAAGGCGGGCAAATTTTGATTACTGGACTAACAGATAAAGCGAAAGAAAGTTTGAAGGGTAGCGGGCTTTACGACCGAATCGGCGAAGAACACTTCTTTTCCCATACCGAAGATGCGATTCATTATGCGGAAAATGCTTTAAATAAGGGAGACTGATAGCTTTTGTCAGTTGAAACGTAATTATGTTACACTTAGTAGATAATGAAATAATTGGAGGCTATCAAGTATGGAACAAATGCAAGATAAAATAATAAAACTAGTCCAAAAATCGCTAACGTATAAACCAGCGCAAATCAATGCCGTAATCAAATTAATGGAAGAAGGCAACACAGTTCCATTTATCGCGCGGTACCGTAAAGAAATGACTGGTAGCTTAGATGAAGTAGAAATCCGTGATATTGAAGAAACCTTTGAATATGTAACAAAATTAGAAAATCGTAAAGAAGAAATTATTCGCCTAATAGATGAACAAGGAAAATTAACAGACGAACTGAGAGCGGCAATCACCAAAGCGGAAAAACATCAAGCGCTCGAAGATTTATACCGTCCTTACAAACAAAAGAAACGTACAAAAGCAACGATTGCGAAAGAAAAAGGATTAGAACCGCTTGCTGATTGGCTAATGAGCTTCCCAAGTAACGCGGACCCACTGAAAGAAGCGGCAAACTATATTTCAGAAGAAAAAGAAGTGGAGTCAGCAGAAGCTGCTTTACTCGGCGCACATGAAATCATCGCGGAACAAATCAGTGATGAGCCTAGTTTCCGTGAGTGGATTCGTAACTTTACGCGCAAATTTGGGATGATTGAATCCAGAGCGAAAAACGCCGAAGCAGACGAAAAAGGCGTTTACGAAATGTATTATGAATTTAACGAAATGATTGGCAAAGTAGCAAGTCACCGTATCCTTGCATTTAACCGCGGGGAAAAAGAAGATATTTTACGTGTACAAGTTCAAGTGGATACGACAAAAATCTTCCAATATTTATTTGAAAAAGTTATCCAAAATCGCAATTCTGCAACTCGTCCTTATGTAGAAGAAGCTATTTTAGATGCTTATAAACGCTTTATTGGCCCAGCAATTGAACGTGAAATTCGCGGCGAACTAACAGACAAAGGCGAAGAACAAGCCATCCATATTTTCTCCGAGAACTTGCGCAAACTACTTTTACAACCACCTTTAAAAGGAAAAATTATTCTTGGGGTCGATCCGGCTTTTAGAACAGGTTGTAAATTCTCTGTATTAGATCAAACGGGGAAAGTACTAGAAATTGGCGTTGTTTATCCACATACAGCAAAAGCACGCCGTCCGGAAGCCAAACAAAAAATTGCGGAGATTTTATCCACATACAAAGTGGAAGTTATCGCAATTGGTAACGGAACAGCCTCACGTGAAACAGAGCAATTTATTGTGGAAGTGATTCGCGAATCGAAATCGAGCGCTTATTATTGTATCGTCAATGAAGCTGGCGCGAGTGTTTATTCAGCGAGTGAAACTGCCCGCGAAGAATTCCCGGACTATCAAGTAGAAGAGCGTAGCGCCGTTTCGATTGGTCGTCGTTTGCAAGATCCGCTAGCTGAACTTGTGAAAATCGATCCAAAATCTGTAGGCGTAGGGCAATATCAACATGACGTAGCGCAAAAACGTTTAAATGAAACACTAACTTTCGTCGTTGAAACGGCCGTTAACCAAGTGGGCGTAAACGTTAATACGGCCTCGGCTTCTCTGTTACAATATGTTGCTGGCTTAAACAAGACAGTCGCAAATAATATCCGTAAATATCGCGAAGAAAACGGCTCGTTCGCTTCTCGCAAAGAGTTGAAAAAAGTACCTCGTCTTGGAGCAAAATCATATGAACAAAGTATTGGTTTCTTACGTATTTTGGAAGGTGAAAATCCACTTGATAAAACCGCCATTCACCCGGAAAGTTATAAGGCAGCTGAACAAATTGTAAAAGCAGCTGGTTTCGGATTGAAAGATATTGGTAGCGAAGATTTAAAAGCCGCACTTCAAGCGCTTAGTATCCCAGAAGAAGCAGAGAAATTAAGCATCGGTAAAGAAACCATGCGCGATATTATTGATAATTTAATTGCTCCTGGTCGCGACCTTCGTGACGAACTTCCAGCACCACTTTTAAAACAAGATGTTATTTCGATGGAAGATTTAAAGCAAGGCATGGAATTACAAGGAACCGTTCGGAATGTAGTTGACTTTGGCGCATTTGTTGATATTGGTGTGAAACAAGACGGCCTTGTGCATATTTCGAAACTAAGCAATTCTTTTGTTAAAAACCCGATGGATGTCGTTTCAGTAGGAGACATTGTAACTGTTTGGGTAGATGAAGTAGATACAAAGAAAAACCGTATTGCTTTAACTATGCTTAATCCTAATGGAAGTGTTAAATAATGAATCAAGCAGAATTGCAGCGACACATGGAAGAAGTGTCGCTGCAATTTTTCCAAAAAGAATTTCGCCACCAAGCCGTGTTTAATGCGCGCTTACGAACCACTGGGGGACGTTATTTGCTAAAAAGTCACAATATCGAAATGAACCCCAAGTACCTAGAAAACTTTGGATTAGCGTACTTTATCGGGATTATGAAGCATGAACTATGTCATTATCACCTTCATATAGAGAAAAAAGGCTATCAGCATCGCGATCAAGATTTCCGTGAGTTATTAAAAAAAGTAGACGCACCGAGATTTTGTGCAACGATACCACGTGAAATTACCATGCATGAATATACATGCAAAAGTTGCGGGAAGTCCTTTTTAAGACAACGTAGATTCAATGTGAACCGTTATCGCTGTGGCAGTTGTGGCGGAAAATTAATACAAATAGGTTCCAAGAAAATTTATACAGAAAACGCATGAAAAGTCTTGCAATTTTGCCAAGTTCTGCGTATACTAGTGGAAGTCAGATAATTCCACAGTAGCTCAGTTGGTAGAGCAATCGGCTGTTAACCGATCGGTCGCAGGTTCGAGTCCTGCCTGTGGAGTTTGGGGAAGTACTCAAGTGGCTGAAGAGGTGCCCCTGCTAAGGGTATAGGTCGCTCGCGCGGCGCGAGGGTTCAAATCCCTCCTTCTCCGTAATAAATTATTAAGACATTGTTTAGGAAACTAAGCAGTGTCTTTTTTTGTGGAAAAATAGTGATGGATTTGCGTCTATATGTATGCTAAAGTTATTTGGAAAGATAAGCTCAAGTTGCAAAAAACATAACATAAATACTCGGAGGTGCAAAATGAAGGTTATCCATTTTTATAGTGAAAATGCGGACTATGGCTGCTTCTCTAATTTCTCTTTACATCCAGTTGTCATAGACGGTGTGACTTATCCAACCACAGAACACTATTTCCAAGCGCAAAAATTTATAGATAAAAAGATTATTAAAAAAGTAATTAATACGAAAAAACCAATAGATGCAGCAAAATTGGGTAGAAATAGAGACTTCCCACTGCGAAAAGGCTGGGAAAGTATGAAAGACGAAGTGATGTTAAAAGCAATCAGAGCAAAAGTAGAGCAACATTCGGAAGTGAAAGAAATGCTTTTATCCACAGAGAATGCTATTTTAGTGGAACATACGGAAAAAGATTATTATTGGGGCGACGGCGGAGATGGCTCTGGAAAAAATCGTCTAGGCAAGATTTTGATGAAAGTCAGAGACGAATGGAACTCTAAATAGTGGGAGGTAGCTTAAATGGAACCAATAAATCATTTTTTTGAATGGGCTAAAAATAATAATTGGCAAGTAGATTTGTCTGCTGTAGAGAAAAACTTGCCAGAGCAGATTTTAAAGAGATATGGAAATTTGCCAGATGCATATAAGGCCTTTTATAGACAACTTAACCTCTGTAGCAATGCGGGGGACACTTGTTGGTTTTTATCGGAAGAAGATTTTTTAGAGAATGAGGATGACGCCTTTTCGTGGAATTCTTTTGAACAAATGAGTTTAGAAGCAGCAGAAGGCGATAAAAATTTAGAAAATAAAGTAAGACTATTTTGGAATGCACATTTACCAATTATGATGAGTGTTGGCGGTTGTTATGAATATTATGCTATCACTTTAAATGACGGAAGTGTTGTTCGTGGTTCGGAACCAGAGTTTGAAGAAAGTTCGATTGTAGCAGAGTCGTTCGCGGATTTTTTACTGAAAATCGAAATTGGCAAAATAATATTATAATAAATAAAATTAAAAAGTTGGAGATGATAGGTATGGATTATACATTAGAAAAAATACAGCATAAATACCGAAAAGGTGAAAAATTAAAATACATTTTCTTTTGGGGACATCAGCCTGCTGAAGATGGGAAGATAAGTAAAAGTTGTTTTAGCCAGTGGTGGATTTGTAGTTTTAAAGTGGACGGAGTGGAATATAATTGTGCTGAGCAATTTATGATGGCAGAGAAAGCAAAGCTATTTAATGATATGGAAATGAGAGAGAAAATTTTAGCGGCTAAGCATCCGAAACAAGCGAAAGATTTCGGTAGATTAATAAGTGGTTTTCAAGAAGATATTTGGCTTAAGAATCGGTTTAATATAGTTATGCGTGCGAATCAGGCAAAATTTTCTCAAAATGAAGAGTTGAAAAAGTTTTTAATGCAAACGAAAAACAGGATTTTGGTTGAAGCAAGTCCAGTAGATAAAATTTGGGGTATTGGAATGGCTACTGATAATAAGAACGTGGAAAATCCGTTATATTGGAAAGGTCTGAATTTACTCGGTTTTGCTTTGATGGTAGTGAGAGATGAACTTGAGAACTAATGCGTACTAGTAAACTTGTTGTTCTCGCAAAAATAGTTTTTTTATAAGAGAATTGCTATAATAAAAAAAACGTTTCAGAAAGGAAAGGACTATGGATAATAAACTAGAATTTACAACGATTGATGAATATATTACCCAAGCGCCACCGGAAACAAAAGAAGTGTTGCAAAAAATCAGAGAAACGATTAAAGCAGCTGCACCGGAAGCAACAGAGAAAATAAGTTATCAAATGCCGACTTTTTATTTGGAAGGAAACTTGGTGCACTTTGCTGTTGCGAAAAATCACTACGGGTTTTATCCGGCTTCTAGTGGCATTGCGGCGTTTGAATCTCAGCTCGGAAATTACAAGCATTCTAAAGGTGCTGTACAGTTTCCAATCAAAGAAGAAGTTCCTTACGAGTTAATTAAAGAAATGACGCTTTTCCGACTAGCAGAAAATAAACAAAAAGCAGCAGAAAAGCTAGCAAAGAAGAAGAAAAAATAAGAAGGAGACTTTCATTGTGATGATGAAAGTCTTTTTTTTGTTTGGTCTTTTATTTTAAAAAGACTAGACATTTAATATTAAATGAGTATAATAATAAATAGAAAACGTTTTCTTTTTAGAAAAAATCATGTTTGGGGGAAGTAAAGTGAATAAGTTTATGGAGTTACTTGGGGAAAAGTTAATGCCTCTTGCTGCAAAACTAGGAGAGAATAGGTACTTAACCACTTTAAGAGATGCATTCATGTTGGCATTTCCGCTAACAATGTTTGGTTCGATTGCGGTGGTTTTAATGAATCTACCGTTTTGGAGTGATGAAACGAAAGCTGTTTTACAGTTGTATCTTGGAAATGCCCAAAGCGCCACGATGAGTATTATGACTGTCTTTGTTGTTTTTGGAATTGGATATTCACTATCTAAATATTATAAAGTTGAAGCAATTTATGGAGGGGCAGTTGCCCTTGCTAGCTTCTTGATTTTAACGCCATTTTTCTTTAATAGTCCTGATGGAGAGCTTATTACCGGAGCGCTTTCGTTAGATCGACTTGGGGCAAAAGGAATGTTTATCGGAATGATTACTGGTTTTATTGCTGCAGAATTATATCGATTTTTTGTTCAACGGGATTGGACAATCAAAATGCCTGCAGGAGTTCCACCTGCTGTAGCTAAATCATTTGCAGCACTTATTCCCGCTATCTTAACATTAAGTATCTTTTTAGCAATTAATGTTATGGTACAATTCTTCTTCCATACAAACTTACATGATGTTGTTTATACTGTTATTCAAAAGCCTTTAGTGGGGCTTGGTTCAGGAATTGTTCCAACACTAATCGCTTTATTTTTTGTCCAAGTATTATGGTTTTTCGGCCTGCATGGTCAAATCATTGTCAACTCGGTAATGGACCCGATTTGGAATACGTTAATGCTTGAAAATTTAGATGCTTATAAAGCTGGACTCCCATTGCCGCATATTATTACGAAACCATTTATGGAAGTCTTTACTGTTGGTATGGGCGGATCTGGAATGACTTTAGCAGTCGTTATTGCACTAGCATTCTTAATGAAGAGTAAGCAAAGTAAAGAAATTGGTCGATTAGCACTTGGGCCTGGAATTTTTAACGTTAATGAGCCAGTACTTTTTGGTATGCCAATTGTACTAAACGCTACGATTTTAATTCCATGGATTATTGCACCTTTGATTGTAACTACTTTGAATTATTTCGTAATGGCAGCTGGTATTGTTCCTGCTCCAACCGGGGTTGCTGTGCCTTGGACGGTGCCAATTGTAATCAATGGTATTCTCGCAACTAACTCATGGCTAGGCGGGGCGCTTCAAGTAGTCGATTTCTTCATCGTCCTCATTATCTGGTATCCGTTCTTAAAACTAGTCGATCGGACAAATATTGCGAGAGAATCAGAGGCGGCTATCAAATAAGTTAAATTTTCCTTTTCGATATGCTATAATTTGACTAGAAATGGCTAGACATTTTTAATTCAAGCGAAGGAGCGATCGAATTGGTTAAGTATGAATTGATTGCAGCAGATATCCGCGAAAAAATAAACAACGGTACTTATCCACCAGAATCCATTCTTCCTGATCAAGTGAGCTTATGTAAAGCTTATGATTGTAGCAGAATGACAATAAAAAAAGCCTTTGACGTTTTAGCGCTTGAAGGACTTGTTTACAGACAACGGGGTGCGGGAACTTTTGTCATGAAAAATGCCTTAGCTAATAAGCAAGACGCGAGTTTGCGGGATTATGACGGTTTGACAAAAATGATGGGAGACAACCGAATTTCAAGTAAAATTATTGCATTCGATATTGCTTTCCCAGATGAAAAAACACAAGAACAACTTTTAATAAAAGCAGATCAGCCGGTGTACAAATTGATTCGGTTACGGCTCTTGGACGGCGCACCATATGTGTTAGAGCATACAACGATGCCGGCAGATTTAGTTCCTGGTTTAACGAAAGAAATTTTACATCATTCGATTTATGCATACTTACAAGACACACTTGGACTCGTGCTAAGCGGTGCCTTTCGGAAAATTAATGCCGATAAGCCATCTGAATATGATCAAGAATATTTAGCGTGCGGGGAACACGACCCAGTTTTAGAAGTGGAGCAAGTAGTGTATTTGAAAGATGGTAGACCAGTGGAATATTCTAGATCAAGACATCGCTATGATACAAGAAGTTTTATTATGGTTGACCACCGAGAAAAGTAAAATAAAGTCAGCATGCCCGTAAAGCATAGCTGACTTTGTTTTATGGAGGTAAAAATGTATAAAAAACTTCCGATGAAAAAAATGTAAATAAAATTAGAAAAAGCCGTTGACAGTCACTCAGATTATGTTATAATAAAAAAGCTGGTGTAAGAGAAATGAATTCAATTGAATATATATTCATTTTTCGTTTTTTATCTGGCCCGTTGGTCAAGCGGTTAAGACACCGCCCTTTCACGGCGGTAACACGGGTTCGAATCCCGTACGGGTCACTTTTTTATTCATTTTTTATACATATGGTTCCGTGGTGTAGGGGTTAACATGCCTGCCTGTCACGCAGGAGATCGCGGGTTCAAATCCCGTCGGGACCGCTCAAAAAGAATCCAAGCAAAACTTGGATTCTTTTTTTCGTACAGGAAATTGGACAGAGCTTTTTATTTGAGCTATAATCTTATTATTCATATAAGAATTGTAAGAATTAAATTGGAGGAATGAATCATGGATTTAGTGAAAAATGGGAAAGTGTTAGAACTTGTACATCCAAGTGGAAACTGGACATTAATTAAAGAAGAAGGTTTTTCTCCAGTTCAAATAACTGTTGCGGCGGTTGCGGCTTGTAGCGGATATGTCTATCAAACATTACTTGAGAAAAAACGAATTGACATAAATGATTTAAGCATTCACACTGATTATGAGCAAGATCAAGAAAGTGCTGTGCATGTTTTAACGAAAATTAATGTTACTTTTACGGTGGATTTAGTAGATAAAAGCAATGAAGCGAAAGCCGAAAAAGCTGTCCATTTAGTGAAAGATGCTTGCCCGGTTGCGAAAAGTTTAGACCCGTCGATTGAAATTAATGAGATTGTTGTTTTTAAATAAAATGATTTATAGACCAAGCCGTGGTGCTTGGTCTTTTTTCTGTTTAGTTTGGCTTGATAACTTAAAGGGAAGGCTATATACTGAAACCAAACAATACAAACGAGGTGCTGGAATATGGCAGAGAAAACAATAGTAGAAAAATTACAACTGACTAAATATAAAGAAGCAGTCATCCTAAATCAACCAGATGGAGCGGATTATTTCCAAAATCTAGCAAATTACGAAGAAAAACTAGCAGACAAACAATACGATTTAATTTTTGATTTTGTGGAAACACTAGAAGAATTAATTACGTTCGTAAAAAAATTATTGCTGAAAATAAACTTGCTGCGAATGGTTATTTATTTTTCGCCTATCCTAAAAAAGGCAATAAAAAGTTCGCTACATATGTACACCGCGATGAACTCATGCCAGCGCTTAAAACCGATGAAGAAGGTTACGTCGACGGTAGCACACTCAAATTCACGCGAATGGTCGCGCTCGATGAAACGTACACGGTTGTTGGCCTAAAAGAAGCGGCAAAACTAAAAGCGAAGGGTGTTAAGAAAAATAATCCTTCCGCAGATGAATACGTCGACCATGTACCTCTTGTCGCCGAATTTCTAGCAGACAAAGGCGATTTACAAGCCTTCTACAACAATCTAGCCACAGGATACCAGCGGGTTTGGGCGCGCTATATTTACTCTGCCAAACAACCAGCGACACAAGAAAAAAGACGTTTAGAAATGGTCGATATTTTGAGTCAAGGTTATAAAACAAAAGATCTTTACCGACAAGGGAAAAAGTAACCAAATAATTTTATTTGGTTTTTTTTTTTGTTTGAAACTGCTTCTTTATGTAAAAATGTCTAGGCGTGATAGAATAGAAGAGGAATAAGACGAAGGAAAATCTTGTTGTACTGGAAAAGGGGACATGCAGGATGGCGAATTATATTAACAAAGAAAGGCGCCAAATTGATTTTGATCCATTTGATTTACGGATAATTGCCGTACCAGAAGTAGTAGCGGTGCAGTTTAAGCCGCGCTCAGAGCATACTTTACTTATTCGTATTGCGGATGTCGGCGCAACCTATCAGCCACTCAAACACGAATCACTTTTTGAAGCTATTTTGCCCGTTCACTTTAATGATATTAACGAAGAAGATGACTACTGGGGGCTTAGTGACAAAGAGCAAGCGGAGATGAAACTATTTAACGAGGTACATCGCGATTTGATTTATGATTTTGTGGATGAGCACCCAGATTTTACGCAGATTGTTGTCCATTGTCACGCTGGGGTCAGCCGAAGTAGCGCGGTTGCCATGGCGATTGCGGAACATTTAGGAGACACGGACACATACGAAAAACTTCAAGTGATAAAACGATACTTACCAAATCCGCGGGTTCTTGCGATTATGCGGGGCGAAGCGTATTTATAAAAACGAAAACGAAGAAATGTTAGGAGAGATTTTGTATGGAAAAGCATTATGATTATATTGCGATTGGCGGCGGAAGTGGCGGAATTGCTTCGATTAATCGCGCAGCCATGCACGGAGCAAAATGTGCATTAATTGAACCAAAATTTTTAGGTGGAACTTGTGTAAATGTTGGTTGTGTTCCGAAAAAAGTCATGTGGTACGGCGCACAAATTAAAGAAGCGATGGATTTATACGCAGATGCTTATGGTTACCAAGTGGACGCGAGCTTCAACTTCCAAAAACTAGTCGAAAATCGAGAAGCGTACATTGAACGGATTCGAGGTTCATACAAAAATGGACTGGATAATAATAAAGTAGAATGGATTAAAGGTTATGCCGAATTTGTCGATGAAAAAACATTGCGCGTAAACGGCGAACTAGTGACAGCGGATCATATTTTAATTGCAACAGGCGGCGAACCAGCGCTTCCTTCCATTCCTGGCGCAGAGTTCGGCATCACATCAGATGGCTTTTTTGCATTAAAAGAACTACCTAAAAAAGTGGCGGTTGTTGGCGCGGGATACATTGCGGTTGAACTAGCTGGTGTATTACAACAACTTGGCTCAGAAACGCATTTATTTGTACGGAAACATGCACCACTCCGAAATTTCGATCCACTTTTAACAGATACACTAACCGAAATTATTGAGCAATCGGATATGACGTTGCATAAACACGCCGTTCCGCAAAAAGTCGAAAAAAATCCAGATGGCAGTTTGACGTTGAGCTTAGAGGATGGCCGCACAGAAACCGTTGATACGCTTATTTGGGCGATCGGACGTAAACCTGTCATCCAAGGTCTTCAAATCGAAAAAGCGGGCGTAGAACTTCTAGAAAGCGGACATATCGCCGTAGATAAATTCCAAAACACCAATGTAGCGGGGATTTATGCGGTTGGCGATGTAACGGGTCATTATGAATTAACTCCAGTCGCAATTGCAGCAGGGCGCCGTTTATCAGAACGACTTTTCAACAACAAAAAAGATGCACATTTAAACTATGAAAATATCCCAACCGTTGTATTTAGCCATCCAGCTATCGGAACGGTCGGTTTAACAGAACCAGAAGCAATTGAAAAATATGGCAAAGAAAATATCAAAGTGTACACTTCAAGCTTTACCTCAATGTATACAGCCATCACAGACCACCGAGAACCTTGCCGAATGAAATTAATTTGCGAAGGGAAAACAGAGCGTGTCATCGGCTTGCACGGAATTGGTTACGGTGTAGACGAAATGATTCAAGGATTTGCTGTTGCGATTAATATGGGCGCAACAAAAGCCGATTTCGACAATACGGTTGCGATTCACCCAACAGGATCCGAAGAATTTGTTACAATGAAATAGAAAACAACGATGGAGGAGGAAGTACGTAATGGGAAAAAAATTATCACTTTATTTTGTAAGACATGGTCAAACTTACTTAAATAAAAATTTGCGCATGCAAGGATGGGCTGATACGCCACTAACACCAGAAGGAATTGAAATAGTCAAAGAAAGTGGTCGCGGACTTGCGGAAACAGAATTCGTTGCAGCGTATTCAAGCGACTTACACCGCACAATCGCGACAGCTGGCCACTTGCTTAAAGAAAATAAACACGCATTCGGCTTAACGCTAGAACCATTAAGTGAATTTCGGGAAACTTTCTTCGGCTCCTACGAAGGTGAAAAAGGCGATGTTGCCTGGAACGAAATTGCGCAACATATGGGTTATGCGAATCAAGAAGACCTATTTAAAAATGCCGATGTACGCGAAACAATGAATGGTACAAAAGCAGCTGACCCAACAGGAGATGCGGAAGATTTCATGACATTTTGGACACGTGTAGAACAAGGTTTCTTGCATGTTATCAATCGTCATCGCGAAACTGGTGGTAACGTTCTTATCGTCGCTCACGGAAATACCATTCGTAACATCGTCCACGAACTCGAACCATCCATGGACGAAGCGGTTATTTTAGATAACGCGAGTGTCACAGTACTAGCTTACGAAAACGGCTTATTCAAATTAGAACGTTTAAATGACACCTCTCATTTTAAAAAAGCATAGAAAAAACGAGCTTTAGGAACTAGTTTCCCAAAGCTCGTTTTTTTATTCTTTCGGTGTATCCGGATCAGGAAGATTATTATCAATCGCCAGCTGACCTCGCCGCAATTTAATTAAACGATTAACGTTCACGATAATTGTTTTCACAACCGCATAAAGTGGAACACCTAAAATCATTCCGAAGATTCCCGCTAAGTTTCCAGCAACAATCAAGATAATGATAATAGTTAGTGGGTGAATCGATAGTGATTTACCCATGATATATGGAGAGAGTAAGTTAGAATCAATTTGTTGCACAATCGTTACGACAACAATAACAAGTAATGCTTGGACTGGAGAAGTGAATAACGCCACGATAACTGCGGGAGCTGCTCCAAGGAAAGGTCCAAGGTAAGGAATAATATTCGTTGCACCAGCAATGAACCCGAAAAGAAGGGCATACGGTTGACCAATAATTAAGTACCCAATGAAAGTAAATAAACCAACAAACATACAATCAATTGCTTGTGAACTAATGTAAGTAGAAATGGTTTTATTCATTTCTTTAATAATTTGTTTTGCTTCAGAACGAATACCTGCCGGGAAAAATTTTCCAGAAGACTCAACGAACTTATGACCATCTTTAAACATATAAAAGACGATAAATGGTACAGTTACAAGAATCATGACAAAACTAGAGACAAAAGAGATGATAGCTCCAAAACTAGAAGCAACTCCGTCAACGACCACAGACATGATTTTTGGTAAGGAAATGTTGAGCTTCTCAAGTTCTTGTTTTATATCTAGATCTTTTAATGCAGAATTATTCGAGAGACCTTGCAACCATTTCTCAAAATCTTGCCAGTAACCTGGTATTGCTTTTGCGAGTTCAGCTACTTGGTCAGCAAGCGTTGGACCGAGTTGCATTACTGCAAGAACAACAAGCGTGATAAAGGCAATAAAAATTAAAATAACACTCAAAAGTCGAGGTACTTTTCTTTTTTCTAAAAATAATACGAGCGGGTTAAATAAATAGAATAGAAACCCTGCGACCAAAATCGGCATGAATAATGTAGAAACAATAATGCCAATTGGTGAAAATATGTACTTCATTTGTAATAGAACAAACAAAATGGCTACAACCGCTAAAATTTCAATTGTCCAAAAAAATAATTTACTATCTCGAAAACGTGAAAACTTCAAATTCTCCCCTTCTTTCTAAAACCTTATTGATAAATTTTATAGTACCATTAACTGCTTTAAATAGCCACTGAATTACTGCTATTGACGCCGGAATATATGTGTTATACAATATGTATAACAGTTAAGAGAGAGGTGTTTCTATGTTGCTTGCGATAGATCTTCAATCAGACGAACCGATTTACACACAAATATGCAATCAAATCATTGAAGGTATGGCGAAACGGGAACTTTTACCAGGGGACAAATTACCTTCTGTTCGAAGTTTAGGTGCAGACATTGGTATTAACTTTCATACAGTAAACAAGGCCTACCAAATTTTAAAACAAGAAGGATTTATTCAAATACATCGTCAAAAGGGAGTAGTTATTCATCCGGATGGCGTAGCTAAGGCAGATGAGCTATTTTTTGCGAAATTACAAACGAAGCTAAAACCGCTCATCGCGGAATCGGTTGTGCGCGGTGTTACCGAAGAGAAGTGGCTCGAAGTAAGTAAGGCTATTTTTGACGAAATGCATGGACGGAGAGTGGAGTAGAAATGGAAATCATCATTTATATTTTTGTTAGTATTGCTATCATTTCACTGCAAGCAATAACCCCTTTTGTAATAAGAAAGTCAGAATGTTTCGGAGTAAATGTAGGCGAACGTGCTAACCGGAATGCAGAATTAACGCGGCTAAAAAAACAATATGTTGGGCAAGTGGTTTTGTGGACCTCTTTCGTTGCTATTATCGGAATCGCATTAATTCAAGGCTTTCATTCGAGTGAGAATATGCAAGCGGGTATTTTTATTGCTTCGATGTTTGGACAATTAATCGTTTCTTTTATTATTTATTATCGCTTTCACCACACAACTTTACAGTGGAAAAGAGATAAAATAGAGGCGGGAGAAATCTCGACTAATTCTATCATAATGGTAGACACTAGTTTTCATCGCAGAAAAATGGTTATCTCGTATACGTGGTTTGTCGTGCCACTACTTATCTTTATTATTACACTTGCGATTACAGTCGTTTTTTATCCAGTAGCTCCTGCTGACTTTCCAATCCATTTTGATATGAGTGGGGCAGTGACGGATACGGTTGCCAAATCACCTAGAGTCGTGTTGCTATTGCCAATGATGCAGCTAGGAATGATTGCGTTATTTATCTTTATTAACTTTGTTATTGCTAGGAGCAAACAGTCCGTAGAGAACGAAAACCCTACTGATTCATTAAAACGGGGACTCCTATTTAGACAGATTTCTAGTAAAGCGATGTTAATCATGTGTACGATTATGGTAATTGATTTTCTCATCATGCAAGTAGTCATGTTACTTGCTCTTCCAGTTGAATGGATGATGATAACAATGATTATCTCCGTTGTTTTGATTCTGTTTGGAACCGTCCTTCTTGCTGTAAAAGTAGGGCAAGGCGGTAGCAGACTTAAATTTGCTGACCAACCTGATGGTGTCAATAAACCCATTCGGGATGATGATTCTTTTTGGAAAGCAGGCGTTATTTATTTTAATCGAAATGATCCAGCGTTATTTGTAGAAAAACGCTTTGGGATTGGTTGGACGATTAACACTGCTCGGCCTGTTGCTTGGTTATCTTTTGTCATTATTATCGCTGTTATTATTCTCATTAGCATCTTGTTTTAACTTGCTCTCAGACGGGTATTTACCATATGGTATACGGATAAATTAGCTTGTGTGAGATGCTTTTGTGAAGGAGTAGATAATCATGGCGATTAGATTGAAGCGACTGGAGGAATGGGAAGGATTCACTGGTATTGCGCTCGTTCGAGAAGGTCTTAAAACAGAAGCACTTCATACAGAAATAAAAACAGCCTTCAAAGAAATGCTTCAACTTGCGCGAGAACTAGATGATTTTTCCAAACAAAAAACGTTTTATGGTATTTCTGTCCATAATATAGAAGACGGAATTACTCATTATTCGGTAATTCCAGTGGAACAAAAATATCCTCATTTACAAGAACCGCTTGAGTGGATTGAAGTTCCGGCTCATACGTATTTTGTAGCAGAGCATATTCAGGATACAGACATAAGTGAAAGCTATGAAGAGATTGCCAGAGCCATTCAAGAAAAAAATTACAAACCATATATTACAGCGAACAACCCCGTTTTTGACCCACTACCATTCAAATTGGAAGTGTATACGAAACAAGGAAACAACGAAGCAAATATTGAAATAAGGATTCCTGTCGTAAAAGAATTGCATACGTAAGAAGAAGCCTGGGACTTTTGTTCTGGGCTTTTTTATACTAGCAAGCTGTTTTTGAGTGTGCTATAATAAAAACGCTATTTTGTGATTATTTTAACAAGAAGGAAGGGATTCATGTGGGATATTACAGCCCGCAGGAAGTAACAGAGATTACGATTGAAAAAGGAACCCAAAAAGCAAATTCAAGTACGTTAACGCTTGTGTTGTTAGGCTTTTTAGGTGGTGCCTTTATATCTCTTGGTTACTTATTATACATACGTGCAGTAGGAACAATGCCTCACGAATGGGGGAGCTTTGCAACGCTTATCGGCGCCAGTCTTTTTCCGGTTGGCCTCGTTTGTATTTTGCTAGGTGGAGGAGAATTAATTACCGGCAACATGATGGCTGTCGCGATTGCTTGGTACGACAAAAAAATTTCCTTCCAACAATTACTTAGAAACTGGGCGATTGTGTCTGTCATGAACTTAGTGGGCGCATTTTTTGTCGCTTACTTCTTCGGACATTTCGTTGGTTTAACAGAAGGCGATTTCTTACCAAAAACGCTAGCTACAGCTGGTGCAAAAATTAACGATCCTTTCTGGGTTGCTTTTGTTTCCGGAATTGGTTGTAACTGGTTTGTTGGGATTGCGGTTTGGCTTTGCTACGCGGCCAAAGATTTCGCAGGGAAAATCCTTGGTATTTGGTTCCCGGTTATGGCATTTGTTGCTATCGGATTTCAGCACGTTGTCGCCAACATGTTTATTATCCCAGCTGCGATTTTCGCTGGTTACTATTCATGGGCGGATTTCATTTGGAACGTCATCCCAGTTTACTTAGGAAATGTAGTCGGTGGAGCAGTTTTTGTTAGCTTATTCTACTTCCTTGCTTATAAGAAAAACGCGCCTAAAAAAGTAAAAGAAGAAATACACCAACCAATTGAAGAAAGTTAAGACCGAAAAAGCTAGTTACATTCGATGTAGCTAGCTTTTTTTGAAAAAAATTAAAGTTTTTTAGAGACTGTTCTCGTTCCCGCCATGTTGGGATAGAATGACTTTTTCCAAAAACCATTTTGCCACTTAAAAAAGAAAATCCTGATTAAATTTTTCGATTTGTGGAAAACACTATTATAAGCAACGAGAGCACGTGCAGAAAAATTTTTTGAGGAGTGGTATTTTTGAGTATTAAAGAAACAGCCTTACCAAAAGTTCAAACAAAATTATTTATTAATGGAAAATGGACGGATGGAGATAATAAAGAAACAAAAGATATTGTAAACCCAGCAAACGGAGAAGTTATTGCCAAAATCGCTCAAGCTGGACCAAACGAAACCAAAAAAGCCATTAAAGCTGCAAAAGAAGCATTTCCTGATTGGGCAAAAATGGAACTAGCTGATCGCGTCAAATTATTACACAAAATTGCCGATTTAATGGAAGAAAAAGCAGATACACTAGCAAAAATTATGACGCTTGAACAAGGTAAACCGCTAAAAGAATCAAAAGGAGAAGTCCTAACTGGCGCAGAAAACTTCCGATTCGCTGCAGAAGAAGCAAGAAGATTATATGGGGAAACTATCCCAGCGCCAAACAATCATGCGTTTATCGTGAAAAAACAACCAATTGGCGTAGTTGCGGCCATTACTCCGTGGAATTTCCCAGGTGGTATGGTGACACGAAAACTTGCTCCAGCGCTTGCAACCGGAAATACAATCGTATTAAAACCATCCGGAGATACGCCGCTTTCAGCCCTAGCTATCTTTGAAATTTTTGAAGAAGCCGGCTTGCCAAAAGGTGTTGCCAATATCGTTATGGGTAGCTCCAAAGAAATCGGCGAAACGTTAACTGACAGTGATGATGTTCGTAAACTAACTTTCACCGGCTCCACGAAAGTCGGTCAAACACTATTCAAACAATCAGCCGAAACACTGAAAAAAATCTCGCTCGAACTTGGTGGACATGCGCCATTTATCGTATTTGATGATGCGAACCTGGATGCTGCTGTAAATGATTTAGTTGCAGCGAAATTCCGCAATAACGGTCAAGTATGTGTATCGCCAAACCGAATTTTTGTTGCCAAAGAAATTAAAGAAAAATTCACTAAGGCGCTAGTTGCTAAAGTAAAACAACTAAAAGTAGGTAACGGTTTAGATGATGTGAATGTTGGTCCACTTATCCGCGAAGATGCGATTGACAAAATCGACAAACAACTTAAAAATGCCACAGATAAAGGTGCCAAAGTCTTAACTGGTGGCGGCCGTTTAACAGGTTCCGACTATGACAAAGGGAACTTCTACAAACCAACTGTCTTAGATAATGTTACCCGTGAAATGGATATTTTCTACGAAGAAACATTTGGTCCAGTAATCCCACTCATCACATTTGAAACGGAAGACGAAGCAATCGAAATGGCGAATGACAGTGAATTCGGTCTTGCTTCTTACTTCTATACAAAAGACTTAGCTCGCGTAGAAAAAGTAGGTGCGGCATTAGAATATGGTATGGTAGGTGCAAACGAAATTGCGATTTCTAACCCAGAAACCCCATTTGGCGGTGTTAAACATTCTGGTTTCGGTCGCGAAAACGGCCACTACGGTATGGAAGAATACATCCAAGTGAAATTTATTAATTTAAAATATCGTGACTAACACAGGTTATTAAGAAACTCCTTCGCTTCATGCGGAGGGGTTCTTTTTTATGCAGTTTCCTACCAGTAGGAAAAAAACATATTTGTAAGCGGATTCAGTCATTTATATAATAAAAGTAAGTTAAGGAAAGGGAGGATACAAAATGAAAAACATTTTACTCATTTGTGGGTCAGGAGCTTCAAGTGGATTCATGGCAGCAGCAATCAGAAAAGCCGCAAAAAAACGTGGAGAACAAGTGACGGTGAAAGCAGCCAGTGAGTCACAAATAGATGAAAGAATTAATGAAATTGATTACTTATTAATCGGGCCGCACTTAGCTTATATGCTGGATGACTTAAAACAAAAAGTAGCCGATAAAAATGTTTTAGTATCAATTATTCCGCAAGCAACTTATGGCACACTTAACGGTGAAAAAGCACTGGATCTCATTTTAACTATGGAGGGATAACACGATGAACAACAAAGTGATGGATTTTATGACAAATAAATTTGCTCCAAAAGTAAATAAAGTTGTTAAAAATCCTTGGGTATCAGCAATTCAAGATGCAATTATGTCTGCGCTTCCGCTCGTTTTTGTCGGTTCTTTAGTCACCATCGTTTCACTACTTAAAAATTTATTTCCCGGCATGCCTGACTTTTCGATGATAAGTAATTTTTCGTTTGGAATGTTTGGGTTAGTCGTAGCGTTTTTAATCCCATACTATCTGATGGAGAAAAAAGGAAATAGTAGCCAAAAATTAATTTCTGGCGCAACTGGACTTGTTCTATTTTTAATGCTACTATTTCCAACTATTTCAGCAGACGGGGATGCCGTTTTCATTTTATCTAGATTTGGAGCGACAGGGATGTTCTTATCCATTACAACCGGCTTATTTGTTGGTTGTGTGATGAACTTTGCTGCGAAACGATCCTTTTTCAGTGAAGATACACCGATTCCGGATTTTGTCGTTGGTTGGTTCAATAGCTTGCTACCAATTACATTTATTCTGATTGTTGGTTGGTTAATAACTGTTCAATTTAACATTGATTTCTTTGAAGTGATTGTGGCAGTGTTTAGCCCGCTCGCGTCAATCGTACAATCTTATCCAGGCTTTGTGCTTTCGGTTTTCATTCCAGCATTTCTTTATACATTCGGGATTTCTGGGTGGGTTATGATGCCCGCGATTTACCCGGTTTATATGGCTGGACTCGCAGAAAACTCACAAGCTGTAGCAAATGGCGCAAGTGCATCAAACATCGCAACACAAGAAACTGTATACGCATTAATTTCAATCGGCGGGGTCGGCACAACCTTATCACTATCCATTATGATGCTCATTTTAAGTAAGTCTTTACAGCTAAAAGCAATCGGAAAAGCAGTTATTGTCCCATCGATTTTTAATATCAACGAACCATTGTTTTTCGGGGCACCAATTGCCTTCAACCCATACTTAATGATTCCAACGTGGATTAATGCTTTCTTAGTTCCAAGCATCGCCTATTTCGTTATGTCGATGAACTTAGTAAGTATTCCCGCGCAATCGTTCTTGCTATGGTACATGCCTTATCCTGTAACGTCTTACCTTGCAACACAAGATTTCCGAGGTGTGATTGCTTGTTTAGCAATTATCGTCATCACATGGCTCGTCTACTTGCCGTTCTTTAAAGCATACGACAACTCATTACTCAAACAAGAAAAATTAGATGCAGTCGAAACAGAGAAAGAAATGGTAACAAATTGATTGGAGGAACTAAAATGTCAGAGCAAGACTATGTTGAAGAAACAGATAGCTTAAATGAACTATCCATGAATATATTAATCCATGCTGGAAACGCAAGAAATGACCTAGTGAAAGGTCTTAACCATTTAGAGGAACTAGCGTTTAACGAAGCCGAGGAATTTATCGCCTCTGCCAAAAAAGAAATTGTCATCGCGCATAGTCTGCAAACAGATACACTTCAATTAGAAGCATCAGGCAATCAAATCCGTTATTCCACGCTGTTCTGTCATGCGCAAGATACACTCATGACAGCCAAAAGTGAAATTTTAATCGGCGAGCATATGCTACGTTTATTCAAAAAAATGACCGAACTTACGAAAAAATAGGAGGTACGAGCATGTTTGAAAATTATCAATTTCCGAAAGACTTTTTATGGGGAGGAGCTATCGCAGCCAACCAAGCAGAAGGCGCATTTAAAGTAGATGGAAAAGGAATTAGTTTAGCAGATTTGCACAAATATCATAAAGGTAAAACAAATGATGAAATCAGTGAGGAACAACATAAAGGAGTAAGTTTGGCTGATATCAAAGCAAGTATGGAAGATAAAGTGAACTATTATCCGAAACGCCATGGTATCGACTTTTATCACACGTATCCAGAAGACTTGGCTTTGCTTGCTGAAATGGGCTTTAAAACATTTCGAACTTCGCTGGATTGGACACGTATTTTTCCGACTGGCGAAGAAACGGAACCAAATGAAGCGGGATTAAAATATTATGACCAATTAATCGACAAAATTATCGAACTTGGCATGGAGCCAATTATTACGATTTTACATTACGAAACGCCGGTGGAAATTGTCTTAAATCATGGCGGCTGGCATAATCGTAATGTTATTGATTTATTTGAGAAGTACGGCAAAACAGTACTTGATCGCTACAATAAAAAAGTGAAATATTGGATTGTCATTAACCAAATTAATTTAATTCAATTTGAACCATTTAACTCTACTGCGATTCCATATGATGCTGTCGATGATTATTTATCCGCTACGTATCAAGCTGTTCATAACCAATTTGTCGCAAGTGCGAAAATTTACGAATACGGAAAAGCGCTAAATCCTAATTTAATGATTGGTACAATGCTCGCTGATTGTACGGCCTATCCATTCTCCTGCGATCCAGATGATATCGTACTCGCAATGAAACGTAACCGCATGGAATATTTCTTCGCAGACGTGCAGTTCCAAGGCGAATATCCAAAGTATGCGCTTAATTACTTTGATGAAAATAATATTCATATTGAAATCACAGAAGAAGACAAAGCCATTTTACAAAAAAACACCATGGATTATTTAGCACTTTCCTATTATTATTCCCAAATGGTGGACTCCAAGAAAAATGATTTGGATCCAGCTTCGATTACACCAAACCCGCATCTTAAAGCTAATCCGTGGGGCTGGGCAGTCGATCCGAAAGGCTTGTATAACGCATTGTCGCAGTACTGGGACAGATATCATAAACCAATTATCATCGCCGAAAATGGTTTTGGAATGTATGATAAATTAGAAAATGGCGAAATCCATGATGATTACCGGATTGATTATTTATCCGCGCATCTAAAAGAAATGAAACGTGCCATGTACGACGGCGTAGAAATTATCGCATATTGCGCTTGGGGACCGATTGATATAGTTAGTTGCTCCTCCGCACAAATGGAAAAAAGATACGGTTTCATTTATGTTGATTTAGATAACGAAGGAAACGGTACAGGCAAAAGAATTAAAAAAGATAGCTTTTCATGGTATAAAAAAGTAATAGAGTCTAATGGGGAAGACTTAGAAGCTTAATGTAAAAGAGCGCCAGTTGTGGTAGTTGATAGCTAATACAACTGGCTTTCGATATATAGGGGGTAACAAAAAAATGGATACTCAAAAAGAAATACTAGCTTATTTGCATAAACAGGAAAATAAGTGGGTTACCTCAAATGAGTTAGCAGCTTTTTGCGAATGTACAACACGAACCATTCGCAACAACATTTCTAAAATAAATGAAGCGACACCGAATTTAATTCGTTCTGCAAAACAAGGCTATCAAATCAATCAGCGTATCCCATTTGAACTTCAGACAGAAAGTGATGTAACAGAACGAAAGTCAAAACTCTTACTCGAATTAATTAAAAACTCTACTAAAGGCGTTGACCTGTTCGAACTTGCGGATATTTTATACATTTCAGAAGTAACCTTAAAAAAAGACATCCAACAATTAAAAAACGAACTAAAAGAAGCCGATGTCCAAATCGTCACCAGTAAAGACCGAATCAAATTAATCGGAAAAGAACGTGCCAAACGAAAATATATGATTTCCTTGCTATACGAAGAAGGCGGATACCGTGAAAGTATCAAAAGTCGCATTCAAGAAATGATTGAATTTGTTTCTATCGATAAACTACAAAACATCGTAAAAGAAGTTTTAGCGGAAGAATCCATTACAACCAATCAATATTCGATGATGAACATTGTTTTACATTACGCCATTAGCATCGTCCGAATTCAACAGGGAAATACACTCATTGAAACCCAAAAAACACTCATCCGAAAACACTCCAAAGAATACGAAATATCGAAAAAAATTGCTAAAATTCTCTCGGAAGAATACCAAATCCATTTTTCAGAGGCAGAGACAAAACAACTTGGACTTTTATATGTTGGCTTGCAAAATGAACAATCTGCTAATGCCAATCATGGCGAACTGGACCAATTTGTTGATAAAAAAATCATCGAAGCACTTAAAAGCGTGCTCGCCAATGTGGAAGAAACCTATCTCATTGATCTCCAAAATGAGCAACTTTTTATCAAGCTAGCGATTCACGTCCAAAGCCTATACTATCGCTCGCGTTACAAAGCGTACACCAGAAATTTAAGCTTACTTGATATTAAAACGTCCTACCCCGTAACTTTTGACATTGCCGTTTACATTTCTTCTTTGCTACAAGAAAAACTAACGATAGATTTTAACGAAGATGAAATTTCCTTTATCGCGCTGCATATCGGCTCTTTTCTAGAAAGTGAAAACCGTGATGATATTCGCTTAGAAATAGGCCTACTTATTGAGGATTATCACGATTTAAGAACAAATATGCTGAAAAAGCTGCGTGCACGATTTGAAAATGAAGCTACCATCGAACTGATAGAAAACGAGGACTCAGAAGAAAATTTTGATATTATCTTAACAACAAACCGTGATATTGCTCTTGAAAAAGCGGGCTCTATCTTTATTCATCCATTACTAACGACGAAGGATATCAAAAAAATCAGCAATCGAATCCAAACAAAGAAAAAAATCTTGGAAAATCACATACGAGGTCAACAAATTGATCGCTATATCGTTCGTTCCCTCTACGCAAACCAAATTGACCCCTCAGAACTGACACCCGCAAAAATCAGAGAGCAAATGATTTCTAAAATGGAAAAACAAACCTTCGTCACGCCGGAATTTAAAGAAAAAGTCGAAAAAAGGGAACGAATGGCGCCAACAAGCTTCCCATCCGGCATTGCTATACCTCATTCTATCAAGAATGATGCGCTTCAAAGTGGTGTATCCATAATGACGCTACAAGAACCGATTTATTGGAATGACGTCAAAATAAAAATAATTGCCCTCGTTGCCATCAGTAAAAAAGATGCGACAGAGTTCAATGATTTTTTTGAAAAGTTTGTAGAAATCGTTTCCGAACCCATCAACACTAAACGTTTATCAATGGCCGAAAGTTTCAAGGAGTTCATCCAAAAACTAAAAATGATGATGGAAGAAAATGAGTAAATGACAACAGACTAAGCCGTGTATTTCAAAAGACACGGCTTATAAAGGTTGAAGTAACAATAAAATTGCGCTATAATATAACCATCAAACGAAAAGGAGTGTTATCTTAAGCCAATGAAATTCTAATCCTGTATTATATGAAAAAATGAAGAAAGCTATCCAATTCTCGGATAGAAACTATTTTTTCGGACGGGATTCGTATGTTCATTTCGCATGATAACTCTTGCTACAGGCCTTTTTTGGCGTAGCCTCGCGGATTCCTCTCTGAAAATATTCAGGAGGTTATTTTTTATGTCTACAATCGAAATAAATCAATTAAAAATAGAAGTAGCAGACAGAGTTTTAGTAGAAATCCCTCATCTGCTAGTTAGTAAAAAAGCAAGAATCGGCATCATCGGTCAAAATGGTCTAGGAAAAACAACGCTAATGGAAGTGATTGCTGGTGCTAAAGAAGCGACATCTGGCACGGTGACTACACAAGGAAAACTTGCTTACATCAAACAACTTTCCGCGGATACAAGTACGAAAAGCGGTGGCGAAAAAACAAGAAAAGCTATCCAACACGCGATGCGCCAAAATCCAAGTGTTCTCCTAGCAGACGAACCAACAAGCAATCTTGATGTCGAAAGCGTCAAACATTTAGAACGTCAGTGGAGCGATTTCCACGGTGCGCTCATAATTATCTCGCATGACCGCGCTTTTTTAGATGCACTTTGTACAGAAATATGGGAAATCAAAAACCAAAAAATTCACGTATACAAAGGAAACTACCACGCGTATTTAGAACAAAAACAACAACAAGAAAACCAAGCAGAACTTGCATACAAAGAATTTAAAAACAAAAAGAAACAATTACAAGCCTCCCAAACGTATCATGAAATCGAAGCCGGCCGCATCGTTAAACCAGGGAAACGGCTAAACAACAAAGAAGCCAGCGCATTTAAAGCCGGAAAAGGCACACAACAAAAGAAACAACACAGTACCATCAAAGCTTTAGAAAAACGAATTGAACGGCTCGGTAATGTCGAAAAACCACATACAACTAAACCAATCAAAATTATCACCCCAGACAATCGCGTCATAAAAAAAGGTAATACAATACTAAGTGCCAAAGAAACAGCCTACGAAATCGCCGGACGAAAACTATTTGAAACAAAAGCCTTTTCTATTAAAGCAGGGGATAAAGTGGCGCTGATCGGTGAAAATGCGAGTGGGAAAACTACATTTTTAAAAGAAATAATCCAAGAAAATCCTAATCTCTTATGTAATTCCCAAGCGAAAATTGCTTATTTCGACCAAGAATTGAATGGATTAAACCAAACGAAATCCCTGTTAGAAAACATCACGGAAATTAGCGTTCAAACCAAGCAAGTAAACAGAGAAGTACTAGGTAGCATGCATTTTAAAGAAAGCGATTTGCATAAGGAAGTGCGCATGCTCTCTGGCGGGGAACGAGTGAAGTTGCTGCTCAGTATGCTCCTTGTTAGTGACGCCAATTTCTTGATTCTTGATGAACCAACCAACTATTTGGATATCTATGCAATGGAAGCGCTGGAAACGTTAATTAAACAATTTGCGGGGACAGTACTATTCGTTTCGCATGATAGAACTTTTGTTAATCATGTGGCAGAACAGCTACTCGTCATTGAAAATAATGAAATGACTTTCCACCGTATGACTTTCGCGGAATATGAAGAAAGTAAAGCACCAAGTCGCATTACAGAAGAAGATAAATTGATTTTAGAAATGCGCATGTCAGAAATTGCGGCAAAACTTATGCAACCCAATTTAAAGCCCGCAGAAAAAGCCATGCTCGAACAAGATTATCAAGAAATCATCACAAAAAGACAACAATTTAGTTAAATTGTTGTCTTTTTATTCGAGCAAAATAAAAAATATAGTCATTTATCTTTTACTTGATTTCTGCAAAAGATAGGCTTAGAATCAAATAGTTATTAAAAAGAGTAAAGAAAGAAGGAATCCCATGTTTAGTCATCTTCCGGATTCATTCCTCCAAATGAATACCATTTTTATTTCTATTTTGATTGAGGCACTGCCGTTTGTATTAATTGGAGTATTTATTGCTGGCTTTATTCAAATGTTTATATCAGAACAATTTATTGCCCGTGTTATCCCCAAAAATAAATTTCTAGCAGTCATTGTTGGCTCGCTTATCGGTGTATTTTTCCCTTCCTGTGAATGTGGAATTGTTCCTATCGTTCGTAATTTACTGGCAAAAGGGGTACCGCTTCATGCTGGTATAGCCTTCATGCTTACCGCTCCTATTATCAACCCAGTAGTATTATTTTCAACGTATGTTGCATTTGGTAGTACGTGGGAAGTTCCGTTGCTACGTGTTGCGGGGAGTCTTGTAGTAGCTCTCGTTGTCGGAAATATTATCGCTTATTTTTATAAAGGAACTGGACTCAAAGAGCGCTTTTTAAAATATGAAGCAGCTAGTGAAAAAGTGGCCGTTCCAGCAACAAATCTAGCACTTGCTGGTGGTCCTTCTGAAAGTACGACAACTAATTTCCAAGTCCTAACAAGCGACGGAGCACTTACAGAAGACGCTCATAAAGGACATGCGCACCACCATCACGGTGAGGAGCACGCGCATACAAAAATGACATTGAGTCAAAAAATATGGCATACCGTACAACACGCAGTCGATGAATTCTTCTCTGTAGGTAAATACCTTGTGTTTGGCTCATTAATTGCCGCAGCGATGCAAACATACATTAAAACATCCACACTTGTTTCCATAGGTCATGGCCCGATTTTGTCCATCTTACTTATGATGGTTCTTGCCTTTGTATTGTCCCTTTGCTCTGAAGCTGATGCCTTTATTGGCGCTTCTTTCCGTAGTGTTTTCTCCACACAATCCATCGTTGCATTTTTAGTGTTCGGCCCAATGCTTGATATTAAAAATCTAATGATGATGTTAGGAGCATTTAAAGCAAAATTTGTCTTATTAATTGTTACTAGTGTAACGATTGTTGTCTTTTTATACGCCTTAGTTATTTAACCGAAAGAAGGTGAAAGTATGTTTCGCGTTTTTATTTTATTTGGATTTGGTTTTTATTTGATGCAGTTACATATTTCTGGTGATATCAGTAAATATATAAATATGAAGTACGCTTATTTATCTTTTTCTGCGATGATAGCCGCATTTCTACTTGCGATTATTCAGCTCATTATGGTGTTTCGCGATGAAGATATTGGTGCAAAAACAGAACATATGGGGCACACCCATGATGGCGAAAATACCATTTTGAAAAAAATTATGGTGTATGGTTTACTTTCTTACGCCTTGATTGCAGGTTTTCTTTTTCCCGTCGCAACGCTTGATTCGACCATTGTTTCGGCAAAAGGATTTCATTTCCCGAAAAACAATGCAGCTGGCGACGACCCATACGCTCAAAATCAATTTTTAAGACCAGATACGAGTGGCTATTTTGGGGAAACCGATTATGAAAAAATGATGGCGAAAGAAAAAGCAGAAATCATCGATCAAAACCCAATTAAAGTCAATGATAGTAATTACTTAATGACGATGGAAATTCTTTATAATTATCCAGGGGAGTTTACTGGCAAACAAATCGAATTTACCGGTTTTGTTTATAATGATGAAGTCACCCAAGATAATAACTTGTTCTTGTTCCGCTTTGGAATAATTCACTGTGTAGCTGATTCTGGTGTGTTCGGAATGCTCGTTCAAATGCCCGAAAAAACCGATTTGAAAAACGATACATGGCTTACAGTAAAAGGAACCATCACCCAAGAATATTATTCTCCGTTCAAAATGAACATCCCGTCTGTACAAGTAGAAAGCTATAAAGAAGTAGCAAAACCAAAATCAGTTTATGTCTATCGTAAATATTAAATCGCTACTTGCGGATTTATGCAGCTTGCGTTATCCTTAAATAAAGCTGTTTACGTTTTCACGAATGAATTAAAGGATGGAACATTGAATGAATGATTACAACCACTACTTTCATTTCCCACGAGAAGAATGGCGCAAGCTGGAAGTGAGTAAGGACCAAATTTTAACTGCAGAGGAACTGGAAGAAATACGTGGTTTAAATGACCGAATTTCTTTACAAGACATCTCTGAAATCTATTTACCACTAATAAAACTAATTGCGATTCAATACCATGAAGCGATTTTTATTCATGGAGAAAAAATGGAATACTTGAAGAAGAAAGAATCGCGTGCACCATTTATTATTGCATTAGCAGGAAGTGTGGCTGTTGGGAAAAGTACGACAGCGCGTGTTTTCAAATTAATGCTTGATCGCTGGTTCTCCAAAACTAGACAAGTAGAGCTTGTAACGACAGACGGCTTTCTTTACCCTAACAAAGTTCTAGAAGAGCGCGGCATCATGGATAAAAAAGGCTTTCCTGAAAGCTACGACCGTGACCGTTTTGCCAAGTTTTTAACCGACTTAAAAGCAAATAAAGAAGATGTCGAAATACCACTTTATTCGCATTTCACTTATGATGTTTTAGACGAAACTCGCGTGATTCATAATCCTGATATCGTTATTATTGAAGGAATCAATGTTCTTCAAGCAGATCAACATGAGAGCCTGTTTCCAAGTGACTTCTTTGATTTCTCCGTTTACATGGATGCCAATGAATCTGATATCAAAAAATGGTATTTAGAGCGTTTCTTCATGCTTCGCGAAACAGCTTTCCAAGATGAAAGCTCTTATTTCCACCCATATACTAAAATTAGCAAGCAAGAAGCAGAAACATTTGCGCTCGGGGTTTGGGATACAATCAACGGGGTCAACTTAAAAGAAAACATTGAGAAAACAAAATATCGAGCCGACTTAGTGCTTCATAAAGGCACTGATCACCTCATTTCAGACATTTATTTACGCAAATAACCGAATGCAGATAGAAGGAAACTTCTTGATGCATTCGGTTTTTTCTTTACATTGGAGAAAATCCGAGTACAATGGGAAGTGAGTAATCACTCATTTTGGGAAAGGGAGGGAAAGCAATGTCAGAAATAGCGATTAATGTAACCAACCTAGACGTGAAAATTGGTAAGAAGCAAATCTTGTCGGATATGTCTCTTGAAATAGCTAAAGGCGAGATATTTGGCTTAATAGGACCATCCGGTGCGGGGAAAACAACACTCGTTAAAACCATCATTGGGATGGAAAAGGGAACGAATGGCACAACCGAAGTGTTAGGAAAAGTAATGCCTAATTTACCCGTCATTAGCAAAATTGGTTACATGGCTCAATCAGACGCACTTTATACTGATTTAACAGCCAAAGAAAATTTGGATTTTTTCGCTTCACTATATTCCATCAAAGGTGCAGCCAAAAAAGACCGAATGAATTATGCTGCCACTTTAGTTAATTTACAACAAGATTTAACTAAAAAGGTAAACAATTATTCAGGAGGGATGAAACGTAGGCTGTCTCTGGCCATTTCTGTACTTGCTGACCCAGATGTCCTAATTCTAGATGAGCCGACAGTCGGAATTGATCCAGAACTAAGAAAAACGATTTGGGAAGAGCTAGGTGATCTAAAAGCGAACGGTAAATGTATCCTTGTGACGACACACGTGATGGATGAAGCCGAAAAATGCGATAGACTTGCCATGATAAGAAATGGGGAAATAATCGCTGTAGGGACCCCACAAGAGCTCTCAAGCAAAACGTCATCTGGCAAGCTAGAAGATGCCTTTTTAGAGTTTGGAGGGAAGCACTAATGCGAATACTTGCCATCGTCAAACGCATCATTAACCAATTTCGCCGTGATAAACGGACGCTTGCCCTAATGTTTCTTGCGCCACTATTACTTATTACGCTGCTCACTTATTTATTCGAAGGTGACACAGTGAAGCCAGTTGTTGGTGTAAGCGGCCTTTCTGATTCCATGGTAAAAGAACTGAAAGCAAACGATTTAACCATCAAAACTTACTCGGAAAATACCGATGTAACTGCTAAAATTAAAGATGCCAATCTCGACGCTTTTTTCAAACAAAACGGTGAAAAACTTGAAGTCACCTATGAAAATAGTGAACCAAGCTTGAGTAAAGAAATCGGATTAAAACTACAAAAAGCATTGATGACCGAGCAACAAGTACAAGCAAAGAACCAAGCAAAGGCAACAGGAGAAGCTTTAGCTAAAGCTGGAATTGATCCAAACAGCATTCCATCACTTACCGAAAGTCCAGAAAAACTTAGTATCTCAACTGATTACGTTTACGGCGATAAAGATACTAGCTTTTTCGACACAATTAGCCCGATTTTCATTGGCTTTTTCGTATTCTTCTTCGTATTTCTGATTGCCGGTATTTCTTTCTTGAGAGAACGAACAACAGGTACGCTTGAACGACTCATGGCAACCCCAATTAAACGTATCGAACTTGAATTAGGGTATTTAATAGGTTTTGGTATTTTTGCGTTACTACAGTCTATCTTAGTCGCAGTTTTCTCCATCCAAGTACTTGGCATGATGCAAAACGGCTCCTTATTCTATGTATTACTAATTACATTAACACTCGGCATGGTTTCTCTAGCGCTAGGAATTTTACTTTCTACTTTTGCAAATAATGAATTTCAAATCGTTCAATTTATTCCTATCATTATCGTGCCACAAGTCTTATTTTGTGGGATTTTCCCGCTCGATGGGATGGCAGATTGGCTCGTGTGGATTGCCCATATTATGCCGCTTTACTACGGCGCAAATGCCCTAACATCCATCATGGTAAAAGGAGAAGGATTCGCTTCATTTGCAACTGATTTCTACATTTTACTAGGATTTGTGCTCGTATTTGTTATATTAAATATTTTTGCTTTGAAAAAATATCGTAAAGTTTAAGTGAGACAGGAGGAGATATGACGTGGATGCAGAAGGAGACATTATCCGTCAAATGCTTGATTTAACGGAAAAAGAAACAAAAATGAGTGAAAAGCAGCGCCGAATTGTTGCTGCTTCCATCGAACTGTTTGCAGAAAAAGGCTATGCCGGAACTTCAACGAATGAAATTGCTAAAAAAGCAGGGGTCGCAGAAGGCACCATTTTTAGACACTATAAAACGAAAAAAGATTTACTAATGGCGATTACCATGCCAACGCTTATCGGTGGTGTGATACCATTTTTAGCACAAAGCTTTGTCAAAGAAGTGTTTGAAAGTGAGTATCCAGATTTTCAGTCATTCATTCGGGAAATCATCGTTAATCGCTTTGATTTTGCCAAAGAGAATGGTAAGGTCATCAAAATTTATTTTATGGAACTGTTTTATCACGATGAACTAAGAG
Organism: Listeria monocytogenes; assembly: GCF_041765605.1. Taxonomy (GTDB): domain Bacteria; phylum Bacillota; class Bacilli; order Lactobacillales; family Listeriaceae; genus Listeria; species Listeria monocytogenes_D. The sequence goes on from NZ_CP168900.1 coordinate 961,441, forward strand.
TGCAGTTTTCAGAAATTTTTATGACGCACGTTAAAGGACAATTTGATCAAATGATTGATTATTATAAAGAGCGCGGGGAGATTGTTGATATGCCGAACAGTACGATTATGCGCGCCCTTATCACGAATATTGTCGGTTTTATGCTAACTAGGTTTGTCGTTATGCCTGATGTGGAGTGGGATGACGCAAAAGAAATTGATGACACGGTGGCGTATATTATGCGAGGTTTAGGCAAATAAAAAAAAGAGTCCAGATATTCTGGACTCTTTTTTTTTATTTATCGGATGAATCAGTTGATTTTTTCTTATTGTAATTGTATTTACTTGGATCCACTTTTTTGAAACCATCAGGAGCATAGAAACGTAACAAGTCACCTTGTAGTACAGAATCTGAAAGCTCTAATTCTTTTGCTACTTTTTCTTTTGTTTCTTTCATTTCTTTTGTTTCCGTAGCAATTGGTTCACCAGTTTGTTGATTATACATGTTACCACCAATCATTGAATAGGTAGGAGTTATATAATCACCATTTCGGAATGGAACAAGTTGTTTGTGATCTTTAGAAAGTAAATCTGTACCAAATTGCAAGTACTCTTTATTATCAACACCAAGTAAGTGAAGTAATGTCGGAAGTAAGTCAACTTGACCACCGTATTGTTCTTGAACGCCACCTTGAACACCAGGAACGTGAATCATTAAAGGAACACGTTGCGCTTGGGCATTTTCAAAAGTGTTGTAATCTTTACCAAGAATTTTTGTCATTGCTTCTTCATGGTTGTCGGAAATACCATAATGGTCACCGTACATGATAATCACAGAGTTATCGTAAAGACCAGTTTTCTTCAAGTAATCAACAAAGCTCTTCACAGATTCGTCTAAATAACGAGCTGTTTGGAAATACGTATCTACAGATGAATCGCCTGTTGTTGCCGGAGCAATCGAAGCATCTTTCTCATCAATTGGATAAGGGAAGTGGTTCGTAAGCGTAATAAATTTCGTGTAGAACGGTTGTTGTAATGACGATAGATATTCTTCGGATTCCTTAAAGAATGGTTTATCTTTAAGTCCGTAGTTAGAAACATCTGCTTCGTTCATATCGTAGTAACTAGCATCAAAGAAATTATCGTAACCAAATTGTTTATAAATTTCATCACGATTCCAGAAGCTCTTATAGTTACCATGGAATACAGCACTTGTATAGCCTTGTTGGCCTAAAATAGCAGATGCAGATTCATAGGTGTTTTGCCCTTTAGTAGTAAAGGCAGAACCTTGAGGCAAGCCATAAAGCGAGTTCTCAAGTAACATTTCAGAGTCAGCTGTTTTACCTTGACCTGTTTGGTGGAAGAAGTTTGTAAAACTTAGTGTATTTTGGTCTTTAAAGAAAGAGTTAATAAACGGTGTTACTTCTTCTCCATTTAATTTATAATTCACTAGGAATTGTTGGAAACTCTCTAAGTGGATATAAATGACGTTTTTGCCTTTTGCTTTACCGAAATATTCCGGATTTGGCGCGGCATATTTTGATTTAGTGTAGTTAAGTACTTCTGTAACATCACTACTATCAGCAAGTGCACGCTGTGTAGATGACTCAGTACTTTTCACTGCATCATAGATTTGGTAGTTAGTCATACCAAGATATTTAACAATATAATTTCTATCAAATGTTCTTGTTAGCAGTTGTGGACGATCAATTTCTGCAAGTCCCAAGTTACCAAAGAACATTGCGATACCAAGCGTCAGAACCCCAACTACTTTTCTTGCACGAATACGGGCTGTTTTGTTTGGTTTTACAAAGCGGAAAGCAAGTAGTGCAATTAAAATGATAATATCCGCGAAGTAAATAATATCGTGCCAGCTGAGTAACGCTGTGATACTACTTCCCATGTCGCCCATGTTTTGCATTTGTTTTGCGTTAAGATTCGGAAGCGTAATGAAATCACTAAAGAATCTATAATATACAATATTTGCGTAAAGAATAAAACTCATTAAAAAGTCAATGACAATAATCCAAATGAATGAACGACGTCCCTTAGCAAAGAGCGCAAGACCCATAAAGAAAATGGCCCCACTTAATGGATTAATGAACAGCAAAATTTGCTGCATCAGATTTTCTATGCCAAGTTTAAATTCAAGTTGATATGCAATATACGTTTTTAGCCAATAAAGAATGACGGCTAGAACAAAAAATCCATAATTCTTGCTTAAAAACGTTTGGATTTTTATTTTCCAATCCTTCATGAAACACCTCTCCTACACACTATTTACTCGTTTTATTTGTTATTTTGAAATGAAAAAAAGAAGCTGTACTATGTAACAAGAAACATCTTCATACAGCACCCACTTTAACATAATTCTAACACAAGATTAATAAAAGGCAAGTTATAACGTATACGTCTGAAGTAGGATTTTAGGGGAAATAGGCTGATATAACTAGTCAAAAAAGAACCATTTGGAATAGAATTCTGCTAGAATAAAAAGAAAAACATTGAGGTATGAAATGGATACGATTATTACGAACGCATTTTTTGAAAATAAGACGACCATCGAATTAGCGAGAGATATTCTTGGTATGCGCCTAGTACATCAAACAACTAATGGGAAGCTTTCCGGACTAATAGTGGAAACAGAAGCGTACCTCGGGGCAACAGATATGGCGGCACATAGTTTTCAAAACCTCCGAACGAAACGAACGGAAGTCATGTTTTCATCTCCAGGAAGAATCTACATGTACCAAATGCACCGCCAAGTGTTGCTTAATTTTATAACCATGCCAGAAGGAATCCCAGAAGCCATTTTAATACGAGCCATCGAACCTGAAGAACAAGCAAAACATCTAATGGAACAAAACCGTGGCGGGAAAACGGGTTACGAACTTACTAATGGCCCTGGAAAATTAACGCAAGCTTTAGGATTAAGTATGCAAGATTACGGGAAAACTCTTTTTGATAGTAACATTTGGTTAGAAGAGGCAAAAACGCCGCATTTAATAGAAGCAACTAATCGAATAGGGGTGCCAAACAAAGGAATTGCAACCCATTTCCCACTTAGATTTACTGTTAAAGGCAGCCCATATCTTTCAGCTCAACGAAAAAGTCGGATTCTGGCTGATATTTGGGAGTAATTTTACAATTTTGTCACAGGTAGGGAAAATAGTTCTACTTAGTCACTGATTTTCTTTGCTTCGTAAGAGGAGCTACTATATAATGAAATAGTTACAAGGAGGAATCATATGTTAAAGAAAACAATTGCAATAATAATTTTAATCATCGGGCTACTATTAATTTTTTCCCCATTCATCAAAAACGGCATCGTGAAATACATGAGCGGTCATGAAACAATCGAACAATATAACGCATCAGATATAAAGAAAAATAATGAAAAAGACGCTACATTTGATTTTGAAAGTGTGCAGCTTCCGTCTATGACATCTGTTATTAAAGGAGCAGCCAATTATGACAAAGATGCGGTTATTGGTTCTATCGCAGTTCCATCCGTAGACGTGAATCTATTAGTTTTCAAAGGAACAAATACGGCTAATTTATTGGCGGGTGCAACAACCATGCGTTCTGATCAAGTCATGGGTAAAGGTAACTATCCGCTGGCAGGTCACCATATGCGTGATGAATCTATGTTGTTTGGTCCTATCATGAAAGTCAAAAAAGGCGACAAGATTTATCTAACAGATCTTGAGAATTTATACGAATATACTGTTACGGAAACAAAAACGATTGATGAAACAGAAGTAAGTGTGATTGACGATACGAAAGACGCTAGAATTACACTTATTACATGTGATAAACCAACCGAAACAACGAAACGCTTTGTTGCCGTTGGTGAGCTAGAAAAAACAGAAAAATTAACAAAAGAACTAGAGAATAAATATTTCCCTAGTAAATAATGAGGAAAAAAAGACAGCGGATTTTCTAAGCTGTCTTTTTTCTGAATGATTTCTCCTTTTATTGTAAATGTTGTATCATATAAAGGAGGTTTACTTTGAGAAAGGAAGTGCAGTGATGAAACTAACCGTTTTTGGACATTGGGGTGGCTATCCGGTAGCGAATGAAGGAACATCTAGTTATTTGCTGGAAGAAGCTGGATTTAAGCTTTTAATTGATGTTGGAGCAAGTGCTGTTTCTATTATGCAAAACTATATTGATCCTGATGACATTGATGCGGCAATAATTTCTCATTACCATCCAGATCATGTAGCAGACGTAGGAATTTTGCAGCACATTCGTCTATTATCACAAAAAAAGGAAAAACCGCCAGTCTTGCCGATTTATGGGCATAAAGAAGATGAACGTGGCTATTCTTATTTAGAAATGGCGAATGTAACAAAGGCAATCGAATATAAAGCAGACGATACACTGGAAATAGGACCGTTTAAAGTAACTTTCTTAAAAACGATTCATCCGGTACCTTGCTATGCAATGAGAATAGAAGCGGCTGGCAAAGTTTTCGTATACACCGCAGATAGCGCTTATCAAGATAGCTTTATTCCTTTTGCAGAGAGTGCCGATTTATTAGTAACAGACACCAATTTTTTCCATGACCTAGCTGGAAAAACAAAAGTGCATATGGCAAGTACAGAAGTTGCAAAAATTGCCAAAGAAGCCAATGTGAAATCATTACTCCTTAGTCATTTACCCGAAGTTGGCGATTTAGAAGTTCTAAAACAAGAAGCAGCAGCTATTTACAAAGGAGAAATTGCGCTCGCTTCCAAAGGATTCACGAAAACATTTTAATATAGAAGAAAAGGGGTAGGAGTATGTATTTTATAGATAACAATAATGAGAAAGATCCACGTATTAATTTAGCGGTGGAGGAATTTATTTTAACAGAATTAAATCTGGATGAGCCTGTGCTGTTATTTTATATTAATAAGCCATCGATTATCATTGGGCGCAACCAAAATACAGTAGAAGAAATTGATACAGAGTATGTGGAGAAAAATGATGTCATCGTTGTGCGCAGACTTTCTGGTGGTGGCGCAGTTTATCATGATGAAGGAAACTTGAATTTCAGTTTTATTACAGAAGATGATGGCGAGTCTTTCCATAATTTTGCGAAATTCACACAACCGATTGTGGAAGCGCTGAAACGTTTAGGCGTCAATGCGGAACTAAAAGGGCGCAATGATTTATTGATTGATGGCTTCAAAGTTTCCGGTAATGCACAATTTGCAACCAAAGGGAAAATGTTCTCACACGGCACATTGATGTATGATTTGAACCTAGATAACGTTGCTGCATCGCTAAAACCACGTAAAGATAAAATCGAATCAAAAGGTATTAAATCTGTTCGTAGTCGTGTAGCAAATATTTCTGATTTCATGGATCAAGAAATGACAACGGAAGAGTTCCGCGATTTGCTATTACTTTATATTTTCAATGTTGAAAAAGTAGAAGACGTAAAAGAATATAAATTAACTGCTGCAGATTGGGAAAAAATCCGCGAAATATCTGCTAAACGTTATGGCAACTGGGATTGGAATTACGGAAAATCACCAAAATTCGATTTAACACGTACAAAACGTTTCCCAGTAGGAGCCGTCGATGTTCGCTTAAATGTACAAAAAGGGATTATTACAGATATCAAGATTTTCGGAGATTTCTTCGGCGTGAAAAATGTGGCGGATATTGAGGAGAAATTAGTTAATACTACTTATAAACGTGAAGCTTTGGCTGAGGCGTTAGAAGATATAGACGTAAAAGAATATTTTGGTAACATCACGAAAGATGAATTTTTAGATTTACTTTATTAAAAAAAGAAAGCACGCATTCCGCGTGCTTTCTTTTTTATTTGAGATTCTTTCCTGACATCCAACGTTCCAGCCGTTTTCCAACAAACCATAAAATAACGACAGAAACAGCTAATATAGCCAGTTTGAGCGGCTGGTGAATCAAGTCGACAAAGTCATAGCCAATATAGCTAATGGCGAAGACTTTGATTAGTTTGCCACCTACAAGCGCTAATATAAATTGATATACTTTTATTTTAGAGAGACCTGCAACAATATTTACCGCCGAAGATGGGGTAAATGGCATTACAAGTAAAATGAAAATCGGACTAAAACCATGTCTATCAATCCATTCCATTACTCGTTTAATTTGTTTGTGACCCGAAATAAAACGTAAAAAACGAGTTTGACCAAATTTCCGTGCTAACAAGAATACGCATAAACTACCCGCAATTGCTGCTGTCACCGAAATTAAAAAACCACCAAGTAGTCCGTATGCATTTACGTTCACTACAACGAATACAATAAATGGTAAAAATGGTAAAAACGCTTCAATAAAAGGTAAGAGAAAAGCTAAAAGTGGACCTAAATTCCGATATTCACTTAGCCAGTACATTAAATTATCATAAGAAAAGAAATTCATCATATCCTGCCAAAATGTCATAAGCAAGCCTCCAGTAGTCTTTAACAACATACTTATTTTCTCACATCAAAATGATAAAGCGCTAATAAAACAGCTTGAATATAGTTAAAATCCTAGTATTTCAACCAGGATTTTAACATTTCTTCTTTATTTTAATTGATATAGTGTTCCTGTACCAGTGCCATTCATTCCTTGAGCGCCACCTTGCATATTAAAAGAAGCACTAGAAGTAGTGTCATCATCCGTAGAACCGGAGCTACTCCACTTCGAACTATCAATTTCTGTACCGTTTTCTTGAATCCATTTTACCACATCTGAGTCAGAAGCTTTACTATTTGATGGGAGATAGAAATATTTTATTTCACCGGCTTGAATCATTTGTTTTAATTGTTTTACAGTTAGAGTTGGATCTGTTCCATTGAAACCACCAAGCGCCATAACAGCTTCTTTCGTTTTAATAATATAAGGACCTGCTGTTGTTGCATCTGTTGTCCCAAATAAGTAGGTTTCCCCAGTATTGTTTTTCTGTAAATAGCTAATTAAATCACTATCAACAGATGCATCGGCGAATCCACCACCACTGGATTGTTTTAATTGTGGTCCAGCTTCAGGTAAGGAACTATTCCCACCATATAAAATAGGTGTTAAAGACCAATATGTTGGAGCAATGAGCAAAATCGCTAAAGCGAGCGCTGTTATCTTTGCGGTGAGTTTGGAAGGTTGTGGTCTAAATACAATTAAGATAATAGACGTAATCAGTGCAGCAATACCAATAACTACCGCTAAAACAGGCAAGTAAGCAGCAACAAAGAATGCTTGAAGACCTCCAGTTAGCGTAACAGCAGCAGGTAGCAGGAACCTTTGCCAATTCTCTTTGTCTTGGTATAACCGGAAGAGCGCCACTAGACCTACGCCACTAAGTACAGCAATTGGTGGAGCTAGCATAATCAAATAATAATGATGGAAAAAGCCAGCAATACTAAAGAATCCGGCGACAGGGATAAGCCAAGCTGCCCAGAAAACCATTTCCTTTTGTTTGGAGGTCAATTGGTAAATTCGTTTATTTTCATTTCGATACGCCAGGAAAATGGCTAGCATACCGATAATAGCAAGTGGTAAGAACCAACTAATTTGATCACCAAGTGCGGTTTGGAATAGACGAAGCGGTCCAGCGTTCCCTGTTCCAAACATGCCTGTGCTACCAGTCATTTTTGATCCATTTCCGCCGCCGTTTGCCGCATTACCTGGAGCTCCAGTTGGGGGAGCGCCATTATTTCCTTGAGGAGGAGTTCCGCCGTTAGCGCCGTCCTGCATACTTCCACTTGGAGGAGTCGGTGGGGTTGTGCTACTTGAATCTGTTGAGTTAGTGCTAGGAGGAGTCCCCATTTCCATATTCCCGGTACTGCCTGTTCCAGTTTCTTGACCAAGAAGCCGTTCCATACCATTATAGCCAAATGCCAACTCAAGCACCGAATTGGTTTGACTACTACCGATATAAGGTCGCTCTGAAGTAGCTGTTTGGTCAACTACGACTGCCCAAGAAACAGAGACACCTAGCATTAAGACAAGTGCGATTACTAATTGAACTAGCTTTTTTCTCCAACTTAGTTTTGTAGCAATAAAATAGAAGAGCAAAAATGCGGGTACGACCATGAAAGCTTGGAGCATTTTTACATTAAAACCGACACCAATCAACGCAAAAGAAAGTAAAAGCCAGCCGATTTTTGCACGATGAACAGCTTTAAAAAGGAAAAAGGTTGCTAGTAATAACACAAATACAAGAATAGCATCCATATTATTAGTACGCGTCACGGCTACCGCAATAGGAGTCAGCGCCATAATTAAAGCAGTAATTCTTGCAGCCCATGCGCCAAATATAGGTTTGACGAGCACATAAAGCAAAATCACCGAACCAACACCAGCCAACGCTTGTGGTAAGATAACACTCCAACCATGTACGCCGAAAATGAGGGCACTGATCGCTTGCAACCAAAGTGCAACAGGTGGCTTATCTACTGTAATAAAACCAGCAGGATCAAAAGCTCCGTAGAAAAAATTATGAAAATTTTGCACCATACTTGTCACAGCAGCTGTATAATAAGGATTTACCGTATCATCATTCCAAATACCATAAAAATTAAAAAAGATGGCAATAACAATAATTCCAACAAAATAAAAATCTAAATGTTGTATCCGTTTCTTCATATTCTTCACTTCTTTCCATAAGATAATACCTTTTATTTTAGAGTTCAAATATGAAAAAAACGTGAATAAATTTAGAAATAAACGAGATATTTATTTTTTATAAAGAAATTCCAGAAAAAGCCTTGTCAAAACATACATAGAATGGTATTATATAAAAGTTGTTAAAACACTAAGAACTACTTACTATGCGGGTGTAGTTTAGTGGTAAAACTACAGCCTTCCAAGCTGTTGTCGTGGGTTCGATTCCCATCACCCGCTTTATATTTTTTTATAAATCCTGTTATCAACGCAGTGTTTCGACCTTTTTAAGCGAAGCATTGCGTTTATTTTATTGCCTGAAAATAAGGAGAGAGGGGATGATGATAGTGAAGTCGACATCAGATTATGCCGCATTGAAAGAAGAACTCATTGCTTATGCGCATGAAATAGGTATTCAAAAAATTGGTTTCACAACAGCAGACCCTTTTTTATTTTTAAAAGAACGATTACTAGAAGCGGAAGCGCTGGATCTTTTTACAGGATTTGAGCATCCGGTAATAGATGAACGGGTTTATCCTGAGCTTATTTTCAAGGAACCGCAGTCGATTATCGCCATTGCACTTGCTTATCCATCTAAATTAAAAGAAGCACCTGTAAGTAAAAAAGGAGCTAGACGAGGTGTATTTGCCAGAGCTTCGTGGGGAATTGATTATCATACCGTTTTACGAGAAAAATTAGCGCTACTCGAAACTTTTTTAAGTGAACGTTTGCCAGATGTACGAATGAAATCAATGGTGGATACTGGGGAATTATCAGATGTAGCTGTAGCAGAACGAGCGGGCATTGGCTGGCGCGGGAAAAACACGCTGCTCATAACGCCAGAATACGGCTCGTGGGTCTATTTAGGCGAAATGATAACCAATATACCATTCGAACCAGATACGCCTGCTAGCGACTTGTGTGGCAGTTGCAACCAATGTGTGAAAGCCTGCCCGACAGGTTCCTTGCTGGGTGAAGGGAAAATGAATCCGAAAATATGTTTAAGTTATTTGACGCAAACAAAAGACTTTCTAGATGAAAAATATCGCGAAGTGTTGCATAATCGTTTGTATGGTTGTGATACTTGTCAGGTAGTTTGTCCGTATAATCGTGGGCATGATTTCCACTTTCATGATGAAATGGAGCCGGATCCAGAGCTTGTTCGACCAGAATTAAAACCATTACTACACATTTCCAATCGCGCTTTTAAAGAACAATTTGGTGATATGGCGGGTTCGTGGCGTGGGAAGAAGCCCATTCAGCGAAATGCCATCATCATTCTAGCGCGGTATAAAGATAAAACAGCTGTACCAGACTTAATTGACTGTTTACAAAACGATCCAAGACCAGTCATTCGAGGAACGGCTGGCTGGGCGCTAAGAAAAATCGGTGGAAGCGATGCCGAAAAAGCCGTCGAGCAAGCACTTCAAACCGAACAAGATGAACAAGTATTACAAGAATTAACTGCTATACCAAATTAATAGAAACCAGGTGAAAAGAAATGCCAAACCATATCGTACTGTACCAACCAGAAATCCCAGCGAATACCGGAAATATCTCCAGAACATGTGCCGGAACAGACACTTACTTACATTTAATCCGTCCACTTGGTTTTTCAACAGATGATAAAATGTTAAAACGTGCTGGACTCGATTACTGGGATAACGTGAAACTTTCTTACTACGATTCTTTAGATGAATTCTTCAAGAAAAATGAAGGCGGAGAATTTTATTACATTACCAAATTTGGTCGTCATGTTTATAGTGATATCGATTATAGCGACCCCAACAAAGATTATTTCTTCGTTTTTGGAAAAGAAACGACCGGATTGCCAGATGCGCTTTTACAAGAGAATGAAGAAAATTGTTTGCGTATCCCGATGACAGATCACATTCGCTCGTTGAATTTATCGAACACAGCGGCAATTTTAGCTTATGAAGCGTTACGTCAGCAGAATTTTGGCGCACTTTTACAAGAACCGAATTACGATCGAAAAATTTTTCAAGACTAAGGGGGAGTTAGGATGAATCAGGCGATAGATGCCATTCTAGGACATTACTCAGTGCGAAAATTTGAAGACAAGGACTTAACGGAAGAAGCGTTGACCTTACTTATCAAGAGTGCACAAGCCGCATCTACATCCAGTTTTGTTCAAGCATACTCCATCATCGGAATAACAGATAAAGCTATTCGGGAACAAATCTCAGCAATTGCAGGAAATCAACCATATACAGTACAAACCGGTCAACTATTTATTTTCGTTGCTGATTTAGCTCGTCATCACGCTATCTTAGAAGAACATCAAGTGGATACAACTGCACTGGAAACGTCAGAAAAATGGCTTGTTTCTGTGATTGATGCCGCACTTGCTGCACAAAATATGGCCGTTGCCGCAGAATCATTAGGACTTGGCATTTGCTTTATTGGCGGGATTCGTAACGATGTCGAACAAATCGCGGAAATACTTGATTTACCACCATATACGATGCCATTATTCGGCTTAACAATTGGTTATCCGGTTGCTAACAAAGAAAAAGCGAAACCGAGATTGCCTCAAGATTTGGTATACCACGAAAACAGTTACCAAAAAATGAACCCAACTATTCTAACTGAATATGATGAACAAATAAAAAATTACTACGACGAAAGAACAGCAGGAAAACGAGTAGAAGGTTGGTCCGAACAAATTGCACGTGGGCTTGGAAGAACAAGCCGTCTAGACTTAAAAGCATTTTTAGAAAAACAACATTTAAATCAAAAATAAAAGAACGGTACGGCGCATTATCTTAATGCGCCGTACCGTTCTTTTTCGGTTATTTCCGTTTATTTCTAGCCATTTGAATTAAGTTCCAAATAACGAGTATTAAAACGATTACTAACAAGATATTAATTAATCCACCCGCAATATGGAAAATAATTCCAAGTAACCACACTGCTAATAAAACTACGATTATTCCCCAAATAATTCCTAACATGTATAAAAACCTCTTTCTGCACTTTTGATTGTACTCTTATATATTCCCGTGAGGTCAGTCTTTAAACATATTAGGGCTAAAAACAGACTATTTTTTTGTGATATAGGCTAAAAGGGCCTTTACTCCCTCAGTTACCATGCGTTCGGTTTCATCAAAATCCCCTGTATAATATGGGTCTGGAATATCTTTATCCTCTTGACCAGGCACAAAGGACATAAGCGAGCGAACGATGACATCTGGATTATTATTAAGTGAATTTAAATCTGCTAAATTTTGCTGATCCATCCCGATAATAAAATCAGCTTCGTTAAAATCAACATCAGAAATTTTTCGAGCTCGCATCTCTTGATAATCAACACCATGCTTTTTCAACACTGCTTGCGTCCCGCGGTGTGGCGGTTTCCCTAAATTCCAAGTACCAGTTGCAGCAGAATCAATTTTTATTTCATCCGTTAACCCAGCTTCTGCAACTTCTTTCCGAAATAACCCCTCAGCCATTGGTGAACGACAAATATTCCCTAAACAGACAAAAACTACTTTTACCAATTGAATTCCTCCTTATTTCCATTCCTTATATAATTCGGCCAGAGTCGCTTTATTTATTCCATCACATGCTTCAAGTCGGACGAAAATTTGCTCCACAAGTTCAGGCGGGAGTTTTCTCCGGAAATAAAGCAATTGATTCTCAAACAAACTATAGACAACTAAATTATACGGGATTTCTCGTTTTTCAAGTAATCCTAAAAGCGTCTCTAAATACCACTTTTTATCTGGATAATCTTCTAATAGTTCCAGTAATTGTTTTGTTTTTTGCACATTGCTGGAAGCGAGAATTTGATTTAATTTTTTTATCGGAAATTGTTCCGCGAAATCGGTAGGAAAGGGACTAAAGTACAATTCCTCTATAAATGTAGCAAACGTTTCAGCAACAATAAGTGTTTGTAACGTTTCAAAATCAACATAAATAATACTGGGTTCGGTCGTAATATCTATATAGGAAAAACCAAGATAACGCGATTCATCCCGGTGGAAATAAACTTGCTTCCCTGCGAGATCAACATCCTTTTGTTCCGGAATATCCGTTAAAATTTCATCCAAACTAGCCAGATAATAGATTTCACCAAAATCCAGCCCATAAGAAGTCGGTTCCGTCGTCTTAAAATGATTTTTGCGAATCAATCCACCATTTTGCTCTGATAAAAGCTGTTTGTATTCAAATGGTAAAGTGACACCTAACGCTATTTCTTTTTCACGAATTGCTTGTTCCGTTGCGCCATTCTTTTCGTTTTTAACCCAAATCGTCATCCTCTTCAACTCCTCCCTGTATTATCCTAAAAAAAGCAAAATAGCGCAAACAAAAGAACATAGCTAGAAATAATTCCTAACTATGTTCCAAAATTTTACTTCAAAAGATCTTGATAATAACTATTTCCATTCCGCGCATCAAACTTCGCTGTTAAAGCTTCCGTCATTTCCACCAAATCAGCTTCTTTTTCTCGGTCGAAAAGAGGGTAGGCAGCTTGTAAGAAAATAAGTCGGTCTAAACCGCCTTCAGCTCTAAGAACAGTTTCTAGGTTAGTATCAATCACTTCCCGTGCTTTTTCCGTTTGCTTGGTAAGGACTAAATATTTAAGTAATTGACCAAGTGGTGGTAGCAAGGTAATTTGTTTTTCCACAAGTGGATAACCTTTATCAAAGCATTCTTGCGCCATTTTTTCATCTCCAAGTGCTAAATAAGCAAGCGCCATAGTTCCATACGTTAAATGAGGAACTTCCGCACAGCGTTGTTTTCCTTCAATAATCGGTTTTGCAGTTTTCTTGGCTGTTTCATAATCTTTAATGAAGCAATAATAAGAGACTTGATCGGTTTTTTCACAAGCTGGACAATCATTTAAAAAGTCTGCTTTTGTAGTACTCCATTTTTCAAATAGCTCTTTGGCTTTTTCAACATCGCCCATGCGCATGGCTGCAAGCGTGCACACTTTATAATAAGGTCTTAGCGAATAATTTTCTTGTTCGAATTTCACCTTCATATCATTCAAAAGGCCGTCAATTTGCGCTTTCGATACTTCATCAAAAGTCGGGACATGTTCACTAATCCATTTATATTTCCAAAAAAGATCTTCCGTGTCAATGTAAGCATCACTATCTTTGTCTTCCCATTTTTTGATTAACCAGCTAAAAGCCTGTAATTGCTTTTTCGGAAACCCAGCTGTTAAACATGTGTCAATCAACAGATCACGTGCTTCAATGCCATCATCTATATTGTTATACAAATCTGCACCAGCAATAATTCGTTCTAATACTTTTATTTTTTCAGGCGTGTCGTCCATTCCCCAAACTGATTCTAAATCATTCAAATAATCCATTTTTCTTCCTCCAGTTATATCTAAATTTAATGTAAAATATTTTTATAAGCATTGAAGCTATCTTGATAATAACTATTTTCATTTCGTCCATCAAACTTCGCTGTTAAAGCCTTTGTCATTTCCAACAAATCAGCTTCTTTATCCGGATCGAAAAGAGGGTAGGCAGCTTGTAAGAAAATAAGTCGGTCTAAACCACCCTCAGCTTTAAGAACGATTTCTAGGTTGGTATCAATCACTTCTCGCGCCTTTTCCGTTTGCTTGGTAAGGACTAAATATTTAAGTAATTGACCAAGTGAGGGAAGTAAGGAACTTTGTTTTTCCACAAGTGGATAACCTTTATCGAAGCACTCTTGTGCCATTTCTTCATCTCCAAGTGCTAAATAGGTAAGTGACATTATGCCATATGTCAAATGAGGAACCTCGGCACAGCGCTGTTTTCCTTCTATGATTTGTTTTGCTTTTTTCTTGGCCGCTTTATAATCTTTAATAAAGTAATAATAATGGACTTGGTCTTGTCTTTCGCAAGCAGGACAGTCATTTAGATAATCTTCTTTTGTAGTGCTCCATTTTTCAAATAGCTCTTTGGCTTTTTCAACATCACCCATGCGCATGGCTGCAAGAGTATACACTTTATAGTAAGGGCGTAACGAATAATTTTCTTGTTCGAATTTTATTTTCATATCGTTCAAAAGTCCGTCAATTTGTGTTTTCGATACTTCATCAAAAGTTGGAACATGTTCGCTAATCCATTTGTATTTCCAAAGAAGATCTTCTGTATCAATATAAATATCGTTGTCTTCGTCTTCCCATTTACTAATTAACCAACTAAAAGCTTGTAGCTGTTTTTTGGGAAAGCCGACAGTTAAACAAACTTCAATCAATATATCGCGAGCCCAACTGCCTTTTTCTACATCATTATGCGCATCTGCCTCCGTAATCATTCGTTCTAAGACTTTAATTTTTTCAGGTGTATCTGCCATTGTTAAAATTGGTTGCTTATCTTTTAAGTAATCCATCATTTTGTCTCCTATAGCATCTCTAAGATTCGTAACATATTTTGATTCATTAATACCATTTCTTTCCGTTTAAGCGGATAATGCCCTAATAGTAAGGCTTGGATATAAAGTACATTCACAATCACGGACAATTCTTTCACTGTTTTTCCAGAAGTGAAAAGTCTTTTAATCAGCTCGTTATCCAAATTTAAATACAAGTGAGCAAGCGGTGCAGGTTCTTGTTCTTTTTGGATGCTCTCTAAAATATCACTAAAAACAGAATTCGTTTCTTCGACAGCACGTTCTAGTTCGCGTAATTCTTGTGTTGCTGTAGAGTGGATGAAAATAATCGGTAAATCTTTCGGTTCAAAATGTTTAATTAATACATCTGTATCAAATTCAGCCATCATACTATTCATTTCTGTCAAAATAGGTTGGTAAGCCTGTTCTTCGCTCACTGTCATAGGCCGTAATTTATTAGTCATTTCTTCCGGTTCGATTAAAACAAATTCTGTCCCCTCAACAAAGTAACTTAATTGCGCTAAGATTGGCGAATCATAGGAATAGCCGCCGTTAATAAGCGTCATACCGCTTGATCTCGCAATATCCTTAATTTGTCTAAAGTCATCGACCGAGTAGGTGTAATAGATGACATCATTTTTAGCGATAATATCACCTAATTTTTCCTCGCCATTCAAAGTCCGAACTGGAAGATAAGGATAGATTAATTTTAAAAATGGTGCATCTTCACTCGCAAGTGCTTTAAAACCAAGATAATGTGTAGCTAATAATTTCATCAATGCTTCTTCTGGAAGAGTTTCAATTCCTTTTTTCAAAGCAACGCCAAGCTCGTCGGCAACACTAGTTAACCGCTCATTTTTATAAAATGCTTCACGAGAAGCAACAGGTTGAAGCTCATCCGTCCAAATCACACATTTAGCAAAAAACGACCAATCAGGCAAAATATTATTTGCTTCACTTGTGACATACATATTATTTAAAAATACCGTGTTCTTCCGGATAGCATTCATTTGAACAGCATGAGGAATCATATAAGCAATCCCAAACGTTCTTCCTGACTCATTTTCAATTAAGAAATAATCTTGGAAACGTGTTCCAAGGATATATTCGCCGTACTGAATAATTTGATCTTTTGATAGTTTAGACAAGGTTTCTTTATTGGAAAACTGTTTGGTCCAACTATTAATTTCTTCTTCTAAACCATTAATTTCTACTATTATATTACTTTCCAAAGAGGAACCATATTTTTTGAGTGTATTGATTAATTCTTCTACGTCCTCGCATTCAGGGTGCTCGTCTAAATCAGCTCGTAAGCGCAAATACACTTGTGTACCTGGTTCGCGAGTTTCCGTTTCTATTTTCCGAACCGAATAAGTTCCGTCCGCTTTTCCGCGCCATTCTGTTGTATTACCATCTTTCTTGGAAGTGGAAATCATTACAATCTCATCACTAACAATAAAACAAGAAAGTAAGCCAATTCCAAAACGACCGATAAAATCATTGGAACGCTCTCCATCAAAATCTTTTTCGCCTTTGGATGAATTAGCAATCGTTGCGAGAAAAGCGTGGACTTCCTCTTCGGTCAAACCAATTCCATTATCTTCTAAAATCAAAGTTTTTTCATTTGTGTCACCTGTTAGAGACACGAGGATTTTTCCTTCTAAAGTTGGCGTTAATTTTTTTCTAGCGCGAATGGCATCGGTTGCATTTTGTAGTAATTCGCGAATATAAACATCTTTTTCGTCATAAAGGTGGTTTGAGAGAATATCAATCATACCAGCCAAGTTCACCTGAAAACGGTGAGAGTGATTTTCCATAATTGGTCCTCCTAGTTGTATAAAAGTCCTTTTTATTCTATCATAAAAGAAGAGATAAATAATGAGAAAACAATAATAGATGTTTAAGAATTTATATCAGTGGTAAATACTTTGTGATGGTTTCCACACTGGACATTGATGTGGAAATAGATTATACTTATTATTAAGTGATAATCATTATAAAATAGGAGGAAGATAATTATGAAAACAATCAACTCAGTAGACACAAAGGAATTTTTGAATCACCAAGTAGCGAACCTAAACGTATTCACAGTAAAAATTCATCAAATTCATTGGTATATGAGAGGCCACAACTTCTTCACTTTACATGAAAAAATGGATGATTTATATAGCGAATTCGGCGAACAAATGGACGAAGTAGCAGAACGTTTACTAGCAATCGGCGGAAACCCATTCTCGACTTTAAAAGAGTTTTTAGAAAATGCGAGCGTTGAAGAAGCTCCTTATACGAAACCAAAAACAATGGATCAATTAATGGAAGACTTAGTTGGTACATTAGAATTACTTAGAGACGAATATCAACAAGGTATTGAGCTTACTGACAAAGAAGGCGACAACGTAACAAACGATATGTTAATTGCTTTCAAGGCAAGCATTGACAAACATATCTGGATGTTCAAAGCATTCTTAGGAAAAGCTCCATTAGAATAAAGAGTTATAAAAACTGTGCGGGATTAATCGTCTCGCACAGTTTTTTTGGCTCTAGTCTGTTATAGTACAATTTCCTTATTTTTACATTGTTTTAACACAATGTGGTTTAAAGTTTCTTTGAAAGAGGTATATTATCTTCATAACAAAAAGCAGAAAAAGTGAAATTCACCAAGAAATCTGCTATTCTTGAATAACAATCATTACGAAAAAATTGGAAACGAGGAGTGAAAAGTATGAATATCGAGGTAACGGACCAAGCAAATAAATGGTTTCATGATGAGTTTGATGTAGCTAATGGTAATGGAATTCGACTTTTTGCGAAATATGGCGGTTCTAACAGTTCCTTGCATCCTGGTTTCTCTATCGGTTTAACTGCCGAAAAGCCGCAAGAAGCAGCAGTCGCTGAGAAGAAAGAAGACTTAATTTTCTTCATTGAAGACCATGATTATTGGTATTTCAAAGACCACGACTGGAAAATTGACTATGAACCAAAAACGGAAGAAGTACTTTTTTCCTTTAAAGAAAAAGTGAAATGAATCCAACATAAATGACCGCGTGTAATCAAATTGATTTCAGGCGGTTTTTGTTTTAAAAACTTTACTGTTCCGCCTTCCTTTGCTATTCTACTAAGAGAGCAGGAGGAGAAAGATGACAAAGAAATTAGTAATCTGTATAAGTTTAATCGCGATATTTTTAAGCGGTTGTAGTTTTTCCGAACCATCAACGAGTAAATCGAACATTACCGAAAAAACATTGAATGGTGCAAGTTTTACATTTTTTGATGTTGGACAAGGTGATAGCACACTTATCCAAGCAGAAGATGGTACAACTATTTTGATTGATACTGGTCGCCAAGATGATGACCGTATTTTAACCTATTTAAAAGAAGCGAATATAAAGAAAATAGATTTGCTACTACTGACACACCCGCACGCAGACCATATCGGTAATGCTGATAAAGTAATCGCTACATACAAACCAAAAGAAATTTGGATGGATGGTTTAACTTTTTCTAGTAGTATTTACGAGAAAGTAATTGACGCGGCATTAGCTTCAGATGCCAAATACAAAGAACCGAGACGCGGCGAAAAAGCGACTTTTGGTCCATTTAATCTAGAGGTTTTAAGCCCTGATAAACTGGAAAATGACGCAAATAATGATTCTATCGCTGTAAAAATCACCTATAAAGATATTTCCGCTATTTTTACAGGTGACTCAGAAAAAGGCCGAGAAAGAGAAATGGTAGATAGCGGTGCCAATTTAGAAGCGGATATTTTAGATTTAGGGCACCACGGATCGTCCACATCCAACCAGCCATTTTTCCTAGATAAAGTAAAACCGCAAGTGGCTGTTTACTCTGCTGAAATGGCTAATAGTTATGGACATCCTCATGTGGAAGTGCTGGAGTGGCTAAAAGAGCGCGATATAAAAACATATGGAACAGATGTGAATGGTACGGTTATTATCGAAACCGATGGTGAAAAAATCCATGTGCAAACCGAAAAATCAGGTACACCAAAACCAGGTAGCAGTTATAATAAAGAAAATAGCACACAAAAAACAGAAGATGCAACATCCGAAGAATTACCAGAAAGCATTAATTTAAATACAGCATCTAGTGAAGATTTACAATTATTACCACTAATTGGGCCAGCGCTTGCAGAAAAAATTATTGCCGAGCGACCATATCAGTCCATAGATGACTTGAAAAAAATTAACGGCATTGGCGATGGCATTGTGCGCCAAATAAAAGAACAAGGCATTGCCGTAACAAAGTAGGTGATTAGGATGAAAAAAGCAATTTTAGATCGGATAGAAGATGGCAAAGCAGTTTTTCTATTAGAACCAGACCAAACAGAATGGCAAATTGACAAAGAAAAGCTCGATTCATCCATAAAAGAAGGGGATGTCGTCACTATTTCAGAAACTAATGAAATAATGAAACATCCCCAAGAAACGGAAGAAATGAAAAATAGAATTGCGGAAAAGCTAGAAAGATTAAGAGGGAGAAACTGAGAAAAACTTTTTTAAACTCTCATGAAATTATCATCTTTCTTTCAGCACATTCTTTTTTAGAAAAGTTATTATATGTATAAGCTAACAACAAGCAAAACATTTTCATTTCTTTCCCTTTTTAGAATGAAAATCCCAAACTCCCTTTTAGCTAGTGCGGTTTACTCCCTTTTTCCGCACTAGTTTTTTTATGCGCAAAAATCACTTTTTCTGAGAGAAGAGAAATTTATTGCGTCCAGCATCTAGGCCGCAGTATAGCATAATTAGAGTGATACCAACTAAAACATATAAGGTTGGTTGCCAGCTACCAAGCGCATCATGTAGGGTACCAAATAATATCGGACCGGAAGCAGCGAACAAGTAACCGATAGATTGCGCCATTCCAGATAGATCCGCTGATTCGGTAGCGCTTGTTGTTCGCAAATTAAAGAACATCATCGACAAACTAAATGACATCCCCGAGCCAATTCCATAGATAATGATAGCGATGGATAAAATAAGTATGCTACCAGAAGCAAACATAATGCCAAAAATTCCAATCAAAAAGAATAAAATAGAAATCCCAACAAGTACTTGCTGATTTTTCATTCGTCCAGCGATAATAGGAATAATAAACGTAATCGGCATTACAGCAAACTGCATCAAGGAAAGCATTAAACCACTCGACGTACTAGATAATCCTTGATCTGCTAAAATATTTGGTAACCAAGCAATCGAAATATAAAAAATTGCTGACTGGGAACCCATAAATAAAGAAATTTTCCATGCGAGTGGAGATTTCCAAACCGAAGTTGTAACCAAGTGAGTTGCAATTTTTTCCGTCGAGCGTTGATTATATTTTAGTTGTGGAATCCAAATGACTAGAGCAACGACACCAAGAATCGCCCAGAAAACCATACTTCCATGCCAACTAAAGCGGTTGTTCATAGCAATAGGAACCGTTAGCCCAGCTGCAAGCGCCGCACATAAATTCATCGAAATGGAATAAACCCCGGTCATTAGCCCCAATTTAAATGGAAATTCTTTTTTTATCAAACTTGGTAAAATAACATTTCCGACAGCAATAGCAAGACCAATCATAAACGTTCCAGCAAACAAATTAAATTCGCCGCCGAACGGTCGTAGTAAGCTACCAACTACAAGCGTTAACAGTGCTACAAATATTAATACTTCTATACCAAGCGCACGACTTAGCTTAGAAACAAATGGTGACAGACCTGCAAATGCAAGTAATGGAATCGTTGTAAGTAACCCAGCCATCGTATTAGTTAAATGTAAATCTGACTGGATCATTCCAAGTAACGGACCAACAGATGTAATCGGTGTCCGTAAGTTCGCTGCAATCAAAATAATGCCTAAAACTAGCATCACCTTACTCGAACGTGTAAGGATTTTTTTATTGGTTAAATCTGAATTCATTTCTTTTCTCCATTCTTAGCAGCAATTCGTTTGAAAAGAGTAATATACTCTGTTACTTCATGTGCTGCTTGTTCTTGATTTCGATTTTCAATAGCTTGAACAAGTGTGGCATGCCCATTATGCTGATTTGCCTCTGGGTTCATTTCCGTTGTACTTGTAATTGAAAACTGTATTTCTTCTAAAATATTGACATACATATCTAACAACAAATCATTATGAGCTGCCTTGACAATTGTTAAATGAAGGGCAGAATCAGCTTTGACAAAAGCAGGTACATCATTTTTTTCAGTCGCTAGTTGGCATTGTTGTCGATATTTTTCCAGCATAGCTAAATCTTCCTCCGTGCGTCGTTCGCAAGCTAGAATAACAGCTTCTCGATCAAGCGCATGCCGGATTTCAAGGATTTCTTGAACAGTCGATTCGCGAACTCGTTTTTGCATGATAGCATTAAGCTCACTATTATTACGGACAAAAGTACCATCGCCTTGTTTTGTCTCCAGCAAACCAATATGAGCTAAGGCGCGGATAGCTTCACGCAGCGTATTACGGCTAATACCAAATTCAGCCATCAAATCCGCTTCTTTCGGAATGCGCTCACCAATTTTCCACGTACCATTAGTGATTTCTGCCTTTATTTGATCATAAACTTGCTCTGCAAGCGATTTTCGTTCAATTTTTTCTACCATACTTTTCACTCCTTTTTAAAGGTAGGATGATTGGTTCTATTTTACAGAAGAAATGTTTTTTTGTAAACCTTATTTTGTTAAACTGTGATAAAATGAAGAAAGAAAAGGGCTGGTGAAAATATGAATTGGTTAGAGAAACTAAAAGAAAATGACACTGCAAGACGGGTGCTAGTGTTTGTCCTTCTAGGCATTGTATTATATTTACTCAGAAGCATGATTGATTTAATTTTACTCACATTCATTTTTGCATTTTTAGTAACACGATTAGAGAATG
This sequence comes from Listeria monocytogenes, assembly GCF_041765605.1. Taxonomy (GTDB): domain Bacteria; phylum Bacillota; class Bacilli; order Lactobacillales; family Listeriaceae; genus Listeria; species Listeria monocytogenes_D. The sequence continues at coordinate 983,285 of NZ_CP168900.1, forward strand.
TTATTTTAAAAAGGGTGCGCATACCGCGAAAGTTAATCGTTATCGTACTGTATTCATTAGTGGCAATTTTCTTATATGTTGCCATAGTGCATTTTTTACCAATCTTAATTAATCAAATTTCTCAATTAGTAGATTCTCTTGTGAAGCTTTACAATAATCCAAGCGATAATACGATTGTGAAGTGGATTGTTGGATTTTTAAAAGAGTCTAACATTCAAAAATATTTACAAACAGGTGTTGATTTTATTATTGCTTCCCTTTCAGGTATCGGGTCTGTTGGATTATCGTTTTTCCTAGCGTTAATTCTTAGCTTGTTCTTCTCTTTAGAAAAAGAACGAGTGACTTCTTTTACTGGGCAATTTATGACAAGTAAAGTAGGCTTCATTTTTAAAGAAGCTGCCTTTTTTGGAAAGAAATTTGTTTCCACTTTTGGAGTGGTTTTAGAGGCGCAATTAATGATTGCATTAGTGAATACGGTTATTACGACAATCGCGCTCTACTTGATGGATTTTCCGCAGTTACTTAGTTTATCCATTATGGTGTTTGTTTTGGGATTAATTCCAGTGGCCGGCGTAATTATTTCCTGTATTCCGCTAGTGCTGATAGCTTATTCCGTTGGCGGATTCCAAGATGTAGTGTACATTTTAATTACCGTAGTCATTGTCCACGCGATTGAAACATATATTTTAAATCCAAAACTAATGTCATCTAAAACGAATTTACCTGTATTTTATACATTTATTATTTTGATTTTCTCAGAAACATTTTTTGGCGTGTGGGGGCTCATCGTAGGAATACCTGTTTTTGTATTCTTATTAGATATTTTAGAAGTGAGAAATGCTGACGACTTGAAAAAACGAACGATATTTGGACGCAAGAAAAAAGTAGATTAAGGCTATTGCTTAATCTACTTTTTCTATTCCCCATAAAAAGTTAGCTACTTCGGCATCCACATCGGTATTTTCATGGAGTTTACTATGAGCTGCATTCTTACCTGTGAATGTTTTTTCTTCGTAACTTGCGGCTTGACCTTCGAAAATGAATTTGCCAGATAAGGCGCTCGCGACAGAAACACTACCATCGCTTTTTGTTCCGTTTAATGTATCACCTGCAATATTTAAAACGTGTAAATTAGTAGGGATTTTTTGTTTGTTTTTAATAAATTCGCTATAACGGTCTGAAGCTTGTTTCGGACCAGAATCTGTAAGATCATAAGCTGTCACACCATCATCACCAATCACTAGTCCGTTAAGCGGAGAGCCAATTAAGACAAGTTTTTCGAGAACAGGATAGGCTTTGTCACTACCGACTTTTTCGATATAGCTCGTTAAACTAACGCCACCCATGGAATGTCCCACAGCATAAACTTTTTCAATATGATAATTGTTTTTTAGCTCTTTCATTACATTTTGAATCCACTGTGCTTGATTGACCATCGAGCTTTTATTATCTTCAAAAATGACTTGAATAGAAGGATTGTGACTGAATTTATCGTAGTCTCCTTCCGTGCTTACAGTTCCATCGGCAGCTACAGTCATAACAAGCGATTTTGTTATGTCTCCGTCTTCAGCAAGACGATTAATCATACCGCCGAATGAATTGGCTGTTCCAGAATATCCATGAACAAATAGGGTCGGAACGGCAATTTCTGAAACAGGTTTTTTAGCTTTTTCCGTTGTTTTATTTGCTGTTGCAGTAGGTTCTTTAGCTGTCTTTTTAGTAGGTTCAAATTGAAGGAAAATTATCCAGAAGCCAGCAATTATAATAGCTAATGCGATAATTAAAATAATCATTTTTTTCATTCGAAACATCCTTTAATCGTTTATTTCTCGCCCCATAAAAATTGGCCAACATACTTATCCACAACAGTAGATTCGTGCATACTACTATGAGTAGCTTGTGGTCCTTTAATGACATGTGTCGTCACTTTTTGATGGGCAAATAATTTTTCACCGTATAAAACACTATCTAATTTCACTTCACCATCACTATTTGAACCATCTTCCAAATTACCACCGATAATCATAATTTCTGTATTACTTGGCAAAACTTTCGCCATTTTTTCGGCGAATTTAGCATGAACATTATTTGCGTTTTTAATATCGACTTGCTGATCGCCATTCACGTATTCTTCCGGATAAAATGGAACGGCAAGAAAGACAATTTTATTTACTTGAGGATAGGACTTGTTTTTTTCATAACTAGCTAAATATGAAACCCAAGCGCCACCACCCATGGAATGACCCACTGCATTGAATTTTTTAATGGCATAGTTCTGTTGTAAATAAGACATTACTTTTTTTGTCCACATAGATTGTTGGGGCAGTGTTGCTCGATTATCTTCAAAAACAATATTGATAAGTGGATTTTTTTCCTTTTTATTATAAGTTCCAGTAGTAGAAATTTTTCCGTCTGGGCTTACATTTACCGTTAATGACTCTGTACCCCAGTGATACTTTTGGTCAAAGCGGCGTATCATTCCGTGAAGCGAGCGATCTGTCCCGCGGTAACCATGAATAAAAATGGTTGGAATGGAATCATTGGCTGCTTTTGGATAAGTCGTGTTAATGGATAGTAAAATAAAAATAGCTCCAACTAAACAACCCAATGGTAAGATAATGGAGAAGAACACGCGCTTTAGCATTATTGTACGCCCCTTTAAAATTCGTTATGAACAAATTATACATTTTTTTAAAGGAAAACGCACGATTGGTCCACTTTTTCTACTAATTTAATAGTTTATTCTCGTGAACACATATAGTATACTGGAAAAATAAGCGAAGAAACGGAGGCATATTCACATGATTAAACGAACTGGTGAGATAGTACTCGCTATTATTGGTCTTATTTTAAGTGTACTCGCACAGGCATTTATTGCTGTTATAGGTCTATTAATGATAAGTGGTTCAAAAGGTAAAGAAGGTTTAACAACATTCTACAACAATTACTACAAAACAATGACAGAATGGGAAATTCCCAAAAAAGAGATTCCCGATCCCGACCGTGTACTAGATTTTGTGCAAACATTGTCTTGGACGGCATTAACAGGGGGCTTAATTACGCTCGTTCTTGGTGGGTTTGGTATTTACTACATACTAAAAAATAAAAAACCAGCTTTTGCCGGATACTTATTTTTAGCAGCGGGTATTGTATCGTTACTTTCTACAGCACTCATTAGTTTTATTCCTGCTTTACTATTGTTAGTTGCAGCAATACTTTGTTTTGTTCGTAAACCAAAAAGTACTTTTTCTGGATTATAATTTTCGTGGCGAGTTTGAATTTTTTCAAACTCGTTTTTGTTTTATTTCTCCTTTTTTAGGGAATAAAATAGTGGATTTCAAGAGGAGGTTGATAGTATGAAAAATAAAGTAGGAATTATTGCCGGAGCAGTGGGAGCCGTCGCTGGGGTTATAGCCTGTGCAGCAATATATGTGGTGAAAAAGCAACAGCCGCCTACCCCTTTTGATGAGGTAAACGATATTCGGACGCGTTACGCTGACAAAGAAATTTCAGAAACAGAGCTGGAAGAAAACAACATGATTTCAGAAGGTGGCGTTTCATCTATTCAATATGAAGAAAAAGTAAAATAATGAAAATGCAGTTTGTGTCTTGTTTTAAGCGAGAACAAGCTGTTTTTTTGTTTGGAAAACACTGCTTATTGTAATAGATATGTGTTATCCTTTAGTTAGACAATAGGACTCAAGTTGTAGGTGAATTTCCTTCTACAGTGGGTTCTTATACTTGATACATAGCGTTATGATAGGTACAGTAATAAAAGAAAATATATCAGCTACATTTGGAAGTTAGGAGGTAGGCGTATGAGAGCAATATTGATTGGCGTATTAATAATTTTACTAATTGCGATGATACTTATAGTCTTATTGCCAGCGATACTAGCAACAATTGGTGCAGTGCTCGGCTTTTGGTCACTTAAGAAACTACTTGAAGCAAGGTCCGTAGGTGAAAAAGTTATTTATGGAGTTCTAATTGGCGTTGGTGCCTTAATAATTCTAGCTAACTTAAAAGGAATTCTGGTTGTTGTAATTATCGGAGCAATCATTTACTTCCTAACTAGAAATAAAAATAAACCAAGAAAAAACGATGATGTATTCGACTACCCATACAATAAATAATTGGAGGAGAAAAAAATGGCAAACCTTTTTGAAAAAATGAAACAATGGAATAAAGAAGTTAGTGAAAAAATCGAGAAACGTGAAGAAAAACGTCGTAATTCAGTAAGTTACTATATGGATAAAACAAAACAAGAAATGAAAGACGCTGAACGTATGGTAGAAAAACAACGCGAACTAAAATCTCTTTTCTACAAAGAATATAAAGAAATGGAAGTTTATGTTGAAAAACGCCGTCACCAAGCAGAAATTGCTAAAGAAGCTGGTGAAACAAAACTTGCTGATTTCGCTTTAGAAGAAGTGGCTCAATATGAAGAACAATTAGAAGCTACGAAAGGACACTACGACCAAGCGTCCGAACAACTGGAAAAATTAGAACTACGCATGCACGAAATGCGCTTAAAATGGAAAAATCTTAAAACACAACATTTAGCTGAAATGGCTGAAAAAAATGCGACAGAAACTTCCGAAAAAATGGACAAAGTTATCCATGATATGAGCTGGGGTAGTGTTAGTGACTATCATGAAGCACAAAAACAACGCGATTTAGCGGAAGAAGCAGAAAAGAAAGCGGATATGAGTAAAGAACTTTCTCAATCCTTTGATGATCTAATGGACGAACTAGAAAAGAAAACTAAGAAAAGCAAAGAAATCATCAAAGATAAAGCACAAAACTTTACAACAATGGTAGATGAAATTATTGAACGTGAAAAACAAAATTTCAAAAAACCAGAAAAAGCTTCTATAGAAGACCAATTAAATGAACTTGAAAAAGAAGCAGCAAAAGAAAAACCAAAAGAAGAAAAAGAAGTATTAATTCCAGAATTAGAGAAAAAAGAAGAAGAAAACGAAACAGATAAATAAAAGTAACGAGCGCAGAATAATCATTCTGCGCTTTTTTTATAACGAAATGCTACGGGCCTTTTAAATGCTCGTGGCTTTTTTGGTTATTTTACTTTTTTTCGGGTAAATAGGAAAAGATAAGTTGCATTTTAATAGATACATGCTATAATAATTGGTATAGACCGATTTAACGAGGAGGCAATACGTAATGACTAATAAAGTAATTACTAACGCTACAATTTATACTGGTAAAGGTGTTCTAGAAAATGCTTTCGTACGTTTTGATAAACAAATTTTAGAAGTTGGTTCGATGGCTGATTTCCAAGCGGACAAAGCAGAAGAAGTAATCGATGCAAAAGGACAAAAACTTGTTCCAGGTTTCATTGATGTTCATTCCCACGGTGGTTATAGTTTTGACGCAATGGATGCAGATCCAGAAGCGCTTAGAAAACAAGTGAACGGAATGTTAAATGAAGGGATTACTACTTACTTCCCAACAACGATGACACAATCACATGAAAATATTGAAAAAGCTTTAAAAGTTATCAATGAAGTCGCTCAAACAGAACCTGTTATTGGCGGGATTCATTTGGAAGGTCCATTTGTTTCTAAAGTCTTTAAAGGCGCACAACCAGAAGAATATATTCAAGCACCTGACTTAGAACTTTTCAAAAAATGGTTTGATATTTCTGGTGGTTTAATTAAATTAGTCACCTATGCACCAGAACACGATACTTCAGCTGATTTTGAAAATTTGTGTTTTGAACTAGGAGTTGTTCCAAGTATTGGTCACTCTAATGATGTGCGCGAACATTTGAAAACAAGTAAAGCGACACATGCGACACATTTATATAACGCATGTCACCGCATGACACACCGCGAACCAGGCGTTCCAGGTCATGTTTTACTAGAACGCGGTATTAATGCAGAATTAATCGTTGATGGTATTCACGTTCATCCTGATATGGTGAAATTAGCCTATCAAATGAAAGGACCAGAACATTTATGTATTATTACTGATTCGATGCGAGCAAAAGGTATGCCAGAAGGAAAATCTGAACTTGGCGGCCAAACAGTTATCGTGAAAGATAAACAAGCTCGTTTAGAAGATGGAACATTAGCCGGAAGCGTACTTACTTACGACGATGGTTTCCGCAACATGATTAAATTTACAGGATGCTCGGTAGAAGAAGCAGTTCTTATGTCTTCTGGAAACCAAGCACGCGAATTTAATTTAACACAAAAAGGCGCAATCCAAGCTGGTAAGGATGCAGATTTCAACTTACTAGACGAAGATTTACACATTACAGCAACTTATTCATTCGGAAAAAAACATTCTTGAGAGGAAGATAATAAAATGCAACTTATCACAACAGAAAATAAATTAGCAGGATCCAAAAAAGCATTAGAAATCATTGAAAAAGGAATTACATCAGGTGAAGTAAACACACTTGGTCTAGCAACTGGTAGCACACCAGAAACACTTTATGCAGAGCTTGTAAAAAGCGATGTTGACACAAAAAATGTCACAACAACGAACTTAGATGAATATGTAGGTCTTGCGGCAAACGACCCAAACAGTTATCATTACTATATGAACGAATTGTTATTCTCTAAAAAAGCATTTAAAGAAAGTTTCTTACCTAACGGAGAAGCGACGGATGCAGAAGCTGAATGCGCACGTTATGAAGAAATTTTATCCGAGCACCCAATTGATATTCAAGTGCTTGGAATTGGAACAAACGGCCACATCGGTTTTAACGAACCAGGAACTTCTTTTGATTCGTTAACACACAAAGTCGTTTTAACAGATTCTACTCGTGAAGCAAATAAACGCTTTTTCGAAAGAGAAGAAGATGTTCCAACGCATGCTTATTCTATGGGAATTAAATCAATCATGAATGCGAAGAAAATTATCCTACTTGCTTTTGGTGAAAACAAAGCACAAGCAATCAAAGAAACTATTAAAGGACCTGTAGATGTGAATTGTCCTGCTTCTGTACTTCAAAATCATCCAGATGTTACTGTGATTCTTGACAACGAGGCGGCGTCACTTCTATAAGAAGAGGGCGGGAAAATGATCGATAAACAATCAGGAATACCGATTTACATTCAGATTCAAAGTGAAATTAAAAAGAAAATGGAAGATGGCGTCTGGAAAGTTGGAACTTCTATTCCGGCTGAACGTCAACTTGCCGAAATGTTCCACGTTAGCCGAATGACCGTAAGACAAGCTATTCAAGGGTTAGTGGATGATAACATTTTGCAACGACGTGTTGGTGCTGGGACTTTTATTGCGGAAAAGAAATTAACCGAACGATTAGAAGCAGTTACGAGTTTTACCAATTTGATGTTACAAGAAGGGAAAGTTCCTTCGACACGAATTGTATCGTATGGCATTCGTCCGGCAAGCACGCAAGAACAAGAAGCCTTACAACTACCAGAAAACAGCAACGTAATGAAAATTGAACGGATTCGTTACGGCGATCGTGTGCCAATCCTTTACGAAGTTGCTGCCATTCCAGAAAAAATTGCTTCACTGCTTACAAAGGAAGACATTATGGATTCCCTTTATAAAGCAATTGAATTAAAACTTGGACAAACAATTGGAGAAGCAGAACAAACGATGGAAGCTTCTTTAGTATCAGAAAAAATTGCGCCATATCTTGATGTGAAACTCGGATCGCCGGTGATGAAACTTAGGCAGATTACAACGTTAGAAGACGGTCGACCATTTGAATTTACACGTTCTCAGTATGTAGGTAGTAGATTTCAATTTGTAGCTAGGATTAAACAATAAATAAAAGCTTGAGGCGGGGTCTGTCTGCTTCAAGCTTTTTTTGTATAATGATTTTCGTTGTCTTTTGGTAAATAAAAAAGTATAATGAGATGAGTAAAAAATTTGCGGGGAGGACTAGCCATGAGCTGGATGATTATATTGATATGTTTTGGCGCGTCCGTATTACTTACACCGCTAATTCGAAAAATAGCTCTTTACTTTGATATTACAGATAAACCAGACCAACGTCGCATTAATATTAAACCAATTCCGAGTTTAGGTGGACTAGCAATATTTATCAGTTTCACTATTGGAATGTTTTTACTCCCAATTGAAAACGAATTCTTGTGGCCGCTTTTGATTGCGGCATTTGTCATGGTTTTGACTGGGCTATTAGATGATATTATGGAATTTAAAGCAAGATATAAATTAATCGGGCAAGTTACCGCTGCCTTTATTATTGTTTTTTGGGGTAACATTAGTATCGACTTTATCAACTTACCATTCGGTGGAGAAATCCATTTTGGCGTGTTAAGTATTCCACTCACGATTATTTGGATTGTAGCCATTACGAACGCTATTAATTTAATCGATGGGCTGGATGGTCTTGCAGCAGGGGTTTCAACCATTGCGCTACTCACTATTTTAGGAATGGCGTTTATTATGGGCGATGCGCTAGTAATTATGATAGCAAGCGTGTTAATCGCTGGGACACTTGGTTTCTTACCGTACAATTTCAATCCTGCAAAAATTTTCATGGGTGACACTGGCGCACTGTTTCTAGGTTTTATTATTTCCGTGTTATCTGTAATGGGATTCAAAAATGTTACGTTTATCTCTTTAATCGTACCAATTTTAATTTTAGGCGTACCGATTTCTGATACACTTTTTGCTATTATAAGAAGAATGGTAACGAAACAACCAATTGCGATGGCAGATAAGTCGCATTTACATCATTGTTTATTACGACTAGGCTTCACGCATCGTCAAACAGTTATTTTGATTTATGCCATTGCCGCATTATTTTCGTTATTCGCATTCATTTTCACGATGTCGACACTTTGGGGTTCGATGATTTTAATCGGCGTGCTACTCATATTAATTGAAGTATTGATAGAGACGCTTGGATTAGTAGGGAGCTCGTATCGCCCGTTACTAAATTTATTTAAACTAACAAAAGAAGAGAAAATAGATTAGAGATTGGCCGCACGTAGGCTAGTCTCTTTTTTTATGCCAAAATTCTTATTGAGTAACAAGTCTTCTTGTGATACATTTATCAAGTAACGTTTTTGTAGAAATGAGGAGAAAAACATGGAAATCATTGCGACAGCAGATTCAATGAAACAAGCTGAACAATTGCTTCGCGCGGGGGTAGACAGACTATATGTAGGTAATAGCCAATTTGGTTTAAGATTACCGTATTCATTTTCTGTCGAAGAATTACGTGAAATAGTTCATTTAGCACATCAAGAAGGAAAGAAAGTAACTGTAGCAGTAAATTCGTTAATGCATAACGAACATATGGAAGAGTTATCAGGATTTTTAGAGCAACTTGCTGATATGAAAGTGGATGCAGTAGCTTGCGGGGATCCAGGGGCAATTATGCTTTTGAGTGAAATGGCTCAACCGATTCCGTTTATTTATGACGCCCAAACATTTGTAACTAGCGCAGAACAAATCTCGTTTTGGGAAAAACAAGGTGCGATTGGTGCGGTACTTGCTCGGGAACTAACAGAAGGCGAAATCAAAGCCATTGCAAGTAGCCTCACTATTCCAGTCGAAGTTCTAGTTTATGGACCAACATGCATTCACCAATCGAAACGTAAACTTGTAACGAATTATCACCGTATTGTCGAACTGGAAGATGATACATCGAAGGAACGCGGTCTTTATTTACGGGAACCTAATGATGAAACTAGTCAATTACCAATCTATGAAGATGAGTCAGGAACACATATTTTTGCTTCAGAAGATGTTTCCCTTGTCCCTTATTTGGCTGATTTATATGATGCTGGATTGAAAACATGGAAACTAGATGGTGTTCTTGCAGAATCAGAAAATTTTGTTCAAATCGCATCGCTATTAGTTGAAGCGAAAGTAGCTGTTGTGAGAGGCCAATTTGTCGCGGAGTATTTTGTGAATAAATTAACGGAACTTCAGCCTCAAACACGAAAACTAGACGCAGGATTTTATTTGAAAAATCCGGATGATGTGAAATAGGGGGAATAGCATAATGAGTAAAATATTAAAAAAACCAGAAGTGCTAGCTCCGGCTGGTAACTTAGAAAAATTAAAAATTGCGATTCGCTATGGTGCGGACGCTGTATATATTGGCGGCCAGGCTTTCGGACTTCGGTCACGGGCAGGTAATTTTAGTTTTGAAGAAATGAAAGAAGGTATCGCTTTTGCGCATGAACGAAATGCAAAAGTGTATGTTGCAGCAAATATGGTTGCGCACGCTGGTGATACAGAAGGTGCTGGAGAATTTTTCCGAACACTACGCGATATTGGTATCGATGCAGTTATTGTTTCGGATCCAGCACTAATTAGCATTTGTTTTCAGGATGCTCCAGGTCTGCCAGTTCATTTATCCACACAAGCTTCGGCAACAAATTATAAGACATTAGAATTTTGGAAGAAACAAGGACTGGAACGTGTTGTACTTGCACGGGAAGTTAGCATGCAAGAAATTCAAGAAATTGGCGAAAAAACCGATGTCGAAATGGAAGCTTTTATTCACGGTGCAATGTGTATTTCCTATTCTGGTCGTTGTACATTATCGAATCATATGGCTAATCGTGATGCGAACCGTGGTGGATGTGCGCAAAGTTGTCGTTGGAAATATGATTTATTTGAAATTGATAATGGTGTTTCGAAAAACTTAGTGGATACGGACGAAGAGCCGTTTTCGATGAGCGCAGTAGATTTATCTATGATTAAATACATTCCAGATATGGTAGATGCTGGTGTGGACAGCTTAAAAATCGAAGGACGAATGAAGTCTATTCATTATGTTTCGACGGTCGCAAGCGTATACCGCCGTGCCGTAGATGCATACTGCGCAGACCCAGAAAATTACGTGTTTGACCCAGCTTGGGAAGAAGAATTATGGAAAGTTGCGCAGCGCGAACTATCTACAGGATTTTTCTACAAAGAACCAACCGAGGATGAGCAACTATTTGGAAAAACACGTAAAATTCCGCAATATGCTTTTGCAGCGCAAGTACTTGAATATGACGCGGAAACTAAAATTGCTACTTTACAGCAAAGAAATAATTTTGGTGTAGGGGAAGAAATTGAATTTTATGGGCCAGGAGATACCGGATTTAAACAAGTTGTTGACGTACTTTGGAACGAAGATGGTGTAGAAATTGACCGCGCTCCAAATGCAATGATGACGGTAAAAATGCCGGTAGATAAACCTGTGAAGCCATTTTACTTTATGCGAAAGAAAAAATAAAAATCTCGTGCTGTAGTAGGATTGTCGTGTACTCCCAAAGTAAGGTATAATGGGGTAAGTACATATGAAGGAGGAGATTAATTATGATAGGATGGATTATTGCTATCGCTGTTGTTGTTATTTTAGTGTTGATTTATTTCGGCCTATACAATAGCCTTGTAAAATACCGTAACCGTGTGGATGAAACTTGGGCGCAAATTGACGTGCAATTAAAACGTAGATTTGATTTAATTCCTAATCTAGTTGAAACAGTTAAAGGGTATGCAAAACACGAAAAAGAAACATTAACACAAGTAATTGAAGCTCGTAACAAAATGATGGAAGTACCTGCTGACAATCGTCAAGGTCAAATCGAAGCGGACAATATGTTAAGTGGAGCGCTTAAATCCATTTTTGCATTAGGAGAAGCTTACCCAGATTTAAAAGCAAATACTTCTTTCATCGAATTACAACATGAATTGACTACTACAGAAAACAAAGTGGCTTATTCTCGCCAACTTTATAACACAACCGTAATGACTTACAACACAAAAGTACAATCTGTACCAACTAACATCGTTGCAAAACTGCATAACTTTACAGAGCGTGACATGCTTTCTATTCCAGAAGTAGAACGCGTTGCACCAAAAGTAGAGTTTTAAGCCATGAAGGAGAGCGAAAATTATGCTATTTGAACAAATTGCAGCAAATAAGCGAAAAACAGTTTTTATTATTCTTGGCTTTTTCATTTTCGTTCTTATGGTTGGCGCTGCTATAGGTATAATTGTTTGGAATAACTATCTGAATGGGCTCATACTCGCGGCAGTAATTGGTGCATTTTATATTTTGATTATGGTAATGAGCAGTTCATCTGTTGTTATGGCAATGAACCATGCGAAAGAAGTTACATCCAAAGAGCAAGCACCAGTTTTATGGGATACAGTAGAGAGTATGGCAATGGTTGCTGGTATTCCGATGCCAAAAGTATATATCGTCGAAGATCCAAGTCCGAACGCTTTTGCGACGGGGATTTCTCCTGAAAAAGGAGCCGTGGCAGTTACTAGAGGATTGCTTAATAAGCTAGAACGTTATGAGCTTGAAGGCGTTATTGCGCATGAAATTTCTCATATTCGTAATTATGATATTCGGTTGTCAACGATTGCCATTGCGCTAGTAGCTGTTATTGCGATTCTTAGTGATATAGCTATGCGAATGATTTTCTGGGGAAGTATAACTGGCGGCAGAAATAGCCGTAAAAGTGACAATAATAACGGCGGCGGGGCACAAGCAATTATTTATATCGTCGCACTCATATTTGTTATTTTAGCACCTATTATTGCTACAGCTATTCAATTCGCGCTATCTCGTAATAGAGAGTATTTAGCTGATGCGAGCGCAGTAGAATTAACTAGAAATCCAGATGGACTTATCCAAGCTTTACAAAAAATTAGTGGTGATTCGAAAAAAATGGAAGAAGTGAGTGCTTCTAGTGAGTCCATTTACTTTTCGTCACCTCTAAAGTCTAAAAAAAATAAGCCAGGTCTTTTTGACTCACATCCGCCAATTAGTTCGCGGATTGAACGCTTAGAAAATATGTAAAAAAAGAAGCAACCCTGGAATGGGTTGCTTCTTTTTTTTATAAGTTCCCGATGTATTTCCAGTGAGCCTGGCCAGCTGGAGCATCGATTAATTCTACTTTTTGTTGGAGACGCCATTTCTTCATTTGGCGCTCAATTTGTTGCTCAGAAACACCATAAAAATCTGCCATCGAAGCGGAAGAAGTAACTTTTACTTTTGCTAAGTATTCTTCCATTTGTGGGCGTTCTTCTGGTTGTGGGGCATCATTTAAAAGCTCGGATAAAACATGCACATAAACTTCATAACGATGAAGTCCACTTAGTTTTAATCCAGCATCTTCTATATTTTTATTGAAAAAGACTACGGTAGGATTTTCGTGAATTTCCATTTCTTGAGCGACTTTTTGATCGCCGATATAAGCACGTTTAGCAACAGTTGAAGCTAAATCTTTCTTGAATTCTGATAAATCTAGGCCAGTAGAAACGGCGATATCATAGAGTACTTCTTCACTAGAGATATCTTTATTTTCAAGGAAGTAGGCTGCTTGAATCTTACGCAAGAATGTAATCCCTTGTTTTTTTCCTTGGAGTTCAGCGGCTTTGACTGCAAGACAAGAAATATAGGAAAGGTGCGCCCCTATTTGTTGTTCTTTTAAGCTTAGGTTACTATTTCCTGCGCGCTTTTGTTTACACACAAATGTCTGCAAATTATTATGCAGAACGTAGCGCAATTTGAAATAGTTCCCGTACTCCATTTGTAATCGGAGCATGTTCGCTTCGATATTCCAACAGTCATCACAAGCTGGATCGAAAAAGAGATAAATTTCGATGGGCTTGGAATTTGCTACTGACTGATAATATAAATTTTGGTTAATCATTTGCTATCACCTGATTTTCAAATTCTAAATATCTTCAAACAGATACTCATTTCAATGTACCAGTGTGAAAAGAAATAATTCACTGCTAAGTAAAAGCTGATACAAAATTTGGTTTTGTAACTTATATATCTATTTTATCAGCGTAATGTAAATTTAACAAATAATTGTCATTGGCTTAACATATTTATTCGTTGTTTTTTAAGAATTTGTGTCTTTTCACTATAAAAGTGTCTATTTTTACTTGTTATTCTCATATACGTGGTGATAAAATCGTGCGACTTTATTTTCGGCTGGCTGATTAGTTATTTGATATTCTTTGAGTAATTTGTCAAAAATTTCTTTTCCTTTATCATAATCAGCTACTTCATACTCTAAATCAAAATCTGAGATAGAACCATAAAAATTCTTATCAAATACTAGTAGGCCTTTTTTATAATCTTTTTCTGCACGAATTGTTTTAAGTGAACCGAAAACCTGTAAGTCTTCATGATTAATTCCTAGTTCTTTTAATGTATCGCGGACAGGGCCAACTGGAATATTTGCTCCAGAGATAATGGCACTTGCTTGATCTTCGCCGAGAATTTGCGTTGTTTCCATTAATCCACGGGCTTCTGGAGTTTTAAGTGTTAATTGGTACTGCGTTTCTAACTGGCGGATTCGAAGCGCGGAATGAAGCTCCTTTAAGCCGAAATTTGCGGTATCTAAATAATAATTTGTTTGCTCAAAAAAATCGTCTTCTTTTACTCGAAAATTTTCTATTAATGTATCGTATTCCTCTTTGGTTAGTAGATTACGAAATTCGATTTCTAATTCTTTAACCATGGAAATTCAGCTCCTTTTAATGAAATGTCGCATCTAAATCTTGCGCATAAAATTGAATTGCTTTTTTGTAACTTAAAATGTTTTCATCGTTCGTTGTCTCAATCAGTAGCATGAGGATTTCTTGCAAAGCTTCTTTTTCCAAACCTTGATTGTACTTTGCCATCACTGAAAAAGTTCGCAAGGCATTATTATCTGGAAATTCTTGTAAAGCTGTTTCGAAAAGGCGGCTAGCTTTTTCGGGCTGACCTGTAATACGGTAAGTACTACCGAGACCTATATACGCTTCTTTGCGAGAATCAGAAGGAAGACCAAGCTGAAGAGCTTTCTCATAAAAGGGGATTGCGGCATCTTCTTTACCAAGTGCATCGTGCGCCCATGCTGCAAAATAATGAAGTTCAGCACTTTCGGGGTTATTTTCTAATTCTGCAAGAGCTTGCTTGCGTGCAGTTTCGTAATCGCCATTTTGAAGTAAAGTTAGAATCATTTTTATCCTCCTTTTAGCTGTCGTTTGAATGCTTCGGTTTTATTTTACCACGGGATTGAAAAAAAGGTTACTTTAAGCAAGGTGGATTAACTGCTTTTGTGTTAAAATAAAACTGATGTTGCATAAATTTAATCATGAATATACTTGAGGTGAGCGATTTGAATCATTGGGAAGACTTTTTAGCGCCTTACAAACAGGCAGTGGAAGAACTTAAAATTAAACTTAAAGGAATGCGTTCGCAATTTGAGCTTGAAAATAATCATTCGCCAATTGAATTTGTTACAGGACGAGTGAAGCCAGTTGCGAGTATACTAGACAAGGCTAACCAAAAACATATTGCGCTAGATCATTTAGTAGAAGAAATGCAAGATATCGCTGGTCTCCGCATGATGTGCCAATTTGTGGATGATATTGAAGTAGTAGTTCGCCTTTTAAGACAACGAAATGATTTTCGAATCGTAGAAGAACGTGATTATATTACGAATAAAAAACCAAGTGGCTACCGCTCTTATCACGTTGTTATCGAATATCCAGTAGAAACGATTCAAGGAGAAAAGAAAATTTTAGCTGAAATCCAAATTAGAACGCTGGCAATGAATTTCTGGGCAACAATTGAGCATTCCGTCAATTATAAGTATCAAGGTGAATTTCCAGAAGCCATCAATAAACGTTTAAAACGCGCTGCCGAGGCTGCCTTTCAACTTGATGAGGAAATGTCGCAAATTCGTGAAGAAATACAAGAAGCACAAGTTTATTTTTCTCAAAATAAAGACGTATCAAAGGATAAAAAAGCAGTGCACCAAGTGATGCCAAAGAAAAATAAGTAATTAGTTGTAGGAATAGGGGCGAATAGAAATAATGAAATATATGATTACTTCCAAAGGGGACGAAAAGTCTGATTTGCTGCGACTAAATATGATCGCAGGTTTTGGGGAATATGACATGGAATATGATGATGTAGAACCTGAAATTGTTATTTCTATTGGCGGAGATGGAACGTTTCTGTCCGCTTTTCATCAATACGAGGAGCGCTTGGATGAAATTGCATTTATTGGGATTCATACCGGGCACCTTGGCTTTTATGCGGATTGGAGACCGGCGGAGGCCGACAAATTAGTTAAGCTTTTAGCAAAAGGAGAATATCAAAAAGTTTCTTATCCTCTTCTCAAAACAACCGTGAAATATGGAATTGGCAAAAAAGAAGCGACTTATTTAGCGCTCAATGAATCAACTGTAAAAAGTTCAGGTGGACCTTTTGTGGTAGATGTAGTAATTAATGATATTCATTTTGAACGATTCCGTGGGGATGGCCTTTGTATGTCAACACCTAGTGGAACGACAGCATATAATAAATCGCTAGGTGGAGCGCTTATGCATCCATCCATTGAGGCTATGCAACTTACAGAAATGGCATCCATTAATAATCGTGTGTACCGGACAATCGGTAGCCCGCTTGTTTTTCCGAAGCATCATGTTGTTAGTTTGCAACCAGTCAATGATAAGGATTTCCAAATATCCGTAGACCATTTGAGTATTTTGCACCGAGATGTCCAAGAAATTCGGTATGAAGTATCTGCAAAAAAAATCCACTTTGCCAGATTTAGGTCATTTCCGTTTTGGCGCCGTGTCCACGATTCGTTTATTGAAGATTAAGCTAGCAGGAGGAAGCATGTGTTTTTAGAATGGAAAGTTGAAACAGAAGAAAATGGGCTCTTACTTCGCACTTTTTTGAAGAGCAAGCATATTTCTAAACAATTATTAACTGCTGTGAAATTTGGGGCAGACGGGAAAATTGAAGTAAATAACGAAGAACAAAATGTTCTATATCACGTAAAAGTAGGCGATAAAGTGAGGCTTACTTTTCCAACAGAGCAACAAAATGAACGTTTGCTTGCAGAATACACTGATTTAGATATTGTTTTTGAAGATGATTTTTTATTAATTATCAATAAACCTGCTGGGATGGCTTCCATTCCATCGCAATATCATCCGAGTGGTTCTGTCGCAAATTTTGTCAAAGGGCATTATGAAGCGCAAGGACTTACAAATGCGATTCATATTGTAACAAGGCTTGATCGTGAGACGTCCGGACTGATGCTAATTGCTAAAAATAGGTTTGCACATGCTAGGTTGAGTACATTTTTGCAAAAGGGATTGCTCAAACGACGCTATCAAGCTTTTACCTCGGGAGTTCTAGCAACGCAAGAGGGCTCGATTGAAGCGCCAATAGGGCGCAAAGAAGTGAGTATAATGGAACGTTTTGTTACACCTGAGGGAAAATATGCCAAAACAAATTACGAGGTTCTCGAGCGTTACACGGCTTTTGATCACGTGGCCATTCAACTTGAAACAGGAAGAACCCACCAAATTCGTGTTCATTTTTCGTATATTGGCCACCCGCTCATTGGAGATGATATGTACGGAGGAGATACTACCTTACTGAAAAGACAGGCACTGCACTCTTGTCACTTGCATTTAGTCCATCCAGTTACAGAAGAATATATGGCTTTTGATTTACCTTTACCAGCGGATATGGAAGAGATAATTCAAAAATCGAAGTAATAAGTGTTTTAAAAAGTTATTTGGTCATGTAAAATGAAAGAAGCGAACAAATCGCATCAATTTTAGGAGGAAAGAACATGAATTTATCATTAGAGGGAAAAACATATGTTGTAATGGGAGTAGCTAATAAGCGTAGTATCGCCTGGGCCATCGCTCGTTCACTAAATGAAGCTGGAGCGAAACTGGTATTTACATATGCCGACGATCGTGCGAAAAAAAGTATTACAGAACTAGTACCTTCATTAAGCGAAGTAAACCAAAATCCACTTATCTTAGCTTGTGATGTAACTAGTGAAGATGCTATTACAGAAACATTTGAAACGATTAAAAACAAAGCTGGCAAATTAAGTGGCTTAGCACATTGTATTGCTTTCGCTAACAAAGACTTTTTAACTGGAGATTATTTAGAAGTAGATCGTAAAAGCTTCTTACAGGCACATGAAATTAGTGCTTACTCATTCACAGCTGTTGCTCGTGCGCTAAAACACTTGGAAATGTTAACAGAAGATGCTAGTTTACTAACGCTAACGTACCTAGGCGGAGAACGCGTAGTAGAGAACTACAATATCATGGGTGTTGCAAAAGCTTCTCTTGATGCAAGCGTTCGATACCTTGCTATGGACTTAGGAGCAATTGGTGTCCGTGTAAATGCTATTTCAGCAGGACCAATCAGAACAGTATCTGCTCGTGGTGTTAGCGGCTTCTCTGACTCTATTTCACTAGTAGAAGAAAGAGCTCCATTAAAACGCGCGACACAAGCGGAAGAAGTTGGCGACACAGCTTACTACTTATTCAGTAATTTATCTCGTGGTGTTACTGGCGAAGTTATTCATGTCGATAGTGGTTATCATATTATTGGATTCTAAAGAAAAAGACCAGAAGTAGTTTTGCTACTTCTGGTCTTTTTTTGGTCCATTTTCTGGATGTTCTTTAAAGTAATAATCTTTTGGTGTTGGTCTATAGTTTGTTTGAACCGGTTCTTTAACGAAATCAGCTAGTACTTGGTCGATTTTTACCCAACCGCGCCAGCTTAAATGAATCGGATCTTCTAAGAAGAATGCATCATTTTGATATTCTTCTAAAGAGTAGTAACGGAAGCCTTGACTCTCAATTTGTTCTTTCGTTTTCGCATAATAGCCATCTAAGCCTTGTTTGTTCATACCAATGTAATCAATCCATTTTCCATTGATAGGAGGGTTAATAAAGATGACATCTGCGCCAGCTTTTTTGAAAGCATCCATGAGTAGTTGTAAATCAGCAAACTCTGGAGATTGGTCATAGCGCAATTCTTTACGGCTATCTTTTAATTCGCCTTCAAATGGTTTGATTTTCTTTTGGTAATAACGTTCTTTAATTTGGAACGGGTTATTACCAGTACTTTTCTCACCAGTTTCTTTGGCTAAATTGTCCAGTTGTTTGTAATCTAAATTGTCTGGAAGAGCTTTTAGGCCATCATCTACGAATTCTTGTTTAGAGCCAGTAATAAATTTGGATTCTAAATCGTCTTTGCGTTCTAAAATCTTCAGTTCAACATTGCCAGCAATTTTTAGAAGTTTTGGATCATGCGGCTTTTTAGGTCCTTTTGCGACAATATTTTCGAGTAATTTTGTTAATGTAGAGTCGCTTTGGACTACTTGGAAAGTTAATAAACGTTTAGCTGCATAGCGGCGTTCAGGCGTGTTTTTCGTATCTTCTAAGGCGAATTTATATGCATGAAGAGGGGAAAAGTTAGCGCCAAATGATGGATCAGAAACACCTTTTGGTTGGAACCATTGCGGAGATAAAATTACCGCTACTTTTTTACCTTTTAAATCATCGCCAAGTGCATTTACGTCAAGGAAATGACTTAATGATTGTGTGCCAGGACGACCAAGTAAGAATGGTGTATAGCCCTGATCGTATTTTTTTGATACTACGCTAGGATGGAATGAATCGACGCGAGAAAGCTCGGAAGAACCATAAATTGGTAAATAGTTCCCTTCTTTTAAAGCTTCTTTCTGGATGTCTAAGCCTTGGATGACGTATTCGTTCATGGACGTAGCGCCTTTCTCTACCGTTTTAGAAGAAACGTGAGAGAATAAGCTGCTAGGTCCGAATAGAACGAAAAGGAAAACCGCGAATGCGACCAATAAAGGCCCAAATGTCATCCACAGCTTTTTTTTCATTATTTTAGCGCCTCAAGTTGTGTAATAATCATTTCAGGAGTAGCCCATTCGTCGCGGTCAAATTCAGAAACGGGTACAGTAATATCTAGTCTTTCTTCAATTTCGATTAATAGTTGAACAGTAGCCATGGAGTCAAGCAAACCTTCATCAAATAATTTGATGTTTGTATTTTGTACTACTTCATCAGTTTCTGTAATTTCTTCTAAGATTTCTAATACATTTTCACGAAAAGCCATTATAAATTACCACCTTTAGTTAGTTTTAAAAATTAATTTTATCTAAAATACCTGAGAATATCAGGAATCCGAAACAAACAAATTGGAATGTAATGATAACGCCGATTACATAAGTTATTTTGTTTTTTGGATAGAATTTGTGTTTCTTATTGAAGCGTTCGATTAGGTCAAATCCGACAATTAGTGTTGCTTGATATAGACCATAAACGATGTAGTACCAGTGAAGTCCGTGCCATACACCCATGATGAAAAAGTTAACGAAGTATGCTAGGTAGGCAATTGTGAACTTGCTTTTAAACCATTTCTTTTTTGTAACCCATAAGACAAAACGCATGAATACATAATCACGGAACCAGAAGGAGAGTGTCATATGCCAACGATTCCAGAACTCTTTAATGTTACGCGCTGCAAATGGTTTGTTAAAGTTCATTGGTGTTTGAACGCCGAGCAAGTAACTGACTCCGACTGCGAAGGCACTATAACCTGCAAAGTCAAAGAATAAATACATACTATAAGCGTACATGTAGCCAATTAAATTCTTTGTTAAATCCGCATTGTGTGAAATCGCGATGTCTAGTGGAACAACAAAATGTTTGTTTACTAAGTAAGCGATAATGAATTTGTAGAGAAAACCAAGGAAAATAAGGAATATTCCTCGATTTAATAAAGCTAGATAAGCTTCTTTACTAGGCGGATTATCAACGTCTTTTTTAAAGCGACGGAACCGGTCAATCGGTCCGGATGAAATAGTTGGGAAAAATAGTAAGAAGTTAACAAAATCCCATGCGTTATACTGTTTAATTAAGTTATCGCGTATTTCAATAATCATTTGTGCCGCTTTAAATGTTAAGTAGGAAATCCCTAGGAAACCAACCATTGTAACATTATCTCCTAAAATTGGAACAACTTTAGAGATAATAAGGGGGAGAATAGACAGAATCACTGCTATGACGAATACGCCGCCGTGGTTCTGCTTTTTCTCTTGCCTGTAATGGAAGTAAAGTCGTACAAGAGCAAGTTGCCAGAAGACAAAGAAGATAAATGTAGCTCCTTGCACTGGGCTTGCTGAGAACATAAAGTATAAAAATACGAGTGTCACAAAAGCATTATAAATCGGTAATCTTTTTCCTAACAAACCAGCTACTATGATAGGAATTAAAAATAGTACAAGTACACCAAAATAAAGGATTGTGCCGTATGGTAAACTCACTTGTTAACCTCGCTATTAAGCGCTTTGCGATCGATTTTGCCATTCATAGTTAACGGGAATTCCGTTTTGTAAATCCATTTTCTTGGGATCATGTATGCTGGCATAAATTCTTTCAGTTCATTTTTTATTGCTGCACTTAGCTGGTATTCTTTTTCGAAATCATGGTTAGTAGGGATGACCTGAGCGACCAACATATCTACCTTTTCATCTTTCATCTTAGGAATAATAGCGCAGTTTTGAATGTAGCTTACTTTTTTTAGATTGTTTTCGATATCTTCTAATTCGATACGATAACCATGAAGTTTAATTTGGAAATCTAGGCGACCTTGGAAGAAAAGATAACCGTCTTTGATAATGCCAGAGTCACCTGTGTGATAAGCTTGGTAACCTTTATAATCAAAGAATACTTGGTCAGTTTTTTCAGGCTCATTTAAGTAACCTTTGGAAACACTAGCACCAATTAGGATGATTTCTCCTTTTTCACCTTCTGGAAGTATTTCACCAGTTTCTTGGTCAACAATGTGTAAACGCATATCTGGTTTAATAACGCCAAGTGGTAAGCTTGGGTAAGCCTCAATAAGCTCACGAGTAACTTTTACTTGAGTTACAGCAACCGTTGCTTCTGTAGGACCGTATGTGTTGTAAATGACTGCATCTGGGAAACGATCAAGTAATTCAGTGGCTGTTTTCTTAGCAAGTACTTCACCACAGAATAAGAAGCGAGTCAAACTTGGATTATTTTCTTGATTAAAGTTTTCATCAAGTAAGCACAAGTCTGCGAAAGATGGAGTGGAAACCCATACGTCAAAGTTTTGCGCAGGAATTTCACGGTATAAATCTTTCATGTTAGCAGTAATTGTTTTATCAAGCGGGACGAGTGTTCCACCGGATAGCAAGCTTGGATATAAATCCATAACAGATAAGTCAAACGAGAATGGTGCTTGGTTTAAGAAGCGTAATCCTTGTCTTAATGAAAAATCTTGTAAAATCCAGTTGCTAAAGCTTACTAGGTTGTTTTGGCTGATTTGAACGCCTTTAGGATTTCCAGTACTTCCGGATGTGTAAATAATATAGTAGTTATCGTCATTTTTTACGCATTCAGCTTTATCTGGCACTTCGTCAAAATGTTTTTCCAAAGCGTCCATTAGTTGTTCTTGGGATAAAACAGGGCAACCAGTAATTGTAAGGTTGCTTGGTAATTCTTCTGTGCATATAAACATAGAAGGATCAGCCGCTTTTTTAATTTGTTCTATACGTTCAACTGGCATAGAAACATCTACTGGTACATAAGCTCGTCCAGATTTGATAGAGCCTAAAAATGCAATTAACATGAGGGGAGACATATGTCCGTAAACGATAATAGGTTTTTCTTTGTCAGTATTCAGATTATTTAGTAGAAAAGAGCCGAATGCATCAGATTGCCGTTTTAGTTCTTTATAGGAAAGACGTGTTCCAGCATATTCGTAGCAAGGGAAATCCGGTGTCTTCTCTGCCCATGCATCAATTCTTTCTATGATACTCGTTGTCATTATTGATATTCCCATTTTTAACAGTCCTTTCTTCTTTTAGAATTCGTTGTAAATGAATTTCGCACCTTCAGGGTTTTTGAAACCATAAAACCATAGCAATCCTAGCAGAATGGCTAAATAGAAAACAGTTTTCATTGTGAAGATGGTTGCTGGATGATGCAAAAATAGTTTTACTTTGTTCATAAATCCACCTCTTTATTATTTCAGTTGTGTTACAAATATTAAAAATAAACGTTTAATACTTACTTACTGTAATACACTTGTCTTTAAATGTCTAATTACATTTTTGTAAGGTTAGAAAAATAAACATATTTTGAACTTGAAAGACTGTGCGAGTATAATGAAACCATAGATAGAGCAATGCTTTTAAGCTAGAACGGAGGATGAAATAAGATGAATCAAAAGAAAATTGCCGGAGAAAAAGCTTGCGAATGGATTGAAGATGGAATGGTTGTCGGGCTTGGAACAGGTAGCACGGTTTATTACACGCTTGAAAAGCTTGGACAAATGGTAAATAATGGCTTGCATATTACGGGAGTGGCGACTTCTGATGAAACAACCAAACAAGCCGAAAAGTTAGGAATCCCTTTGAAATCGCTAAATGATGTAACGGAAATTGATGTCACTATTGATGGAGCAGATGAAATTGATACGAATTTTCAAGGAATAAAAGGCGGAGGGGGAGCATTATTACGCGAAAAAATGGTTGCTAGTGCGAGTTTGAAAAATATTTGGGTTGTTAGTGAAGAGAAACTTGTAAGGACGCTAGGGAAGTTTCCTTTACCATTAGAAGTAATTCCTTTTGGTTGGAAGCAAATTGAGCGCACACTTGCAAAAGAACAAATACAAACTAATTTACGGAAACAATCTAACGGGGAAGTCTATGTGACAAATAATGGGAACTATATTTTGGACATAGTAAATCAGTCATTTACGGATGCGGAAATGTGGCAAGAAAAGTTAGCGCAAATACCAGGGGTTGTTGAGCATGGGTTATTTCTTGATTATGTGGATGTAATTATTTGTGGAAAGGCGAACGGGGAAACGGAGATAATAAAAAAATAGTTATTTCTTCTATATAAAAGAAATAACTATTTTTATTAACTATTTTATTGTTTTTTTCATTTCTTTATGTTCAATTCCAGCATCAAGGAATAAATCTGAGCAAATTTCGTAGCCTAGTTTTTCGTAGAAGGGAATAGCTGTCACTTGGGCACCCAGTTTTAAGGTGGTAACGCCGCGAGTTTTAGCTTCTGATTCAATGGCTTCCATGATTCTGCGACCACTACCAGTGCCACGAGCTATTTTCTGAGTGCAAATGCGCTCGACTTTGCCGTAACCATCTGTCACTCGAAATCTTCCTGTTGCGAGTGGTGTGCCGTTCTCTGCGTAGTCAACGAACATGACAACGGAGTCCATTTTATCGAATTCATCCCATTCTAATGCGGGATCCACATGTTGTTCGACAACGAATACATCATTTCTAATTTTTAGTGCGGCTTGTTTGCCGAATTCATCCGTTACTTTCTTTACAGTCAAGTTGCTTTCGTCCTTTCTTATGCACGCATGCTTTCTAAGTCAAATGTATTTACTGGTAGCATAAATTGTAAAGAATCTTTGATAAATGGCTGCCAGTATTTCCAGCGGTGGTCGCCGTTAAATACATGGAAATAATAATCAAATCCGCGAGCTGTCAAAATTTGTTCTAAAGATTTATTGGGTGATAGGAAATCAAGTACTTCATTTCCAGTTGTTTCGACCGCAGTTTCTTGATCGCCAATAATATGGAAGATTTTCACTTTTGCAGGATCTGCTTTTTCTGCGAGTGTAAGGATAGAATCATCCACATATGGAGAATGTAAAATCACATTACCGAATGTAAAAGGAAAAAGAAGGGCTGCTTTTAAGGAAACGGATGCGCCGAGTGAGTCACCCATCAAGAATCTACTTGTTGGCATTTGGAAAGAAGGGAAACGTTCTTCAAGATAAGGAACGAGTTCAAATGCTAAGAATCGGATATAAGCGTCGTTTTGTTTACCATCTGGATGATATTTTTCACGCCGATCCATGACAGTTTTGTAAGGAATACCAATGAAAATGGCTTTTTGAATCTGCTCTTTTACCGCTAATTCTTCGGAGTGGCGTGCAAGTTTGCCAAACTGAAAATAATCTTTACCATCTTGTACAATGAAAAGTGGATATTTGTATAGTGGTGAAAAATCAGGTGGTAAGCAAATAATTAAATCAAGTTCCTCTCCTAGCGATTTGCTATAAAATTTCTCATCCAACATTTTATGAGCTGTCATTTTCATTCTCTCCTTTCTTGAAATCATTCCTTCTAAGATGATTGTTTTTTGAAAAGTTACTCTATTTTAGCATGAATTACGTTAAAAGAAAGAACATTTTGCCTATTTATTAGAAAAAATTTTCTTTTTCACGAGTCATCACTGCAATAATGCTGTTTATTGTGCTATACTGAAACATACAATAATTCTGTTTTAATGATAGAAAGTGGGGATTTTGAATGAGTAAAGATATTGACTGGAGTAATTTAGGATTTAGTTATATTAAAACGGACAAACGTTACATTTCTTATTGGAAAGACGGAGAATGGGACGAAGGTGCGCTAACAGAAGACAATACGCTACATATTAGCGAAGGTTCGACAGCACTTCATTACGGACAACAATGTTTTGAAGGTTTAAAAGCATATCGTTGTAAGGATGGTTCGATTAATCTTTTTCGCCCAGATCGAAATGCTGCTCGTATTCAAAAAAGTTGTGAGCGTTTATTAATGCCACATATCCCAACAGAAAAATTTATTGATGCAGTGATGCAAGTTGTTCGTGCAAATGAAGAATTTGTGCCACCATATGGTACAGGTGCAACACTTTATTTACGTCCATTTGTTATTGGTGTAGGGGATAATATTGGTGTTCATGCGGCGCCGGAGTATATTTTCTCTGTATTTTGTTCTCCTGTTGGACCGTATTTCAAAGGTGGAATGGCGCCAACTAACTTTATTGTATCTGATTTTGACCGTGCCGCTCCTAATGGTACTGGTGCAGCAAAAGTAGGCGGAAATTATGCCGCAAGTTTACTTCCAGGTCAAGCTGCAAAAGATCGTAACTTTGGTGATTGTATTTATTTAGATCCAGCTACGCATACAAAAATTGAAGAAGTTGGTTCAGCTAATTTCTTTGGTATTACAAAAGATGATAAATTTGTTACGCCATATTCTCCATCTATTTTGCCAAGTATCACGAAGTATTCATTACTATATTTGGCAGAGCACCGTTTAGGCTTAGAAGCAGTAGAAGGTGACGTATATATTGATAAACTAGATGAGTTCAAAGAAGCTGGTGCATGTGGAACAGCGGCGGTTATCACTCCAATTGGAGGTATTCAAACCAAAGATGATTTCCATGTATTCCATAGTGAAACAGAAGTAGGTCCAGTAACGAAACGTTTATTCGATGAACTATGTGGCATTCAATTTGGAGATGTAGAAGCTCCAGAAGGTTGGATTTATAAAGTAAAATAATAGAAAACCGTCCGTTTAACGGGCGGTTTTTTTGTGAATAAAAACAAAAGTCATTTCAGATGAAAAAAAGAAATGATTTTTTTATTGACACATCCGCAACTCGGTGTTACTATGTAGTAGTAATAAGTAATACAGAATACCGGTGTTACTGAGTAGTGGGGTTTTAATAAAAAATGGAAAGAAGGTTGTATTCAAATGAAAGAAGTGATGATTAAGGCCACTGGTTTGGAAAAGTCATTTAAGAAAACAGAAGTCTTGAAGGGTGTAGATTTTGAAGTAAAGCATGGCGAAATTTTTGCATTACTAGGCTCAAATGGTGCTGGTAAGACGACAACCATCCAAATTTTAACGACTCTTTTAAAAGCAGATAATGGAAATGCACATATTTCTGGTTTTGATGTAAAAACAGAGCCGGAAAAAGTACGGAAACATATTAGCCTTACTGGACAATTTGCGGCAGTAGACGGACTTTTAACAGGACGAGAAAATATTTTACTCATTGCTAAGTTACGTGGTGAAAGGAATCCGGCACAAACGGCAGATGACTTACTGGCACGTTTTGGACTTGAAAAAGCTGCAGATCGGCGTGCGGACACTTATTCAGGAGGAATGACAAGACGACTGGATATTGCTATGAGTCTCGTTGGATCCCCGGATGTGATTTTTCTTGATGAACCAACAACTGGACTTGATCCGGAAGGGCGAATCGAAGTCTGGAAAACGATTAAAACACTTTCTGATGGAGGAACAACTATTTTACTAACAACGCAATATTTAGATGAAGCAGAGCAGCTTGCGGATAGAATCGCTATTCTTCACGGTGGAACCATTATTGCAAATGGAACCTTGGATGAACTTAAAAAATTATTCCCTCCTGCTGAAGTAGAATATGTCGAAAAACAACCATCATTGGAAGATATTTTCTTAGCAATTATTAATGGGAAGGAGGAAGTAAAATGAAAGCAATTCGTGATACAAGTATATTATTTGGTCGCTCCATGCGTCATATTATGCGTAGTCCTGATACGATTATTACAGTCGCTATTATTCCAATTATGATTATGTTGATGTTTGTATATGTACTTGGAGGTGCGATTCAAACAGGGACAGACAATTATGTAGATTACTTGTTGCCGGGTATTATTTTGATGGCAATCGCAAGTGGAATAGCCTATACGGCGGTACGATTATTTACAGATGTACAAAAAGGATTATTTCAACGATTTCATTCTATGCCAATTAGTCGTTCTTCCGTTTTGTGGGGACATGTTTTAACTTCTTTAGTATCTAATGCTATTTCTATTGTACTCATTATTCTAGTTGCGCTTTTGATTGGTTTTCGTTCATCAGCAGGGATAGTGGAATGGCTTGCTGTAGCTGGTATTTTGCTTTTGTTCACATTAGCGCTCACATGGGTTGCTGTGATTCCTGGTTTAACTGCGAAATCAGTAGATGGAGCAAGCGCATTTTCTTATCCGCTCATATTTTTACCGTTCATCAGTTCTGCTTTTGTTCCGACAGATACGATGCCAACTGCAGTACGTGTTTTTGCAGAAAATCAACCAGTGACCTCTATTGTTAATACGATTCGTGCATTGCTTTATTCAGAACCAATTGGAAATGATATCTGGATTGCACTTGCATGGTGTGTAGGAATTACAGTTGTTGCCTATGTTTTTGCAGTAACTATTTATAAAAAAATGGTATAAAATAAAAAAGGTTGGCTCCACGGAGCCAACCTTTTATTTTTCGCCGGAAATATGTTTTTTCGGTAAGATAAAATGAATAAAATAACTAACGATACAGCAAGCAAACATAACCCAGAAAACCATATGAAGTCCGCTATATAAAATATCTCGAAGCGGATCAACTAGGTCTGCACTAACGTTACCAGAAGTTTGCGGGCTAATTAGTTGGTTTAGATTACTACGATTTACTTCACTGCCAGCTGCGGCGCGGAATTCGCTTGTAAGAACGGAGTTGAAGATAGTTCCAAAGACAGCGACCCCGATTGTTTGACCAACTGTTCTAAACAGTGTGTTAGAAGCTGTAGCAATACCAGTTTGGAATCGCGGTACTGCATCTTGAACGGTAACCGTTGTTGTTGTAAAGATTATCCCAAAACCAAATCCCATAAATGCACTATTTAAATAGAAGAAGATATCATTTGTGGAAGCTGGGAATAAGGCTAAAATTAATCCACTTGCAGCCGTTATCAATACGCCAATCCCCACTGTGTGTCGGTTTCCAAGTGTCATCAAGAGCTTGCCGCCGATAAATGAGCCGACTATCCACGTAACCGAGAGCGGTGCAAGCATGAAACCAGCAATCGTAGCTCCGTGGCCAAGCATTCCTTGTGCCCACATTGGAATATAAACATTAATCCCAATTAAAAAGGCGCTAATCAAGAAACCAATTAAATTACCAATTAATACCACTGGGTTTTTAAATAAGACAAATGGCATAATCGGATCTTTTGCACGTTTTTCGACAAAATAAAAAGCGATAAATAACACAATCGATACGGCAAAAAGAATAACGACGAGCGGTTCTGTCCAGTTGAGTGATTCCCCGGCTCGCTGTAACGCAAATAATAATCCAAGCAGAGCCACCGTAAAGAGCGAGGCACCTAAATAGTCAATTGGTAGTTTCACATGTTCCACTTTTTCGCGTAAATAAAGCAAAATAAGTAGGATTGTTAAAATACCGATTGGGACATTGATGAAGAAAATCCAATGCCATGAAAGTTGGTCTACTAAAAATCCTCCAACAAGTGGTCCAAATACGCCAGCAATACCCCAAGCGGAACCCATGAAGCCAAGCACTTTTGCTCGTTTTTCAAATGGATACACGTCTGCGATAATCGTCATAGTAGATGGTAAAATCCCACCTGCTCCAATACCTTGAATCGCGCGAAAAATAATTAATTGCTCCATATTTTGTGCAAATCCACAAAGTGATGAACCAATAATAAAAATAATTGTCGCAATCACAAAAATATTTTTTCGTCCATACAAATCAGACAGTTTTCCGTAAATCGGAACGGTCACTGCTGATGTTAGCAAATAAACAGAAAAAATCCAGTTCATTAACTCTATGCCGTCCAACTGACTTACAATCGTTGGCATCGCAGTGCTCACGATGGTACCCTCAATAGCTGCCATAAATGTTGCGACAAATACGGCGATGGTAACGGCTTTTACTTTTGTTTGTTCCAAAAAATTCCCTCCCTTTTCGTCTACCGAATTATAGCATATAAAAGGACTAATTTGGGAAAAAAGTTAATCCTAAGAAATGCGCACATTCAAGATAAGCGCTATAATATAATAGAAGAAAGCGAACTAAAGGAGGAATTTTTTTGTCATACGAACCAAATACAAAGGAAACAATGCAAAAAATTAAAGAATTAACATCTATCCCAAGCCCAACAGGCAATACAGGGAAAATCATCGAAAAACTGGCAAAAGATTTAGATGCTTCAAAAATCCCTTATCGTTTAAACAATAAAGGTGGATTGATTGTAACGCTTCCTGGGAAAGACGACACGAAGCATCGCATGTTAACAGCCCATGTGGATACGCTTGGTGCAATGGTCAAAGAAATTAAAGCTGACGGAAGATTACTTTTAACCTTAATTGGAGGCTACCGTTTTAACGCGATTGAAGGCGAATATTGTACCATTGAGACAAGTGACGGAGATTTGTATAGTGGCACCATCTTAATGCACCAAACATCTGTCCATGTCTATAAAGATGCTGGGACTGCTGAGCGTAATGACAAAAATATGGAAGTTCGTTTAGATGTAAAAGCACTAGATGCAGACAAAGTTCGTGCGCTTGGAATAGAAGTAGGCGATTTTGTTTCGTTTGATCCGCGCGTGCAAATTATTAACGACGAATATATCAAATCTCGCCATTTGGATGATAAAGCAAGTGTCGCGATTTTATTACAACTAATCAATTATATTCACGAAAACAAGCTAGAGCTTCCTCATACAACTCATTTCCTCATCTCTAATAATGAGGAGATTGGTTATGGTGGTAATTCCAATATCCCAGCTGAAACAGTGGAGTATTTAGCTGTCGACATGGGAGCGCTTGGTGACGGACAAACTTCTGATGAATACACTGTTTCTATTTGTGCAAAAGATGGTAGTGGCCCGTATCACCTTGGTCTGCGCAAACATTTAGTGGAACTTGCTAAAAAGAATAATATTGATTATAAAGTGGATATTTATCCGTTTTATGCATCTGATGCGAGTGCGGCGATTAATGCTGGTAATGATATTGTCCACGGCTTGATTGGACCGGGGATTGATGCGAGCCATGCATATGAACGTACACATCGCGACTCACTTTATCATACAGAAAAATTAGTTTATGCATATTTATTTTCGAATATATTGAAATAGGAGGAATTCCATATGAATGTCCATGATTTTTCTGAAAAAGCAATGAATGGCAAAGAAATAGCTTTAAGTGATTATAAAGGCAAGGTATTACTTATCGTGAATACAGCGAGCAAATGTGGCTTAACACCTCAGCTTGAAGGCCTAGAAGCCATGTATAAAAAATTGGGTGGCGCTAATTTTGAAATTCTCGGTTTCCCATGTAACCAGTTTTTACGTCAAGATCCTGGGAGTGATGAGGAAATTTTAGAATTTTGCCAAATGAATTATGGTGTGACGTTCCAAATGTTCTCTAAAATTAAAGTGAAAGGCAAAGACGCCAGCCCGCTTTATAAATATTTAACCGAACAAACTGGTGGTAAAAAAGTAGAATGGAATTTTGCGAAATTCTTAATTGATGAAAATGGCGAAGTGGTTGAACTTTTCCCATCAAAAATGAAACCAGCAGATTTTGAGGATAAAGTGGAAGCACTTGTTGCGAAAGTAAGTAAATAAGAAGGACTCGGTAGTGACATCATCGTGCTACCGAGTTTTTTTGCATCTTAGTTAGCTAAAAATGCAAGTTACTGAAATCAGCTTGTAGTTTTTGACGAGGCGTTTATAATAAAAGAAAAAAGGGAGGCAACTAGATGAAATTCCATGTGAAACAAAATAATAATTTGGCGTTGGATGAAGTGGATGTATATTGCCATTCCGATAATCTACCGGAAGTAAGAAGCATGGTAATGAAATTAGAAGAGCCGACAGAAAAAATCTCTGTTAAAAAGGACGGCGCTACTTATTTACTAGAACCAAAAGCCATTTTATATTTTGAAGCAGTTGAAAGTAAAATTTTTGTTTATACAGAAAAAGACGTCTATGAAATCCATTGGAAATTATATGAGTTGGAGGAGAAATTTAAAGAAAGTTCTTTTTTCAGATGTTCAAAATCAATGATCTTAAATATTGAATGGATTGAAAAGATTGCCCCTGGTTTCAACGGTAAATTTGAAGCGAAACTTTTAAATCGAGAAAAAGTAATTATTTCTCGTCAGTATGCGAAAATCTTAAAGCAAAAATTAAACATGGGAGGGAAGCGTAAATGAGTACAAAACTAATTCAATTTATTCAATCAGTGTGCATTATTTTCTCTGCCTCTATTATTACGATGATTTGCTCTTATATCGCAACTGGTGAATCAGAAGTAGTCGTAATTCGTGATATTTTTATTATGCTAGGTTTTAGTATTGTGACAACCTTTGTGCAGCAATTATTCTTTAATAACTCTGTGAAAACAAAACTCGCTTTTTATAGTCGATTGATTGCTTTTTTCTTCTTTATTGGCGCGGCTATATTAGGACTTGGTTGGTTGCTGGATTGGTATCATAATATAGCTGGATTTATGATCATTTTTGGCTTTATTTGTGTGACTTTCCTTGTAATGCACATTTTTTTCACTTTGCGAGATACAAAATTCAGTAATGAAATTAATCAAAAACTAGCAGAAATGCGAGAAAGGGAGACAAAATGATAAAATTGACCAATGTAGTTAAAAAATTTGGTAAAGTCGAGGCAGTTAAAGGCATTAATTTAGAAGTAGAAAAAGGCTCATTATTTGCTTTTTTAGGCGAAAATGGTGCGGGTAAATCAACTACACTTAGTATGATTTGTACAGAAAGCGAACCAACATCTGGAGAGATTTTCATAGCGGATGAAAAGTTAACTTTTAAAAACCGAAAATCATTTCGACAAAAGTTAGGCGTTGTTTTTCAAGAAAATGTGTTGGATGATTTACTGACGGTGCGCGAAAATTTATATAACCGAGCAAGTTTATACGGGAAAACAAAAGCGGAAATTACAGAACGATTAGCGCTAGTTTCTTCTATTATGGGGATTGAGGATATTTTAAATCGTCGCTTTGAAAAATTGTCTGGTGGTCAAAAGCGTCGAGCGGAAATAGCTAGGGCGATTATGCATGATCCAGAAATTTTGCTATTAGATGAGCCAACGACGGGGCTAGATCCAAAAACAAGAGTAAGTGTCTGGAAAATTATTGATTATTTGCGCGAAGAATTAGGAATGACAGTGTTTTTGACGACACATTACTTAGAAGAAGCGAAAGATGCGGATCAGCTCGCTGTAATCCACAAAGGAAAAATTATTGCGCAAGGCACACCAGCAAACATTAGAAGTCGCTTTTCTGTAGATAAAATTTTCTTTTATGATGCGAAGGTAGCAGAACTCCAAACAATAATAGAAAAAATAAATTTACCATTTAAAGTTACTAAAGAAACGATGCGTGTGGATGTGATAAATCAAGATGTCGAAATATTGGCTATTTTAAATCAAACAGCTGGACTTTACGGTTCTTTTGAAGTGATTAAAGGGAACTTAGATGACGCTTTTATTTCGATGATTAAGGAGGAGTCCAATGATTAGTCGTAATTTAAAAATTTATTTTCGAGATAGAACAGCTGTGTTTATGTCATTACTAACAGTTTTGATTATTATTGGGCTGTATGCGATTTTTTTAGGAAATAATATGGAAGAAATGTTCAAACAGGCTTCTGGAAAAACGATAGGGATTCAAGAATTAGTGAACACGTGGGTGATTGCGGGGATATTATCCATTACACCTGTGACAGTATCGTTAGCTGTTTTTTCTTTGAAAGTACATGATGAAGAATTAAGTATTGCGAGAAGCTTTGCGATAACGCCTGCTTCCAGATGGCGTATTGTTATTAGTTATATTGTTAGTGGACTAGTTGCTTCCTTCTTATTGTCTGTTGTAACACTTTTTGTTGGGGAAATGTATATTTGGTTGACTGGCGGAGAATTTTTACCGTTTGAGAGCTGGCTTCGTTTAATTGGGATTATTTTGATAAATGTTTTCTGTTGTAGTAGTATGATGTTCTTTATCGCTAGCTTGGTGAAAAAAGCGAGTGCCTTTAGTTCTGTTTCGACGATTGTTGGGACTGTTATTGGTTTTATTGCTGGGATTTATTTACCCATTGGTTCACTACCGGCTGCGGTGCAAACTGCGATGAAATGTTTTCCTTTCACATACGGGGCATCTACTATTCGAGAAATCATGACGAAAGAGCCTCTGCAACAAGTTTTTGCAGGTAATACTCAGGCGATGGATGCTACAAAAGAAATGATTGGAATTACGATTTATTGGGGTGATAAAACAGTTACAACAGGACTTAGTTTACTTATTTTAAGTGCCTTTGCAGTCGTGTTTGGTGTATTATCTGTCATCCTCATGAAACGACAAACAAAATAATTTTTGAATAAAAAATCAGCCGAAATTCTCCTAGTTATGCTATACTAATGGAATGTGAATGAATCTAGGAGGAAAATAACAATGAGTCAAGATTTGCAAAAAGAAGTTGCTTCACGCAAAACGTTTGCGATTATTTCTCACCCGGATGCTGGGAAAACGACGATTACGGAACAATTATTATTATTCGGTGGCGTTATCCGTTCAGCTGGGACTGTAAAGGGAAAGAAATCTGGCAAGTTTGCGACAAGTGACTGGATGGAAATTGAAAAACAACGTGGTATCTCGGTAACGAGTTCTGTGATGCAGTTTGATTATAATGGTTCAAGAATTAATATTTTGGATACACCGGGTCACTCGGATTTCAGTGAGGATACGTACCGGACATTGATGGCAGTGGATAGTGCGGTTATGGTTATCGATGCTGCGAAAGGGATTGAAGCCCAAACGCTAAAACTTTTCAAAGTTTGTCGAATGCGCGGAATTCCAATTTTTACTTTTATTAACAAAATGGACCGTCAAGGGAAAATGCCGCTTGAATTACTTGCTGAATTAGAAGAAGTTCTTGGCATTGAATCGTATCCAATGAACTGGCCAATTGGTATGGGGAAAGAGCTTGCTGGGCTTTATGACCGTTATCATCGTGTGATTGAGCAATATCGCTCGGAAGAAGATGAGCGTTTCTTACCACTTGGTGAAGATGGTGATTTGAAAGAAGCTCATGCTATTCAAAAATCACTTTATTATGATCAAGCATTGGAAGAAATTATGTTACTTGATGAGGCTGGAAATGATTTTAGCCGGGAACGTATTATTGCCGGTGAACAAACACCAGTATTCTTTGGAAGTGCCTTAACTAACTTTGGTGTAGAAACTTTCTTACGTACATTTGTTGATTTTGCGCCATCTCCTTCAAGTCATGAATCAAATGAAGGCGTGATTGAAGCTGACAATCCGAAGTTCTCTGGCTTTATTTTTAAAATCCAAGCGAATATGAATCCTGCTCACCGTGACCGGATTGCCTTTATTCGAATTTGTTCAGGCGAATTTGAACGCGGCATGAATGTTACGTTAACGCGAACAGGGAAAAGTATGAAGCTCGCTAACTCAACGCAGTTTATGGCGGATGACCGGGAAACTGTTAATCGTGCGGTAGCTGGTGATATTATCGGTTTGTACGACACGGGTAATTACCAAATTGGCGATACGATTACTAATGGAAGTAAAAAACTCGAATTTGAAAAACTTCCGCAGTTTACACCAGAATTATTTATGCGTGTTTATGCGAAAAATGTTATGAAACAAAAGCATTTTCATAAAGGCGTCGAGCAACTTGTTCAAGAAGGTGCGATTCAATTATTTAAAACGTGGCGTACGGAAGAATACATTATTGGGGCTGTTGGTCAGTTGCAATTTGAAGTATTCGAACACAGAATGCGCGGCGAGTATAATTCAGAAATTCGGATGGAACCAATCGGCAAAAAAATCGCTCGTTGGGTCAAAGAAGAAGATGCGGATGAAAAACTATCCACAGCTCGAAGCATGCTCGTAAAAGACCGCTTCGACCAACCGTTATTCTTATTCGAAAATGAATTCGCGATTAATTGGTTTAATGATAAAAATCCAGATATCGAATTAACTTCATTACTATAATAGCTGCAACCTATTTGTACTTTCGCAAATAGGTTGTTTTTTTGCTTGACAATTTTTCGAAACGCGCTATAATTAGTTAGAATTCTAATTAATAAGGAGGAATACTCGTGAGAAGAGAGAAGACGATGGATACGTTAATCCGTTCGATTATGATTAAATCCAAACGGAAAATGGACGCAAAAGTAGCTCAATTTGGGCTGACAACTCAACAAGCTAGAGTTCTAGGGTTTTTAAATGATAATGCGGCAAATGAAATTATCCAAAAAGATCTTCAGCGAATCTTCCAAACGCGTGGCGCAAGTATCACTAGCCTCATTCAAGGACTCGAGAAAAAAGAATTAATTTCACGCAAACCAAGCATTCGAGACGGCAGAGAAAAAGTGGTCACTTTAACTGAAGAAGGTAAACGAATAGTGGACGAATTTAATGAATCCTTCCCGCGTGAAGATGATAAAGCGAAAAAAATCCTTTCCGCTGACGAGTATAAAATCTTTATTGATCTACTTAGTAAAATTGACGACAATACGGAATAAAAAAATTTAACTATATAGTTAGAATTCTAACTAATTTTGAGGGGGAACCAAAATGAAACACTCAGATAATTATTATTTAACAAAAGCGAGCATTCCTAAAGCGATAGCACATTTATCGATTCCGATGATGCTTGGAATGTCTGTAGGGGTCATATATAACATTATCAATGCATTCTTTATAGGCTTGTTGCATGATACGTCGATGTTAACCGCCGTGACACTTGGATTACCGATGTTCACCGTTTTGATGGCAATTGGTAATATGTTTGGAGTCGGTGGCGGAACGTATATTTCTCGCTTACTTGGGAAAGAAGAGGGAATAAAGGCGAAACAAGTATCCGCCTTTGTTTTATATGGAAGTTTAGCATTAGGAATTATCTGCGCGGTTTTGCTTGGCTTTTTGATTAATCCAGTTACTCATTTTCTTGGGGCAGATGCAACGAGCTTTTTACACACGAAAAATTATACATTGGTGCTTTTAATTTGTAGCCCGTTTATTATCGCGAATTTTGCTTTAGAACAGGTAGTTCGGGCTGAGGGAGCTTCGCGGGTTTCTATGAACGGAATGATAATTGCTACAGTTGTTAATTTAGTATTTGATCCATTACTTATTTTGTATTTTGATTTTAATGTGGTGGGGGCCGCAGTTTCGGTAGGATTAGCAAGTTTATTTTCGCTGATTTACTATGCTTGGTATTTAGAGAAGAAAAGTGATTATTTATCGATTCGTTTTAAATGGTTTAAAGCAACAAAAGAAATCGTTCAAAATGTGTTTAAAATTGGTGTTTCAGAGTTGCTCTTATCGTTATTCCTCATTGTGACAACGCTCGTTTTAAATCATTATTCGATGATTTACGGGGAAGGAGTAGTTGCAGGTTTTGGCGTGGCGCTTCGGGTGGTGCAGCTCCCTGAATTTATTTGTATGGGACTTTACATGGGGATTATTCCACTGTTAGCTTATAATTACGGTTCGGGTAATATTGCGCGGTTTGAAAAAGCAATACGGGCTACTGCCATTAGTATCGGGCTTATTGTGCTTCTCCTTTCGAGTCTGGTATTCATCTTCCGTTTCCAAGTGATGCATCTATTTAGTGACAGTCAAAGTGTGATAACGCTTGGTGTTCATATTATGGTTGCAATGCTGATATCTTCTCTTTTCAGTGGATTTACGGGGCTGTTTACGAGTACTTTTCAAGCGATTGGGAAAGCGATTCCGGCTACGATTATGTCTGTTTCACAAGGCATCATTTTTATTCCAGTCATCATTTTAGGACAACATTATTTCGGACTTATGGGCGTGATTTGGTCCTTGACGGCTACTGAAATTCTTACGTGCATAATCGGTATGACGCTATTCACAATCCATAATATTAAAATAGCTAGTAGCGCAAAAACGAAAGACTTAGCCGTTTAAAAAGTTTGTGAGAAAAATTAGTTGACGAGAAGTTCTATATTATGGTATTATTCTCTAGGTAATCATATATCGTTCTTTGACAAATGTCAGAGGGGAGTAGCGCTGATTAGCTTTTTAATCAGGATAAAGTCGTCATTACATGATAGAGATATCATCGGTTTTATCACATTTAATTTTAAATGTTAGCGAGACCTTTGCCTTTACGGGCAGGTCTCGCTTTTTTGTTTCTTCAAAATAGGAGATCTTTGACATTTTAATAGAACAAAGGAGGAAAAGAATTAGTGGATACAGCAATGATTTTAGAGTACGGTTGGGTGTTACTTGTCCTAATCGGTCTTGAGGGGATTTTAGCGGCAGATAATGCAGTGGTTATGGCTGTTATGGTCAAACATCTCCCAGATAAACAACAGAAAAAAGCGTTATTTTACGGATTGATGGGTGCCTTTGTTTTCCGTTTTGGCGCATTGTTCTTAATTTCCTTTTTGGCAAATGTTTGGCAAGTTCAAGCGCTAGGTGCCGCATATTTACTTTATATTGCGATTAGTCATATTTGGAAACATGCCAAAGGGAAAGACGGAGAAAAAGAAAAGAAAGAAAAAGCTGGCTCTGGTTTTTGGATGACTGTTTTAAAAGTAGAGATTGCAGATATAGCGTTTGCGATTGATTCCATGCTTGCGGCAGTAGCCCTTGCCATTACTCTTCCAGAAACAGGATGGGGACACATTGGGGGAATTGATACTGGCCAATTTGCGATTATGTTCTTAGGTGGACTTGTCGGTCTAATCATTATCCGTTTTGCAGCAACACAATTTGTTAAATTACTAAAAAGTTATCCAAGTCTCGAAACAGCCGCATTTTTAATTGTTGGTTGGGTAGGCGTGAAGCTAGTTATTTATACATTAGCACATCCTAGTCTTGGGGTAATTCCACACAGTTTCCCTGAGTCAACGCTTTGGAAATTAATTTTCTGGGGTGTCATGATTCTTATTATTCTATGGGGCTGGTTCGTTTCCTATCGTAGTAAGAAAAAAGCAGAAACAACTAAATAATTTCTAATAGACCAGAAGTGCATATTTGTACTTCTGGTTTTACATACAACCAGATGCTGAAAACATAATTTTATGATAGAGTAGAAGGATGGTGAATGAGGAATGGATGTTTCTATTTGGGGCGAATACGCGTTAGTTTTCCTTGTTTTAGTAGTACTAGAAGGAATTCTATCAGCGGACAACGCCGTAGTTATGGCAGTTATTGTTAAAGGTCTACCGCACGATAAGCAACGAAAAGCCTTATTTTATGGGTTAGTTGGGGCTTTTGTTTTCCGTTTTGTGGCATTATTTTTAATTTCATTTTTAGTAAAAATTTGGGAAATACAAGCTATCGGCGCGGTTTATTTATTGTACTTAGCAATTAAGCACATGTGGCGCCTTAAAAAAGGCAAGCAAGAAGAAGTCAAAGAAACATCAGAAGCCAAATCAACTTCCTTTTGGGGTGTAGTAGCACGTGTGGAATTGACGGATATAGCTTTTGCTCTGGATTCCATGTTAGCTGCAGCGGCATTAGTTGTTACTTTGCCAGATTTAGGGGATTTTGATATTGGGGGAATGAACGGTGGGCAATTTATCGTGATGTTCCTTGGTGGTATCGCAGGACTTGTTGTAATTCGTTTTGCAGCCACACAGGTGGTTAAATTATTAGAGCGTTACCCTACACTTGAAACAGCAGCGTTTTTAATTGTTGGTTGGGTTGGTGTGAAAATGGCGGTTCTAACGCTAGCACATCCATCTGTAGCAATTATTCCAGAAGATTTTCCAGATTCAGCCGTTTGGAAGCTGACATTCTGGTCGGTTATGATAATAATAGGTTTGGGTGGTTATATCATTGCGAGAAAAAAAGAGAAGAAAACCAAAAGAGTTTGAATATGATCAGGAAGTAAAACTACGCAGAAGATTAAAGCTTGTTTTAGCACGCATGACGCCCGTTCAAGTGATTATTGCGTATTATTTTCTGGCAGTGACGATTTCTACTATCGTATTAAGCTTGCCATTTACGTTACAAAAAGGGGTAAAGGTATCGTTTATTGATACACTTTTTACGGCGGCGAGTTCAGTTAGTGTAACAGGATTAACGACAGTAGATGTAAGTCAGACGTATAGCACGGCCGGTATTTGGGTATTGATGGCGATTTTCCAAATTGGTGGACTCGGTGTTATGATGATTAGTACGTTTTTCTATTTAATTTTAAAAAGACGAATTGGATTGAAACAACGCCAGTTAATTATGACAGATACTAACCAATTTACAATGAGCGGGATGGTTCGGATGCTTCGTGAGATTCTAGTGCTTATTTTCGGTATTGAGTTAATCGGGGCCTTGATTTTGGGAATTTACTTTATTCCACTTTATCCGAATTTTTGGGACGCAATGTTCCAAGGATTATACAATTCCGTTTCACTCGTGACCAATGCGGGCGTTGATATCACAGGTAAATCGTTAATGCCATTCGCCAATGATTATTTTGTTCAATTTATTTCGATTCTGTTAATCATTGCAGGTGCGATTGGTTTCCCAGTATTACTTGAAACGCGGAGATTTTTATTTGAGAAAAATACGTTAATTCCGTTTCGCTTTTCCCTTTTTGTCAAAGTGACGACGCTAACTTATTTTGTGCTTTTAATTGTTGGTGGGCTGCTCATTTGGCTGTTTGAATATCAACATTTCTTTAGTGGGAAAAGTTGGGATTTCGGGTTCTTTAATTCGATGTTCTTATCTGCAACATCACGAAGCGCAGGCTTACAAACGATTGATAGTGGGGCATTGTCAATCTCTACGTTGTTGCTCGTTTCCTTCTTAATGTTTATTGGAGCATCGCCAAGTTCAGTTGGTGGTGGGATTCGAACGACAACTTTTGCGATTACGATTTTATTCATTTATTCGGTTATTCGCGGTCGAAAGCATGTGTACATTTTTGGTCGGGAATTGCATCAAGAAGACGTGCGGAAGTCACTCGCGGTCACGTTAGTAGCAGGGTTTTTGAGTATATCGGCCATAGTCGTTTTAATGCAAACAGAGACCGCCTCGTTAATTGCCGTCATTTTTGAAGTCTTTTCGGCGTTTGGTACTACAGGGCTTTCTGTAGGGTTGACACCAGATTTATCTACGCCGGGTAAAATTATTATTATTGCATTAATGTTTATTGGGCGCGTTGGTATTATGTACTCAATGCTAAGTTTAAGAAATAAAAATCAACCTAAAAATGCGATTCGTTTA
Source organism: Listeria monocytogenes (assembly GCF_041765605.1). GTDB lineage: Bacteria > Bacillota > Bacilli > Lactobacillales > Listeriaceae > Listeria > Listeria monocytogenes_D. The sequence continues at coordinate 1,024,023 of NZ_CP168900.1, forward strand.
CCAAAAGAGAAAATTATTACAGGTTAATATAAAAGCCATTCTGATTGCAGAATGGCTTTTTTGTCCATGAAAAAACCTCTTGATCAAAGTGACCAAGAGGTGATTTTTAATATTTTGATTTTGGAACGGGGCGTCTGAAAATACCCATTAAACCAGTTAAAGTGATTAAGATTCCGGAGATAATCCAAGCAGTTCCGATAACGAAGAAGAGCACGATACCGATAATTACTAAGATAACACCCCAACCACGTGGAGCTGATTTGATTAGAAGGGAAGCAATTAATGCAACTACAGATGCGATTAATGTAATCCACCCTAGATTTGCTAACTCGTTACCTAATTCACCAGGTAAATAAGTAAATGTTTGTATATAATCTGTGACTGAATCTCCATAATTAATAATCCAAAAGCCAACTAGAACCCCAATGATAGAGCCAATTAATCCGATAATAATTTCTGGTTTTCTTGAACCCATAATACAACCTCCTTTTTCTATCTATACGTTTAATAACTTTCCCGTTTTGTTAAGCGGCTAAACACATCTCGCAGCATCGATACCCTCAGTTCGATTACCGGTTGAACGAATATTTTCACCAATCGACTTGATAATAATACCGTTAAAACAAAAGTAATGACGAATAGTAGTAAAAATGTCGACGGGCTATATTGAAAGTCAGTCTGGCCACCTTCACGAAAAAACTTAATAAAGAAGCCATGTAACAAATAAACATATAACGTATTTTTACCCCATTTAGTGAAAAATAACCTCTTTCTAGGAATAAAACTGAAAAAAGCTGCAATCGAACCAAAGCTAATCAAATAGACAAGTGCGCGAATGAATAGCCCTAGCGACTTAACTTCCACAAAGTTTGCATAAGGCTTAGAACCTAAAAACCACTTATCATTTAAGTTAGGATGAAGCGTGATAAAGGATAAAAGTAAAACAATGAAAATTCCACCAAGAATCATAGCAAAATGGGTTTTAAGATAGTAAAAATGTTCTTTCTTTAGAAAATAACCAACTAAGAAAAATGGGAAAAATACAAGTGTCCGAGATAAACTCAAATAACCCCCAATAATATCAAAATATCCAGCTACTAACCCAATAAAAAGAGCAATACTTATCGACTTCCACGGCTTAATTTTTGCAAAAACAAAAAGCATTAAATTCCAGAAAAACAAACTAAGTAAAAACCAAAGTGACCACTCTGGATCAAGTAGTTTAATAGAAAGGCTGTCTTTACTTAAAAGAAAATAATAAAAAATACTATATATTAGCTGAAAAAACACATAAGGTAAAATGAGCTTTTTCATCGTCTTTTTTAAATAACCAGGCTTACCAAAACTTTTAGCGAAAAATCCGGATATTAGCACAAAAGCAGGCATGTGAAACGTGTAGATATAAATATAAAGCACACGTACACCCGCATAATCCGCGATAAATGTTTGGAGAAAATGCCCGAAAACTACTAGAAAAATTAGAATAAACTTGGCATTGTCGAAATAACTTTCCCGCTTTAAGGCGGTTTGTTCCATAAAAAACAGTCCTTTCTATTCTATGTTGATAAACTATTGTTTATTTTACCCTAAATTCTGTAACGCTTATCCAACAGTTAAGTAACAAAAAGTATCAAATATTAACAGGGCATGACAGCTAGTTGCGAATGGAAGAGGGACGTGCTATCTTTAAAATAATAACTTGAGGGGAGAGGAGCGACAGAATGCTAAAACAACAAAAATCATCGCCAGTGGGTGATTTATTTATAACTATTGATGAAAAGTGGATTAGGAATATTTCGTATGACGAGCCAAAAAATTGGGAACTTCAAGAAGGAAATATAATAGAAAAAGAACTTTTTCAAGCATTAACTACCCAACTAGATGACTATTTTGAAGGTAAGAGAGAGCATTTTGATTTGCCGGTGCTCCTTAAAGGAACCGATTTTCAACAAAAGGTTTGGCAAGCATTGAGCGAAATTCCGTATGGGGTTGTTGTGAGTTATAAAGATATTGCGATTTCAGCAGGTAGCCCTAAAGCTGTGCAAGCAGTAGGACAAGCGAATCGCGCTAATCCAATTCCGATTATTATTCCATGTCACAGATGTGTGAAAAGTAATGGAGAGCTTGGGGGCTATAATGGGGCGGATGTAGATAAGAAACAATATTTACTTGCATTAGAAAAAGGCTTGAGTTTAAGTTAACTCAAGCCTTTTTTATTACACTGTTACTTGTTCTGTTATAGTAATTTCTTTATTATCGTTAAGGGTTGCAACGAGATGTTTTGCTTCTGGTTGTTCAATTAAACTGTCGGCAATGGCATCTTCTAGGTGTTCTTGGATAGTCCGGCGTAGTGGACGTGCTCCGAATTTAGGGTCATAACCAAGGTCAATCAAATGTTCTTTTACTTCTTTAGAAACATCGATTGTCACATCTTCTTGAGCGAGCATTTCATTTAAATCAACGAGCATTAAGTCGATGATTTGTACTAAATCGTCTTTTTCTAGGGATTTAAATTCAATGACGCTGTCTAGACGGTTTAAGAATTCTGGCTTGAAGTATGCACCTAATTTTGCTAAGATGTCAGAACCTTTTTCAAGTTTTGATTCGGTTGTTGTATTAAAGCCGACAGAAGCTTCTGTGTCAGTTGCGCCAGCGTTACTTGTCATAATGATGACTGTATCTTTAAAGCTCACTGTACGTCCTTGTGAATCAGTTAGTCGACCGTCTTCTAAAATTTGCAGGAACATATGTTGAACGTCTGGATGTGCTTTTTCGATTTCGTCTAACAAAATGATGCTATACGGATTGCGACGAACTTTTTCTGTTAATTGTCCAGCTTCTTCGTGACCAACATAGCCAGGAGGGGAACCGATTAATTTAGAGACGCTGTGTTTTTCCATGAATTCACTCATGTCTAAACGAATCATCGCTTCACTAGTACCGAATAATTCACGAGCTAGCGTGCGTCCAAGTTCTGTTTTTCCGACACCAGTTGGTCCAACAAATAGGAAGGAACCAATTGGGCGATTTTTTGATTTAAGTCCAACACGACTACGACGAATTGCTTTGGCTACTTTTCTTACAGCATCTTCTTGACCAATAACTTTACCAGTTAAGTTGCTTTCTAAGTTCTTCATTTTGGATTGCTCGTCTTCTTGTAAACGTCCTACTGGGATGCCAGTTTTTTCTTCAATAATCGCTTGGATATCAGATGCTTGGATGACTGGGCGTTCTGAGAAGGAATTGCTTGTTTTATTTTCTTCTAAGCGAGTAATCTCGTCACGAACTTTAGCTGCCTTTTCGTAGTCTTCCATTTGAAGAGCTTGATTTTTTTCCTCTTCTAAACGGGCAACACGTTCGCTCACGGTATTTTCGTCCAATTTTTCAATAGATAGATTGTATTTGGAACCAACTTCATCCATTAAATCAATCGCTTTGTCTGGCAAATGACGATCTTGGATGTAACGAGCGCTTAATTCAACTGCAGCTGATAATGCTTCTGGTGAATAAACTACTTCATGGAAATCTTCGTATTTTGGTTTTAAACCATTTAAAATAGTTAGCGTTTCTTTTGTGGATGGTTCGCTTACAGTTACTGGTTGGAAACGACGCTCAAGTGCGGCGTCTTTTTCGATTGTGCGGTACTCTTTTAGCGTAGTAGCGCCAATCATTTGTAAATCGCCACGAGCTAGAGCTGGTTTTAGAATGTTTCCTGCATCCATCGAGCCTTCTGCGGAACCTGCCCCAACAATCGTATGCACTTCATCAATAAATAGAATCGTGTTTTTACGTTCTTGTAGCTCTTTAATTAGTTGTTTCATGCGTTCTTCAAATTGACCACGGATCCCTGTTCCAGAAACAAGTGAAGCGACATCTAATAAGATAACTTCTTTGTTCATTAATTTGCTTGGAACTTCTCCTGCGACAATCGCATTTGCAAGTCCTTCGACGACAGCTGTTTTACCAACACCTGGTTCACCAATTAAGACTGGATTATTTTTATTACGGCGGTTTAATATTTCAATGACGCGTTTAATTTCTTTGTCACGACCGATGACAGGGTCGAGTTGCTCATTTTTCGCCATATCTGTTAAGTTTGTTCCAAATTCATCTAGTAAACCATTGCCGCCACCAGCAGTTTGTGTTTGTACTTGTGCGTTTGCTTGGCTTCTTTGTTCACGGTTTGCTTGACTAGCAGCACCACTCAATTGACGGAAAATATCGTCAAACGGAGAACCGCTTGCTCCCGGAAACTCATTTGCGCCAAAGTTGGCTTGATTTCTAACTTCTGCATAACAAGAGGCACAAAGCGGCATTTCTACACGCTTGCCATTAATATTCATATATAGTTGGATTGTTGCTGGATTTTGATTACATTTTTCACAGTTCATATATAATTTCCTCCTTTTAAAAATGAGAAATGAAAGGTCTTGACTTTGACTATCTTTGACCTTATGACTTTATTATATACTGACCTATTTTGACTTTCAAGTATTTTGCTTATATTTTTTTACAAAAAAAACACCCCTATAAAAGGAGCGTTTTTGTGCTATTTTTAATAAATTGGTAAGGCTGCGAGTAACAAAAACGCAAAGGTTAAATGCGATAAATATAGCATGAGTAGGCTTGGGCGATAGGAATACATGATATTCCATACGAGCGAAGCGACAAAGATACCGATAATCGCTGCAAAGTTGCCACTTGGGAACATCATTACCATACATAGTAACGCTGCAAAAACATTCGAAAACCAAGGATTGAAATAGTGGTTTAATCGTTTTAATACGAAGCCACGCCAGAAAATTTCTTCTCCAGGGATAATGGCCACGATAAGCAGTAACCAAATTATCAAAGAGTGCGTCGAATACTTATTAAAAGCAGCTTCTACAGAATTTTCTAGACCGCCTGGCATTACTTTAATAATAAAGGCGCCTATGTAAAAAATAATATAAAGGACAATTCCGGAGAAAATACCGGGCAAAATGCCTTTAACGAACGAATACTCTTTTTTTAAATCATCATTAAAAATCACAAAACTAAGTAAAAATAACATCCCAGCTCCATATAAATACCAAAAAACACGTGGGAACTGATATGTTAAGATAACAAGTAGGGCACATAAAATAAGTCCCAGTACAAGTTTATAATCGATCTTGATGCTCTTCAAAATACTTTACACCTCTTCTTAACAAATACTTCTCATACTACTTTAAAACAAATGAAATCGTTTGGCAACAATTAAACAAAAGATAAGATAAAAGTTGTGCAATTTAATAAATCCTATATAATGAAAAAATAGGAGTGGTTCATAGATGTTAGAAAAAAACTACAAATTTTTACTTTGGATTTATATATTCTGGTTTTTAGGCAGCGTTTTGTTAGTATCCTTACACATTATTCCGCCAGAGCTAACTGCAGTGCAATCATTATTTTTAGTATTTACTGGTGTTTTTGCGGCTGTTTTCTTTATTATGCAATATGGTAAATGGCTTGGTTCTGCTATAACGTTACTTATATTTGTTGTCAGTACTTGTATTGAATGGATGCAACTAAGTTATACGGATGAGTATATCGGTTCTACATTAGGTGGGAGTGTATACGGTATTCCTATTACGATGGGCTTTATTTGGGTCGGAATGGTTGCGGGTACACATATTATCGCTCGAGAAATTACGCTGAAAATTAATATTGACTGGATTCGTGGAGGTATTTATTCGTTTATCGCAGCTACGATGGTAATGATTTTTGAGGTTTTAATCGAACCAATTACAATGCAATCAAAACAACTTTACATTACGCAAAACGGCTTCACGATTTTGCAGTTATCTGACTTTATTAATTGGTGGCTTTTAGGACTTATTTTACATTTAATGATTTACTTTATTTTGAGTTTAACGGATAGTTGGGAGCGTCTAAAATATCCAGATTTAAAATCAGAAATTGTCATTGTTTATTGGATTATTATTGCCTTTTTCGTATTTTTGTCCTTTTACCTTGATTTATGGACATCTATTGCGATTATTATCGTTTCTAATATTATTTTCACTGCTTGTTATTTTTTCAGTTTGGAAAAAGAAGCGCAGCCCAAAAAGAAATCCGAATGATTACTCGGATTTCTTTTCTTTTTGTAAAAATTTCTGGGTTGCGATTTGCGCGTTTTCAATGATGAACGGAAGAGAGCTACCCGACATTGCGCCAGCGCCAATCACAAATAAATTTTTAAATGGTGGGAATTTTTTGGAAGGGTGTAAGTAACCATGTTGGCGCCATAAGTGTTGTAAACCAAAGATAGCACCGTGTTTAACATGATATTTCTTTTCCCAGTCTAGCGGTGTGATAATATATTCTTCTTCAATATTCGCTTCTAAATCGGGTACGGATAGACGCTCTTTTACCGTATCTAAAATTAATTGGCGAAAAGCAGGAGTTTCTTTTTCCCAATCAATATTACTCGTATTATTAGGAACTGGAACCATAATTCGAACGCTAGAATGATTAATTGGCGCCATAGTATTATCGGTTGCAGAAGGATTGGTCAAATGTATCGCGATATCATTAGAAAGAATTTTTTTATGCATCGTATTATTCGCATATTCTCGGTAATTTTGAGGGAAAATAATCGACTGATGTGAAAAAGGCAATACTGTTTTTAAACCTAAGTAAAGAATAAAAGCAGAAGAGGAATATTCTTTTTTGTCCAATTTATCTGGATGCTCGTTAGTTAAAGAATAAATGAAATCCAGGTTGGTGAAATAATAATCTGCTTCGATTGTTTTCCCATTAGCAAGAACAGCTCCGGTTATTTCTTTACCATTCGATTCAAATTCAGTTACTTCGGAATTAAAGAAGAACTTCCCTTTGTTTTCTGTAACTACTTGCTGCATTGCCTCGACAATTTTATTTTGTCCACCAATGGGATGAAAAGTGCCATAGTAATATTCGGAAAAAGGAATAATACTATAAGCAGCTGGAATATCCCAAGGTGACATACCTAAATAGCGCATCTGTAAAGAAAATGCGAGACGAAGGTACTTACTATTAAAATATCTGGCTAAATCATCCATCAACGATCGTCCAAGCGTCAAACTAGGAATAGCACGCAAAGTTGTTGGACGGAAAAAATCAAACAAAGAACTATAATTAAATTGATTGAGCGGCGATATATACAGCATTTTTTTTGTGTTTTCTTTCATAAAGCGATCAAATCCATCTTCTTCGCCTGGAAAATATGTTTGAATAACCGCTTTTGTTTCAGATTGATCACTGTAAAGAGGGAATGTAATATCTTTAAAATAAAGCGTATGAATAGGATTGATTGGTAAAAGCGAAACATAATCCAAAATATTGCGATTACAATCCATAAAAAGAGAAGTCAAAACATGCGTCATTGTAAGTGCAGAAGGTCCGACATCAAATGAGTACTTACCCATTTTGTGCAATGCCGTTCTTCCACCAATGCGATCATTTTTTTCATAGATGCTTACTTGATAACCTAGTTGACTTAATAGCATACCGGCTGCCAAACCACCTGGTCCAGCACCAATAATGGCAATTTTCTTTTTGCTTTCCAAATTCAAACGCTCCTTTGCCTGATTTATATACATATAAAAAACGCAAAAATATAGAGCATTATCTCTCGGAAATGCTTTATTTTTGCGCACTTAAAAAAATATTTTGTTTTCTTATTCTTCTGTTTCTTCTTCCTCTTCTTCTACAGAATGAATAATTTGGTAATTTTTGTGATTGACTACTGTTTTTTCTTCAATCCCTAAATCTTTAAAATTTTCCATATAAGTTAAGTCGACAATAACGGAGTTTTCGTTGAGTTTTTCAACGATTCCTGTAAGGCCATCCTTAAATTCAATAATGTCTCCAACATGTGCTTTTGCCATTGTTATCACTCCTTCAATTTTCGGTGTTGCCTCTATCTTGCTGAAAAAGAATGTATGCATTTTTGAACCTTCCTTAAATTTTGCACTAAAATGCTATTAAAATCAACTATAAGCCATTAAAAAGTGCTATTTAATTCAAAATGGAAACAATTTAGTGACAAATTTAAAAAAACACTCTATTTTTTCTATTTAAAAAGAGTGAAACAAGGTGCTCTACAAAAAAACATTCTAAAAAATTTTTAATCAAATAGTTGTAACAATAGGTAAAACATGGTACTCTTTTTAATTGAGGGATAGTCTTTTTTGCTGAAAATTTTTCGGCTTAAAAGGTTACAACAAATTTCTTTACAAAGGAGAATGTAAATTATGGAACAAGCAAGTTTTGTAGTAATCGATGAAACAGGAATTCACGCACGCCCAGCAACTCTATTGGTGCAGGCTGCAAGTAAATACAGCTCTGACGTTCAAATTGAATACACTGGCAAAAAAGTAAACCTTAAATCAATCATGGGCGTTATGTCTCTTGGTATTGGTAAAGGCGCTGACATTACTATCTACACTGAAGGTAGCGATGAAAAAGAAGCAATTGAAGGACTAACTGAAGTTCTTAAGAAAGAAGGATTGGCTGAATAATGGCTAAAGAGTTGAAAGGTATCGCAGCATCTGATGGGATTGCCATTGCGAAAGCTTATCTGCTCGTTGAACCTGATCTTTCCTATGAAAAAACAGAAGTTACGGATGTTGAAAGTGAAGTAAAGCGTTTTGAAAGCGCGTTAGAAGTTTCTAGAACAGAACTTTCAATGATTCGTGAGAAAGCTGCTAAAGACTTAGGCGAAGATAAGGCACAAATTTTTGACGCGCATCTTCTAGTATTAAATGATCCTGAATTAACAGGACCAATCGAAGAAAGCATCAAAAACTCTAAAACGAATGCAGAAACAGCTTTACAAGAAACGACAGACATGTTTATTGGTATGTTTGAATCTATGGACAACGAATACATGCGTGAACGTGCAGCGGATATTAAAGATGTACGTAAACGTGTTCTTTCTCACTTACTAGGTGTAACTATTCCTAATCCAGCTTTAATTGATGAGGAAGTAGTTGTTGTTGCAGCTGATTTAACGCCTTCCGATACCGCACAACTTAACCGTAACTTTGTTAAAGGTTTCGTAACGGATATTGGTGGACGTACTTCTCACTCCGCTATTATGGCACGTTCTCTTGAAATTCCAGCAGTAGTTGGAACAAAAGAAGTTACTGCTAGCGTAGCGAAAAATGATATTGTTATTATTGATGGTTTGGAAGGTAATGTTATCATCCACCCAACAGAAGAACAAATCGCTCACTATGAAAAAATTAAATCTGATTTTGCTTTACAACAAGCAGAATGGGATAAACTTAAAAATGAAAAAACCGTTTCTAAAGACGGCGTTCACGTGGAGCTTGCAGCAAACATCGGAACTCCGAATGATTTAGAAGGTGTTATTTCTAACGGCGGGGAAGCAGTTGGACTTTATCGTACAGAATTCTTGTACATGGGTCGCGACAATTTCCCAACAGAAGAAGAGCAATTCGAAGCTTATAAAGCAGTAGTTTCCGGAATGGACGGAAAATCTGTGGTTGTTCGTACATTAGATATCGGTGGCGACAAAACGTTACCATACCTAGAACTTCCTGAAGAAATGAACCCATTCTTAGGATTCCGTGCAATTCGTCTTTGTTTTGCGAATGAAGAATTATTCCGTACACAACTTCGCGCCTTACTTCGCGCAAGTGTATATGGTAACTTAAAAATTATGTTCCCGATGATTGCAACAGTAAATGAATTCCGTCAAGCACGTGATATTTTACTAGATGAGAAAGCAAAACTAAAAGCTGCTGGAACAGAAGTATCTGATTCCATCGAACTTGGAATTATGATTGAAATTCCTGCCGCTGCAGTTCTTGCTGATCAATTTGCAAAAGAAGTTGATTTCTTCTCTATCGGAACAAATGACTTAATTCAGTATACAATGGCTGCGGACCGTATGAACGAACGCGTTTCTTACCTTTACCAACCATACAATCCATCCATTTTACGTTTAGTCAAAATGGTTATCGATGCATCTCATAAAGAGGGCAAATGGACTGGTATGTGTGGGGAAATGGCTGGAGATCAAACGGCTGTACCACTTCTTTTAGGCTTAGGCTTAGATGAATTTTCAATGAGTGCTTCAAGCATTCTTAAATCTCGTTCGTTAATCAAACGTTTAGATCAATCTGAAATGGTGAAATTAGCGGAAGAAGCTTTAAATAAATCTACAGCAGAAGAAGTTGTAGAATTAGTTGAAAAATATACTGCAGAATAATTTCTGAATCAAGACCTAGGCATTTTAAGTGTCTAGGTCTTTTTGTGTTGTGAAAAAGGGAGTGTCAAAGTATAATTAAAAATACAGTTAGCTTAAAAAGGAGGCAACAAGGTTGGTAATCTATTCATTAGCAGGTTTTTTTCTGCTGCTTTTCATTGTTTTGTCTATTATAGATAGACGAAGAATCAGTAACGGGATAATTTTAACGATTGCACTATTTTTCTCTTTACTTTCACTGATTTACGTTACTTTTTCAAACGGGAATGAATTAATCGTTTCTATTATGGATACAGTATTAATTTTACTGTTCTTACTTATTCCATTTTTTATTATTGGTTTGGGGACAACGCTTATTGTTAATGGGCGTTTAATGTTGAAACGAGAAGGCCGTAAACTTGCTAATATGCTTCCGTTATTTATTGGTTTAGTAATCATTATATTATTTATTGCTTGGTTTGGTAGTATATTGAAAAACGGTAGCCCGATACTTGGGGTAGTCGTGTTATTTGTAATGGCTTTTGTAGGATATTTTTCGTTTTTATTTTTATCTTTTCTTTTATCAACGTTTTTATATCAATTCAATTTCCCAAGATACAATCAGGACTTCCTCATTGTGTTAGGTAGTGGTTTGATTGGTGGAGACAGGGTGCCACCATTACTTGCAAGTAGATTAAATCGTGCCATCGCATTTTATGAAAAACAATATTCAAAAACAGGTAAGCGTGCTACTTTTATCGTTTCTGGTGGACAAGGGGCAAATGAAACTGTTTCCGAAGCACAAGCAATGCGGGATTATTTGATTAGTAAGGGTATTGATGAAACTTTTATTATAATGGAAGATCAATCAGTCAACACACTTCAAAATATGCAATTTTCTAAAGCAAAAATGGATGCCATTATGCCTGATTATAATAGTTTGTTTTCGACTAATAACTTTCACTTATTCCGAGCTGGTTTATATGCAAGAAAAGCTGGCCTGAAAAGTCAAGGTATCGGTGCAAAAACAGCCCTTTATTATATGCCCAATGCTTTGATTCGTGAATTTATTGCTATTACCGTTATGTACAAAAAAGTTCATTTAATATTATTTGGCTTAGCTGCATTATTCTTTATATTTTTAGCAATTATTGGTATCACATTTAGGTAGGAGGGATTTCAAGTGGAAAAAATAGGATTTGTTGGTACAGGTGTGATGGGCTCGAGCATGGCTTTGCATTTACTTGAAGCTGGCTATGAAGTGTTTGTTTATACGCGTACTAAATCAAAGGCAGAAGAGCTTTTGCATAAAGGGGCGCACTGGGAAGCTAGTCCTGCTTCACTTGCAAGCCAAGTGGATATTTTAATATCAATGGTCGGTTATCCACAAGATGTCGAACAGCTTTACTTAGATGAGAATGGATTTTTAGCTAATTTATCCTCTGGTGCTGTTGCGATTGATATGACAACTTCCTCCCCAGCTTTGGCGAAAAAAATTGCTAAAGTAGGAGCGGAAAAAGGAATTGGTGTACTCGATGCTCCTGTTTCGGGTGGTGACATTGGCGCGAAAAATGGCACACTCGCAATTATGGTCGGCGGGTCTGAAGAAGTGTTTTTAAAAGTGAAACCAATTTTAGACATTCTTGGCAGTAGTGTTATTTTACAAGGGGATGCAGGTGCTGGACAACATACGAAAATGGTGAATCAAATTGCGATTGCTTCCAACATGATTGGTGTGACTGAGGCAATAATTTATGCCGAGGCGGCTGGGCTGAATCCATCACGTGTTCTGGATTCAATTTCAGGTGGTGCAGCTGGCAGTTGGTCGCTTACAAACTTGATTCCGCGTGTACTTAAGGATGATTTTTCTCCAGGTTTCTTTATTAAGCATTTCATAAAAGACATGGGAATAGCGATTTCTGAAGCAAAACAAATGGGACTAGAGCTTCCAGGTTTAACTTTAGCTGAAAAAATGTATCAAACACTAGCAGAGCAAGGTTTGAGTGAAGAAGGCACACAAGCGCTTATCAAATATTATCGTTAAAAAAACATCCACTAATTTAAGTTAGTGGATGTTTCTTTTTATTTTGCTATAAATTGAGCCATTCGGTCTAATGCTTCAGCAAGATTATTAAAGGAAGTGGCGTAAGAAAGGCGGAAATAACGATCGCCTTTTTCGGAAAAGGCATTTCCGGGGACAACTGCTACTTTGGCTTCTTCAGCAAGTTTTACAGCCCAATCGAAAGCATTTTCGGTTATTTCATCGGGAAGTTTGACGAAGAAGTAAAATGCACCATCCGGTGGAATGACAGTAAAGCCCATTTTTTCTAGTCGATCTTGGGTGAAATTAGCGCGTGTTTTGTATTCAGTTCGCATTTGGAAAGCATCGTCTTTGCCGTTAGTAAGGGCTTCTAGTGCTGCTTTTTGGGAAATGGAACTTGCGCAAGTAACCGAATATTGATGGATTTTCAACATTTCTTGTGTAAGGGCTTCTGGTGCAAGTAAAAAGCCAATTCGCCAACCAATCATTGCGTGAGATTTTGATAAACCGTTGATAACGATTGTCTGCTCTCTTAGTAAAGGCGCAATGCTCACATGCTCTTCGTGATAAGTTAATTCACTGTAAATCTCATCAGCAATGACAAAAATACCTGTTTCTTTTAATACTTCTGCTAATGCGAAAAGTTCTTTTTTAGAGAGTGTAACACCGGTCGGATTGGATGGATAAGGAATGATAAGTGCTTTAGTTTTTGGCGTGATATGAGCACGTAATTGTTCAGGTGTTAATTTGAAATTAGTTTCGGTCGTATCAACTTTAACCGGGTGCGCTCTATTTAACGTAATTAGAGGCTCGTAACCTGGATAAATAGGGTCTGGTAAGATAACTTCATCCCCAGGCTCCAAAATCGTTTGCAAGGCAACGGAGATAGCCTCTGTAGCGCCGACCGTAACGATGATTTCTTTATTATTATAGGACAAGTCATATTTTTCATGAAAATAAGTGGAAGCTGCTTCGAGTAATTCTGGCATCCCGGCATTGGGTGTATAGTTGGTGAAGTTTTCTTCTATTGCTGAAATGGCCGCCTGTTTGACATGCTCTGGCGTTGGGAAGTCAGGTTCGCCAAGTGTTAAACGGATCATATCAGGAATACCCGTCACTCGTGTATTAAAAGTTCTGATACCACTTACTTGAATATCGCGTAATTCTGGTCGAATAGATTTTGTCATTTTCGTCACCTTTCTTTATAAGAAAATCCCGTGAAAATCAGGTGGGAGTAAGCTTCGTGATTTCATTCCATTATAGCTTAAAAAGGAAGAAAAGCAAAATGTCTGAAAATATACCTAAAAAACCTTGCACTTTTATGTAGAATGCTATAAGATAGTTTTAATAATGATAATCATTTTCAGTTAGAAATGATTACTTCAAAGTGGAAGGGGCCGCCGGATATGACTAAACCAGGTAAATACGAAGCTCTCTTTTTTCCAACGAAAGATGGCTTGCTAAAAATACATGCTTATGGCTTTAATCCTTGTGGTTCATGGGGCGAAGTATTTGCAACAATTGGTGATCAAACTATATGCGTTAAAGGTTTCAATCGTCACAAAACCATCGTGCGAGCGACAAAAATGATTATCAGCGCTACTGCTAATCGGAAAAATGAATTTTAATTATCAAAGACTGTAGAAAGGTTAATCCCTTTTTATAGTCTTTTTTTGGATAAAACAACGGCAAAATAGAACAAATCGTGTCTTTTAGGTTAATTTAAAATAATTTCTTTTTCTGAATATTTCCAGAACCCTTGCGTTATACGTGCGGTTTGCGATAAAATTTGGTAGTATAGTGAAAGAAATAAGATATGGCGAAAAAACCAGATATGAGGAAATATGTAAAAAAGCATTGCCACGCGCGTAGTAACAGCAAGGTATGCCAATTTTTGCACGTCAGATGGTGGATTTGAGAGGAGAGTGTAAGATGTCTCAGTTATTGGGAATTATTCAACGTTTACATGCAATGCAAGAAGATGAGTCAGCTGAAACACAAGCAAGACGTTTTGAAAAAAATGGTACGCCCGTGTGCGAAGTGAAGTTTTTTCAAGCTTCTAACTCATTTGAAGTAGAAATCTATGGCGACAATAGTAAATATCAATTCGATGATATTGATATGACTGCTATCGAAATTTTTGAAACGCTACAAGAAAACGAATAACATGGTAAAAATCGGATAATCCGGTTATTTACTTAAGGGCTGTGAATTTTATATTCACAGCTTTTTTTGTTTTCAAGCACAAAATGAAAGAAATCAGACCAAATAGTATGGTAGAATAGGAGATGGAAAAGTTTCGTTTTATTTGAAAAAGTTGAAAGAAACTTCGTAGAGCTTGAAAATAAAGGAAGAGGAAGATTCTAAATGATCTCAAATAGATTTGGACAATTTATTGACAATGAACTAGCTGATTCGATGATTTCCGCTGAAAAGGTGGCTCATGTACAGCTTGGTAATAATTTAGAACATGCATTACTTGTTTTAACTAAATGCGGTTATTCAGTTATTCCTGTGCTAGACTTTGAATTTAAACTCCATGGGTTAATAAGTGCAGCAATGATCACGGATGCCATTCTTGGACTCGAACGTATTGAATTTGAACGGTTAGAGGATTTAAAAGTAGAAGATGTCATGCAGACGGATTTCCCAGTAATTAAAGATTTTAATAATAACGAGCGAATTGTACACTTACTTGTGGATCATCCTTTTGTTTGTGTTGTAGATGCGGACCACCATTTTGAAGGAATAGTAACAAGACGTGTTGTCTTAAAACAAGTCAACCGTTATATTCATTTGCAGGTGGAGGAAAATAGATGATTGTAACAGAATACGAATTGCTTGTTTGTTTAGCCGAAGAACTTAATATGCGCAAAAGTGCGGAAAAACTTTTTTTAAGCCAACCCGCCTTATCGCAACGCTTGCAAACAATCGAAAGTAGATGGAATACTAAAATTTTTATTCGTACACAAAAAGGGCTGTTGCTTACACCAGAAGGAGAAGCTATTGTTCGTCATGCGTCTAGTGTTATTGAACGAGAACATACTATTCAAGAAAAACTCGAAGCAATGGAAGGTGTTGTCCGCGGAACACTACGTATCGCCTGTGCGAGTGTAGTAGCGCAAATGTGGCTGCCTCGTGTGCTAAAAGCTTTTTCAAGGGCATACCCTAATGTGCAGATTTCACTTGTAACCGGTTGGAGCAGTGAGGTTACGCAACAACTAGCCGCAGGAAACGTCCATATTGGTATTGTTCGCGGAAGCTCTACTTGGAAAAGTGTTCAAAAACCATTATTTAATGACAAATTAATTTTAGTAGATACGGAAATTACCAAAATTGAAGAAGTTTTCCAAACTAATCGACCATTTATCCAATTTCGCAGTGATTCGAATTATTACCAAGTGATTCAAGATTATTGGCAACGAAATTTCGGGAAAATGCCGCGTCAAGCGATGTTAATGGACCAAATGGAAACCTCTAGGCAAATGGCTCTAAATGGTATTGGTTTTGCGATTTTGCCGGAAGTGACGATGTTAGGCTACACGGATAAAATCAACAAAATTCCCTTAACAGAAAAAGATGGCTCGATTTTAAGTCGAGAAACAAATTTACTGACGTATGAACAGTCACTCAGTTTACCACAAGTGAAGGCGTTTTTAGAAATAACAGATAAATTCCTTGAACAAGTTAAATAGCTATGGCAAAATAGAAAGCAGAACGTATCGGAAGGGGACAAAAATTCATGGAACAAATGGATGCACACCAAATTATTTCTTTTATTCAAAATAGCAAGAAAGCAACACCTGTAAAAGTTTACCTTAAAGGGGACTTAGAAAAAATTGATTTCCCTAGTGATGTTAAAACTTTCATTACTGGAAATGCGGGAACTATTTTTGGAGAATGGGCAGTTGTTGAGCCATTATTAGAAGCAAATAAAGCGAATATTGAAGATTACGTTATCGAAAATGATCGTCGTAACTCAGCTATTCCTTTGTTAGATATGAAAAATATTAACGCGCGTATTGAGCCAGGCGCAGTTATTCGCGACCAAGTAACTATTGGTGATAATGCTGTAATTATGATGGGAGCAAGCATTAATATCGGTTCTGTTATCGGTGACGGTACGATGATTGATATGAATGTTGTTCTAGGCGGGCGCGCAACGGTTGGTAAAAATTGCCATATCGGAGCAGGTTCTGTGCTTGCTGGCGTAGTGGAACCACCATCCGCTCAACCAGTAATTGTAGAAGATAATGTAGTTGTTGGCGCGAATGTGGTTGTTTTAGAAGGCGTACGCATTGGTGAAGGTGCGGTTGTAGCAGCTGGCGCAATCGTTACAAAAGACGTAGCTCCTGGAACAGTTGTAGCTGGGATTCCTGCACGTGAACTTAAAAAATTAGATGCAAAAACAGCTTCTAAAACAGAAATCATGCAAGAACTTCGTCAACTTTAAAAATCAAAGGGAACTGTTTCGTCTGTTGGCGAAGCAGTCCTTTTTTAGAAGGAGAGAATCGCCGTGTTAAATGAATTTATTGCCATTCGACGTGAGTTACACCAAATTCCTGAAACAGGTTATAAAGAGCTCAAAACACAAGCTTATTTATTAGATTATATTAGCAAATTACCGAGTGAACATTTAGAAGTGAAAAAATGGCGTACGGGGATTTTGGTTTTAGTAAAAGGAAACAATCCAGAAAAAACAATTGGTTATCGTACCGATATTGATGCATTACCAATTACAGAAGAAACTGGGCTGCCTTTTGCATCAAAACATCCTGGGAATATGCATGCTTGTGGGCACGATTTACATATGAGTATCGCACTTGGTGTATTGACGCATTTTGCAAGTAAACCAGCTAAAGATAACTTACTCTTCGTGTTTCAGCCTGCCGAAGAAGGTCCAGGTGGTGCCAAACCTATCATGGAAAGTGCGGAATTTGCCGAGTGGCGACCAGACAGTATTTACGGGCTCCATATCGCACCAGAGTACAAAGTTGGAGAAATTGCGATTAAGCCAGGTTTACTTTTTGCGAATACATCGGAACTTTTTATTTCGTTTAAAGGAAAAGGTGGCCATGCGGCGTATCCTCATTTGGCGAATGATATGGTTGTCGCGGCAAGTGCGTTTGTCGGACAAATGCAAACAATTATAAGCCGGAATATTGATCCAATGGATAGCGCGGTTATCACGATTGGACGGATTCATGGCGGCGAAATTCAAAATGTCATTGCGGAAACCGCTTATTTAGATGGAACCATTCGAACGCTTTCCCCTGAAACAATGCAGATTGTTTGGACTCGTTTGAAACAGCTAGCAAAAGGATGGGAAGAAGCCTACCAATGTGAAGTAGAATTCCATCCTGGATCCGATTACTATCAAGTGGACAATGATCCAGTTGAAACAGAAGAATTCATCCACTTTTTGGAAGAACAATATCCAGAAAGTTATGTGCCAGCTCGTTCAGCGATGACTGGAGAAGACTTTGGTTACTTTTTATCTGAAATTAAAGGGTTTATGTTTTGGTTAGGCGTGGATTCCGAGTACAGTTTGCATCACGCGAAACTTAGTCCAAAAGAAGAAGCTATTCCATTTGCAATTGATGTATTAATCCACTTTTTGGAAAGTAAATAAAAAGACGTCAATTCGTTCTCACAAGGAGCGAATTGGCGTCTTTTTAATTATTATTTGGTCCGAATGAGCTAACAAAATTGAGTGGTAGTTCGATTTCGTTTTCTGCGAGTGCTTCGCGAATATCTTTGAGTAAGTCACGTTGAACAGAATACTGCTCGCCGTTCACTGCTTTACCGACTACGCGGATAATCATATTTGTTGCGTCAATGTTTTGCACACCTAATACAACAGGGGGCTCAACGATATTTTTATTTTCTTTTGCAGCTACGTCACAAACCTCACCAATAATTTTAATTGCTTTTTCCGGATCTTCATGTGGACTAATTTGAATGTCCACCATCACACGCATATTACCGCGCGAATGATTACTAACGACCATAATTTGTCTGTTAGGAATGAAATGAAGCGTGCCATCAAAATCACGTACCTGTGTTGTTCTAAGTCCAAGTGCTTCTACTGTTCCATTAACTAGTCCAATGGTAATCGTATCACCAACATCAAGTTGACGTTCAAGTAGAATAAAAAATCCAGTCACAACGTCACTAACAAGCCCTTGAGCACCAAAGGCAATGGCCAAACTCGCCACCCCAGCACTTGCAATAATCGCTGTAACATCCATAAAGTTCTGTAATAATAAAATCGCAAAAGTGAAAAATAAAACATAGCCGTAAAAATTAGAAATCAAGCTTTCTAACGTATCCGCGCGCCCAACAGAAACTGCTTGTTGTTGCCGATATTTGCGGAAGAAACTACGGATAATTTTATTACCAACCACGCGGAAAATAAAATAAAGAGCAATTAAAATGGCAATTTTTATTCCAACTGAAATAACATGATTCCAAAATTGGTCCCAGTCAATAGAACTGAACCACTTTTTGAGTAAATTCATCTTCTGGTCCACATCCTTTGAAAGTTCTCCATCCATTTCATCTCCCCCTTCCTAATGAAATGTCCTTTTCTATTCTAACAAATATTTTACAAAAATGCTGTTTTTAAAATAAATTATCCCCAGAAAAAGCGCTTTTTTCTTGAAAAATCCTCCTTTTTTACAAAAAAAATTAAAAAACTGTCAGCCACTGTTGTTGTAAGATGGAGGCGCTTTCTAAAATGTGCAAAATAGCGCAAACCAAACTGTATGATGTGAAACTGAGCCAAAACTTGTGTACAATGATAAATGTTATTGCTTTTTTAAAAGTGATATGGGCCGAATTTTTGCCTAGTAAATAATTCAATCTAAAAAAAGAAAGGGGATTTTATTTTGAGCAAGATTAAAGTAGAAGAGCTAACGAAAATTTTTGGAAAAAAGGCTTCCAAAGCATCTTCTTTACTTTCTCAGGGGAAATCGAAAACAGATATTTTGAAAGAAACAGGGGCGACTATTGGTGTTAATAAAGCATCTTTTAGCGTAGAAGAAGGAGAAATTTTCGTTATTATGGGGCTTTCTGGTAGTGGGAAGTCGACTTTGGTACGACTTTTAAACCGTCTAATTGAGCCTACGAGCGGAAAAATTTGGCTTGACGGAAAAGAACTATCTAGTCTAAATAAAAAAGAACTTTTGGAAGTCAGAAGAAAAAGCATGAGTATGGTCTTCCAAAACTTTGGTTTATTTCCGAATAGAACGATTAATCGTAACGTAGAATACGGCCTTGAAATTCAAGGAATGGACAAAGAAGAGCGCGAGAAAAATGCAGCAGAATCGCTTGCACTTGTTGGTTTAGCTGGTTACGGCGATCAATATCCTTCGCAACTTTCTGGTGGGATGCAGCAACGTGTAGGGCTTGCGAGAGCACTTGCTAACAATCCAGATATTTTATTAATGGATGAGGCTTTCTCTGCACTTGACCCACTTAACAGAAAAGATATGCAAGATCAATTACTAGATTTACAAGATAAAATGAAGAAAACAATCATCTTTATTACCCATGATTTGGATGAGGCACTTCGTATTGGCGACCACATTATGATTATGCGTGATGGTTCTGTCGTTCAAACAGGTTCCCCGGAAGAAATTCTGGCACATCCAGCAAATGAATATGTTGAAAAATTTATTGAAGATGTAGATCGTTCCAAAGTTTATACAGCGAGCAACGTAATGATACGTCCAGAAATCGTTAATTTTGAAAAAGATGGTCCTCGTGTTGCGCTTAAACGGATGCGTGAGGCTGGAACTTCCAGTGTATTCGTTGTTAAACGTAATCGTGAGCTAGTTGGTATTGTCCATGCAGCGGAAGTTTCTAAACTAGTAAAAGAAAATATTACTTCACTAGAAACAGCTTTACATCGTGATGTGCCTACAACTGGCCTAGATACGCCGCTTGCAGAAATCATGGATACTATCTCGACAACAACGATTCCGATCGCTGTAACCGAAGATGGGAAATTAAAAGGAATTATTATTCGCGGATCCGTTCTGGCCGCACTTTCTGGAAACGAGGTGAACGTTAATGCCTAATATTCCAACGATTCCATTAGCTAGTTGGATTGATAAATTAGTGGATGGCTTAACGCAATTTGAAGGATTTTTTAATGTAATTACAAATATCATTGGCGGGATTGTTGATGCATTCCAATGGGTGTTCGATTTAGTTCCACCATGGTTATTTATTATTTTACTTGTATTTGGCACATTTTGGGTAAACCGTAAAGGCAAAAAATGGGGTTTAATTATCTTTGAAGTTGTCGGTTTACTGTTAATCTGGAACTTAGATTTCTGGCGCGACATGACACAAACATTAACGCTCGTCCTGACAAGTAGTTTAATTGCGCTTGTTATTGGTGTTCCACTTGGTATTTGGATGGCGAAAAGCAATATTGTTGAAAGTATCTTCAAACCGGTACTCGATTTTATGCAAACTATGCCAGCCTTCGTTTACTTAATTCCTGCCGTAGCATTTTTCGGAATTGGAATGGTTCCAGGGGTTGTGGCTTCTGTTATTTTCGCAATGCCTCCAACTGTTCGTATGACTAATCTAGGTATTCGCCAAGTTTCAACAGAGCTTGTAGAAGCAGCCGATTCGTTCGGTTCAACACCTTGGCAAAAACTTTGGAAAGTACAGCTGCCAATGGCGAAATCAACCATGATGGCGGGTATTAACCAAAGTATCATGTTAGCACTTTCCATGGTCGTAATTGCTTCAATGATCGGTGCAATGGGACTTGGAACACGTGTTTACTTCGCAGTAGGACGTAACGACGCTGGTGGCGGATTTGTAGCTGGGATTGCGATTGTTATCGTAGCAATCATCCTAGACCGTCTGACACAAGCTTTCAATAAAAAAGCGAAATCAGAATAAGGAGGAGAGTAGATTGCTAAAAAAATTAATCACCACCGCAGTTTTGGCTATGCTTATTTTCACTTTAGCAGCCTGCGGGACAACCCTTGCTCCTTATGACGCGAAAAAAGATTTAGGCGAACAAATCAATTATACAATCACAGGAATTGATGCTGGAGCAGGAATTATGCTTGCAACACAAAATGCGATTAAAGATTACCATTTAGATGATGATAATTGGCAATTACAAACAAGTTCTACCGCGGCTATGACAAGTACACTTCAAAAAGCGATGAAAGATAAGCGCCCGATTGTCGTGACTGGTTGGACCCCGCACTGGATGTTTACAAAATTTGATTTGAAATTTTTAGATGATCCCAAAAACGTATATGGGAACGCAGAAAATATCCACACCATCGTGCGTAAAGGCTTAAAAGAAGATAAACCTTCCGCGTACCAAGTGCTAGATAATTTCTTCTGGACTGCTGAAGATATGTCTGAAGTAATGTTAGAAGTTAATGACGGCGTAGATCCAGAAGAAGCTGCTAAAAAATGGATTAAAAACAATCCAGAAAAAGTAGCAAAATGGACGGATGGCGTGGAAAAAGTAGATGGCGATGAAATCAAGTTAACTTATGTAGCTTGGGATTCTGAAATTGCCTCCACAAATGTCGTTGCAGAAGCATTAAAACAAGTTGGCTACAAACCAACGATTCAAGCAATGGAAATTCAACCAATGTGGGCGTCCGTTGCAACGGATGCAGCTGATGGTATGGTTGCAGCATGGCTTCCAAATACTTCCGGAATCTACTACAAAGATTATAAAGGAAAATTTGAAGATTTAGGACCAAACTTAAAAGGTGCTAAAATCGGTCTAGCAGTACCGAAATACATGACAAACATTAATTCCATTGAAGATTTAAAAACAAGCAAATAAACTTTTAAAAAGGCATGAAGAAAATCAAGTGATCCTTGATAGTTTCTCCGTGCCTTTTTTTCTCTATAAGGGTAAAATAGTAGTTGATTCATGAAATTGCTAGGAGGAAGATGAATGTTTAAAAAATTCTTAAAAAAATCAAAACAAGAAATTCTATTCGCTCACGTAACTGGACAGGTTATTGCGTTAGAAGATGTTCCAGATCCAGTTTTTAATCAAAAAATGATGGGAGAAGGCATTGCGATTAAACCAGAAACAGGTACCATTGTCGCTCCAATCGACGGAAAAATTATTCAACTTGCAGAAACAAAACATGCTTTTGGTATTCGTACGGATATGGGGCAAGAAATTCTTGTTCATATCGGCTTAGAAACCGTATCCTTAAATGGTGAAGGGTTCAACGTGTTAGTAAGTGTGGGAGATAAAGTGAGAGTAGGCGATCCTATTGTAGAAGCTGACTTTGATTTTATTGAGAAAAATGCTGCAAGTACTGTTGTACCAATGGTTATAACGAATAGCTCAGAAGGTAAATATGATTTTGATTTCCATGCTGTAACAAAAGTAGAAGCAGGAAAAACGGAAGTCATTACAACTAATTTAAAATAATGAAACAAAAATCCGTGGAGAGGTAATTTTCTTTTCATGGATTTTTTAGTATTCAAGCACGTCGTAAAAGGGTAGAATGAAGGTAATTAGTAATTAAAAGGAGCGGGAATAATATGTTAGAAGTGATAGTTCAAAATCCAAGAGATGCATACTTAGCGGAAAAATACGGCGCTAATAGAATGGAAGTAGTTTCAGCAATAAGTGAAGGCGGTTTGACTCCAAGTTACGGAGCTATTAAAGAAATTGTGCACGCGTCTAAATTACCAGCAATGATGATGATTCGGCCACATAGTTTTTCTTTTGTCTATGACGAAGCAGCTAGAATCGTTATGGAACGAGACATTGAACTTGCGAAAGAAGTTGGCGTGCAAGGGATTGTTTATGGTGGTATTACAGCAGGCGGCGATATCGATCAAGTCCTTCTCGAAAAAGTAATAGAGTGGAAAGGTGATTTGGACCTAACTTTTCACAGGGCGCTAGAAGCAACTAAAGACATCGAAGCAAGTTATCAAGTTTTACGTACATACGGAAAAGACATCAAGCAATTATTAACTTCAGGCGGGACAGCGAGCGCACTTGATTCCTTGCCACGGTTAAAACGTTGGATTCAAGATAGCGAAAAACAACCAGATTCTTTCCGGATTTTAGTTGGAAGTGGCGTCAAACCAGAAAATATCACTACTTTTCAAGCGACTCTAAATCATACCGATTATCATGTTGGAAGTGCAGCTAGAGAAGCCAATGATTTTTCCAAAGACATTTTAAAAGAAAAAATCGATATTTTACAGCAACAAATAAACAAAGATTGATTCTTTGTAGTAGGTAGCCTTACAAGCTTAGATAAGCTATAATGAAACAAGACTATTCTTAAGGAAAAGGTGGAAAAAAAGTGAATAACTATATTGGCAAAAGCCAAGTAATGACAGTGAAAGAAATCAAAGATACAGGATGGCTCCTTGAAAAAGACGGAGTAACTGTTTTTTTATCTAAATCTAATACACATGAAGCGGAACTTGCTGTTGGAGCAGAAGTAACCGTATTTATTTTTGTGGACTATGACCGCGAAATTGCAGCAACAACGATTATTCCAAAAATCCAAGTAGGACATTACGGCTGGGGAACAGTAACAGAAGTACGTAAACATTTAGGTGTTTTTGTCGATATCGGCATTGAAAAAGATGTGGTGGTATCATTGGACGACTTACCTGCTTTACCACACTTGTGGCCTAAAAAAGAAGATCGCGTGATGATTGCGCTACGTGTAGATGAAGAAAATCGTGTTTGGGGTGTTCTTGCAGAAGAAGAACAATTCCGTGCAATTGCCGTTCGAGCAGAGCAAGATTTATTTAACCAAAATATCGAAGGAACTATTTATCGTTTATTAAAAGTCGGTTCATTTGTTTTTACGGATGATTTTCATATCGGATTTATTCATGAAAGTGAACGAACTTCGGAACCAAGAATGGGGGAACGTGTGAAGGCCCGTGTTATCGCTGTAAAACCAGACGGCTCTCTTAATTTATCGCTTCGTGGTAGAGCGCATGAAGTATTAAATGATGATGCGGAAATGATTTTAACTTATTTGCGAAGTGTTGGCGGAGAAATGCCATTCGGAGATAAATCAGATCCAGATGCCATTCGTGCCAAATTTGGTATTAGTAAAGCCCAATTCAAGCGTGCAATTGGTACGCTTTTAAAAGCAAGACGAATCACTCAAGAGAATGGCGTCGTTACAAAAATCACGGAAGAAACATCGGACTAAAGTAGTAGGGGATGTTCCAACTAGCGCGGTTGTTTCAATCAGTAAATCCTCGCTATAATTAACACAGCATGTACAAAGTAGCAAAAATCGAGAAATAACTTTGTCAAAAGAGGAACGTAAGGAGGTGTGTCAGCTTGAAAAAAATGGAAAGCTCGGTTGTTTTTGTATTTTTAATTGCGATTATTGTTGGCGTTGGTTTGGAGATGCTGTTCCAGTGGGAGTTGCTTATTTTATTTGCACTCGGGATATTTTTTATCTTTACATCAAGGAAGGCAAGCGCAACAAAGAAAAGTGCAAGAAACTCATTATTTATCGGTATCGTATTTATCATTATCGCCGTGTTACTTACAACCACGTTTAAAGTTGGACTTGTTGTTGCAGGTATTTATGCGATCATTCACTATATTAGTCGGAAGCGGGCACCCCAATTATTGATGCTCAAAACGAGAGAACCGGACAGCAAGATGGACCGCACAGATAAATTTATTCGCAATCAGTGGTTCGGGAACCAACGTATACTTGATGTAGTGTATGAGTGGGATGACATCAATATTCAAACAGGTATTGGTGATACAATTCTCGATTTAGGGAATACCGTTTTACCCACTGGTGAAAGTGTCATTATGATTCGCAGTGTCTCAGGGAAAATTCGGGTACTTGTTCCATTTGATATCGGTATTTGCATTGAACATTCCGCAATTTTCGGAAACATCCAATATGATAAAGAAAGCACTTCTATTCAAAATAATAGCATCAAGGTCTACTCAGATAATTACGAAAGTTCCGCACGAAAAGTGAAAATCATGACTTCTGTAATTTTTGGAGATTTAGAGGTGATTAGACTATGAGTTTTTCGAAACTGATGATGGCAGTTTGCTCAGGGTTACTGCTTGTTGCAACAGCTATCGGAACGGTCGGATACTATTTTTTTAGCGAAGGCTCTTGGTATAAAATCCTCATCGAACAAAAAGTCTTTTACATTCCCTTTGTCGTCTTTGTTCCGCTTACAGCCATTTCGATTGGTTTAATTATAGGCGGTTTGCTCGGGTATTTTGTTAAACAAAAATTTGAATCGATTGACTTTTCGATTCGGCTGCTCGGACAAGGCGATTTGGAGAAAAAGATTACAAGTGAAGAAGATGAAAACTTTTTAGAAGTACAGCAAGTATACAAGCAAATCGACCGCTTACGTGATAAAATGAAAGCACAAACGATTTTGACACAAAAACTTGCAAGCGACCGCGCTGAATCAACGGGCCAAACGAAAGAAGCAATTTTGTCAGAAGAGCGGCACCGGATTGCTAGAGAATTGCATGATTCAGTGAGTCAACAACTTTTTGCAGCGATGATGCTTTTATCAGCATTGAATGAACAAAGTGAAAAAAGCGCGACACCAGCCATGCAAAAGCAATTAAAAATGGTCGAGTCCATCGTGAATGAATCTCAATCAGAGATGCGTGCCTTATTACTTCATCTACGTCCAACACAACTTGAAGGTAAATCATTAAAAACTGGTATAGAGCAATTATTAAAAGAATTAACAACGAAATTGCCAATTGAAGTAGAATGGCAAATCGAGGATATTAATTTGCAAAAAGGTATTGAAGATCATTTATTCCGTATTGTTCAAGAATTGCTTTCCAACACATTACGACATTCTAAAGCGAAATTATTAGAAGTGCGCTTAGTCACAATGGATAATTTAGCTGTGATGAAAGTAGTCGATGACGGCGTTGGATTTGATATGGATAATGTTCGACAAGGATCTTATGGCTTGCAAAATATGCGAGAACGAGTTGCCGAATTTGGCGGCACCATCAAAATAATTAGTTTCCCAGGTAGAGGAACTAGCGTAGAAATAAAAATCCCACTTGTTGCGAAAAAGGACGTGGAAAGCGAATGATAAAAGTATTACTTGTAGATGATCACGAAATGGTACGTATAGGAGTCTCAGCTTATCTTTCTGTGCAAGATGACATGGAAGTAGTGGGCGAGGCAGAGAACGGTCGCGAAGGCGCTGATATGGCTTTAGAATTGCGTCCAGATATTATTTTAATGGATTTAGTTATGGACGAAATGGACGGTATCGAAGCGACGAAAGAAATAATGCAAAACTGGAAAGAAGCTAAAATCATTATCGTCACTAGTTTTATTGATGATGAAAAAGTATACCCGGCACTGGAAGCAGGAGCGAGCAGTTATATGCTTAAAACTTCTACTGCAAGTGAAATTGCGGATGCGATTCGTGCTACATATGGCGGAGATTCTGTCCTTGAGCCAGAAGTAACTGGTAAAATGATGCAAAGACTTACTGCCAAACCAGAAAAAAACTTACATGATGATTTAACGAATCGTGAAAATGAAATCTTACTTTTAATCGCAGAAGGTAAGTCTAATCAAGAAATTGCGGATGAACTTTTCATCACTTTAAAAACGGTGAAGACGCATGTAAGTAATATTTTATCGAAATTAGATGTGCAAGATCGTACGCAAGCAGCAATCTATGCATTTAAACATGACTTAGTAGAAAAAAAGTAGCAAGGAGGTAACATACACATGAAAGAAGGATTTGCAGTCATCGGTCTTGGGCGATTCGGCGGAAGTATTTGTCGTTCACTTGTCGAGCAAGGAATGGAAGTACTTGCGATTGATTCGGATGAAGAACGTGTCAACGAATATATGTCCATTGCAACCCATGCAGTTATCGCTAATTCAACAGATGAAAACGCGCTACGTCAGCTTGGTATTCGTAATTTTGAGCATGTTATCGTTGCGATTGGTGAGGATATTCAGTCGAGTATCTTAACTACACTTATTTTAAAAGAAATGGGCGTAAAATACGTTACCGCAAAAGCGACGAATGATAAACATGCCAAATTACTTGATAAAATTGGGGCAGATCGAGTTGTCCATCCTGAACGGGATATGGGTCGACGTATCGCTCATTATATCGTCTCAAAAAACATGCTAGATTATCTCGAACTATCGGATGAATATAGTCTTGTTGAAATTTCCGTATCTGATCCGCGTTTCCTTGGAAAGAGCCTAGTCGATTTAGACTTCCGTAACTCTTTTGGCGTGAATATTGTTGGTATTAAAAAAGATAAACAAATGATTATCACCCCTGAAGCCAACGATGTCCTTCATGAAGGGGATATTCTAATCGTTATCGGTTCTGATGATGATATTGAACGATTACAAGAAAAAATCCAATAAAAAATAAACCTATGAAATATAAAAAGATATGTCAGCATGTCGATTATATTCTTAGGTTTTTTTATTGCATACGCTTTACCGCTTGCTATCTAGCCAGTTATTTTCTATTATAGTTACAGAGCTTCACATAAAGGGACAGAAAGAGGGGGAACAGATGAAGAAATTTTTGCTTGATAAAATCGGCGCTCGTGGATTCATTCAAATGTTGCAAGCGTTTATTTATGCGAGTATTTGTGTCGTGGTCCATACCGTAATTTTTCCTGATTTGGCCGGCGTATTACCTATCGTAGTACTAATTGGGATTATTTCGATGCAACCTACATATGGAATTACAAGAAAAGTCATTCCCCAAATTGCGCTAGCATTCACTCTAGCATGCGTTTTTGTCATAATAAGCACCTATTTTTTCCCAATCAATGTGTATATTTACTATGTTGTCATGATAGTCGTTATTTTAGCGGTGAATTTCTTGATGCCGCAGAAATATATGGTAATGACGCTAGCGATTGGGACAGCACTCTATTTTCTAGGAACAGATGATTTGCCAATGCCACTATATGTCATGATTATCGTCGCGTTAATTGATGTTTTTGTCTTCTTTTTACTTGTTCAACTAGTCGTGAAATATGTACATTTACCTCTCGAAAAAACGGTTCAGACAATTATGAAACAATTGGTAGGGCTATTTGACAAAGAAATTGAAAGTGTATTTAAAAATAATGGTAAGTTTATCGCAAAACCACTATACAGTATTTTTGTTCAATCTCAAATGTTTATTAAAGAATACAGTGCTAGTAAAAAAGCTAATCCTCGTCATGTGGAATTATATCAGGCTTTACTCCCTAATTATTTGCAACTTTTTTTCCATATGCAGACAATGGAAGATATTGGCCGAGTGGGCTTGTCGGAAGAAGCGAAACAAGCGCTTGCTCAGATTAATGTGCAAGTTTCTGATGAAATTAACGCAAAAGAGGCCGATCCGGTTGCTTCTTTTCATGTGAAAAAATTTGTCGAGAACTTTCAAGCTGTGAAAGTCGGAATGCATGAATTAGCAGAAGGGGGAGAAAAGAAATGAAAAAGATTTCTATGAGAGAACGTCTCGCTCTTGATCCTCGAGTTGCTAAAGTATTAATTAGTATTACGATAGCAGTGTTACTATTTCCAGTTATGGGGGATTGGATAGTTTATCCAACGTATGTATTTAATGCGATTTATATTACCGCACAAATGAGTAAGGGGGATACATATAAATCAAGCATTGAACGGATTATCGGAACTATCGTTGGGGGACTTCTTGCCGCTCTTGTCTATTTATTAGTTCCCAATCATCATTACATTATGATCCCGATTGGCGCAGCGCTCGCGGTTATGCTGAGTTATCTGTTCACTAAAAAATTCACGATGGTTATTGTCGTTATTACAGTGATGGTATTGGTCGGAAAAGGGGACGGAGAGCCGATTGTGTTTTTGAGAGATCGGTTATTTGATACGATGATTGGTCTAGTGATTGGTTTTACAGTCTATGCACTTTATCCTCGTAAGAAAAATAAGAAATTAAATCAAGTTTTCATTTCTCAAGAAAAAGCAGTATTAGAGAAAATAAAAGCAATCGATATAAAAGCAGAAGATGCGAAAGAACTTGCTCCAAAAATAAAAGCTTTGTGGAAGCAGTTGATAGATTTAAGAAAAACGCGTGAACAAATTATTACAGATAGCAGTTTTGTTGCGAGTTTAACATCTGATGAACCAATGCTTCATTTCACTCATTTAGTAGAACGAGCGATTAATAATATTGAAATTTTATACCATGTAACATTAGACAAAGATTCCGAACCTGATTATGAAATAGTCTTCGCTTACCATCAACAAGCATGTGCAAAAGTAGTTTCGGAGATGGATGCACTTATCACGAAGCATAAATAAAAAGATGACTGAGGCTTGAACTAGCTTCAGTCATCTTTTTTTATTCAGTAATATCTAAACTCTTTTTAAACATAGTAATTACTCGCTCTAAATCTGTTTGATCAGGTGCGAAGTAATATAAATCAAATCCATAAGACTCACTATAAATCATTTCCCCTTCACCTTTCAGTTCTTGGGAATCAACGTTTTTAAGGACGGAAGAATAATTTGTTGCCATCGTTGTAATATCGGAAAGCGTCATATTGGTTTGGAAATTATCTCCAACAGCTTTCATAATGCTTTCAAAATTGGAAACACCAGAGGAGCTTATTACTTTATTTGCAATCCCAATAATGACATCGCGCTGTCTATCTTGACGACCAAAGTCACCTCGTGGATCTTCGTGACGAATACGAACATACTGTAATGCATCTGTTCCGTTTAAAGTAATCTGACCTTTAACAAATTTGCTATTTACTTCGGTTAAATCGATATCGTTAGTAACAGTAATACCACCAACAGCATCTACAAGGTCTTTAAAGCCCTCCATATTGATTGAAATGAAATAATCTACAGGAACTCCTGGCATAAGCTTTTCGACCGCAGAAACGGTTCCTGAGGGGCCTCCTTTAGAATAGGAAGCATTTATTTTACCAATATCGCCATTTCCATAGTCTATTTTGGTATCACGGGGGATACTGACCATTTCAACGGTGTTTTGTTGTTTATTTGCAGTTGCAAGAATAATTGTATCTGAACGACCATTTGTTTCACCAGGACGAGCATCAGAACCCATCAGTAAAACAGAAAAAGGTTTTTTCTTATCTAAGTCACTGGTTGTTTTATTACTTGTTTCTAATGGAACATTGATTTTGGACATTGTATTTTGAACGGTGATGTAGTACTTTGCTGCTAATCCTGTTATAGAGAAGAAGATAATTCCTAAAAGGGCAACACTAGCAATTTTCATAACTTTAGTAAAAGTGGACGTTGTTTTTTGCTTTTTTTCAGTCCTTGTTTCTGTCATTAAATTTTCCTCGTCTTTCTTATTTAGTTTGTTTAAACATACCATCGTCGCTTGAAGAAATCAACAAAAAACGATAAATGATTTTTAAAACCATTTATCGCTTTGAAAACTATACTTCCATGATGATTGGTAAAATCATTGGACGTCGTTTTGTTTTTTCATACAAGAAAGGTTGCAAAGTATCTGTAATTTCATTTTTGATTTCAGACCATTGCGTTGTTTTTTGTTCCATTACTTTATTCAAATGGCGTGTTAGAAGGCCTTGCGCTTCTCCGATGAGATTACCAGATTCACGCATATAAATGAAACCACGTGAGATAATATCAGGTCCTGCCATTACACGAGAATTCTTCATATCAATGGACACTACAACAATTACGAGGCCTTCTTCAGAAAGAATACGACGGTCACGAAGGACAATATTACCGATATCACCAATGCCGCTACCATCAATATAGACGCTCGCTGCGTGGATTTTACCAGCAACATGAGCTGTTTCACTCGTTAAAGCAAGGACATCTCCGTTTGCCATAATGAAGCTGTTTTCTTCTGGAACACCACATTCTTCTGCGGATTCAGCATGGATTTTTTGCATTCTGAATTCACCATGAATTGGCATAAAGAATTTAGGTTTCATAAGACGTAACATCAGTTTTTGTTCTTGTTGACCACCGTGACCAGAAGTATGGATATTGTTTACTTTACCATGAATAACTTCTGCGCCTGCTTGATAGAGTAAATTGATTGTGCGGTTAACACTCGTTGTATTACCAGGAATAGGGGAAGACGAGAAGACTACCGTATCGCCTGGTTGAATTTGGATTTGACGGTGTGTGCCGTTTGCAATTCTAGAAAGAGCTGCCATTGGTTCACCTTGACTACCGGTACAAAGAATCGTCACATTTCCAGCGGGTGTTTTGTTAAGCTGATGCACATCAATAAATGTATCTTTTGGAGCTTGAATATAACCTAATTGTTTACCAATTTCCATAGCGGATTCCATACTACGACCGAAAACAGCGATTTTACGACCAGTTTCGATAGAGGATTCAACTACTTGTTGTAAACGGTAAATATTAGATGCGAAGGTAGCGAAGATGATTCGTCCTTCAACGTCGCGGAAAATGTTTTTAATACTTTCACCAACAACGCGTTCACTCATGGTGAAATTCGGTACTTCCGCATTTGTACTATCTGATAGTAAACAAAGAACGCCTTCTTTACCGATTTCAGCCATTTTTGTTAGGTTTGCTGGTTCACCAACTGGAGTGAAATCAAACTTGAAGTCACCAGTATGAACGATGTTACCAGATGGAGTTTTGACAACAATACCATACGTATCAGGAATACTATGTGTTGTACGGAAGAAAGAGATGCTTGTTTTTCTGAATTTAAAAACGTCATCTTCTTCATATTCATAAATTTTAGTTTGACGAAGCAAACCATGTTCTTCTAATTTGTTGCGGATAAGTGCACTCGCAAGTTTCCCAGCATAAATCGGGATATTAAGATCGCGAAGTAGGTAAGGAACGCCACCGATATGATCTTCATGACCATGGGTGATGAAAAGTCCTTTAATCTTATCTTTGTTTTTAACTAGGTAACTGTAGTCAGGAATAACATAATCAATACCAAGAAGTTCGTCTTCTGGGAACTTGATTCCTGCATCAATTAGAATAATTTCGTCTTGAAATTGTACGCCATATGTGTTTTTACCGATTTCGCCTAGTCCACCAAGGGCGAAAACAGCTGTCTCATTATTTTTAACAAATTTCATATAGGCTTATTTTTCCCAGAGCGCGAAGTCTGGGTTTTCCTTTTCATAAGCTAAGTGCGCGTCACTAATTTTTTCGACAAATTCGATGTGGAAAGGCTCATCTTTTAAAAGTTGGCGTACTTTTACTTCGCTTTCCGCTTCTACGTATAGTGATTGTGTTTTTTCGCGTACGGGTGTTTCTGTTAGTGTTTCTTGATAAAATACTTTAAAAATCATGTTTTTCTCTCCTTAAAATTTAAGTTTTGTTTTTAAAAATAGATTTTCAAGCTGAAAATCTAATATTTATTTAGTATTCATTGGCTTGCTTTCAGTTGTGGACTTAGTAGCAAGCGGATATGGGTGCACGAGATACTAACAATTAGGCATAAAAAAGACAAAGAAAAATTACCACAGACTAATGTATAAAAATAGCTGTGCACGTAGGTTACATTTCTTATCCGTTATAATTGCATACCTTTATTTTGGGAATTTGAAACAAATTTCCGAGTAAAAGATGTAATTATAAGCTTTTTTTCACGTTCCATTGTCGTTCTACAAATGTTCATCCGATCTATATCCTTCATTCTAATATACCATAAATCCAGATAATTGCTACTAGAAAGTATAATTAATTTTGTCAACGCTGGTATCATGGAGATTTTCTGCTATAATTTAAACATAGTGATTTAAAAATGGATAGAGGATAGAGGCGTTTAATCAATGAGTAAAATTGTATTTTTTGATGTAGATGGCACGCTTGTAGGGGAAACGAAAGAAATTCCAGCATCAGCAAAACAAGCGATTGCTAAATTGAAAGAAAATGGCGTTTATGTGGCTATCGCAACTGGTCGTGGTCCATTTATGCTTGATGAAATTAGAAAAGAGTTAGATATTAATTCTTATATTTGTTATAACGGTCAATATGTTATTTTTGAAGGAAAAGAAATATACGCTAGACCATTACCAACCGAGTCTTTAGAACGTTTAATCACGGTTGCATCGGAGCATGAGCACCCGATTGTTTTTTCAGGGAAAGATTCCATGCGCGCGAATTTACCGGATCATGACCGGGTGACAATCGGAATGAATTCGATTAAAAGAGAGTATCCTAAAGTGGATGCTAATTATTATAAAGGTCGAGACATTTATCAGTGTTTACTTTTCTGTGATGAGTCGTATGATGCTTATTACCGAGAAGAATTTAAGCAGTATGGTTTCTTACGCTGGCATGATGTTTCCGTGGATGTTTGTCCAGCTGACGGTTCGAAGGCGGAAGGCATTAAACAGATGATCAAAAAACTGGGCTTCTCGATGGAAGATACTTACGCATTTGGCGATGGGTTGAACGATATTGCAATGCTTCAAGCTGTTGGAACTGGCGTGGCAATGGGCAACGGCCGTGATGAGGTAAAAGCGGTCGCTGACTATGTTACGGATCATGTGGATGAAGACGGGGTTTATAAAGCTTTAGAACATTTAAAATTAATTTAAAATAAAGCGAGGCCACTATTTCAGTGTAGCCTCGCTTTTTGCGTTTACAGAAGTTTGTTCTAATTTTTGCTTAACGAATTTAAGTTGTGCGACGATAATAATACTAATAATAACAAGTAAATACCAACTCGTAATTTTTGAAACGTGCACTGGGCGCCATGCGATTAGCTGGTCTGGATATGCCCAAGCCCCGTAAAAACTAGCAATGTTTTCCGCAAGATAAATGAAAAAAGCGATACATAAAAAGGAAAAAGATAAAGGCATTTTGAGCTGAGTAGAACTAACTTTAAAATAAACATATGTCTTTCGGAATAAAACGAGAACTAAAATAATCAAAATCCAGCGAAAATCCATTATAAAATGATGCGTGAAAAAATTAGCGTAAATCGCTATGCAAAGGCTACTTACTAACCAGATATTTGGCCAATTTGTCATTTTAAGATCAAATCTTTTCCAAGCCTGGCAAATATAACTGGCGACACTTGCATACATAAAACCGCTATAAAGGGGCACACCGAGAATTTTCATGAAACCAGGCTCTGGATAACTCCATGAACCCATATGTACTTTATAAATTTCGAGCCCAAGACCGATAATATGAAAAACCATAATTACTTTCAGTTCATCCCACGTTTCTAAACCAAATTTTATAAGTAGAATTTGAGTTACAAGGCAAATAATTAAAAGTAAGTCGTAGCGCGCAATAAAAGGAATATCAATCAATTTTGTAAGTGCAAGCGAAATAAAGATAATACCTGGAAAAATACAACAAAGTGCTTGCTTCCAAGTAAACGCCCAAAGTAAGCGGAAAAATTGCATAAAAAAACCTCTTCTCATGATTTTCTCTAGTTTACCAAAAAAAACTAAAGAAAAGGACAAGAAAAGGTTAAAAAAGTTCATTTTGTCGATTGATATTGCGAAAAGTCGCTTCATTTTCAAAGATTAATGGTTTAGTGTTGCATTTTTCGAGTAATGCACGGACTCGGTGTTCCTCCTCGTCTAGTAAACTATGTAAAATTTCGCGAGAGTAGGGGAGGTTTGCAACCAAATAATGATCTGCGCGCTTCGTTTTAGCGTAGTGATTAGGATATTCAGCTAGCCGTCCAATTTCTTTCGAAGTTAAAAAAGGCATATCAACAGGAAGCACCAGAAAATTAGCTTTCTGATAATTGGCGGCTGCTTTCATCACCGCATAAATTCCTCCAAGTGGTCCAAAATCACTGAATGCGGCTTGATCAGGAATGATTTCAATAGTTGGTTCTGCATCAAAAAGAGTAACCAATTTTGAATAATTTTCATGATTTGCGGACACAAAAACCATCTCGCAAAGCGGCATCAATTTACTCACCGTGAGTTCAACCCACGTTTTTCCAGTTGCCTCATCCTGAAAAAACGCTTTTGGTTCCCCAAAACGGCTTGAGCGACCACCGGCTAATACAATACCAACATTAACTTTTTCGTTTTTCAAGGCGTCCCTCTCGCATAACTAAAATTTCTTCGGTCATCATTTCTGCTTCCGAGGCATAATGCGTGACAAAAATGACTGGGATATGAAAATCTTTGGCCATTTGACCAACTAATTTCATACAAATCAAACGCGTTTCTTCATCTAAACCATTGAAAGGTTCATCGAGTAAAAGCAATTTTGGCTCCGTAATCATTGCCCGAGCCATTGCAACACGTTGCTTTTCGCCGCCAGATAATTTCTGAACGGAAGAATAAAGCAGGTGAGAAATTTGCAGATAATCACTCATTTTTCGCACTTGTTGTTGAATTTCCGCTTGTTCTTTTTTCTTCTTTTTCTTCACTTTTAAGCCAAATGCGATATTTTCATACACATTCATATTTGGAAATAAAGCTAGATTTTGAAATAAATAGCCTACTTTGCGTTCTGTAACTGGAAGATGTAATGAAATACTGGAATCATCCCATGGAGTCCCATCAAATTCAATAATGCCACCATCAATACTTTTCAAGCCACTAACGCACTGAAATAGAGTTGACTTGCCTGAACCACTTGCACCCATCATCGCGGTCACTGGCTTTTCAAACGTATAATCAATATTTAAATCATGAAAAGGAAGTTTTTTATGAAATTGTAATCTTAGCATAATTACATCCCCCTCGTTAAATTACTCTGGCGTACGGTTAAAACGTGAATGACAAGTAAGGCAAATACACCGATAATGACGTTAATTAGCCCAAGATAAATCGCTGTGCGCATATCGCCTTGTTGCACCATAAAGTAAATACTAGAAGCGATGGTGTCGGTTTTACCTTCAATATAACCTGCCACCATTAAACTCGCGCCAAATTCACCCATTGCTCGGCAAAAACTAAGCAGAACTCCTGCTAAAATTGGTTGCCAACAATTCGGTAAAATAACTTTTGTGAAAATCTGTTTTTTATTCGCTGAAAGAGTCTCTGCTGCCCATACAAGTTCGTGATCAATCGATAAAAATGCGGATTTCAAGCCTTGATACATAATTGGTAAAATAATAATCGTCGTCGCAACAATAGCGCCACTCAGGGAAAAAATAAAGCTAAAATCAAATGTATCCCAAAGTACACCGCCGATAAAATCGTTACGGCCGAGGACGTTCAGTAACACCAAACCGACAACAGTTGGCGGTAAAACAAGCGGAAGTAAAATTAAGATTTCCACGAGTAACTGAAAACGTGATTTTCGACCGGTAAAATAATAACTCAGTGGTAACATCGTCATAAATGCGAGAAACGTAGAAATTGTTGCTACAAGCAATGTATGCCAAACAGATGTAAACATAAATCTCCTCCTGAACCCTCTAGTACATCTATTATTATTGTTCTCTCTGGTATAAAATGTCAAACTTAAGTACAATGAAACTAAATAAAAAAGGGGGATGAACAATGAAAAAAATAATGCTTTTTATAAGTTTTGGATTATTGCTACTTCTCGGAGCGTGCGGGGATTCTCCAGAGGAAGTAAAACAAACTACGATACATATTTCAGCGGCGGCGAGTTTAAAAGATACGATGGATGAGGTAATACCACTTTTCGAAAAAGCGAATCCGACAATTAAATTATCTTTTGATTTTGGTGGTTCTGGACAAATTCGTGAACGTGTCGAAAGTGGTGCTCCGATTGATGGCGTCCTTTTAGCAAGTAAAAAAGATGTGGATACACTGAGCAAGCAAAATTTAGCAGAAAATACGAAAGAATTTGCGGGAAATGACCTTGTTTTAATTGCACCGAAAAACGCGGACCAACAGACAGAGGCGAACTTAGAACAATTACTAGATAATGCATCCAAAATCGCTATCGGGGATCCGGAATCAGTACCGGCTGGCGCTTATGCCAAACAAACACTAGAAAACGTAAATCTATATAATGCAGAAAAAGCAAAACTCGTTCTTGCAACCGATGTTCGTCAAGTCTTATCCTATGTGGAAGCCGGGAACGCAGACGCAGGTTTTGTATACCAGACAGATGCTCTTTTAAGCAAAAAAGTACAAGTGAAAGCAAAAATTGATGAGAAACTCCATGATCCAATTGGTTATTACAGTGCGCAAGTCAGCGATTCAGATAAAAAAGAAGAAACGGCAGCATTCCTCGATTTTATGAATAAATCTGAAGCACAAAAAATACTAGAGAAATACGGATTTAAAGCAGCGAACTAAGGAGAAGTCGCTTTACTTTTTAAAACAAGGAAACTCCTGTATATTGGTACTAAAGAAAACGCATACATTATTTGTGAAAGGGAAGTGCGCCCAGATGATTGAAAAAAGAAATACCATAAGTATGGAACAAGCGAGAGAAGTATTACGTAACCAAATAACGCATCTTCCAGTAGAAAAGAAAAATGTGACAGAGGCATTAAATCAAGTATTGCAAGAGCCTATCTTTGCCCCGGTTCCTGCTCCTTATTTTAGAAGGTCTGGTTACGATGGTTTTGCGATTACGGAAGCAGATGACGGGAATTATCCAATCACTTTACGAGTTGTAGCAGAAGTTCCATGCGGGCAAACATACGATAAACCACTAAACCCAGGGGAAACCGTTCGAATAATGACTGGAGCAAAAGTGCCAGAGAATGCCTCGAAAATTATTATGCTTGAACAATCTAGAGAAGCTGATAACGAGAATGAAATTATCCTTATCAATACACAAAAATCTAGTAACATTACAGAAATTGGTGCGGAGTTTTCCAAAGGAGACTTGCTATTAGATCGCGGACATATGTTGAATGCTGGTTCGATAAGTTTACTGTCATCATTTGGTATTCACGAAGTACAAGTTATCAGAAAGCCAAAAGTAGCTATTTTATCCACAGGAAGTGAACTGGTTGCAGCCGGGAATTCGCTTCCAGATGGCAAGATTTATAATAGTAATCAACCGTTACTGGAGAATTTATTAAAAGTGCATCATGCCGAAATTTGCGCGGCCGAACAGTTACCGGATAATTATGAGGATACGAAAAACCGATTACTAGAATTGACTCAAATAGCAGACTTGATAATCACTACAGGTGGTGTTTCTGTAGGTGATTTTGACTATATGGCTGATATTGCAAAACAAGAAGCAGAATTACTTTTTAATAAAATTCAAATGCGACCAGGCAGTCCAACAACAGGGATGTGGTTGGATAAAACGCTTATCATCGCGCTTTCTGGAAATCCAGGGGCATGCTTTACAGGTTTTTACTTATTAGTAGAACCGGTATTAGCTACCTTAATGGGGAAAGATACAACTGAGACGACCCAAGTACGTGCAAAAATGGCGAGCGATTACACTAAAAATAATGGCTATGATCGTTTTTTACGAGGAACCTATCGTTTGTCTGACGAAGGGGAATATTTGGTTGAGTTGGTAGGAAGCGATATGTCGAGTGCGCTAGGAAACCTCCATTTAACCACCTGTTTATTCAAAATCCCACGCGGTCAAGTAGGGAAATTAAAAGGAGAAGAGGTCGAAGCATGGCTACTATCCTCCAAATAATTGGCTTTAAAAACAGCGGAAAAACAACTTTATTGAACGCACTAATTCGCGCTAGTCGGAAGGAAAACTACACAGTATCTGCCATCAAACATGATGCACATGATTTTTCTGTAGATCACGCGGGAACGGATTCCTACTCGTTTCAAGAAAGTGGTGCAAAAGCTGTTGTTATCGCGAATTCGAGACAATATGCTGTGATGGAACAAAACGGCATCGATTTAAAAACAGCCATTCAAAAGTTACCAGAATCAGATATCGTTCTCATAGAAGGCTACAAAGAAGGCCCTTTTCCTAAAATTATATTAATTCGCGAACAAGCGGAAATCGAGCTTTTAAAAAATAGTAAAGCTGTCCATAAAATTGCGACACATAATCCAGCATTAAAAAAAGAAGCAATTTTCATTGGCGAAGAAAAAGCTTTAAATACATTTGCAGAAACATTAATCAAGGAGTTTTTACCATGAAGTATGTAGCATTGCAACACGAAAAAATCGAAATAGGTTCGCTTTCTGATAAACTAATCAATAAAAATCACGGTGGGACTAATCTTTTTGTTGGTACAATTCGAGAATGGACGGGTGACATTCAAACAGAAGAAATTCGTTACACATCGTACGAGGAAATGGCGCTCAAAGAACTAAATAAATTAGCAGCAGAAGTAGAAACAAAGTGGGGGGCGGATGTTGTCATTGTCCACCGACTAGGACTTTTACAAATAACAGATGTCGCCGTGGTTATCGGTGTATCAACACCACACAGAGCCGCTTGCTACGAGGGATCTAGATATATTATTGAACGTTTAAAAGAACGGGTACCTATATGGAAAGAAGAAAAAGATGTCGATAAAACAAGGTGGGGTGGCATAGATGCTAACAACAGTTAAATTTTTCGCTTTTTTAGCTGAAAAGACACATAAAACGGAAGTAAAATTGAATTTGCAGCAATGCCAGACAGTTGGCGAGGTTCGAGAAGTTATTAGTAGTGAATTTCCTGAAATAGCCGTTGATTTAGCCACCTGTATGTTGGCCGTTAACATGGAGTTTCAACAAGATCAAGACCTTTTACCAGAAGAAATAACCGAAATCGCAGTCATTCCGCCAGTAAGCGGTGGATAAGGAGGGGAATAGATGGAAAAAGATGATTTAACGCATTTTAACGATGAAAAACGCGCAAAAATGGTAGATGTTACGAGCAAATCTGAAACAAAACGCCGTGCAATCGCTAGAGCTACGATACATATGAATGAAGAAACCTTAGCGCGTATTCTTGCTGGTAAAATTGCTAAAGGAGATGTTTTGGCCGTTGCGCAAGTTGCTGGAATCATGGCGGCTAAAAAAACAAGCGAACTAATTCCAATGTGCCATCCGATTATGACGACAAAAGCTGATATTTCTTTTGAAGATGACGGTAAGACCGAGCTAACTATCACGTCCGAAGTCGTAACCGTTGGAAAGACGGGGGTCGAAATGGAAGCACTCACGGCAGTAACCATTGCAGCATTAACCATTTATGACATGTGCAAAGCAATGGATAAAGGCATGCGTATAGAAAAAACGTATTTAGTGGAAAAAACAGGTGGAAAAAGCGGGACATTTAAAGCAGAAGCGTAACTATTTTGTAGGATAGGAGTTTTGTTTTATGCAATTATTAAAGGATAAATTTGGGCGGGTACACGATTATATTCGTATTTCAGTAACAGATCGGTGTAATTTAAGGTGTGTGTATTGTATGCCCGAAGAAGGCCTGACATTTTTGCCTCATGAAAAAGTACTATCCAAAGATGAAATTGTCAGCTTTATGGAATTAATGGTGAAATTCGGCATAAAAAAAGTCCGCATAACTGGCGGAGAGCCATTACTTAGAACCGATATTGTGGAAATTGTTCGCGGGCTGGGAGCAATTCCTGAAATAGAAGATATTTCGATTACAACGAATGCGATGTATTTGGCGAAAAAAGCAGAAGCGCTAAAAGAGGCTGGATTGACGCGCGTGAACATCAGCTTGGATTCCTTGCATGCAGACCATTTTCAAGCAATTACTCGTGGTGGACGTTTGCAAAAAGTTCTCGATGGTATTCAAAAAGCAGAAGAAGTTGGGCTATTTCCAATTAAGCTTAACGTCGTCCTAATTAAAGGACAAAACGATGACGAAATAACCGATTTCCTCCGCTTTACAAAAGATAAAGATATTAATATTCGTTTTATTGAATACATGCCGATTGGTCATGCTGGCACGAGTTGGAAAGAAAAATATTTGCCGCTTGATAAGATTTTTGAAGCCTGCGACAAAGCCTCCTATGAATATGAGCCAGTCGATTCGATTCGCGGAAACGGTCCTTCCGAAAACTTCCGTATAAAAGGAGCAAAAGGAACATTTGGTGTGATTCACCCAGTTAGCTCCCATTTTTGCGATAGTTGCAACCGACTTAGACTTACCGCAGATGGTTATATTAAAGCATGCCTTTACTGGGACGAAGAAATGAATATTCGTCCGTTTATCCAAGACCCAG
The DNA here is from genome assembly GCF_041765605.1 of Listeria monocytogenes. Taxonomy (GTDB): domain Bacteria; phylum Bacillota; class Bacilli; order Lactobacillales; family Listeriaceae; genus Listeria; species Listeria monocytogenes_D. The sequence continues at coordinate 1,065,371 of NZ_CP168900.1, forward strand.
TTAAACTAATGCAACTTGTGCAAAAGGCAATTGATAACAAACCTGAGAATCACGAAATGGCATTAAAATTACAAGATGAAGTACAATCTAATAAACCAACTTGGCGTCGTATGAGTCAAATTGGCGGATAAATAAAGCATCCGGTCACACATGTGACCGGATGTTTTATTTTTGTCGTTCTGCTATCAAATGAGGTAATTCAGGGACAATCAATTTTTGCATCGCGAGCTGACAAGCGTTACTTGATCCAGGCAATGCGAAAAGCAGTAAGCCATTTTCTGAAAAACCAGCGAACGCCCGAGATACCATAGCCCGACTACCAACTTCTTCGTAACTAAGCATACGAAAAATCTCCCCAAATCCGGGAATTTCTTGCTGAATAGTTGCAAATAAGGCTTCATAAGTGAAGTCGCGTTTAGCGATACCTGTACCACCATTTGTGATGAGGCAGAAAGAACCGTTAACAGCTAGCTCGTTTATTTTCTGTTTGATGAGCGTAACATCATCCGGAACGACAATCCGCGATATTACCTCATGCCCAGCGGTTTCTAAGGCAGATTGAATCAGTTGACCACTAGTATCCGTATCCAAATTTCGTGTATCGCTAATGGTTAGAATACTACAAGCTACCTTAATAAATGACTTTTGTTCCATAACTGCCTCCTTTAGTTAAAAAATAAATGATATATTTTTTTTGCTTCTGTTATATTTTCTGTTCCATGAAGTAACACGCGCCCATTTTTAAAAATAACAAACTGGAACTTTTCGTGATGGAAACTGAGTAAAGCGGGATTTTCTGTATAAGGAATTTTCTGTTCTGCCAGTAGTTGTTTAATTTCGCGGTAATTACTTCTATTAGGTAAGCGAAATTGCACTGTATCTCTTCCGCAAAGAGCAACTGTTTGCTCGGAAAAAGGAACTTCTGAAAGTGCTTTTCCAGTTGTGCAACCAAGACAATCGTGGCGTTTTTTGACTTCGATTGTCCGGAAAGAAAATTGCCAATTATCTAGTTGATAGTAGGTATTTGCTTTGAAATCAGGGTTGATAATCATTTGCGTAAGTAAGGAAACTTGCATGCCGGCGATGATTGGAATCAGCGCGCCGTCAACACCAATAATATCGCAACTTGCTGCATTGGTTTGGGGAATATCGCCGAGTAAACAGTGTAAACAAGCAGAGTCAGGCGGAATAATTGGCATGAGATTCGCATAATTTCCAGCACACGAGGTGAAAATCCACGGAATTTGATGGGTGAAACAAAACTGATTTAAAAAGTCACGCGTCATAAAGTTATCTGTGCAATCGAGTATGTAATCAATTGTTCCGGCATAAGGCGTTAAACTCGTTATGTTCGCATCATCTACAATATATTCGATTGTAATATCGCTATTAATGAGTTGTAAAGCTTTAGATGCTGCATACGCTTTTGCTTGTTTGTCTAATGCATCTTGTTCCGTGAAAAGTGATTGGCGCTGCAAGTTACTTAGCTCCACATAGTCACGATCAATTAAAATTAACTTTCCAAAACCCATTCGTGCACAAATTTCTGCGGCATAAGAACCAATCGCGCCAACACCAACAATTAAAATCGTTTTCGTGAGTAATTTTTCTTGACCAACTTTTCCGATATTCTTAACGCGCATCTGCCTATCATAACGTTCCAAATTTCCACCTTCTTTCCAATCTTATTTTACCAGAAAAACACATAAAGCGCTTACTTGTAAGGTTTAGGTTTATTGTTGAATTCCCGTTACGACATATTTATAATGAAAGAAAAAACTAGAGGTGCTAACTATGAAACAGCGCGTAGAAACAGAAAAATTTTATCCTGCTTATCCAGTCTTTGTATTGACTTATTTGAATGAGTTTGGAGAACCGCAAATGTCAACGGGGTCATCATCGTACACATTAGGAGATAGTATCGTTATCGGCGTGTCAGCAGAAAGTAATGCGAGCAAACATTTACATGCTGGTCAAAAATTTGCGGTAAATTTTCCAAACACAGAGCAGTTAGGGTTAATTGAACAAGGGGGATTCTCATCAGGCAAGCGCAACGATAAAATAAAAGTTCATCAAATCGAATTAACCAAAAGTGATAGCGGGGGAGTAGCTTACATTGATACGTGTCCGATTGTATTCGAGTGCAACGTAACCCGGACCGTATCCGACGAAGACTATCATACAATCTTTGCTAAAATTGACTCGCGATTATTTGAAAAAAGCTTAGTGGATTCAGATGGTCATTTTATTCATGAAGAGCTTGATTTAGTTTTATTCTCAGGCGATGCAAATGAACGTAAATTTAGACAGCTAGATACAAAAATAGAAACAGTTGGTGGCCATTCATAGAGACAAAAATCCCCGCAGGAATTAGTATACTGCGGGGATTTATTCATTTTAACCAAATACGTCCACATCAGGTGGCAAGTAAGATGGGTTTTCTTTATTAATATGATCATAAAACATAATTCCATTTAAATGATCGATTTCGTGTTGAATAACAATGGCTGGATAATCTTTAAAACGCAACTTAAGTGGTGTACCATTTTCGTCAAAAGCGTCAATAGTTACACGTTCACTTCGAACCACATAACCTGGAACTTCCCGGTCAACAGAAAGGCAGCCTTCACCACCAGAAAGACAAGCTTGCTGCACAGAATGGCTACGAATTTTTGGATTATAAAGCACATAACTATAAAGACGATCTTTTTCATCATGTACATGAATAGCAAGGAAACGTTTCGTTACAGCAAGTTGTGGAGCAGCAATTCCCACGCCACCACGTAAACCGTATTTTTCCGCCATCTCTTCATCTTGACTGTTAATCAGGAATTCAAGCATATCACGGCCTAATTTTTTTTCTTCATCTGAAAGCGGGAAAGTCACTTCTGTCGCAACTTCTCTAAGTGCTGGATGACCTTCTCGTACAATATCGTCCATTGTAAGCATGATTTGATTCTCTCCTGTTCTTTAATAACTTATCTTTATTTTAACAAAAGAACGAAAAAAAAGGAATGAAAGATTACTACACGCGAAAAAAAGGGGATTATTGTAGGTCTAAAGACATATTTGTTAAAAATAAGAAAGTTTTAAAAACGAACAATTAAAGTTTTTTTATATAAAACGTTCGTCTAAAACAAATGATGAAAAAATTTATATGTTTGTGAATTCACAAACTAATGATATTTGCCACCTAAAAGTTTGAAATAGGTGTGATAATGCGAGAGTTGCAATATTATATAACAGTTTTTGTCTGTTTCATCTTTTTTTAATACAGAACGGGAAAGCGAATGATTTAAGTAATAATGCCATTGTAAGCGATAAAATAAATAGAGATTAACTTATTGACTTCATAATCTTGGTAGTGTAAATTAAGAGAGAAGATTAGTGTATTAATAAAATTCTTGTTTTCGAGTAAAACAGAAATAACATTTTAAATAAAAGGAAAGTTCCTGTTTTTTATGAAACATTGTGAAAGAATGAAAGTTTTTTCACAAACTCTCTTAAAACCCATGTTTTCAATGAGGATTTTGTGGTAATAACTGGAGAGGCTGCGTAATTAGTTAATAGGAATTTAGAAAAAAGCTTCCGGAATCTGCTTCTTTCTATAGAATAACTTTTCTTTTTACTACGCTATTATAATTAATACACAATCAGGATGGCAGTTTTAAAAGAATCCATTTAGATAGGTAAATGACCGGACGAGCGTTACATAAAACGCATACCTAACTAATGAAGAATTTGAAACTGTACAATGTGAATGACGAAAGGGTGGATACGAAATGGCTTCTAAAACAAAGAAGGCTATTATCGACGTAAAGAAACAATTTGAGGCTGTTCATAAACAATTTGAATTAGTTCAAATTCTGAATGAAAAAGGAGAAATCGTAAATCCAGATTTAATGCCGGATTTAACTGATGATCAATTAGTAGAATTAATGACTCGTATGGTTTGGACTCGTGTACTTGACCAACGTTCTATCTCACTTAACCGTCAAGGACGTCTAGGTTTCTATGCTCCAACTGCTGGACAAGAAGCTTCCCAACTTGCAAGTCACTATGCACTTGAAAAACATGACTATATTCTTCCAGGTTACCGTGATGTGCCACAACTTATCTGGCACGGACTTCCACTTACAAAAGCGTTCTTGTTCTCTCGTGGACACTTTGTAGGTAACCAATTCCCTGAAGATTTAAATGTATTATCACCACAAATCATCATCGGTGCACAAATCGTGCAAGCTGCCGGTGTTGCTCTAGGACTTAAAAAACGTAAAAAAGACGCTGTTGTAATCACTTATACAGGTGACGGTGGTTCTTCCCAAGGTGACTTCTATGAAGGAATGAACTTTGCGGGTGCTTACCATGCTCCAGCAATCTTCGTAGTACAAAATAACAAATTTGCGATTTCTACACCTCGTGAAAAACAATCAGCTGCTGAAACATTAGCTCAAAAAGCAGTTGCAGCCGGAATCCCAGGCGTACAAGTAGACGGAATGGATCCACTTGCAGTATATGCTGTAACTAAATTCGCTCGTGAACGTGCAGTTGCTGGTGAAGGCCCAACATTAATCGAAACAATGACATACCGTTATGGTCCACATACACTTTCTGGTGATGATCCAACTCGTTACCGTACAAAAGAACTTGACGGAGAATGGGAACTTAAAGATCCAATCGTTCGCTTCCGTACTTTCTTAGAAGGTAAAGGCCTTTGGAACGAAGAAAAAGAAAATGCTGTTATCGATCAAGCAAAAGAAGAAATCAAAGTAGCAATTAAAGAAGCAGATGCTACACCAAAACAAACTGTAACTGATCTTCTTAAAAATATGTACGAAACACCAACTGCTCCTATCAAAGAGCAACTGGCAATCTATGAAGCGAAGGAGTCGAAATAATCATGGCGCAAAAAACAATGATTCAAGCGATTACAGATGCGCTTGCAGTAGAACTTGAAAAAGACGAAAACGTATTAGTTTTTGGGGAAGACGTTGGTAAAAACGGCGGCGTATTCCGTGCAACAGAAGGATTACAAGAAAAATTTGGCGAAGATCGTGTATTCGATACTCCTCTAGCAGAATCTGGTATCGGTGGTCTTGCTATCGGTCTTGCACTTGAAGGTTTCCGTCCAGTTCCAGAAATTCAATTCTTCGGTTTCGTATTTGAAGTAATGGATTCCGTTGCTGGTCAAATGGCTCGTATGCGTTACCGTACAGGCGGAACTCGTACTGCTCCAATTACAATTCGCGCACCTTTTGGTGGTGGAGTTCATACACCAGAAATGCACGCGGATAACTTAGAAGGATTAATGGCTCAATCACCTGGTTTAAAAGTGGTAATTCCATCCACTCCATATGATGCAAAAGGTCTTTTAATCTCAGCTATTCGTGATAACGATCCAGTTATCTTCTTAGAACATATGAAATTATACCGTTCTTTCCGTGAAGAAGTTCCAGAAGGCGAATACACAGTAGAAATTGGTAAAGCAGCTGTTCGTCGTGAAGGTACGGATGTTTCTATCATCACTTACGGTGCAATGGTACAAGAATCAATGAAAGCAGCAGAAGCTCTTGAAAAAGATGGCGTATCTGTAGAAGTTATTGATTTACGTACAATTAGCCCAATTGATGTGGAAACAATCATTGCTTCCGTTAAGAAAACAAACCGCGCAGTTGTAGTTCAAGAAGCGCAAAAACAAGCAGGTATTGCAGCTAATATCGTTGCTGAAATCAACGACCATGCAATCCTTTCTCTTGAAGCTCCAGTTATGCGTGTTGCTGCTCCAGATAGCGTATTCCCGTTCTCTCAAGCAGAAACAGTTTGGTTACCTAACCACAACGATATCATCGAACGTGTAAAAGAAGTTATTGCATTTTAATTTATAATGACCGTTTTAAAACTTATGGGGAGTTTTAGAAGGGGAAAGAAATATTTTTATACTAAGGTTCAGTTTATCTGAACCTTAGAAATTACAGGAGGCTTAATAAAATGGCATATTCATTTAAATTACCGGATATCGGTGAAGGTATCCATGAAGGTGAAATCGTTAAATGGTTTGTACAACCAGGCGATAAGATTGAAGAAGATGAATCCCTATTTGAAGTACAAAACGACAAATCAGTGGAAGAAATCACTTCTCCAGTTTCAGGAACAATTAAAGAAATCAAAGTTGCTGAAGGTACAGTTGCTACAGTTGGACAAGTACTAGTAACATTTGATGGCGTAGAAGGTCACGAAGACGACGCCGAAGAAGAAAGCGCAGCGCCAAAAGCAGAATCCACAGAATCAACTCCTGCACCCGCACAAGCTAGCGGAAAAGGAATTTTTGAATTCAAATTACCAGATATTGGTGAAGGAATTCATGAAGGTGAAATTGTTAAATGGTTTATTCAACCGGGCGATAAAGTAGAAGAAGATCAGTCCATTTTTGAAGTGCAAAACGACAAATCTGTCGAAGAAATTACTTCTCCAGTAGATGGAACTGTTAAAGATATTTTAGTTAGCGAAGGAACAGTAGCAACAGTTGGTCAAGTATTAGTAACATTTGAAGGTGATTTTGAAGGAGAAGCTAGTCATGAATCTACTCCAGAATCTCCAGCAGAAGAAGCTGAACTTACAAACAACGATGCAACTTCCGCTCCAGCTACAGGTGGAAACGGAACGCCATCATCTAAAAAAGATCCTAATGGCCTTGTAATTGCAATGCCTTCTGTACGTAAATATGCGCGTGAAAAAGGCGTTAATATTGCTGAAGTAGCAGGCTCTGGAAAAAATAACCGCGTAGTTAAAGCTGATATTGATGCTTTCCTAAACGGTGAACAACCAGCTGCAGCAACAACTACTGCTCAAACAGAAGAAAAAGCAGCTGCACCAAAAGCAGAAAAAGCAGCTACAAAACAACCAGTTGCAAGCTCCGATGCTTACCCAGAAACACGCGAAAAATTAACACCAACTCGTCGTGCGATTGCAAAAGCAATGGTAAACTCAAAACATACAGCTCCACACGTCACTTTAATGGACGAAATCGAAGTAACTGCACTTATGGCACACCGCAAACGTTTCAAAGAAGTGGCTGCCGAAAAAGGTATCAAACTTACTTTCTTACCTTATATGGTGAAAGCTCTTGTTGCAACGCTTCGTGACTTCCCAGTGCTTAACACAACTTTAGATGATGCGACAGAAGAACTTGTTTACAAACATTACTTCAACGTTGGTATCGCTGCAGATACAGACCACGGTTTATACGTACCAGTAATTAAAAATGCTGATAAAAAATCCGTATTCCAAATTTCTGATGAAATCAACGAACTAGCTGGAAAAGCACGTGATGGTAAATTAACTGCTGACGAAATGCGCCACGGTTCCGCAACTATTTCTAATATCGGTTCTGCCGGCGGACAATGGTTCACTCCAGTAATTAATTACCCAGAAGTTGCTATCCTAGGAGTTGGTCGTATTGCTCAAAAACCTATCGTAAAAGATGGCGAAATTGTAGCAGCACCAGTACTAGCTCTTTCCTTGAGCTTTGACCACCGTGTAATTGACGGCGCAACTGCTCAAAAAGCAATGAACAATATTAAACGTTTATTAAACGATCCAGAATTATTACTAATGGAGGTGTAACAAAATGGTAGTAGGCGATTTTCCAGAAGAAAGAGACACCATAGTCATCGGTGCAGGCCCAGGTGGGTATGTAGCCGCAATCCGAGCTGCACAACTCGGACAAAAAGTTACCATTATTGAAAAAGAATATTACGGCGGTGTGTGCTTAAACGTGGGATGTATTCCTTCCAAAGCACTTATCACAATCGGTCACCGTTTTAAAGAAGCTGGACACTCTGATAACATGGGTATTACAGCGGACAACGTGAACTTAGATTTCACAAAAGCGCAAGAATGGAAAGGCGGCGTAGTTAACAAGCTTACATCAGGTGTTAAAGGCCTTCTTAAGAAAAATAAAGTAGAAATGTTAGAAGGAGAAGCGTTCTTCGTGGATGATCATTCCTTGCGTGTGATTCACCCTGACTCCGCTCAAACTTATACATTTAACAACGTAATCATTGCAACAGGATCTCGTCCAATCGAAATCCCAGGTTTCAAATATGGTAAACGTGTATTAAGTTCAACTGGTGCACTTGCACTAACAGAAGTTCCGAAAAAATTAGTCGTAATTGGCGGCGGATATATCGGAACAGAACTAGGTGGAGCATTCGCTAACCTTGGTACAGAACTAACTATCCTTGAAGGTGGTCCAGAAATCTTACCAACATACGAAAAAGACATGGTTTCCCTAGTTAAACGTAATCTGAAAAGCAAAAACGTTGAAATGGTTACTAAAGCACTTGCAAAATCTGCTGAAGAAACTGAAAACGGCGTTAAAGTAACGTATGAAGCTAACGGTGAAACTAAAACTATCGAAGCTGATTATGTTTTAGTAACAGTAGGTCGTCGTCCAAATACAGACGAAATCGGTTTAGAACAAGCTGGCGTTAAAGTAACAGAACGCGGTTTAGTAGAAGTTGACAAACAAGGTCGCTCGAACGTTCCTAACATTTTCGCAATTGGTGACATCGTTCCTGGTGTTCCTCTAGCTCACAAAGCTAGCTATGAAGCAAAAATCGCTGCTGAAGCAATTGCTGGCGAAAAAGCAGAAAACGATTATACAGCACTTCCAGCTGTTGTTTTCAGTGACCCAGAACTTGCTACAGTTGGTTTAACAGAAAAAGAAGCAAAAGAAAAAGGCTTTGATGTAAAAGCTGCTAAATTCCCATTCGGCGGTAACGGTCGTGCGCTTTCTTTAGATGCACCTGAAGGATTTGTTCGTCTAGTTACTCGTAAAGAAGATGGCCTAGTTATCGGTGCACAAGTTGCCGGAATGAACGCTTCTGATATTATTTCAGAAATCGGCTTAGCAATCGAATCAGGCATTACAGCAGAAGACATCGCGCTTACTATCCACGCTCACCCATCCCTTGGAGAGCTTACAATGGAAGCAGCCGAACTAGCTTTAGGTCGCCCAATTCATATGTAATTAATACGAAGCGGAGATACTCTTTAAGGGTATTTCCGCTTTTTATCTATATAAATAAGTGCGCAATTTCACAAAAACGTTTTTAGTTCATTTTTTGAAATATTTAAAGTATCCGTTTTAGAAAAAAAGGAGTATAATGTAACAAGTGAACGTAACAAGTCAAATCTAATTGAATCAGGTGAAAAAATGGAGAAACAAACAGCAGCATGGAAGAAAGCTCTATTTTGGTTTGCGTATGTAGTAGCAGGAATTTGTTTTATATTGACAATTATAGCCTTTGGAGTAGGTTTCTTTCATCATATGCATGATACAGGTGGATGGCGCTCGGTTATACAAATTCTCGAAACCCCAATCACTGGCTTTATTAAAATGACTGGTGGCTACATCGGTAAAGGTATTTTAGAAGTAATAATACTTATTATCGTCAGTTATGTCCTACCAATCTTCTTCTGTTTTGCGACGCATTATTTAAAAGTAAAACGACGTGAAATGGCTTAAACCAAGAATATGTTGTAAGAAGCAAAGCGAATGAGCGATGCTTTTTATTTATGTGGTCAAGTTATTTTATTTTTGCCTCGGAAGCATGCTAAAATAACAATAAGAGACTTGATGAGGAGGAGACGCATATGCCATCTAAGAAGAAAAAAATTGTCGTTATCGGCAGAAGTAATCTACAAAATCTCTACATTCATACAGTTCTTTTTAAAAAATTAACGGCCGAGATATACTTGGTTGATGATCAAGCAAAAACAAGCGTACAAGATTTTAACTATGCGAGTTACTACCACGCAGATGCGACCATTCACGCAGGAACTTTCAATGAGTGTCGTAATGCAGATATAGTCGTCTTTTTTCAAGAAGAAATGTCGAATGCTTTGTTCTCAAAAGAAGATAATGTCACGCTAATCAAAGATAAAGTGAAGAAAATGATGGCGACTGGCTTTGGAGGGAATGTGCTAGTAGCAACTGCTGAGAGTAATGTCGTTGCCGCGCTAATTAAACGTTTCTCTGGCTTACCTGCAAATCAAATTATTACACTTGGTACCATGCTTGCAACATCCTATTTTCAAGTGGAAATTGCTCAATTATTTAAAGTTAGCCCCAAAAATGTTCACGGATATATTATTGGCGATAACGCAGAGGATGTAATTCCGGTATGGAGCAGAGCCTTCCTTGGCGGTAAACCAATCTTAAGTTATTTAGCCGAAGAACAAAAAAGAATCACGGCGGAGAATCTACAAAGTTTAACAAAAATGATTACGAAAATTCCTGATTTTCCTTTTGAAAATAAAGATGGCTGTACTTTCCACTACAGCACTGTAACCGTTCTTGCGGAATTAACTGAAGTGATATTGCGAGATGAGGCAAGAGTCTTAACAGTTGGTGTGGAAGTGAAAGAAGCATATGGCTTAGAAAGTCCTGTCTTCATTAGTGTTCCGGCCGTCATTGGCGCAGAAGGAGTAAGGGAGTTGCTTGAATTAAATCTCTCTGATGATGAACAAAAAGAATTAAAGCAAATCGCCACAAAAACTACCGAGAAATTGGAAATATTGCAACTTAACAAAGGAGGGATTAGTTAATGGAATACAGTTATCCACTAAATCCAGACTGGACAACCGAAGAGATGACGATTGTTGTACAATTTTTAGAAGCTATCGAACGAGCATACGAAAAAGGTATTGATACGCAAGAACTCAAAGACAAATACCGTGCTTTCAAGCATGTAGTACCTGCTAAAGGAGAAGAAAAACGGATTGGTATCGACTTTGAAAAAGCAAGCGGCTATTCGGCCTATAAAGTCATGCAACTCGTAAAAAACGCAACTACTAGCAAAATAAAAATGCAACCATAATTAAGAGGAGGAATTTTTTTCATGGATATTAGTCAAATTAAAGCAGAAGTAGTAACACCGGAAACAGGGATACACGTAGGAGATCAAACTGCGCCAGTAAAAGTAATGTCATTCGTTAACTTACGTTGCCCATTTTGTAGAGAATGGAATGAAAAATCTAAAGACGTTCTAACGGAATATATTCAAGCAGGGAAAATTGAATTAATCATTAAACCATTTGATAAAGAAAAAGAATCGTTACAACGAGGAAATGTAACGCATCGCTACTTAGATTATTCCAAACCAGAAGAAACCCGTGAAACAATCAATAAAATATATAGTAAGCAAGATGAATGGGGTAGCCTAACGCTTCCTGAAGTAGCTACTTATATGGAATCCGAGTTAGGTTTAACAGAGCAAGACAACAAAGCGGCATCAGAAAAAATTGTTGCTGAGGCAAACGCGGCAAATGTTGTTTTTGTACCAACTGTTATTGTGGGTGAACATATTTTTGATGAGCACATTAGTCCTGAAGAATTACGTTCGTTGCTAGACGGCGAATTAGCTAAATAAAAAAAGCGAATGTATTGCCCTAAAATCTTAGGTAATACATTCGCTTTTTGCTTATTTTTAAAAGAATTTCCTCCGCCAGAACACAATCGCAAGTGCTCCTGCAATCCCAAATGCGAAACCGAGCGTCAGCATCCAAGCCATTGGTGTATTCATAAACGGTAATTTTACGTTCATTCCGTAAAAACTAAACACCATTGTTGGAATCGTTAGAATGATGGTGAAAGAGGTGAGAAATTTCATCACGATATTCATATTGTTGGAGATAATTGAAGCATAAGCATCCATCATCCCACTTAAAATATTCGAATGAACTTCCGCCATTTCGATACCCTGACGATTTTCAATAATAACATCTTCTAGTAAATCTTGATCTTCCTCGTACATTTTAACGATATTTTGACGCATCATTTTATCAAGTACGACTTTATTCGATTTAAGGGCTGTTACAAAGTAAACTAAACTTTTTTCAATCCCCATTAAATCATATAGTTGTTTGTTTTTCATGGATTCATGTAGTTCTTTTTCGATTTCATCTGTTTGACGATTCAAGCGTTTTAAGTGACGCAGGAAAGTAGTTGAAATCATATATAGAATTTGTAGGGCAAATCGTGTTTTCATATGTGTATAAAAGCCCTTAATACGGTTTCTAATAAATGACTGTACAATAGAAGAATCAATCGTACAAATTGTAATAAAATAATCCTTTGTAATAATTATCCCCATTGGAATGGTTTCAAATGAAGCGTAATGAATATCATCTTCATCAACTACCGGAAAGTCACAGACGATTAAAACGGAATCAGAATCGTCATCGCGTTCAATCCGGGCACTTTCATCTTTATCTAGTGGATCTTCTAAGAACTCTAGTGGAATTTCGTAGTTATCGGCAATTTTGTTAATTTCTTCGGAAGTTGGCGCAACAATATTAATCCAACAATTGCGTGTCACTTCTTCTAATTCAATTAATTTGCCGTTTTCATCTGATTTGAAAATTTGATGCATGCTTTTTACCTCCTTTTTTAACAGGTAAATTTCACGCGGTTAGAGTTTCGTTCCCGTGAAAAATCACCTGTATGAATACTTCGATGTGGACCAGGGTCACTTGCTGTTTGCTGCTCCTTTTTCACGTTCCTCAACTCCTTCAAACCATAGTAATTCACAACTCTACCATTATACCTAGATTATAGTCATTTGTACATCTTTTATTGAAGGGAAGCCTTATAGAGCGGAATTAGCTCGTCAAGGACCATTTCTGCCTCTTTAATGAAGTCTTTCCCTGGGGATAAATGGCTATCATCTGGTAGATAAATTTTCCCAACTAAGAATTCTCCTTTTTTCACATCACGGAACCGTTCAAGCGTTGCCTTTAGTTGTCCGTCGTGTACCGGATACGTCTTTTCCTCAGTGTGATCTGGGGAAATGGCAAAGCTATCCGGTAAATCAGCCAGTAATTTCTTTTCTTTCAAAAAGCGATTAGCGATTTTCTTGCTCTCTTCATTTTCATAAATAAAAGCGAGCCAAATGAATAAATAATTATCGAATAGACCCACTTGGAAATGAGGGTGCTTTTTATATCCACGTTTATCATGGCAAATGGCCAGCCAAGTGCTTTCGGGTGGATTAACTGAACGCCTTTGGTGACGAGCAATATGTAAAAACATTTCATCGCCTAGTTTGGCACTTAAATAAGTAGTCAATTCTTCCCCAACAGCTCTGAATTTTGGTTGGATATCCGTTTGAATTCCGCTCATACGTGCTTCAAGCCCAGGAATTTGCATTGTTTTAAAATCTTTCTTACTAAATCCTTTAAAAGTCATCTGTCTTCCTCCTAATTTTGCATATAGTTTCATTATACGGAAGTTAAGTTCCAAGTGAAAGAATCTTGTTCTATTCAGATAATTCATTTTTGTGATAAAATAAACAAAAAGAGTGCGAAGAGGTGTGTTTATGGACAGCGAAAAAATAGATTATTTAGCAAGGTTATGGATCATGGAAGCCGCAGCGAAAATCAAACAATCTTTCAAAGAAACATTAGACATTGATGTAAAATCCGGTCGAAATGATTTAGTAACCAATATGGATAAAGAAACCGAAGCTTTTTTTGTTAAACAAATTAAAGAGCACTTTCCAGACCATCGTTTGTTTGGTGAAGAAGGCATGGCGGCGGATGTAACAGATTTAGATGGCATCGTTTGGATACTTGATCCAATTGATGGAACACTGAACTTCGTCGAACAGCAACGTGACTTCGCAATTTCTCTCGCAGTATATGAAAATGGAGTAGGGCGACTAGCTTATATTTATGATGTTACGCGCGACGAATTATACTTTGGAGAAAAAGGAAAAGGTGCTACAGTAAATGGCAGAACCATTCCTAAACTAGATCCAACCGTAGACTTAGAAGATGCACTATTAATTGCTAATTTAAGTGTAACTAGAAAATTTCCGACTATGTGGGAGGCGGTAAAAGCTTCTAGAGGATTACGATTACACGGAGCAGCCTCACTAGAATATATGGATGTTGCTACAGGTCGAGCGGGAGCATATCTTTCTGCTAATTTAGCTCCGTGGGACATTGCAGCTGGAAAAATTATCATCGAAGAATTAGGCGGAAAAGTGACAAGAATTAACGGCGAAAAAATGAATATGTTAGAAAAAGGAAGTTCGATCGTAGCGGCACCGAAAATTCATCAAACACTATTAGATAACTACCTGCCTTAAAGAAAGCGCTCAACATAAAAAAACTTGTTTTCAGAAAATAAAAATCGTGCCAAATCCGCTCAGCTATGCTATAATAGGTAAGTTGATTTAAACGAGACGATAGCGACGGAGGAAAATAAATCTATTTTCCTCTTTCTTTTGGCTAATCTTCACGATAAATGTTTGGATTTTTAATTTAGGAGGAAACAAGATTGAATTTAAGAAATGATATTCGTAATGTAGCAATTATTGCCCACGTTGACCATGGTAAAACAACTCTAGTAGACCAATTATTACGCCAGTCAGGCACATTCCGCGACAATGAAACAGTTGCAGAACGCGCAATGGACAACAATGATTTAGAAAGAGAACGCGGTATTACAATTTTAGCGAAAAATACAGCGATTAAGTATGAAGATACACGTGTAAACATCATGGATACACCTGGACACGCCGATTTCGGTGGAGAAGTAGAACGTATCATGAAAATGGTTGATGGTGTTCTTTTAGTAGTGGACGCGTATGAAGGTACTATGCCTCAAACACGTTTTGTACTAAAAAAAGCACTAGAACAAGACCTAACACCAATCGTTGTTGTTAACAAAATTGACCGTGATTTTGCTCGCCCTGAAGAAGTTGTAGATGAAGTATTAGAATTATTCATCGAATTAGGTGCAAATGACGATCAATTAGAATTCCCAGTTGTTTATGCTTCTGCAATTAACGGAACTTCAAGTTATGATTCCGATCCAGCAGAACAAAAAGAAACAATGAAACCACTTTTAGACACTATTATCGAGCATATTCCAGCTCCAGTTGATAATAGCGACGAACCATTACAATTCCAAGTATCTTTACTTGATTATAATGACTATGTAGGTCGTATCGGTATTGGCCGTGTATTCCGCGGAACAATGCACGTAGGACAAACAGTTGCCTTAATTAAACTTGATGGCACAGTAAAACAATTCCGTGTAACGAAAATGTTCGGTTTCTTCGGACTAAAACGTGACGAAATTAAAGAAGCAAAAGCTGGTGATTTAGTAGCACTTGCTGGTATGGAAGACATCTTCGTTGGTGAAACAGTAACACCATTTGATCACCAAGAAGCACTTCCATTACTACGTATTGATGAGCCAACTTTGCAAATGACTTTTGTAACAAATAACAGTCCTTTCGCTGGTCGTGAAGGTAAACACGTAACAAGCCGTAAAATTGAAGAACGCTTACTTGCAGAACTTCAAACAGACGTATCTTTACGCGTAGAGCCAACAGCTTCTCCAGATGCTTGGGTAGTTTCTGGTCGGGGTGAGCTTCATTTATCCATTTTGATTGAAACAATGCGTCGCGAAGGTTATGAATTACAAGTTTCTAAACCAGAAGTAATCATCCGCGAAATTGATGGCGTGAAATGTGAACCAGTGGAAGACGTTCAAATTGATACTCCAGAAGAATTCATGGGATCTGTTATTGAATCTATCAGCCAACGTAAAGGTGAAATGAAAAACATGATTAACGACGGTAATGGCCAAGTTCGTTTACAATTCATGGTTCCAGCTCGTGGCTTAATCGGATATACAACTGATTTCCTTTCAATGACTCGTGGTTATGGTATTATCAACCATACATTCGATAGCTATCAACCAATCCAAAAAGGACGCGTTGGTGGACGTAGCCGTGGTGTACTTGTATCCATGGAAACAGGTAAATCTACTACTTACGGTACGATGCAAGTAGAAGACCGTGGTACTATTTTTGTAGAACCTGGTACGGATATTTACGAAGGTATGATCGTTGGGGAAAACAATCGTGAAGGCGATATCGCTGTAAACATTGTTAAAGCAAAACAAATGACTAACATTCGTTCTGCAAACAAAGACCAAACAAACGTAATCAAAAAACCTCGTCATCTATCACTAGAAGAATCATTAGAATTCCTAAACGAAGATGAGTACTGTGAAGTAACACCAGAATCCATCCGTTTACGTAAAAAAATTCTAAACAAAAACGAACGTGAAAAAGCAGCAAAACGTTCAAAAACTGCTGAATAATTAATAATTGAATCGGCCAAATGGTTTTTAAGTGATAGCAATATCCTTTAAAAACTATTTGGCTTTTTTATGCTTTAATTTGCTAGAAAAGGGAATAAAATAATGTATTTGTAACACTATTGTAATATGAATAGCTATTTGGTATATTAGAAGTAAGTAGAAAAGGTGGTTAGTATGATGAAAAAACGTATAATTATTCTCGCAGTATTAGTGGTACTTCTTATCGGAGGTGTTGTGGCCGGTGTTTATGCAAGTGGAAACTCCGCAAAAGACAACAACAAAGACAATGAAAGCAAAACAACAGCTAAAAAAACCACATCTACACCTAAGAAAACAACTGACACAGAGAAAAAAGAAACAACAACCAAAGACTCGGTTACAGATGACAAGGGCGTAGTGACAAAAGGAAGCTCAGATGTAGAAAAAAATGCACCAGCCAAAAGTAACAGCAGTGCAACAGACAAAAGCAGTAGTCCAGCTACACCGGCCTTTTCGTTGTCTACTTCAGGCTTCAAAACATCCAATGTATCGTCCGTTCTTGGTGGAACCGTAACAACAACTTACTTGTCGAGTTCTCCATCATTCGAAAAAATCTTTGAAAATTTAACGATTGAAGTGAATCAATACAAAGTAGAACATGTTGTTGGTGCGAATAAAGCAGTTAGCGCGAGTAATCCAGAAAGCTATTTAGCGAATAAAAATGGCTATGTAATCACATTAGACATTTCCGTTAAAAATACTTCTTCTAAAGATAAAATGTACAAAGCAGACCAAATTACACTCATTGGTGCAAATGAATTTGTCGGAGGAAGCTTAGATAATTTTGTACCTTCTAACTTTCATCTTATAGGAAGTAAAGCGGATCCAAATATTTTCACAGCTGGAAAAACAGCTCGCGGACTTCTTACTTTCACGATGACAGAATCTGTATACAATGATTTGGCGGCTGATTCAAAAATTGGTGTGCCAAACCCGGATAAATTTGATGCAAGCGTTTCTGAAGCCAAAGCAGGCGATGATGTTATTGCTGCATTCCCAGTAAAATAAAAAAGTCCGCCCGATAATGGGCGGATTTTTTATTTTCCAGTACTTTCTATTAAATTCTTTAACTCACTATTCGACATTACTACTGGTTTATGAAAATTGAAATGGCCAGAATTAACGCGACTGATCGTATTAATAGCTACTCGATGTTCACATTCAGGACATAAATACATTCTAATAGGTTTGTTACGTAATTGTTTTGTTTTAAATTCGCGATTGTCTAGTTCATCTACACGTTCGCATAGAATACATTTTGCATTCATTTTGTCTTCACCTCACACAAGTATTATAGCATGATTATCAAAAAAGGCGAGTAAAAGTGAATTTTTCAAAAATTTTAATTGAATCGTGCTTGCGTGGCTTACAAATTATGCTATACTAATATTATCTAGTATTAACTTTTACTTGAGGTTTTTCCTTGAGATGAAAATAAAGCGCTATTTTTGGCGTATGATAGGGGGTTCTGTGATGGCAAATAAAAAGATAGATCACAGAGAAGAGGCAGTGGAGCTTTTAAAACAAGATGCAAAACGAATCTTACAGTTGATTAAAGTCCAAATGGATAATCTAACATTACCGCAATGTCCAGCATATGAGGAAGTTCTTGATACACAAATGTATGGTTTATCACGTGAAATTAACTTTGCAACCCGCCTAGGACTAATCGAACCAGAAGAAGGCAAGAAACTAATGTCTACACTGGAAAAAGAATTATCCGCTTTACATGAACTATCAATGAGCAAAAAATAATGAATCAATTGAAAAGATGTCTGATTTTTTCTGGCATCTTTTTTTGTTTGCCAGCGAAAAAATAAAAAATGAGCCAAAAGAAGGAGTAGATTCTTCTTTTCATTTGAAGGTCTTTTCCTTTATAATAGGAAGAATAGAAAACAAGATGGGATAGTAACTTCTCAGGGATTGGACGATGCCGATGTTTAAACGAATTTTAAAATCTTATGATTATGCATTTATAGCGGTATTTATCGTGCTATGTTTATTTGGGATTATTATGATCTATAGTGCCAGCTGGTCTTTAGCAATTGGTAAGGGTTTACCAGCAGATTATTTTTATGATCGTCAGGTAAAGAACTTTATAATTAGTTTTATTTTCTTCGTTCTTTTTGCTCTTTTACCATTTAAATTTTATCAAAATAATAAAGTGTTAATGTTAATTGTATTTGGATCCATCGGTGTCTTATTGCTAATTTTCTTAGTGGGTAAAACGGTAAATAATGCGAACAGTTGGCTTGTTTTAGGACCGCGTTCTCTTCAACCAGGAGAATTTGCGAAATTAGCCGTAATTATTTACATGTCTGCCATCTATGCGAAGAAACAAAGTTACATCGATGATTTTAACCGTGGTGTTTTACCACCAATATTCTTTTTAGCATTTGTATGTTTCTTGATTGCCATCCAGCCAGATACTGGGACAGCATTTATTATTTTCTTAGTAGGTTGTTGTATTATCATTGCTTCTGGGATGCGACTTCGAACGATTATGAAATTAATTGGAATTGGTATGGGTATTATTGTTGGGCTCACGCTCATTCTATTTGCTCTACCTGATGATGTGAGAAATGAGATTGTTTCTCCAACAAAAGTAGCTCGTATTACGACTTTTATGAATCCTTTTGAATATGCGGATAAAGAAGGGCACCAGTTAATTAATTCCTTCTATGCGATTGGCTCTGGTGGTGTTTCTGGACAAGGACTTGGCGAAAGTGTTCAAAAACTTGGTTACCTACCGGAAGCTCATACCGATTTTATTATTGCGGTTGTTGCAGAAGAATTAGGTGTGTTCGGTGTGATGTTTATTATTTTGGCACTGTTCTTCATTATCTTTAAGACTATCACGACAGGGCTCAGGGCGAAGGATCCATTTGCCTCTTTAATGTGCTACGGGATTGCGAGTTTGATTGCGATTCAAGCATTTATTAATCTGGGTGGAGCAAGTGGCCTTATCCCACTTACTGGGGTAACGTTGCCATTTATTAGTTATGGTGGATCTTCCTTGATGGTACTATCGATGATGCTTGGTATCGTGGCGAATATTTCAATGTTTACTAAATACCAACGTGTTTACAAGTCTGATGGCTCGAAGCAAGAGCAACCAAAGAAACCAAGAAGACGTTAAATTATAAAGAAAAAGCTATTTAATTAGCTTTTTCTTTTTTTGCTTTACCGCATGTTTTTGGCGTTTTATAGCCAGTTTATTCGTGTTTTCGATATTGTTTTAAATATTTAGAAAGAAAATAATTTACATCTGATGGTATTTAATACTATAATTGAAGTTATATACCGTTTTACAGCCTAAAAAAAGGGGATTATCATATAAGCGTACATAATCATTTCAACCGTTGGAGGCTACGTATAAAGTATAGAACAGATCAGTGTTGGTTAGGAGGAAAAAAATGAATCGAATTAAAAAAGTATTAGTAGCAAATCGCGGAGAAATTGCAATCCGTGTTATGCGTGCGTGTACTGAACTCAAAATCAAAACAGTGGCTATTTATTCACAAGAAGATACTGGTAGTTTTCACCGGTATAAATCAGATGAAGCTTATCTGGTTGGAGCAGGGAAAAAGCCTATTGATGCGTATCTAGATATCGAAAACATAATAGAGATTGCTAAAGAATCTGGTGCAGACGCGATTCATCCGGGATATGGTTTCTTGTCCGAAAACATTGAATTTGCTCGTCGTTGTGAGCAAGAAGGCATTATTTTCGTTGGTCCTAAATCAAAACACCTAGATATGTTTGGTGACAAAATCAAAGCAAAAGAACAAGCTCTATTAGCTGATATTCCAGTAATTCCGGGAAGTAATGGACCGGTTGCTGGTATTAAAGAAGTAGAAGAATTTGGTGAGAAAAACGGCTACCCATTAATGATTAAAGCTTCCCTTGGAGGCGGCGGTCGTGGTATGCGTGTCGTAGAATCAAAAGAACATGTTAAAGAAAGCTTTGAACGTGCATCCTCAGAAGCGAAAGCGGCATTTGGAAATGATGAAGTATATGTAGAAAAATGTGTAATGAATCCAAAACATATTGAAGTACAAATTCTTGGGGATACACATGGTAATATTGTTCATTTATTCGAACGTGACTGCTCTATTCAACGTCGTCATCAAAAAGTAGTGGAAGTTGCACCTTGTAATGCGATTACATCTGATCTTCGTAACCGTATTTGTGATGCTGCAGTAAAACTAATGAAAAATGTTGACTACATTAATGCAGGGACAGTTGAATTTTTAGTTGAAGGCGATGACTTTTACTTTATTGAAGTAAATCCTCGTGTACAAGTAGAGCATACGATTACAGAAATGATTACTGGGATTGATATCGTTCAATCACAACTATTCATTGCGGATGGTTATGCACTTCATGATCAATTAGTGGCTATCCCTAAACAAGAAGATATTCATATTCACGGCTCTGCTATTCAAAGCCGTATTACAACGGAAGATCCGCTTAATAACTTTATGCCAGATACTGGCCGAGTAGATACGTATCGTTCTACTGGTGGATTTGGTGTTCGTTTGGATGCTGGTAATGGTTTCCAAGGAACAGTTGTAACACCATTTTATGATTCCTTACTCGTAAAATTATGTACTTGGGGAATGACATTCGAACAAGCAACGCGCAAAATGCGTCGTAACTTAATTGAATTCCGTATCCGTGGTGTCAAAACGAACATTCCTTTCTTATTAAATGTTGTTCGTCATCCGGATTTTGCAAGTGGTAATTATAATACAAGCTTTATTGATACAACACCAGAACTATTTAAATTCCCACATATTCGTGACCGCGGTACGAAAACGTTGCGTTATATTGGTAATGTAACGGTTAATGGTTTCCCTGGAATTAAGCACCGTGATAAACCTGTTTATGCAGAACCACGCTTGCCAAAAATTCCGTACGGTTCGCAAATCTCTCCAGGAACAAAACAAATTTTGGATGCAAAAGGTCCAGAAGGCGTTGTAGACTGGGTGAAAAAACAAGAAGAGGTACTTTTAACAGATACTACACTTCGGGATGCACATCAATCTCTACTTGCAACGCGTGTTCGCTCGAAAGACATTTTCCAAATAGCGGATGCAATGGCTCATTTATTACCAAATATGTTCTCCTTTGAAATGTGGGGCGGCGCGACTTTTGACGTTGCTTACCGTTTCCTAAATGAAGATCCTTGGGTGCGCCTAGAAACACTTAGAAAACAAATTCCAAACGTAATGTTCCAAATGTTACTTCGTGGAGCTAATGCAGTTGGATATAAAAACTATCCTGATAATGTTATTCGTGAATTCGTTAAGCAATCCGCACAATCCGGTGTCGATGTATTCCGCGTGTTTGACAGCTTAAACTGGATCAAAGGCATGGAAGTATCTATTGACGCTGTTCGTGAAGCAGGGAAGGTTGTAGAGGCTACTATCTGCTATACAGGAGATATTGATGACGATACAAGAACGAAATATACCATTGATTACTATAAAGATATGGCAAAAGAGCTCGTTGCTCAAGGGACACATATCCTAGGAATCAAAGATATGGCTGGTCTTTTAAAACCCCAAGCGGCTTACCGTTTAATTGGTGAATTAAAAGATACCGTAGATGTTCCGATTCACCTTCATACACATGACACAAGCGGTAATGGTATTTATACGTATGCAGCGGCAGTCAGTGCAGGCGTTGACATTGTTGACGTAGCATCAAGTGCGATGAGTGGAGCGACAAGCCAACCAAGCATGACAGGCCTTTATTACGGATTAGTTAATGGTAACCGTCAAACGAACTTAGACGCTCAAAATTCCCAAATCATCAATCATTACTGGGAAGATGTTCGTCACTATTATAAAGACTTTGACAATGCGCTTAACTCTCCGCAAACAGAAGTATATATTCATGAAATGCCAGGTGGTCAATATACTAACCTTCAACAACAAGCAATTGCTGTTGGACTTGGCGATCGCTGGGACGAAGTGAAAGAAATGTACACAGTGGTTAATAAAATGTTTGGTGATATCGTAAAAGTTACCCCTTCTTCCAAAGTCGTTGGAGACCTTGCTTTATTTATGGTTCAAAATGAATTATCTGAAGAAGATGTATACGAAAAAGGCGATACAATCGATTTCCCAGATTCCGTTATCGAATTCTTTATGGGAGAAATTGGTCAACCATACGGCGGCTTCCCAGAAAAACTTCAAAAACTAGTACTCAAAGGTCGTACACCACTAGCAGATCGTCCAGGTGCGTTAATGGAGCCAGTTAACTTCCTTGATGTCAAAACAGAACTAAAAGAAAAAATGGGTTATGAACCAACAGAAAAAGATGTCATTTCCTATATTTTATATCCAAAAGTGTTCCTAGATTATCAAGAAATGATTAATAAATATGGTGATGTAACAGTCCTTGATACACCAACCTTCTATAAAGGAATGCGCTTAGGTGAAACAATTGAAGTAGAACTTGAAAAAGGAAAAATTCTTTTAATCAAGCTAAATTCCATTGGGGAACCAATTGCAGATGGCACACGTGTTATCTATTTTGAACTAAATGGACAACCACGCGAAATTAACATTCAAGATATGAATGTTCAATCCACTGTTATTGCGCGCCGTAAGATCGATACTACGAACCCTGAACATGTTGGCGCAACAATGACAGGTTCAGTCATTCAAGTTGTCGTGAAAAAAGGCGATTCCGTGAAAAAAGGTGATCCACTTCTCATCACAGAGGCGATGAAAATGGAAACAACAATTCAAGCACCATTCGATGGTGAAGTCAGCAGCATTTATGTGTCTGATGGCGATACAATCGAATCTGGAGATCTATTAATTGAAGTAAACAGAATTTAAAAAAACATAAATAACTAACGGGTGGGAATATGACGCTAATTTAAAGTAGTAAACTTTAAAAATCGAAAAATTAAACGTAATAAAAGGACGTTTCTTTTCGAATTACTTAGCGCTTCATTTCGCACCCGTTTTTTCTAAAAAAGGAGAACATACATATGAAATGGTTTAAAGGAATTGCCGTAGTACTATTACTTGCTATCTTAACTGCATGCGGGAATACTGAGACAAAGGCACCAGAAAAGAAAACAGAGAAAATCGAAGTGAAAGATGCAACTGGAAATACTATTACGCTAGAAGAGGCTCCTACTAAAATCGTATCATTAATGCCAAGTAACACAGAAATTTTATTTGCACTAGACTTAGGCGATAAAGTAAAAGGCGTTACTGCTTACGATGATTATCCAAAAGAAGCGCAAAAAGTGGAAAAAGTAACTTCTACTAGTGTGGATACAGAAAAAATCATTGCCATTAAACCTGACTTAGTTCTTGGTCATGAATCGATGCTTGCGACAGAAAAAGATGCTTATCAACTATTAAAAGATGCGGGAATTAACGTGTTTGTCGTTCCAGATGCAACAGATTTAAAAGCCGCAGAAAAATCTATCATCACGGTTGGTAAACTGACTGGAAAAGAAAAAGAAGCTAAAGAAGTTACTGATTCTATGGAAGAACAAAAAGTAGCAATTGAAAAGAAAGCGAAAGAACTAAAAACATCTCCAAAAGTATGGATTGAAATTAGCCCAGATTTATATACAGCCGGTAAAGGTACATTTATGAATGAAATGCTAGAACTTGCTGGTGGAACTAATGTCGTTACGGAGTCCGGTTTTATTCCTTACAATGAAGAAAAAGTAGTAGAGCTGCAACCGGATATCATTTTATCTGTCTATCCTGATGCCAAAGCAACGATCCAAAAACGTGCAGCATGGAAAGATATTCCAGCGGTTAAAAACGATAAAATCTATGAAATGGATGCCAATAAATTAAGCCGTCCAGGACCTAGATTGCTTGAAGGTGCCGCAGATATTCAGGCCGTTCTTGGAAACTAATTCTTCAATAATTGCAGATGAAGCTTTACAAAAAATGACTTTTAAGGTAATTTAACATAGGGTGGATTTTTTACTAAACAGCTTTAGTAAAGTAATTTGCCAAATAAGCAGAGCTATTTTCACTTAGAAGATCATGCATAAACAGCAAGAATACGGCAACCGAGACGACAATAAATACAAACAAGGTGTCTGTGGTTTTAGGTGGAGGAGTTGCCTATAAAAGAATAGTGAGCTGAATCTGGTTATTAAAACCATATTATTTTTCGGGAAGAAGTGTTTTTGTGAAACAGGTTATGGAAGTTATTAAAGAACAAATTAAAAATTTACCAATGATATTTCGCATTGCGCGCTATGAAGATAAGGCTACGTATCAAAGCCATTATTTAGGACTAGCATGGCAGATTTTAAATCCATTAATTCAAATTGCTATTTATTACTTTGTGTTTGGATTTGCTATGAATGCAAAATCTGGCTCGAATGCAAGTTATATTGAATGGATGCTAGCCGGAATTATTCCTTGGTTCTTCATTAGTGCCGTAATACTACAAGGTGCGAATAGTATTTATAATAAAATAAATATGGTTTCAAAAATGAATTTTCCAATGAGTATTTTACCTAATATAACTATTGTTTCTAACCTAACTAGTTATTTTACGATGATGCTGATTTTATTAGGATTGTTTGCAATTAATGGAACACCTATTACGATTTTTTGGGGACAATATTTGTATTATTTTGTAGCAATGATCGCTTTCTTGTACAGTGTTACCTTGTTTAATGCAACAATAAGCGTATTAGTACGAGATTATTATATTATGTTACAATCTGTTATGCGTGTCCTTTTCTACATGTCTGGAATTGTCTGGAACCTAGAGACGATGTTGCCACAGTGGTTGGTTGATTTACTAAAATTAAATCCAATCTACTATGTTGTTAATGGATTTAGAGAAACATTTTTGATGAACCGTGGATTTTGGGAATCTCCATCATACACGATGTACTTCTGGTTAATTACATTGACATTACTATTTATCGGCGCGACACTACACATGAAATTCCGCGAACGCTTCGTGGATTATTTATAGGAGGTTAGACAGATGGATAAAAAAATTAAAGTTGCATTTAAACATGTGTCGAAAGAATATGACCTCTATCAAAATAAATCAGATAAGATTAAAGGCTTGTTCATGCCGAAAAGTCAAAAAATGCAATCCTTTTGGGCTTTACGAGACGTATCTTTTGATATTCATGATGGTGAAACAGTAGGACTTATTGGGATCAATGGTTCAGGTAAGTCAACTATATCGAGTATCATGTCAGGTGTTATTCCTCCGACACAAGGAGAAGTCATTATCAACGGAGAAACTTCTTTAATTGCTATTGCAGTAGGGCTTAAAGGTCCGCTGACAGGTTACGAAAATATTCGTTTAAAATTACTTATGCACGGAATGAAAAGTTCTCAAATTAACAAGTTGATGCCAAGTATTATCGAATTCGCTGATATAGGTGATTTTATTAATCAACCAATTAAAAACTATTCAAGCGGGATGCGTTCTCGTTTAGGTTTTGCGATTTCGGTGCATACCAATCCTGATATTTTAGTTATTGATGAAGCCTTATCAGTAGGTGACCAGACTTTTTATGAGAAATGCGTAAATAAAATAAATGAATTTAAAGCTCGTGGAAAAACTATCGTATTTGTAAGTCACTCACTTGGTCAAATGAAAAGTTTGTGTGATAGAATCATCTGGATGCATCACGGTGAAATACGTGAAATGGGCGAGGCGAAGGAGGTTGCCCAAAAATATGATGAATTTGTAAAATGGTTTAATAAACAACCAAATGATTACAAGAAAAAATATCAAAAAGAACATAAAGAGCATCAAAAAGCTCCTCAGAAAAAGATTTATCCTAATCCAAATGCAGATAAATATCGCTTAACACTATTTGATAAATGTTTCTTAACAGTGTTAATCCTGCTTACTGTATTGTTTGCTTCACTCGTTGCAACTGGTAAATCTTTTAAAGGATTGATTAGTGAAGGATCATCACATCAAGAAGAACAAGTAGTTCAGGTTGATAACAAGCATATTGAGTCCAAATTTTAAAAAATCCCCGCTTACTAATATAGTAAGCGGGGATTTTTTATTAATTATCTAACTTTCTTTTTTCACGTTCAGTAATATAAATCATTTCACGCATGAAATCTTTGTAGTAACCAGATTCATAGTGAGAGAATGAATGGCCAAATGGATAATAGTAATCTCCAATATAAGGTTTTTTAGTAAAGTCGATCACTTGAGCAGTAGGGACTTTAGATAGGAAATAATTATTTAGTCGATCCCAGAAATAATTATTACGCTCAATACGCATTTTAATTTTATATTCTTGAACCGCGCCATTCTTATCATAATACTTCGTTGTAAAGCCACCTTTGTTTAAAATGATTCTTTCGGCTGGCATTACAGTTAATAATTTTTCGATAAATTTATCTGCATAGCTTGTCCACTCTTGGAAAAAGGCATCGTTATTAGAATGATCAAGTAGACGTTTGATTGGTAAATCATTAAGGATACCTGTCTGCTCACTTATATAGGATAAGCTAAGGATTTCCCCACTTTCCAACCAAATTGGACCACGTAAAACATCAGCATATAAATCTAATAGTAGATAATCAGAGTTGGAATTCTCTAGTTTTTCAAAGAAGCCTTTATCAAAATCTGCTTGAAGCGTTCTTCGCTCATTATCAGTCATATTACCATAGTCATCAATATTTATTCCCGTATAAGGTTTGGATAGAACACTAAAAAGAGAAGTATGAGACTGGGTAAATGTGACTTCAAAAAAGCGTTTATAATCTGGATTGAAAAAGGGCTTAGAATTAAAAGCATTTCTACTAAAGCAAGAACCCATCACAGCTATTTTGATCGGATTTGCATTTGATTCAGGAGCAGGATTAGTAGTGATTGAAAGGTTTTTTGCCCCGTTTTTAATGATTCTAGCTAGGAATGGTTGATTAGCTACTTTATGGAATTTGTTTTTCGATAAATCAATTGTGTCAGGAATGAAAATTGGTAAATCAGGTTGATCGGTAGAGCGGATAAAGAAGTCCCAAATACCGTTTTCTTTATTGATATTGCCAGCAAGAAATTCATTACGAGAGATAATTGTTTCTGATTTCAGTAATCCTTTTTTTATTGGAAAAACTTGTTCAAAATAATATTCAAATAGTTTTGCTTTATTATCACGACGTTTACTGACTAATTGACAATTTGTGAATTTTTTTGGAAGTGAAAACTGCAATTCAATTTGAGTTTCATCCTCTTTAAAAGAAGCTAGGCTAACTATTTCCTGATAATTTTTTTTGAAATAGAAAGATAAACGATTTGATCCAGTGACAAAGGAAGTTAATTTACTATGAGTAGGAGTTGAAAGTTCAACCTCTCTAGCTACAGTATTTTTTATGGATGAATCAATGTTTAAATAAAAATCGTGTTGTTTTTTTATAGATAAGGCATTTAAACGAATGAATGCATCAATGACATTACTAGAATCAACTAAAAGTTCAGAAGATAAACCCTTCAAATCCACATTAAAATTGACTGAATTAGATTTAATATTACCTACATTGAATGTTTCTTCTTGTTCATGAAATAGATATAACGCTGAATAGGGCCTACGCTTAAAAACAATTTCAGCTGCATATGTATCTGCTTCAATGGTTGTATTTAAGTTAATAACACCAGATAAAGATTCAGAAGTTAGTTGGAGTTCAGAAAGCGTCGCTATAATTTCTTTTGGTTTACTAAATAAGGTAACTATACCTTCTGGAAATTCAAATAAATATTGGTAAAAAGTATTCATTGGTATAAATTCTTTATTAGAAACAGGTCCGTCAGACTCTATGATATAGCTTTTCCCTTCACTAATTATACGAAAGGTCCATGCAGTTTTGTTATTAGTTATAGAGTTTTCAGCAATTTCTTGCAGAGAGATACTTGCATTGAAATTAGTGCCATCTGTTTGAAAAGGCAAATCTATTTTTTTTTCCGGACGAAGAAATTCCAACATTTCAGTATAATGTGCTTGAATCGCATCGATTTTTAGCGAGGATGTACCGGAGATTGTCCATATTTGGTTTTCTTGATTTAATTCTATTTTATTTAGATAAGGTTTCATTTAATTCTCCCTCGGATAGTATTTACCATCATTTTATCATAAATTTTTAATTACCACTAAATAAAAAATTTTATTTAAATTTAGGGGGAATAATTAAGAAAAATATATTAACTATAGAAATCATTTGTTTTTGTAATACTACTGTAACTTACTATAGCATAAAGTTTGGTAAAATATAGGACAGTAAAACAATTTAAGGAGTGATTGGAGAATAATGATAAATAAAAAGTGGATGAAAATTGTAATGATTCCAATGCTAGTTGTCCCAATGTACGGTTTGACAACAGTTGGTGGACAATTACAAGATTCATTAACTGGGAAAAATTCCTTCGTAAAAGACGCTGAAGCTGCGACAACAGCATCACAACAAGCGTTTATTGACAAAATAGCACCTGCTGCCCAGGCATCTCAAGAACAATATCATCTGTTGTCTAGTATAACTTTAGCTCAAGCAATTTTAGAATCTGGTTGGGGGAAAAGTGGACTTGCTACAAAAGGATATAATTTATTTGGTATTAAAGGGAAATACAACGGACAATCGGTAATCATGTCAACTTCTGAATATGTGAACGGACAGTGGATTAAGGTCGATGCTGAGTTCCGTAAATACCCTAGTTGGAACGAATCTGTAACGGATCACACACTTTTACTAGTGAACGGAACTTCTTGGAACAAAAATTTATACAAAAAAGTTGTCGATGCAACGGATTATAAAGTAGCTGCAATGGAGCTTCAAAAAGCTGGATATGCGACGTCTCCAACTTATGGTGCTAGTTTAATCCAAGTAATTGAGAATTATGATTTAGCCAAATATGATGTTTTATACGACAAAATTCTTACTCAAAAATCCATTTCTGGAAAAGCGACTGTCACAAGTCCAACAGGAAATGGCGTTTGGACTTTACCGTATAAAGTAAAAGGCGTAAAATCTGTTAGTCCTGCTAGCACATATGCTAATAAGGATATCGATTTAGTATCTGTTGCTACAACTAAAAGAGGTACGTACTATCAATTTAAATATAACGGTAAAGTAGTTGGTTGGGTAGATGCCAAAGCACTAACCATTTACGATAGCGTCAATTATGATAAAGTAAATGTTGGACGTGCTAAAATTACTAGCCCAGTAAGTAACGGTATCTGGTCTAAACCGTACAATGTTTATGGAAGAGAATTTGTTACGAATGCAACAACTTACGCACAACAAGAAATTAAACTTTTACGCGAAGCACAAACCGCCAAAGGTACTTATTACCAATTTAGTATAAATAATAAGACTATTGGTTGGATTGATAAACGAGCGCTTACTATCTATCCGTATGATTCCATTGTTTCAAGTAAAAATGTGAGCCTAGACGGACAAATTACTAACCCGACAGGAAATGGTATTTGGTCCAAAGCATACAAGCTAGAGGGGACAACTTCTGTTGCTCCAGCGTCTAACTATGCCAATCAAGATGTTAATATTAATCAACAAATTGAAACTCAACATGGTATTTATTATAATATTAATATCAATGGTAAAAATATTGGTTGGTTAGATCAAAAAGCGATTACACTCTACGATGAAGAAGAATATAATAAAGCTGTCTCTTTTGATGGTACAATTAAAAATGTTAAGAGTAACACAATTTGGACTAAACCCTATCGAACAGTTGGTACAAAATCAGTAGGTCCAGCAGAAACCTATTTAAACAAAGATGTTCAAATAATTCGTGAAGCCAAAACACCAAAGGGTATTTATTATCAATTTAAATCTTCTGGTAAAGTGATTGGTTGGTTGGATCAAAAAGCTTTCGACGTATACGACAATATTCTTTATAATAAAGCTGTCAACATGGAGGCTGTAGTTGAGAATGTAGATGGTAATGCTGTTTGGTCAGCTCCATATAAAAGTAAAGGTGTTCAAGGGATAACAGTTGCAAGCACATACAAAAATAAAACAGTTAAGTTAACTCGTGAAGCGCAGACAAACAGAGGAACTTATTATGAGTTTAGCTATAATGGTAAAGTGATTGGCTGGTTAGATAAGAAAGCTTTTAAATTCTATAATACATTAGAATATGATGAAGTATACAATAGAGATGCTATCATCACTAATGTAACTGGAAATACAGTTTGGACGTTACCTTACGAAATATATGGAACCAAAGCTGTTAATCCTGCAGCAACATATAAAAACCAACAAGCAAGGATTACGAGAAAAGCTAAAACTGAAAGAGGCATCTACTATCAATTTAGCATTAATGGAAAAAATATTGGTTGGCTAGATGAGAGAGCATTTGATGTTTATGATGAAATTGAGTATAACAAAAATATTCAATTAACTGGTGTATTAAGTAATGCTTCTGGAAATGCTATCTGGTCAGAACCATACAGGGTTATTGGGACGAAAAATGTCGGACAAGCAACATCTTATGCAAATAAAACTGTACAATTAGTAAAAGAAGCTAAGACGACTCGTTCCACGTATTATCAAATGAGTATTAATGGTAAAGTAATTGGTTGGGTAGATAAACGAGCGTTCACTAATGTTAAATAAGTGAGAAGAAGTAGAGTATCTATTTATAGGTATTTCTACTTCTTTTTTTTCCATGTTGAAAATAAGCATTAAATAAGATATGCTGTATATATTGATTTTTTATTGAAAGTAGAATTTAAGGAGTTGTTTAAGAGTGGAAAAACCATTTTTAACCATTGTAGTTCCGTGTTATAACGAGGAAGCAGTTCTCGGGGAAACTGTTATTCAGTTAACAAAAATCATGGATACTTTAGTGGATAAAGAAGAAATAAGTGAAAAAAGTAAGATTATGTTTGTGGATGACGGAAGTAAAGACAAAACATGGGAACTAATAGACGACTTCACAAAAAAACAAAAATATATATCGGGTCTTAAACTTAGTCGCAATTATGGTCATCAAGGTGCTTTGTTGGCAGGTTTAACTGCGGCTTATGAAGCTTCAGATTGTGTGATTTCTATTGACGCGGATTTACAAGATGATGTAAATGCGATTATTCCTTTTGTTGAAAAATTTAATCAAGGTTATGAAGTTGTATATGGAGTACGCGATAAAAGAGACACTGATACATTTTTCAAGAGAAACACTGCGCTTGGATTTTATAAGGTAATGGAGAAATTAGGTGTCAAAATGGTTCCTAACCATGCAGATTATCGTTTGTTAAGTAAGCGAGCTTTAGGAGAGTTTTTAAAGTATAAAGAAGAAAATATGTTTATTCGTGGAATAATTCCTTTGTTAGGATTTAAATCAACAAAAGTGTATTATAATCGAAATGAACGTTTTGCAGGTGAATCCAAATACCCATTAAAGAAAATGTTAATGTTTGCTGTAGATGGCATTACATCTTTTAGTATTACACCAATTAGATTTTTATTAACGATAGGTGTATTAATGTTTATAATTGGTGTAGGTTTAGGCATATACGCTATTGTACAGAAAATATTAGGAGAAGTTGTAATAGGATGGACTTCGTTAATGGTTTCCCTATGGTTAATTGGTGGTATTCAACTAATTGCAATAGGTGTTTTAGGTGAATATATAGGTAAAATTTTTAAAGAGGTTAAGGCGAGACCTCGTTTTACTATAGAAAACAATTTATTTGAAGAAAAATATAAAGCTGAAAATTTAAAATAAGTAGGGGAAAAAAAGTGCAGATTAAAAAAAATTTAAGTTTTGTATTTTATGGAGTATTTATTTTTATTTTTGGTTATTTGTTAGTAAGAAGTATCATAAAACCATTAAATGTTGGTTATAGTAATTTTTTTATACTTTTATTATTTAGCATAACTATTTTAATTATTATGTTAGCTCTTTTTCAATTATTTAGCCGCCTTAATCGTAAAAGTGATATATTATTGACATTAATCTTAGTAATAGCATTGGTTTCAACACAAGTTTACTTGATGTTTGCACTTCAAATGGATGCTTTTGCTGATAGTTTTGGTATAAAAGGTCAGGCAGTACAAATGCTACAAAACGGTGGAATGTTTACAGGAGACAGTTATTTTCTTGTATATCCGAACAATGTTTTAACTACCATAATCAGATATGAACTATATAATTTCGGAGCAAATATAGGTATTACTAATACTTATCTCCTTGAAAGTGGTTTTGTTATTCTATGTATGAATATCACTTTCTTTACATTGTTTTACATTATTCGAAAAGAAGTTGGTATAAAATATAGCAACATTTACTTGTTAATAATCTTGTTTTGTGTTCCTTTTTATGGATATTTGACTTATTTTTATTCAGATACACTTGTGCTACCGTTCGCAGCATTAATTTTATTGTTCTATTATCTTTATACGAAAAATAATAAATGGTTTTATTTTATAATAATTGGACTTTTATTTGCTATTGGATATCATATAAAACCAAATTTAATTATTATGTTACCAGCAATTATTATCCATTTGTTTTTCATAAAAAATTGGCGAAAAACACTATTAAATACGGCTATTATCTTAATTGTTTTTGCAGGTATGAATACTCTCTATAATCCATTCACCGAAAAATATGGTTTTGAACGTGATAATAGTTTAGAGTTTCCTCAATCGCATTGGATTATGATGGGATTAAAGGGGCCAGAAGGAAGATATGATAGTTCAGAATTTCTTTATACGAAGCAATTTGATACAAAAGAAAAAAAACAAGAAGCCAATAAAGAAGTAATAAAGGAAAGAATAACATCATACGGACCTGTAGGGTTATTAGAACTATACAATATGAAAATGTTATCTACTTGGACAGATGGAACAAGAGCATATAGTTGGTATGTTAAGTCTGCTAAAGAATACCCAGTTGCATATGATTTTTTGTTTGGTGACAAAAAAGTGTTTGCAGATGCATTTTCTCAAATATTCCATATAATAAATTTAATATTAATTATTCTAGGTGCTCTAAGATTTTACAAAAAGCAAGAATTTGATTTATCTTTTTTAATTAACATTACATTAATTGGTGTTTGGCTATTTCATCTAGTATGGGAGGCCAATCAACGGTATATTCTTTTTGTTACACCACTTATGATTATGTCAGCAATGTATGGTTTTAAATTCTTAGTAGAACTACTATATACAAAAGACAAAGTTCCTGTTATTAAACAAACAACTAGAAAACCATTTTTAATAGTATGTTTTGTTGTATTTATGTTGAGTTTAGTTACTATTATTTATGGAGTTAAACCGATTGCTATAGATAAACAAAATTCCAATCATTATTTAGTAAACCAAAGCTATGCATATTTACAGGTACCAGTGAATTCAAAAAATGCTGTTACACAAACTTTTAAAGCAGATGAAAATTTTAATAATGTTGGTATTTATGTTTTAGAAGCTCCAAATGAAGATAATAAATATAAAATTAGGATAACTAACAAAGACGAAAATAAAATCATTTCTGAGAAAGTTTATTCTGCATCTTCCTTTGAAGCAGGGGAATATTTCCCAATCGAAGTTAATGAAAATCCAAAAAAGAAAACAGAGTACAGTATACAAATTTTATCCACAAAAGGTAACAAAGGTGAAGCACTGATGTTAGGTAAGTATCAACAAAAAGGATTTGATTTATATAGTGATGGTGCCATGTATATAAATGGAAAAAATCAAGTTAATGAAGATATTGGTTTTGAAGTAACTGAAACTACTAACTCGCCATTGATTTCATGGTATAGCTATTTGCTTGTTTTCATTATTTTTGTGGGTGTAATATCATTAAGTTTCTTAACTTTTAAACAAAAAAAAGATTAAATTTAAGTAAAAAGGATATACATTTAGTTGTTAAACTAAATGTATATCCTTTTATTTTTTATCCTTCAAGTGAATTTCAGCATATAATTCATCTACTAAGAGAGCAACATCGTCTTTAATTTCCGGATGTTTTAAAGCAAATTGCATGGTCGTCTTAATAAAACCAAATTTATCGCCAACATCAAAACGTTCTCCTTCGAAATCATAAGCGAACACACGCTGAATCTCATTTAAACTGTTGATTGCGTCGGTTAGTTGGATTTCCCCACCAGCACCAGGTTTTTGTGTTTCTAGAAAGTCAAAAATCTGAGGTGTTAGTAGATATCTACCCAGAATAGCAAGGTCAGATGGTGCCGCACTTGGATCAGGCTTTTCGACAAAACCATTTACATTGTACAGATTTTTACTATATTCATCAATTGGATCGATAATGCCGTAACGATAAGTTTCTTCATGAGGAACCGTTTGAACTCCAATGATTGAACTATGTGTTTTTTCATATTGATCTATTAGTTGTTTTGCACATGGTGTTTTTGCTTGTACAATGTCATCGCCCAACATAACGATAAATGGTTCGTTACCAACAAAACCTCTTGCTTGTAAGATGGCATCACCAAGTCCTTTAGGTTTCGATTGACGAATAAAATGCAGATTAATATTTGTTGTTTCTTCAATTAAATGAAGTAATTCTAGTTTGTTTTTTTCACGTAGATTGAGCTCAAGTTCTGGTACAGAGTCAAAGTGATCTTCAATAGCTCTTTTCCCTTTACCAGTAACAATTAGAATATCTTCAATTCCAGATTCTACTGCTTCTTCTACTATGTATTGAATGGTTGGCTTGTCTACTATTGGAAGAATTTCTTTAGGCATTGCTTTTGTGGCAGGCAGAAATCTCGTCCCTAATCCTGCTGCTGGAATGACTGCTTTTTTTACTCTCATTATAACGCTCCTTTGAATGATATTACTAATGTAACTAAGTTCATTATACGCTATTCAACGATTGTAATTCAAGCTGAACACTAAAAGAGGCATTTTACTATGTTATCTTGACTTTTATGGGCAATTGTAATAGATTGAAGAAAGTAAATAAAAAAGTATAAAGGGAGATTAAGCATGCTCTATGAGATTATCAAAGAATCAAAAATAGCAGAACCAAAAATTTCTGTTATAGTTCCAGTTTATAATGTAATTAGCTATATTGATGAAACTATTAGTTCCTTACTAAAACAAACCCTAAAAGATATTGAAATAATTTTAGTTGATGATGGCTCTTCTGATGGAAGTTTCGAAAAAATTATTGATTATGGCGACCGGTTTGATAACATTTGTGTAGCTAAAGAACCTAACGCTGGTCCAGGTATGGCACGTAACAATGGTTTAAGCATTGCTAAAGGCAAATATATTAGTTTTGTGGACTCTGATGACCTCCTCCCAGAAAGAGCCTTAGAGATCATGTACGAGGCTGCTGAGAAAGAGCAAGTAGGAGTAGTCACAGGTATTTCTGTTAGTTTTAATAGTAATCGTTCATGGTTTATTGGCGGGCACTATAACAAAGGCGTTTTTAAAAGTGGACGTAAAACACTTATTCAGAATCCGGAAATGCTTTATACATTAGGACCTTGTAATAAACTGTACCTTCGTGAAGTAGTAGAAGATATCCGTTTTCCAGATTCAATCAAAGTTGCAGAAGATCATCCTTTTGTCATTGAAGCCTATTTAAAGTCTCAAAGTATTTATACAGTAGATGAAATTATTTATAATTATCGTGCACGAGAAGATGAAGGAGATATTTCTTTATCACAAATCGTTACTTCGAATCCTTATGTAAGTTTTAAAGATATTATTGCTAGTATAAAACTGTCTGATGCTCTTTTGAAAGAGTATGTGACTAATCCAGTTGCACTTCAAAAAATCAGAGTGGACTACCATGACCGAATTATTGCAACGGATATTTGGCCTGCGTATAAAGGTATTCTTTTGAATGGGGATGCGGAAACACAAATCAAAATGTTTGATGCTTTCCGTGCATTAGTAGATTCGATGGATTTCCATTTGTTTAATAATCTGGGTGTTTTCCAAAGACTATTAACATTTGAAACGATTAATCGCTATACATTCATTAAAGAAAAAGCACGTCCTAGCTACTTAAGAGCGTTGAGATTAGCTTATGAAAAATTAGATCCAGGTTCGTTGAATAAATTATTATCCTCCGATTATGCTAAAGAAGTTCGTGCTGGTGAAAAAGCGGCCAAACGAAATTCAATAAAACCTATCTATAATCGTCTTGTAGCACGCAAGCTGAAATCTACTATTTCAACTGGATTTGAAAAAGTAGTTGTAAAAAATTGGACAAAACTAGTAGGATTATCACGTAATTTTTATGCGAGAAGAATAGCTTTTCCAATTTATAAGTTAGGGAAAAAAGAACGTAAAATAATCTTTTTAACGAATAAGCATGATGTGTTAGCTGATTCATTTAAAGCGGTTTATGATGAGATTATTTTACAAAAACCAGATTATAAAGTAGTAGGTTATTTGAAGCAACCTCAAAGAACTATTTTAGAACTTTTAAAAATGTATAAAGATATTGCAACTGCTGAGTATATCTTTTTAGATGATTATTATCGCCAAATTTATGGATTAACTCTTCGCAAAGATTCTGAAGTTATTCAACTTTGGCATGCGGCTGGGGCTTTTAAAAAGTTCGGTTTTAGTTCCATTGGTTACGCAGATAGTAATACAGAAAGCTTTGAACGAGATGCACATAAAAACTATTCCAAAGTAGTAGTTTCTTCCAGTGAAATTGTACCATTTTATGCAGAAGCGTTTGATGTGGATGAAAAAAATGTATTGCCACTTGGCGTACCGCGTACGGATCGTTTTTTCAATGAAGAATACAAAGCTTATATTAAAAACGTTTTTGAAGGAAAATATCCTGCTTTAAAAAATAAAAAAGTCATTACTTATGCGCCTACTTTCCGTGGTGGTCCTGGTGAACGTCAACAATTTGTAATGAATTTAAATATTCGACGTTTAGCGGAACAATTAGGGGATGAGTATGTACTTGTTTTGAAAATGCATCCTTCTGTAGTTCGAGGCGTTGGTATTCCATTTGATTTACAAGAGTTTGCATTTAATATGAGTAATGAAGATATTAATGATGTTTTGATTAATACCGACATTTTAATTACTGATTATTCTTCAGTAGTGTTTGATTTCTCTATTATGGAAAAACCTGTGCTCTTTTATGCATACGATTTGGAGGGTTATCTAGGAGAACGTAATTTCTATTATAATTATGAAGAATTTGTTCCTGGTCCAATAGTTCGTACAAATGAAGAATTAATTGGAACAATCAAAGCAAATGATTTTGACTTAGAAAAAGTTCGTGTGTTTAAAGAAAGATTTTTCGATGATTTAGACGGTAACTCTGCTAAACGAATTGTGAAAGAACTTATTAAGTAAGATTTACTTTTTGAAATATGATATAATTAACAATGTCAAAAAAACAGTTAAAGGAGATTAGAGGATGATATACGCTCAAATTTTAGCTGGAGGAAAAGGTACGCGAATGGGTAACGTTAGCATGCCAAAACAATTTCTACCTCTAAATGGTAAACCAATTATTGTTCATACCGTTGAAAAATTTATTCTAAATACTCGATTTGATAAAATTCTTATTTCCTCACCAAAAGAATGGATGAACCACGCTGAGGATAATATTAAAAAGTATATTTCTGATGATCGTATTGTAGTTATTGAAGGCGGAGAAGACCGCAATGAAACAATTATGAATGGTATTCGTTTTGTGGAAAAAACATATGGCTTAACAGATGATGATATTATCGTGACACATGATGCGGTTCGCCCATTTTTAACACATCGTATTATTGAAGAAAATATAGATGCTGCGCTTGAAACAGGAGCAGTAGATACGGTTATTGAAGCACTTGATACAATCGTTGAATCAAGCAATCATGAGGTGATTACGGATATTCCGGTCAGAGATCACATGTATCAAGGACAAACACCGCAAAGCTTCAATATGAAAAAAGTGTATAGCCACTATCAAAATCTAACACCAGAGAAAAAACAAATTCTAACAGATGCATGTAAAATTTGTTTGCTTGCTGGCGATGATGTGAAATTAGTTAAAGGTGAAATTTTCAACATTAAGATTACGACGCCTTATGATTTGAAAGTAGCGAATGCGATTATTCAGGAGCGGATAGCCAATGATTAATCAAGTATATAGACTTGTGTCAGAGAGACAGTTTGAAGTTGCCAATGTGGACGAATCATTAACAGGTGATGTGGTTGTTGTTAGACCGACTCATTTATCTATTTGTGCGGCAGATCAACGTTACTATACAGGTTCTAGAGGAAAAGAAATGTTATCTAAAAAACTTCCAATGGCACTTATTCATGAAGGTGTTGGCGAAGTCGTTTATGATGCGACGAAAGAATTTAAACCTGGAACAAAAGTTGTCATGATTCCAAACACACCATTTGAGAATGATCCAGTCATTGCTGAGAACTATTTACGTTCTAGTAAATTCCGTTCTAGTGGTTATGATGGCTTAATGCAGGATTATGTGTTCATGCGTCGTGATCGCGTGGTGGCATTGCCGGATGATATTAATATGAAAGTAGCTGCTTTCTCAGAGCTGATTTCCGTGGCAGTTCACGCTATTTTACGCTTTGAAGGAAAAAGTAATGCTAACCGGGAATCTTTCGGTGTGTGGGGCGATGGAAACTTAGGTTTCATCACTTCTTTACTATTAAAAAATTGGTATCCAGATAGCAAAGTTTACATTTTTGGTAAAACACCATATAAATTAGACTTCTTTTCTTTTGTGGATGGTGCTTATGCGATTGATGATGTTCCGGCTGATTTAGTTATTGATCAAGCATTCGAATGTGCTGGAGGAATGGGTAGTCAGTATGCGGTGAGTCAAATTATTGATGTCATTAAACCAGAAGGAACCATTTCCTTACTTGGTGTTTCGGAGTATCCGATTGAATTTAATTCACGTATGGTACTTGAAAAAGGACTAACCGTTTATGGAAGTAGTCGTAGCGGTCGTGTTGATTTTGAGAAAACAGTGGAGTTCTTATCAACCAATAAACGTGGGGTAGAATATCTGCAAAATCTTGTTGGGGAAGTTCATACAGTTCATTCCATTCAAGATGTAATCGAAGCATTTGAAGCTGATTTACGCAGTCCATGGGGCAAGAGCGTTATGGAGTGGAAGATATAATAAAACATTGGGGAGTTTAGGCTGTAAGCTAATGAATTTGTTTGCTAAAGTATTTTAGGAAGCAAGAAAATCGAACGTAAGTATTCGATGGTCATTTGCTAAATCCTTAACTTCCCAGCTTTTATATGGAGAGGGAAAAAGAATGAAATTTGCGATTATAATGCCTTTTTACAATGCGGAAAAAAGGTTAGCATTATCCATAGATAGTATAATTAAGCAGTCTTACAGCTTTTTGAAGCATGTGGAAGTACTGCTTATTAATGATGGAAGCACGGATGGAAGTGGCGCTATCGCAAATCGTTACGCTACAAAATATCCTAACAATATCCGCGTGTTGACCGTTCCAAATGGCGGGCCGGCAAAAGCACGTAATATCGGAATACATAATGTAAGGGAAGATACTGATTTTGTTGGTTTTTTAGATGCCGATGATATAATGTCAGAGAATACGCTAGCAAGTATAGTGGCATTCCTAAATGAGTCTAACGTTTCTATGCTTGTACCAGCTTTTTATTACTTGGATGACTTTGGAAGCAAGCAAAAAATTTCGCCACATAAATTAAATTACCGTTTTGCAAATGGA
Source organism: Listeria monocytogenes (assembly GCF_041765605.1). Taxonomy (GTDB): domain Bacteria; phylum Bacillota; class Bacilli; order Lactobacillales; family Listeriaceae; genus Listeria; species Listeria monocytogenes_D. The sequence goes on from NZ_CP168900.1 coordinate 1,105,292, forward strand.
AATCGAGTTGCTGATATCGAAAAAGAACCGGAAGCAATTCATTTTTATATTGGCGGTACTTTTTTGCGTTATGATTGTTTGAAAGAATTTACTTTTGATGAGTCGCTTTATTTTGCGGAAGATCAGTTATTAATTACTCAGTTCTTACTGAAAAATCGGAGCTATGGCTTGATTGCGGACGCGGGTTATTATTACTATCGTGATCTAAAGCAAAAAGGTTCTTTAGTAAGTTCGTCTTGGAAAAAACCAGAACGATACACGCCTTTTTTGCAGAAAGTATATCAAACTTATTTAACCGACTCGAAAGAAATATTTGGCAAAGTGATTCCCTATGTGAAGTATCTAATTGCGTACCATGCAAAATTGTTTTTTTATAAAGAAAATACTTATTTCCGGGAAGTTTTAAGCGAGTCGGAGCAAGCGATTTTCGTGCAAGAATTACAAAAGATTTTGCAGGAAGTCGGAGCTAGTACGATTATGGAATTAGACACACCTCTCGTAGTAAAAGAAATGATGTGCTCGATTTTGCAAAATGGATGGCCGCTACAATTTGAAAAGGCTGAAAAACAAGATATTCCACTTGTGACAGTGAAAGAAAATTATCGTATCGGCAAAACAGTCGCGATTGAATTACTTCTAGAAGAAGCGGATATCCATGACGTGAAATGGGTTGCTCGCACGTCTTTTAAAGAAATGCCGGCTCGGTTAGTCAAACGAAAAGAGAATCAAACCATTTGGGATGTCGTTGTCAGAGAAAAAGGCACAATAGAAAAAGCTGTATTTAAATTAAAACCGTATCAAACGAAAGCGCGTCTTTTTTATCAAGATGAGGAAAAGGAAACGCCTATCGCCGACATAAATATCATAAGTAGCATCTTAGGGAAATTAAAACGAAATCGAGCGTTAAAGCGAAAGTTTAAACAGGGGGGAGTATCCTGATGAAGTTAGTACAAAAAGTGTATTATTTGTTGTTTAGATTAGTGGGATTTTTACCGCGAAAAAAAGATTTAGTGATATTTGAAAGCTTTTCAGGTAAGCAATATAGCTGTAATCCACGGGCTATTTATGAATATATGGAGGAGCATAATCCGGAATACGAATTATTATGGAGTGTTAATCCAAAATTCGTGGCTGTTTTTGAAGCTTACGGAGTTCCTTATGTTAAACGTTTTTCTATTAGCTGGTTATTTAAAATGGGGCTTGCTAAGTATTGGATTTCCAACAGTAGACTTCCTTTAGAACTACCAAAACCGAAAAAAACAATCTATGTGCAAACTTGGCATGGAACACCCTTAAAAAAATTAGGCGTGGATATTGATGAAGTGCACATTCCAGGGCAAACAACGGAACAGTACAAAGCTGATTTTGTAAAAGAAGCACAGAAATGGGACTACTTAATTTCTCCTAATGCTTATTCTAGTACTATTTTCAGGCGTGCATTTGGCTTTAATGGTGAGATGATTGAGTCGGGCTATCCGCGGAATGATATTTTATTTAGTGCTGATAAAGAGTTAAAAATAGCTAACATAAAAAAAGAGTTAAATATATCACCAGAGAAAAAAATCATTTTATATGCACCAACATGGCGTGATAATGACTTTTATGAAGCTGGGAAATATAAGTTTGATTTAAAAATTGATATCGCAAAAATGCAAGAAAAATTTGGCGATGAAATTGTACTACTTGTGCGCATGCATTATCTAGTTGCGGAACATTTTGATTTCACGCAATATGGTGATTTTGTCCGCGATGCTTCAAACCATGAAGATATACGCGATTTATACTTAGTGAGTGATTTGTTGATTACTGATTATTCCTCTGTATTTTTTGATTATGCGAATTTACAGCGTCCTATGCTTTTTTATACGTATGATTTGGCGGAATATCGTGATACGTTACGTGGCTTTTACTTTGATTTTGAAAAAAATGCTCCTGGTCCACTTGTGGAGACGAATGAAGAATTAATGAGTGAACTTGAAAAAATGCTTGAAAATCCACCTAAAATAGAAGACAGCTTTTTGGAGCAGTTTTGTACTTGGGAGGATGGTCATGCAGCAGAGAAAACAGTGAAAATCGTTTTTGCTGAAAAATAGGTGGTGGGAATTTTGAAAGAAGTAGCGATTTATATTTATATGCTTGCTGTTAAGGTGACTGGCTGTTTGGCGAGGATTTTTCCAATTAAACAAAAAGTGGTACTGTTAGTTAGCTTTCCAGAAAATCCCACTGCAATAATAAAGCAAATGAACGAAATGAAAGTCACACCAAAAACGGTTGTTTTCTTTGATCCAAGAGTGGATGTGACCGGTTTTAATTTTGATTTTATCCAATTAAAGCCAAAAAAAATCAAGCACTTTTTCTCGTTAATGTTCCATTTGAATACGGCAAAAGTGGTCATTACAGATAATTATTTCGTGGAATTAGCTGGATTAAAAGCACGTGAAAATGTGACCTGCATCCAAATTTGGCATGCGAATGGAGCATTGAAAAAATTCGGCTGGGAAGATAAAGCAGCGCAAAAAAGAAGCGCGCGCGATAAAAAAAGATTTCAAGAAGTATACAGACGTTTTTCAAAAGTGCTTGTCGGATCGGATGAAATGGCAGCAATTTTCCAAAAGTCGTTTTTACTAGAAGATTCGCAAATGTTGAAGCTGGGAATTCCGAGAACGGACAATTTCTTCAACCAACAACAATTGAAAGAAAATGCCGAATGGACAAATACCAAATTACATCTTTCAAACAAAAAGAAATTATTATACGCGCCGACATTCCGTGATGAGGAACTTCATAGTACAACGCTTCATTTAGATATCGCGAAGATGAAACAAGCGCTCGGCAACGAGTACCAATTAATTTTAAAATTACATCCATCTATAAGTAATGATTTAGATAAAGTAGTGGATGATTTTGTTGTGTACGCGGACAAAGAAACGCCAATCGAGACGATACTACCAGCCGTAGATATGTTGATTACTGATTATTCGTCTATTCCATTTGAATTTGCTTTATTAGAAAAACCAATGCTCTTTTTTACGTATGATTTAGAGGAATATGACAAGGCTAGAGGTTTGTCGGATGGCTTTTTAGCAACGATTCCGGGGCCATTCGTTCATACCACCGAGGAACTAATACAAGTAATTGAGCAAGAAGCATTTGATTTAGAAATGGTTCGTGCTTTTGCGGCGAAATGGAATAAATATTCAGACGGGCATTCTAGTGAGCGCTTCGTTTCCTTTTTGAAAGAACAGCTAGAAAAGTAGGACTGCTAACAAGTAGAGAAATTTTTGTTTTCTTGATATACTACTAAAGAAAGTAGGTGGGCTGATGAAGAAAGTAATTACATATGGCACATTTGATTTAATTCACTGGGGGCATATTCGCTTATTAGAACGAGCAAAAGCTTTAGGTGATTACCTTATTGTAGCCATTTCAACCGATGAATTTAATCGAATCAAACACAAAGAAGCATACCATAACTTTGAACATCGCAAATTAATTTTAGAGGCGATTAGATATGTCGACGAAGTGATTCCAGAAAGTAACTGGGAACAAAAATTAGAAGACGTGAAAAATCGAGATATTGATATTTTTGTGATGGGTGATGATTGGGAAGGCGAATTTGACTTCTTAAAACCTTATTGTGAAGTGGTTTATTTACCACGTACAGATGGAATTTCTACTTCTAAGATAAAAGACGATTTAAAATAAGGGTAGCACAAAACTAGCAGACCGGTAATGTTCAATTATTAGGTGGTGCGCTTGTTTTGTGCTATTATTATGTATAAATGATAACGCAAAGAACTAGTTATGTTAGGAGCAGAAGAAATGACAAATTTATTTCAAGATGATAGTCTAACGCTGCATACAGACTTATATCAACTAAATATGATGAAAGCGTATTTTGACGATGGACTTCATGAGCGTAGATCGGTATTTGAAGTGTTTTTCCGAGATATGCCATTTGATTCGGGTTTTGTTGTGTTTGCGGGGTTAGAACGAATTATTCATTATATGCAAAATTTACGTTTTACAGAAACGGATATTGCTTATTTACACGACGAACTTGGTTTTGACGGACCTTTTCTAGAATATTTACGTAATTTTAAATTTAAAGGAAATATTCTTGCTGCAAAAGAAGGAGAATTTGTTTTTAAAACAGAGCCAATCCTTCAAGTAGAAGCAAGCTTGGCGGAAGCACAATTAATCGAAACAGCTTTGCTTAATATTGTGAATTTCCAAACGCTGATTGCAACAAAAGCGGCGCGAATCCGTTCTGTTATTGACGACGAAACGTTTGCCGAATTTGGTACAAGACGTGCACAAGAAATGGATGCGGCTATTTGGGGCACACGAGCGGCTTACATCGGCGGTTGTGATTCGACGAGTAATGTTCGCGCTGGGAAGATTTTCGGCATACCTGTGTCTGGTACGATGGCACATGCGATGGTTCAAGCTTACCGCGACGAACTAGAAGCATTTAGAAGTTACGCAAAAACGCATTTTGATTCGATTTTCTTAGTAGATACATACGATACGCTAAAATCTGGCGTGCCAAATGCGATTAAAGTGGCGAAAGAAATGGGCGATAAAATTAACTTTATCGGCATTCGTTTAGATAGCGGGGATATGGCTTTCTTATCTAAAAAAGCACGCCAAATGTTAGATGAGGCTGGTTTTACAGAAGCAAAAATCTTTGCTTCTAGTGACTTAGACGAACATACTATTTTATCGTTAAAAGCGCAAAAAGCAAAAATCGATTCTTGGGGCGTTGGCACAAAACTAATCACCGCTTACGACCAACCAGCATTAGGTGCCGTTTACAAAATGGCGGCAATTGCTGATGAAAATGATATTTTACAAGATTCAATTAAACTTTCAAGTAATACTGAAAAAGTGTCGACACCTGGTAAAAAGAAAGTTTATCGGATTATTACGAATGAAGATGGCCTGAAAGCGGAAGGCGATTATATTGCTTTAGCGGACGAATCACTCGAAAATGTCGATAAACTAACGATGTTCCACCCAGTTCATACGTATATTATGAAAACAGTCGAGAATTTCACCGCGCGTGAGCTACTTGTACCCATTTTCCAAAACGGAGAACTTGTGTATGATATGCCTTCACTCGATGAAATTAAAGCATATAAAGAAGAGAACTTGGCGCTACTTTGGGACGAGTACAAACGAACCGTTCGTCCGGAGCAATACCCAGTTGATTTAAGTGTAAAATGTTGGAAAAATAAGATGCGTAATATCGAAAAAGTACGTAAAAGTGTCCAGCTTCATTCACCAGTTGAACTAGATATGCCGTTTTAGGAGGAATTATAATGGAAATCAGAGAAAGAATTTTAGCAGATATGCAAGTGGCAGAAACGATTGATGCACATGAAGAAATCCGAAAAAGTGTCGAGTTTTTAAAAGCATATTTAAAAAAGAATACGTTCTTAAAAAGCTTTGTTCTTGGGATTTCTGGGGGACAAGATTCGACTTTAACAGGAAAACTAGCACAGATGGCGATAAGCGAAATGCGAGCAGAAACGGGCGACGATGAGTACCAATTCTTCGCTGTGAGCTTGCCATACGGAACGCAACTAGATGAATCGGACCGTCAAGATGCACTGAACTTTATGGAACCAGATAATCGTTTAACCGTAAATATTAAAGCTTCAGTGGATGCGAGTGTTGCGGCGCTTGCGGAAGCGGGAGTGGAACTATCTGATTTTGCTAAAGGGAATGAAAAAGCGCGCGAACGGATGAAAGTACAATACGCAATTGCAGCGATGCATAAAGGCGTAGTGGTTGGAACCGATCACTCCGCGGAAGCAGTTACTGGCTTTTATACGAAATATGGCGACGGTGGAACGGATATTAATCCACTGTTCCGCTTGAATAAAAGACAAGGCAAGGCGCTTCTTAAAGAGCTCGGCTGCCCAGAACATCTATATTTGAAAAAACCGACAGCAGATTTAGAAGATAATAAACCGGCACTTCCTGATGAGGTCGCGCTTGGTGTGACTTATGACCAAATTGATGATTACTTGGAAGGCAAAGAAGTTCCAGCAGATGCTGCGGCAAAAATTGAGAACTGGTTTATTAAAACCGAACATAAACGCCATATGGCAATTACTATATTTGACGATTTCTGGAAATAGGAGGCTGTTTAAATGAAAGTTGGTTATGGTTTATTAACTGCATTTTATACACACCCAGGAGAAAAAGACAATTTAGTGAAAATCTTGCTTGAAGCAGCAGAGGCTTTGGATGATTACAACACGTGTATCCAATATATCGTCAGTGAATCTGAAACCGAGGCAGATACGGTGTTTGTTTCTGAGATTTGGGTCGACAAAGGGCATCATGCAGCATCACTTGATAACCCAGCAGTACAAGAAACAATTGCACGTGCCAAACCGATGATAAAAGAAATAAAACAAATACAAGAATTAGACATACTCGGTGGAAAAGGCGTATAATTTTAACAACAAGAATGATTCTGGGACTCTCCTGGAATCATTTTTTTGGAGGGATGACAAAATGCAAACGTTGATGATTGTTTGTGCTGGCGGTGCGACGTCAAGCTTAATGGCACAAAATGTTGTGAAAAGCGCGACGTCGGAAGGAATGGACGCTGTTTTACTATTTCCAGATGACGTAAAATACAAAGATAGTTTTCTCGAGAAATATAGCGAGCGGGATCTGGTTGTCGTGATGGGTCCAGTCGGCGCAATTACAGCTGGGAAATTCCGTGATTATAAAGAGCAAGTCGATGCCGTTTTAGTAGCACCACAAGTGAAATATATGTACAAAACAGTGGAGGAAGTATTAGGCGAACTAAATATTCCTTGCGCTAATATTGATTCACTCGATTTCGGTCGGATGCGCGGGGATAAGATTCTCACGCAAGGTCTAGCCTTAATGGATGCGAAAAATTCCAAATAAGGTGTTGCAACTTTAGAGGGGAAACGTTAAAATGAAAGAAGATGAAAAGGACAAGTGATTTGTCCTTTTCTTATATTATTGTGAAGTAACCGCAATTTTGCGGTTTCATTTTATAGATAAGGGTGGTTTTGTTTAAAATTATGAAAGACTTTACCGAGCAAGAGAAAATTATCGTTCTAGATTTTGGTAGTCAGTACAATCAACTAATTACGCGCCGCATTCGTGAATTCGGTGTGTATAGTGAATTACATCCGCATACTATTACAGTTGAAGAAATGAAAGCACTAAATCCAACGGGGATTATTTTTTCAGGAGGACCTAACAGTGTGTATGACGAAGATGCCTTCCGCGCTGACGAAAGAATCTTTGACATGGGAATTCCGATTTTAGGAATTTGTTACGGCATGCAATTAATGACAACGCACTTCGGTGGCAAAGTAGAACGTGCGAAAGACCGCGAATACGGGAAAGCGGACATTCACGTCGAAAAACCAAGTCGTTTATTTGCTGGACTACCAACCGATCAAGTTGTTTGGATGAGTCACGGCGATTTAGTTGTCGAGGAACCAGCTGGATTTGAAGTAACAGCTACTAGTAAGTCTTGCCCAATTGCAGCTATTGCAGACGAAGAGCGTTCTCTTTACGGCGTGCAATTCCACCCAGAAGTACGTCACTCAGTTCACGGAAACGAATTACTGAAGAATTTTGCATTAAACGTTTGTGGCTGTAAAGGCGACTGGACAATGGAGAACTTTAGTGAAGTAGAAATCGCTAAAATCCAAGAAATCGTAGGCGACAAAAAAGTCTTGCTTGCACTTTCTGGCGGCGTAGATTCCTCTGTTGTTGGTGTGTTAATTCATAAAGCAATTGGCGACCAACTAACATGTATTTTCGTTGATCATGGCCTTCTTCGTAAAGGGGAAGCTGACCAAGTAATGGCGACATTACAAGGCGAGTTCAACATGAACATCATCAAAGTAGATGCGAAAAAACGCTTCATGGACAAACTTGCTGGCGTTTCTGACCCAGAACAAAAACGTAAAATCATCGGTAACGAATTCATTTACGTATTCGACGATGAAGCCAACAAACTAGACGGCGTAGAATTCCTAGCACAAGGAACACTTTACACAGACATCATCGAAAGTGGTACAGCAACTGCCCAAACAATCAAGTCTCACCACAATGTCGGCGGTCTACCAGAAGATATGCAATTTAAACTAATCGAACCTTTAAATACACTTTTCAAAGATGAAGTTCGCGCACTAGGAACAGAACTTGGCATGCCTGACGCAATCGTTTGGCGCCAACCATTCCCAGGCCCAGGCTTAGGAATCCGCGTTCTTGGCGAAATTACGGAAGAGAAATTAGAGATTGTCCGCGATTCTGATTACATCTTGCGTGAAGAAATCAAAAACGCAGGTCTAGAACGCGAAATTTGGCAATACTTTACTGCTCTTCCAAATATCCGTAGCGTTGGTGTTATGGGTGATGGTAGAACGTATGACCATACTGTAGTTGTTCGTGCGGTGACAAGTATTGATGGTATGACAGCCGATTGGGCACGTATTCCGTGGGATGTACTGGAGAAAATTTCGGTACGGATTGTGAATGAAGTGGATCATGTGAATCGTGTTGTTTATGATATTACGAGTAAGCCACCAGCTACGGTTGAGTGGGAGTAAAGGGTTACATCGTTTGGCATTTTATAAAATGGGTAAAAACCGTTAAATTTGAGAAAGTTGTCCGCTAAAATTCCGTCAAGAATTTTAGGACACAAAAAAAGAGAGATCACAAAAAAGTGATGTCTCTTTTTTTATGCCCGAAATCCCGAAAAGATGGAGCGCTCTTCGGAATTTCAGTATGCAGGGAAATAAAGGTTTTGCTGGGAATTCCAGGTTGATCTTATGCTGAGACAAGAAGTTGTTTTTTCATGATTAAACTTTGCAACAGAACCATAATTTAGCTTACTTAACTAGGGTATCAAAGAAATATTTAAAAAGAAGCTTTAAAAAAATTAGGGAGTGCAAATGTTGCATTAAAAGATTTAGCTATAAAAATTGAAGAAAAAAGATTTCTAAGATTAGCGATAAAAGTAATACTGAAATTCTTGAATCAATGGTGTGCAAAGGGATGGGATTTGTCAGTGTTTGTGAATCAAAAAATATTGAATAAAAGGGTGAGAAGAGATTATGAAGTTATTTTATAAAAAAATTTTAAAGAGCATTACTAGGAAATCTATTATAACCATTGGTAAAAAACTTATTGTAATACAGATTCTTTATTTACTATAATCCTTTTAGGGGGAAATAATACTTGAAATACTAATTAGAATAAAATAACTATCATTTTTTGAAAGATGATAATAAAGAGCAACATGATTAAGAATAAGATGCTATAATTACCTTGCAAGAAAAATAAAAATTAAAGGACAAAATATATACACAAACACTAGGACATATTGAAACAGAATAATGATTGAAAGATAGAATATCAGATATCAATCATGGGGAGGTTTCAATAAAGTTAATAAAAATAATTTATGAGGCTGTAAAAATTAGATACGGCTTTATGAGAATATAAATTTAGTAGAGTAGTTCATAGTTATAAATATCATGATGATAAATTTCAAAATAGAAAAATTAATTTTTCACACTAAAATAAGGAGTTCGTTTTAAAATGGATGGAATATACAAAGAGTTTATAAGAGAGGATAGTTGTAATTCATTAACTTTTGCTGATGGATTACAAGTTTCTGAAAACGAATATATGATAGTAGAACAGTGGTTTCTTGATTATTTAATCAGGCATGAAAAATCTGAGCCTATGGATTTGAATTATGAAAATGAAATGAGAGAACAACATAGTGAGATCCTTCCTTTTATTGGTGAAAACGCTAAAAAATATATGATTGGTAAGTTGCTGGTGTACTATAATATTTCATCTGGGGGATATTTAAGACCCTCATATATTGCTCGATTAACAACCCTTTTACGGAATTTGCTTTCAGATTATATCAAAATAGAAGGAACTCAATTCACACCTATAGAATTTGAGCTGTTGACCCAATATACAAAAAAAATACCTGAAGTATCTCCTAATGGTGATATACTGGAAAATCTGTTAAAAATAGAAAAATTAAGTAGAATTTGTGCTACTTCTAATGAGGAACAACGAAATCAGATATTATTAAATTTACTTTCTATTATTAAAAAAAAGAGTTTTCATCATGATATACAATGTTATAAAAAAATTTTGACTCTTATTAGACAAGAAGATGAAGGTCTCATCTCATATCTGAAAAGATTTAAAGTTAATAATAATCAAGGATGTTATTTAGGAATCAACACTGTTATGAAAGCATATATATCACAAGATATGTGGACTGATTTTACAATTAAAAAAAAGCTGATATCACTATTAGATTCAGCAAAAGGAAAGAGCCCTAAAGAAAGTTGGATTAAGAAATTACATGATATCCATGCTAATAAACATTCAGATGAAATACTTTTATTATGTAATGAATTATTCGACTTTGAGAAGATAACTAATTACGTATTTCAAAATGGTCATTATTGGAGTGATGATGTGCTGAAGCGATTTATAAAGGGAGGGCATTGGATTGTTGCTTCTATATAAAATAAATAAAATCTAAAAATGCCGAAAAATAACAAATAAGATTAATCTATTTAATGTAATATACACAACATAGGACATGTTGAAACTAAACGATGATTGAAAGATAGAATATAAGATATGGTTCTGTTGTAAAGTTTAATCATAAAAAACCTTCTTGTCTCAGCATAAGATCAACCTTGAATTCCCAGCAAAACCTTTATTTCCGTGCATACTGAAAACCCGAAGAGCGTTCCATCTTTTCTGGTTTTCTTCTATATTCCTCGGAGAGCTTCCATCCCTTTAATCGTGGACGAAGTGGTGCGAAGACTTTGATAAAATTTACTCCGACGTTTGATTGGTCGATGGTTTTGTCCAATCAGTTTAATGATTCGTCGTTTTTTGATGCTTAAGTGGAGTATGATACCATTGTGGATTGTAATAGATTTAGCGTATTTATATCTTTTGTTATGAATGGTTAGTTAATCCTCTTTATTAAATACAAGATTTAATAAAAAATAAGTACTCAACAATGTTTGAGTTTGTTACAATTAGTAAATAAGAGGTGGATGATGAACAGTCTTGAGCCAAGAAATGAAGTAGAAAGTATTATTATAGAGCATAATATTGATCGAAAAACATTTTTTGAAGTTGATAAAATTTCTTATAAAAAAATAGAAAATAAAATAATCTCTAAATTTATCAATCTGGAAGATGGTTTTGATTTTAATTTGCATCGAGGGTATTTGAGATATAATCATAAATTAAGATGTATAGGAATTAGTTATCAAAAAAATGATTGGTGGGAATGGTTTAAATTAGTTCCAAGCATTGTAGGACAAACAGCACCTGTATATGTTGTTTTTACTGGTGATAATTATACATGGATCTATACAGGTTATTTAGAGGCGTTAATGAAAATTTTATATTATGGCAGTCCTATAGGTGAAGGCGATTGTTATATAGTTTCCCAAAAATTTGATTGGCTTATTGGTTATTCTGATGATGGCGATTATGTTACTTGCGTAGATAATGGACTGTTCTTTTCTATAGATAAAATGGTCCTTCTAGATAGTGATATAAACGTACATCTATTGCCAGTACAAACTAACTAATTAGTTATCCATCATTAGTAGAAAGAAAACTCGATGATAATAAGTAATAATTCGTTTTGTGAATTTTACTACCATATTTATACTCAACCACGAAAGAAGGAAAAAACATGTTATCCGATATCACAATTACAATTCCTAACAAAACAGCTCAAACAAAATACGATAATCTAGCAAAAAACATGTCTTTTAAATCAAAAGGGGATATGGAGTCATTGCTTGATTTGATCAAGATTTTGTATATAAACAATTATTATGAAGAGGCGCTTTTGTGTTGCCGACTAACGAACGACGTAAAATTTGATAATGATTTTGATGTTTGGACATTTATTCATAGGATTTGGATGTTTGAAATGCAAATACTTGTGCATTTTGGGAAAAAAGAAGAGGCCGAAGAAATTGCTACTAAAATAGAGGCGCATTTTAAAATTCCAATGAAAATATGGAATACTCCTGAAAAAAGATATGCGCAGTATAAAAAGAATCGTTCTCGGATTGTTCTTAAGGATCTTAGCCATAAAGAAAAAATCAATAGCACACCTAGAGGAGAATCTGGAGAATTTGATTGGAAATTTGTCGCATTATCAAGTCTTATCGAACCAATTACTTTGAACAATATGACTGGTGTTTCAGTAGAAGAGGCAGTAGAAATATTTAGACAATATTCAGCAGAGTTACAGCAAACGAAAAAGTATGGAGTTTCGTTATAATTGCAGAGATCTCATGTATTTGTAAAAGTTTTAGTAAATTAGTATCGGAGTGAGCAGCCATGATGTTTAAAAGTGTATTTTTTGCTTTAGAACAAGCACAATTTAATCATGATATTATTCATAAAGTAAATACAGAATCTAGGGCGCTTTCGGTAGCTTACGAAAGACTGCTAAAAAAGGAGAAGATAAATTGCAACTTTACCAGATTAGTAATTACTGGTGTTAAGGATACGGAAGTTGTGATAAATCAAGGTGTTAACACAGCTAACATTTTATCGCTGAGCATTTCGTTTGATGAACAGAAATACGTGGCTTTTCAAACTATAAGGCAAAGGCAAGAATATCTCTATACCTTATTTGAAGCTGTTTTTTCAAAGCTTACAAGTGAAATGGAAGTCAATTTAAAACCATTCATTTTGGAAACAAAACTAGCAGCAAATTTTTCTCAAAAAGTAATAGAGGAGTTTAGAGAAAATAATTATCAAACTACTTATTTATTAAAGCGAAAGAAAATAACTGCAATCAATCGATTTTGTGAAGTTTGGGTTCAATTTACTGAAAAAGAATGTAATTTAAAGCTCCGAATAATGGACAAGAAGAATGTTATGGAAGAGAGAGCTATTTATACGACAGATCCTTATTTAGTGGCATTCCAATTTCTGTTTTCTAATGTAGAGGTAACTAATAGGACGATACAAATTACAGGAGCAAGAAATGGGCTATTAAAAATAGATTTATAGGTAGATGTTCTATTGCTCTATAATAAATGAAATATAACGTATCACGAGTTATTAATTAGAGAAGCTACCCAAAACGGCTTTTTATTTCACAAATAATAATGTAAAATGAAAACATGGGAGATTCAAATACGAAAGGAGAAAAGAAAATCAATCATACACAAAAGGGTAAAATTGATTTCACTTTCTTTATGTTTATGCTTTTAACCTTTAACAATTCAAAAAACATCATGGGATTTTTGCGTTTCAAACAACAACGTATAAACAGCAGTGTAATCCAGCATACTAATTTTAAAGGAGCGTAACTTTATGAACGAATTTCCAGTTGTATTTGAACCAGAATTTATGACAATTTATTTACTTGTTATTATCGGTATATTTTCTACAACATTGGCTTTATCGCTTGAAAAATATAAGTTTACTATAGCGGGGAAAGCGTTGATTGGGATGTGTTTTATATCCCTGTTCGTATTATTTGTTTATATATGGGTGGGTGGGATTTCTTCAGAAACAAACGAATTAATCTTGAGCCCTATTGGGATTCTCAGTGTATTGCTCTTTACTACACATCCATATATTTTCCTAATACTTGCAATCTTGCTCGGTGGGGAAAAGAAACCACCGCATGTATCCAAACTTAAAAAATAAACTAGCTTAAATGACAGCATGAAAAGGAGATCATCAAATGAGTATTACAGAAGAAGAATTTGAAGAGAAGGTTTCGGAGTTATTTATTAATTATCTAGAAAAATGTACGCCTGAAGAGATTCATCAAGTGGTTGTAGAATGGAATTTTGATAATCCGAAGAAACCGATTCATTGGATCGCTAATTCGCCGAAAACGGATAAAGGAACGGCGTTAATGTTGTTTTGGTTAATGGAGCCGGACTTTGCTTATCAATTTGAAACGAGAGAAGAGATGGTTGAAAAAAGCAGTTGGTATCAGGAAGATTTTGATATTGTTACTATTTTGGAAGAAAAGTACTTAGCTGGGTTCTATCAAAATCAAGTTTATAGTTACGCACCTCCAGCCGAGTTTCAAGAGGAGGAAATGAAAAGAGCGATTGCGAGCGAAATGTTTCTTCCTTTGAAAGGGCTAAAAGTTTCGGAGGCGGCGGATTGGGCAGATGGTTTTCCTCCTGAATTGCAAGAACGGTATAATGAACTAGCTGAATCAGTGGAAGAATAAGCTTGATTCGGTGTTATTTTAAAAGGAATTCAAAGTCGAAAATCGTTTGATAGGTTTTCGGCTTTTTTTATTACTGGTGCTTTGAAAATATTAAAGCAGATTAGGAGGAATAATATGAAGTCGCAGCAGACCTTTATGGTAGAGGTTACCTTTTATTCTAATGCAAGAAAAACGGTTCCGGAAGCGGGGTATCGGCCGCATTTTGTGATGGAGTTGGATGAGGAGCGGGAATATTTAGGTGTTGAAATTTATGATATAGAAGTGGATGCGCTGGATTCGGCGGGGTACGCAATGTGTTCTTTTTTGTATGAACAAGAGGGTGTTGGTTATAGTAAGATTCAGCCAAATAGTTCTTTTATGGTTATGGAGGGTGCAAGTGTTGTTGGGAGAGGGACGATAGTGTCGTTTAGTTTGTAACGAGCGTCGTTAATTGAAAGTTAAATTGATTTATACGTTTTACACAGTATAATTAAACTATAAGGCGAGGCTTTTCGGTGGAGATAGCAAATATTAGTGAAAAGTAGTAAATCTATACACTATAAAGACATCAAACGAAAAATCGGCTTTTAACAAACATACACAATTACTAAGGAGGAAAAATGTTGATTCCATCGTATTTGAAAAACACAGCTAAAGAGGTAAATATTAATGATTTTCTTAATGTAGAAATTGTAACAACAAGTAACGAGGAAACTTTTGACATTTTATATTGCGGAACGCTGGAAGAAATAGAAGGTGATCAGTTAATTACTAAAGAAGATTCCGAAATCCCATTAAAAATTATAGCGAAAAGCACTTTATCGGGGAAAGAAATTTTGCTTTATGATGGCGCATATTATGGCTATGATAGTATGTTTTGTGATGAGTTTGAGGAAGATGCTACACAAAATAGAGAATTACAAAAATATCCTATAAATAATTTATCTAACATTCGTTTATCTATAGGTATTGGCATTGATTATGAATCAGAGAAAGAAGATTATGAATTTGACGAAAATGGCAATGTAATCTTAATTGATGAGCGACATATCCCATGGGAACAAGTGAAAACGGACGGTTTTGATTTTCTTGAAATAGCGGCAACAGATGAAAATGGGTCGTCTTTATTAATTTTGACGGAAGAACTTGCGTAAATAAAAAAATAGGAAGTTGAAAAAAATGATACTTATAAATAAACGAGCGAAAAAACAAGATTACCAGACGATTTTAGCAATTTGGGAAAAATCAGTTATTGCAACGCATGATTTTTTAGCTGCGGAAGATCGGCAGTTTTATAAAGAGAAGGTTCCGGGTTTTTTAGATCAAGTGGAGTTGTTACTTTGGTTTTCAGGTGAGGAAATCGTTGGTTTTAGTGGGACGAGCGAGCAGGAACTAGATATGCTTTTTATTGATCCGGCGTTCACGGGGCAAGGCTTGGGGAGTCAGATTCTTGCTTGGTTAATGGAAGAGAAGCAGATAAATCAAGTGGATGTGAATGAACAGAACGAAAATGCCAAGAGGTTTTATTTAAAGCATGGATTTGTGATTTCTTCTAGGAGTGAATTGGATGGATTTGGAAAGCCATATCCTATCCTTCATTTGGAGCGAGCATAAATGTTAGTGAGGAGTAAATACAATAAGACATAGCTAGTAAAAAAGAAGCGCACTGTGCGCTTCTTTTTTTATTGCTCAGAAACAACCTTCTCGCAGTAATCAAGATAAGCATCGTCCACTAAAAAATACTTTGGAACCATTAATCCAACTACATTGATGAGTAGTTGGGAATTAGCGATAGCTGGGTTAATCATTTGATGCTTCACATTAGAAATAATTTGGATTTCTAAATTTGCTTGTTTTACAACGCGCGAATAAATATCTTTAGTTTCCGCAGAATCAACATTTTCATCCTTTTCGGCTAAAACAAGATAGAGTTTTGCTTGTACTTTCGAAAGGTCTTTGGTTGCATCTTGGTTCATGTTTTTGCGCACAAATTGATAGCGGCCTAGAGACATGTCTTCTTTTCCACCGTTTTGTTTGTAGCTTTCGTAGGTTTCATTTTTAGATATAAGTTTGCTATCAGATAAAAAATCTTGTTTTGCTTGGTTAATTTCTTTATTTGAGGCGCCGGCATTTTTGGCTTGTGAACCAGTATTGTATTCTCCTTGTCGCATCCAGTTGATAGCAGGGGCTGCTAGTATGGAAAAATCAACATCTTTATTTGTATTCATTACTTTAGGAATCACCCAACCGGCTTGGCTAGCTCCCCATAAGCCAATCTTAGCAGTGCTGTCGGGATATTTCTTCGTTAACCATGCAATAACCTGATTGACTTCACTTGCACGATCATCCATGGATTGATTTAGCCAATTACCGGATGACTTACCAACGCCTAGTTTGTCCCAAGAAACAGAGATGTAGCCTTGTTTGGCAAAGCGTTCCATTAGTGGTTTATAGCCGCCGTTTTGTGTTGCTTCTTGTGCCCCATCGCCGTGCACAAACACGATAATTCCTTTAGGTTTATCGAGTTTTGGGGTAGTGACGACGGCAGAAAGGTCCCCGCCGGCAGTTGGGATGATAACTCTTTTTTCATTCATTTCGTAATCATTTCCGATAAATAGTACTGCAATTAAAAGGATAACTATTGCGCTCACTGTAATAGTAATTTTTTTCCAAACTTTCATTCTATCCACTCCATTTTATGCCATTCTTTGATTCCGGTTAATATTCCGATAATTATGCTATTTTCTTGTTCCGTCACTTGAAAACCTAAATTTTGATAAAGTTGATAGGCACCAATATTGTTTTTGGCTACGTATAAAGTAATCTGCTCTTTAGGAAAAGTTTCTATACAATGATTTAGAAGCTTTTTTCCAATTCCTTGACTACGAAAATTGGGTGAAACGGTTATAAAATCAATGTATCGTTCGTTGGAGGTTGGTTTGTGAGATAGGAGGCTGAGTAAGAAAATTAGTTTAAGCCGCTTTGAAAATGCCAGATATTCACGTATGGAATGATAGAATTGGCGATGAGAATCAGCTTTGCTCGTTAAAAATAAACAACCGCAAACTTTTTCGTCTTGTGTTGCAATAAGTAGATTTTTGCCTTTTTCTGTAAAGATGTAATGGCAAAAGGCATAAATAACATCTTCTACTTCAGCTTCCGAAAATAGTGCCTTCGTGAACTTCGATTTAAACCCTGCACCAACTAAAAAAACAACTTCTTTCAGGATGCTTTCTTTCTCAAATGAGGTAATATTTTTTATTGAAATAGTCATATTTGCACTTCCATCGTGTAAACCATTGCTTGCGGATAGGCGAGTGAAGGGTAAATATTTTCATGGATTAACCAATTTTGCGCAGGGGTTTTTAGTTCTTCTAAAAACTGTTCGATTTGTGTTTCTAAGATTTTTTCATTTTCTACTATAAAATTCTTGCAAGCATATTTGCCGGCTGGGAATGTATAATCACTCGTTTCTTTGGTGCTTTTAAGGCAGACTATGCCAGTGTCTTGTTCTGTGAAAAGGTAAAATGGTTCTTCTAAATTAGGTAGATGTTGCTTTACGGCTCGGGAATAGTCAATAGAGTTATGATAGATTATTTGGTCGGGAATTTTTTGGAAGTAGCGAGTTTCTCTAATAACAAACGCCATTTCATGGAAAGTGATATCTTTTTGCGCATGGATGATTTGTTGAATTGTTTTCTGGGTTTCTAATAAGTCGTCCATCTTTTTTTGTAGATCTCTTTCGGCTTGTTCTAACATAGGAGTTACTTTTTCACCAAGCAGGCTTTCTTTGATTTCTTGTATGGAAAAGCCGATTTTTCTAAATAGGATAATTTGATATAAACGATAAATGTCCGTTTCTTCAAAATAATAATAGCCATTTTCTGGATTTCTTTTAGGAACGAGAATACCTTCATCGATATAGTGACGTATTTTGTATTTAGATATTTGAAAAAGTTGAGCGATTTCACCAGTGGAAAGGGTTCGCATATAATACCTACTTATGATTTAGTTTTAGTATAAACCATGTGGTTACCACACAGTCAACAAAAAATAATAAATGACAATGAGAATCATTATCAAATATGTTTTTTTGTGATATAATAAACAAAGCTTTATTAACGGAGGTTAGCAATCAAATGGGAAAAATAGGATTAAAAATGGTTAAAATAGCCAAAAAAACAAAGAAAGCACAGAGGTTTACTGAAATAAACTTTTATGTAACTCGGGGGAAAGACAATGATTGATAAGCGTTTGTTTCAATTGGTTGAAAAGAAATCGTTAATTTTATTAATTCTTTTTCGTGTGCTTGGTTTGGGGCTGATGATAAGTCTTTGGTTTATTTTTGCTCAACAATTAACGCAATATTTAGAGGGTGGGAGTGTCGATTGGTTACGACTTGTTGGGATAGTTTTACTTGTTTTAGCTTTTAAAGCGATACTCACTAAATTAGCGGAGAAACAAATTTACCAAGCACCGGCAGAATTACGGTTGTCCATGCGGCGCGCTGTAATGGCAAAAGCTTTTCGTTTAGGTAATAGCGAAGGGCAATTACCTGCGTCTACCTTAACACAACTCACTGTTGATGGGATTGAACAATTAGAAATTTATTATTCACGTTTCTTACCGCAATTATTTTATTGTTTAATCGCATCTCTAATGATTTTTGGCAGTTTAGTTGGTTTTGCATGGGAGCCGGCGATAGTGTTATTGATTTGTATGCCGATGATTCCGGTTGTGATAATGGCAGTGATGAAAATTGCCAAACGGATTTTGAGTGGTTATTGGTCCGATTATACAAACTTAGGAAGCAAATTTCATGAAAATTTAAGTGGTTTGAGCATTTTAAAAGCCTATGATCAAGATAAGTACAAGCAAGAGGAAATTGTTTCTGATGCAGAGCGGTTTCGAAAAGCGACGATGAGTTTGTTATCTATGCAGCTGAATTCTATTACGATTATGGATATTATTTCATACAGTGGGGCAGCGCTGGGTATTGGGATATCGCTAATTATGTTCACAAATGGTGACATAAGTTTGACCGGAATGTTAATGTTCTTACTACTTAGCGCCGAATTCTTTATTCCGATGCGTCAGTTGGGGTCTTTATTCCATGTAGCGATGAATGGGATTAGTGCTTGTAGTAAATTGTTCGCTTATTTGGAATTAAAAGAGCAAGTTTATGGCGAAGTAGAACTAGAAAAATCACTAGAAAGAATAGAAGTTCGTGACTTAACTTTTACATATGAAAAGGAGAAAAATGCGGCGCTTCATGAAGTGTCTGCTAGTTTTAATCAAGGGAGTTTTTCTGCTCTTGTTGGTAAGTCTGGTTCTGGGAAAAGTACTTTTGTACGTGTGCTACTCAATCAACTACCAGGCTATCAAGGGGAAATCAATTGGAATGATGTGCCACTGTCCGATTTAAATGGAGAAACTATTCGTAAACAAGGTGTATTAGTTGATAACCACGGCTATCTTTACGCGAATAGTATTCAGGAAAATTTGTTAATTGGTAATTCTCATGCAAGCGAAACGGATTTATGGAATGTTTTAGAGCAAGTTAGCCTGGCAGATTTTGTTCGTAATTTACCAGAACAATTAAACACACTTTTAGAAGAAAATGGGAGTAATTTATCTGGGGGACAAAGGCAGCGTTTGTTACTTGCGAGGGCGTTACTTCGGGAAACCAAGTTGTATGTTTTTGATGAAATTACTTCTGGTGTGGATTTGGAAAGTGAAAAAATTATTCTTGGGGTTTTACAAAAATTAGCGCAGAAAAAAATCGTGCTCTTTATTTCGCATCGCTTATATAACGTGTTGGCAGCGGATCAGGTGTTAGTTTTTGAAGCGGGGAAATTGGTTGAGGTTGCCAGTCCGGAACAGTTACAGCAAGAATCCCATTACTTTAAAAACTACTTTTTAGAAGAAGAAGCGCTGCTCAAAGGGGGAGCTTAACATGTCAGAATGGACGGTTATTCGTTGGTTATTAAAATTTGTGAAACCATTAAGAGGAAAGATGATACTCGCAATTTTACTTGGAATTATTAGTAATTTATCGGTTATCTTGATTTCTTTAATTGGCGCATATGGTATTCTTGCAGTTATTTTGGCGCAACCGCTGAATCCTTATAAATGGCTCTTTGTGATGGTTGGTTGCGGCGTTTTACGTGGAGTGGCGCGCTATCTAGAACAGTATTTAAATCATGATATTGCTTTTCGCTTACTTGCGATTATTCGGGAACGTATTTTTTCGACTTTACGAAAACTAGGCCCGGCCCGTTTGTCTGGGAAAAAGAGTGGGGATTTAATTACCGCGATTACTAGTGACGTGGAAGCTTTGGAAGTGTTTTTCGCGCACACGATTTCTCCAGTTTTCATTGCGCTTGGCACGACAATTGCGACGGTAGGATTTTTAGGAATGTATGATACTGGCTTAGCGTTAATTCTTTTACTAGGCCAAATTTTAGTTGGTGTAGTTTTGCCGATGATTAGTTACAAACGCAATAAAAAAATCGGGACAGCTTATCAAACAGAATTTGTGGGACTGAATCAAGCCGTAATGGAAAATATAGCAAGTTTACAAGATATTTTTCAGTTTAAATTGGGTGAGGCGCGTTTGGCGAATTTAACTGATCGAGGAGAAAAATTAAATAAGCAATATCAAAAACGGTTACGCCAAGGCAGTGAATTGCAAATCTTGGGTGAATGGGTGCTAATAGGAACGGCGACGCTTATTTTAGTGTTAGGTAGTTTTTGGCAATTGCCGCTTGAAACGATATTGATTGGAACGGTGCTTAGTTTGAGTTCTTTTGGTTCTGTCTTAGCATTAAATGCGTTAGGAACGGCCTTGTTAACTACGTTTGCGAGCGGAAAGCGACTTTATGCTTTGACCGAAGAAAAACCAGTTGTTACGTTTAATGGTCAACTGGAATTAACAGATTTTGAAAGCGCAGAGTTAAATAAAGTCTGTTTTAGTCATGACGGAAAACAAGCCATTTTAAATGAACTTTCGCTTGATTTACCAAAAGGAAAATGGCTAGGTATCGGCGGGGAAAGTGGTAGCGGTAAAAGTACATTGGTGAAATTGCTGATGCGTTACTGGGATCCGGACGGTGAAGTGAATTTTAATAATCAGCCACTTCCAAAAATTACAGAGTCATCACTCCATCAGATAGAAGGCGTGATGGAGCAAAGTACCTTTTTATTCGAAGACACGATTGGTAATAATATTCGTTTAGGAAAAAAAGCGGCGACTTTGGATGAAGTGAAAGTAGCAGCGAGAAAAGCAGCAATCGATAAATGGATTGAAACTTTGCCAGAGGGATATGATACAAAAATTGGTGGACAAGCGCGAAATTTATCGGATGGTGAACGGCAACGAATTGGACTCGCAAGACTATTTCTCCATGATGCGCCTCTATTATTACTAGACGAACCAACCAGTAATTTGGATTATATTAATGAACAAGCGATTCTAAATACGCTACGTTCAGAGATTCAGGATAAAACAGTACTTGTAATATCTCACCGAAAAACGACGCTAGATTTGGCTGAAGAACAGTGGTTGTTGGAAAATGGTGTCTTGAAACAGGCAATAGAATAGTAAAAAAACAGCTTGTATAGTATACAAGCTGTTTTTATTTATAAATCTACTTTTTCCGAGCTTTCGAAAAATTCAACCGTGTCAAATTCGGCTGCAAAAAATTCTTTCGTATATGGTTGTTCATGATGGGAATAAAAAGCTTCCTGATTTTGCCAAATTTCCCACAAAGCAAATCTGCCGAGTGCACTTTCTAAAGGAACTATCTCGAATAAAATACAACCAGGTTCTTTCACTGTTTTAGCACGTAACGCTTCCAAATGTTCTACCAACTGTTCATAAGAAACCTTTCCGGTAGTTTGAATAACTGCAGTACAATATAAATAATTAGCTTTTTCTTTTAAATACATTTCTTCTCCTCCTTCTTATGTGTTAAGCTTAAGGTATAGGGTATACCCGATAGCAAGGAGGAATTAGATGTATATTAAAGATTTTGCCACCAAGACAGGACTTTCGATTGATACACTTCGATATTATGAAGAAGAACAATTACTCATTCCTGCTAGAAACGAAAAAAATTATCGTGTTTATACAGAAGAAGATGATTGTTGGTTGCAGTTGTTGCTTAAAATAAAGCAAACTGGGATGTCGATAGCGAATATTAAAAAATTCGCAGCATTACAAAAGCAAGGTGATGACTCACTTCCAGAGCGGATAAAGATTTTAGATAATCATATGGAAAACTTGTACGAGCAACAGAAAGATTTGGCAGAAACGATTTCTTTTGTGGCTAAAAAAGCAGATGGATATCGAGATAAGCTATAAAAACAGCAGGAAAGGCGAGTAGAGATGATTAATAATGAAATACGAGAAGTGATCGGATTACATCCAATTCTTGAAAATGACCAAAAATTGTCTGTGGAAAATAGAACAGTAATTATCAGAGAGAATAGGCTGATAAAATTAATAGTAGAGCAGGCTGATTCTTATAAAGAAATAGATTATGATTTGGAACTCACGGATACTAATGAATTGATAGGACGAAAAAATGCAAAGTCAAAACCTTTAACACTTAAGGCGATATTAAAAGCGAAAACGAAAGAGTTAAGGCTGAAAATAAATAAAGTCAGTCACAGAATGGAGCTTAAACTCGGAGTTCAGCATTTTGAAAACCTCTATTTTGCGGAAGATATGGTTATTACTAAAGAAAATGTGCAAGAAAAAATTACTGCAATGTATGGTAATGATTGGTTAAACACATTAGCCAAAGCCAAACGCAAAGTGAAAATGAGACAAACCATTCAACAAGGGGCTGTTTTTTCTTATCCGATAGGAAATGAATTCGGTTTTGCGCTTGTAATTGGTTGTTTTCAGACGTTTCGGAAACAAAAAATAATGCCTCAAGATAGCTCGCACTACCTCAATTTAATGATGGGGGTCCCGCTTGTGATTCGTACTTTTAACTATACAAGCCAGCAAAAGATCGTGGACTTACAGCTGTTGAAAAAGCAGGAACTCTTAAATCCGGAATTTATCATGGATGACCTAGTATTACGTGGCGATTATCCAATTATTGGTAAAGCAGTTCTGGAAGAATCCGATATACTTTTTCCAATGAACTTTTCTTTTAATGGAGAATCTACTACTTATGCAGGTTATCAGGCTATTGGTGCATCAGATAGAGAGATTATTCAAAGGCACAAAAAGGAAATTATGGTTAGATTTGATTGGGGATTTGGCAGTAAAACGATGTCTGCGAAAGAATTCTTAAAGAGAAGTAGTGGAAAAGAATATTTTCTTCCTTATTCAGGGTTAGGAATGACGCCAGTTGCGGGTTACTCGAAAAAGTTAGTTTCACCTAAAACAATATTTTCAGAAGGGGAACTAAAGCAAATTTATGCAGTTTTAGCGATTGATGGGGAAATATCGTTTGATGATTTTAATGAAAAAAATAATGGGATTTCAGCTCAAAACCTGTTATCAATATGATGGAAATAATAAAAACAGCCTGAAGTTAAAAAAGTTAACTTCAGGCTGTTTTTATTATTTTTCCAGGTAAGATAAGCGTATCGCCATCTTCATCACGTTTTAAAATGATACAAAAACTTTCCCAATTTGCTCAAATAGAAATTCTCGACCAAACAAAAGCATGGGAAGAAAGCAGAGGATGACAACGCCGAAAATAAATGCTCCATGTACTAGATCCAGGGGATAGCGATGATCATGTTCAATAATATCTTCGCTTAATGAGGCTAATTTGGCATCAAATTGGTTAATTAACTCAACGAAATTACTTCGGCCGATAAAGGCACAGTCGAATTTCTCCATTTTGGTTTCTGTCTGAAAGAATAGTTCCATCGTTTCTGGATTTGCCACCTTCAAGAACCTATGAATTGGTTTGAAATTATAGCTTATTCTTTTTACATTTGCAAAGTAGACTGTTTTTGTTTGGTTGCGTGTGTGAAGAATAAAAGCATTGTTTGTGACTTGGATCCATTCTCTTGGAGGAAGTATAAGTTTAACAATTAAACGTCCTATAAAAAATATAGTAATAAGACCAAAGTAAAAGGACTCTGGTTTTTCAATCGCTAGTATAGTTAATAAGCCAAACATGAGAATAAAAGATAAAGAGGTTAAAGAGGTTCCTAGTGTCTTAAGTTTGTCTTTGTAATATATCATGATGAACACCCACTTGGTTGAATTTATGTCGTATATAATGATATCATTATACAATGCAATCCTCAAGTTCATTTTTGAACTTTTAAATATGGAGTAATCAAGGAGGAATATCATGGAAATCACACTACAACAACCTACAACAGCAGACTTTCCTTTCATTGAATGGTTGTGGGGAGATTTGGCAACGACAGAAGTACTCGGTGGGCCATTTTCTTTTCCTGAAGAAATACGAATGGACTGGCTAAAGTCAAAATCACAAACGAGTAATGCTTATTTTATTATAAAAAAAGATACAGAATCCGTTGGGGAAGTTAGCTTTCGTGATTTTGAAAAAGGAACAGCTCATTTAAATATTAAAGTGGCTGCATGTTACAGAGGCCAGCGAATCGCTCAAAAAGCTTTACAATTATTTTTGAATTTTTTTCAAACTGATTGTGGCGGGATTGTTTTGTTGGATGAAGTTAGACGGAAAAATGAAGTAGGCATTGCATTTCTTGTAAATGCTGGTTTCGAAGTTATAAAAGAAAACGAACTGACGGTGTTGCTCAAATGGACTGTACAATCGAGGAAAGAGGAATTAGATGCCTAAACATAGATGCGCTTGTTGTAATAGTTTAACTATTGAGGTTAGGGGCGAGTTTGAAATTTGTCAGGTATGTTACTGGGAAGACGAGGCTTATTTCGTCTTTGATGAAGCGGAGATTTATTCGCACTATCAAAATATTTCCACGATAGAAGATTTGCTAAATATTCGCTCTAGTGCTAACAATGGTTTAACCTTATTAGAAGCACGCCAAAATTTCAAACAGTTTGGTGCTTGTGAATTGGCAATGAAGAAATTTGTTAGAGAGCCAACTGCAGACGAATTATAAAGAAAGGGAAGGTAAGTGTAGATTTAATGTCTAGCTTGCCTTTTTTAGTAGTAAAAACAGTTGATTTTTTACGTGGTTTCATTTTTTAGACACAATTAACAGAAGATGTGTGAATCGCAAAAATTCTAGTACTATTGATGGTAGTAAGGTTAGGTGGCAGAAAAGCCTGTTGATAAACAAGTGTTGTGAATTTACTGAAACAAGAAAAATTTCCTCTTAGTTCCGTTGATTTGAGTGTATTAGCGGAGTATGATGTTGATTGACAATCAAGGAGGATACTATGAAAAAAATGAAAATTATTACAAGCTTACTTTTAGGTTTAACTGTTGCCTTTAGTATGGGAGATTTTACTAAGCCACATCCAGTTGAAGCAGAGGTAACGTATACACTCACAAACCCAACACCAATCAATGAAATCTTTCCAGACCCCAATCTTGCAAAAGTGGTAGCTGATTGGCTAAAACAACCATCTGTAACTAGCGCCGTTACTCAAAGTCAATTGAACACGGTGGGAGCATTACATTTCACATCAGCAGGGGTGCAAAGTCTTGAAGGCGTGCAGTATTTGAAGAACCTTACGCAACTATTTGGATATGGAAATCAAGTAAGTGATTTAACGCCACTTAGTAATTTAACACAACTAGAAACACTTTATATACCCAAAAATCAACTAAGCGATTTAACGCCTATTGCGAATTTATCTAAGTTAACAACACTAGATGTTGAATTTAACAATGTACAAACAATCGACCAACTAATGAACTTAACCAACTTAATAGAACTTAATATTAGTGCTAATCCCATTTCAGATATTAGTGTAGTTAAAAACATGACTCAGTTAGAGTTTTTGACAATGAGAGATTGTAATGTAACTGATTTGGCACCTGTCCAAAATTTATCCAATATGATGATACTTTGGGCTGGTCGAAATCAAATTACTGATATTACACCGCTTAAGAACATGTCGAATTTGCTTGGATTAAGTCTATTTGGAAACAATATAACGGATATTAGTGTAGTTGAAAATCTTTCAAGTCTTGAAGATTTTGATATAAAAGCAAATCAGGTAAAAGACATTAGCAGTTTGGCAAAAGTACCAAATTTAGCGACTGCAACACTTAGTTTTAATCATATTATAGATATTTCACCGCTGAAAAATTCCACTAATTTAACAAGATTAGCACTCGATAATCAAACTCGTGTTTTAGATGCAGTGGAAGTAGATGATCCGTTAACATTACCAGCACCAGTTACGGACGAAAATGGTAATAGGACGCAACCAACAAAGGTTAATCACGCGGGTATTTATGCGAACGGTGAAGTTACTTGGACAGGGCTCGAAAGTAATTATATTTTAAACTACGAGTATAATTTGCCTGTGACAATTGGCTCTTTAACAACTACGTATTCGGGGAAAATCACGCAGGCATTGTTGGAAAAGCCTGTTAATCCAGTGGACCCAGTAGACCCAGTAGACCCAGTGGATCCGGTAAAACCTGTTGACCCTGTAAAACCAATAGAGCCAGAAGAGCCAACGAATCCAGTAGAATCAGTTCCTACTGAAAGCGAAATTACTCCAATCAATTCGGCTGTTTCTGTGGATTCCGTGCCAACAACAAAATCGGCAAAAGAAAATATGATTTTACCAAAAGCAGGGGATAGAGGAATAGCAGCTAGTTTGTTTAGCGGCATCATGCTAACAATAACTAGCGTAGTTCTTTTACGTAAAAGAAAATAATAAAAAAAGGAATTTGGCAATTAGTCAAATTCCTTTTTTATACGATTTTTGTACCTTGGTGAAAAGTAAGTTTCCATGAACCGTTTTCGATAATCCAGATATTACTTCGCATTGTATAGTTATTTTCGCTAAGATTTTTTAGTTTATAATACGAGAGGACTTTTGTTTCGTCTAGAACTTTTATATCATATTCCATGATTTTTAAACTGCTATCGCCAAGTGTTGTTAGTGATTTGTAATAAGCATAATCTTTAACAACGCCACTTTGCGTGATTTCAATATAGGATTCGCTTAAAATATCGATAATCTCCGACATGGAGTGGCGATTTTCTAGTGATAAATGTATTTCGTCAAGTTTTTGAAAATTTTCTTTCGTTAATTCCATTGTAAGTCCTCCTTTTTAAAGGGAATAAAAAAAGGTTCACTTCTGTTTGTAAGTGAACCTTTTAGTTTTATTTTAAGCCATCGCGGTTTTCAATGATTTCACTTACGATGCCATAATCTTTCGCTTCATTAACTGAAAGCCAGAAGTTACGATCTGTGTCTTTAGAAATTTGCTCGTATGATTGACCGGTTGCTTCGGCGATTAAGCGATTAATTCTTTCGCGCATCCGGATAATTTCTTTTGCTTCGATTTCGATTTCGGTACTTTGACCTTGAACGCCGCCAGCAGGTTGGTGAATCATGTAGCGCGTATTTGGAAGGCTAAAGCGATTTTCTTTTTCAGCAGCTAAGTAAATTGTAATACCAGCGCTTGCAACCCAGCCAGTTCCAACGACTTTCACTGTAGGCTTAATGAATTTAATCATATCATGAATGGTGTCGCCTGCTTCAACGTGTCCGCCTTGGCTATTAATAAAAATCGTAATTGGATCATTGCTAATAGATTCCAAAAGTAAAAGCTGCTTAGAAACGTCTTCGGCTAACTCCTGATTGATTTCCCCGTAAATTAACACCGTTCGTGTATCAATCAATTTTTGGGTAAGGATATTTGTGATATTTTCATTATTTTTATTCTCTGCCATGAAAAATTCCTCCTTAAAAGCCTTAGTTTATTTGTAATACAGGTATCTTATCATAATGGTCGAAAATGGTCAAACATTTTGAATGCAAAAAAGAAAACGCTTTAGGACGGCGTTTTCTCTGATACTAATAGCTAAAAGGGCAGGTATTAATCTACTTCTTGTATGACATACTGGCTTAAATCGGTTATTTTCCCTTCGCGTATTCCGGGGATTAATGTTTCAATTTCTTCCTCCACACAAAATAATTGTAACCATTTTTGCTCGTCCTTTTCAGAGTAAGAGAGGTTTACATTAGTTTGATTGGTTTGAGGGTTTTTGGAAGCAAATACGAGAGATACGTTGATTGTTTTTAGTTCTTCGTTTAGTTTAATGGTAACCTCTTGCATGATTTCCTCCTTAAAGCTTTCATTTTGTAAACTATATCATAGATTTGCTTGAAAAAACAGTAATGAATAGGAGCTATTCAATACTGTTCTATAATTAATTATTTTTCTATACGAATGCGAGTTGCCAAGTAATGCCATATTTATCCGTGACCCAAGCCACTTTTCGAAGCGCTTCTACTGCTTCTGGTCCCATCATAACCGTGCCTTCTTTAGCCAGTTTTTCAAAAAGGGTGTCGAATTCATCTTCCGTATCTGCAAAATAAAGGGTTGTTGTGGCCCAGCTAAAGTCCGGGGAGGCATTGTTAGTCATATCCATAATCATGAAAGATGCCCCTTTCATCTCAAAAGTAGCATTCAGCACTTTGCCAATATCGCCACCTTGCTCTGGTTTCGTGAAGTAAGTTAGGCCGACTTTTTTCGCGTCAGGAAAAGTATCTAAATAAAAATTAAACGCTTCCTCGCCATTCCCATTAAAAGTGAAAAATGTGGAGATTCGTTTCGCTTGATTAAACATTTATTTTACCTCCTTTTGAATTATTTTAACTATACCCGAAAAATGTTTCAATTATGTGTTAAAATGAAGAAAAATGTGCGGAGGTTTGCTGATGAAATACCCGATAATGCTTGATATTACAGGGAAAAAGGTTGTCATAATTGGAGGCGGAAAAGTGGCGCTTCGGAAAATCACGGGTTTGCTGGACGCGGGTGCAGATATTCTGGTGGTTGGGCTAAAAATTTTGCCGGAGATTAAGGCGCTGGATGTGCGGGTAGTGGAGGAAGCTTATCGACCAGAACATCTTCATGCTGCATTTATGATATTTATTTGTACAGATAATCCAGAAGTGAATCAATGTGTTTTGCGTGACCGAGAAGCAGGACAACTAGTGAATGATACGACTGACCAAGCAAATTCTGATTTTTTTAATATGGCGACAGTAACGAAAAATGAACTAATGGTTGGGATTTCAACGGGTGGAGGTAATCCTGGCTACGCGAAGAAAGTGAAGCGTGAAGTTAGCCGACTAGTGGACAACTTAGAAACGGAAGAAATCGGAAAGCGTAATAAAAATGATAAAACCTGCTAATTTTAGTAGGTTTTTTATTCTATTATATTGCTCTCTTTTAGGTTGCAAAATTTTACTATAGATTTTGGAATGTAAACGCTCTATCATTGAAGTATACTGAAAAACTATTAAGAGGGTGTTGAGCCAAATGTCCATTTTAGAAAAGATTAAAGATGCTGGCGTTGTTGGTTGTGGTGGAGCGGGCTTTCCGACCCATGCCAAGTTTAGCGGCGAAGTGGAATACTTAATTATTAATGCGGCGGAATGTGAGCCGTTACTAAAAACCGATCATTTTGTTATGAGAAACCATGCAGTAGAAACAATTAAAGCAATTGAAATGGTTAAAAGCCAAGTCGGAGCAGAATTTGCTGTTATTGCGACAAAACGATATTACACAGAGGAAATTGCGGCTCTGCGGTCAGCAATTACAGAACTAGATGCAACCGTCACTATTCATGAGATGGATAATGTCTATCCAACTGGTGATGAGCAAGTCATGGTGTTTGAAGTCACTGGGCGAGTTGTACCACCAAGTGGCATTCCACTAATGGTTGGTTGTATTGTATCGAATGTTTCAACGATGTGGAATGTTTTTCATGCAATTCAAGACGATGCACCAGTTATTCGCAAACAGCTAACAGTTACAGGTGCAGTGGGAGAGCCAAAACTTTTAGATGTACCAGTTGGAACGCCATTCGAAGTTTGTTTAGCAGCGGCAGGCGGAACCAATTTAGACGAGTATTTGTTCTTAGACGGTGGACCAATGATGGGTAAATTAAATGACCAATCGACTATCGCTGACAAAGTAGTAACAAAAACTACCTCCGGTTTGATTGTGGCTGAGGATACTGGTTATTTGCACAAGCTTCATTATCAAACTGTGGAGCAAATTTTCAATGAAACAAAATCAGCTTGTATTCAGTGCTCGCTTTGCTCGGATTTATGCCCACGACAACAATTAGGTCATGATATTCATCCCCACAAAGTCATGCGCCATTTCGCGGTTGCAGAAGATATAACGGATATCAAGCCAGACCCAATTTGGGAAGAAGCGATGATTTGTTGTGAATGCGGTATTTGTGAGGTAATCGCTTGTCCGATGGGGCTTTCCCCGCGCCAAGTAAACATTCACGTCAAAAAAGAACTTTTAAAACAAGGTGTGCGCTATCAAACAGATAAGAAAGAATTTACACCAGATCCGATGCGCGAATATAAATCGATTGCCCCAAAAAATATTTTAATCAAAATGGGCTTACAGCAATACGCTGATGTTCATTTAGAAAAAATGCATTATTTAGAAGTGGATGAAGTATTTATCCCAACAAAAATGCATATTGGAGCTCCGTCTATTCCAGTTGTGAGCGAGGGAGATATCGTGAAAAAAGGCGATTTAATTGCGAAAATTCCTGATGCTGCTCTTGGGGCCAATATCCATGCAAGTATTGATGGTCAAATTGTTCGTATAACCGAAGAACAAGTTCATATTAAGAAGGTGATGTCATGAAAATGGATACGTTAGGATTTCTTGAATTAAATAGTATTTCAAAAGGCATTGAGGCAGTTGATACGATGCTAAAGGCGGCCAATTCCGAATTGATTTATGCAAAAGCAAGCTGCCCAGGTAAGTATTATATTTTAATCGCTGGGACAGTGGACTCAGTGGCGCAATCCATCGAAGCAGGAACAAAAATTGGCGCGGCCAATATCGTTGGCAACCTAGTGATTCCACGTGTGTCTGATCAAGTAATCAAAGCGATTAACAAAACAGAAGTTCCAGACGAAATGAATGCAGTAGGCGTCATGGAATATTATTCTTGCTCTGGTTCGATTATTGCTGCCGATGCTGCGGTAAAAGCGGCTGATGTGCAGTTACTAGATATTCGTTTGGCGACTGGGATTGCTGGTAAATCTTTTGTTGTTTTAACTGGTGACACAGCAGCTTGTGAAGCAGCAGTGGAAGCAGGACTTGCGGCAGCGAAAGAAGAAGCACTTTTAATTAATAAAGTAGTTATTCCAAGACCGCGTAAAGAAGTCTTTGAGAGTTTGATTTATTAAAAAGATAACAATATATTGTCATAGAGTTTTGGAAGAAGGCGCGCACTGACTGAGGTTGCGCGCCTTTTGAACAAGCTGACAAAATAGTGGCGCATAAATATGATAGGATTATTTTGAGATAGTTTGTCTAGATGAGGAGTGGAAAAAATGGGTTTTGATGATAATAAAGAACGTGTAATACAAGAATATGTACCAGGTAAACAGGTGACGCTTGCGCATTTAATCGCCAATCCGAACCGTGATATTTATACAAAATTAGGATTAGAAGACGGCGCTAGTGCGATTGGGATTTTAACTATTACACCAAGTGAAGCTTCCATTATTGCAAGTGATATCGCGACTAAATCCGGCGATGTACGAATTGGCTTTATTGACCGTTTTAGTGGTTCGGTTGTACTAACAGGGGATGTTTCTTCTGTTGAATCAGCTTTACAACAAGTCGTTTTTTCATTAAACGAAATTTTGGACTTTTCGATTCCAAAAATTACTAGGAGCTGAGTCGCTTGAAGAAAATGATGGTAATGGGCTCGGTTGGATGTGGTAAAACAACCCTGTGCCAAAAATTGCATGGTTATGATATTTTATATAAAAAAACACAAGCTGTGGAGTATTTTCAAGAAATGATTGATACTCCTGGTGAGTTTGTACAGCATAGACAACTTTACAGTGCGCTTACAGTAACTGCAGCAGATGCGTCAGTGATTGCGATTTTACAAAGTGTGACAGAGAAAAAGCAGACGTTCTCACCAATGTTTGCCAGTATTTTTGCTAAACCGGTTATTGGGATTGTTACAAAAGTGGATTTGGCGGAATCGGATAAAGACATTGAACGAGCAGAGCGAGAATTACGCATGGCTGGCGCGAAGCATATTTTTTATATTTCCTCGGTGGAAGAAACCGGAATAGAAGAATTACGCGCATATTTGGAAGATTAATTTTAACTAAGTGGAGGTTTTTTTATGCCTCAAGTGAGGGATTTATCTGTAATTGATGTGCCAGGAGGTTGTATTTTAACGAGCTGTGATATTAGTGCTGGGTTTGGCGAGAAAGCGAATGATGGCTTAATGGTTGCCCCAGAAGTGACAGCTCGTTTGACCTTGAGAGTGGCTTTGATTGAAATGATTGCTTCTGGTGCAGAAGTTGTAGCTGTTAGTGATGTTGTTGGTGCCGAAATGGAACCCACCGGCAGACGTGTTATAGCTGGATTAAAGGACGAACTTATCAAAGCAAATTTAAGCCATATTGAATTAAATGGCAGTACAGAAGAAAATATGAAAGTAACTCAAACTAGCGTAGGGGTTCTTGTATCTGGTTTTGCGACTAAAGCTGCACTTAAGCTCATAAATGTGCATGAAGCTGCGGTCTTATTTGCGTTTGGCGAACCTATTGTAGGCCCAGAAGTCCTGCAAAAAATGACAGAAATGCCAGATTATCGTTTAGTGAAAAAATTGGTGGCACATAAGGCTGTGCTTGAAGTAGTACCGGTTGGTTCGAAAGGGATGGCTTATGAGGCAAATCTTTTAGCGCGATTAAATGATGACGTTTTTTCTGCGAGTGATACTTTTAGCGAAGAAATCATGAACAAAACTGCAGGACCGGCATCGGTTATTTTAGCTGCAGTGAAGGCGAGTGATGTAACCGTCTTTGAACGGGAATTTTTAGGTGCTAAACGTATAGGGGAGTTACGTGGAAATGAGGAATGGACATGAGTGAAATGATGCTTGTAACTGGCGGAGCAAGGAGCGGAAAGAGTAATTTTGCTGAAAAAGAGGCGGCCAAATATAATCGTGTTTTATATGTGGCAACTGGTATTGCGTATGAGAACGATACGGAGTTTCAAGCCAGAATTCAAAAACATCAAGCGACTCGTCCAGCAAATTGGGATACATTCGAAAGTTTCCAAGGGATTGCTGCTTATTTGGATCAACATACGAACGAATATGAGCTAATTATGCTTGATTGCGTGACGATGTTAGTGACTAATTTGTTTTTCACTATGCTTGGTGAGCGTGAATTGACTAATGAGGTTGCAGATGAAGTCGAAGCGGCGATTCAGTTGGAAGTGGCTGCAATTTTAACTGCTGGAAAAAAGTCTTCTGCTAAACTTATTTTTGTGACGAATGAAATTGGGCTTGGTGTCGTACCTGAAAATAAGCTCACACGCGTTTTTAGAGATATTATTGGTCGGATAAATCAGCAAATAGCGACTCAAGTAGAAGCAGTTTATTTTGTCGTAAGTGGCATTCCGAAAAGGTGGAAGTAATATGAGAACATTGATTTTATTAATTCAATTCTTTACGCGAATTCCGCTACCTATCCAAATAAATATGGATGAAATTAACTTGAAAAAAGGGAGTGCTTTGCTGCCATTTGTCGGGGTGATTATTGGTGCTTGGAATTGGCTCATTTTTACTTTGGTATCGCTTGTTATGCCTTTGCCGGTTGCGATTATTGCGGGACTCTTTGCAGAAATTATCATTACTGGCGGTTTTCATGTTGATGCACTGGCGGATACGGCGGATGGGCTTTTCTCTTCTCGGAAAAGAGAGCGTATGCTGGAAATTATGAAGGATAGTCGTGTAGGCGCGAATGGCGTGATTGCGATTTGCTTTTATTTTCTTTTTTATGGCGCTTTATTCCTATCTGTTCCTGATACGCAACAAATTGGTTGGCTATTTTTCGTTTTACCGATTGTTGCTAAAGGCGTGACAATGTTGCTTTTTGCAAAAATGACCTATGCGGGATCAAAAGAAGGTCTAGGTTCAATTTTTCTAGGAGTTCCTTGGTGGCCGATTGTGATTGCGCAAGTGATTGTGTTAGTTGCTTTAGGGGCGTTTTTCTCTTATATTGGGGTCATTGCTTATGCTGGCGTGATTCTGTTTACGATTATTTACCGGGCATTTGTTTATAAACGGATTGGTGGTATGAATGGGGATACGCTTGGTGCGGGTGGACAAATGGGACAACTTATTTGTTTATTTTGTTTAGTGCTGCTTTGGGGGTTGATTTAAGTGCAACTTATTTTTGTGCGACACGGAGAAACGGACTGGAATGTAGCGAAAAAATATTGTGGTCAGTTAGATGTTGCATTAAATGAAAATGGCGTTCGACAAATGGAGCAACTTCGCGAAAAGCTAGAGGATTACTCGGTCGATTTAGTTGTTACGAGTGATCTTACACGTGTGAAACAATCAGCAAATATTTTAAGTAATGCAAAGGTGTTGCGCTTTTCTTCTTTAAATGAAATGGATTTCGGTGATTTTGAAGGGTATACGTATCAAGAAATTAGCGCTAAGTTTCCAGAAGCTTGGAATGAATACTGTAATAACTGGCAAACGGCGCTATTTCCAAATGGGGAAAGTTTTCCGATATTTTATGAGCGAGTAGTTGCGACATTGGAAGAAGAAATGGAAAAATGGCAGCAACTTGATACGGTGTTGCTCGTAGGTCACCTTGGAGTTTTACGGGTCATTGCGCTTTTTTTACAAAAACAAACTATAGCACAATATTGGGATATCGATTTTAAGCAAGGATGTTATTCGCTCTGGGACAACAAATCTCAACGTTTTCTTATTTCTAATCAATAGTAGATTTTTGTTGTTTATGTTGAAACCGCTTTTTTTGTAAATACTTTGTGGTAAGATGTAGGTAGTTAAATAGGTCTTATGTTGGTGGAATGTATGTGCATTTCTGAAAGAGGAATTCGGTGCGATGCCGAAACTGCCCCCGCAACTGTAAGGTGGACAAGAATAGATATAACCACTGTACGTTTTAATGTATGGGAAGGTTCTATTGTTGGATGAAGCCAAGTCAGGATACTCGCCAAATAAGCCGGAAGCAACTCTTTTTCGGGGTCCTAAAAAGCGTATGCGGGTCGTATAGCTTATTTGCTGTGCATAAACTCTCATTCGATGACGGATGAAAGTTTTTTTGTTTTTCAGGCAACAAAAAAGTCATATTCCTAAAGGAAAGAGAACATGACTTTTAGATAAAACTTATTTTAATGTTTCGCGGTAGCCTTTTGGCGTAACTTCAAACTCTTTCCGGAAGACTTTGCAGAAATAGCTTGTTTGTGTGAAGCCTAGGTTACGAGCGATATTATCAATGGACAAACGTGGATTTTTCAACATTTCTTTGGCAAGTGACATTTTCTTTTGGTTCACATAATTGATGAAATTCACATTCATTTCTTTTTTGAATAACTTACTAAAATAATAAGAGCTAAGATACACATGACTTGCCACTTCATCGAGTGTAATCGGTCGGTTGAGATTTTTCTCGATATACTTAAGTGCTTTCCGAATTTCTTTATTTTCTTCATGATGCGCTATTTTTGTATGATGAAAAACAATTTTTTGCTTTTGTTCTTCCCGACTTTTTTCCATTTCGGATTTCAAGTAATACTGGGAGATAATCGTGAGCATTTCGGCAGAAGAGTTAATTTTCTTGGAGCTGAAAACAGGGACAGAGCGAAATGCGGAGATGAGCTCTTTATCATTTTTCCAATCGGTTTCTTCTGCTTGAATATTACCAACTTCGCTACTTTCTTCACAAATAACCTGGCCACTAAGTAAAAATCCGCTAAGTTGGTTTTCGACGACAATTGGAACTGAAAAATCAGTTAGTCCAGCATGACATCGATAAATTAAGGGCTTTCCGGTTTTGGAGGCTTCCAGTCCACCAAACATATCACATTTTTGGCAAAGGGAGCGATATTTGGGATTGGA
Organism: Listeria monocytogenes; assembly: GCF_041765605.1. Lineage (GTDB taxonomy): Bacteria > Bacillota > Bacilli > Lactobacillales > Listeriaceae > Listeria > Listeria monocytogenes_D. The sequence continues at coordinate 1,141,656 of NZ_CP168900.1, forward strand.
GCGAATAAGTTGGCAAAAAGGAGTAAAGTTACATAATCTAGAAACTTCGGTACCGTGTATATCTACAACAACGGAGGCTAAACTGGTTGCGGCTGAGAACTCATCCATTACTTTTTCAATGAGCATTTCGTTGCTTTTGGACTGTAGTAACATAGCTATTCCCCTTTCGGCGAGACTTGGCGTGTTTCTGTCGTTCTTAGTATAGCATATTTATAATGCGCTTACATTTTCTTGCCATGAAGATAACAATATATTGCTAAGAGTAATTTCATAAGAGAAAGCCCAAACCATGCATTATTGGATGGCTTTTTGTCGTTATTTTTTTTTGAGGCGCAAAATTGTGTTAAAACACGATTGGCGTCTTCTTTTTTTCTGTTTGGAAGCGGCAACTATTTATATTCCAGATTGCCTATACTGAGAGAGTAAAATACTTATTTTGAGAAGGAGGTACACCCATGCAAGAAGCACTAGGCTTAGTTGAAACTAAAGGGCTAGTCGGCGCCATTGAAGCCGCTGACGCCATGGTTAAATCAGCTAACGTAACATTAACAGGGTACGAAAAAATCGGGTCTGGACTGGTTACTGTCATGGTTCGTGGCGATGTTGGTGCAGTGAAAGCAGCGACAGAAGCAGGAGCAGCGGCAGCAAGAAATGTAGGTACCGTGATGAGTACACATGTTATTCCTCGTCCGCATACTGATGTGGAAGAAATTTTACCAGTGAGGGTGAAGTCAGATGAGTGAGCAAAATAAACTAATTGACGAAATTCTAAAACAGGTAATGGAAACGGTTAATGATGCCCCGGAAAAAATAGTAGAGGATGGAGGATCACGTCAAATGAGTGAAAAAGCAGTTCAATTAACAGAATTTGTAGGAACAGCAATAGGAGATACAATCGGCCTAGTGATTGCGAATGTAGACGGACAACTTTTAGAAGCAATGAAGCTTGAGAAGTCTTACCGTTCTATAGGTATTTTAGGAGCCCGTACTGGTGCAGGCCCACATATTATGGCAGCAGATGAAGCTGTAAAAGCTACAAATACAGAAGTAGTAAAAATCGAATTACCACGTGATACAAAAGGCGGTGCGGGTCACGGTTCTTTAATTATCTTTGGTGGTGACGATGTTTCTGATGTCAAACGTGCAGTAGAAGTTGCACTGAATGAATTAGATAAAACTTTCGGAGATGTTTACGGCAACGAAGCTGGACACATCGAACTTCAATATACAGCGCGAGCAAGTCATGCACTTAATACAGCATTCGGCGCACCTGTAGGAAAAGCATTCGGACTTATGGTTGGTGCACCGGCTGGGATTGGCGTTGTCATGGCAGATACTGCAGTGAAATCCGCTAACGTAGATGTCGTTGCATATTCCTCGCCAGCAGATGGGACAAGTTTCTCCAATGAAGTGATTCTTTGTATTTCTGGAGATTCTGGTGCAGTCCGTCAAGCTGTTATTTCAGCACGTGAAATTGGTAAAAAATTACTTGGAGCTTTAGGGGATGAACCGAAAAATGATCGTCCATCCTACATTTAGAACGGAGGGTAACGACTGATGAAATCAAAACGCTTTGAAGAATTAGCAAAACGCCCGGTCAATCAAGATGGTTTTGTAAAGGAATGGATTGAAGAAGGCCTAATCGCAATGGAAAGCCCGAATGATCCAAAACCAAGCATTAAAATAGAAAATGGAAAAGTAGTCGAAATGGATAGCAAAAAATTAGCTGACTTTGACTTAATTGACCATTTCATCGCTAAATATGGCGTCGATTTATCTCGTGCGGAAGAAGTTATGCAAATGGATTCTGTGAAGCTTGCAAACATGCTTTGCGACCCAAATGTACCACGGGAAAAAATCGTTTTACTTACAACAGCTATGACACCGGCAAAAATAGTAGAAGTAGTTTCACAAATGAACGTTGTCGAAATGATGATGTCGATGCAAAAAATGCGCTCTCGCAGAACACCAACAACCCAGGCCCACGTAACAAACTTGCGTGATAATCCTGTTCAAATTGCAGCAGATGCAGCAGAAGCAGCGATTCGTGGTTTTGACGAGCAAGAAACAACCGTTGCGGTAGTTCGTTATGCACCTTTTAACGCGCTTAGCTTATTAGTAGGTTCGCAAACAGGTCGTGGTGGCGTATTAACGCAATGTTCTCTCGAAGAAGCAACAGAATTAGAACTAGGTATGCGTGGTTTAACTTGTTACGCGGAAACGATTTCTGTTTATGGTACAGAACCTGTATTTACAGACGGAGACGATACACCTTGGTCCAAAGGTATTTTGGCAAGTGCTTATGCATCTCGAGGTCTGAAAATGCGCTTCACATCCGGAACTGGTTCTGAGGTTCAAATGGGTTACGCAGAAGGTAAATCGATGCTTTATCTAGAATCTCGCTGTATTTTCATTACGAAAGCGGCTGGTGTTCAAGGTTTACAAAATGGTTCGATTAGTTGTATCGGAATTCCGGGAGCCGTACCAAGTGGTATTAGAGCGGTTCTTGCAGAGAATTTAATTGCCGTAATGTTAGATCTAGAAGTTGCTTCTGGTAATGACCAAACTTTCTCTCACTCGGATATTCGTCGTACAGCTCGTTTGCTGATGCAATTTTTACCAGGAACAGATTATATTTCTTCTGGTTACAGTGCAACACCTAACTATGACAATATGTTTGCTGGTTCCAATTTTGATGCAGATGACTTTGATGATTACAATATTTTGCAACGTGATTTAAAAGTAGACGGTGGTTTAACGCCGGTTACAGAAGAAGAAGTTGTTGCAGTTAGAAATAAAGCAGCACGAGTAATTCAAGCTGTTTTTGATAAATTGGGTCTTCCAGAAGTAACCGATGCTGAAGTAGAAGCAGCAACGTATGCTCGTGGAAGTAAAGATATGCCAGAACGTAACATGGTAGAAGATATTAAAGCAGCAGCTGAAATGATGGACCGTGGTGTGACTGGTCTGGATGTTGTTAAAGCGTTATCTGCTGGTGGATTCGATGATGTTGCTGAAAGTGTACTAAATATGTTGAAACAACGTGTATCTGGGGACTTCCTTCATACATCTGCCATCATTGATAAAGACTGGAATGTCATTAGTTCCGTCAATGACTTAAATGATTATGCAGGTCCTGGAACTGGTTATCGCTTAGAGGGCGAACGCTGGGAGAAATTAAAAGATATCGCTGTTGCAGTTGATGCAAACGAATTAGAATAAGCTACTTCCCATTTTTTATAAAGGAGGATTAAGAGACATGGTTGAAATTAACGAAAAAGTACTTCGCGGAATTATCTCAGAAGTACTAGATGAATTACAGCTAAAAGAAGATAAAGTTTCTTTCCAAAAAGAACAGCCAAGTGTTGCAGTTTCGGATGAAAGCTTTTTAACAGAAGTTGGGGATGCGAAGCCGGGTAGACAAAAAGATGAAGTTGTTATTGCGGTCGCACCAGCTTTTGGTAAATATCAAACAAAAAACATTGTTGGTGTTCCACATAAACAAATTTTACGAGAAGTGATTGCAGGTATTGAAGAAGAAGGGTTAAAAGCACGTGTTGTTCGTGTATTCCGTTCTTCTGACGTAGCTTTCGTCGCAGTAGAAGGCGACAAATTAAGTGGTTCTGGCATTTGTATCGGCATTCAGTCGCGCGGTACAGCATTAATCCACCAAAAAGATTTACAACCACTTTCTAACTTAGAGCTATTCCCGCAAGCACCACTAATTACGCTAGAAACATACCGGGCGATTGGTAAAAATGCGGCAAAATATGCCAAAGGTGAATCACCAAATCCAGTGCCAATGGTCAATGATCAAATGGCACGCCCGAAATTCCAAGCCAAAGCAGCTTTACTTCATATCAAAGAAACAAAACATGTTGTTCAAGGGAAAAATGCAGTCGAATTACAAGTAAACTAATAGTGAGGTGAAAATGATGAATCAAGAAGCACTAGAAAATATGGTTAGAAATATTTTACAAGAAGTAAATAGTGGCGCAGTATCCACAACAACTTCTCAAAAAGTGAGCGGAGATACACTGACAGTACGAGATTATCCACTCGGAACAAAACGTCCAGAACTTGTAAAAACATCGACATCAAAATCATTAGACGACATTACGTTGAAAAGTGTTCTAGATGGCACAATCAAACCGGAAGATGTTCGTGTAACAGCGGAAACGCTTAAAATGCAAGCACAAGTAGCAAGAGATGCCGGACGTGCAACACTCGCGAATAATTTCGAACGTGCAGCAGAGCTAACAATCGTTCCAGATGAACGCATTTTAGAAATTTATAATGCGATGCGTCCTTATCGTTCCTCAAGAGAAGAATTACTTGCGATTGCGGATGAATTAGAGAGTGTTTATCATGCAACTATCTGTTCTAATTATGTTCGTGAAGCAGCACAGCTTTATCAAGAGCGTAAGAAATTAAAAGGCGATAATTAAAATTCTCCTTTTGCTCGCGATTATGTAGGAAATGCGGTGAAATGAATGAAGTATATTGCAGGGATTGATATCGGGAATTCTACAACGGAAGTGGCACTTGCTATGGCAAACTCCTCGAAGGAAGCAGCGTTTGTTGCTAGTGCTATTACGGACACAACCGGTATCAAAGGAACAAAACAAAATCTTCACGGGATTTTTAAAGCATTGCGACTTGCTTTAGAGAAAGTAAATGCGACGACCGAGGACTTAGCCGAAATCCGTATCAATGAAGCGACACCAGTGATTGGCGATGTGGCAATGGAAACTATTACAGAAACAATCATTACTGAGTCTACGATGATTGGTCACAATCCTAAAACACCAGGGGGACTTGGTATGGGTTCAGGTGTGACGGTGCTATTGGATGACGTTACATCTAAATCAAAAGATGCAGACTACATTGTGATTATCCCGAAAACAGTCGATTTTGAAGATGCAGCAAAGCAAATTAATACTTACGTCGAAAATGGCTATCAAATCACAGCTGCAATTCTTCAAGCAGATGACGGGGTTCTCGTGCATAACCGACTAAACCATAAGATTCCGATTGTCGATGAAGTTGGTTTTATTGATAAAGTACCGGTCGATATGTTAGCAGCTGTTGAAGTTGCAGCTCCCGGAAAAGTCATTGAAACCATTTCTAACCCATATGGTATTGCGACAGTATTTCATTTGAATTCGGATGAAACGAAAAATATCATTCCTGTGGCACGAGCTTTAATTGGCAATCGTTCGGCGGTGGTGATTAAAACGCCAGAAGGTGATGTCAAAGCTCGAACAATACCAGCGGGGCATATCGAACTTCAATCAGGATCCAGAACGCAGCGTGTCAATGTCGCAGAAGGCTCTGAGAAAATCATGCAAGCCATTATGTCACTTCCAAAACTCGACAATGCTAGCGGAGAACCAGGAACAAATATCGGCGGCATGCTAGAAAAAGTGCGCCAAACGATGGCTGGACTAACAGATAAATTGCCAGCAGATATTTTTATTCAAGATTTGCTAGCTGTGGATACATTTGTTCCAGTAGATGTTCAAGGTGGGCTTGCAGGGGAGTTTTCCATGGAACAAGCGGTTGGTATTGCCTCCATGGTAAAAAGTGATCACTTGCAAATGGCAGCCATCGCCTCAGAAATCGAACAAGAACTGCAAGTAAGCGTCAAAATTGGTGGTGCAGAAGCAGAGGCTGCCATTCTCGGAGCGCTTACTACACCGGGAACTAATACTCCACTTGCCATTTTAGATTTAGGTGCTGGATCCACAGATGCCTCGATTATCAACGGAAAAGGAGAAATTATCGCAACTCATTTAGCTGGTGCTGGCGATATGGTAACGATGATTATCCAGTCAGAAATTGGCCTTGAAGACCGTTATTTAGCCGAAGATATTAAAAAATATCCGCTTGCTAAAGTCGAAAGTATTTTCCACATTCGGCATGAAGATGGCACAGTGCAATTTTTCGATACGCCGCTTTCTCCAACTGTTTTTGCCAAAGTGGTGATTGTAAAACCTGATGGCTTTGTGCCAATACCTGGGGATGTATCAATTGAAAAAATCAAATTAATTCGCCGTTCAGCTAAGGAGCGTGTCTTTGTAACGAATACCATCCGCGCATTAAAATATGTCAGCCCAACTGGGAATATTCGAGATATTCCATTTGTCGTAATTGTTGGAGGATCAGCCCTTGATTTTGAGATTCCACAATTAATTACCGATGCACTTTCTCATTATTCACTCGTTGCTGGCCGTGGGAATATTCGTGGTAAAGAAGGCCCTAGAAATGCAGTTGCAACAGGCTTAATTCTAGCTGGAGGTGCTAAGGCATGATTCCAGTTGTTAGTAAGCCAGCAATTTATTTTCATGCAGATGTAGACGCGAATCCAGACAGTATTAAACAAGTTTTATTTGGAATAGAAGAAGAAGGCATTCCATGTGAATTAGAAATTATGCCTTTGAAAGACGAAGTGCAAGCAGCATTTCGAGCATCTGCGAGTTCTCCGCTTCTAGTAGGGGTTACGCTGAAAAATGATCATTTAGTGATTCATTATCGTAATTTACCCCCAGATAAACCACTATTTTCAGCGTATCGTTTTTGCGCAACCACACTAGAAAATCAGCGAAATATGGGAATGAATGCAGCGCGACTTGTCAAGGGTGTACCTTTTAAATAAGGAGGTGAAGGAATGCATCAAGCAATTGGAATGATTGAAATTAAAGGACTTGCTTCAGCGATAACCGTAGCAGATACAATGGCAAAAGTAGCCAATATCCAACTTATAGACACGGAAAAAGCAAAAGGTTTTGGCTGGATTACTGTGAAAGTGGAAGGTGATGTTGCAGCTGTGAATGCGGCACTGGAAGCAGGCGAACAAACCGCAATAGCCTCAGACAGTTTTATTGCGAAAAAAGTCATTCCTCGACCAGGGGAAGAGATTTTTACAGTATTTTGGCCAAAAGAAGAAATAGAGCCAGAACAGCCGGAAGTGATGGTTGAAACAGAAAAAGTGGAAGAAACCGAAGTCCCGGCAGAAGCGACTTGCAATCTATGTCATGACCCACTTTGCCCACGAGTAAAAGGGGATCCGAGACAAGATTGTATCCATTTTGAAGAAGAGAAGTAAACCCAATTTGAGGAGGAAATAATAATGAATAATGCACTTGGAATGATTGAAACTAAAGGTCTTGTTGGCGCAATTGAAGCAGCTGACGCAATGGTAAAAGCAGCAAATGTATCACTAGTAGGGTATGAAAAAATCGGTTCAGGTCTTGTAACTGTTATGGTTCGCGGTGATGTAGGCGCAGTAAAAGCAGCAACAGATGCAGGCGCAGCAGCAGCTCGTAATGTTGGCGAAGTACAATCTATCCACGTTATCCCACGTCCGCACAATGATGTAGAAACCTTGCTACCAAAAGGTTTATAAGTCGTGGAAAGAGAAGAATTAAAAGCAATAATCAAGCAAATAGTAGCAGATAAACTTAGTGGTGCGGAAACAGAGATTCCTATTGGAGTCTCTAACCGCCACATACATTTAACAGAAACAGACTATAACCAACTTTTTCCAAATGAACCTATTCAAGTAAAAAAATGGCTCAAACAACCCGGCGAATTTGCTGCTGAGCAAACCCTTACTGTTGTTTCAGAAAAGGGAGAACTGCATCGTGTCCGCATTTTAGGACCACTTCGGAAATTTTCGCAAGTAGAGCTTTCTAAAACGGATGCAAGAATGCTTGGTATGAAGATTCCAATCCGCGTTTCCGGAGATATTGACGGGACACCTGGAATCAAACTCGTTTCGAAACATAGCGAAATCTTCTTACCAAAAGGAGCGATTGTCGCGAAACGCCACATCCATTTACCAGAAAGTGTGGCGAATGAATTCGGTGTGAAACAAGGCGATGAAGTCTCCGTTCTAGTAGGTTCAGAAATGCGAAGTCTTGTTTTAAATCATTGTACGATTCGAGTAAACAATCAATTTATACCAGAAATGCATATTGATACGGATGAAGCAAATGCAGCAGATATTGCTGGCACGTGCTTTGCAAAAATAATCAAGTCGTGACGAGATAAGGAGGTGCGGAAATGGATATTCTACAAACAGCAAATGAACGAATGGAACAGCTTGCAGCGCTAATGAATAAAGATATTAAACAAAAAGTTTCTGCTGATCAGAAAGTGAAAGTTGGCGTCGATTTAGGTACTTCCTCCATCGTGTTTGTTGTTCTAGATGAACATGATGTGCCACTTTTTGGAGCGTTTGAATTCGCAGATGCTGTTCGCGATGGTCTCGTTGTTAATTACCGCGAGTCTGTAGAGGTTGTGACACGACTGAAAGACCGCGCAGAAAAATGTTTAGGTATAACTTTAACACATGCTTCTGGAGCTATCCCGCCAGGTACTATCGGAAATAATAAAAAAGTAGTGGCGAATGTGATCGAAAGTGCGGGAATGGAAGCACTTTATACGATTGACGAACCAACTGCGGCAGCCGCGGTACTAGGATTACAAGATGGCGCAGTGGTTGATGTCGGCGGTGGTACGACTGGAATCAGCGTTTTTGAAAATGGTGAAGTGATTTATACTGCAGATGAACCAACTGGAGGAACGCATATGACGCTTGTTCTTGCGGGATATTATGGTGTTCCAGTAGAAGAAGCCGAGCAGAATAAACGCGAGCAAAAAGATTCTAGTGAGCATTTTTCTGTGATGCGTCCAGTAGTGGAAAAAATGGCAGAAATTACCCGTGTTCATCTCGAGAAATCTCCCTCAGAGCCACTTTACATTGTTGGCGGTGCTTCCGCATATAGCCAGTTCAAAGATACGTTTGAAAGCTATTTGAAGATGCCTGTTTTTCAACCGAATTATCCACAGTATGTCACGCCACTTGGTATTGCTATGAGTTCAGGGAGCGAGAATCTATGATAGAAAAATTAGTGCAAATTATTGTCCAGCGCTTGAAACTTCGTGCGACAAATAAAACTTCTATCGCTATCAGCAAACTTCCACGCGATCCAGTTGCGATTTTTATAGAAAGTGGAACGATTCGATTAACTCAAGTAAATAAACATTTTCTTGAGCGAATTCTCGGTGGAAATCGAGCAGAATCACTAACTGTTTGGTTTGAAAAAGCTACGGATTATGGAGTGACGATTGAACTTGAATTGTACGATAACGGCGAACCTTGGCTGGATTATGCAATGCTTAGTCAGTTAAATTACCCCGTTTTTACGAGTAATGGTGAGCGACTTTTTCATGCAAGTAATCAAGTAGTTTGTTACGGTGATAGCGCGGTAATCCCAAGCGGAAGTACACTTTGCAAATATAAAAAGCAGCTTATTACACCGCTTGCAAATGAATATTTAACGAAAAATAATATTGCAGTGCGGGAAAGGCAGTGACGTTATGTTTATGGCAAAAATAACAGGAAGTGTAGTTTCTACAAAAAAAGAAGACTCACTTACTGGTAAAAAATTGATGATTGTACAACCGGTTGATGCAAATGGAGAGCATGTGCGCTCAGAAGAAGTAGCGTGTGACTCTGTTGGGGCAGGAATTGGGGAGTATGTGCTTGTTGCTCGTGGCAATGCAGCTAGAAGTGTTTTTGCGGAACCAAATAGTGCGATTGATTCGGCAATTATTGCAATTGTCGATAGTTTTGATAAGTAAGGAGTGAATAACTCGTGAGTATCTATACAAAAACCGGCGATAAAGGGACAACGGCACTATTTGATGGGAATCGTGTGAAAAAATACGATGACCGCGTCGAAACCTATGGGTCGTTTGATGAGCTGAATGCAGAAATTAGTGTAGCAGAAAAATTCGTGACTTCAGCTGAGAATAAGTCTTTGCTTAGAAACGTGGAGCGGCAGTTGTTTTACGTTTGCGCAGAACTTGCAACAGAGCACGAAGCATCCCTCGCCAGCAAAATTATTATTACAGAAAACGACATCAATCAACTTGAAAAAGTCATTGATGATTACACTGCAAAGTTGCCAAAAGTCGATAGTTTTGTTCTTCCTGGATCAAGCACAGCCGGAGCATTTCTTCATAGCGCAAGGACTGTTGCTAGGCGCGGTGAGCGATTATTAGTTCGTTTGTCAGAACAAACAGCTATCCGAAAAGAGTTATTAAAATTTGTAAATCGCTTATCGGATTTCCTGTATATTCTTGCTAGAGAAGAAGATTTCAGACAAATGCTCGATAAAGCAACCAAGCTCATTGTTGCCAAATACTTAGAGCAAACTGGCCAAGAAAAGTCAGTTACATGCGATTTGTCTTTTTCCTTTTGTGAAAAATTAATGCACCAAGTTTGCATCGTTTCAGAAGAAATTGGTGTTCCAGTCACACTTGCTATCGTCGATGCGCACGGTAATGCCAGATTTAATTACCGGATGGAGCACGCTCTTTTAGTAAGTGCAGAACTGGCAACGAAAAAAGCATATTCAGCTGTAGCAATGAAAACTAGTACAGAAAAATTAACAGAAGCAGTTCAGCCAGGAGCCCCACTTTATCAATTAGAAACACTGACAAATGGTGACATTGTAACCTTTGGCGGGGGTGTTCCTATCTACGGAAAAGATGGAGCTATTATTGGTGGAATGGGGATTAGCGGCGGATCAGTGGAGGAAGATATCCACATTGCGAAAAAAGCATTATCAATGATAGAGAAGGGGTAATTCTGTATGGAATCATTAGAACTCGAAAAACTAGTGAAAAAAGTTCTCTTAGAAAAATTAGCAGAACAAAAAGATATACCAGTAAAAACAACGGTCAAAGGTGCGAAAAGTGGAGTTTTTGATACGGTTGATGAAGCCGTTCAAGCTGCCGTTATAGCACAAAACAGCTATAAAGAAAAATCGCTAGAAGAACGCCGCAATGTGGTGAAGGCTATTCGTGAAGCACTTTATCCAGAAATTGAATCCATTGCGGCGCGAGCAGTTGCTGAAACTGGTATGGGAAATGTGGCGGATAAAATTTTGAAAAACACGTTAGCGATTGAAAAAACGCCAGGTGTGGAAGATTTGTATACAGAAGTTGCTACTGGTGATAATGGCATGACGCTTTACGAACTTTCTCCATATGGCGTAATCGGGGCTGTTGCACCAAGCACGAACCCAACGGAAACCTTGATTTGCAATACAATCGGCATGCTTGCAGCTGGAAATGCTGTTTTTTATAGCCCGCATCCTGGTGCCAAAAATATTTCTCTCTGGTTGATTGAAAAGTTGAATACGATTGTTCGTGAAAGTTGCGGTGTTGATAACTTAGTTGTTACAGTCGAAAAACCATCCATTCAAGCAGCGCAAGAAATGATGAATCATCCGAAAGTACCGCTTCTTGTTATTACAGGTGGCCCTGGTGTAGTTCTTCAAGCCATGCAATCCGGTAAAAAAGTTATTGGCGCAGGTGCCGGGAATCCGCCATCTATTGTAGACGAGACAGCAAACATCGAAAAAGCAGCTGCTGATATCGTAGACGGCGCCTCTTTTGACCATAATATTCTATGTATTGCGGAGAAAAGTATTGTTGCAGTTGATAGCATCGCAGATTTCTTAATGTTCCAAATGGAAAAAAATGGTGCACTACATGTCACCAATCCAAGCGATATTCAAAAACTAGAAAAAGTAGCTGTCACAGATAAAGGCGTAACAAACAAAAAATTAGTCGGAAAAAGTGCTTCAGAAATTTTAAAAGAAGCGGGGATTGTTTGTGATTTTTCACCACGTTTAATTATTGTGGAAACAGAAAAAACACATCCGTTTGCAACTGTAGAATTATTGATGCCGATTGTTCCTGTTGTAAGAGTTCCTAATTTTGACGAAGCGCTTGATGTCGCTATTGAATTAGAGCAAGGCTTGCATCACACAGCAACGATGCATTCGCAAAATATTTCTAGATTAAACAAAGCTGCACGAGACATGCAAACATCCATCTTTGTCAAAAATGGTCCTTCATTTGCGGGATTAGGCTTTAGAGGAGAAGGTAGCACTACTTTCACTATTGCAACGCCTACCGGAGAAGGGACAACTACCGCACGTCATTTTGCTAGACGTCGCCGTTGTGTTTTAACAGATGGTTTTTCGATTCGTTAAGAGGAGGCAAACTGAATGAACAGCTTTCAAATTAAAACAAAAGTAGCTTTTGGTACGAATAGTTTACAAGTTTTAAAAGAAATAAAAAATAAAAATGTTTGGATTATTTGTGATCGTTTTTTGGCTGATGGGGAAGGGCTTCAAGGTTTAATTGGACAATTGGATACATCTAATAATGTGCATATTTTCACCGATGTCGTACCTGATCCACCTATTTCCAAAGTAGCTGGAGGGGTTAGTGAGGCTGGCAAAATCCAACCGCAAGTCATGATTGCTTTTGGTGGTGGTTCAGCGATTGATACGGCCAAGGGAATCTACTATTTCGCTAAGCGGTTAGAAAAAATCAATATCAGTACTTTTATTGCAATTCCAACCACCAGCGGTACGGGTTCAGAAGTTACAGCCGCAACCGTTATCACTGATCCAACAACGAAAATTAAATATCCACTTTTCTTAGATGAACTAATTCCGGATATGGCTATTTTGGATGCGCAACTGGTTGTTACAGTACCGCCAGCCATTACAGCAAACACGGGAATGGATGTCTTAACACACGCTATCGAAGCTTATGTCTCTAAAGATGCAAGCGATTATACCGATGCTCTTGGTGAAAAAAGTGTGCAATTAACATTACGTTTCTTAACGAGCTGTTATGATGATGGTCGTAATTTAGCGAATCGAGAAAAAATGCATAATGCCTCTACTATGGCTGGAATGGCTTTTAACTGCGCCAATTTAGGCTTGAATCACAGTATTGCGCATCAACTTGGTGCACAGTTCCACGTACCACACGGTCTAGCCAATGCGATTTTACTGGATGCAGTGATTCGTTTTAACGCCTTTAAAAATCGCGAAACAGAACAAAAATATGCAGAAATGGCACGCATTTGTGGCATTGCTTCCAGATCAGACTCGAACGAAACAGCTGTCCGCTTACTCCGCGAGAGAATTGTAGCGATGATGGAACATATGCAAATGCCACGCACATTGACAGACGCCGGTGTAGCAAAAGAAAAAGTCTATGCAAAAATGGACGAAATTGCAACGAATGCACTGAAAGATGCTTGCTTACCAACTAGTCCTACGACACCGTCACATCAAGAACTAAAAGAAATTTTAGAACAAATCATTTAGAATTTACGTTAAAAAGGAGGATAAACTATGTCAGCATATTTGGCGGAATTTATTGGAACGATGGTTTTAATTATGTTTGGGAACGGCCTTTTAGCAGGATTGACATTAAATAAATCATTATCTCAAGGAGCAAACTGGGTAGTAGTTACATTTGGTTGGGGCTTTGCTGTAATGATCGGTATTTATGTAGCAGGAGCATATAGTGGGGCGCATTTAAACCCAGCTGTAACTATTGCGCTTGCAGTTGGAGGATCATTCCCTTGGGCAGATGTGGTGCCATATATTATCGCACAAATCGCCGGAGCATTTGTCGGAGCATCCATCGTTATTTTACACTACTATCCGCATTTTAAAGCGACTCCCCCAGAAATTGATACACATGGTATTTTTTCCACAGGACCAGCGATTAGAAATACACCTTTCAACTTAATCAGTGAAATTATCGCAACATTTGCTTTCATTTTTGGTTTACTTATGATTGGAGCGAACAGTTTCACAGATGGTTTAAATCCATTAATCCTTGGCTTTCTAGTAGTTGCTATCGGAATGAGCTTTGGACCAACGACAGGTTATGCGATTAACCCAGCTCGTGATTTAGGACCAAGACTTGCTTACTTTTTACTACCAGTACCAAATAAAAGTGGATCAGACTGGCGTTACGCTTGGATTCCAATTGTCGGACCAATCATTGGCGGTCTCTTAGCCATTGGACTATTTAACATTTTATTATAAAAAAGCATGGAGTAAACAAGAATGGCTTTGTTTACTCCTTTAAAAATGAGAAAGGACTGAGCTATATGCACAAAATTATGGCGATAAACGCAGGGAGTTCTTCACTGAAATTCCAAATTTTTACGATGCCAGGAGAAGAAGTTTTAGTTAAGGGCTTAATTGAAAGAATCGGTCTACCAGACGCCATTTTCAACATGTCCTTTCAAAATGAAAAAATCAAAGAAACACGAGCAATCAATAACCACGGGGAAGCAGTTGAGATTTTACTGGAGCAGCTGAAGGCACATCAAGTGATTAATGATCTAAATGAAATTACAGGGGTCGGACATCGTGTTGCGCATGGCGGAGAAGATTTTGTTACGTCCTGTGTTGTAACGGATGAAGTGGTGAAGGGGATTGAAGCTGTGACAAACCTTGCGCCGCTACATAATCCAGCGAATATCATCGGAATCAAAACATTTCGTGAATTGCTGCCAAATGCGGTTTCAGTTGCAGTATTTGATACCGCATTCCATCAAACGATTCCAGAAGAAAACTTTTTATATGCGCTTCCTTATGAACTTTACGAAAAACATCATATTCGAAAATACGGTTTTCATGGAACGAGTCATAAATATGTGGCTGGAAAAGCAGCAGAAGTTCTCGAAAAACCTTTAGAAAAATTAAAAATTATTTCTTGTCATTTAGGTAATGGAGCGAGTGTTTGTGCGATTGAAGCAGGGAAATCAGTGAATACTTCCATGGGCTTTACACCAAATGCTGGCTTGATGATGGGAACACGTTCTGGTACAATTGACGCGACAATCATCCCGTATTTAGTGGATGAATTAGGCTATAGCTTGGATGAAGTGATGCATATGATGTCTAGTGAATCAGGTGTCCTTGGCGTATCGGGAATTTCAAGTGATTTCAGAGATATCGAAATTGCAGCCAAAGAAGGTAATTCACGCGCGCTATTAACACTTCGTATGTTTACTGGCCAAATATGCAACTATATCGGTGCCTATGCCTCCGCAATGAACGGTTGCGACGCATTATTATTTACAGCGGGTGTGGGTGAAAATTCGCCATTAATCCGCCAAATGGTAACAGAACAGTTAAGTTATCTTGGTGTAACATGCCATGTGACAAAAAATAATGCGGGTGATATGATAATTAGCAATGATGATGAAGCAGTCAAAGTGTGCATTATTCCAACCAATGAAGAACTAATGATTGCTCGTGATGTAGAAAAGTATGCAAAACAAACGATAAGTTAAGGAGCGATTTGATGTGAAAATAACGACGGCTTCTCACGGTGGCAACTATAATGAACTAGCAAAACAACACGGATTAACGAAAGAAATGGTGCTCGATTTCAGTGCGAATATTAATCCACTAGGAGTCCCAGCTAGTTTGAAACAAACGATAACAACAAATTTGGACAAACTGGTAGAATATCCAGAACCAGATTACTTGGCGCTCCGTGCGCGAATTGCCTCGTTTCATCAACTCGACCTAGCGAATGTAATCCCTGGAAACGGTGCGACTGAGCTGATTTTCGGAATAGCAAAAGTAACAAAGGCGCAAAAAGTACTCGTACTTGCGCCTACTTTTGCGGAATACGAACGTGCTTTTTTTGATGCAGAAATTGTTTATGCTGAGATAACGAAAGAAACAAATTTTGCTGCGGCCGCTAGTGTACTAAAAATGCTTGAACAAGACTTGGATATTGAAGCCGTTTGTTTGTGTAACCCCAATAATCCAACCGGGCAACTTATCTCCCAGAAGGAAATGGTGGAAATTGCAAATCTATGTGAAAAACGAAACATATATTTGATTATCGATGAGGCTTTTATGGACTTTTTAGAAGAAAATGAGGCAATTTCGATGATCAATTATTTAGAAAGATTTTCACATTTAGCAATCATCCGCGCCTTTACGAAATTCTTCGCGATTCCAGGGCTAAGACTTGGTTATTTGCTAACAAAGAATAATCTATTAGCCGAAGCATTATTACAAATGCGCGAACCATGGTCGATTAATACATTCGCTGATTTAGCAGGGCAAATACTATTAGAAGACAAAACATATATTAAACAAACCTATCAATGGATTCACAAGGAACGAGAATTCTTATACACAGGCCTATGCGAATTTCCAGAACTTACGGTATTTGAACCAAGTGTAAATTACATATTTTTCCACCTCGAAAAACCATTTGATTTACGAAAAGAATTGCTTTTAAAAGGGATTTTTATCCGAAGTTGCGCTAATTACCGAGGCCTCACGGAGAATTATTACCGAGTGGCAGTGAGAAGTAGAGAAGATAATCGCCAACTCTTAACAGCACTTGAGGTGATTTTTAGTGGTAATTAAAGCGAGGTGTCCGGCATCTTGTGGGGAACTTTTGCAAGGCTGGATTTTAGGCGGAGAGAAGCTAATTTCTTACCCAATCAACTGGTATTCCGAAGTCACTTTATCTGATAAAGTAGGACTAAATAACTCCGGGCATACAAAAGCATGGCTCGCATTCCAAACCACTTGCGAGTATTTTGGTGTGGCTAAAAGAGACCTCCCGCAAGTATCTTTACAAGTGAAGTCAACTATTCCGGTCGCGAAAGGCATGGCAAGTTCCACCGCTGATATTGCCGCAACAATTGGCGCTACAGCAAAATGGCTGAATAAATCTATCTCAGAAGCTGAAATTGCCAAGCTATGTTTACAACTAGAACCAACGGATAGCACTATTTTTGAATCACTAACTTTGTTCGATCACTTAAGAGGGGACATCATTCAAAACTCCAATTGGATGCCAAAGCTTGGCGTCGTTGTGTTAGAACCGCTTACCATTTTAGAAACAGCTACATATCGGCAAGAAAATCACCAAGCGCAATTACTCAAAAACGAAGGACATCTAGCAAAAGGAATGGACTATTTTCAACAAGCCGTCACGCAAAAATCCATTCACTTACTTGGTAAAGCTGCATCAGTTAGTGCAGCCTGCAACCAAACTATTTTGCCAAAACCATTTTGGCGAGAGATTGTGGAAGTGACGGAAAACTTGGATTTAGTGGGGTTAAATGTTTCGCATAGTGGTACCGTTGTCGGTATACTTTATGAACTCGAAAAAACGGATCCACTCGAAATTTTATTTGAGCTAGAACGGCGCTATGTCACGACTTTTTACAGTCGATATTATTTCCGTGAGTTTGTCAGTGGCGGGGTTCAAATTATTTCGTAAAGCAAATTCTTCTTGCAAGCGGTCTATTTTATGCTATAATAATTTTGATAAACGAATTCGTTCATACAAACAGTTAGATACTGGAAGTCTGGTGAAAGTCCAGCACGGTCCCGCCACTGTAAGGAGTTAGACACTCTAAGTCAGGTCTTTTATCTAATTGTTTTAACTGGTTATACTGCTTCGAGGCAAAGCATGTATAATTCTTGGTTCCAGTGTAGTTGTCTCACTGGGGCTTTTTTATTTGTTTTTAAAACAAATAAGCCCACTGTAAATGGTTTGGTGCCGAGAAGCTGAACGAGCTACGTTTTATCAAGCACCATACGCACAAAGATGTGCACCGCTTCGTTTTATGGTGGGCAATGATCTTTTCAACGACGAAAAGAGTGATACAAGGAATGTATCTTCATTGCCTATTTACAAAAAAAGATTTGACATTTCCACGGGTTTGGTTTTTAATAAAGTGGACAAATAAAATATTTTACGGTACAAAGGCGTACTGTTTACTTAGCAAAGAAGCTTTGAGTTGGAAGAGGAAATTTCTCTACTCAAAGCTTCTTTTTTTATTTTTAAAAAAACTAGGAGGTAATCTCATGCAAAAAGTTAGTTTTAAAACAGATCTTTATATTGGCCAAGGAGCAACAGATCGTTTACTCGATTTTAAAGACAAACAAATCTTTATCGTAACAGATCCATTTATGGTTAGTTCCGGAATGATTAATGCGATTACAGAAAAAATTGATCCATCGAATACATATACGATTTTTAGCGAAATCATTCCAGATCCACCGATTGAAAACGTGGTAGCAGGAATTGAAGTTTTGAATGAATGTGATGCTAACTTGATGATTGCAATTGGTGGCGGATCAGCGATTGATGCGGCGAAAGCGATGAAATTCTTCGGCCAAAAACTTGGTACGGTGCGCGCAATGCCTTTCATTGTCATTCCAACAACTAGTGGAACTGGCTCCGAAGTAACTAGTTTCTCTGTTATTACAAACAAAGAAAAAGCCATTAAATACCCACTAATTACAGATGCTATTTTGCCAGATGAAGCAATTTTAGATGCAGACTTAGTAAAATCTGTTCCACCAGCAATTACAGCAGATACTGGTATGGATGTGTTAACGCATGCGCTTGAAGCTTATGTATCTACAAAAGCGAATGATTACTCGGATGCAATGGCGGAAAAAGTTATCCAATTAGTTTTCACTTATTTAGAACGTGCTTACAAAGACGGTAATGATTTAGAAGCTCGCGAAAAAATGCATAATGCGTCTTGTCTTGCAGGAATGGCATTTAATATTACTTCTCTTGGCTTAAATCACGGTATTGCGCATACAGCCGGTGCGAAATTTAAAATTCCACATGGTCGTATGAATACATTACTTTTACCGCACGTAATTAGTTATAATGCTGGAATTACAAGTGATTTTGGTAACAATCCGGATAACCGAGCAGCAGAACGTTATACAGCGATTGCCAAATTACTAAAAATGCCAGCATCGAATACACGTCTTGGTGTTCGTAGCTTAATTAATGCAATTAAACAACTTCAAAAGAAACTCAATATGCCAACTACCTTATCCGAATGTGGTGTTAGCCGCACTGATTTAAATGAAAATATCGCTCAAATCGCGGAAGGCGCACTAAATGATGGATGTACTGCAACCAATCCTAGAATACCGACAGAAACAGATGTTAGTGCGATTCTCGAAAAAATGTTGGCATAAAAGTTATTTATTTCACAACTGGAATCAAATAACCTATTGACATCGTTTTCATGCTACTTTATAATAGAACCGAGCACAAAGACGTGTGGAATTATAAATATAGCAGAGCAACGGGGCTCCCTCAAAAATATTGCACAATATTTTTAAGGGGCTCTTTCTATTTTCTTGGAGAATTTTTTCTCTAGCTCTTTTACTCTTTCGCTCAAGTAAATGCTTCTATAGAATGATTTTGTCCTTTATTGTGACGAATCAATCAATAGCAGAAGAAGAGGACGTGACAGGAATGAATGGAAGAATTGTAATAGCCGATGATGAACCTATTACAAGAATGGACATCCGAGACATCTTAGAAGAAGCGAACTACAATGTTGTAGGGGAAGCGACAGATGGTTTTGAAGCAATCGAACTTTGCAAAAGCCATCAGCCAGATCTTGTTATCATGGACATTCAAATGCCACTCTTAGACGGCTTAAAAGCAGGGAAACGAATTATTTCAGAAGGCCTTGCTGGGGGAATTATCTTACTTACCGCTTTTAGTGATCCGAAAAACACCGAGAAAGCTAAGGGGTTTGGAGCATTAGGTTATTTAGTAAAGCCACTTGATGAAAAAAGTTTGATTCCAACTGTTGAAATGAGTATTGCCAAAGGGCGAGAAACAAGAAAATTAGAGCAGCAATTAGAAAAGCTCACCAAAAAATTAGAAGAACGAAAAGTGATTGAAAAAGCAAAAGGTGTGCTTATGATTGAGAACAACATCACAGAAGAAGAAGCTTACAACATGATTCGTAACCTGAGCATGGACAAACGCTGTCCGATGATGGAAATCGCAGAAACGATTGTGATGAGCGATGACTAAAACGATTCGAGAAATGTGCTTACGCTACACCGATTTATCGGAGCACGATATTGACGAATTAATTCACACAGCCAAGTCGTTAAGTGTTTCAGCCATGTATCAAGATGTAGATGTATTCATTGATGTATACAACAAGCTAACTAGTGAAGCACTTGTTATTCATCATACACCACCAAAAACAACCAAATCACTTTACAAAAACAAAGTAGTCGGAGAAACAGCCCTAAGATCCAATGAGCCAGGTGTACTTAGAACATTGGAAACAGGTATGAACTCTAACGATCTACTTGCAAAAACACAAGAAAACGTATTAATTCGCCAAAAAGTTTATCCAATTCGTAATAAACAGCGAGTTATTGCCGTGCTAATTCTAGAAAATGATATTAGCGCCGAAATTAAAGCTCATTTTGAAATTGACAATGAAGAAACGGCTTATCGAGATGTTTCTACCACGCTGTCTGCCATGAGTAAACTAACGGATTCGATTACTGATCAACTAGATGATGCCATTTTGATTTTTGACCGAAACGGGATTTTGCAGCAAAAGAATTGCGCTGCGGATCAGTATTACGAAAGACTTGGTTATATGGAAGACATCCAAGGCATGCATTATGATAATTTATCCCTCGACCAGATGATGTTTGACGCAATCATGTATCAAATTGAAACTGGAAAACAACCGATTCAGTTAAAAAAAGAAGTGGTTATCGCCGGGAATTACTTTATCATGAAGCAGATTTTCGTAAAAGAAGAAGACGAGCAGGAATGCCGTTTTATTCTCATCTTGCATGACATCACGGATATTAAGGTGAAAGAAGCAGAAATTGTTTCTAAATCCGTTGCTATTCGTGAAATTCATCACCGTGTCAAAAACAATTTGCAATCGGTTGTTTCCTTATTGCGAATTCAAGGCAGACGTTCTACAAGTGTGGAGGCACAGAAGATTCTAAATGAAAGTGTCAGCCGAATCCTTGCCATTGCAGCGACACACGAGCTTTTATCGAAGCAAATGGAAGACGGCATTAACCTTTATATGGTCATCGAAACAGTCGCCTACAATATTGAAAGATGTTGTACGGATTGTCCCAAAGTAGCTGTAAGAATGGATATTGATAAACGCATTTATTTGGACAGTGACCGAACCGTGGCACTGGCACTTGTCATGAATGAGCTCTTACAAAACTCCTATGATCACGCATTCCATCCAAATGAATCAGGCGAAATTTTACTACAAATAAAAGAAGAAAAAAATATTATTCACGCAGAAGTAACGGACAACGGTCATGGGTTCAACGTTCGTAAAGTGTCCGAAAAAAGCCTAGGACTTTCCATTGTCAAAAGTTACATTAAAGATAAACTTCGAGGCAAAGTAACCATTGAATCGAATGAACATGGAACGAAAACAATGTTTGATTTTAAATACAATTCTATCCATGCTACAAAGAAGTAGCTATGAAAAAGCGATGAAGCTTAAAGCCAAGTAACGATACTGTTATTTGTCTTTAAGCTTTTTCTTTTTGCTAGAAAGGAGTGAGGGTTTTGACGGAAACAATTTTAAGTGTAGGGATTGACCTTGGTACGTCGACAACACAACTCATTTTATCCGAGTTAGAAATTCAAAATATGGCATCTAGTTTCACCGTGCCGCGTATTGTCATTTCAGATAAGCGGATTATTTTTAGAAGTGAGATTCTGTTCACACCGATTCTTGCTGATAATTTGATTGACGTGGAGGCGATTCGTGATTTTGTAACGAAAGAATATGCCAATGCAGGAATTAAAAAAGAAGAAATTGGCATGGGGGCAGTTATTATCACGGGTGAAACAGCTCGTAAAGATAACGCCAGCAATGTATTAGATGCAATGAGTGGTTTTGCTGGGGATTTCGTTGTAGCAACAGCAGGACCTGACTTAGAAAGCATCATTGCTGGAAAAGGAGCAGGTGCCCATACCTATGCCAAAGAGAATAATACATCTGTTGTGAATTTGGATATTGGCGGCGGAACCACGAATTTATCGCTGTTTGATCGCGGGGAACTCATTGATACTGCTTGCTTAGATATTGGTGGTCGGTTAATTAAAGTAGACCGTGAAACAAGAAAAATCACCTATATTGCTCCAAAAATTCAAGCTTTAATAGAAAAACGAGGTTATCCGGTTAAACTTGGTGAAACAACTTCACCAGAAAACTTGCAACCCGTTTTAGGTGAAATGGTTGAGCTGCTTAAGAATAGTGTTGGCCTTGGGGCGCCAAATGATTTTTATGAAACAATCATTACAAATAAAGGATTGAAATTCTTAACGGAGATTGAATGTATCTCTTTTTCCGGAGGCGTTGCAGACTGCATCTCAACGGGTGCGCTAAGTGATCCTTTTAGATATGGTGATATTGGGTTATTGCTAGGAAAAGCGATTGCAGAATCTAGTTTAATGACTGAAAAAAAGTATATCGAATCTGTCGAAACCATACGGGCAACAGTGGTCGGAGCCGGTTCACACACAGCTGAAATTAGCGGTAGTACGATTACTTACACCGAGAAAATTTTCCCAGTAAAAAACATTCCAATTTTGAAACTTGCCAAACAAGAAGAAGATGAAAATATGGCAGAAGTCATCAAGGAAAAACTTAGCTGGTTCAAAATAGAGAATGAAATGGAACATATTGCACTTGCAATTGAAGGCGAAAATAGCCCAAGTTTCCACCAAGTAACAGAATATGCGAAAGCCATTTGCGAAGGAATGAAAGAACCAATCGCACTTGGTCATCCCTTAATTATCATTACATGGCATGACATGGCAAAAGCCCTCGGACAAAGCATCTTCGGGCATTTACCAGCCGGGCATCCACTAATTTGCTTGGATAGTGTCAAAGTCGATAATGGTGATTATATTGATATAGGAAAACCAGTTGCTGACGGGAAAGTGCTACCAGTAGTAGTAAAAACCTTAGTCTTTAACTGATCCACATAAATAGCTTTAATTTTGAGAGGAGGATTTATCGAATGATTTTAAAAACGAATTTATTCGGCCATACATACCAGTTCAAATCCATCACTGATGTGTTGGCAAAAGCAAACGAAGAAAAATCAGGCGATCGCTTAGCCGGAGTTGCTGCTGAATCTGCAGAAGAACGTGTAGCTGCAAAAGTGGTGCTTTCTAAAATGACGCTTGGAGATTTACGTAATAATCCGGTTGTCCCATATGAAACAGATGAGGTAACGCGTATTATTCAAGACCAAGTAAATGACCGTATCCATGATTCCATCAAAAACTGGACAGTGGAAGAATTACGGGAATGGATTTTAGACCATAAAACAACAGATGCTGACATTAAACGTGTTGCACGCGGCCTAACATCAGAAATTATTGCTGCTGTTACAAAATTAATGTCTAATCTAGATTTAATTTATGGCGCGAAAAAAATCCGTGTAATCGCACATGCGAATACAACAATCGGTCTTCCTGGAACTTTCTCCGCTAGACTACAACCAAACCATCCAACTGATGATCCTGATGGTATCCTTGCTTCCTTAATGGAAGGATTAACTTACGGGATTGGGGATGCGGTAATCGGACTTAACCCAGTAGATGATTCTACTGATAGCGTTGTTCGTTTACTTAATAAATTTGAAGAATTCCGCAGCAAATGGGATGTGCCAACACAAACTTGTGTACTTGCGCACGTGAAGACTCAAATGGAAGCAATGCGTCGCGGCGCTCCAACTGGTCTTGTATTCCAATCTATCGCAGGTTCTGAAAAAGGTAATACAGCTTTCGGTTTTGACGGAGCAACTATTGAAGAAGCTAGACAATT
Source organism: Listeria monocytogenes (assembly GCF_041765605.1). Lineage (GTDB taxonomy): Bacteria > Bacillota > Bacilli > Lactobacillales > Listeriaceae > Listeria > Listeria monocytogenes_D. The sequence goes on from NZ_CP168900.1 coordinate 1,165,222, forward strand.
AGCCCTTCAAAGTGGTGCTGCGACTGGACCAAACGTAATGTACTTTGAAACAGGACAAGGTTCTGAACTTTCTTCTGACGCTCATTTCGGCGTAGACCAAGTAACAATGGAAGCTCGTTGTTATGGATTCGCGAAGAAATTTGATCCATTCCTAGTAAATACAGTAGTTGGATTTATCGGACCTGAGTACTTATATGATTCCAAACAAGTAATTCGCGCTGGCCTTGAAGATCACTTCATGGGTAAATTAACTGGTATCTCTATGGGTTGTGACGTTTGTTACACCAACCATATGAAAGCCGACCAAAACGACGTAGAAAACTTGTCAGTACTTCTAACTGCAGCAGGATGTAACTTTATCATGGGTATTCCTCATGGTGATGACGTTATGCTTAACTACCAAACAACTGGTTACCACGAAACAGCCACTTTACGTGAATTATTTGGCCTAAAACCAATTAAAGAATTTGATCAGTGGATGGAAAAAATGGGATTCAGCGAAAATGGTAAATTAACTAGCCGTGCTGGAGATGCATCTATTTTCCTAAAATAAGGAAGGGAGGAACTAAGCGATGAACGAACAAGAATTAAAACAAATGATTGAAGGCATTTTAACAGAAATGTCCGGTGGTAAAACAACCGATACAGTAGCAGCAGCGCCAACTAAATCTGTAGTTGAAACAGTTGTAACAGAAGGTAGCATCCCGGATATTACTGAAGTAGATATCAAAAAACAATTACTAGTACCAGAACCAGCTGATCGTGAAGGTTATTTGAAAATGAAACAAATGACACCGGCTCGACTTGGTTTATGGCGTGCTGGTCCACGTTACAAAACAGAAACAATTCTTCGTTTCCGTGCGGACCATGCCGTAGCACAAGATTCCGTTTTCTCTTACGTTTCTGAGGATTTAGTAAAAGAAATGAACTTCATCCCAGTTAACACTAAATGTCAAGATAAAGATGAATACTTAACTCGCCCAGACTTAGGTCGTGAATTTGACAACGAAATGGTAGAAGTGATTCGTGCGAATACGACGAAAAACGCCAAACTACAAATCGTTGTTGGTGATGGACTTAGCTCAGCGGCAATTGAAGCTAACATCAAAGATATCTTGCCATCCATTAAACAAGGTTTGAAAATGTATAACTTAGATTTTGATAACATTATTTTCGTTAAACATTGTCGTGTACCTTCTATGGACCAAATCGGTGAAATCACTGGCGCTGACGTAGTTTGCTTACTTGTAGGTGAACGTCCAGGCCTAGTCACTGCTGAATCCATGAGTGCCTATATTGCTTACAAACCAACAATTGGTATGCCAGAAGCTCGTCGTACTGTTATTTCTAACATCCATAGCGGCGGAACTCCACCAGTTGAAGCAGGAGCATACATTGCTGAATTAATTCACAATATGCTTGAGAAAAAATGTTCTGGTATTGATTTAAAATAAGCTAGTTAGAGGAGGAAACTTCATGAAAAATGATAAATTACCTGCATCCGTTTTAAGTGTCAAAGTTGTATCTAACGTAGACAATGGTCTATTTAAACAACTAGACTTAAAACCGCATCAAAGAAGCCTTGGTATTATTACATCTGATTGTGATGATGTAACTTACACAGCGCTTGACGAAGCAACAAAAGCAGCAGAAGTAGATGTTGTTTATGCGAAAAGTATGTATGCTGGTGCTGGAAATGCATCCACAAAATTCGCTGGTGAAGTTATCGGTATTATCGCCGGACCAAGCCCTGCGGAAGTAAAAAGTGGTCTTTCTGTAGCAGTAGATTTCATCGAAAATGGCGCTAGCTTTGTTAGTGCAAATGAAGATGATAGTGTACCTTACTTCGCGCACTGTGTTTCAAGAACTGGTACATTCCTTTCAAAAGAAGCGAATGTTGCAGAAGGTGAAGCGATTGCTTACTTAATCGCCCCTCCACTTGAAGCTATGTACGCGTTAGATGCAGCACTAAAAGCAGCAGACGTAACAATCGGAGCTTTCTATGGCCCACCGTCCGAAACAAACTTCGGCGGAGCACTTTTGACTGGTAGCCAATCTGCATGTAAAGCAGCTTGTGACGCTTTCAAAATGGCAGTAGAAAATGTGGCTGAAAATCCACTTCAATATTAAGGTGGTGCTAAAAAATGCCAAATGAAGCGCTTGGTTTAATTGAAGTCACAGGTTTTCTTGGTGCTGTTGTTGCTGCCGATACTTGTTTAAAAGCAGCAAATGTCGAACTGATTCAATGTGAAGTCATTAGCGGCGGTTTAACTACGGTTGAATTAACTGGTGATGTAGGTGCAGTAAATGCAGCTATCGAAGCAGGGAAAGCTGCAACAGAAGACTTAGGTTGTTTAGTATCAAGCCATGTTATCGCAAGAATGAGCGAAGATACAAAAGCACTTTTTGTTCCTCAAGAAGAAGTTAAACCACAACCAAAAGAAGTCAAACAAGAAGAACCAAAAGAAGTTATGCAACAAGTCGTAGAAGTGAAAACAAACACGAAAAGTACAGAGAAAAAACTTCGCGCAATGAAAGTTATTGATCTAAGGAAACTTGCTTACACATTAGATAATGTGCCTATTCCAAAGAGCAAGATTAAATATGCGAACAAGGATAAACTTGTTCACGCACTAAAAGACATTTATGGAAGGAGTGAAAACTAGTGGCACTAGAAGATAAAGATTTACGCTCAATCCAAGAAGTTCGTAACCTCATTGACTCAGCTAACAAAGCACAAAAAGAACTTGCTGCAATGAGCCAACAACAAATTGATACAATTGTAAAAGCAATAGCTGATGCCGGTTATGATGCTCGCGAAAAACTCGCAAAAATGGCCCATGAAGAAACTGGTTTCGGAATTTGGCAAGACAAAGTAATCAAAAACGTCTTTGCGTCGAAACATGTTTACAATTACATCAAAGATATGAAAACCATTGGTATGTTAAAAGAAGATAACGAAAAGAAAGTAATGGAGGTTGCAGTTCCACTTGGCGTAGTAGCAGGTTTAATTCCTTCTACAAACCCTACATCCACTGTTATTTACAAAACACTTATTTCCATTAAAGCCGGAAATAGTATCGTATTTTCTCCACATCCAAACGCACTAAAAGCGATTCTTGAAACAGTAAGAATTATTAGTGAAGCAGCAGAAAAAGCTGGGTGTCCAAAAGGCGCTATCAGCTGTATGACTGTTCCAACAATCCAAGGAACAGATCAACTGATGAAACACAAAGATACAGCAGTTATCCTTGCAACAGGTGGTTCTGCAATGGTAAAAGCGGCTTATTCATCTGGTACTCCAGCAATTGGAGTTGGCCCAGGTAATGGCCCAGCATTTATCGAACGCAGTGCTAACATTCCTCGCGCAGTGAAACATATTCTTGATTCCAAAACATTCGATAACGGAACAATTTGCGCATCTGAGCAATCTGTCGTTGTTGAACGTGTGAATAAAGAAGCTGTCATTGCTGAATTTAGAAAACAAGGAGCACACTTCTTATCAGATGCAGAAGCTGTTCAACTTGGTAAATTCATCTTACGTCCAAATGGTTCGATGAATCCAGCAATCGTAGGTAAAAGCGTGCAACATATCGCTAACCTTGCTGGTCTAACTGTTCCAGCTGACGCAAGAGTACTTATCGCTGAAGAAACAAAAGTTGGCGCTAAAATCCCTTATTCAAGAGAAAAATTAGCTCCAATCTTGGCTTTCTATACAGCCGAAACTTGGCAAGAAGCTTGCGAACTTAGCATGGATATTCTTTATCATGAAGGAGCTGGACATACTTTAATCATCCACTCTGAAGATAAAGAAATCATCCGCGAATTCGCGCTGAAAAAACCAGTTTCCCGTCTCTTAGTTAATACACCAGGAGCACTTGGCGGAATTGGCGCAACAACAAATCTTGTACCTGCTTTAACACTTGGTTGTGGGGCAGTTGGAGGAAGTTCATCATCTGATAATATCGGACCTGAAAATCTTTTCAACATTCGTCGCATCGCTACTGGCGTTTTAGAGTTAGAAGATATTCGTAAAGAAGAAAACCAAGCAACATCTGAACTTCCGGTTGATGCAGACGCACTCATCCAAAGTTTAGTCGAAAAAGTTTTAGCAGAATTAAAATAAAAAATAAAACACTAATTGGAGGAATTTTAAAATGGCAAACGCAAACGCATTAGGTATGATCGAAACTAAAGGTTTAGTAGGAGCAGTAGAAGCAGCAGACGCAATGGTGAAAGCAGCTAACGTAACACTTATGGGTAAAGAACAAGTTGGTGGCGGTCTAGTAACAGTTATGGTTCGCGGCGATGTTGGCGCAGTTAAAGCAGCAACAGATGCAGGCGCAGCAGCAGCAGAACGCGTTGGTGAATTACTATCTGTACACGTAATCCCACGTCCACACAGCGAAGTAGACGCAATTCTACCAAAAAGCGCTGAATAAGAATAACTTTTAACATAAATCAGGAAAAAGCGTGAGCGTAAGGCAAAAGGGTTCCATCAGACTCGGAAATTGCCCGAAACTTTCGCTTTTTACCAGATTTAAGCAATACAAAGCTTCCCAACATTACTAACACCAATTGTAAATGGGACAAAAGGATGTGGTTCTTTGGCTATTTTGACAGAAGATGAGTTACGAAAAGCCTATTTACACACCGATTTAAAAACAACTAAAAAACTTGATATAAAAAAAGGCACAATTATCACACCTTCAGCGAAGAGTTTCTTGTCTGAAAAGAAAATTGACCTTCATTATATTGATGAAATTGCAGAAACAAAAGTAGTAGTGGAGCCAGTGAAAAAAGAAACTACTAGAGCAAAATTCCAAACGATTTATGGTGGAGCATTAGATGAGAAGCCTGAACATATGACGCATTTGCGTGGTAACCTGCTTGTGTTTAAAGACCATCCACAAATCGCTTTCCGCGGAAAATTAGATACACTGGAAGCTGAAATTCTGGAAACCCAATGTTCCGTTGCAGCTGAGTTTAAAGATCTTGCGGAAGATTTACAAGAAATCCTCACCTTTGTAAGAAATATTGTACGATCGGAAGTTTTAAACGAGCAAATCGAATCAGTTCATTTGCTTGGAATGGATGAAAAAGAACTGCGGGAACGTAGTCATAATCCGAAAAAATACTATCAAATGACACATTTTATGCCTGATTACACGATGGGGAATGCGGTCATTCGATTAAACAAAATAAGAACGATGGTCCGCGAAACGGAATTAGCTGCCTTTTTAGCATTTAAGGAAGCTGATTATTCCATTAAGCGACCAGACATCATTCAAGCGCTTAACCGATTGTCTAGTTTATTCTGGATACTAATGTTCCGCGTGAGAACAGGTGAATATAAAAAGTAAGGAGGCTTATTCATGAATAATGAGTTAATAACAAGCCTTATTGAAGAAGTCACTCGCCGCGCGTTACTTGAAACTGGCGTAGAAGTAGAAGCATCCGGCCGCCACGTTCATTTAGATCGTGAAACAGTCGATGCACTATTTGGACCTGGGTATGAACTTACTCATTTCCGTGACCTATCTCAACCAGGTCAATATGTTTGTAAAGAAAGAATTAGCATCGTTGGACCAAAAAGCGTTATTCATAACGTTGTAATTTTAGGCCCAATTCGTAAAAAAACACAAGTAGAAATAAGCTCCACAGATGGTACGGCGCTTGGAATTAAAGCACCGGTTCGTGAAAGTGGAGACATAGCAGGGACACCAGGAATTTTACTATTATCCGCAAAAAACAGTGTTCAATTATCAGAAGGACTTATTGTTGCAAAACGCCATATTCATATGACGCCTGCTGATGCAGAAAAACAACAAGTATCCCAAAGTGAAATTGTTCAAGTGAAAATTAACGGTGACAGACCACTAATTTTTGATGATGTTGTTGTTCGGATTAGCCCTGATTTTGCTACATATATGCACATTGATTATGACGAAGCCAACGCATGTGGTTTTAAAAAGGGAATTCGAGGTCAAATAATCAAGAAAACAAAGGCTAAATGAGTATGGAACTAGAAGCACTCATAAAAGCTGTCACCGAGGAAGTCATGAGACGATTACAACTTCCAGAGAAAAAAATGATTATCATGGGACAAGATTCAGAACACACTCTCAGACAGTGTTATCTAAAAGAATATCAAGTTTCGCTTTATGATCGTTCTGAACGCGAATGTGACATTTTACTACTGGAAGAATTGGATATCGCTGAATTAGCTCGAATAAGTTTGTTTGCACCGATGAATAAAAAAGAACAATTTATTACAGATCACCTTTTAGCAGGGCGGCCTACTTGGATAATGAAGAGTGGCATCAAAGCGCATGCTTACAAACGTTCCGCTAAATATGGTATCAGACAACTTTTTCAAGAATATGAGGAGAAACTGAGCCGATTTGGTGTCGAATTTATCGAAAGTCCGGTAAAAGAGACCAAAGAAAGTAAAGTCATCACCGAACAGGATGTTGAAAAACTTACTAAGAACAAAAGCGAATTCATTTTGCCTAAAGGAAGTTTCTTAACACCACTTGCAAAAGATTACTTACAGGAAAAACGAATTAGCATTAAAGAAAGTTAGGAAGGAAGAGCGGCATGCAAATTGGAAAAGTTACCGGGAGTTTATGGGCAACAAGAAAAGACGAAAAACTGAATGGTTTAAAACTACTACTAGTAGAGATTTGTACCGATGAAACGGAAGATGTAAGACATTCCATAGTGGCAGCTGATAATGCCGGAGCAGGAAACGGCGACCTTGTGCTTGTTACAACTGGTAGCGCAGCACGAGCATCCACTGGGGACAACACGATCCCAGTGGACGCATGTATCGTCGGCATTATCGACTCGGTAGAACGTTATGGCTGAACAGTCCTTAGGTATTCTTGAACTCAGGAGTATAAGTAAAGGGTACGAAATGGCCGATGTTTTCTTGAAAGCAGGCAATGTAACTTTATTTACTTTTCGTCCGACATGTCCTGGTAAATTTTTGATTATTTTGCAAGGCGCTTCCGGTGAACTTACTAGTGCGATGCAAGATGCAAAAGAAGAAGCTGGCAAATTTCATGTTTCTTCTTATATTTTGCATATGGCGCACGAAGAAATACTTGCTTTTCTAAACAATAAACACCCTAAAGTCGAAGTGGACGCAGTAGGAATTATCGAAATCAGTCAGTTAGGTGCTGGGTTAAATGCAGTGAATGAAGCGCTGAAAAAATCAGCTATACATTTGAAACGGATGACGCTCGGTGCTTCGATTGGTGGAAAATTTGTGGCTGTTTTTACAGGGGAAGTTAGTGCTATTCAAGAAGGGATGCGGATTCTAATCGAAACCGCCGAACCAAAAAAGGTGATACATCATACGGTCATTCCTTCTCCTGATGAACTTTTAAAACGCTATCTATAGAATGGAGGAACACTTTTGAGCATTAATGAAATTATTATTTATTTAATGGTAATCTTTATGATTCTAGGAGCCATTGACAAAATTATCGGCAACAAATTTGGCTTAGGTGCACAATTTGAAGAAGGTATTATGGCAATGGGATCGCTAACTCTAGCAATGGTCGGTATCATTACATTAGCGCCAGTTTTAGCGAAAATTTTAAGCCCGATTGTTGTACCAATTTATACGGCGCTTGGGGCTGACCCGGCAATGTTTGCAACAACATTACTTGCGAATGATATGGGTGGTTTCGCACTAGCTCAAGAACTAGCGCTAACACCTGATGCTGGTCTATTTGCGGGAGCTATTCTAGGGTCCATGATGGGACCTACTATTGTTTTCACGATTCCAGTAGCACTAGGAATTATTAAAAAAGAAGATCATAAATATTTAGCAACTGGGGTATTATCTGGGATTATCACGATTCCAATCGGTTGTTTAATCGGTGGTCTGATTGCTGGTTTCTCTCCAATCATGATTTTCAAAAACTTAGTACCAATTATTCTTGTAGCTGCACTTATTATGTTAGGTCTTTGGTTCAAACCAGAAGGCATGATTAAAGGCTTCACGATTTTTGGAAAAGGGGTAGTAATCGTTGCTACTATCGGTCTTGTAGCAGGAGCTATTCAACAACTTACTGGTTTAACTATTATTCCAGGAATTGCACCAATTGGTGAAGGTATTGAAATCGTAGGTGGAATTGCACTAGTACTTGCTGGAGCATTCTGTTTAGTATTCGTTATTACGAAAGTTTTCAACAAGCCACTGATGAAAATGGGTAAATTACTTGGTATGAATGAAGTTGCGGCAGCTGGCATGGTTGCTACACTTGCAAATAGTATCCCAATGTTCCAAATGCTGAAAGATATGGATGAGCGCGGTAAAATTATTAACGTTGCTTTTGCAGTATCTGCGGCCTTTGTTTTAGGTGATCATCTAGGCTTTACGGCTGGTGTTGCTAAAGATATGATCTTCCCAATGATTGTTGGGAAATTAGTCGGAGGGGTAACTGCTGTTGGTGTTGGTATCTACATGGCTAACCGAATGATGAAAAAAAATAAAACAAAAGAACAAACGGCGGTGAAAGATAATGGCTGATATTAGTAAAGAATTAATCGAACAATTGGTCAAACAAGTTGTTTTAGAAAAAATGGGCCAAAGTTCCAAACACGTTGATCCAAGTGGTATTCTATCGATTAAACTTCCTGTAGTGAAAGTTTCAGAAGAAGATCGATTAGATACAGGAAAGCCAGGCGATGTTGTTTATACAAAAGACTTAGTAACGCTAGAAGAAAGTCAACGTCTAGGTTTTGGTCTAATGGAAATGAAAGATACAACATTCGATTGGTTCTTGGATTATGATGAAGTAGATTACGTTATCGAAGGCAGACTAGATGTTGTTATTGATGGCAGAACTGTTTCCGCAGGTCCAGGAGAAATTATTTTCATTCCTAAAGGTAGCCAAATCAAGTTCTCCGTAACTGGTGAAGCAAGATTTATTTATGTTACTTATCCGGCTGATTGGCAGTCACAATAATAATAAAAAAACGATTTCGGCTTAGGCTGAAATCGTTTTTTATTTTAAGGAGTCGCGATATTCTTTTGGTGTCATATCGAATTCTTTTTTAAAGACTTTGCAAAAGTAACTCGCTCTTGAAAAACCCAAGTTCTTCGCAATCGTATGAACTGCCCAATCGCTTTTTTCTAGTTGTTCTTTCGCATAGAGCATTTTTTGTTCATTGACGTAATTGATAAAATTGATGTTTAATTCGTTTTTAAATAATTTACTTAAATAAAAGGGGCTTAGATAGACGTAATTAGCAACTTCTTCTAATGTGATGGAGCGATGAATATTTTTTTTAATGTAACGAATCGCTTGTTTGATTTCTTTATGCTCTCCACCAGTTTTGTTGGCACTCGTAGTTTCTTTTTTAGGTTGTTTTTGTTTTTCATGTGCAGAGTAATAATCGCTTAGAACATCTAGCACTTCAACTGTTTCAAGAGAATGAAGTAGGGCGGAGTGATCTGGATTTTTTTTATGAAAGTCTTCCTGAATTTGTTGTGTAAATTGATTTTCAACTTGATTCGTCATAAGTGGTTGAATATTGATTACTTTTTCTTTTTCCAAATGCAATTCCTCCTCCTTTTCTACTTGCACTAATTATACCATAAAATCGCTTTAAATAACGTTTAATCCTGCATTTTAAATAGAACAATAAATTCTTTTTTATAACAAAATATTGTCATTTTTTAAATCTCAAAAATAGAAATTGAGAAAAAGTTCACACTGGTGGCTATTTTTGCCATATAAAACAGAAAAAAAGGGATTTTAAAAGCTTGCACTATTTTGTTTTCAGTGCTCTAAGTGACCTTGTACCAGTGGTTTAACAGGGATATAATGAAATGGAAATAACGCTTTCATGAGAGGGTGATCTTTTCAATTGAAAATTCAAAAATTAGTCTTATGTGCGATGTTGATTGCGATGTGTGTAATTGGCGCGAACATAAAATTAATGGGTTCTGTTGCATTTGACGCAGCTCCAGCTTTTATTGGAACATTGCTGCTTGGTCCGATGTACGGCGCAGTGCTTGGGATTTTCGGTCATTTAACATCAGCATTACTGGCGGGTTTTCCGCTCACACTACCAATTCATTTGATTGTTGCTGGAATGATGGGCGTAACGATGATAGCTTACGGGTTTACGCGCCAAAAACTAGCTGAAAAAAATCAACTACTTGCAATTAGTGTATCTAGTGTAGTTGCTTTTGTTTTTAATTGTCCATTATCATTACTTGCACTTTATCCATTAATGCATCAAGCGGTGTTTGTTTTATTCCCAGTGCTCGCAATTGGTTCGGTTTGCAACATTTTTGTCGCAGAAGTCGTTTACCAAGTATTGCCAGAACGCTGGAAAAGACGAATTGCCGGGTACTAAACAACTAAATAGGTGAATATATTAATCCGGGAAAGAGGTGAAAATCCTCTACAGGCCCTAGCTACTGTAATACGGACGAAAACCAAACATATGTCACTGGAAGCAATTCCGGGAAGACTGGTGAGTAGGATGATGTTAAGTCAGGAGACCGCTTTTATATTCGATATCCAAAAACAACTTCTAAGGGAGCGAGTTGTCTTGATTAAGTAGATTTTCACGATGGGAAAGTTTCTTTGTGCTACAAGGAAATAGCTTATTTGCGTAAATCTCAAAAAGACGCCAAAGTTCTGTTTGGCGTCTTTTTTTATGGCTAAAATGAAAGGTGAAAAAAGATGAACAAAATCTTAATTGCGGCTGCATCAAGTGGGACTGGTAAAACGACTGTCACGCTTGGCATTATGCATGCACTTAAAAAAAGAGGCTTGCGTGTTCAACCATTTAAAGTAGGTCCTGATTATATTGATACAAATTATCATCAAGCGATAACAGGCGTTGCATCCATTAATTTAGACAGCTTTCTGATTGATGATGATGCTATGCTCGCTGCTCTTTTTGAAAAACACGGGCAATCAGCTGATATTTCGGTGATTGAAGGTGTAATGGGGCTGTTTGATGGGCTTGGTATTGATCGTGATAATTCGAGTACATCTTTTATTGCTAAATGCACGAAAACGCCTGTAATTTTAGTCGTGGATGGTAAAGCGATATCCACTTCTGCGGCGGCAATTGTGGATGGATTTAATCGTTTTGATCCGGAATTAACCATTGCTGGGGTGATTATTAATCGCGTTGCTTCAGAAAACCATTTTTCATTGATAAAAGGGGCGATTGAACGTTATACGGATGTACCTGTTTTAGGGTATTTGCCGAAAAATGCGGCGGTGGCACTTCCAGAACGTCATCTCGGATTAGTCCCAAAAGAGGAAATGACGGAATTAGAAACGAAATGGGAGTTACTTGGTGATTTGATTGCGGAACATGTTGATTTAGATAGGTTGTTGGCGATTAGTAAGACTGGTGCGAATTTGACCGTACACCCACCAGAAATACAAGTACCGGACTTTTCGGGAATGCGCGTTGCTTATGCTCTCGACGCCGCATTTCATTTTTACTATCAAGATAACTTGGATTTTATTCGTTCAACTGGAGCCACACTGATTCCGTTTAGCCCGCTAGAAGAAAGGGAAGTCCCGGACGCTGATTTTATTTATATCGGTGGTGGATTTCCGGAGGTTTTTGCGGAACAGCTAGCGAAGAACAAGTCAATGCGCGAATCGATTTTGGCGGCGCATGAACAAGGCAAGCCAATATATGCCGAGTGTGGCGGATTGATGTATCTTGGTTCGAGTTTAGAAATGGAAGCTGAATCCTATGAAATGGTAGGGGTTTTTGATGGGGTTAGTAAGATGACAACGCGGCTTCGGAAGTTTGGCTACTGTATCGCGGAACCTTTAGAAGACACACTACTTGGTAAAAAAGGGACAGCTATTCGCGGTCATGAATTTCATCATTCTGTTTTTGAAACGAACGAACCAACACGTATGAAATTAACGAAAAAGCGGGATGGCGAAATTGTCAAAGAATGGCACGGCGGTTATCAAAAAGGTAATACGTTCGCTAGTTACCTGCATATCCATTTCTATCAAAATCTATCGATAATAACGCATATGTTTGGAGCGATAGAGCGATGATATTGTTATTTTATACGTCATCATTCATTTTAGATTGCTTATTAGGTGATCCATATAGCTGGCCGCATCCTATTAAAGCGATCGGCAACTTGATTAAGTGGTTGACTATTATTTTACGAAAAATCTTTCATGGTAAATCACTGTATTTTGCCGGGGGATTGCTATTTGTTCTCACGGTTGGTATGACCGGAGTTGTATCCTGGTTCATTCTATTTCTTAGTGCCAAAATTGCTTACTGGCTTTACGTAGCTGTTTTTGTTTACTTAGGCTATACGACGCTTGCGATGACTTGCCTTGCGAAAGAGGCTCGGAAAATACAGCGGACCTTGGCGGACGGGGATTTGGCTGCTGCAAGAGTGCAAGTGGGGATGATTGTTGGTCGGGATACAGATAAGTTAACCGCAGAAGAAATTAGTAAAGCAACGATAGAGACAGTGGCGGAAAATACAGCGGATGGCGTTATCGCACCACTTTTTTACTTATTCATTGGTGGGCCGGTGCTTGCTTTGATGTATAAAGCAGTTAATACACTGGATTCGATGGTCGGTTATAAAAACGAAAAATACCGCGCAATTGGTTTTGTTTCCGCGAAAATGGATGACATTGCCAATTTTATCCCAGCAAGATTAGCTTGGTTTTTCCTTGTCATTGCAAGTTTTATTTTAAGGTATGACGGACGTGCTTCTTGGCAAATCGGGCTTCGAGATCGGAAAAATCATACGAGTCCTAATTGCGCTTATCCTGAAGGTGCAGTAGCAGGTGCGCTTCAGATCACGCTTGGTGGAACGCATGAGTACTTCGGTGAAACAGTTGTTAAACCAACCATTGGAAGTGGAACTAAACCCGTTTCAGAAAAAGAAATTAGCCAAACGATTCATTTGCTATACATGGCTTCAACAATCGCTTTTATCATGTTTGCAAGTATTTACCTACTATTATTTTAAAGGAGTGGCAAGATGAACTATATTAAGAATCCAGCTAAAATTGAAGAGAAAAGCTTTGAAATCATTCAACAAATTATTGATGATATTCGTCCAGATTACACATTTCAAAACAAGTTAGAGGAAGCGATTATCAAGCGTGCAATACATACGACAGCAGATTTTGATTACTTAGACAGCCTCGTTTTTCAACAAGATGCCATCGCGAAAATCATTCATGTTCTTCAAAATAAAGGAACTATTTTCACGGATACGAATATGGCACTTAGTGGAATTAATAAACGACTTTTAGATGAACTTGGGTGTAAATATCATTGTTATGTGAGTGACCCAGAGACGATGGAGATTGCCAAACAGCATGGGATTACACGCTCTATGGCTGGAATTAAACTCGCTTCTTTAAAAGATGGACCGAAACTATTTGTCCTCGGAAATGCGCCAACTGCGGTGTATAAAATTATCGAGATGACAGAAAGTGGGCAATTGCAAGCAGATGCAGTAGTGGCAGTACCGGTTGGTTTTGTCGGAGCGGCTGAATGTAAAGAGGAGATTTTAGAAACAGATATCCCAGCCATTGTCGCACGCGGTAGAAAAGGCGGTAGTAATCTTGCTGCAGCGATCATTAATGCAATCTTGATTACGATGTAAAGAAGGCGACGAGTAATGGAAGATTTTATTTATTATAATGGCAAAAAATACCGTAAAGGCTATACGACTGGTACATGTGCGGCTGCGGCTGCTAAAGCTTGTGTGGAAATGATTCTAACGCAAGAAGAAGTGAGTGCAGTACAAGTCACAACTACTGGCGGAACGATTCTGGAAATCCCCGTGGCGTACCAAAAGTTTTCGAAAGACAAAGCCACAGCAGCGGTTCAAAAAGATGGTGGCGATGATATTGATGCGACACACGGAATGTGGATTTTTGTAGATGTTGATTTAACCGATAACGCGGAAGTCGTATTAGATGGTGGTGTTGGTATCGGTCGCGCTACGCAAAAAGGAATTTCTGTGGCAGTAGGAGAAGCGGCGATTAATCCGGCACCGCGGAAAAATATTTTAGCAACCGTGCGCGAATCACTTGGCGAAAATCGTGGTGCAAAGATATTAGTCTACGCACCAGAAGGAGAAGAGCGCGCGAAACGAACCATGAATAGCAATTTAGGAATTATCGGTGGAATTTCTATTTTAGGAACGACGGGCATTGTTACGCCGATGTCGGATGAAGGCTGGAAAAAATCATTATCAATGGAACTTGAAATGAAACGTAATCAAGGTCTCGACCAAATTATTCTTGTTCCCGGTAATTACGGGGATGATTTTGTTCAAAATACGCTTGGTTTTTCAAGCGGAAATATTGTTTCCATGAGTAATTTCGTTGGTTATATGTTAAAAGAAACACAGCGTCTAGCTTTCAAAAAAGTGCTAATGGTTGGTCATTTTGGCAAATTGGTGAAGGTTTCAGCAGGGATTTTTACGACGTACAGTAAAGATGCAGATGCGCGGGCGGAAATTTTAGTCGCTAATTTAGCTTTGCTCGGTGCGCCGCTATCGCTTTTACAAGCAGTAGAGAAGTGCAATACGACAGAGGCAGCAGGCGAATTCATTGAAGAAGCTGGCTTTACCCAAGTATATGACGTCATTGTGCAAAAAATCAAAGCAAGATCAGAACGATTTTTGAAATTCACGAAACCGAGTGTAGAAGTCGATGTAGTTACTTTTTCGACCGAACGTGGGTTGCTTGCTGCAACGAAAGATATCGATGTACTCCGGGAGGAATGGCGATGATTACAGTAGTTGGAATTGGACCAGGAGATACAAATTTGCTAATAAACGAAGCAAAACAAGCGTTAAATACCGCCGAAATAGTGTATGGGTCAACAAGACAATTACAAGAAATCGCAGAACTAACGACAGCAACGCCAATGCTTTTGCCAAAAAAACTAGCAGATTTGAAAAACATCCCGCATCAAAACAAAAACGTGGTTATTCTAGCTTCCGGAGATCCACTATTATATGGGATTGGCAACTGGGCGCTGGCAAATTTTTCAGAAGATATCCGGATTGTTCCGGGAATTAGTGCGATTCAAATGATGTTTCATCGAATTCAATTACCGATGAATAACTGTTTTATTACGAGTAGCCACGGTAAAAAGCCAAACTTCGACTTCTTGTTACAACACGAAAAAGTCGCGATGGTAACAGATACAATCATTGGTCCGTATGAAATCGCTGCTGAAATTTTACAACGTGGCTTAAAAAAAATCCTATTTATTGGAGAAAATTTGAGTTCAAAAGAGGAACGAATTCATAAGTTGAAACCAGAACAAGTAGCAAAAAAATACGATATGAATGTAGTGGTGATTGTAGATGAAGGATGAGGTTTTTATTCGTGGAAAAGTACCGATGACAAAAGCAGAAGTACGAGCAGCAAGCATTGATTTACTTAACTTAAATGAGACATCAAAGAAATTACTAGATGTTGGTGCGGGAACTGGGAGCGTTGGTCTTCAAGTTGCTTGTAATTTCCCGAAAATCCAAGTTACTGCGATTGAACGAAAACCAGATGCAGTGGATTTAATTAAACAAAATCAAGCGAAATTTGGATTAGAAAATGTAACAGTTATCGAAGCATACGCGCCAATTGAATTGCCTGAAAAGGAAACCTTTGATGCTATTTTTATTGGTGGAAGTGGTGGCAATTTAACCGATATTATCGACTGGTCGTTGGCACATTTGAACCCGAGAGGCAGTTTGGTACTTAATTTTATTTTGCTTGAAAATGCGTTAACTGCAATGAACCATTTGGAAAAATTAACAGTGAACGAATTAACGATGAAACAAATCCAAGTTTCGAGTTGGCATAAACTTGGAGCAGGTCATTATTTTGAACCACAAAATCCAACCGTCATTATCGGCTGTAAAAAACTAGAGGAGTGAAGAAAATGGCAGAAGTACATTTCGTCGGAGCAGGACCAGGAGATAAAGAGTTAATTACCTTAAAAGGATATCAATTATTAAAAGAGGCGGATGTCGTTATTTATGCAGGGTCGCTCGTAAACCCGGAGTTGCTAGAATATTGTAAACCAGACTGCGAAATCCATAATAGTGCAAGTATGAATTTAATCGAAATCATTGACTGTATGGAAGCGGGCGTGACTGCTGGTAAAGAAGTGGTTCGTTTGCAAACCGGAGACTTTTCTATTTATGGTTCGATTCGTGAACAGGTCGAGGAAATGAAAAAACGTTCGATTCCCTTCACTTGTACACCGGGCGTGAGCTCATTCCTTGGCGCGGCAAGCAGTTTTGGAGTGGAGTATACAGTTCCTGAAGTAAGTCAGAGTGTAATTATTACCCGAATGGCTGGCAGAACTCCAGTACCATCGCGCGAATCTCTTCGTTCATACGCGGCACACCAAACTTCAATGGTAATTTTCTTGTCCGTTCAAGGTATTAGAAAAGTCGTTTCTGAATTAATTAAAGGCGGTTATAAACCAGAAACCCCAGCAGCTGTCATTTACAAAGCGACTTGGGCGGAAGAAAAGAAAGTAACCGGCACGTTAGAAGATATCGCAGAAAAAGTAACAGAAGCCGGAATTACGAAAACGGCACTTATTATGGTCGGGGATTTCCTTGGAGAAGAGTTTTATTATTCTAAGCTATACGACAAGGATTTCAAACATGAATATAGATAAACTGGCGATTATTGCTGTCACAGAACGTGGTCGCGATTTAGCAGTAACGTTAACAAAAAAGGTAGCAGCTACGATTTTTGTACCAGAAAAGCATTGCAATGAGCTAACGAATTCTTTAACGCCGGATTTTGGAACAGCGATGCGCGAAATTTTCACGAAATATCAAGCATTGATTTGTATTATGGCGACTGGAATTGCGGTTCGGACACTTGCTCCAGTGATAGAAGATAAGCTGTCAGATCCAGCAGTACTTGTCATGGATGAACATGGGAAATTTATTATCAGCTTGCTTTCAGGACATGTTGGTGGCGCAAATGAACTAACCGAACAAATCGCTGCGATAACTGGCGGTGCGGCAGTAATTACAACCGCAACAGACCGCGCGAATGTAGCTGCCATTGATAACATTGCCAAAGAACTAAATGGTTATCTACCTGATTTTAAAGCAACAACGAAACGCATCAATGGTTTACTTGCAGCAGGAAAAGAAGTTGGTTTGTACATCGATGAGCCACTAGAAATAGATACGCGCGGTTTTACAATGGAAGAAGTTAGCCCGCAAGTTTACATTTCAACTAAAAATAAACTGCAGGTGGCGACACATGAACGCATCCAGCTGGTACCTAAGCAATTTATCCTCGGGGTCGGTTGCAGAAAAGGCGTTTCAGCGGAAACGATAGATGCAGCATTTACACATTTTTGTGAACAAGAAAACATACACCCGCGGGCATTCCGTGAGATTCATAGTATTACTTTAAAAGCGGAAGAACCGGCAATTCTTCATTTAGCGGAGAAATGGCGTGTCCCATTTATTGTCCATCCAGCAGAAGAATTACAAACAGTTGCTGGAAAATATCCAACATCCGCTTTTGTTCAAAAAACTGTTCAAGTAGGGAATGTCGCCCTATCGTCAGCAGATATTGGTAGTAACGGAAACGTTGTTACAAGCCGATTTGCTGAAAATGGCGTGACTTTCGCAGCAGGGAAATTAACTAAAAATAGTGAGGTGGCAAAATGATTTATGTAATCGGAATTGGCCCAGGAGATAAACGATTAATGACTGGTGAAGCACTGCAAGCAATAGAAGACGCGGAGGTGATTGTTGGTTATGTAACGTACATCAAACTCATCAAAGAGCTAATCAAAGATAAAGAAGTAGTGAAAACAGGCATGCGCCGCGAAATCGATCGTTGCCAAGAAGCCGTTGATATCGCACTAACAGGAAAAAAAGTAGCCGTTGTTTCAAGTGGCGATGCAGGAATTTACGGTATGGCTGGTCTAGTTTTAGAACTCGCAGAAAAAAGTAACCCAAATTTAGAAGTCAAAGTGATTCCAGGAATTACTGCAAGTATTGGAGCCGCTGCTGTTCTCGGTGCACCAATCATGCATGATTTTTGCCATATTAGTTTAAGCGATTTAATGACACCGTGGGAAGTAATCGAAAAACGTCTAACCCACGCTGCAATGGCCGATTTTGTTGTCTGTTTTTACAATCCAAGAAGTAAAGGCCGCGCCAATCATTTAGCCAACGCTTTTCAAAAGATGATGGAGTATAAATCAGGGGACACAGTTGTTGGTATTGTGAAAGATGTCGGTCGAAAAGAAGAGCGAAAAATCATTACAACGATGCGAGATATCGATTATGAATTAGTGGATATGACAACGATGGTGATTGTAGGAAACAAAGAAACCTACGTGAAAAATGGCAAAATGATCACACCACGAGGTTACACACTATGATTTTCGTGCTAGGAGGAACTTCGGATAGCTTGGCGATTAGTGACTGGCTAACGGAAAAAAAGCAAGCCTTTATCCTTTCTGTTGCAACCGATTACGGAGAAACTTTAGCGAAACAACATGCCGAAAACGTATTTTGTGGCAGATTATCAAAAGAAGAAATGCTCCTAAAATGGAACGCTGAAAATGTTCACCTCGTTATTGATGCGACTCATCCTTTTGCGACCATTGTTTCTGAAACAGCGATGGAAGCATGCAAAGAAGCAGACATTCCTTATATTCGTTTTGAACGCACTAGTGAACAAACAGATAATACTTATTTGGTAGCAGATATCGAGGAAGCTTGTACAGTTGCAATGAAACTTGGGAAACGAATTTTTCTTACAACTGGTAGTAAAAATTTACCAGAATTCGTAGCTGGTTTAAACAATCGACATATCATCGCTCGTATTTTACCAGTGTCTGATGTAATTCGTTCAGCCGAAGAACTAGGTCTCGTTGCCGACCAGATCATTGGCATGAAAGGACCGTTCACCAAAGAAGCGAACCGAACACAACTAGAAATGACTGGGGCAGATGTATTAATCACTAAAGAGAGTGGAAAACAAGGTGGCTTTCAAGAAAAACTCGCAGCTGCCGCAGAATTAAATATTCCAGTTATTGTGATTCGCCGTAAAAAATTAAATTATCCAATCGAAATAAATCATTTAAGCGAACTATCAGAAATTTTAACTCAATTGGAGGTCTACTAATGGGAAAAGTCATGTTAATTGGTGCAGGTCCTGGAGATGCACAGTTGCTAACCGTGAAAGGCTTAGCTGCACTGCGAAAGGCAGATGTTATTGTATACGATCGCCTCGTTGAACCAGCGATGCTCCAAGAACGAAAAGCTAGTTGTAAACTCATTTATGTCGGAAAAGAACCACTTCATCATCCAATTCCCCAAGAGGAAATCGAACAAATTCTTGTTAGAGAGGCTGCGACAAATGAGCTGGTTGTTCGTCTAAAAGCAGGAGACCCTTATGTGTTTGGTCGCGGCGGGGAAGAAGGAGAGACACTCTATAAAGCGGGAATTCCATTTGAAGTTATTCCTGGAATCACATCCGCGATTGGTGGGCTTGCCTACGCTGGAATTCCAGTAACCCATCGTGATTTTGCTTCGAGTTTTCACGTGATTACTGGACATTTGAAAAAAGGACGTGATCCACTAGATTGGGAAGCCCTTGCTAGACTGGAAGGTACGCTCGTTTTCCTAATGGGAATGACTAATTTACCTAATATTTGTGCGAACCTACTAGAAAATGGTCGAAAAGCCGAAACGGGTGTTGCGATTGTACAATGGGCATCTCGCGGCAAACAATTAACGGTTACCGGGAACTTACAAAACATCGAACAAAAAGTAGCGGAGTCTGGTATTTCTTCGCCGGCACTTATTGTCGTTGGTGATGTGGTGAGCTTACGACCACAGCTTAACTTCTTTGAGGAAATGCCTCTTTTCCATACAAAAGTATTACTTCCAAGAGCACGAGCTGGAAAAAGTATGCTCGCGGAACAAATTCGCGATTTGGGCGGAGAAGTAACTATGTATCCAAATATTCAAGTAGTCGATGTTGCGCCAACGAAAACAAGGGAAGCGCTAATCGAAATAAACGAACTTCTTTTCACATCTAAAGAAGCGGTAGAACGATTTTTCGACTATTTAACCAAGCTTGATTTAGATATTCGTTCTCTAAAAAATACCCATCTTACTGCTATTGGCAAACAAACAAAAGAAGCTTTTAGTGAAAAAGGAATTATTCCAGATAGTTTTATTAAAAGACGGAGCACGGAATTAATTTTGGAGCATTTACCACGGTTACAGAAAAATGCGAGCAACTTAATTATCGGAAGCATAGTTGATACGTCGGAAGTTAACGCAATTTTAGCAGAAGTGGAAGCGATGGAAATGATGCCGTTATATGATATGCGTCCTGTGACAGAACGACCATTTGACCTTGCAAGCTTTGAACAAGTTTGTTTCTCAAGTTCGCGTTCCGTTCAAAATTTACTCGACGTACTAACAACCGAAGAAAAAGCCATTTTACAAACGAAAACAATTCTTTCCATTGGAAGGTTCACGAGCGCAACGTTAGCATCATTCGGTATCAACAACTTTATCGAAGCCGAAAGCGCCACACCAGAGAGCTTAATTGAACTAATCCAAAAAACAAAATTAGAAGGAGTACCACAATGAAAAAAGCGATTTTAGTCGTTAGTTTTGGCACAAGTTATCCTGAAACAAGAGAAAAAACGATTGAAGCCTGTGAAAAAAAAGTGGCCCAAGAATTTCCAGATTACAACGTGTTTCGTGCATTCACATCCAATAAAATCATCAAAAAACTAAAAACTCGTGACAATATGCATATTAACACACCAAGCCAAGCATTAAACCAACTAAAGGAATTAGGCTACAAAGAAGTCATTATTCAGTCGCTACATATTATTAGTGGTGGTGAATTTGAAAAAATCACTGCACAGGTGGAAAAATTCAAGCCGGATTTCGATTCCATTATTGTTAGCCAACCGTTACTTGATTCGATGGAAGATTACGAAAAAGCAATCGAAGCCATTCGCCACCAAATGCCACCTTTAAAAGAACAAGAAGCGTTAATTCTCATGGGACACGGGTCGAAACATCATGCTTTCAGTGCTTATGCATGCCTTGACCATATGTTGTTAAACGAACCAATTTACCTTTGTGCGGTAGAAAGTTACCCGGGTCTTGACCAAGTAATTGAACGATTACAACAAGCAAATATAAAAAAAGCGCACCTAATGCCGTTTATGCTTGTAGCAGGTGATCACGCTACGAACGATATGGCTTCTGATGACGAGGATTCTTGGAAAAGCACGCTGGAACAAGCAGGCATACAAACCGAATGTCATTTGCAAGGTCTAGGCGAAAATCCGCTTATCCAAGCTCAATTTATCGATCACATCCACACGGCAATAGAAAGGGTGAAAGCACGTGGCTAAATTTTACGGCATTGGTACAGGTCCTGGAGACAGCAAGTTAGTCACGATGGAAGCGGCAGAAAGACTCGGAAATTTAGCAATTCTCTACACGCCACAACCCAAAAAAGGCGGCGAAAGTTTAGCTAAGAAAATCGTCAGCCCTTATTTAAAAGATACATTAATCATTAAAGAACGCCATTTTCCAATGAGTTACAACAAAGAAGAAAAAATGCTTGCATGGAAAGAAATCGCCGAAGAAATCAAAGCAGATGTTCAAAACGGGCATGATGTTGGTTTCATCACACTCGGCGACCCAATGGTTTACAGCACTTATAGCTATTTACTCGAATTATTAAAAGGAGAAATTGAAACAGTGACACTCGCAGGTATTTCGTCCTTTTCCAATATCGCCTCCAAGATTGAATTACCACTCGTAATGGACGAGGAAAGTTTCGCTGTCATCCCTGTAACAGCAGGTGCTGAAAAAATCGAACAAGCGCTCACTTTATTTGACACAGTTGTCTTAATGAAAGCAGCAAGTAATTTACCCCTTCTTACGACATTACTAAAAAAACTGAATTTACTTGATGCAGCAGTAGTAGTAAGCGATGTTGCCATGGCGACAGAAAAAATCACTTACAGCATGAGAGATATAAATCCAGAAGAAAAAATGTCATACTTTACCACGATTATCGTGAAAAAAAGAAGGGAGCAATATAAATGAAAAAATTATGGAAGTTTCTACCATTTGTTTTAATCGGTGTTATTTATTTTACTTTAACGAATCCAGAATCCGCACACGCAATGCATATTATGGAGGGCTTTTTACCAGTTAAATGGGCTGTCTTTTGGTTCATTGTATTTATCCCATTCCTTGTACTTGGCTTAATTCGTATTCGTAAATTAATTGCCCTAGATAAAAATAACAAATTACTGTTGGCACTATGCGCAGCCTTTATCTTCGTTCTTTCAGCGCTTAAAATCCCGTCCGTTACAGGATCTTGTTCTCATCCGACTGGTGTAGGTCTTGCAACAGTTATGTTCGGACCGCTCGTTGTTAGTGTACTTGGCGTGATTGTCTTGCTTTTCCAAGCGTTACTACTTGCACACGGCGGTATTACAACACTTGGCGCAAACGCAATGTCGATGGCTGTTATTGGGCCAATGGTTGGTTTTGTCGTATACAAACTTGCTCGTAAATTAAACTGTAATAAAAGTGTATCGATTTTCTTATGTGCGATGACAGCTGACTTAGCAACCTACTTAACCACCAGCGTCCAGCTCGGAGTCGTTTTCCCAGATCCAGCATCCGGCATGATGGCATCCATTCTGAAGTTCATGGCGATTTTCTGTGTGACACAAGTTCCAATTGCGATTGCAGAAGGATTGCTAACGGTAGTCATGTACAATCTTATTAGCAAAAATTTACCAGAAAAGGTGGCACAATTACGATGAAAAAAATAAATATCAATGTCATTTTAATTCTATTAGTTGTATTGTTAATGGTTAGTCCATTCTTCTTCAATAAAACGGGAGAATACGGCGGCTCGGATGGGGAAGCAGAGGCGGAAATCACCAAAATCGATCCAAGTTATGAACCATGGTTTGAACCTCTTTATGAACCAAAAAGTGGCGAAATTGAAAGCTTATTATTTACGCTTCAAGGTTGTATCGGAACAGGAATTATCGCGTATGTCATTGGTGTAAGTCGTGGCAAGCGGAAAGCTGAGAACGATGTTAACCATTGATAAATATGCTTATCAAAACCGGTGGATAGCTTTTTCGCCATCATTAAAAGCATTATTTTATGTCGCGATTCTAATACTCGCGTTAACTGGCCCAGTGCTAGTCCAAGCAATACTGTTCTTCTGCATGGTACCATTGACGCTCTATGTCGTTAAAATTCACTTTAAACAATATTTGAAATGGCTCCTTTTACCATTTTCATTTCTACTTTTTAGTTTACTTTCGATTCTCATTTCGATTTCTAAAGATCCAAGCAGTTTTCTCGCTTCGATTTCGATTGGGAGTTTGTATCTTGGTGTATCAGACGTGACTATTACGACGGCAACACAAGTCTTTTTCCGGAGTATCGCTTGCTTAGCCGCAACCTACTTTTTCGTCTTGACCGTTCCCGTGGTACAATTAACAAAAGTGATGAAGCGAATTTTTATTCCAAAAGTACTGATTGAACTGACCATTTTAATTTACCGTTTTATCTTTATTTTCTTAGAGGAAGCGGCGGCAATTCGAAAAGCGCAGAGCCTTCGTTTTGGTTATCACGGCATAAAAAATAGTTATCGTTCATTTGGAATGCTCGTAAATACTTTATTTAATCGTGTTATGAAAAGATATAATGAAATGGTTATAACACTTGATGTGAAGCTATATCAAGGAGAATTTCATATCTAGGAGGAAGCCAATTTGCTTAAAACAGAACATATTTCATTCCAATACGAAGATGGCAAACAAGCCTTAACGGATGTTTCAATTGATTTAGAAAAAGGCAATATTATCGGACTTATTGGTGCGAATGGCTCCGGTAAATCGACACTTTTTATGCAGTTACTTGGAATTAACAAACCGAGCGATGGCACCGTTTATTTTGAAGGAAAACCACTCGCGTATACGAAAAAAGCATTATTTGCTTTACGAAAAAAAGTGAGCATCGTTTTCCAAGATCCAGACCAACAAATTTTTTATTCGAATGTTCGTGATGATGTAGCCTTCGCACTTAGAAATTTAGGTGT
Source organism: Listeria monocytogenes (assembly GCF_041765605.1). GTDB lineage: Bacteria > Bacillota > Bacilli > Lactobacillales > Listeriaceae > Listeria > Listeria monocytogenes_D. Next base: position 1,189,410 of record NZ_CP168900.1, read on the forward strand.
TAGCGAAAGTGAAGTGGAGGCGCGAGTGACGAAAGTGTTAGACATTGTTGGGGCAAAGGACTTTCAGCATAAACCAGTCCAGTATTTAAGCTACGGTCAAAAAAAACGTGTCGCAATTGCCGGTGCTCTTGTTCTTGATACAGATTGGTTACTTTTAGATGAACCAACTGCTGGTCTTGATCCGATTGGCAAAAAAATCATGATGGAAATCATCGAACGCCTTGCAAGCCAAGGAAAGAAAATACTTATTTCCAGTCATGATATCGATTTAATTTATGAAATTTGTGATTATGTCTATATGTTGAAGGACGGAAGCGTTTTGACAGACGGGGAAACGAGCAACGTTTTCTTAGAGAAAAGTAATATCGAACGAGCGGGATTAGTACAACCTTGGCTCATCAAATTACATCAACAAGCTGGCTATCCACTGTTCAAAAAAGAAGCCGATTTTTTCGCGCATACGGGGAAGGTGACTAATTAATGGTAAAGCAAATAATGATTCAAGGTACCGCTTCTGATGCCGGGAAAAGTGTACTGGTTGCAGGCCTATGCCGCCTATTCAAAAATAAAGGCAAGCAAGTTGTTCCGTTTAAATCACAAAATATGTCCCTCAATTCTTTTATAACAGTAACCGGAGATGAAATGGGACGCGCGCAAGTTTTTCAAGCAGAAGCGGCTGGCGTCTTTCCGGATGTCCGGATGAATCCCGTGTTACTTAAACCGACCAATGACAGGCAGTCGCAAGTGATTTTTATGGGTGCAATTTTAGATAATATGGATGCTGTGACGTACCACGATTTCAAACAAACCCTTATCCCGAAAATCCAGGCAGTTTACCAGAGTTTAGCCGATGAAAATGATATTATTGTACTAGAAGGTGCTGGAAGCCCAGCAGAAATCAACTTAAATGACCGAGATATCGTGAATATGGGTATGGCAAAAATGGTCGATGCCCCAGTTGTCTTAGTTGCTGATATTGACAAAGGTGGCGTTTTTGCTTCGATATACGGCACCATTATGCTGTTAAATGAAGAAGAGCGGGCTCGAATCAAAGGTGTGATTATCAATAAATTCCGCGGCGATGTAGCTCTTTTACAACCCGGAATTGATATGATTGAGGAACTCACAAACGTCCCGGTTATCGGTGTGATTCCCTATGCCAATCTACAACTGGAAGAAGAGGACAGTGTTTCTCTAAGTGGGAAAAATTACGCGCCAGATAGTAATGCACTGCTTGATATCGCGATTATTTGTTTACCACGTATTTCGAACTTTACAGACTTTCATAGTTTGGAAATCCAACCGGAAATAAGTTTGCGCTACATACGAAATCTAGCTGATTTTGGAAAACCTGATTTAGTCATCATTCCAGGCAGTAAAAATACGCTAGAAGACATGGCATTTCTCGAAGAATCAGGACTGAAAAAAGCTATTCAAAATTTTGCGGAGAATGCCGGAAAAGTAATCGGGATTTGTGGTGGCTACCAAATGCTCGGTCAAAAAATGCTCGATCCGAATCAAGTGGAGAGTAGACAACTAGAAATAGCCGGACTTGGTTTGCTAGATACCGAGACCATTTTTCTCGAGCAAAAGCGCACTACTCAAATTACAGGTGTGACGCATTCAGGAGAAGCTGTTGAAGGGTACGAAATCCATATGGGTGAGACGAAGCGCGGCGAGAGCACTAGTCCATTTTGTAAAATTAAAGCGGTGAACGGAAACGAAGAAACCCACCAAGATGGCGCTATCTCTGCCAACAAAAATATCATCGGCACCTATATTCATGGTATTTTCGACAATGATGTTTTCTTGGGAAATCTATTTGACGAACTACTAACGCGCAAAAACCAATCCATTTATCCGCATGAAATCATTAATCTGAAAGAACACAAAGAACAAGAATACGACAAACTAGCGGCCCTTTTAGAAGCAAATATTCAAATGGACCAACTAGAAAAAATCATGAAAGGAGAAAAAATATGCGTATCTACACAAAAACCGGCGATAAAGGAATGACAAGAATTATCGGGGGTAGCAAAGTAAGTAAAGACAATATCCGTATCGATGCATATGGAACTTTGGATGAACTTAATTCGCTGATTGGCTACACGATAACAACACTTGGGGCTGAACCAGAAATTCAAGCCGAACTTGAACAAATTCAACAGCAATTATTTGATGCAGGAGGGGATCTTGCAACAGAGGAAGGCAAACGTGCGTATAAATTAACAAGTGAGCCAGTTGCTTGGTTAGAAGATCGAATTGATATTTATGCCGATGAACCACCAGAAATCGAAAAATTTATCTTGCCAGGCGGAACACAAGCAGCCTCATTACTGCATATGGCAAGAACCGTAACAAGAAGAGCTGAACGAGAAATCGTCGGTATGTTAAAAATTGCTTCAAGTAACGAAGAAGTGTTAAAATACGTCAACCGATTATCGGATTACTTTTTTGCTGTTGCCAGAGTCGTCAATTACCGCGCAGGTGAAACAGACATTTTCTACAAAAATTCCGAACTCGTTTTCCGCAATAAAAAGAAATAATAAAAAACCTCTCCAGACATCAAAGCTGGAGAGGTTTTCCTTTTTTTAAAAACGTTGAATTAAAAATACACCAATAAGCATTAATAAAACACCAATCATACGATAACGGTTAATTGGATGAGGAATAACCCCGAAAAAACCAAAATGATCAATAATAAGTGCAATAATCATTTGCCCACAAAGCGCTAAAACAACCGTCATTGCTGAGCCTAGTAAAGGTAAAAGTAAAATGTTAGAAGTTACGAAGAGCACTCCAAGCGCACCGCCAGTGAAAACCCACCAAGGAATTCGGCCGACTCCTTTCAGCTGAAAAGTCAAACGACGCTCGACAATTAAACAAACAAGCGTAAGTAACGTTGTCCCAACTAAAAAGGAAATAAATGATGCCACAAAAGGAGAACCGACAGTGAGCCGAAGTTGGCTATTAATCGACGTTTGAATCGGGGAAAGTAGTCCAGAAACAAGTCCCATTGCCATAAATAGTAATAATGATTTGGATGATCTTTTTGTCATGTTTTCTCCTCCTTTTAAAAGCGTTGCATCAAGTAAATGCCGCCGAACATTAAGATAACGCCAAGTAGACGTTCGATATTAATCTCATGCATTGGTACTTGAAATAAACCAAAGTTATCAATAATAATTGCCATAATCATTTGTCCACAAACCGTAATCATCACAAGCAGTGCAGAGCCCAGACGTGGTAAAAGTAAAATATTAGCTGTTAAGAAAATAACGCCTAATGTTCCACCGCCAACCCATATATACCAAGGATTTGAGGCAATCATTTCTGAAGATATTGGCCATGATTTTTGTGTAAATAAACAAACAATAAGTAACACAGTCGTCCCTACCATAAAAGAAACCCACGAAGCTAAAAACGGTGATTTCGTATATGTACTAAGTCGTGTATTGATGGCCGTTTGAACTGGTAATACCATCCCAGCTAACAAACCTGATACAATAAATAATATAATCAAAAATTTCCCTCCCTTTTATCACAATGAGATAATTATAAAATAAAAGCGGGGTAAAAAGATAGTATTTAATTTAAAGCGAGGTTTTTTTATGAAAATTCGTATTATCGGATCTGTCGGAAGTGGCAAAACTACTTTAGCTAAAAAGCTTTCTGAATGGTATCAAATCGATTATTTTGAAACAGATCGCATCGTCTGGAAACGAGAAGGAATAGAGGTAAGAAGGACAGACGCTGAGAAAATTGCTACATTAAAAGAGATCCTCCAACAAGAAAACTGGATTATTGAAGGTGTTCATTTGGAAGCATGGGCAACAGAAAGCATCGACCAAGCGGACGTCATAATTTTTCTCGATTTGCCAAAAAAACAAATCCGACAACAACTTAGGAAGCGCCAAATCAAACAATTACTTCGTATAGAAAGAGCACATTATCCAGTTCGTTTCAACATGCTAAAGAAAATGTTTTATTGGGACGATTTATTCGACCAAAGAACAAAGCCATTGATTGAAAAAAGAATAATGCAAAATCCCGAAAAGTGGTTAGTCATTAAAGAAAAAAACGAGATACAAGAAATTGAAAAGAGAATGGCACAATATATATAGAAGAAACTCGTATGTTTTTTGTTCTTTCCAAGAATTATTAGTTGCTTATATGACTAAATGATGGCAAATGTTACAAAATGAAGAACAAACATTATCAATGAATCGTCAAATGCTTCTATAGCTTTATTTTTGTATTGTCATAAAATGTTAAAGATTTCTTAAAAGACCTTAAGACCGATTGCAATTGTGGTAAAAGTAACGTATTCTAATACCATTAAGGGACTCGTATACAGAAAGGCGTGACGACATCTGAAATATAGAAAATTATCCAAAAAGAAAAAACAGAAAAGACTACTCGGTATAGCGGGAATTTTACTTCTAGTTATTTTAGTAGGAGTCATTGCATCGGTAGTTAGACAACAATATTTAATTATGACCGCACCAGAACCGGATCCCGCATTCCATTCGAAAGAACAAAACTTTTTAAATAAACTTTCTCCTCGTGCACAGGAAATTCAAGCCGAGCATGGCATTTTAACCAGTATCACTTTAGCACAAGCCATCCTTGAATCTGACTGGGGCCAAAGCGGTTTGGCGCAAGAAGGGAATAATTTATTTGGAGTAAAAGGTAAAGCACCGCAGCCTATGGTAACCATGACAACCAAGGAATTTGTTGACGGAAAGTTTATTGAAATTAAAGCAAACTTCCGGAAATACAAAGATTGGAATGAATCATTAGACGCGCATGCCGAGCTATTTTTAAAGGGAACTTCCTGGAATAAAGATAAGTATAATGGCGTTATCGCTGCAGATGATTATAAGAAAGCAGCGCAAGAATTACAATCAGCTGGCTATGCAACAGACCCAGACTATGCAGAAAAATTAATTAGCATCATTGAAAGATACGACCTAGATTTATATGATCGTATCAGTGATAAAATCCAATATGATACCAAATCAACAGGCTATGGAAAAGTGAAAAAAGACGTTTCTGGTGCGATTTGGACCAAGCCATATGGACTAGCTGGAGCGTTAAAAGTAGAGGAAATCAACTATTATAAACGCGAAAATTTAAAGATTTTACGAGAAGCAAAGACAGATAGCGGCGTTTGGTACCAAATTTCCGTGGAGAATGACCCTATAGGTTGGGTAAAACAAGAATTAATTGATAAAAAATAAGAAATAACCGAAAAAGAGCTAAAATGACTTGTCTTATTTATAGGCAAAAAGTCCTTTAGATGCTCTTTTTCTTTTTTATTTTCATAATAGCTAACTTTCAAAAGAAGCGTCAGACTAGGCTTAAAGAAGATTTGTAACATAAGTAATGTAAAAGTAATGTGTATTACAAAGAAGTTTTGTTAGAATGAAGTGGTTGTTTTAAAGAACACACGTTTCTGGTTTTGATAAGCCAGAAAGATATTTCAAAGAAGGATGTGCAATAAATCATTATGTTACAACTCGCAAAGAAGCATTTGGTGACAATTGGACTTGGAATTACAATTACATTATTTGCAGTACCAATCCATTCCCAAGCTGCTGGTCTAGAGGACGGCCTGACTTCCAAGCAAGAGAAGTTTATTAATGAGATTGCGCCGCATGCTCAAAAAGTGCAAAAAGAACATGGTATTTTAGCTAGTATTACGATTTCGCAAGCAATCCTAGAGTCCAATTGGGGCGAAAGTAAATTAGCAAAAGACGGCAATAACTTATTCGGAATTAAAGGTTCCTATCAAGGAGCTTCTATTAAATTACCGACTAAAGAACATAATGGCGTTGTTTGGGTTGGAACAGATGCTGTTTTCCGTGCGTATCCAGGGTGGTATGAATCAATGAACGACCACGCACTTTTATTTGTCAATGGCCCGTCATGGAACCCTCATTTATACGGAGGACTAATCAAAGAATATGACTATGAAAAAGCAGCAATAGCGCTTGGCAAAACAGGCTATTCATCTGATCCAGAGTATGCAGCAAAATTAATCGAACTCATCAAAAAAGCAAATTTAAATAAATATGATACCGTTTATAGTGAACGTGTATCAGACAAAGCAATTAAGGCTGCAGGGGAAGTAGCTGTCAAAGATAATTGCTATGTTTGGTCTGCTCCGGGTGGCACAAAAGGTGCGAAACCTATCGTCAGCACTACCAAATACTTTGGCCGTCAAGTTTCTATTAATCAAGAAGTAAAAGTGACAGATTCCAATATTTCTTGGTACCATATCCATCAAAACGGTGAATCAATTGGTTGGATTGAAAGTACATCGATTGAAGACTTCTATCAATTAGAAGACTACGCACCAACAGTAGATGCATTACTAAAAACAGATGATAACAATCGTTTAGTAATCAACATGGATATCGACACATCGGAGCTACACAAAACAAAACTCGCAAAGGCTGATATAAAAGAAAAAACAGCTTTTAATTTACCTTTGCTGAATGTTCAATCCATCGTATGGTAATAACCTTGCAAAAAAAGCTGAATAGATTACTCGGCTTTTTTTGCGTTTTCAAAGGATTTTTAGAAAGAAACTGTTATAATGAAAAAGGAGTTTATAAGGAGGGTTATTTATATGGATGAACAATTAAAGATGTTAAAAGCACTAACAGATGCAAAAGGTATTCCCGGTAACGAACGTGCAGTGAGAAATGTGTTCCGCGAATACATCGAACCGCTAGCGGATAGTTTTGAAACAGATGGCTTAGGAAGTGCTGTTGCAAAAAAAGTCGGAGCAGAAGATGGACCTAAAATTATGATTGCCGGCCATTTAGATGAAGTTGGCTTTATGGTAACGCAAATTGACGATAAAGGTTTTATCAAATTTCAAACAGTGGGCGGCTGGGTTTCCCAAGTAATGCTTGCACAAAAAGTAACTATCGTGACGCGTTCTGGCGAAGAAATCACAGGTGTTATCGGTTCTAAACCACCACATGTGATGACAGCAGCTGAACGCCAAAAATCATTCGATATTAAAGATATGTTTATTGATGTCGGTGCAGTAGATAAAGCGGAAGTAGAGAGCTATGGCATTCGTCCAGGCGACATGATTGTACCTGCTTTTGACTTTACCGTAATGAAAAACGAAAAATTCTTACTTGCAAAAGCATGGGATAACCGTATTGGCCTTGCAATTGCGATTGAAGTACTTAAAAACTTACAAAAAGAACAACATCCAAATATCGTTTACGGTGTAGGAACTGTTCAAGAAGAAGTTGGTTTACGTGGTGCCAAAACAGCTGCGCATTTCGTTCAACCAGATATTGGTTTTGCCGTTGACGTTGGTATCGCAGGAGATACACCAGGCGTTACAGACAAAGAAGCAATGAGCAAAATGGGTGAAGGTCCACAAATCGTCATTTACGATGCATCTATGGTAGCGCATGCCGGACTTCGTAATTTTGTCACAGATGTAGCGGATGAACTATCTATCCCTTACCAATTTGAAGCAATCCCAATGGGCGGTACAGACTCAGGTTCCATCCACTTAACTGGAAACGGAATCCCGTCTCTATCCATTACAATTGCAACACGCTACATTCATTCTCATTCATCGATGCTACATCGTGATGATTTTGAAAATGCAGTAAAACTAATTACTGAAGTAGTCAAACGTTTAGATAAAGAAAAAGTAACAGAAATTCGCTTAGGTTGAGTTTCGAGAAAAGAGGACAACTTTTATGGAACAGATTCAATCAGTAAAAAACGACCGTGTCAAAACATGGAAAAAACTACAAACGAGAAAAGGCCGCGATAAAACCGGGACTTATTTGGTGGAAGGCTTCCATTTAGTGGAAGAAGCATTACGTCAAGATGGTTTAGTACTGGAGCTGCTTGTTTCAAGTGGTGTTTCTGTTCCGGAAGAGTGGTTAAAAGGCGATTATGATGTATTTGAAATTAGTACAGAAATCAGCCACTTAATTAGCGAGACAATGACAGAGCAAGGCGTTTTTGCAGTAGTCGCAACATCTGAACCAGATATGATGCTTTTATACGGGAAAAAATTGTTGCTAGTAGATGCAGTGCAAGATCCAGGCAATGTAGGCACGTTAATTCGTACGGCTGATGCTGCTGGATATGATTGCGTCGTGCTTGGCAAGGGAAGTGCAGACCTTTATAATCCTAAAGTAATTCGTAGTACACAAGGTAGTCACTTTCATATTCCTGTTATTCAAGCAGATTTATTTGATTGGATTGCGAATTTAGAAGAAGAGGGCGTTCCAGTTATTGGCGCAGTTCTAGATGACCAAGCGAAATCATTAAACGACATGACAAAACGTGACACGTTAGCGTTGATGGTCGGAAATGAAGGAAATGGTATTTCTCCGGAACTACAAGATCGTCTTTCTGAAAAAGTATATATTCCAATTTATGGGGACAGTGAATCATTAAATGTCGCGGTTGCCGCTGGAATTCTACTGTATGGTTTAAGAAAATAAAGAAAAAGTGGTGGCTAAGTTGTTTTGACTTAGTCACCACTTTTTTAGATTTCTTCTTGTTTTTCAATAGCTGCTTCCCGAATAGCAACGCGTTTTAAATCGGCTACAACACTGTGCATATAATCAAATGCCGCACCCCAGTCAATTCCAGTAAAAAAGCCATTTGAACTACCAGTGGAGATAATCGTTACTTCTGTTTCTCCGTGAAAATTATTAATCGTAACAAAAAGTGCCGCACGATTCGATGAGCGGAAATAAAATTTTTCGCAGGCAAGTGTCGCAAGTTCTCCAAAATCAAAAGTTCTAACTTCAGAAAACACGATATTCGATCCCACTTGACCAGCTTTAATTATTTCGAAAGTTTCTGCGACGTCCGTTTTAACAATATAGCGAATGGATGGCATATCAGTACCTCCTTCTATAAAACTATCTTATATATAGTTTAAGACAGAAGAAGAATTTGGTCAATCGGGCTGCAACTTACTAAATATAAGCAACATAATATTTATTAGTTACTTTCTGATGATAGATATGGTACAATAACGTTAGAGGTGAGAATTATGACTGATGCACATACAGTATGTCCAAAGTTTGAATCGGCGTTCCAATTACTAGGTAAACGCTGGACTGGACTTATCATCAATGTCTTACTGACTGGTCCAAAACGGTTTAAACAAGTTGCCGCTGAGATCCCACAAATGAGTGATCGGGTGCTTGCAGAACGTTTGAAGGAACTTGAGGAAATGGATATTTGCTTAAGACAAGTTTATCCAGAAACTCCTGTACGCATTGAATATGAATTAACCGAAAAAGGGAAAGCACTCCAAGAAGTAATGCTTGAAGTCCAGTGCTGGGCGGATAAATGGGTGGAAGTACCTAATTAAAAAAGAAATAATCTCTCCAACCAATATGGAGAGATTATTTTTTAGCTTGAATCTTTCCTAGAACCATACTATAATAGAAACTATCTAAATAACTAAAGACAATGAAAGAGCCAAGTAGCATAGTGAGTCTGTATAGGGAGAAGTGGTCATAGACTGAAAGCCACTTTACAAACGAATTTGTGAACATTTCACCTCTGGAGTCGCCCCCCGAGAAGCACTTTATGTGTGAAGGTGGTCCGGTTACTAAGCCGTTATCGAATTTTGAGTGGGAACAATTTTTTGTTCTTATTAGGGTGGTACCGCGAGAAGTCTCGTCCCTTTGTGGATAGAGCTTTTTTATTTTGTCTAAAAAGAAGGAGTGAACGGTATGTTAGAACAGTTACAGACGCTGAAAAATGAAGCAGAAACGCAAATCAACGAAGCATCAGACTTAAAATCATTAAACGACTTACGGGTAAAATACCTTGGTAAAAAAGGCCCGATGACTGAAATCATGAAACAAATGGGGAAACTTTCCGCAGAAGAAAGACCAAAAATGGGTTCACTTGCGAATGAAGTAAGAACAGCCCTAACAGAAGCGATTTCTAGTAAACAACAAATTTTAGAAACAGAAGCAATCAATGAAAAACTAAAATCAGAAACTATTGACGTTACATTACCAGGGACTGCTCCGAGTATTGGAACAAAACACTTGCTAACACAAGTAATTGAAGAAATGGAAGATATGTTCATCGGGATGGGTTACGAAATCGCAGAAGGGCCAGAAGTAGAACTAGATTACTATAACTTCGAAGCGCTAAATTTACCAAAAGATCACCCAGCTCGTGATATGCAAGATAGCTTCTATATCACAGAAAATACTTTACTACGTACCCAAACTTCTCCTGTACAAGCAAGAACAATGGAGAAACATGACTTCTCTAAAGGACCAATCAAAGTTATCTGTCCAGGGAAGGTGTACCGCCGCGATAATGATGATGCAACTCACTCTCACCAATTTACGCAAATTGAAGGGCTAGTTGTTGGCGAAAACATCACATTTGCTGACTTAAAAGGAACATTAACTGTTCTCGCAAAAACAATGTTCGGTGAAGAACGTGAAATTCGTCTTCGTCCATCCTTCTTCCCATTCACAGAACCATCCGTTGAAATGGATATCTCTTGTTTCAAATGTGGCGGTAAAGGGTGCCGCGTTTGTAAAGGAACCGGTTGGATTGAAATTTTAGGAAGCGGAATGGTACATCCAAACGTGCTTGAAATGTCGGGAATTGATTCCACGCGTTACAGCGGTTTTGCTTTCGGCTTAGGACCTGAACGTGTTGCAATGTTGAAATATGCGGTGGATGATATTCGCCACCTTTATACAAATGATTTACGCTTTACGAAGCAATTCCAAAGTACAGAAACGGGGGAAATCTAATGTTAGTTTCATATAATTGGGTCAAAGAATTTTTCCAAGACTTCCCGTTAACGGCGGAAGAGCTAGGGGAAGCAATTACAAGAACCGGGATTGAAATCGAAGGTGTAGAAGAATTGAGCGCTAGTTTGAAAAATGTCGTAGTCGGTGAAGTTTTATCATGCGAACGCCACCCCGATGCAGAGAAATTGAATAAATGTCTCGTTCAAACAGACGAAGCAGAACCAGTTCAAATTATTTGCGGAGCTCCAAACGTTGCCGCTGGTCAAAAAGTAATCGTAGCCAAAGTTGGCGCAAGACTTCCAGGCGGACTTAAAATTAAACGCGCAAAACTACGCGGTGAAGTATCAGAAGGAATGATTTGCTCACTCGCAGAACTTGGCTTTGAAAGCAAAGTTGTACCAAAAGCATACGCAGAAGGGATTTATGTATTACCTGAGCACGTGGAAACGGGTGTAAGTGCAGTCACTTTACTTGGACTAGATGATGCGATTTTGGATATGGCAATCACGCCAAACCGCGCAGATGCATTGAGCATGAATGGTGTAGCTCACGAGGTTGGTGCGATTATTCATCAAAAACCAGCACAGCCAACCGAGCCTGATGTATCTGAAAAAGGAAAAGCGGACGATTTCATTTCAGTAGAAGTAGAAAATCCAGCCGAAACACCTTACTATGCTATTAAAATGGTAGAGAACATTGAAATCAAAGAATCGCCACTATGGCTTCAAACAAAACTAATGAAAGCTGGTATGCGTCCATATAATAACGTGGTTGATGTTACCAACTACATCAATTTATTATACGGACAACCTTTGCATTCTTTTGACTATGATAAAATTGGCAGCAAGAAAATTGTTGTACGCTCTGCAAAAGAACAAGAAGAGATTACCACACTTGATGGCGAGAAAAGAACTTTACAAGCTGGACATACAGTTATCACTAATGGCGTAGAACCAATTGCAATCGCTGGCGTTATGGGTGGAGAATTTTCCGAAGTAACAGAGAACACAACGACTGTAGCGCTAGAAGGTGCCATTTTCAGCAGCTCTTCCATCGGCAAAGCATCTCGCGAATTATACCTACGTACAGAAGCAAGCATCCGTTACGACAAAGGTTCTGACGCATGGAAAGTAGAAAAAGCACTTGCGCATGGCGGAGCGTTAATCGCTGAACTAAGTGGCGGAACACTAGTAGGCGGTGTCGTAGAAGTAGATAATCGTGAAAAAGCTGTAAATAAAATCGAAACAAGCCTAACACGCATTAACCGTATTTTAGGAACAGCAATTACACTTGCGGAAATCGAAACAATTTTTGATCGTTTAGGTTTTGTATTAGAAGTTAAAAATGATGCTCTAATCATTGAAGCGCCGACAAGACGTTGGGACATCACCATTGAAGCAGATATTTTAGAGGAAGTAGCTCGTATTTACGGTTACGATGAAATTCCAGTAACACTTCCAGCGACAAGCACAACAGGCGGCTTATCGGACAGCCAAAAAGCTCGTCGTGTTATGCGTGCTTATTTAGAAGGAGCAGGACTTAACCAAGCATTAACATACTCTTTGACCTCCCAAAAAGATGCAACTCGTCTAGCGCTTTCTGATGAAAAAACAGTTGCATTATCGATGCCAATGAGTGAAGAACATAGCCATTTAAGAACAAGTATCGTTCCACAATTAATTCGTAGCGCAAGTTATAACATCGCTCGTAAAAATATGGACGTGGCACTTTACGAAATGGGTACCGTGTTCTACGCAACAGAAGGGGACAATTTACCAATTGAACAAGAGCATTTGGCAGGTCTAATTACTGGTAACTGGCATACGGTTGATTGGCAAAAAACACCAAAACCTGTAGACTTCTTCGTTTTAAAAGGAATTGTCGAAGGTTTAGTGAACAAATTAGGTATCAAATCCGAACTTCACTGGAAACAAACAGAAAAAGAAGAATTGCATCCGGGAAGAACCGCCAGCCTTATTTTAGAAGGGCAAGAAATTGGTTATCTTGGAGCACTTCACCCAGCAGTAGAAGCAAACTATGATTTAAAAGAAACATATGTCTTTGAAATCAATGTAGCTGCTTTACTAGATGCAACCAAAGAAAAAGTTGTGTACCATCCAATCCCACGTTACCCAGAAATGACTCGCGACTTAGCATTACTTGTGGATAAAGATACTGACCACGCAGCAATTTCGCAAGTAATCAAAGAGCACGGCGGGAAATTACTAGTTAATATCGAGCTGTTTGATATTTTCGAAGGAGAAAGCCTTGGCGAAAATAAAAAATCGCTCGCTTACACATTAACTTTCTTAGACAGCGAAAGAACACTAGTCGAAGAAGACGTTCAAAAAGCAACCAACAAAGTAGTGGAAGCATTACAAGAAAAACTACATGCGATTATTCGCTAAATGAAGAAGAACTAAGCTAGATGGAAAACATTTTCAACTAGTTTGGTTCTTTTTTTGTTTTTTATAAAATAGCGGAAGTCTTTCCTTTTTAAGTACTTCACTAACTTAAATAACACATGTTATAATGATGGCACATGCCAGAGAAAAAAGGACGAGATAAAATGACCTATGTAGAAATGAAAGATGTCTCTAAATACTATCAAATGGGCGAGAACGTTGTCACTGCTAATGATAAAATCGCTTTCGGGATAAAAAAAGGTGAATTTGTTGTTATAGTCGGACCTTCCGGGGCCGGGAAATCAACCGTTTTGAACATTCTAGGTGGAATGGATAGTGCAAGTGAAGGCAAAATTATGGTAGATGGGCAGGATATTGCTCAATATAATGCAAAACAATTAACTAAATATCGGCGAACAGATGTCGGCTTTGTATTCCAATTTTACAATTTGGTACCTAATTTGACTGCTAAAGAGAACGTAGAATTAGCTGCACAAATTGCGCCAAATGCATTAGACGCAGAAACTGTTTTAACTCAAGTTGGATTAAGTCACAGATTAGACAATTTTCCAGCACAACTATCTGGCGGGGAACAACAGCGTGTCGCCATAGCGCGTGCGCTTGCTAAAGCACCGAAACTACTTTTATGCGATGAGCCAACCGGGGCACTTGATTACGATACGGGAAAATCAGTCTTAAAATTACTACAAGAAACTTGCCGTAACACGGGAACAACCGTTATTGTTATTACCCATAACACAGCGATTACGCCAATTGCAGATCGAATTATTGAAATTAATAATGCAAAAGTTCGCAGCATCAAAGAAAATCCAGAACCAATGTCGATTGATGATTTAGAATGGTAGGAAGGAGCAACCAGTGAAACGTTCAGCTTTATGGAAAGATATCTACCGCGAAATATGGCGTTCTAAGAGCCGCTTTATTTCCATTTTTATGCTGATTATGTTGGGTGTTGCTTTTTTCTCCGGACTTAAAGCAACTGGACCAGATATGCTTTTAACAGCAGATAATTATTTTAATAAGTATGAATTAGCTAATTTTAACGTGCAATCTACTTATGGATTAGATGAGTCAGACAAAGAAGCGCTAGAAGACATTTCCGGTGTGGCACAAGTAGATCTCGGGTACACAGCAGACACTTTAATGAAAGACAAAAATATCGTTACAAAACTATTTTCTACATCTAAAAGCGATAATTTAAATCAGTACAAGATAGCTAGTGGCCGTTTACCAGAAAAATCAGGGGAAATTGCACTGGATGACAATGACCTTGTTCATAAAAATGTCAAAATCGGCGACGAAGTAACTTTTGTTAAAAGTGACGGAAATAAGTTAACTAACACGCTAAAAAAATCAACTTATAAAGTAGTTGGCTTCGTTAGCTCACCAGCTTACATCCAGAAATCCGAACGTGGCTCGAGCACGGTTGGGAAAGGAAAAACAGATGCCTTTGGTGTGATTCCAGAACAGGATTTTGATTTACCAGAATACACTATTGCCAATCTTACTTTTAACAATTTAGCAGCAAAACAAGCTTTTAGTGACGAATATGTATCCACCGAAGAAAAAGATAAGAAAAGCGTCGAAAAAGCTTTAGCAGACCAACCAGAAAAAAGATTAAATAAAATCAAGACGAAGGAACAAAAGAAATTAGACGATGCAACAGCAGAAATTAACAAAGGAAAAGCAGAACTACAGGAAAATGAAGCTAAACTTGCAAATGCCAAAGCACAATTAGAAGAAGGATTTTCTGAATATAATGCTGCCAAAGCAAGCTATGAAGCCAAAATCAAGCAAGGCGAAGCAGAGATTGCAAACGGTGAAGCAGAACTAAGAAGTGCGAAAAAGCAACTTGATACCGCAAAAACACAGATTGACCAAGGCGAAACAGCTCTTTCACAAGCTGAGATGGAATTAGAAGAAGGTAGAGCGGCATGGGAAGATGCCAATAATTTTCTTAATACAGCAAATGGTTATTTGCGAAGTGCTAAGTCGACATTAGAAAATGCTTTAAAACAACCAGATTTAACTGATTTTGAGCTAGACCGGAACAGCTTAACAAATTCATTTCAAATGCTTGCATCAGAACTTGAGTTATCAAGTGCAGAGCGCGCTGAATATGAAAATGCGATGAATCAGTTACTAGATGATTATGAAAATGGCAATATTAGTGATGCGGAAATTAGAGAAGCCTTAAACGCGGCACTTGCGCAAGTTGGTAACGCTGAAAATGAATACCAATCCGCCAGAGCTACTTTAGACGCTGAAAAACAAAAAATAGAACAAGGCGAACAAACTTTAGCTGCAAAAGAACAAGAACTTCAACAAGCAAAAACTGCCTACCAAGAAGGTCTTGCTAAATATCAAGCAGGTTTAGAAAAAATTTCGCAAGCAAAACAACAACTCGCTGATGGAAAAGAAACAGGTTCCACAGAACTACAAAGCGCACTTGCCAAATTAAACGCAGGTCAAGCGGAATACGAAAAAAATCTCGCTTTGTTTGAAAAAGAGAAAGCAAAAGCAGAAGGCAAGCTAGCTAGCGCCGAAAAAGAGGTTAAAATCGGTCAAGAAAAACTAGATGCGCTCAAACTTCCAAAATATTATGTCCTTGATCGAAACGACAATCCAGGCTACAGCGAATATAAAGAAAATGCAGATCGTTTAACCTCGTTATCAACCGCATTCCCAATTTTCTTCTTCCTAATCGCTGCGCTCGTTTGTTTGACGACGATGACGCGGATGGTAGAGGAACAAAGAACACAAATTGGAACGTTGAAAGCATTTGGTTATTCTAATGGTAGCATTATTTTGAAATACCTCGTATATGGCTCTACCGCGAGTATAATCGGGAGCGTTCTTGGAATATTAATTGGATTCCAGTTTTTCCCGAATATCATTTTTAACGCCTATAAATCGATGTATGAAATGCCGCCAGTGGATATTGGCTTTTACTGGAGCTACAGTTTGCTATCCTTATTTGTTGCGTTATTCTGTACAACATTTACCGCTTATGTAGCTTGTCGAGCAGAACTTCGCGCTAATGCAGCAACGTTAATGCGTCCAAAAGCGCCAAAAATTGGTAAACGTATTTTCCTTGAGCGGATTAGTTTTATTTGGAAACGAATGAACTTCACAAGTAAAGTTACTGCAAGAAATTTATTCCGCTACAAACAAAGAATGCTCATGACGGTTCTAGGTGTTGCGGGCTGTACAGCTTTAATTCTTACTGGTTTTGGTCTCCGGAATTCTATTAGTGATATCGCCAAAATGCAATATGGCCAAATAATGAAGTATGATGCTGCTGTCTACGAAGATATGAGTGCGCCACCTACAGCCAAAGAAACTTTTGATGAGCTAATGGATGACTCCAATATCAAAAGTAAGCTAGCCATGTCACAAACCAATATAGATACTGTAAAATCAGGACAATCAGCACAAGCTACATCTATTATTGTTCCTAAAAATGTAAATGAATTGCCAGACTATATTGTGCTTCGCGACCGTGCCAGTCATACGACCGAAAAACTCACGGATGATGGGGCCATTATCACTGAAAAATTAGCTAAACTTTTTGACGTCAAACCAGGCGACACAATCACCGTGAAAAACGCGGAGAATGATAAGTTTCAAATAAAAGTCAGTGCTATTACCGAAAACTATGCAATGCACTACATTTATATGACGAAAGCATATTACCAACAAGTTTTTAAAGAAAAACCAGTTTACAATTTAGATTTATTAATGTTAAAAGATACTTCTGAAAAAGTAGAGAGCGATTTTGCAGAAAAATTAACAGATAGTAAAGCGATATTAAATGTTACATTTTCTAATAATGTTAGTTCTTTACTAAATGAAACACTGGATAGTCTCAATATTGTTATCGTGGTACTCATTACGTCTGCAGCATTACTTGCATTCGTTGTGCTCTACAACCTGACAAATATCAATGTATCAGAACGTATTCGAGAACTTTCCACTATCAAAGTACTCGGTTTTTATCCAAAAGAAGTGACGATGTATGTTTACCGTGAAAATATTATTTTAACCTTAATGGGCATTATAGCTGGATTTGTTCTTGGCTTCTTCTTGCACCGCTTTATCATCACCACCGCAGAAGTGGATCAAATGATGTTCAGCCCAGCAATTAGTTGGACAAGTTACCTATTTTCCGGCATACTCACACTCGTTTTTGCAACTGTTGTCATGGTTGTTATGCACATTAAGCTGAAACGCATCGACATGATTGAAGCGCTAAAATCAGTGGAATAATCTAGAAAAGAACTTGTTTTTTTGAGCAAGTTCTTTTCATTTGACTTAAAAATAAATAAAGCTTAAACTGAAAAATAGTTAAGGGGGTGAACTTTATTTGGAAAGACAAAAAGTAAAACAACTAATAAAGAGTTACCAACAAACATACATATTTGCGATGAATCAAATACATCAAGCTATTTCAGAAATTTCAGCAAGTACTGTGGATCTTTCCATTGAGCAGTTTTTTGTTTTGCGCGAGATTGCTACCTGCAACGGTATCAGCGCAACAAAACTCGCAGCCTCTTTAGCAGTAAATAAGAGCGCTATTACACCGAAACTGAAGAAATTAGAAGAAAAAGGCTACATTAGACGAGAACGAAACCAACAAGATAAACGCGCCGTAGTTTTAACCATCTCAGAAAAAGGGAATAACGTTTACGAAGAATGCGAAAAACAATTAGAGTTACTCGTGAATGAATGGCTCGAGATACTAGGAGAAAAAGACAGCGAACAATTTTTTGAATTATTTCAAAAGATTACCAAGTCAGTTGTTGAACCTAGACAATAAAAGGAGAGATTTGGCATGAAATGGATTATGAAACTCCGCTGGGCCGTTTTAGCGTTTTGGCTTGCAGCAGCAGTCGTACTAATGTTAATTGCACCACCCATGGCAGATCTCGTGCGCGAAAAAGGCGAATTAAAACTGCCTGATGGCTACCCGTCATCACTAGCAACGGAAATGCAAAAGAAACATAATCCAGATGACAAAGGTTCAGCTTACATTGCTGTTTATACAGCTGACCATAAGTTAACTGGAACAGAATTAAACGATATCCAGAAATCACTGGACTCTATCGAAAAAGATAAAGACGAGCTACACGTAACGAATGTGGTATCAAGCTTTAACCAACCAGAACTAAAAGATAAGTTCTTATCTAAAGATGGTAAAACACTGGTAGCAAGTTTAACTGTAGATGACACAGATGCTTCGGTTAAAAGCATCCGTAACGCATTAGACAAAAAGATGGATGTAAAAGGCGTTGACACATATTTAACTGGTAATAAACTAATTCAAGAAGATGTGGTTCAAGGCTCCGAAGACGGCTTACATAAAACAGAAGGTATCACCGTTGTCTTTATTTTAGTCGTATTATTCCTTGTATTCCGTTCCGCAGTAGCGCCATTTATTCCACTTTTAACCGTGGGAATTAGTTACCTCGTTGCGCAAAGCACGGTAGCATTTTTAATTGATATTTTTAATTTCCCGGTTTCCACATACACGCAAATCTTTATGGTTTGTATTATGTTCGGAATTGGGACCGACTATTGTATTCTCTTAATGAGTCGATTTAAAGAAGAAATGGGTGCCGGTCTCAATCCACGAGAAGCTGTTCATGCAACGTATCGTACAGCAGGAAAAACAGTCATTTATAGTGGTGTAGCTGTTCTCGTAGCATTTACTTCGCTATATTTTGTGCAATTTGATTTATACCGTTCCGCAGTAGCAGTCGGCGTTGGGATTGTCGTTTTACTTGCCGCGCTGTATACGCTCGTACCATTCTTTATGAGCACACTCGGGACCCATTTATTCTGGCCGTTAAATAAAAATATTAGCCATAAAGAAAACAAAATTTGGGGTGCCGCTGGTAAATTCACTTTTGCAAGACCGTGGATTGCTTTATTAATCGTTGCAGCTATCACGTTGCCGCCAATCTTACTGCATACAGGAACAGAATCATTTAACTCATTAGATGAAATTAGCGACAAATATCCTTCCAAAAAAGGTTTTGAAATCGTATCTGACAGTTTCGGAGCAGGCCAAGTAGCACCGACACAAATCTTTATTGAAAATGACGATAATATGCGGACAACAGATTACATCGCGCAAATCGAAAAAATTTCCGATGATTTATCTCATTTAAAAGGTATCGATATGGTTATGAGTGCCTCACGTCCAGCCGGAAAACGGGTAGATGACATATACATTAAAAACCAAGCTGGACAAGTAAATGACGGTGTTGGTCAAGCGACTGATGGCGTAGGGGAAGTGAAAAAAGGACTAGATTCAGCAAGTTCAGAACTCAAAAAATCCGAGCCAGCCTTGGATAAAGCTGTTGCGGGAGTAAGTGATTTACAAAAAGGCACTGTTGCAACACAAGAAGGAATTAACCAATTACAAACAGCACTCGCACAAATCCAAACAGGCATTGAAAGCGGAGCAACTGGTGCTGGTGATTTAAAACAAGGCGTAGCAGAAGCCAAATCACAACTAGCTACGTTACAAAATGGAGAAGCGCAAATCCAAGCAGGATACGTAGAAATTCAGAAAAACTTACAAAACGTAGCTGACCAACTAAAAGGCTTTGAAAACCCTAGCTCTCAAGCAATTGATACTTCCAAACTTGAAGAGCAATTCAAAAAAATTGGTGCTTCTTTCCAAGCGTTCGCAGCAGCGCATCCAGAAGTGAGAAATGACCCTCGTTTCCAAAAACTAGCCGCAGATATTCAAGGCTTAGAAACAGCTGGTAACGAACTGAAAACCTCTGCTGGACAACAAATGGCAGCACTTCAAGCAAAAATGAAAGAACTAAATCAAGGCATTCAACAACTAGCAACAGCGATGAATCAATTAAATGAGCAGTCCAAACAAATCTCTGATGGACTTAGCGCTTTTAGTACAGGACTTGGTCAAATCGAAACAGGACTTGATCAATTAGAAAAAGGCCTCAATCAAGCCGCAGATGGTCAAGGACAAGTTGTTTCCAAAATGCCGGAAATCTCTAATGCACTAACACAAATCGCTGCTGGACAAGGTGCCCTAAAAGATGGCTTTGCAGGTATTAGCGGTCAAATGGGGCAATTAACAGATGGCTTAACTTCTGGCGCAGACGGCCTAGGCAAAGTAGAAAGCGGTCTAAACACAGCGAACGGACTTATTGATGATTGGTCAAAAGTTCCTTACGCAAGTTCCGGTATTTATGTACCAGATGCGCTACTAAAAAATGCTGATTTCCAAAAAGTATTAGATCAATACATCTCTTCTGACGGAAAACTGGCAACGATTAATGTAATTTTGACGAAAAATCCATATTCCAATGAAGCGATGGATTCAATTGATGACATTAATGAACAACTCGCAGCTAGTATGAAAGGAACAAAACTAGAAAATGCGAAAATTGGTATTGGAGGAATGACAAGCGCCAACTACGATACAAGAGATATGTCAACAGCTGACTATCATTTAGTTCTTGTCATTGTTCTAGCGAGTGTTTTCGTAACACTTGTTATTGTCTTGCGTTCCCTAGTAATGCCAATTTATCTGATTGCATCACTCGTATTAACATACTTTGCTGCACTTGGATTCGCAGAAATTATCTTCATGCGCATTCTCGGATATAGTGGTCTAACGTGGGCAACACCGTTCTTCGGATTTGTTGTACTCGTCGCGCTCGGTATCGATTATTCGATATTCTTGATGTCAAGATTTAACGAATATAACGGACTTTCTGTACGCGATAGAATGATAAAAGCCATGAAAAATATGGGTGGCGTTATCTTCTCAGCGGTCATTATCCTCGGTGGAACATTCGCCGCAATGATGCCAGCTGGCGTGCTTTCCTTACTCGAAATTGCGACGGTCGTTTTAATCGGCTTAGTACTCTATGCCGTCGTTATTTTACCACTCTTCGTTCCGGTAATGGTTAAACTATTCGGACGCGGCAACTGGTGGCCATTTATCACAAGAAAAGGCGACCATCAAGAAAACGTACCACCGAAAAAATAACACAATAAACCGCATTCCTTTAAAAAAGGGGATGCGGTTTTTAGTTTGCTTCCAAAGACTATTTTGCTAAGATATAGATAGATGAATGAAGGAGGTAAAAATCATGATAAAACTCGGAAATGACTGGGATGAGTTACTAAAAAATGAGTTTAACCAACCGTATTATTTAACCCTTCGCCAGTTCCTAAAAAAAGAATACCAAACGAAAAAAGTATTTCCGGATATGTACGACATTTTCAATGCGTTAAAACATACCGCTTGTAAAGATGTCAAAGTAGTAATACTCGGGCAAGATCCATATCACGGACCAGGTCAAGCGCATGGATTATCATTTTCCGTTCAACAGGGAGTGCAGATTCCACCATCACTGCAGAATATTTATTTGGAATTACATAACGACTTGAATTGTGAGATTCCAAACAATGGTTATTTGATACCGTGGGCAGATCAAGGAGTGCTATTATTAAATACGGTTCTAACTGTTCGCGCTGGTCAAGCCAACTCACACCGAGGACAAGGCTGGGAAATACTAACAAACCGCATTATTGAAATCATTAACCAAAAAGAAGAGCCAGTAGTCTTTTTACTATGGGGAAACAATGCGAAAGAAAAGTTGCAATTATTAACAAATCCGAAACATACTGCATTTACATCCGTACATCCCAGTCCGCTCTCAGCATCGCGCGGTTTTATGGGATGCAAACATTTTTCTAAGACGAATCAATTTTTAGAACAAAATGGTGTAAAACCAATTGATTGGCAAATTCCTTCTATATAAATAAAAACATTTCGCCATTCATTGACGAGATGTTTTTTTACTTTTTAACCATTTTTAATGCTTTCTCTGTATTAGCGAAATGCTGTTTTGTATATTTCGCTAATGTTTCCAGACCAAATCGTTCGATGATTTCCGCTGCAACAGCATCCACATGAGGTCCTGCGCCTTTTGGAAGTGGGATGCCAACTTCTTTTGACATCGCATCAAAAGCTTGCACAAATTTATAACGAGCAATAATCGAAGCAGCAGCGACGGAAAGGTGTAATCCTTCCGCTTTTGTCGCAAAAAATACATCTTCTCGAATAATGCTTGGTTCTTTTGCTAAATAACGATAATACGTATTTTTCTCAGCAAATTGATCAATTAAAATCGCCTCTGGTTTTATAGGTGTGAGCTTTTTCAAGACGTTTTCAATCGCGCGGTTATGTAGTAAAGCTTTCATTTGTCCTTGATTCATGCCTCTTTTTTGAAGTTCATTGTATTTAGGATTAGGGCAAAGCAACACACTGTGTGGAACAAGCGGCATGATTTTCTCAGCAATACGACAAATTTCTGGATCTTTCATTGCTTTCGAATCCTTTACGCCTAGCTCTTTTAAAAGGGGTATCATTTCGGCGTCCACATATGCGGCACAAACCGTAATCGGTCCAAAAAAATCACCAGTGCCAACTTCATCTGAACCAATGACATTTTTAGAGGCAAAGTTTGCTGGAAGAATCCCTTTAGAAACAGAGGGTGTTTTTGTTTTTGCTTCTGGAAGCGTGGCTACCCATTTTTTTGCTTCTGCTTCTCCGTTTACTCCTTGAAACATCACTTTACGAGATTTGTAGCCAGTGATGGAAACACCAGGCTTTTTAGCAGCGAAAACAGCTCCTGGTGGTAGTTTTGGATTAGAAAAAGGGAGATATGTTTGTTTCATTTTTTCAAGTGTTGGTTGATCAACTAAGATAACTGTATTTGCGATAAGGCATCATCCTTTCAAAGTTCTATTGTAACATACTACGACGAAAGACTGAATATCGGCTAAACGGGTGGTTGAGTCTTTTCTTTCCTGCTTTTTCGTGATAAGATTATGACAAGTAGCGGCCTAAATGAATTTGGGCGAGGAGGAATATACGTGGCAAATGAGAGAAATAAAGTAGTGACAACAATTTACGGTAGAGAATATACAATTGTTGGCGTAGAGACAACAGACCACTTACGTAAAGTAGCTCGCGAGGTCGATGAAAAAATGCACGAAATCGGCTCCCAAAATCATGCACTAGATAGTGGCAGGCTCGCTGTACTGACAGCTGTTAATGCAATGCACGATTATCTAAAACTAGAACAAAAATATCTAGAGTTGGAACAAGAACTGGCTCGAATCAAAGGAAGAGATTAATGATTTTAAATGCGATTATTTTAATTTTACTTGTTTGTGGCTTTTTCGCAGGATTTAGAACGGGCCTTATCAAACAACTTATCTTATTTTTAGGTTATATATTGGCATTTTTTATCTCGTATACGTATTACGAAGATTTAGCGCCACACTTAACTTTTATACCTTATCCAGGTAGTGATACTTCAGATGGATTATCTATTATTTTACAGGAATTACGAACAGAAACAGCTTATTATAACGTACTCGGATTTGCGATTATTTTTATCGTCGCTATCATTGTTGTGCATATGCTCGCTTCCTTAGTTGGCGGTTTGACTAAAATACCAGTCTTACGCCAAATTAACGGATTATTAGCTGCTGTTTTTGGTGTTATTAAGTCTTACTTACTTATTTTTGTCGTACTGTTCATCATGGCAATTTATCCGGCGAATTGGTCTGAAAACCTTATTGATAGTTCAACGGTTGCCCAGTGGATGCTGGAAAACACGCCGATTTTATCCGAACAATTTTATGACTGGATGACAGACATTCTGCCAAAATAAAAGAAACATTCGATACCAGATGTATACTCTTAGCCAATTTTGGATAGGATTTCTCTGGTATTTTTTAATGACTTTACAGGGAGGGATTAAAGATGGCTACTAATAAAAAAGAGATTATTCGTTTACTCGAAGAAATTGCCATTTATATGGAATTAAAAGGAGAAAATAGCTTTAAAATATCTGCTTTCCGCAAAGCTGCGCAAGCAATTGAATTAGATAGTAGAAGTCTTTCCGAAATAGAGGATTTCACGAAGATTAGTGGTATTGGAAAAACAACGGGTGAAATTATTCAACGTTATTTAGATAGCGGGGAATGTCCTGAACTGGAGGAACTAAAAAAAGAAGTCCCAGCAGGTCTCGTTCCACTTTTAGATGTGCCTGGGCTTGGTGGTAAGAAATTATCGCGCCTTTATCATGAGCTTGGTGTGGTGGATAAAGACACACTACTCCAAGAAGCAGAAAATGGTCATATCGAAGCATTGAAAGGTTTTGGTAAAAAGTCTGCTGAAAAAATGGCAGAAGCAGTGCGCGAAATGGGTGAGCGTCCTGATAGATATCCGTTAAATGATGTCTTACCAATTATTCAAAAAGTAGAAGCTTATCTTGCGGATATTGCTCCAATCGAAACTTTTGCTCAAGCTGGAAGTCTACGTAGATTGCGAGAAACGGTGAAAGATTTAGATTATGTTATTGCGACGGAAAAACCAGAAGAAGTACAAAAAGCATTACTGGCATTTCCATTAATTACGGATGTTATTGGAGCTGGTGAAACAAAAGTATCGGCTGTGTTAGAAGATAATATCACCATTTCCGTGGATTTCCGCTTAGTAGAAAAGAAAGCTTTCGCAACGACGCTACACCATTTTACGGGTTCTAAAGATCACAATATCAAAATGCGCCAATTAGCTAAACAATCCAATGAAAAAATAAGTGAGTATGGAGTCGAGCAAGAAGATGGAAGTGTTCGTCACTTTGAATCGGAAAAAGCATTTTTCGAGCATTTTAAAATTCCGTTTCTCCCACCTGAAGTTCGCCGAGATGGTACAGAAATTGAGCGCGTGACGAAAGATACAAAATTCCTTGAATTAAGCGATATTCGCGGGGACTTGCACATGCATACAACTTGGTCGGACGGAGCTTACGCGATTCCAGAAATGATTGAAGCATGTATCGCAAAAGGATATGAATACATGGTTATTACAGATCACGGGAAATTTTTGCGAGTAGCTAATGGTCTGGATGAAAAAAGATTATTGGAGCAGCAAGCAGAAATTAAAAAAATAGCAGCTAATTATCCGGAAATTGATGTTTATTCCGGCGTTGAAATGGATATTCTAGCAGATGGGTCGCTTGATTTTGATGATGAGACTTTGAAACAGTTGGATTTTGTTATCGCATCCATCCATTCCAGTTTCCAACAATCAGAAGAAGAAATTATGAAGCGATTAAAAACGGCCTGCGAAAATCCATATGTTCGTTTGATTGCGCATCCGACAGGTAGAATTGTCGTGAAAAGAAAGCCATATCATGTTAATATGAAAGAACTAATCCAGTTAGCGAAAAATACAGGAACTGCCCTAGAATTAAATGCCAATCCGCAACGTCTTGATTTAAACCGTGAGCATTTAGAAATGGCACATGCTGCCGGGGTACCGATTGCGATTAACACAGATGCGCACGACACGAAACACCTTGATTTCATGTCTATTGGCGTTCGAGCTGCCACAAAAGCTTGGCTCGACAAATCGGCCATTTTGAATACGAAAACAGCAGCTGAATTCAAACAATTTATACAGAATAAATAACTTTTAAAAAGAAGGATGACTAATGGAAAAAAAAGTAGAAGCCATTTTAGAATTTGATAAAATAAAAAAACAACTCACCGAATTTGCTTCTTCGTCACTAGGGGAGCAAGCGATTTTGGAACTCGCGCCAGCAACTGATTTTCAAGTAGTTCAAAAAACGCAACTTGAAACAGAAGAAGGGGCTAAAATTATTCGTTTACGGGGAAGTGCGCCAATTACTGGTCTAACAGATGTTTTTGCACATTTGAAACGGCTAGAGATTGGTGGCGATTTAAACGGCCTTGAAATCTATCAAATTGGTAGTAACTTGCGTGTGAGCCGTCAAATGAAGAATTTTATGAACGATTTACTGGAAATAGGTGTAGAAATACCATTACTTGGCGCGCTTTCCGATGAACTTTTAGTACTAAAAGAAGTAGAAGAAGATATTGCGATTTCAGTAGATGAAAGCGGGAAAGTGTTAGATACTGCGAGTGAAGCACTTAGCACGATTCGCCGAACACTCCGCCGCACCGAAGACCGCGTACGTGAAAAACTAGAATCTTATTTGCGCGATCGTAACGCCTCTAAAATGCTAAGCGATGCGGTTATTACAATTCGAAATGATCGTTATGTTATCCCAGTGAAGCAAGAATATAAAGGTCATTATGGCGGTATTGTTCATGACCAGTCCGCTTCCGGTCAAACGCTTTTCATTGAGCCACAAAGTGTAGTGGATTTAAACAACGAACGAAAAGCACTTCAAGCAAAGGAAAAACAAGAAATAGAGCGCATTCTTGCTGAAATTTCTGCTTCACTAGCTGCTTGGATTAATGAAATTCATCATAATACTTTCATCCTAGGGCGCTTTGATTTTATTTTCGCTAAAGCACGTTTCGGAAAAGCGATGAAAGCTGTAACGCCGCATTTGAGTGATGCTGGTGTCGTCCATTTAATTGCCGCACGCCATCCGCTTTTAGACGCTGCGAAAGTTGTAGCGAACGATATTTATTTAGGCGAAGATTTCACTACCATCGTTATCACTGGTCCAAATACAGGTGGTAAAACAATTACTTTGAAAACATTGGGATTACTAACACTCATGGCACAATCTGGACTTCAAATCCCAGCGCAAGAAGATTCTACTATCGCTGTTTTTGAGCATGTATTTGCCGATATTGGTGACGAACAATCCATCGAACAAAGTTTAAGTACGTTCTCGTCTCACATGACGAATATTGTTTCCATTTTGGAAAATGTTAATCAGAAATCGCTTATTTTGTACGATGAACTCGGAGCGGGAACAGACCCACAAGAAGGTGCGGCTTTAGCAATCGCCATTCTTGATGCAAGCCATGCAAAAGGCGCAAGTGTTGTTGCAACGACCCATTATCCGGAACTAAAAGCATATGGGTATAATCGCGTTCATGCAACCAATGCTTCTGTTGAGTTCAATGTCGAAACACTTAGCCCAACGTATAAATTATTAATCGGTGTACCAGGTCGAAGTAACGCTTTTGATATTTCACGCCGCTTAGGACTAAGCGAAAATATTATCACCGAAGCAAGAAGCCTTGTCGATACCGAAAGTGCCGATTTAAATGATATGATTTCCAGCCTAGAAGAGAAACGGAACTTAGCGGAAACCGAGTATGAGGAAGCACGTGAATTAGCTCGCGGGGCCGATAGCCTTTTAAAAGATTTACAAAAAGAAATCAGCAATTACTATCAACAAAAAGATAAATTAATCGAACAAGCGAGTGAAAAAGCAGCAACTATTGTGGAAAAAGCCGAAGCCGAGGCAGAAGAAATCATCCACGAATTGCGCACCATGCAATTAAATGGAGCAGCAGGCATCAAAGAACACGAACTTATCGATGCCAAAACAAGACTTGGGAATGCTAAACCAAAAACAATCAACAAAACCATTCCACAAGCGCCAAAACAAAAGCCACACGTATTCCAAGAAGGAGACAATGTTCGCGTCCTCTCACTTGGCCAAAAAGGCACACTTTTAAACAAAATTAGCGATAAAGAATGGAACGTCCAAATCGGCATCATCAAAATGAAAATCAAAACTGCCGACTTAGAATACATTCAACCAGAAAAACCAAAAAAACAACGTATCATTACATCCGTTCATAGTAGTGGTTCTCCAGCTAAAAGCGAACTCGATTTACGAGGCGAACGATATGAAGACGCGCTACAAAAAGTCGACAAATATCTGGATGAAGCACTGCTCGCAGGGTATCCACAAGTAGCTATTATTCATGGTAAAGGAACGGGCGCTCTGAGAACCGGGGTCACAGAATATCTGAAAAACCATCGCATGGTCAAATCAATCCGTTTCGGCGCAGCAGCAGAAGGCGGAAACGGCGTAACGATTGTTGAGTTTAAGTAAACAACTGAGCAAAAATATAGCTCCAAATAGGGTGTAAATGCTATACTGTGTGTACGAAAGTCATAAGGAGTGAATTAAATCATGGTAAAAGAAATTACAGATGCAACATTCGAGAAAGAAACTAGCGAAGGCTTAGTATTAACAGATTTCTGGGCAACATGGTGTGGTCCTTGCCGCATGGTGGCTCCAGTTTTAGAAGAAATACAAGAAGAACGCGGCGAAGCACTTAAAATCGTCAAAATGGACGTAGATGAAAACCCAGAAACACCAGGAAGCTTTGGTGTAATGAGTATTCCAACACTTCTTATCAAAAAAGACGGCGAAGTAGTAGAAACAATTATCGGCTACCGTCCAAAAGAAGAACTGGATGAAGTCATCAACAAATACGTTTAAAATTATGCTAAAATGAAAGAAGCTTAGAACAAACATTCTAAGCTTCTTTTTAAATGTGTAACTGGAGTTGATAAAATGTCTTCTGAACATATCCAAAATAAACTAGCGCTTCTGCCGGACCAACCTGGTTGTTATTTGATGAAAGATAGACAAGGAACAATAATTTACGTTGGGAAAGCAAAAATTTTAAAAAATCGTGTTCGATCCTATTTTTCAGGAACACACGATAGTAAAACGCAACGCTTAGTTCAAGAAATTGTGGACTTTGAATATATCGTAACATCATCCAACGTAGAAGCCTTACTACTAGAAATTAATTTAATTAAAAAACATGATCCACGTTTTAATATTCGCCTAAAAGATGATAAAACTTATCCGTTTATTAAAATCACGAACGAACGACATCCACGACTGATTATTACCCGCCAAGTAAAGAAAGATAAAGGGAAATATTTCGGCCCATATCCAAATGTGTATGCTGCAAATGAAGTGAAGCGCATCTTAGACCGACTGTACCCACTTCGTAAATGCAGTACGCTACCAAATAAAGTGTGTTTGTACTATCACCTCGGACAATGCCTTGCCCCGTGTGTATTTGACGTGGAAGCAAGTAAGTATAAAGAAATGCAAGACGAAATTGTGGCATTCTTAAACGGTGGCTATAAAACCGTCAAAAATGATTTAATGAAAAAAATGCAAGAAGCCGCAGAAAATATGGAATTCGAAAAAGCTGGTGAGTTCCGCGACCAAATTAACGCAATCGAAACAACGATGGAAAAACAAAAAATGACGATGAATGATTTCGTTGACCGCGATGTCTTCGGTTACGCGATTGATAAAGGCTGGATGTGCGTCCAAGTATTCTTCATTCGCCAAGGGAAACTGATTGAGCGCGACGTTTCCCAATTTCCATTTTATAATGATGCGGACGAAGATTTTCTCACTTTTATTGGTCAATTTTATCAAAAAGCCAACCATATTCCGCCCAAAGAAATATATCTACCAGATGATGTCGATAGCGAAGCCGTTCAAGCCGTTGTTCCTGACACAAAAATTATCGTCCCACAACGCGGCAACAAAAAAGATCTCGTAAAACTTGCTTATAAAAATGCCAAAATCTCGCTAAACGAAAAATTCATGTTACTTGAGCGCAATGAAGAACGCACAGTCGGGGCAGTAGAACGACTTGGAGAAGCAATGGGAATCCCAACACCGTCACGCGTCGAAGCCTTTGATAACTCGAATATTCATGGTACAGACCCAGTTTCCGCAATGGTGACATTCCTTGACGGCAAACCAAGTAAAAACGATTACCGCAAATACAAAATCAAAACCGTAGAAGGCCCAGATGATTACGCGACGATGCGTGAAGTTATCCGTCGACGTTACTGGCGAGTGCTTAAAGAAGGGCTACCAATGCCTGATTTAATCTTAATTGATGGTGGTAAAGGGCAAATTGATAGTGCCAAAGATGTCCTAACGAATGAGCTAGGCTTAGACATTCCTGTAGCCGGACTTGCAAAAGACGACAAGCACCGAACGAGTCAACTATTATTCGGCGATCCACTTGAAATCGTCCCACTCGAACGAAACAGCCAAGAATTCTACCTATTACAACGCATGCAAGATGAAGTCCACCGTTTCGCTATCACATTCCACCGCCAACTACGCAGCAAAACAGGCTTCCAATCCATTCTTGACGGCATCCCAGGCGTAGGCCCAGGTCGCAAGAAAAAATTGCTTAAACACTTCGGCTCGATGAAAAAATTAAAAGAAGCATCAGTGGAAGAAATAAAAGAAGCCGGTGTCCCGTTAAATGTAGCTGAAGAAGTGCACAAACACATTACCGCATTTAATGAAAAAGCAAAAAATACCGAGCAAAAATGATTTTTCACACAATAATAAAACGCCAATGACTTTGATGTTATTGGCGTTTTATTGCGCAAAAAATTATTACTTCTATGAACTAACACGTTAGATAAAATAGCTTTTATATATAATAAACTTCCCTTCAACACATAAATGCGCTAAAATATAAACATTGATAAAAAAAGAACTAACAAGGCAGGGGGGAACGAGATTGGGACTAGTCGTATTAAAATTTGGTGGAACGTCTGTGAGCACCGTTGATAAAATCGGGAAAACAGCGGATCAAGCCATTTATGAGAAAAAGCAAGGAAATAAAGTCATCGTCGTCGTTTCCGCAATGGGGAAATCAACCGACAAATTAGTCGCGATGGCAGAAGAAATTAGCGAGGCACCAGATAAACGCGAAATGGATATGCTTCTTTCCACTGGAGAACAAATTACGATTGCGCTACTTGCGATGACATTAAAAGAAAAAGGGCACGATGCTATTTCCTATACTGGATGGCAGGCGGGAATTGAAACAGAAGCCGTACATAGTAATGCGAGAATTGCCGATATTGATAGTGCGCGAATAGAAGAAGCGCTAGACGCAGGACAAATCGTTGTTGTTGCAGGGTTCCAAGGTTTCACAACAGACGGCGAAATTACGACATTAGGTCGAGGTGGATCAGACACAACCGCCGTTGCCATTGCCTCTGCTTTAAACGCAGAAAAATGCGCGATTTGCACGGATGTAGTTGGCGTATTTACAACAGATCCACGTTATGTCAAAAAAGCCCAAAAGTTAGAACAAATCACCTATGATGAAATGCTAGAATTAGCCAATCTCGGCGCCGGTGTCTTACATCCGCGCTCCGTTGAATATGCAAAAAATTTCCGAATTCCGCTTGAAGTTAGAGCGAGCCACGAACAAGTAGCAGGAACAATGATTGAGGAGGATTTAACAATGGAAAACACTAAAGTAGTCCGTGGAATTGCTTTTGAAGACCAAATCACCCGTGTCACTATCCACTGGAAACAAAAAGAAGCGATGCGTGTGTCTAAAGTCTTTACGAAATTAGCCGAAAATAATATTGATGTAGATATTATTATTCAAGGAATCACTGGACTAGGTCACGGTAATCTATCCTTCACTATCAAAACAAGCGCACTGTTAGCCACACTAGCAGTTTTAGAAGAAAGCAAAGAATTACTTCAAATCGAAAAACTAGAGTCCGAGCAAGAATTAGCGAAAGTATCTATCGTTGGCTCAGGAATGGTAAGTAATCCGGGTGTAGCCGCGCAAATGTTTGAAGCTTTAACAGAAAACAATATTCCTATCAAAATGATTAGCACATCCGAAATCAAAGTTTCCACAGTTGTACCAGCACGTAAAATGGTCGAAGCAGCCCAAGTATTACATGACCAATTTGAACTCGATAAATAAAAATAGGCTTGCCGCAACAAAGTGAATCTTCCCTTTGTTGCGACAAGCTTATTATTTTTAGTAACGCTCTTCGTTATCAATCGTTTCTTTACGATCCCATTTAACAATAATCGTTACTTGTTTTTTACGTTTATCAATTTCATCATAGCTCTCCGTATACAGTTTTTTCTGTGACTGCATTTGTTCCGCAATAAAACCAGCTTCTAGTTTAAACGTAGGTTCTTCTTGTGTACGGAAACGAGCAGCTACCATTTCACCTTCTAAAAGTAAACGCATTTCATCTTTCTTTTCTTTCAAAATGCTAAAACTACCCCAAGAGGCTTCCTCAAAAAATTCAGCTACTTCTTCTAGAGACGCTAGTGGAAATTTGCGCGCCAAGTCTTTTCCTGCCCAGTACATAATGTGAGGTGCTTCATCTCCAAGTAGTTCAGGAATTAAATAATCTCGTAGTAAATCTAAACCAAAACTTGGAACGAGAGCTTTTTCCTCGTTTTTATTCTGTTCATTTTCTGTCATTTCGGATACCCCACTTTCATACACCATTATAACCAAAATCACCCTAAAATGGAAAGCACAATAAATAAATTTCCATAAAAAACCTTTTTTCTCAAAAAAGACTTGCGAAAAAACCGAAAAAATAAGAAAATGGAAGGTATAGATAAAAAAATTGGAAATTAATAAAGAAATTGAGGCGAGACTGTGAAACAAGCTATTGGCTTTATTGATTCGGGAGTAGGCGGTTTGACAGTAGTGCGAGAAGTGCTAAAACAGCTACCCCATGAACAAGTATATTATTTAGGTGATACCGCACGTTGCCCTTATGGACCACGCGACAAAGAAGAAGTAGCTAAGTTTACTTGGGAAATGACTAATTTTCTCGTAGACCGTGGCATCAAAATGCTCGTTATTGCATGTAATACAGCAACAGCAGCAGCATTATATGATATTCGTGAAAAATTGGATATTCCAGTAATTGGTGTTATCCAACCAGGTTCAAGAGCAGCACTCAAGGCAACAAGAAACAACAAAATTGGCGTATTAGGCACACTTGGAACAGTAGAAAGTATGGCTTATCCAACCGCGCTCAAAGGACTTAACCGCCGAGTAGAAGTAGATTCGCTCGCGTGTCCCAAATTTGTATCTGTCGTAGAATCAGGGGAATACAAAAGCGCCATTGCTAAAAAAGTAGTAGCCGAATCTCTCTTACCACTGAAAAGTACCAAGATTGATACGGTGATTTTGGGTTGTACACATTATCCACTTTTAAAACCAATTATTGAGAATTTTATGGGAGACGGCGTTGCTGTTATTAACTCCGGAGAAGAAACTGCTAGTGAAGTTAGCGCGTTACTGGATTACCATAATTTATTAGATTCTACAGACGAAGAAATTGAGCACCGCTTTTTCACTACGGGCTCGACACAAATTTTTAAAGATATTGCAAAAGACTGGTTAAATATGCCAGATATGACTGTAGAACATATTAAATTAGGAAAATAAGAGGTGCCAATAATGAGAGTTGATGGAAGAGAAAGTAATGCATTACGAAATATTGAAGTAACACCAGATTATTTAATGCATCCAGAAGGTTCTGTGCTAATTGCATCAGGAAATACAAAAGTTATCTGTTCTGCAAGTGTAGAAACAAAAGTGCCACCATTTATGCGAGGAGAAGGCCGCGGCTGGATTTCTGCAGAATACTCGATGTTACCACGAGCAACAAACACCCGAAATATCCGTGAATCTTCAAAAGGTAAAGTTACTGGCAGAACAATGGAAATTCAGCGTTTAATCGGACGTGCGCTCCGTGCTGTTGTTGATTTAGATGCCCTTGGTGAAAGAACGATTTGGCTCGATTGCGACGTTATCCAAGCAGATGGAGGTACTCGTACAGCTTCTATTACTGGCGCATTCATCGCCATGGTTATGGCAATTGCCAAACTAGACGAAGCAGTACCATTTGCTAAATTCCCAGTCAAAGATTTCCTAGCAGCAACAAGCGTAGGCGTTTTAGAAGAAGGCGGCACCGTACTTGACCTTAACTACGTAGAAGACAGTGCAGCGCAAGTTGACATGAATATTATCATGACTGGTAGCGGCGCTTTTGTAGAACTTCAAGGAACTGGCGAAGAAGCTACATTCTCGGAAACAGAACTGGCTGAACTAATTGCCCTAGGTAAAAAAGGAATTAGCGAACTAATCGAAATCCAAAAAGAAACACTCGGAGACAAAGTCACAGCGCGGATTAAAGGAGAATAAGAAATGAG
Source organism: Listeria monocytogenes (assembly GCF_041765605.1). GTDB lineage: Bacteria > Bacillota > Bacilli > Lactobacillales > Listeriaceae > Listeria > Listeria monocytogenes_D. The sequence goes on from NZ_CP168900.1 coordinate 1,223,517, forward strand.
TAAAATTATTATCGCCACCGCAAACAAAGGAAAAGCAAAAGAATTCGAAAAAATCTTTGCGAAATTTAATATCGAAGTAGCAACCCTTGCTGATTTTCCAGAAATTGGTGAAATAGAAGAAACTGGAACAACCTTTGCCGAAAATGCCGCTCTTAAAGCAGAAACGGTCGCTAGCGTGTTAAATCAAACCGTCATTGCTGATGATTCTGGTTTAATCGTAGACGCGCTTGACGGAGCTCCTGGCGTCTATTCCGCACGTTATGCAGGTGTCGCGCACGATGATGCCAAAAATAACGAAAAACTACTTAAAAACTTAGAAGGTGTTGAACCGGACAAAAGAACGGCTCGTTTCCACTGTACACTTGCTGTAGCCACACCTTCTGAGAAAACATCTTTTTATACCGGTGAAGTAGAGGGCGTTATTGCAGAACAATTGTGTGGAACAAATGGTTTCGGTTATGATCCACTATTTTTCTTACCAGAATTCGGTCTTACAATGGCAGAAATTCCAGCAGAGAAAAAGAACGAAATCAGCCACCGTGCTAATGCCATTAAACAACTAGAAAAAGATTTAGCAGAAGTAGTAGAAAAAGTAACCAAAAAGTGAGAAAATAAGTAACAGTATCACGGGGGAGGAAACAAAATGAAATTATTAGTAGTTAGCGACAGCCACTCAGAACGTGACTGCTTAATCCATCTTAAAGAAAAATACGAAAATACAGTCGATGCGATGATCCATTGTGGGGATTCTGAATTAGAAGCTGACGATCCTGCGATTCAGGGATTTCATACTGTTCGAGGCAACTGTGACTTTGGTGGCGGTTTTCCAAATGATTGGGTGGGAGAAGTAGACGGCTACCGCATTTTCACCACACACGGACATCTCTATAACATCAAAATGACACTCATGAATTTACGATATCGTGCACGTGAACTAAACGCAGATTTTGCCTTTTTTGGTCATTCGCATGAATTAGGAGTAGACATGCTAGACGACACCATCATTTTAAACCCAGGAAGCATTTCCTTACCAAGAGGACGCATCCGTGTCAAAACATACGCTCTTATCGATTCAACACCAGAAGGCATTCAAGTTCGATTCATGGACCGGGACGACAACGAACTAACAGACCTAACCCAAACCTTCCCATTAACGAAGCATAACTAGGTCAAAAGACACCCGAAAAAGAAAAAATGCAATAACTTAAAGAAAACCATTGACAAACAAGCGATTTAAACATAAAATGGTATTTGGCTGTTGAAAAAACAGTGCCATTTGTCCTGATAGCTCAGCTGGATAGAGCAACGGCCTTCTAAGCCGTCGGTCGGGGGTTCGAATCCCTCTCAGGACGTTATAATGTATTTTTAAAGAATCTTTAAAACGTTGAAAAGCCTTGGTATTAAAGGATGAATGGACGGTTTGGAGATTTTTTAATATCTTATAATACCCGTTTTATTCCGTTGTTTTTGTGGCATTTGTGGCAAAATTTGTGGTATTTTCATCTGTTTTTAGTGTGAAAAAAGCATCTACTTTGGACTGATTATATTGACGCAAATTAGAACTTAGATGACTATAGTATTTCAAGGTTGTATTAATATCATCATGACCAAGTCTATCAGCTACATATATAATATCCATGCCAGCTTCTACACATAAGCCTGTGTGCGTATGTCGTAGCTTGTGTAATGTCACTGGTTCAGAATTAATTGTTGTGCATATTTTCTTCAAAGCTTTATTACATGACGCATTGTCAACGGGCTTATTATGGTAGGTGATGAATAATAACATTAATGGGTTTTTAATAGCATGTTCTTTGATATAATCAGTATGCCAATTTATATAAGACTGTAAATATTGAATGGTGGAGTTATCAATATAGATTACTCGAGATTTTTTTGTTTTAGTATCAACAAAACTATTAGTGTATTTATAATCCCAAGCTTTGTTCACTGATATAGAACGTTTAGTGAAATTGATGTCTTTTTTTGTCAGTGCAATAATTTCTTCAAATCGCATTCCTGTTTGCACTGCTAGAAAGATAACTGCTCGTGATATAGAATGAAAATTTGCAAGTTCTTCTAATAGTAAATGAACCTTGTCGGTTTCCATAAATTGTGCTTTTGTTTTTGCCACATCATGTCCGCTTATATGAGCGCCTATGGCTGGGTTTTTCTTCATGTAGCCTAAATGGACAGCTTTATTAAAAATCGCTCTAATTTTGCGGTGCCGGGTGTCTACAGTGGATATTGCATAGTCTACAGATAAATGATTAATAAATTGTTGATACTGCACAGCATCAATCGAATTAAGTTTAATTTTTTCATCGAAATAATCAACGAACTGATTATAAGCAAGATCATATAAATTAATTGTAGATTGACTGCTTTTTCCATCTTTAAAAGTTTTCATGAATAATTCGTAAAACTCTTTGAATTTCCACTCTTTTAAAGAACTACTATCATGTTCAGCTTGTTTTAATAATTTAGACGCTTTATACATTAAGTTTGTTTCACTTGTATCTGTCAAACGCTTTTCTTTCCATTCACCGTCGACTTTGATGCGCAAACGAACGGCGTATTTTCCATTTTTTAACTTTTTAATTTTCATTAATAGCACCACCTCTTTGATTTGGAACGTATGTTCTTTTGAAGGGTACAGCAAACTATGTTAAAATATATTTGCATACTCCTATGTGTGTATTTGAAAACGCTTATCTCTTGCGGGGAGGGCGTTTTTTGTTATTTAAGTGTTATTCTTGCATCATAATCTTTAAATGAATCTTCTTCGTAATTATCTGTTTCATAACTAGCAGACCAAGTTAGTCGTATATCTTTTATATCAGATACATCATTTAGTGTTGGTAAAACATATACTACTGCACCATCTTTACTTACACCTTGCATTATTTCTCCACCAACATCGTCACTTTCAAACATTGAAGCTTCTATTTGTTCGCCATTTGTAACTAATACTCCTTGTTCAGGATAAGTATTGAAATCAATCTTACTAGTATTGTTAATTTCATAATTAACAATAACTAGCCCTTCGCCTTCCTCACCATCTTCTTCAAGTTTAGCAGGATCTACTTTAAAAACAGATACTGAACTTATTTTTGTTTGCAAACCTTTCCAATCTTCACTCCAAGATGTTGCATAGTCTTCACTATCAATAATACCACTATCAGTTTCTTCCTCCATTGTTGTTTCATCTTCAGTCAAATCTTCAGACTCATTTGTGGTAGAGGTACTTTCTTCTTTGCTTTCTTCCTTTGCACTATCAGATGAATTTCCACATGCTGTTAGGCCAAAACTAAAAACAATTAATAAACCTGCTAACAATAATAATTTTTTCATCCCAATTCTCCCTTTATCAATTTTTTATATAAACACATTTGTGCAAATACCTAACAAGCAATAATCTGTATACTACTTCTAAAAATGATAACATATCCATTACACTCAACAGTGTTACCGTATTTACCTTTATAATATTCTATAGAATGTTTTAAAAATTCTTCTGTAACTTCTAAAAAATCCGCAACTTCGTAGTAATCAGTGAATCCTTCATAATAAGCATCAATAATTTTACGCAAAGGGGTAAGTGATTCATAACCCCAATTTCTCGCAAGTTTTTCTTGTTTTCTATCATTAACTGTTTCCTGTTTAATAATATTGCCAACGGTCAAATGATGATGTCCAATTTCCTCCGCTAAAGTGCAACGCATTTCAACATCATTTTGTTGAGGATTTACGAATATTCTACTATTATAATATAATCCTTTGTGAACTTCCTGCATATTTTTGTCTTCAATGATAGTTAGTTCAGGATATCGCTCTCTGTATTTATCTAACCACATACATACATCTCATTTCTTATTTATATTTTTGTTGAATGAAATCAATATATTCAAGAATTTTTTTCATATCTTCTTCTGTGGCAGCGGGATCAATGTGCGCCGCCAAAGTTACTGCTTCCGGCGGGATGTCGGAGTCAATTTGCGGATTGTCGGTTCTTCCTAATAAATAGTCCACAGATACATTAAAGTAATCAGCAACTACTTGTAATCTATCCACGCTTGGAGTTCTATTTTTCCATTGATATATTGTATTATCGGGAAGTTCTAATTCATTTTCTAACATAGTAACGCTTATTCCTCTTTTTTTACAAAGTTTTTTTATCACTTCTAACAAAGTCATGCCAACGATTCTCCTTAACTTAGATATAAAATCTAATAAAAATATTAGTAAATCTATTGACAACTAAAACATTTATTAGTATTATATATCCATAAGCTAATTATTTAGCTAAACGAGACAACAAATAACCCCATAAAATATCGTTCCCCAACGACTAATGGCTTTTGATAAGGCTTGTTTAACTATGGATATATACTAACAAATATATTAGTATTTGTCAACAATCTGCTAAATAATTAGCTAATAAGATAGAAAGGAGTGATGGAGAGGTGAACAAAAGATATTTAAAAAGAAAAAAAACCAACATTCAACAAATTGAAGTCGGTCTTTACAAAAATTATGAAATTAAAGCTAAGTATGGAGCACCGGAAATTGACCTAAGCAAAGTTAAAAGAATTGTCATAGTCTTCTAAAATAATTTAACGCCTCATCTAAAGCCTCTTGGAAGCCAGGAGTACCAATATTAGAAAAATAATCCCTGATTTCATCTTCGCTTTTGCTTTCTGTTGGGAAATTACCATCTAGTTGAACATCATGAGCTAGATCGCCTAAAGGACTATTTTCGCTAAGGTAATAAGTTATTAAAAAATCATAAAAAGTCATCTGCAATCACCTCCAATCAAAAATAATTATATCACGTGAAAACCAAAACAAGAAAGGAGCAAAAACATGTCAGTAGAACATCAGCGTTTTGCGGTTGCAGTATACGCAAAACTAAAAGCAATAAATATGAAACAATCTGATTTAGCAAAAATGTTAGGTATTAGCAATCCTTATTTGTCAGATATTATCAATGGTAAAAGAGATGCGTTGAAAGTTAGAAAAGAAATTGCGGAAATTTTAGAAATAGATGGTGATTAAAATAGAAAGGAGAATAAGAAAATGGGTCGTCCTGTGAAAAATAAAAACAGGCATGTGAATTTCCTGTACGGAGTTTGGACGTTAGAAGATTTTGCGCAAGCTAGTCCACGAAGTTATGGGTGGTGGTTAGATAACATAAAAGACTTTCCAGAGCTTGCAGAATTTAGCAATTGGGCTACGAAAAATCAACGTGAAGCGTGGGCATTCGATGCAGTAAAAGCGAATGATTGGCTGATTAAAAAATTTGTATATAAGGAGGTCTGAAAATGATTGATGAAGTCGAAATACTACTTGCTGAAATACGAAAATACGACCCAAATTACGTTCCAAAATCGGTTGGAAAATATTTGCTAGTTGAACTTCAATCAAGGCATTTAGATCATCAAATTAAATATAAGAAAAGACCTAAGTACAAGCATAGATTCGCGAATTCGATTGAGCGGCATTGGTAAAAGAAAAACCCACAGATATAAATAGTAAGTTAGAGCTTACTAAAACTGTGAGTTACGAAATAATATTTGTATTAATTATAACATAGAAACGGAGAAATGAGAATGAAGAAATTCATAAGTGAGCATGAAAATAAAATATTACTTTTTCTGTTTTGTTTCCAAATCGGAGCATTACTGTCAGTCACATATATTGTAGCGGAGTGGATTAAAATATTCTTGAAATGAGGTTTTTGAATGAAGTTATTACGATTTTTTGGGCTAATAAGTATTGATGAAAACGGAAATGAATATATTGAAAAATCAGATAGATACACATTGGTTTGTTTAGCTTTGACTGTATTAATCGCACTTGTTGTAGGAATCGGTGGATTGATACTAAATGGCTGAATTAATAATGATTGTTGCTTTGATACTTCTATTAATGCTGCTTGCAAGGAGTGATAGAGAATGAATGTAGAAAATCCGCTGGTAGTAGACGATTTGTGGGACGATGGATTTCGACACTGAGGAATGAGGCGAAGACATGAAAACAATCGCAAATGAGTATAAAGAATACATCAACGAGCACATTTTAGAACATGAGGAAAATAATCAATTTGGAATTGGGCAAACTATTTATCGTTTTAAAAATGGGTATGGCGCTAGTGTAATCAAGGAATATATGGGCCCCGGCGTCGAACTTGCGGTTATTCAATTTATAAATGACAAGAATTGGGAGTTGGAATACAGCACATCTGTAACAAACGATGTTCTTAGAAATTTAACGCCCGAACAACTGATTGAAAAGTTAGAAGAGATTAAGAATTTATGAGTTATGAAGTTAGAAAGGATGAAATTTCTTGGGGAAATACTATTGGCACGTGTCAAGGCTTGGAGGGAAGCCGTCGGAAATTCGACACTATAATCATATTACAAAAATGTATAGATTTATTTTGCGAAATCCTGCTATGTTCAAAGACAAAACTTTAACGATTTATGATGACGCAAAACCAGTTACAAACATGAAATTTAACGAAATTAGGTATAGAGCTAGTCTGAATTTATGCGAGACGGTAGAACGAAAGTACGTGTTATCGCTTACTCAAAGGCTTACGGAAGAACAGAAGGAGGCTAGAAAGTGAAGTTTTTAGATCTGTTTGCAGGTATTGGCGGATTTCGTTTAGGTATGGAACGCGCCGGACATGAGTGCGTGGGCTATGTTGAAATTGATAAATTCGCACGAAAGAGTTACCAAGCAATTCACGATACGGAAGGAGAGTGGACACGTGAAGACATCACAAAAGTTACAGATGAGGAGTGGAGAACGTTGCGCGGAACAGTTGACATTATTTGCGGAGGATTTCCTTGTCAATCATTCTCAATCGCAGGAAAGCGACTGGGCTTCGAAGAAACTCGAGGAACTTTGTTCTTTGAAATTGCTAGAGCAGCTAAACAAATCCAACCACGCTATTTATTCCTTGAAAACGTTAAAGGGTTACTATCGCACAACAAAGGAGAAACGTTCGCTACAATCCTTACCGCGCTTCATGAACTGGGGTACGATGCGGAATGGCAGATTCTTAACAGCAAAGATTTCGGAGTCCCACAAAACAGAGAACGCGTGTTCATTATCGGACATCTTAGAGGAGCAGGTGGACGAGAAATATTTCCTCTCGCAGAAGCATCTAGAACGGCTGATGAAAGCAGAGTCATTGCAAACACGCTTACTGCCCGATACCCATACAGTCAACGAGAAGGCACATATATTGAAACGACAAGGAAAAGCGAGCAAGTAATGCCAGTTTTAACACCAGATAGAATTATAAAAAGGCAAAATGGACGAAGGTTTAAAACACTAGGTGAGCCAGCGTTCACTTTAACCGCTCAAGATCAGCACGGAATCATTGTGTTTGGTGAACTGGAAGGATCAGGACGAGAGCAAAGTAACCGTATTTATAGCGAAAAAGGTTTGGCTCCAACTTTGACGACGATGCAAGGCGGTGGACAAGAGCCAAAAATAGCAATAGTCGGAAATGTGAATCCTAGTAAAAGAGGGATGAATGGTGAAGTTTATTCAAGTGAAGGGTTAGCGCCAACATTAACAACAAATAAAGGCGAAGGTCAAAAAGTAGCCATTATTCAAAAAGCGCGTGGCTATAACAAGGGAGGAAAACACGACATAGCGCCTACATTATCATCAAGTAGTTGGCAAGAAAATAATTTATTACAGAAAGGTAATTTCAGAATTCGAAAACTAACACCTCGTGAGTGCTGGCGCCTTCAAGGATTTCCGGATTGGGCATTTGATCGAGCAGCAGAAGTAAATAGCAATAGTCAATTATATAAACAATCAGGAAATAGCGTTACAGAGAATGTAATTTGGAAAATAGCGAAATTATTTAAGGAGGAACAAGCATGAATTTCAAAGTAGGAGATAAAGTTACTTGGATTAAAGATAAAAATGTTATTGGGAAGGTAGTTAGCATTAACGATTTTAGACCACCAGAAATGGAGTGCGCGGTTGATTTTGGATTTAGCGATTTGGTGTTTTGCAGTAGAGAGTAATTGATTTTAGACGAAAGCGCGACAAAACAAGAATCTGTTATCTGTACAATGTGCAAACAAGAAATTGAAGAAGGCTCATATTTATTAAAAGTACGTGAAGATTTATTCTGTGGAAATTGTTATGAAGAGCAACCGGTAGTATTTTATTATCGACTAAATGGTGATGACGGCTGGATGGACGATTCGGAAGCTAAAGAATACAGACTTGAGGATTACTTGGAGGAAGTGGAGGGTGAAGACAATGAGTAAAAACTTGTATGCAATCAAGCAAGATGGCTTGTACAAACATTTTCCACACAGTTGGTATGATGCTAATCTGTCTAAAGATTGCTTATTTGTAAACCGAGAAACAGCAGAAAATAACTGTGCTTTAAATGGTTCTGACGAAATAGTAGAAATCAGTTTAGTAGAAGTGGAGGCTGAAGCATGAGCAAATACTTCGAATACACACGAGAAGAAAACGAATATTATGCGCTAATTAAAGCAGAAAGCAAAAAACAAGCTGATTTTATCTATAAACGTGATGTTGCTGCTCGCGAAGAAGAATTTGCAATATCAGGACTGATGACAAAATTCATCACTACAGAATTAACAGAGCAAAAAGCGCTGAAACTCTTCATGTCATCCTTGCAAGAATATGAAACAGAGGAAGAAATAAAACAAGGGTTTTATGAAACTTCCAATGAAACGATTTTACTAATTGATGCTGATTTAATTTGAGATTGGAGGGCGAATAATGAGAGACATTGAATATAGAGCGTTTGTAAAAGAAACTAAGAAAATGCTTCCAGTCACTGATTTGTGTTTTAACGAAACAGAAGCTGCAGGTGTGAGCGGTTGCGGAAACGCAAATTGCACGCTGTGCGTCGACTGGTACAGCTTTGATGATGTCGTGCTGATGCAATACACAGGTTTAAAAGACAAAAACGGCAAGAAGATTTTTGAAGGGGATATAGTCAATTGTAAGTTTTTTGACAGAATGGTTAGTGATATTGCTGGTGTAATTAATTTTATTGATTGCGTGTGGGCAGTAAGTGATTTCAAGAATAAACGACTATATCAGTTGATAGATGTTGATAACATTGAAATTATCGGCAACATACACGAAAATTCGGAAATATTGGAGGAACAGTAAATGACGTTAAGAGAAGCATTAGAGAAGCACACAAGATATATCATGTTTTGTGGCATGTGCGAGTGTGGAGAAGCTAAATATGATTTGATTGTAGACGGCGACTTGATGTATCCGCCTGTACACGAATCAACTATTTTGGAAGTAAATCCGGAACTATTGGAGGCAAAATAATGGGAGATGATGATTATTGTCCGCAGTGTTTCGAGTGCGATGGAGAATGCGTTAACGGCGAAAACGGAACGCTCGTATGTGAAAGCTGTGGGCATGTATATACAGATGAGGAATGGGACGAAAAGAACGATAAAGAAATTGCGGATTATGTGGCTTTTCTAAAGGGTTTGTCGGAGGTGATGGGATGAAACAAAAAGAGTTAGACATCATATTAGAGAATCACGGGAAATGGCTGCGGGGTAAGGGTGGCAAGAAAGCGGATATAAATAATGTAGATTTAGGTAATGCAAATTTAAGACGTGCGGATTTAAAAGGAGCGGATTTAAGCAATGCAGATTTAAGATGTGCAGATTTAAGAGGAGCAAATTTAAGTTATGCAAATTTAAGCAATGCACTTTTAAATTGGATAATCTGGCAAGACATCGAAGGGTTAACGGTAATCTGCGTACAAGTAGATACAACTAGAAGAAACAATCAAATAACGTATATCAAAGAATTAGGCATATGGACAACCGGCTGTTTTCAAGGAACATTAGATGAGCTTAAAGCAGCTGTTGAACAAACGCATAAGCATAACGAAAAACTTAAAAAGAGATATTACAGAGTGATTGATTTTATTTTGAATGAGGTGGCGGAATGAACGATAAAAAAACAGATTATAAAGTATATAAAATAACATACAAGCAACGTTTCATGGGGGAAGTTATTGTTGATTCATATGAAAGAACGGTAAAAGATGATAACGAATTACGGTCTGCAATTAACGCTTTATATGACGACCCACATGTGTTTTCAGTTAGTAGTGAAGAGGTGGCGGAATGATTTTATATGGAGTAGTAACATATAACGATGTAACAGAGTGGACAACGGACTTCCTAACAGCTAAAAAATGGTTGGAAAATGCTAAGCAAGTTTTCTATGACGGAGAACTTGATGAAGATTACTATGTTGCGTTAATAAAGTTAGACGTAGAAGCATTCTTATACGATAAATATGACAAAGAAACAGATTTGAGTGATCAGTTACATGATGAAGCTGAGACAATGAAAGAGTATTGTTTGTTATTAGATGATGACGGAACTTACATTGTAAGAGAGGTGTCGGAATGAACATACAAGTAGGAAGCAAAGTAAAAACAACATACAAAACAAAGTTTGTTAAAAAAGGTGAGTACGGAACAGTGAAAGAAATATATGATGTTGTTAATATCCCGGTTACAGCATTAGTAGATTTCAGGCATTCAACAGTTTGTTTCTTCATTAGAGATTTGGAGGTGGCAGAATGACAAAACAAATAATCATCAACGAAGCAAACAGTTTACTTCACAGGAAAAGCAAAGAGCTAAGTAAATCCATTATTAAAACACCACGCGATCTCGAACGTTTCGCGATTGGGCTGGATAAATTATCACAAGAAATGTGGGACTATAAAAATGAATTGGAGGCGATTAAATGAGTATCCGGCCGGGCGATAAAGTAGAAGTGCAGGATAGGTCAGGGGTAGCTGAATTATGTGTAGACGGAGAGCAGTTTCATGTTCTGATTAACAACAATGGTCTGCTTACTGTTGAAGATGAAGACGGATTTTCATCCTTTAACATACCAGCAACTCAAGTCAAGAAAATGAAAGAAAATAGGAATAGTCAATTAGTAAATGAGCTATATGAACAATCAGACTCAGTAAGTTTTAGTATATATAATGCAGATACAGATAAAGCTAAGATGTTTGTATCTAATGTAAATAAGCCACAATTTGACGAAAGAAACAATGTGAAGTGGTATTCTGCATCAAAAGGCAAAATAACAGCAACAGCATTTTTGAAAGGAGATGATTAATATGACAACACTTTATTCCATTCAAGAAAAGTATCAACAGTTATTAAATTTAGCTGAGCAATTAGATCCAGAGATATTAAAAGATACACTTGAAAGCATTGAAGATGAATTAGAAACAAAAGCAGAAAATGTTGCGTTTGTTATTAAAGAATTAGAAGGGCAATCACTTATTTTAGATGTAGAAATTAAACGTTTATCAGAACGAGAAAACACGATTAACAATAATGTGAAGCGACTGAAACAATCACTACATGATGCTATGCTAGTTGCTAATAAGCAAAAAATAAAAACGAATCTATTTACATTAGATATTCGGAAAAACCCTCACAGTGTACTTGTAGAAGATGAGAGGAAGTTAATTAATTATTTAGTTGAACAACCTAAGAAGCTGGATAAGGCTAAGTTAAAAGATGATTTGAAAAAAGGCATTGATGTACCAGGAGCCGTTTTGGTTCAAACGGAAAGACTACAAATAAAATAATAAGTAAGGAGGAATTTCATTGGAATTTATTCAATCAGAAAAAATGAAAAGGTCGGAGTATTTTAATATTATGATTTATGCAAAACCGGGAGCAGGGAAAACAACGACGATTAAGTATTTAGAAGGAAAAACATTAATGTTGGATTGTGATGGTACGTCGAAAGTATTAAGTGGATTACCTAATATCACGATTGCGACATTAGATCCTCGAAATCCCGTACAAGATATGGCTGATTTTTATGGATATGCGAAGGCACATGCAGAGGAATATGACAATGTAGTAATTGATAATTTAAGCCATTATCAAAAATTATGGTTAATGTTTAATGGGAGAAATACAAAATCAGGTCAACCAGAACTACAACACTATGGAATATTTGACACACATTTAATAGATTTGATTTCCGTGTTTAATAATTTACCAAACACAAATATAGTATATACAGCTTGGGAAAACACGCGTCAAATACAGATGGAAAGTGGGCAACTGTATAATCAATTTTTGCCTGACATTAGAGAAAAGGTAGTTAATCACGTTATGGGAATTGTTCCTATAGTCGCAAGATTAATAAGAAATCCTGAAACAGGTCAGAGGGGTTTCTTACTCACAGAAAACAATGGTAATTTTGCAAAAAATCAGCTAGATAATAGAGAGTTTGCCTTGCAAGAAGACCTATTCCAAATTGGTGATGTTGATGTTAAAGCTTAGAGAATATCAACAAGAAATTATAAATGATGTAAAGGGGGCTTTTTTACAGGGATATAACAGACCGTGCGTTGTTGCTCCCTGTGGCTAGGCGCTGGTAAATCAGTTATTTTATCAGAAATAATTCGCATGACAACGCGCAATAAAAATAATGTTCTTTTCCTAGTTCACAGAAAAGAATTGATTGACCAAATTAGAAATACACTCACTATGAATGATGTTGACATGACATTTGTCAATTTGGGGATGGTTCAAACTGTTGTTCGACGTTTAGAAAAAACTTCCGAGCCAGCTCTAATCATTATTGATGAAAGTCATCATGTGCTTGCAAATAGTTATAAAAAAATAATCAATCATTTTTCTAATGCTAAAGTGGTCGGATTTACAGCAACACCTGTACGAATCAATGGGGGTGGCTTAGGAGATATAAACGATATTTTAATTGAAAAAGTTAATGTGAAGTGGTTAATTGAAAAACAATTCTTAGCACCTTACAAATATTTTGCTCCCGAAATCGTTCAAACGGAAACATTAGACATCAAACGAACTGGCGAATTTGATATGACAGGACTTGACGACCAATTCAACAAAAAAATGATTTGGGGCGATGTCATTAAGCATTATCAAAAGTTAGCAGACGGAGAACAAGCAATACTTTATGCTTCTTCCCTTTATCAAAGCAAAAAAATGACAATGAGTTTTGAACAAGTGGGTATCACTGCAGCACATATTGATGGCAAAACACCAAAGGCGGAACGCGATCACATTATCCAACAGTTTCGAAATGGCGAGATTAAAGTGCTATGTAACTTAGATTTAATTGGTGAAGGATTCGATGTTCCAGACTGTTCTACTGTGATTATGCTACGACCAACACAGTCACTATCACTGTATATCCAGCAATCAATGAGAGGGATGCGATACCGAACTGGCAAAACAGCTATCATTATTGACCATGTTGGAAATGTCAATCGTTTTGGTTTGCCGGACATGGAACGAAAATGGTCCTTAGAAGCGAAAAAAGGGAGTAACAGCAACAAAGCAGAAGCACCTGTAAAAATTTGCCCTGACTGTTTTATGACAGTTTTGTCTAGCAGCAAACAATGCTCACATTGTGGTCATGAATTCAAAGTAGAAGTAAAACCAATACAAGTTGACGAGGCAGCAGAGCTACAAGAAGTAACAGAAGCAGTTTTTAAAGTAAATTATAGTAGTCCAAGCGAATGTACGAACATGAAAGAATTATATGAATATGCAAAAGAACACAATTATAAAAGAGGATGGGCATTCCATCAAGGAAAAGCAAGAGGATTTATCAAATAAAAACGAAAGAAGGAATTTAAAAATGTTTAAAGTAGATCATAATGATGTTTTCACAAATGGAGTAGAAAATGGTACGTATGAGGTGGTTTTATACAACGCAAATGAAGATGCGACAAAAAATGGAGCGGAGTTCATTAATATTGATTTAATTATCCGTAATGATGTAAATCAAAAATTCCAGAATGCGCATATTTTTCACCGAGTATGGAAAGCAAAAGCAACAAATGAATATAGTCGAACGGCATTAAATACAATCGCTAAAGCAATCCAATTACCTAACGGCAAAGATTATAATACATTGGATGAATTATTAAAAGACCTGTTAACTAAGACATGCCAAGTTACTGTGAAAAATGAAGAGTCTGAATACAATGGTCAAACATACAATAACTTAAACGTGAAAGCATGGGGCGAAAGTAAGATCACTGGACCGCTACAACATCAATTTAAAAAGAAAGAAAATGACTTGCCACCAGTGGAAGTGAATGAGAGTAATCTACCGTTCTAAGCAATGAGAGGAGCGCACAAACGTGTATGAACAAATTCCGGACGAATTAAAAAAATTAAAACAATGGTGCGCTTTTCAACTTGTTTGGGATGAAGAGCGTGGCAAAAATAAAAAGATTCCAATGAACGCAAATGATGGTTCCTATGGAAATAGTGCGGATGAGCGAACTTGGGCAGACTTTGAAACTGCCCTTACTTCTCTCAACAAATATCAATTTGATGGATTAGGATTTTATTTTAAAGCACCGTATTTTGGCGTTGATATAGATGATATTCAAGACGACATTCAAGATTATTTATACGGAAACACAGAAAACCTAGCTGCTGAATTTATTCAAACACTCTCAAGCTATACCGAGTACAGTGTGAGCGGAACAGGAATTCATATTATCGCAAAAGGAAACTTCCCAGAAGGTGGACGTCGTAAAGGAAATATCGAAATGTACCCAGATGGTCGTTTTTTTGTTATGACAGGGCAAGTTATTAATAATTACCGCCAAGTAAATGAAGCAACGTCTGCTATTCAATATCTTCACTCAAAATATATTGGTTCAAAAGAAATAAGACAGGCAAATCATTTACAATCTACAGTGGATTTACCAACGAACGAGATCATACAGCGAGCCGTTCAAAGCAAACAAGGCTCACAGTTTAAGACACTTTATGATGGTTTATGGGACGGTTTATACCCATCACAGTCCGAAGCAGACTTAGCTTTTGCGAACATGCTTGCATTTTGGACTGGTTGCGATCCGGAAAAAATGGACGAGATATTTCGTTCTTCGGGTTTATACCGAACAAAATGGGATCAAAAACGAGGAGCGCAGTTATATGGTGAAATGGTTCTTAATAAAGCAATTGCCAACACATCAGAAGTTTATCAGCCCGGCAGTGATTTAGAAGGTTACTCGATTACTGTGAAAAATCAGAACCGAACTGTTCGTAAAGTTTATGGTTTAGATGATACAGGTAATGCTGAACGCTTTCGAGATAAGTTTCACGACATCGTACGCTTTTCCTATATTAATAAAGGATTTTACTACTATGATTCAAAAGTATGGAAATACGATAACATTGGAGCCGTTAAAACACTTGTTGATGATGTGATCAAAGATATGAAGAGTGAATTTGCTTATATGGAATCAGAATCCGATGCTGAAAAAGCGTTTATGAAGCACCTAAAGGCAACGAGGAGTAATAAAGGGAAAACGAATATGTTAAAAGAAGCCCAGCATTTAATGCCAGTCCTCCCAGAAGAATTTGACCGATATAAATATTTCTTGAATACGCAGAACGGTTATATCAACCTACAGAGTGGAGAATTATTGGACCATGACAGGCAAAAAATGTTTACAAAAATCAGTAATATCGAATATACCGATAAGATTGACGCGCCGCTTTGGGAGAATTTTTTAAATGATATTTTTGCAGGCGATCAAGAATTGATCCACTATATTCAAAAAGCTGTAGGTTATTCGTTGTCTGGTTCCACATCAGAACAAGTCATGTTTATCCTTTTCGGCAATGGGCGAAATGGGAAATCTGTTTTTCTCGATATTATCAACGATATTTTTGGCTCCTATGCAACAAACATCCAGCCACAAACAATCATGGTCAAACAGCAATCTAGTAATGCAAATAGTGATATCGCACGTCTGCATGGTGCTAGGTTCGTAACAACGACCGAACCGAACGAAGGTGTGCGTTTAGATGAGGGACTGGTTAAACAGCTCACAGGGGGCGACAAGGTAACAGCACGGCACCTGTATAAGGACGAATTCGAATTTACACCAGAATTCAAAATATGGATGGCGACCAACCACAAACCGATCATCAGAGGGAGAGACGATGGGATATGGCGAAGATTGCACTTAGTACCGTTTACTGTGAAAATACCCGATGAAAAGGTAGACAAGCAGCTAAAGTATAAACTTCGAAGTGAACTCACTGGCATATTGAATTGGGCAGTTGAAGGATTTCTTAAATGGCAGCGAGAAGGTTTAGGAATGCCGAAAGCAGTAGAAAAAGCAAGCTCCGAATACAAGTCAGAAATGGACGTTATCACTGCATTTATTGAAGACTGTTGCGAAACAGGCGAGAACAAACAGATCAATGCTAAAACTCTCTACGAAACATATAGAGAGTGGGCGAGAGACAATGGACAGTATTTAATGAGCAGCACGAAATTTGGTAAGGAAATGGGTTTGAAGTTTGAGAAGAAGAGGAGTAACGGACAAACTGCATATAAATGCATAACTTTGAATAAAGAATACAATCCTATGAACAAACCATTCTTTTCAACAAGTTATTAGCAGTGCAGGTTCATCTAAACTTGCACTGTGTGGAATGTATTGCAGCAGAACGAGTTTGACGGTTTTAGTTAGTTGACAGTGCAGGTTTGCGCCAAAATCCATAAACTTCTCTATAAAAATTTTTCCTAGGAAACTTTTCTTATTTTACTACTAACTTGCACTATTAATAAAAAAGTATTAATAAAGTAAGTGATAGCAATTGATTTGGGACAGTGCAGGTTTGAACCAACTTGCACTAAACTTGCACTGACTTGCCCTGTTTTAGCTAATAATTTAGCACTTTTTAACCAACACATAACATACGTTCGTATTTTTGACCAAAGGAGTGATTAAATGACAGCAGAAATGGATATACAGAATTCTATACGTTTAGAACTTTCCCGCCATGGGCATTACGTTTTCCGTGCTAATGTTGGCAAAGTGAAATTACCAAATGGACGAATTTTTGATACAGGATTGCCAAAAGGATTTCCGGACTTATTCGGATTCCGTGGAACAGATGGAAAAATGTTTTTTATTGAAGTGAAAAATGAGATAGGGAAGTTACGACAAGAACAGAAAAACTTTCAACAAGCTATGCAAATTACACCGGCCATCTGTGGAGTAGCAAGAAGTGCTGCAGAAGCCGTGCGAATTGTGGAGGAGGGGTAAAATGAAGCTAAGAGATATTACAAACAGTAAATGCGATGTTCGGGAGTATATGAATGTTGATTTTCCAGATTGGCTTTTAGAACAACTAAAGGACGAAATAGATTTTGATATTATTGAGGCGTTAAAAGAGTATGCCGTTATTTACGTGAAGCATAATGCGCTGGAAAAAGAAATAGAACCTTTTGATATTTATAAAAAAGTAGAGGAGGGGTAAAAAATGAAGAGCGACGATTAAAGATGTGATGAATTTAGAGAAAAAACCTGTCAAAATCAATGGAAAGACTGCACGGGTTTATCAGAGGTGTTAATTGTGTATTTATTAGGAAATATTCTGACAATGGTTACAAAAAATATGTAACCCAGAGCGAAAAACGTAACTTCCAAAAATCGCATAGTGTCAGTAGCTAGACACGTAAAAGTTACAAGTTACATTTTTTTATTAATAAAAAGTATATATATTTATTTATATTTAAGAAAAGAGTACAAAAATAAAAACTTTTTCGCCGCTTTTTTTGTAACCTGTAACCACGTTCTGTCAGAAGGGATTTGAGTGGTTACGTGTTACAAAATGGGTTTTGTAACGGTATAGTCGGCGGAAAATGAAGGGATGACATTGATGAAAAGATTTCTTGTTATATGTGGAAATCAAGCAGATAGGAAATATGATAATGGTAGCAGGTAGTATTACTTTTATACCTGGAGTGTTTTTTGGAGTTTTGTTGGTGATATTGTTTGCCCCAATGCCGCACTTATCTAAATCACATAATTCGCCGTGTACACAATTAAACAAGGAGGAAAAACGAATGAAAATATATCACACAGAAACACAAGAAGATTTTGATGCTTTATTGGAAGAATTGAAAAATGAAGGGTATAGCTGGTTTTTCGGAGAGGTTATTCCGTCATATGACTCGGAACTTTGGGAACGGTATAAGCAAGATACTGTTGTGCATATAGAGGAAGAAGGAGTAAGTTGGGGGAGTCTTTCTTATGCTAAATATTTACACCCCAACACACCAATTGAAAAATACAAAGTGAAACAAGACGAAGTTGCAAAGTGGTTCCGTGGCGCTACAAATGCCATGAAAGCATTTTCATCCAATGGAGTATCTATGAAAAACGAAAATAACGACAAAGTAAATAATCCTGCACATTACACAGCAGGTGGTATTGAAACGCTAGACTACATCAAAGCAAAAGTATCTGATTATCCTTCTTATGCGGTCGGAAATATACTTAAATATGTCTCAAGATACGAGCACAAGAATGGCATTGAGGATTTAAAGAAAGCGCAATTTTATTTAAATGATTTGATTGAATGGATGGAGAGTGATTGAATGTCAAAGCGATTACGTAAAGCACAATATAAACTTATTGAAGATGAATTAAGATTTTATCATTCTACTAAAAAAGAATTGATGGAAAAGGAAGTTAATGTAACACTGGGCGCTTGGCATAGAGAATACATTGACGAGAACCAAGGTGGTGGCAGTGCAGGGAATATTAGTAATGAAGTGGAAGATCGTGTGATGTTACTGCAAATGGATAAAGAGATAAGTAGATTAAAGAATATTATAAATGCAATTGAGTCTGTGCTTAATAGATTGAATGACGAGGATAAACAATTGATTCAGTTTAGATACTGGGACAGAAGCAAACCAACTTGGGTATGGATTGCCAGTAAGTTGAATATGGACGAGAGTACAGCTAGAAGAAGAAACAAAACAATCATCCTTTCAATAGCTGAAAGATTAGGATATTAAAATATATTGCCCGTTTAACGCCCGTTTTGAACAATAAAATAAGTTTATTATAGTATTATAGGCAGGGCCTATTAAAAATGAAAGTCGAGGGGACTATATGAATTTAGTTAGGTGTTGGGAATGCGAGCAATATATTTCGCAGGAAGCTTCCGTACATTTCAGAGATTTGTCTGGCGGTAGAAACTTATGCGTTGAATGCCAACATAAGTATCGAAAAAAAATAGAAGAAAAGAAAAAAGAATATATTGCGCACAAAATCGAAGCAACACTTGAAAGAGCAATACATCTTATAGAAATGCAAGAATGCTGTAGTATGAAAATGGATGAATACCTTGACCCATATAACACAGTAGCCCAATTTTATAGAAATGACAGTAGCAAGTTTGATTCTGCCCATGAAGTAATGGCTTGTATCGAATTGTTAAGAAGTCAGATTAAAGTAAAAACACAACAAAGAATAGGGCGCAAACGAGTAGATTTTATTTTGCCAGACATGAAGGTTGTATTAGAGATTGATGGAGGGCACCATCGTTTTAGGATTGGTAAAGATTCAGAACGAGATGTGTTTATCCTTAATACTTTGAATAAATCTGAACACGGTTGGGAAATTATTAGAATACCAACTAGATTTATTGAACAAAATATTAGACGTCTTGTTCCTTCTATTAAAGCATTATATAAAGAACGTCAAGAACTAAGAAACAAACATAATGGGTTCATTCCGTCTTATTACTCAAGAACAAATAAGATGTCTCACATATCAGCGATTAAAGGTGTTGCTTCAGATAATGAAATCGAAGCAATGGAACATGAACTGTTAGACGGAACTGAGCATCTATAATCACATGATGATATAGCAGGAGGTTGCTATGTTGCCTGGCAGAGGCTTTGTATCTGATCGTTGGTCTTGATGGGAGACGCATCTCATTCCAACCTCACTAGTCCCAACAAGAGACACCTTCTTGTTCAATCTCAATACTCGTGGCGGAATAGGTAGACGAAGCACAGGATAGAACTAATGTGGCTAAGACATACGTTTCTTAGCTTAAAACTCCTGTAAAACAAACAAACTAATTAGTTCATGCAAGGTGCAAATCCTTGCCGAGTATATTACCTGAATAAAACCCCGCACACCTCTTAACAATGTGGAACGGGTCCTGTGTCTAGTGACGGAAATTCATTCCGGATTCGACTGGATGAAATACAAAGTATTGACGAATACTACCGTAGAAGTATTCAGGTCTCATAACTACGGATACATAGAACAATGAAGTCCAGCACATTGCGTGTTGGGCTTTTATATAGGGGTGGATTAATGCTAACACAAGCAGAACGTCATACATTCTATAAGTCAAAGGCATGGGCAAGCATACGTAAAGAAGTATTAAAGCGTGATAACTATGAGTGTCAAGAGTGTAAGAGGCAAGGAAAGGTGTTTACTGATTATCATGACCCAGACAAGCATAAAAGACTCGATGTGGACCATATTAATGATTTAGAACATCATCCTGAACTTGCGCTTGATATAGATAATCTCACTACTCTGTGTATAAAATGTCATAACAAAAAACATAATCGCTTTCAATTTAGAAGGAAAATAAATAAATGGGTGAATGATGAACGATGGTGACACCCCCGGGTCAAAGGTTTGCACTTTAATTTGGCTCTGGGGAACGGTGTGGGGGTCTTCTCCGCAGAAATGTTAAAAAGTCTCATGAAGGAGGGGGTGTTAAACATGAGCTATGATATTAAAAAATTGGAAAAAGAGCTGCTGTCAAAAATCGATACTAGCAGTCAAAAAGAACTTGAAAAAGTAAATCGGTATATTAATTTAATTAAGATTTTTTATGAGTTAGATGAAAGCATTGAAGCAGATGGAGCGGTAGTGACAACGGAAAATGGATCACAAAAATTTACCAAAACGCATCCGGCTATTCAAGAAAAAGGTCGCATCAATACATCCCTTCTTTCTATTGAACGATCCTTCATTTTCAAAGGCGAAGATAATCCGCTGGATGGTAGTGATCTTCTATGATTAGCAATCGTCATGTAGATGCTTATATTGAAGCATATGAAAGTGGAAAGATTTTATTGAATGAAGAGAGAATTGATTTAATAAAATGGTTGCAGAAAACCATTTTAATTCGAGACGATCTTTATTTCGATGAAACACGAATTGATAACTTTATTAGATTTGCTGAAAAATGGTACTACAAGCTAGAGCCATTTCAAAAGTTTATTGCGGCATTTGTTTTTTTATATAGAAAGAAAGATGATGAGGTTCACTTTAAAGAAATCTTTTTAACATTTGGTCGAGGCGGCGGTAAAAATGGTTTTATCTCTGTTCTAGCACATTTTTTTATAAGCCCTTTACATGGCATTAAAAGGTATAGTATATCAATTGTAGCTAATAGTGAGGAACAAGCGATGACGTCTTTTGACGATGTTTTTAATTGTATTAAGGATAACAAACTAACAGGAAGCTTTAAAAATGCCCGAGCTAAAATAACAGGTAAAGCTACTGATAGCATTTTAAAAGCAAGAACATCTAACGCAGATACAAAAGACGGTGGTCGAGATGCCTGCGTGATTTTTGATGAGGTTCATAGGTACGAAAACCAAAAGACAGTTGATGTGTTTACAAGCGGTTTGGGGAAAGTTCCCAATTCTAGAATATTCTATATTGGGACTGATGGATTTGTTAGAGAAGGGTTTAATGACAAGTTAAAAGAAAGAACAGAAGCCATTTTAAAAAACGAAAGCGATGATGATAGGTTTTTTGGTTTTATTTGTAAGTTGGACAACTCAGAGGAAGTCAAAGACGAGAAATTTTGGGAAAAGGCAAATCCTATGTTAAGTCAACCTAGAGGAGCTTATGCTGAAACTTTATATGAAGAGGTTAAGAGGCAATATAAAAATTTACAATTTAATCCATCTGCTAGAGAAGAGTTCATGACTAAACGAATGAATCTTCCAGAAGTCGACTTGGAAAAGGTAGTAGCGCCGTGGAAAGATATTCTCGCAACTAATCGGGAAATGCCAGAACTTCGTAATCGGGCTTGCATTGGTGCATTTGACTATGCAAGTGTCAAAGACTTTGCGGCGGTTGGATTGTTATTCCGTGTGGGTGATGATTATATTTGGAAATCACATTCATTTGCTAGAAAAGGATATTTGGATATCGCAAACCTTAAACCGCCCATCAAAGAATGGGAAAAGCAGGGATTACTGACCATTGTAGATGAACCTACAATCGACCCTCGTCATGTGGTCAATTGGTTTGTTGAAATGCGGGAAAATTACGGTATTCAAAAGGTCATTGGGGATAACTTCCGAATGGACCTGATGCGCCCGCTGTTTGAAGCAGAAGGATTCGAACTGGAGATTATTAGAAATCCACGTGCAGCTCATAGTTTGCTAGCTCCGCGAATTGAAACTTTATTCGCAAATCATCGCATTGTGTTTGGCGATAACCCTTTGATGCGCTGGTATACGAACAATGTGGCAGTAAAGATCAAACCCGATGGCAATAAAGAATATCTAAAAAAAGACGAACATAGACGTAAGACAGATGGATTTCAAGCGTTTGTCCATGCTCTATGGCGTGCAGATGAAATAGAAGACCTTGATGTAGATGAAGTTTTAAATATGCTTAATGCCATTACGTTTTAGGAGGTGATATATTGGGATTTCTTTCGGAGATATTTAAACGGAACAAAGAAATTGAGTGGATGTGGGATTTAGAGTTTTTAGAAGATAAAACAACAAAGGTTTATTTGAAGAAAATGGCTTTAAATACGTGTGTAAAACATATAGCACGAACGATCGCCAAATCTGATTTTAGATTGAAAAGTGGAGAAAGCAGTGTACGAGACGGATTGTATTATAAATTAAATGTTCGTCCAAATACAGATATGAGTTCGAGTTCTTTCTGGGAAAAAGTGATCTATAAATTAATCTATGATAACGAGTGCTTAATCGTCCTTTCAGATACGGACGATTTTTTAATTACTGATAGTTATGTTAGAAAAGAGTTCGCGCTTTATCCGGATGTTTTTGAAGGGGTTACGGTGAAAGATTATCGTTATAATCGTAATTTTAGTATGGATGATGTGATTTTTCTGGAATATGGAAATGAGCGACTAGCTGCATTTACTGATGGCATGTTTGAGGATTACGGTGAGTTATTTGGTCGCATGATTCGGGCGCAAATGCGTAACTTCCAAATTCGTGGAGCTGTTAATTTTAAAATGGCAGGTATTGCGGATGATGAAAAACAAAAAAAATTACAGACTTACATCGACAAACTGTATGCTGCATTTAACAATAATGAGATTGCCATCGTTCCTCAACTAGAAGGCTTTAACTATGAAGAGTTTGGAACGTCTAGCGTCAATAGTAGCCAAAATTTTGATGAGATCAAAAAACTTCGAAAAGAAATGATTGATTATGTAGCTAGTATTCTCGGCATTCCCTCTGCTCTGCTACATGGGGATATGGCAGATTTGAGTAATAATATGAAAGCATATATGGAATATTGTATTGATCCTCTCACTAAAAAGCTAGAAGATGAATTAAACGCTAAATTATTTACTTCCAACGAGTTTTTAGCGGGTGAACATATCAAAATCATACACAAAAAAGACATTATAGAAAATGCAGAAGCTGTAGATAAGTTGGTTGCCTCTGGTTCATTTAATCGTAATGAAGTTCGAGAATTATTGGGCGCTGAACGAGTAGATAATCCGGAATTAGATAAATATTTAATTACTAAAAACTATCAGTCAGCAGATGAAGGAGGTGAGAATGGATGAAATTAGAGGTCAAAGGAACAATCATATCGAGCAATCAAAAATGGATTTACGATATGCTTGATATGGAAAGCACTAGCCCACGCGATATCATTTTACCTGAAAACAATGAGCCGGTTGATGTAATTATCAATTCTGGCGGAGGCGATGTGTATGCTGGTAGTGAAATTTATACTACATTGAAGGGCTATAATGGCACTGTAAATGTGCAAGTTGTAGGCATTGCTGCTAGTGCGGCTTCGGTCATTGCTATGGCGGGAGATAAAGTGGAAATTAGTCCTACAGCCCAGATCATGGTGCACAATGTTGCTTCCGGAGTGTTTGGAGATTATCGAGATCTTGAACATGAAGCTAAAGTTTCGAAAGGCTTCAATGTATCTGTGGCAAACGCATATATGGACAAGACTGGAAAGAACATGGATGAATTATTAAATCTAATGGGTGAAACTACATGGTTTAACGCACAACAGGCAGTAGAAGCCGGTTTTGCCGACGAAGTAATGTTTTCTAATGAGAAAGCACCGCAATTAGTTGCCAGTCTCTCACCGGTAATACCACAGGATGCAATCGAGAAAATCATAAATAATATTAAACCACCGCAGTTAGATATCGATGCAATTGTAGGAAAAGTAATAAACCAATTAGAACAAACAAATACTAAAGAAGAGAAACCACGAAAGGAAAATAAAAATCCTTTCAAACGGTTTCTTTTTTAATACCCAAAAATAGGAGGAAATAAATTATGACTATCAAATTAAAAAACAACCTCGCGAATTACGAGGAAAAACGCACAGCTTTTGTTAATGCTGTGAAGAATGAAGAAACGCAGGAAATTCAAAACGAAGCATATGTGGAAATGGTAGATGCAATGGCTGCCGACATCATGGATCAAGCTAAGAAAGAAGCACGACAAGAAGCAGATCAATACATTTCAGCTAGCCGAACAGACAAAAATATCACGAACGAAGAAATTAAATTCTTTAATGATATTAATAAAGAAGTTGGCTACAAAGAAGAAACATTGCTTCCGCAAACAGTTGTTGATGAAATTTTCGAAGATTTAACAACTGAACATCCTTTCTTAGCTTCCATCGGAATGCGTACAACTGGTTTGCGAACTAAGTTCTTGAAATCAGAAACTAGCGGGGTAGCGGTTTGGGGTAAAATCTTTGGCGAAATTAAAGGTCAATTGGATGCAACGTTCAGTGACGAAGAATCTATTCAAAACAAACTGACTGCTTTTGTAGTGGTTCCTAAGGATCTTGAAAAATTCGGTCCAGCATGGGTCAAACGTTTTGTTGTTACTCAAATTGAAGAAGCGTTTGCTGTTGCACTCGAAAGTGCGTATATTGTTGGGGACGGTAATGACAAACCCATCGGCTTGAATCGTAAAGTTGGAAAAGGTAGTACGGTAGTAGATGGCGTATATGCTGAAAAAGCAGCTACTGGTACACTAACGTTTGCTGATCCAAAAACAACTGTGAATGAATTGACAGATGTGTATAAATACCACTCTGTGAAAGAAAATGGACATCCACTGAACGTTGCAGGTAAGGTTACGTTGCTAGTCAATCCGACAGACGCATGGGATGTTAAGAAACAGTACACAAGCTTAAATGCAAACGGCGTGTATGTTACGGCACTTCCGTTCAATTTGAACATT
The DNA here is from genome assembly GCF_041765605.1 of Listeria monocytogenes. Lineage (GTDB taxonomy): Bacteria > Bacillota > Bacilli > Lactobacillales > Listeriaceae > Listeria > Listeria monocytogenes_D. Next base: position 1,248,929 of record NZ_CP168900.1, read on the forward strand.
ATCGAATCATTGTTTGTTCCAGAAAAGAAAGCCATTTCTTATGTGGCCGAACGTTACGATGCATTGATTGGTGGACCATTGGATATTGGTACTTACGATCAAACACTTGCTATTGAAGATTTAAATCTTTACGCTGCAAAACAATTTGCGTACGGTAAAGCGAAAGACGATAAAGCTGCTGCTGTGTGGACACTAAACATTAATCCAGCGGAACAAACTCCGGAAGGGTGATTGTAAATGGCTAAATTTGAAGTATTAAAGAAATTTAAAGACAAAGATACCAAAGAAGTATATGAAAAAGGAACAGAAATTGAATTGACTGTAAGACGTGCAGATGAAGTCTCTGATAATTTGGGAACTTCTTTTTTAAAGCGATTGGATGAACCAAAAAAAGATAAAAAAAAGTAGGTGCTGTGCATGGAAGTATCAGATGACCTTCTTAAAAAATTTAAAGAGCGTATGCATATTTCTCACAATAGCGAAGATAGCAATTTAAAAGAGTTGCTATCTTTTTCTATTGCTGATTTACAAGAAAAATGCGGGCTGTTTAATGTAGATGAACATGTTAGGGCAAGAGAATTGGTCATTGATCGTACTAGATACGCGTATAATGATTCGATAGAATTCTTCAATGAAAACTTTCAATCACAAATAACTAGCTTAGGTTTCTCTCTCTATGTAGCTGAAAGTGGTGAATCTGATGAAGTTTCAGTTTAAACCTCAAAAAGTTCAGAGCGGGGATTTACGTACTCCGGTTGTTTTTTTTGAATATCAGCCGGCAAGTGGTCCTGAACCAGGTGAAATAGAAAAGATTACCCTTTTTGAATGTTTTGCAGAAGTTTATAAACCATCCATGAAGGACTTAGAAATTTTACATGGCACGGGAACAAAAGAAGCTGTCACAATTAATATTCGAGACACTAAAGGTGAGTATACAGTTAGTAACAAACATTATGTAGAAATATTAGATTATCGTTATTTGGGCAAAAGATTTAATGTGATTGATGTTAGCCCAGACTTGCAAAATAATCGCTTTGTAAATATACTTCTGGGGGTTCAAACATGAGTGTAGAAGTTACTGGAGTAGAAGAGTTGGAAAGACAGTTAGTCAGTTTATTTGGACGAGAAAACTTGCCGCAATTAGTAGACCCTGCTTTAATTGCAGGTGCTACTCTTGTAGCAAAAACACTTAAAAGTGAATTTGTTCAATTTAAAGATACAGGCGCATCTATTGATGAAATCAATATAGAAAAACCTTCGTATGACAAAGGGGTAAGAAGTATAAAGATTGACTGGAAAGGTCCTAAAGACAGGTACAAAATAATTCATCTCAACGAATATGGTTATACAAGGAATGGTAAAAAAATCACACCAGCAGGAACAGGTAGTGTTGCCAGGTCACTAAGAATATCTGAAAGAGCTTATAGGGCAATTGTACAGAAGAAAATAGGTGATAAACTATGATTGATATTTTGAATGTCATATATACAACATTAAGTAAAAACGATATCATTCACACTACTTGCGAAGAGAGAATTAAATATTATGATTTTCCAGGCACAGGTGATTCTACAAAAACCTTCTTGTTAATAATACCTTTAGATGTTCCAATACCAACTAATTTTTCCAGTAATGAATCCAGGATGGAAGATTTTTTAGTACAAATTGATGTGCAATCTAACGACAGATTAATAGTAAAAAAAATACAAGACGAAGTTAGAAAAGAAATGAAACAAATAGGATTTGGACAACTCGCTGGTGGTTTAGATGAATATTTTCCAGAAACAGGGCGATTTGTAGATGCACGAAAATATAGCGGATTGCCCTACAAACTATATCAATAAAAAATAATAGGAGTGAAATAAATGATTACAACAATCGGATTTGAAAAAGCAACTTTTGGAATTTATGATGAAAAAGACGAAAAGGTAACAGAAAAAGTAGAAGTAAATGGTAAGAATAAAAAAGGTGGTACGGTTGAAGCTGATATTTCTGGTCTTGATGCTGAAGCTATTAAAGTTTTCGCTTCGAACGGTCCATACTACATTTCCAAAAAAGGTTCTGGCGATGTTAAGCAAACAATCGGTATCATGGAACTTCCATTTGAATTAGGACAGAAGTTATTAGGTCGTCAAAAGAATGCAGATGGTATTGTAACTGTAGGGAAAAACACTGCTCCACCATATGCGTCATGCGTGATGGAAAGTGAAACGTTGCGAGGGGAGCCGGTGTTCTTTGCTTTATTAAAAGGAAAATATGGACAAGATGACGTTAAATTAAACACATCTGAGGACAAACCAAAGGAACCTGAAGCAACTAGTCTCACTGGTGAATTTGTTTATAATGATGCTGGGGACGTTTTCGCGATGGCTGTGGGCGAAGAATTCCGAGATAAAATTTACAGCATGGCTTTTCCTGGTTTTGTTGAAACACCAGTAGTACCGGAAGGATAAAAAATTTTAAGAGTAGGTGAAATCCTACTCTTTTTTGTTGACCAAAATCATAAAAAAGGTGGAGAAAATAGTGATTAAACTAGAAATATTTAATAAAAAAGAAAAAAAGAAAGAGCTATATGAGAGAGAAGATACATCTGTAATTGAATTAGAAGAATATTGGAAACTACAAGAAAAAATTAGAGAATACATCAATACTTCTGACGATCCAAAGAAAACGACAATTTTGGAAATGCAGTTAAAATTTATTGTGAAATTATTTGATGATGAAAACATTACAATAGATTTTCTTAAAAAAAATATTCCTTCGAAGAAATTAAACGATACGTTGGTGTCTGTCTTTCGGGAGATTTCACCAGATGAATACGAGGATGAAGATGGTGGAGATGAGGAAGCAAAGTAATAACGCTTACCGAGTTTTTGTCCGATCTCGATGCAATTAGGCGTTACTGCATGAAAGAGTATGGCTGGACAATTCGAGAAACAGATAATCAAGAGTATAAGAAGTTATGTCGTCTGATAATCGAAAAAGAAGAAGCAAAATCAGAAAACAACAAAGTTTCACTTGTTGACTTTGTATCACAATATCAAGATGTCAATTGAGGAAGGGGGTAAATAATGAATAAACTTCAAGGATTGTCGATTAACCTAGACCTAGATGCTACTAGAGTGGACGAGGGAATGAAAGGGTTGAAGCGGACCCTCGGCTCTGTGAACAGCGAAATGAAAGCGAATCTTTCGGCGTTTGGTAAGGGAGAAAAAACCTTATCTCGTTATGAAACAGAGCTAGATGGTCTTAATAAAAAGTTATCTGTTCAAAGCAAAATGGTTTCTCAAACTAAAAACGATTTTAAAGATTTAGAAAAACGAAATGCTTCTTTAAATGGAGAGTTGAAAGAGTCTAATAAAACGTTAACTGAGTCAAAAAAACGTTTTGAACAGCTTTCTAAATCTGGCAATGCAACTGAAAAAGAATTAAAAGAAGCGGAAAAAGAAGTCAACTCAAATCAAAAATCGTATAACAAACTTAACAAAGAACTACAACAAATGCCAAAAGCTTTAGCAGCAGGGGAAAAAGCAGTAAATAATGAAGTTGCAAATTACAATAATTTGCAAAGAAAGATTGATACTACCACAGAATCTTATAAGAAATTCAAGAGAGAGCAAGCTGTTAAAAGCTCACCGTGGGGAGCAGTGACTCAAGATTTAGACAAGTATCAAAAAAAGTTAAATGAGACAGGAGATAAACTTGTCGCTTTCGGTAAAAAAGGCAGTTTGTACATGGCTCCAGTTGCGCTTGGTTTAGGTTTCGCAACAAAAAAAGCGGCAGACTTTGAGCAACAAATGTCGAACACTTTATCTGTCATGTCTCCTGGTGAGGTAAATGAATATAAAGATGCTTTAAGAGAACTTGCTATTCAACAAGGTGCGGATACGAAATACTCCGCATTAGAAGCCGCACAGGCACAAGAAGAACTTTTAAAGGCAGGTCTTTCAGTTAAAGATGTTATAAATGGCGGATTGTCTGGAGCGCTTTCATTAGCAACAGCTGGCGAGTTAGATTTAGCGTCAGCGGCAGAAATTGCAGCTACAGTTTTAAATGCGTTCAAGGATGATAATTTGAGCGTGGCGGATGCGGCAAACATTCTAGCTGGTGCAGCAAATGCTTCTGCCACAGGTGTAGAAGAAATGAAGATGTCTTTACAACAAGTTTCTGCTGTTGCCAGTGGCGTTGGTCTCTCATTTGACGATACATCAACAATGTTAGCAGTATTTGCGCAGAATGGTTTAAAAGGTTCTGATGCAGGTACCTCTCTAAAAACGATGCTACAAAGGTTGCATCCTACAACAAAAGCGGCATGGCAACAATTTGATGCTCTTGGGTTAAGCATTGTGGACAATGAAACTGCTATGAAAGTATTGCAAGAAAATGGTGTTAAACCACTCTCGAATGATACAGATAAATTAATGGGACAAATTCAAGATTTAGCTAAAAGTTTGGCAGGTCCAAAGGCAAGTGCTTCTAAAGTTAACAAAGAATTTGAAGAATTGACCGTTGCCACTGGCGCAGTCCACTCCGCGTTTTATGATACAAACGGGGAATTAAAATCAGCAGAAGAAATATCTGGTCTATTGCAAAGCAGTCTAAAAGATTTGAACTCCGAACAGCGTAGTGCAGCGCTAGGTGCTATGTTTGGCTCCGATGCAGTTCGTGCTGGGAATATTGCTTATCGTGAAGGCGCGGATGGAATAAAGAAAATGCGCACTGAAATGGGAAAAGTAACTGCTGATGACGTAGCTAAAATGAAAATGGATAATCTGAAAGGTACTATTGAAGAAATTTCTGGTGCAATTGAGACCTTTGCTATCAGCATTGGAACATCATTGACTCCGGTATTACGTGGTCTAGGAAAGTACATTCAAAAAGCAGCTGATTGGTTTAATGGTTTGAATGATAGTACTAAAACGGTTATCTCTACAGCAGGTGTAGTTGCGGTAGCGATTCCGGTTGCTGGACTAGCATTTGGATTTATTGCAAAAGGGGCAGCGGCTGCTATCTCACCTGTAAAGAAATTAACAGCAGCGTTAGCAGAAAACTCTGTTGCTGCTGGAACTAATGCAGCGACTACGCAACTTGCTGGAAACGCTTTGCCGGTAGCTGGAGGGAAAGGTAAAGGTTTCTTAGGTAAAGCTGGCTCGTTTTTTAAAGGAAGCAAAGGAACAAAAGCGCTATCTACGGCTGATATGGCTGGTGATATTGCGAGTTATAGCAAATTCGGAAAAATTGGGGCTGGTTTGAAAGGATTAGGCAAGGTATTACCCGGCATTGGGATAGCCTTATCCGCTAGTCAATTGATTGGTATTAATAAAAAAAATGCAGGGGATAAAGCTGGTAGTGCTGGCGGAAGTTTAGCGGGAGGCGCAGCTGGTGCGGCAATCGGAACAGCAATTGCTCCTGGAATCGGAACCGCGATAGGTGCGGCAGTTGGAGGCATAGCGGGAACGAAATTTGGTCAGGCATTCGGTAAGAAAGTTCAAAAAGAATTTCCAGAATATCAACAGAAATTTGTAAATATGTGGGATGGATTGTCAGATTCTGCTAAAAAACATCCTATACTATTAGCACCTGTTAATCAAATTAACGATCAAATTAAAATGGCGAAAGCAGGATATGCGGCTATAAAAGATGTGTTTGCTAATCCTTTGAAAACGGATATTTCCGGAAAAGGTATTAGTAAAGATACAGCAAAAAATGTAAATTCTTATAAAACTATGTCTCAAAACGCAATCTCTGAATTGAAGTATTTAGAAATGTCTGGGGATGTAATCACTAAATCAACATCTGCTAAAATTAGCAAAAATTATAATGGGATGGTTGTACTAGTCGAGAAATCTTTTGAGAAGACTAAAAAAAGTTCTGATAAGAATTTAAATACTTTGTCAAAGAATAGCATGTTATCAGAAGCAGACATAAAAGCGGTTAAAGAGAAGCAAGCAAAAATACAAAAATTGTCATTAGATGAAGTGAAGAAAAACAACGAAAAAATCCAGAAATTAAATAAAGACATGGCGGCCAAAAATGCAGATATTACTAAAAAGGAAAAAGCGGATATAAAAGCTATTAACGACAAAGCGGCAAAAGAAGGCAGAGTTTTAACCGCTTCAGAGGAACAGCAAATTACGAGCATCAAACGTAATGCTGCAAATCAACGAAAAGCTAGTAATCAAAGTTATAGCAATCAAATACAAACAATTGCTAAAAAACAAGAAACAGCAGTGGTTAGTTCTTTGAGTAAGTCTGCAAAAGAGCAAAAATTAATTTTAGGAAAACTGAAAGACAGTAGTGGGAAATTAAGTACAGAACAAGCTTCAAAAGTGGTTAGCGAATCGAAGAGAGCAAAAGATGAAGCAGTAAAAGAAGCTAACAAGAAATATAAGGATGTAGTTGCTGCTGCTGACAAAGAATATTATGTGAATGGAACTATTACGAAAAAGCAACATGATGATATTGTAAAAAAAGCTAGGAGCCAAAAGAATAAAACCGTAAAAGCGGCAACTGAAATGCATGAACAAGTAGTCAGTCAAGCTCAATCACAAGCTACTGGTCATTTAAACCAAGTTGACTGGGAAACAGGTCAATCATTATCGAAATGGGATAATTTTAAAGTTAATTTAGCGGGTGTGATTAACTCTGTCACCGGTGGAATAAATAAAGTATTAAAATTCTTTAGTTTACCTACCATACCAGAATGGAAGCCAAAAGGTTATAATAATGACACAAAAAAAATAAATACTAGCAAAAGAACTTCCTACGGTAGTAACCTTGCAATGGATTACACAGGTTCTAATAATGCATCCGGACAAATTATGGCTGGCGAAGAAGGATTTGAGATTGCATATAATAAACGCAAAGCACAAGCACAAATTTTAGGTGCAAATGGTGCAGAAATAACGCATGTTGCGCCAGGTACTAAAATTTTGAATCATGCAGATTCAAAAAAAGTCATGCAAGGCGGACTTGGTAAAACATTGCCTGGCTTTGCGAATGGGAATTCATCCATTAATGATTTTTTAAGTGACGCATGGGATGGAACAAAAGCTGTAGCTGGGAAAGTAGTTGATTTTTCTAAAAAAGCATTCGATTGGGCAGCGCATCCTATCAAAAATTTAAATAAACTTTTTGGTGGTTTATCTGCAGGCGTGAAAATGGGGAACGATGGAAATTTAGGTTCCGATGTGCTGAACTATTTGAAAAACAGTATCGGTTCACCTCTAGAAAAAATGCTGTCTGGTTTTAAAGAAACGGCGCCAGTGGCAGGACCGGCTGGGAAAGGTGCTTCGGCGTGGTCTAGTGTTATTAAGAAAGCTGCTCTAGCCATGAAAGTGGATTTGTCCGGTGGTGAATTAAAAGGGATTATAGCACAAATTCATCGTGAGTCTGGCGGGAATGAAAAAATAACTCAGTCATCTGCTGTTGTGGATGTTAATACATTATCAGGCAACCCGGCTAAAGGTTTGCTTCAATATATACCACAAACATTCAATGCATATAGAATGAAAGGGCATAACAATATATTTTCTGGTTATGACCAGTTGCTGGCATTCTTCAATAACTCGTCATGGAGAAATGACCTTCCCTATGGTAAACGAGGTTGGGGACCACGAGGACATCGTCGATTTGCAAACGGTGGTTTTGTAAACAAAAATGAAATGATAGAAGTTGCTGAGAACAATAAGCCAGAGGTCGTCATTCCCCTTACTCGAAAAAACCGAGCAGTTCAATTAATTAAAAAAACAAAAGAAATTATAGGAATGAATGATGGCGGTAGTGTCACTATCAATAATAATAATAGTAATAATAATAATAATTTGATTTTGGAAGAAATGAAAAAGCAAAATGAATATTTAAAATTACTTCTGATGAAAAGCTCTAAAATTGTTATTGATAAAAATTCTATAATTGAAACAGCAAATGAGGGCTTAGGTGTCAAATGGAGCCGAAGCAACTATGAAGATGGTGGTGTTACATTCTAATGAAGATACCAAAAAAATCAAGGTGGGTATTGATACTAAATAAAAATAATGAAAAAGAGCTCACGAGTTTATCGGGGCTCTATTTTTTAGAAGCAGAACAAGAAGATTTAAACTACAGAGCACTTGTACAAACGTCAGAAATCAATGATGGCGAGGTGCCAATATCTAATTTTTTTGACCCTTTTACACTAAAACTTCTTTTCTACTTCAAGGGGAGGGATGAAAAAGATTTAAATTTATTAGTACAAGAATTAAGACAAGAATTAGCTATAAGGAATTCTTACTATGTTGTTCATAGTGATTTGCCAATGTTTAAATATCCTTGCAATCAGGCAAGTTTCGAAATTGAGAGAATAAACAATTCTGATGCGAAAATATCAATTTCTTTCAGAGTCTTCAAAGGTTATAAAGAATCCCTTCCTAATACACTTTCGGCACAGCTTATTGATAATAACTGGGGATTTGGTATGGGCTTAGAAATGCAAGATTTAAGTTATACACATGAGACTAAAAGCTTTGATATTTTTAACGCAGGCTTAGAAATTGACCCACGTTTACAGCATACATTAAAGATAGCTTTTTCTGGAATTGTGACAAACAAATTGACGATATACAATCAAACAACAGATGATTCTTTTATTTATAATGGAAATTTAAAAAAAAATAATATTTTATTATTGGACGGTGTTTACCCTTTGGTAGATGGAGCAAGGTGTGGTAAAAATACAAATAATGGAATTGTAAGACTTGCGAAGGGAAATAATAGTATAAAAATTGAAGGTGCAAATGATTTTAAAATTAGTTTTGCTTTTCATTTTCTCTACAGATAGGAGTTTTTTATGTCTGACGTATATGTAAGAACAGCAACCGGTAAGGTTCAGGAAGTCCTTCTCTCTCATAGCAATTTCAAAATTGATTTTCAAACAAATGTTAGTTGGAATTGTAGCTTTTCAGCATTTTTAAATGACAAAAGTAAAACAGCTTACGATTTGATACAAAATGAAAATATAATCATATATGAGGGACAACAATATGTGATAAAAGAATTGAGCCTAGTTGATGAATGGACAAAAGAAGTATTCGCGCAACATATTGCTTGGGAATTTCAAAACCATATTCTCGCAGCATCAGAGGAAGAACAGAAAAATGTTAAATACACTTTGAAACAATACCTCGAAAAGTCAACCAAAGGAAATATTTTTGACTATTCATTTGTTATTCACGGTTCTTTTCCCACAATAACATTTGAGAATGACATCGGTGGGAAAAATGGAATTGAATTAATCAAAGAAGCATGTGAACAGTTTGGATGTTTTTTTTATCCTGATAACAAAATTTTACATTTATATAGTGAAAACATGTACTATAAATCAAGTGAAGTTACGTTGCGCTATTTATTTAATACGAAAGATGTCAAAGTATCAGTTAATACTAATGAGTTACGCACTCGTATTAAAGCATATGGAAAAAAGAAAACAACAAATGGAAAATATTCTATTCGTAAAACAACAGATTTAACATTAAATGGAACATTTATTAAAACAGGAACTTGGTATGCAGAAAATCCAACTTTAAGCACAAGTTTTAGCGCAAATGTCAATGTGTCATACGATGGTGACTCTATCTTTTTTGATTTGAAACAAGGAAATCATGGAGGCATTGTTGAATTGTTTTTTGACGGCAAAAATGTAGGGAAATATTCCCAGTGGTCATCAAGCTCAAAATCAAGACAAATTATTATCACTAATAATGCTAGCAAAGGGGATCATGTAATCACTTGTAAATTTAGCAATGAAGATAGTGAACATAAAATGAGTAGTAAAACAGTTACTGAATATATAACAGATGTCAAAACGGGAAAAAAGGTTAAAGTGACAAAACAAGTAAAAACACCAAATTGGTTATATGTAGGCACAGCGACAGGCAATGTTACATGGAGTGTATATAACACTACAGGAAACAATAAATATTATGCATTTGTTGATTACATTAGTCCTAATGCCAATTTATATGGAATTCGTGAAGCGAATAGTGTTTTTGAAGAGAAGTATTCTGATGACAAAGCCTTGCTAGAATTTGCAAAAAAACAAATTTTAGATGTTCCAGAAACTTCTTTAGAACTAACTTATACTGGTACAGAAGACTTAAATCCGCGAGATACGATTCGCTTTATACATGAGCCGCTGGGGTTTAACACAGATTTGAAAGTTGTGTCTATAACCAAGCCTCATGGGTTATCAGGACAGCCTATTACTGTTAATTTTAGTAATACAAAAAAAGACATAGTAAAAATACAACAACGAATTGCCCAAATGGCTAAATCGGCATCTTTGAAAGCATCTAACTCTATTAACAGTATAACCATGTTGCAAGATTCTATTTCTGATCAAGCTTTAGAAAGCGAAGTTGTGGGGGAGGTGGAAGATATTTAATGACAGAAATTAGAGTATTAAAAAATAACGGTGATATTTATTATCCACAGACGCATGCTCAAGCGGTTATGAATTTAAATGAAACTATCACTAAGGAAATGAATCAAACTGTGTTTGATTATATTAGAATCGCGAGTCCAAACGGGACAGTCTTTAGTTTAAGTGTTACTAACGATGGTTTATTAAATATTATAGAAGATGTATCTGAACAGGAGGTAAAATAATGTCAAGAATTAATTTAAATACGAGTGACATAGGAGTCAGTTTAACAAGGGCAAATATGAATGCCATAATTGATAATTTTAAAAGCATTCAAAATTGTTTAAACGACAACTACACAAATTATAATAATCACAAAACTAAAGATAATGGAGCCCACACTACAAATCAAATAAATGTAACATCATCATACACGTTACAGAAAAATTTAGAATGGTTACAAGAGACAATTGACAATCTAGTGATTGGAGCAAATGGTGACGGTGTTGCTGAAACAAAACAAGCTAGAGTTAGCTTTTTTGATAATAAAGCTTTTGAAACAGTTAATAGTCGTCTTTTTTCAGATTTTAAATTTGCATCTGATCGTTTACATGAGTTAGATGAAAATTTAAATAAATACATTACCAATGTTAAATTGTTTGGTGCTATAGGCGATGGAGTTAATGATGATACTGAAATTATTCAATCATTATTACTAAGTAATAAAACAGAGCTTTTCATTCCTAATGGGACCTATGCAATCAAAAAAAATCTATATGTACCTGCTAATACAACAATAACATTTGAAAGCAAAGATGCTATTTTTAAACGTATGTCAAGTGATGTTAATTATTTATTTATCAATTATGAAGATGGAGTTCCGCACAAGAACTATGATGGTAATGGAAATATAAATATTTTTGGTGGAACGATTGATATAAATGGTGCTGAATTTCCAACAGTTTGTTCCGCAGTGATGTTAAGGCATGCTGATAATTGTCATTTTAAAGATATGCTAGTTCTAGATACAGTAAATGGACATGCATTTGATGTCAATGGGTGTCGAAATATTTATTTCGATAATGTAGAATGTTTAGGATGGAGAGACGTGACAGTCGATAAATCATTGATAGCGCAAGAAGCCTTTCAACTATCTGTTGCTTCCGAGGATGTTTACGATATAGCTGTTCAAAATGCTTATTCTAATAGAGAGATTTATTTTAATAATTGTAGAACTGGTAATTCGAAAACAGCAGGTAGCGTGGCATATAATGTAGCAATTGGTAATCATAGCGCGTACACGGTTTCGAACGGTGTAAATATATACATTACAAATTGTCAGTTTGATGGTGGCAATTACTATGCTATTCGACTTTTTGGGTTTAAGAATGTATTTGTGCGAGGATTGAAAGTGAATGATTATCTAGGTTTAACAGCATTGCATAGTAGTGCGGGTTTTACTTATAATCCTGATTTAACAAAAAACTATAGTGTAGATATGACAAGTGAGAATATACATTTTAAAGATGTTGATTTTTATTCGAAAAAAACTAATACAGATAGACAAGCTATTCTAATTGTTGGTTCTACAAGTGAAGAAGGAATTAGGTTGAATTATTCAAGGAAAATATCTTTTAACAATGTAAGAATGAATGGAACATACGAACGAACAACCAACCTCGCGTATATAAGAGATGCTATTTCTGTAATGTTTGATAATTTTACGGCTTACGATTTTTTAGCTGGAATAAGAGGGACAAGAAACGAGTTTATTAGTTTTTCAAGGATTTCTTTAGATCATATTTCAACAGAAGCTGTTTATTTTACAGATACTAAGTTTTCAGAAATCACTACGTCTTCTTTTGTAAATTGTGCTATTGACAATAGCAATGGAGTCGTTAGTTTTTCTAATGGGTGTGCTAATAACACAATAAGTGGTAGTAATATCCGATTGGGTGGATTAGGAAATCAAAAATATGGAGTTGTAATGACAACTGATACTCACCACTGTCATTCATTTAACAATTTTTTAGAAGGAATGATAGGGGCCGCAGCAACAAGCGGAAGTAAATGCTATAATGGTTCATTATTCTATGAAGGTTCAAAAATGTACGTTGGATTGGTTGTAAACGGAATGTTTCAATTACAAGAAATAACCGCATAAGGAGGAAGATGATGACAATAAAAAAGATTGGTACAACTAAACTTGAGACTAGCGCCTATTATCAACCTATTGGAAATACTGGCATTAAGTTTTGGAATATGGATTCTAATACCTCAATTCTTCAATTTCAAATAACAAGAAATAATATTGTTTTACCTTTAGGCTTAAACAACGTCATTGCTTATATTACTCTAATAGCAAGCGATGGAAGTCATTTAACTGATACATTAGAAATCATTGATGAATTGAAAGGTATTTTATCATATCAAATTCCCAATGATTTTTTAATGCACACAGGAACAGTTCAGGGGCAGGTTTATATTAGTGTGAATAACACAGAAGAGACAGTAACGGAAGCTGAGTTTATTTTTGAGATTGAAGATGCATTAATCAACAAGATAACAAGTGATATAAAAATAAAATATATTCGTATTTTTGATGATTTAAAAAAAGATATTGAAAAAAAAATAAAAAAAATCATTGCTGATATTGACTCAGGAGATGATTATGTAACAGCTATACAAAACGTGTCTATTGATGCCACCACAAAAATAAATGCGAAGTATGACGACTTACAAACACGATTCGACAATTTAAATCCCTCGCAGCTCGCAAAAAAAACAGGTGATACTTTCACTGGATCATTGCAATTTGACGGAGTACCAACAATCTTTCAAGCGAAGCAGAGCAATGCTTGGTGGTATCGTCTAACATCAGAAAATAGCACAACTTGTCAGCAATCTTTGTTTCCAACAATTGTTTCAGGTATAAACGGCATTCAAGGAGCTGGTTATAACTTTAAACAGGCATACTTGAAGTTAAATAACGTCGATGTAGAAACAGTTACAGGTGCGCAAGCAAGAGCAGACAAAGCACTTGATGACGCGAAAACAGATTCACAAGCGAAAGCAAATCAAGCTTTAATAGATGCGAACATCTATACAGACAACTCGAGTAAAGAAAAGCTCGTATGGTCTGGTTCGTCCTACTTTCTTGATACGCATACCTTCAGCTGGGACGCCGCAAAAGTAAAACATGGCGTATTACTAGAATTCTCACGTTACATTCCGGGCACAGGGGTGCAGGACTATGGTTATATCCAGTATTTTTTCTCAAAAGAATATCTAGTAAGAAATAATAATAAAGCAACTTGGATAAATATGCCTGGAGCAACAGATGCAGCTAAGAAAACGGTTAGACTAACACCAACAAGCGTCAGTGGAGATGCAACAAATGGTCAAGCACAAAGCACGAGTTACGCATTAAGAACAGTGGCAATCTTTTAGGCAGGAGGTAATTAACATGAAGTCATTTGTTACAGTAAATAGCGATGGATACATCGATATGTGGAGTAATCATAAATTAGAAGGATTTATAGAAGTTGAAACAGCAGAAAATAACATGAATCTAATTAATGTGTGCAAAATTGAAAACGGTAAAGTTGTTTTAGATGAAAAACGACAGCAAGAAATTATTGCTAGTCAACGAGCAGAGAAAACAGAATTAGAATTGTTAAAACAAGAAAATGCAGATATGATGCTATATGTTGCAGAAGTTGAACAGAAAACGCAGCAAGATAATGCAGATTTATTATTATCTCTAGCGGAAGCAGGTGTTTTGTAAATGATTAACTGGTATGAAAAAGTAAAAGATTATTTTTTAGGTGGCTACTATACTGAAGCAGATGTTAATAAATTCGTTACTTTAAAAAAGATAACGAGATCACAAGCAGATGAAATAATCGCTATGAAAGAAGCAAAAGCCGAGTAGGCTTATTTTTATAGGGGATGATTAAATGAAGAAAGCCTGGGTAAAAATCAAATTGCAACTATATGATAAGCCATATAAAGAGTATTTGAGTATTCTTTATTTATTACAGGTTAGTTTATTCAGCATGGTTACGGGTGGTTTCTTAATCGTCAAAGGCGATGAAATTATTGAGCAGAGTAAAACCTACAAATTAATGGCAAACCTCATGACAATGGATACATGGGGTTTTTTGTTTGTGATCAGTTCTGTTTTGATCTTCATTGCAGCATTTCAAGAAACAAAGGCTAAATTTATCAATATGCTGATAGGAGGACTTGTCGGGGTGTTTGTCCTCTTTTTATATGCAAGTGCAAGTGCTGAAAGTCAAGCGACACAGCTATGGCCTATACGCTACGGATTAAGCGCTTGTTTTAATCTATTTGTATCAATCGCAGGAGGCTGGGAGTTATGGAGGATGAAAAAGATAGAAAAAGATATGTGACCCGGCTCGATCTTTTAGAACATGGCGATAAATTAAAAAAAGAGATCAGAACCGAAATCAAGGAGGTTGATAAAAATGTAGACGAACTGAGGGAAGATATGGGCGAGCTAAAAGATTTAGTATTACCAATTTCAGGCGCTTTACAGCAAATTGTAGATAATACCAAAGAGACTGCCGTATCTTTAAAAGGAGTTATCGAAAAGCAACAAGCACATGATATTGAAATGGCAGAGTTTCGTATTTCCAGCAAACAAAAAGGAAAGAAGCGAGAAGGAAATACAACAATAATCGTGGCGATCATTGGGGGTATTTGTACCATAATCGGAACAATGCTCACGGTTGCACCACTAATTTGGCATTAGGAGGAATAATAAATGAACAAAATCAATTGGAAAGTAAGATTTCAAAATAAAGTGTGGGTAGTCGCATTAATTGCGGCTATTTTCTTTGTAGTTCAAGCAGTCTTGTGGGTGTTCAATATTGAATGGGACTACAACGACCTATTACAGCGCATCATTACCGTGGTTACGGGAGTGTTTGCTGTAGTAGGCTTAATTATTGATCCTACAACCGCAGGAAGCAAAGATAGTGACTTAGTGATGAAAAGAAAGGATGATAAATAATGACTATGTATTATGAAGAAAGAAGTAGAAATAACATTGCTAAACTTGCTACAAACACGAGAGCAAAAGCACTGGAATGGTTTAACTGGTGTTGTAAAAATGGGATTGAGATTTTAGTATATGAGACTATTCGAACAAAAGAGCAACAATCCGCAAATGTCGCTAATGGAAAATCGCAAACAATGCGTTCTTATCACATCGTTGGACAAGCTTTTGATTTTGTAATGACAAAAGGCAAAACTGTGGATTGGAGTGGCTATAAAACAGCTACAGCGAAGAAAGCTATCGCAAAAGCGAAGTCCCTTGGATTTTCATGGGGTGGGGATTGGAGCGGTTTTTTTGACTGTCCACATATGCAATATGAATACAAGGGCTATGGGACAGATAAATTTACAGCAGATACTCCAACTACTACGAAAAAAACAGGTAAACAAGGAGTGTATGCACGAGGTAATTTAAACATCCGCACAAAAGCAACGTGGGATAGTACTACAGCGTTTAAAGTGCCTGTTTACTACTATGCGCAAATTTTATGGGATACAAAACAAGGAGAGTGGGTGCAAATTGAGTTTCAAGGCAAGAAAGGCTGGTACAAACCGAACTTTAAAGATTATTGGTTCGAGAAAGACCCTTGCATCGCTTATATCTGCACAGCAGATGTTAATTTCCGGAAAAGTTCAAAATGGGATAGTCCAGTTGCACAGAAGAAGAAAAAAGGCGATACTGTGCGAATGGTAAAAAAAGCAAAAAATGGTTGGCTAGAGTTCGGGCTAACGAATGGAGTTATTGGTTATATTCCGAATTCCACAAAATATGTGAAGAAAAAATAATTTTGATGCCCTCGCTTTTGCGGGGGTTGTTTTTTTGTATAAAAAGGATACTTTTGCGATACTTTGTAAGCTAATAAATAAGCTAAAATGAAGATAACATCATTTTGTGGCTGTTTATAGCTGTTAAGCACGTTTAAAAGCGTTTAAAAGATGTTTAAAGTGATTTGGATTTCAAAAAAGGTTTACTTTTTAGCTAAATGTGTATATAGTTAATTAAAGAAATGTAAAATCCGGAGGAAATAACTATGAGTAGGATAGCGTCATTTGTATGTTGTTTAGCTATAGAGCAAGATGATAATCAAATAAAAATTGTGAACCCTATCAATACAGTTAAATTAAAAAGTTTTCCTAATAATTTTTCGTTTATTATAAATTTCACTTTGGTTGATTTTGATTTTAATCCAGAAAATTTATTAAAGTTAACTATTAAAGACCCTTTTGATGAAACAGTATTTGATTCAGGAGAATTACCATATCCTGAAGGCTATGTAAATAATAACAAAATCACAAATAGTATAAATATTGCCTTGAATTTGAATAACTTAACGATAGAAAACGTTGGGGAATATAATATTTTTATTAAAAGTCATGAAGAACAAATTGACTCGTTCCCATTATATTTTGAGGAGGATGTTAGTCATGAATAATAAAGCAGTGTTAGGTGGCGTTCTGTTTTTTACATTGATAAGTGTCCCCGCGCAGACTCCTAAACAGGTGAATTTTGTAAATCAAAAAAAAGAGGATTCAAATGGAAGTATTGTTTATCTAAATTACTGTATGAATGAGTATAACAATGTTCCTGTATTAGAGATAAACCGAGGTAATTTGAATGCTGATGTGAGTGATGATTTATTAGGAAACCAGGTGAAATTAACTGATCGAGAATACGCTGAATATCAAAGTGCGATAAATGAGTACTATAATGAGAATGGTAGTAAGCTTTTTAGCTTAGAAAATTTTTATGCATAATGATTTAGGTAATTATCTCAGTAGTGTTTTTCCAGGTATTGATTTCACCGATAAATCAAATGAAATAAAAAAAGCAATTAAACAATTTGATAAACTTGAA
Source organism: Listeria monocytogenes (assembly GCF_041765605.1). Lineage (GTDB taxonomy): Bacteria > Bacillota > Bacilli > Lactobacillales > Listeriaceae > Listeria > Listeria monocytogenes_D. The sequence goes on from NZ_CP168900.1 coordinate 1,266,265, forward strand.
GGAAATAAATTTATCACTCATAACTGCATTACTCATTTAGCTCAAGGAGATATTTTTAAAAATGTTCCATACATCCACTTTAACACTGATACAGGCAACTACATGAAAACTCTTGTTGATGCGATTCTAGTGTCAAATACATGCGATGCATCTAGAAAAGAAAATTTAACCTTTGCTCCTGTATTGCCTATAGCCCTATTTAATGATAACGAATTATCTCATAATGAACTTAAAGCTAATAATAAATTTGCATTTCTATATATTCCTGATATAAGATTGCAAGACAAAATAATAGATTTTAATTCATTCTTTAGTTTTCCTCGAGAAACTTTTGAATCTCTTTTAGATAATCAAAGAGTTGAAAAAAAATACTCTTTAATGTTAACAGGTTACTATTTATATATTACTAAATTAGTTACTTTATTGTGCAGACCTGAAAGCGAAGAAGTAATTAGAAGTTAACCAACCCTAACCACACGTTAGGGCTTTTTTTATGCAAAAAAACACGCTAAACATAAGCTTAGCGTAATTGTTATATCAATTCGTTTTTCTTCTCTTTTAACACAGTGATAGCATTTTCCAGTGCTTTTCGAACATCTTTTTCTATATCTACATGCGTTTCATTTTCAAACCTATTAAATGTAAAAGGAAGCACTTCAATATTCGCACATTCAAACTCTTTAATTAAGCAGTACAACTCAAATTCTTGTGCAGGAAATGACAACTTATACTTATCTAATAAGTGTTTAAATCCAGCAAGATCGTCATAACTTTTTTCCAATTCTGCTAGCTCGATGAAAACATCAAATGTAGATATTCCTGCACACATTGAGAGTGCGCGCAAGAATGAAACAGAATACTTGTTTAACTCTTTTTTATTGTAATCGTTCAATGTGTTTTGCGAGATACCAGTCAGTTTGCTTAACTGATACCTCGTTTTACTGTGTTTTTTTAAGAATTCATCTAATAGTTTTATTGACATATTTTTAGTTCAACTCACTTTTTATAATTACTTCTTGTTTATCGTGTTTTTCCTTATCTTCATCTGTAGCTAGTTTAAAATCATCTTCATTAGTTACTACAAAGTTAATATAATAAGTTTCATCTTCAATATCCAAACGTGTCGAGTGAACTAAAGTTTCATCTAAATATAGCTTGTCATCATCGAGCAGGCAAAGTGCTACTGCATACGCTTCATTTTTTGTAATAACTAAGTAGTCAGAGTCATTAAGTAAATCCTGCGAAAACGCTGGTGTTTGTTCTAATTCTTTACTGATAATTGCTTCAAATTCATTCATCGCGTCATAATATCTTTTTTGTGCTGTTGTTATTGTCATTTTAATCACATTCCTTTTCTATAATATAATTTTAAGCTGCTGTTTGTGGAAACAAGTCATTGTGTAGTTTAACTGCTTTCATTGCACAAGCCCAAACACTTAAGCCGAAATGCTGTTTAGTTTCATCTTTTACACTAGTGAATTTTTCATCATCTGAAATATTAAAACGTAATCCTAGTTTTCTTTCAGCCCAATTCCAAGCTTTAAGTTCTTCGCTTTTAGAGATGTGTTTGATCTCTTTTTCTACTTCTTTAACTTCTTCTTTTGCTTTAGACCAAGCGGCTTTTAAACATACGGAGAAAGTTTTTTCTTTGTCTGTGTAACTTACCCATTCGATATCACTTAACCAAACATTGCTATCAGTGAACCAGTTCCAAGCTTGTTTCATAATTTCTGCCTTGTTAAACATTGTGTATTCCTCCCGTTCCTTTACTATATATATATTATACTACGAATAATCGTAGTAGTCAATAGTTTTATTAAATTTATTTTAAAATAAAAACCCCGAAATTTTTCATTCAGGGCTATTGTCTAATGAAATTATTTCAGTTTTTCTTTGCTTTATTGCAATTTCTAGTTCTTCCAAGTCTTCTAAAGTGGCTTTTTTCTTAATAAAAGATCGCGCAGCTGAACGGCTTTTTAAATAGTTTGCATGTTCTTTGTTCTTGCTTTGCCATTCCTTATTTGCTTTCAACTGCGCGTCAGAGGTCGTTTTTTTCGTCATAATTAATCACTTCCTAATTTTTATTAAGTACACTAGACAAGCTAATGTAGTCAGTATAGCAATGATGGTCAATGCTATATTCTGAAAGTAACTAGCGAGTCCGTTAACACAGATAACAATTAATATAACCCAGATATATTTATTCATAATTTATGAAAGACGTGATATACTTTTAATAGAGGGAGGGGAGTTTCACCCCTCTGATTTAGCGGTTCTTGTCTTTATCATTCTTGTGTATTGTTGTCAGCGCTACTACAAGAGTGATAATTTCAAGGACTGTTTTTATTTCCTCTAAAACATCTTTCACTTTCTCAACTCTTTCTATATTTATATTATAATACATGTATTATATAATTGCAAGTGTTTTAAAAATTTGTGGCATGATTTGTGGCAATCGCATTATAAATGGCTATATATCAACACATATTAATCCCTCTCAGGACGTTAATAGCTATATTAAATAAATCTCTAAAACGTTGAAAACCCTTGATACTAAAGGGTGGATGAACGGGTTGGAGATTTTTTTATCTTATAATACCCGTTTTATTCCATTGTTTTTGTGGCATTTGTGGTATTTTGATTCGTTTTTAGAGTGGAAAAACATCTGCTTTGGACTGATTATGTTGACGCAATTTAGAACTTAAATGACTGTAATAGTATAATGTCGTACTAACATCTGCAGAAACGTATATAATACGCCCATATTTATTAAATTAGATTATCATAACCAAAATCTAATTCAACAAAAATTAGGCTGTAAATCACCGATAGAGTATCGGCAATCTATAGCCTAATTAATTGCTTTTTTTATTACTGTCTCAGTTTAAGGGCAATTCCAAGTGATTCTTTACGTTTATGTTTATATTTAGTTTCCTATTCATCAGACAATAAGTCTTCAGGGGATATTTGGTATTTATTTTGCTTTGTTATATCAGCTCCATTTTCCAATAAAACAGCTATAGATTTAGCTTCTTTAGGTAGCTCCATTGCTGCACGCCATAACGGAGTATTCCCATTACTATCTTCTGCATCAACCATTACTCCTTTTGAAATCAAGTACTCAACTATTTCAGCATAGTCATGCATCGCAGCTAGATGTAATGCTGTCATTCCATTTTTATCCTGTAAATTCAAATTACTACCTTTTTTAATTAAATATTCGATAACGCTCATTTTTCTTTCAACGACTGCTGACATTAACAAAGAACGATTATCTCGATCCACACTATCTATACCATATTTAGTTAGAAAATCGTCAATCTTAGAAAAGTTATTACTTAGTAGTACTGAATATAACTCATTTTCATTAAACATATGTTGCACCTCTTTGTATTATTTTTTCTTTGCTGTTGGTTTCCTTATATGAGTTTTTATAACCAATTTATACGTACTAAATCTCTCGAATTTTACTGATTATCTTATACTATACCAATTATTTTGCAATTTTAGTAGGTTTTCTAATTTTTCAATAAGTGTATAGATATCTTGATTCTTGTTTTCTTCCATAATATAACAAAATAAAACTCAATTAAAAAGCGTACTTAATAGTATGTTTTTTTTATTTTTATGACCCAAAAGAAAATTCTAATTGTAGTAGTTATGCAAGCTATAAAAAATTTGCATCCGTTCTTTGACAACTGAATAAGAAGACGCTCCAATACGATTCAATTTTTAATGAGCAAGAAAAAACACAACCACTTCTGCTACGGGTGAAATGAGCAGAAGTAAAAAGTACATTGACTAAAAACAAAAGGGAGAAACAGACAAATGAATAGTCAAAAAAAGAAGGCTAAAAAAGGAAAAATAATCGCAATGGTGATAGTAGTTCTGATATTAATCAATCAATTTCAACCATTCAATGCAATAGCGGCTGCACTTCGCCTCGATGAAACAGGTTATTTTTACACGGGGATTAGTTTTACTAATGGGCAAAAGTTAGAAAATAAAGATATTTGGAATATGAAAATGGATGGCAAAGATGTCTTTTGTATCGATTCTGCAGCACCAGCGAATACAGAGGATGGCTATAGTGCGGAAACTTATACAGGTGAGAAGAAAGACTTATTATCTAAAGTTGCTTATTACGGCTTTACGCAGTCTGAACAAAGTTACAAAGATTTTGCGACTACGCAATTACTTATTTGGGAAGTGCTTGGTGAACAATTAGAGTGGACATAATTACCTAACTATTGGTCAGATAGAGACGACATTTTAGCAAAGGTGAGAAAGCATGATACTCAGCCATCATGGGATACACAGACAATAACTTTGATTGAAGGGCAAGAGTTTGAACAAGCAGATACAAACAGTGTGACAGATATACTCAATATCACAAGCAATGCGACGGGAATCCAAGTTACAAAGAGCGGGAATACACTCAAATTAAAAGCAGATAAAAATTCTAAATCAGGAGAAATTATGTTTTCTAAAGTTCCAGATTCTGCTTTAGGAACATCGATTCTTTATAAGAAAGCAGACCGACAAAGTTTGGTAGATTTTTATTTACAAGATACTGGGAAGGCTAAGCTGAAAGTAAACGTGAAAAAACTCGGCGGTGTGCGGGTGAAGAAAATAGATCCCCAAACAAATAAAGCCCTGCCAAACACAACGATTAAATTTGAATATGGAAATACATCTAAAACAGTTGTGACAGATGCAAATGGCATTGCGGAACTTGTTGGAATTCCAGAAGGGACACAAGTGAAAATTTCAGAATTATTAGCTCCAAGTGGTTATCACAATATTGGAGAAGTTAAAACAACCATCATTAGACCAAGCGAAACAACAGAACTTATTTTTAATAATAATAAGCAAATGGGAACTGTTAAATTAACGAAAAGTGGACAAGAATTTGGCGCGGACATGCCAAATGACAACTACACTTTAAAAGATGCTTTATACGGGATTTATAACAGCAGTGATGAACGAGTAGGAGAATTAATTACAGATGAAAAAGGCTACGCAGAATCTAGTTCGCTTTCGTTGGGACAATATTATCTGCTAGAAGAAAAAGCCCCTTCTGGTTACCTCTTAAGTGAAGAAAAACTCCCCTTTGAAATCAAGTATGCTGGTCAAGACGTTGCTGTAACAAATACAGAAGTACAAGCAGTGGACGTGGAGCAAAAAGGCACTGCTAAATTAATTAAAGAAGACGCTGAAACAGGTGATATAGCACAAGGGAAAGCTACGTTAGATGGAGCAGTTTATGAATTATATCGTTCATCAGATGATAAGTTAATCGATACAGTGACGATTGAAAATGGCCAAGCGCAATCAGATAATTTATTGCTTGATAGTTATTATTGGCTAGAAAAAGAAGCGCCAACTGGTTATCTGTTAGACAAAGAGAAGCATGCTTTCGATTTAACCTATAACAGTGAAGCCGAAGTAGCTGATGTAACTGTCACGGTGAAGGAACAGGTCATCAAAGAAAAGATTAAAGTAATGAAATACGATGAGGCGACAAAAGAACCTATTAAGAATAATGCTGCTGCCTTTAAATTAAAAGATTTACAAACAGGTGAATTTATAGAGCATGATGGTCAATTAGAATTTATGACAGACCAGTCGGGTGAATTTGTGACAGAAGATTTACCATATGGCGAGTATGAATTGATAGAGATTATTGCTCCAACCAATTATCAGCGGAAGATGGAACCGACTAAAATAACCATTGACGGGAAACATAACGGTATTGTTGAAGTGAAAATTATGAACGCGGAAATACCTAAACCACTTTTGAAGAAATCAACACGTCATACGACAGATCCGACACGAAAAGCGACAGAAGTAAAATCCTTACCACTACTAGGAGATAAAGACGGTATTACGCTATTATTGATTGGTCTAGCACTCGTAGCAAGTAGTTTAGCCATTTATAGGAGCAAGAAATAAAAATAGCGTAGAAAGAAAAGAGAGAAGCCTGATAACTTAGGTTTCTCTCTTTTTTTGAAAACGTAACATCTATTTGAAGAGATTAAAACAGGAAAGGCTTACCAAAATATTTTATAATTTTCATAGAGAGGAGTTTAGCAAAACAGCATAGATTATATTGAAGGAATAGAAAGGCAAAAAAATATAGAAATTTGCTTTTTTTAACATTTTTTCAATATTATTGTCCCAAAAATAGTATTTAGTTGTAATAGTGATGTCGGGGGAAGTATGTCCTGACAATTTTATACGGGGGATAAATCAGGAGGTGAGTAGATGCATCTACAAGCGCACAAAAAACATAAACAACATGCCTTTGATAGCTACTGTAAAAAAATATTAAGGAATGAGACGAGAAATATCTACAAAGAAATTGAACGTCTAAAAAAATATGAAGTGTCCATGGAGAGTTTGTCAGAAAAAGAATTAGGTAAACATGTTATATATGAAAGTAACATGTCTAGTGAGTTTTTATTCTTCGTCGAAAATGTAGGTATGGTAATAGTAACGGGAGAAATCATCGCAGAAGCTATTAAATTATTACCAAAAGAAAAACAAGCTATCATATTACTCTCCTATATTCTCGGTATGTCTGATAGGAAAATTGCGGAAGAATTGAACTTAGTTAGACGCACTGTTTCACGCAGGAGAAATAGAACGTTAGCAGAATTAAAAAAGATAATGGAGGAAGACTAGAAATGAATGAAACAACGCAGAGAAAAAATAGACTAGTACCTTACGAAACAATTGTTGCTGCATCAGAGGGAGATATAGAAGCAATTGGAGCAGTTTTGGACCACTATACGGGCTATATTACAACATTATCTACAAGAGTATTATTTGATGAATATGGAAATCCGCACGCTTGTGTAGATGAAGATTTGCGGCGCAGAATCGAAGCGAAATTAGTTGCGAAATTGTTGCTGTTTAATGCTTCGTGAAACAGAAAAATATAATGTAATGAACGACAAAATCGGGAGTTAAAGTAAATAATTAAATTCTATTATTTTGAATGAAGCATTCGTTTATGTTTAAATATATTTTTTCTATTGTATTGGAGAGTTTTGAAAAACGTAACAGGAACAAAAGATGATGTGGGCTATGATTTAGTTCAATTGAGCAACAAAAGTATATATGGGGAGTCTAGGTTAGGAATCAGTTGATAAATGTTACTGATATGAAAGAGCTAAATTTAATAAAAAGAACTATTAGTGTAAAAAATGTAAGCACTAGTAGTTCTTTTTTTGTCACTTGATTTCTTGCTGCCAATAAAAATATAGTGTTAAATATTAACAGTTTCAATATAAAGAGCTAGCAAATATGGATCCTATTTACCCAATAGAACAACTCAATTGAATGCAAATGGAACTTTACAAATAATAACTTCCATTTGTATACTAAAGATACACATGAAAGTATTACATGATTTAACAAAGGATGAACGTAAATGCAAAGAAAAGTAGAAGAAATTAATCTTTTAGTTAGAGAGGCTCGCCTATGGTTTGACTTTGATATTTCATCATTTAATGGTCATGAACTTGAAATTATTGGTGGGATAGACCTTAGTTATTTTTATGAAATAGAAATTAAATTTAGCAATGTTAGTTTTTTGTCAGGATATACTTCCTTACATATAGACACTTCAAAAGATTTTCTTTTTGTACACAAAGGTAGTTATGAAACTTCGCGGATGAATCTTCCTAAAGTTAGAGATAATTCATATATCTTTGAATTTAAAACGGACGATATAGACGATCTACCTTTTATAGTTATGGCAGAGCAAATAGAATATAAATACGAGCGAGTAAATCTATAAAACTTACTGGAGGATAACAGCATGAATGAGGATGCAGTTCAATTAAATATTCTTGAGAGGATAAACATATGAACTATACATTTGATGAGCGGGTAACCAAAATACTACGACAAAATGATTGGTATCCCGATAGATCTATAAATATTAATAACTACCGTCGCATTTTAGAGGAGAAAAATTATTATTTGAATCAAGGTGCGGAGAGATTTTTAAGTAATATAGGTGGGTTAATCATAACGCATGAAGCTTACTCTGACATTAATGATAAGGATGTTTCGGTGTTTGATCCTTCTAAACCAACAGCGTGGCTAGATCCTGCATGGGTAAAAGAATGTTATGAGGACATCATAAAAGAAAAGTTATGCCCAGTTGGAGTTGGTTTTTCTGAGCATATGATCTTTTTCGTTTCCGAATCCGGTGGCTTTTACGGTGGCTATGATGACTATTTTTGCTTAATAGGTGACAGTGTGGAGAGTGGGCTGTTGAACTTATTTAAAGATCATAATTTTATTAGTTTGAATTAGTTCAAAATTTCAATGACGGAGTAGGTCTTCCTAGCAAAGCGAATACATCATTAAAAGTGCTACTTATGAAGCTCGGAACAAGCGAATTGTATGAAATTGGTATGAAATGAGATTAAATGTACTTTTAACGGATAAATTTTTTACAATAGGGCTAAATTTTGTTAAAGTATAAAATGAAAAACAACGAAGTTATAACTAAAGGAGCCAACACTTCATGGAAAATTACGTATCAATAGTAAAAGTCGAAAACAATCTTTCCGTGTGCTTTTACAACAGCTCGGAGAAAGTAGTAGCAATTGCGAAGAAAATGAATGAGATTAACAAAGATGCTTATATGCATGGTTACAATTGGGAAGCATTTTTTAACTACTATTTACCTAAATATGCTCCAGAGGTCTTAGAAGGAATGGGCTCTGATCCGGAAGCGGAAATGTATGTGGCGTATTACACGCTATCACCTGAAACTGAGGCACGAGCAGAAAAACTTGTTCAAGTAATTACGAATCTCATCGAGAACGAAGAACTACTTTATCAAATAATTGAAAATGAAGGCAATAATATTAGTTGGGATAATTAATCCTTTTTCAAAAAAATCCTTATCTATTTGTTTGTATAGTATTAGCAAGAGGTGAAGAACCTGTATAATATAATTGACGATATTTTAAAGCATTAGATCCTATTGGCAGATGCTCTTAAAACGTTAAACAGTAAAATAAAAAATCTCTAAAACATTTGAAACTCTTTGTAATTAAAAGGTGAATGTTTTAGAGATTTTTTTATCTTGCATTTCCCATTTTTATTCCGTTGTTTTTGTGGCAAATTTTATTAAAACTAGTTCAAGTAATTACGAATCTCATTGAAAACGAAGAACTACTTTATAAAATAGTCAAAAATTAGGACAAGCAGATTATTGAGATGATTGATCCTTTACTTTAATAATAATTTTTATGTAAACTCATCCTTTATTAGGTGTTCTATTGTATGACTTGAGAGTAGTTTTTTTGAGAATTTCAAGCAATAAATTTAAATATATTAGAGAGTCTAAAATTAGCACTAATCCCTAAAAAGATATGAACGATATGTGAACGATGATATCAAGAAATGAAAAAATCTCTATACTACATTCAAATTGTAAGCTTGGGACTGCTATAATTAGTACTTATTGAGGCGATATGATGCCACATACATTAAATACAGAATAAACTCATTCTTTAAGATAATAATTACATCTAAGGAGACTAATCATGAAAAGAAAGATAAGTTCTATCATTGTAGTCGGGATAATGCTCTTTCAATCATTAACTACGTATCCATTTATCACCGAAGCCAAAGAAAATGAACAAAAAGAAGAAATAAATAAACCCTCAAAAATAACTAAGGGATTAACTAATTCCCTAAAATACACTAAGACAATTCTTGAAACAGGGGACACCTATGATAGTGTATTTCCTGACAGTGCTTTAGCTAAAGTAGTTGCTAAAGAAGCAACAGGGTCAGAGAATACAACTCAGCTAGTAACACAAGCAGACCTGAATAAAATCAAATCTCTCAATGGTTATAATAAAGGAATCAGCGTATTAACAGGAATCGATTTGCTAGTCAATGTGACAAGTATAAGCTTGAATAATAATCAAGTAACAGACATTTCTCCAATAGATCAATTACCTAATTTAGTAAGCCTATCGGTAAAAAACAATCAAATTAGCAGTCTTATCTTAAATGCGCAAAATCAACTCCCGAAACTAACAACCATTGATATTGAAAATAATCCTGATCTTAATACTATCGATATCCAAGATCAACCCCAATTGATAGATGTAAAGACGTCCGGTTATACAGGATTACGCAAGTTAACAACGGTAATTGCCAAAAACAATCCAGAATTAGTCAATTTAGGCCAATACACTATCCGAAATGTCTACTTTAGCCAAGTAGCAAGTTTAACGAAAGTTGAATTAGTCAATCTCCCTAAGGTAAGAAAAGTAAACCTTGAGTGGAACAGTATTAATGAGCTAAAAGTTACTGATTTAGCCATTGAAGATCTGCCATTAGGAGAAAACGAATTAACAGATACAGTATTTGATAACATCCAAAATCTGCCTAATTTAAAAACGTTAGACCTGTCAAAAAACCAACTAGAAGAAGTTGTGTTAGACAAAACGGATGTAGAAAATCTACCCAATTTGATGACACTAAATATACAGCAAAATTTGGCTATAAAATTGATAAATGTTCAAGAACAACCCCAATTGGTAGATGTAAAGACTTCCGATTATAAAGAATTATCTGCGTTAACAACAGTAATTGCCAAAAATAATCCAGAATTAGTTAATTTAGGTTATCCCAGTATGCAAAATGTTTACTTTTACCTAGTAGCAAGTTTAACGAAAGTTGAATTAGTCAATCTCCCTAAGGTAAGAAAAGTAAACCTTGAGAGGAACAGTATTAATGAGCTAAAAGTTACTGATTTGGCTATTGAAGATCTGCCATTAGAAGAAAATGAATTAACAGATACTGTATTCGATAACATCCAAAATCTGCCTAACTTAAAAACGTTAGACCTGTCAAAAAACCAACTAGAAGAAGTTGTGTTAGACAAAACGGATGTAGAAAATCTACCCAATTTGATGACATTAGATATACAGCAAAATTTGGCTATAAAATTGATAAATGTTCAAGAACAACCCCAATTGGTAGATGTAAAGACTTCCGATTATAAAGAATTATCTGCGTTAACAACAGTAATTGCCAAAAATAATCCAGAATTAGTTAATTTAGGTTATCCCAGTATGCAAAATGTTTACTTTTACCTAGTAGCAAGTTTAACGAAAGTTGAACTTGCTAACCTTCCAAAAGTAAGAGCAGTTCGATTGGAACGTAATAGCATCAATCAGATTGAACTAAATAATTTAGTTTCAGTAAAAGACGTGAATCTAAATACTAACAAAATAACAAATGATAGTATAGAGAAATTTAAAGGCATGCCTATACTAGCAACTTTAAATTTAAACAAAAACCAAATTACCAATATAAATATGCTTGATGATTTCCCAGAAATGACTACTTTAAATATTGATTTAAACTCCGTCAGTGTTTTACCAAGTAACCTTAAAACAAAGATGCCAAAACTATCGAGAATTAGTGCATTAAATCAAACAGTTACTTTAGATAAAGCAATTGTAGTGGATGATTCCGATTTAATTATTAATAATGAGATTAGTAATTTTGGAAAGTTAACCGATCCAAGCCCAATATCAAATTTTGGAACTTACGCAAATGAAAAAATAACTTGGTCGTCTGAAAGAATTAAAAATTTAACAGAGGTTAGTTTTAAGTTTTCTGAGCTAATTAATGTGACTGGTATAGATGGAACTTTTTCAGGAAAAGTAACACAACCATTTAAAAAATCAACTACACCAGTAATTAATGCAGATTCCGAAATTCATTATCCGCAAGGGACAAAAAAAACAGAAGCAGAGTTTTTAAAGGATATTCAAGCGCAAACAACGGATGATTTATCCATTAAAAGCGATTTTGAAATAATGGTGAATCTCAAGAAAGTAGGAAAATACACAGTAATATTAAACGTAGAGAATATGGATGGAACTAAAGCTAATCCAAAAGAAGTGACTGTTTATATTGATGCTGTACAAGGTGCAAATATAACTGTGAAATATGAAGACAAATCAGGGAATAAACTTGCAGAAAATAGTATATTAACTGGAAATGTCGGTGAAGAATATAGTTCAAGTGAAAAAGAAATTTTAGGTTATACACTAACTGAAATTCCAACAAATGCACAAGGAGAATTTAGTTTAGAAGAACAGACTGTGACATATATCTATTCGAAAAATCCCGTTCCAGCTAAAGACATCACGGTACAATATACCGATGAAGATGGAATAGAACTAGCACCAACCGAAACATTATCAGGTAATTTTGATGAAAATTATGTTACAACAGCGAAGACTTTTACAGGATACGAATTAATTGAAACTCCGAGCAATGCAGAAGGAAAGTTTAGCGAAAATGCACAAACAGTGACCTATGTGTATCGCGCGATTAAAGCAGATCCAATTTTAGCAAAAGAAGTTACGGTGAACTACCAGGACGAATTAGGAGCTAAAATTAGTGAAACGGAAGTATTAACTGGTGAAATTGGTGAAACATACACAACAGTGGCTAAAACAATAGATGGCTATACCTTAATTAAGAGCCCTATTAACGCTAGCGGGATTTTTAACGAAAATCCTCAAACGGTTACCTATGTGTATCAATTACAAAACAACCCAATAACAGCAAATATCACTGTTAAACACTTGGATGAAAACAACAATGAGCTAGCACCGAGTGAGGTACTAAGTGGAATTGTCGATGAAGCATATACAACTAATCCAAAAGAAATAAAAGACTATTCGCTAGTAAAAGTACCAACTAATGCTAGCGGAAAATTCACGACAGAAGCACAAACGGTGATTTATCACTATAAAAAGAACAGTATACAGACATCATCTTATATTACTGTAAAATATGTAGATGAAACAGGGAAAGAGCTGGCCATAAGCGAGGTATTAAACGGAAACATTAATGATTCCTACGCAACTACAGCTAAGGAAATTAAAGGCTACACGCTAGTGGAAAATCCCTCTAATGCAACTGGTAAATTTACAGATCAGGATCAAACTATAAAATATGTATATCGTGCTAATACAGATGAAGTAAATCTAGACCCAGATGTACCAGCGAGAAATCCCAATGGAGATATTCAACCAATGAATGATGCCCAACCACCAATTGAGGTTCCAAAATCCCTGCCTAAAACAGGTAGCCAGCCGGCAAATTTGATCTTTGGATTAGGAGTTTTACTAGTGTTTCTTAGTACCCAATGGCTACATCGAGATAAAAGAAAAAAAGATAAATCTCATAACTGCTGATAACATTTCTTGACAAAACTCTCCTTATCCTAAGGAGAGTTTTTTATTTTACGCTTGAACATTCAAAAACAAGGGTATTAGTTAAGTGTTCTAAAAAAAGCTAATTGAAGGAGGATTTTTACATGAAAAAAATGCTACCTGAGAGTAAAGTAGAGGCAATTAGAAAAGAAGGATTTTTAAATCGAGCTGTTGAGGCATATCGATTTTTCTATCCAACTGTGTCCAATGTGTCTAATTTTAAAGCATTGAATGACTTAGGGATTACAGAAAATCACGATTTCATTATTCAACTCACAACGCCTGATTTGAATGTATTGACGCAAAACTCAGATACACCATATTGCCTTGGAACGGGAAACACCGAGAATGGTCCAGTTGTTATCGAGTTGCCACAAGGCGCTATCGTTGGTGTGGCTGACGATATTAATTTTAAATTTATAACGAATATGGGATTAACAGGTGATGAGCAAGGGAAAGGTGCGAAATATTTATACTTACCACCTAATTATGATGGGGATATCCCGGAAGGCTACATAGTACGCAAACCTTCAAGCTATCGTTTCCTCATTTGTTTACGAGCGATGGTTCACCAAGCAAGTGATTATGAAAAAGCATTTGAACTCCTGAAAAAAGTGAAATTCTATCCATTAGAAGAAAAAGATAATAATCCAACCAGTACATTCCACGATTTTTCGCATCGAAAAGCGATTTCGACACCATATTATGTCGAAGGGAAATTTGACTACTGGGAAGTTATTAAATGGGCGCTGGATAATGATGAAACAGATCCAGAATATTACCAAATGTATGGCTTACTAAAAGCAATTGGTTTAGCGCCAAATAAAGAATTTAATCCTGAACCGGATAAAAAAGCTTTATTAATAGAAGCTGCCGAAAAAGCAGACAAGATGATGTTTGTGAATTCCTTTAATACGGATGATCCAGCTGCTATTGTTTGGCCAGGAAAGAACTGGGAATGGGCTGTCTATGGTGAGAATAATGACTTCTATGAAAAAACGTATTTAAATCTTCCTGTAAGAGAGCGTTGGTTCTATCAAGCGACACTCGAAACACACATGATGTTTATGCATAAAGTCGGATTTGGTTCCGTTTATATGCTTGGGGTGAAAGATAAAGAAGGAAACTATCTGGATGGGGGCAAAAGTTATACATTAAAAGTGCCAACACCAGTGCCAACGAGCATTTTCTGGTCGGTAACGGTTTATGAGATGGATACTCGTTCGGAAATTGTCACAGAGCAATTTATGCCTGCGCTTAACTCCATCAAAGATACGTTTGAAGTAGATGCTGACGGCAATACAACACTTTACTTTGGGCCAAATCCTCCAGAAGATGAGTCGCTTCCATGGATTCAAACCGTTCCAGATGCCAATTGGTTCACGTATTTCCGTATTTACGGACCAACCGAACCAGCCTTTGACAATAGCTGGCAACTATATGATTTTGAAGAAGTTAAATAAACAAAAAGAGGCGTAACTTTTAATAGTTGCGCCTCTTTTTATTAATCATTAAGTCCTAACCCGTCTAAAATTGTTGCTTCATATTTCTCAATGCGCGAAACACGCGTTTTCGATTGTTTCGGAGCTGCAAAATAAAGCAAGTAAGCTTTTTGACGACCAGGAGTCAAGGCTTCAAAAGCTGTTTGTAGCGCAGGCATTTCTTCAAATTTAGCGAGTAATTCTTCTGGAATAGGCGTTTCTGCTCGCGGTTTAAGTTCCACTTCTAATCCAGCTTTTTCTACTTCAATTGCATTTTGAATATACGCCTTTAGAAATTCTTTTTGATCAAGAATTTCCTGTAAATTTGTGAAGCGGATTTGTCTAGCGGCTTGCACATTTTCTGTTTGCTGCACTAAAATGTTTTCCGGATCACGGAGTAGTGCGCCTTTCATAAAGAGTAGAGCACAGTAGTTTTTAAAACCATGAATTAAGAAAACGTTGCTGCCATTAATAGCGTAACAAGGTTTCCCCCATTTGAATTCTTCTTCTAGTTCAAACGTGATTGCTATTTCTCTTAATGCTTTGAATTCAGCTTGCCAAGTGGATGGTTTACTTAGAAACGCATCTACTTTAGGATTTAATTCGGTTTTTGCCATAATGAATTCCTCTTTTCCACACTTTTTCTTTGATACGAGTTATTTTAACTTAATATGAAAGGCCTTGCAAATTTGACTTACCTACTAAAAGTAGACTTAAAGAAAGAACCTGAGTTTTATCCCAGATTCTCTTAATTTAAGATAAATTAAGCTGCCAACCGACGCCGAATTTATCCGTAACTTGCCCATATTTTTCCGACCAGAATGTTTTACCAAGTGGCATGACAATATTGCCACCTTCTGCAAGCTGATGGAATTGTTTGGTTAGTTTTATTTCGTCAGACGTATCAATTACTAGTGTTATATTATCTCCGAATGTGAGCGGCATAGACTTTGGAACATCCGAAAACATAACCTTTACTCCGTCCATTACTAAACTAGCATTCATTACTAAATCTTTGAGCGAATCTTCTATAGGTTCTTCGCTGGACTCGATTTCCCCATATGTCATCAAATCTGTACACTTTGTTCCAAAAATTTCTTCATAAAACGCGATAGCATCTCTGGATTGTGTTCTAAAATTCAAGTAAACATTCAACGTCATTTGAATTCCTCCTCGATTTTTATTCGCTAAAGTTCTATTCATTTTGGTGTTTTTATTATAGCAGATACTGCGTGAAAGAGGAAAAATTAAGAAGATAAATACTTGACTTGGAGCTACTCCAGGGTGATAAACTAAAGAGAAGATATAGATTCGGAGGAATTTAGATGAAAAAGACATTGTATTTAATGCGCCACGGTCAAACATTATTTAATCAACGTAAAAAAATTCAAGGTTTTTGCGATGCCCCACTTACCGACCTCGGGATTAAACAAGCAAAAATCGCTGGGAGTTACTTTAAAGAAAATAATATAACATTCGATCAAGCTTACAGTTCCACATCAGAGCGCGCATGTGACACGTTAGAGCTGATTACGGACAAAAGCTATCAACGGTTGAAAGGTTTGAAAGAATGGAATTTTGGTACTTTTGAAGGCGAGAGCGAAGACCTGAACCCACCACTACCATATGGAGATTTTTTTGCCGAGTATGGGGGAGAGCGAGAAGTAGATTTCAGAGACCGTTTAGTAACAACAATGGAACGTATCATGAGCCAAGATAACCATGATACTGTCCTCGCCGTTTCCCACGGAGCAGCCTGTGCTCAATTTGCCAGATATTGGGAAAAAACAAGCAAAATTGGCAAAGTAACAGGACTGAAAAATTGCTGCATTCTGAAGTTTGAATATGAAAACGGTAGATTTACTTTAGTTAATTTTATTAATCATGATTTTGAGAATGGAACGCATATGGAAAGCGCTAAATAAAAAAAGCACTCGTTAACGAGTGCTTTTTCGCTTTATTGAAACAAATTCTTTATTTTATCCAAAAACCCACCAGTTAACTCATTCGCAGTATCTTGCAAGTTTTCCGTAAGTCCACTTGCTTTATCTTGCAGATTTTCTGTTAGGTTCGTTGCTTCATTCTGTAAGTTTTCCGTGACGTTACTTGCTTGTTCACCAAGCTCAGATGCTTTGTTTGTTGCCTCTTCTGTCAGTGTTCCTAGGTTCTCCAGGGGCAGGGACTCGGTAACTTTATTCTTCAAATCATCTAAATTCATTGTTTCCTCCTTATTTTGGGGGCTTAGAGTTTATTCTAAAGGAAGACGCGGGGAACTACAAACAATTCGTACCGTCATTGGTGAAAAAATATGGTATGATGATAAAAGGAAATGAGGACTGACATGCATAATTTAAAATTAAGTGAAGAAATTAAAAGAGCAATTAACGAACTAGGATATACAGAAGCAACGCCTGTTCAAAAAGCAGTAATTCCAGTTGCCTTAACAGGGGAAGATATCGTTGCTAAATCACAAACTGGTAGTGGGAAAACAGCAGCATTCGCTATTCCTATTGCTGAACAAGTCGAATGGGAAGAAAATAAACCGCAAGCGCTAATCATCGTTCCAACGCGAGAACTTGCAATGCAAGTCAAAACAGAATGTACGAATATCGGGCGATTTAAACGCGTCAAAGCTGCAGCAATATACGGACAATCACCATTTGCAAAACAAAAATTAGAACTAAGCCAAAAAAATCATATCGTCGTTGGGACGCCTGGTCGCCTACTGGATCATATTGAAAAAGGATCTCTGAATGTCGATAAAGTAGCCCACTTAGTTTTAGATGAAGTAGACGAAATGTTAAGTATGGGCTTTATTGATCAAGTAGAAGATATTCTTAGCCGTTTACCAAAACAGCGCCAAAATCTATTTTTCTCTGCAACTATGCCAGAAGAAATGCAAGATTTAATCAAACGCTATCAAGACGATCCAATGGTTATCGAAATGGCATCAGAAAAAACAAATCCTATCTTCCATGTGGAGATGCAAACAGATAATAAAGAAAAAACGCTAAAAGATGTTTTAATTACGGAAAATCCAGATAGCGCGATTATTTTTTGCAACACGAAAAATCAAGTCGATGAACTCACGGATTTACTTGATGTAAAAGCTAGTAAAATTCATGGTGGCTTAAGACAAGAAGATCGTTTTCGGGCAATGGATGATTTCAAAAGTGGCAAATCGCGTTTCTTAATTGCGACAGATGTGGCAGGGCGTGGAATTGATGTGGATAATGTCTCATTAGTTATTAACTATGATTTACCAATCGAAAAAGAAAACTATGTGCATCGTATCGGTCGTACTGGTCGCGCTGGCAAAAGCGGGAAAGCCATTAGCTTCGTGAAAACTAATGAAAATCCACTTTTGCGTGATATAGAAGAAATGCTCGACGTTACAATTGAAAAAAAACGTAAACCGACAGTAATCGAAGTGAAAGCAAACGAAGATGCTTTCCGCAAAAAACAACAAAAGCGACCAACTATCAAAAAAGCTCGTGGCGAAAAATTAAATAAAAACATCATGAAATTGTACTTTAATGGTGGGAAAAAGAAAAAAATTCGTGCAGTAGATTTTGTGGGAACTATTTCTAAGTTAGAAGGAATTACGGCTGAAGATATTGGGATTATTACGATTGAAGACCATGTTTCTTTTGTCGAAATTTTAAATGGAAAAGGGCCCGCTGTACTGGACATGATGCGCTCTCGTAAAGTAAAAGGTAGACGCCTGAAAGTAAACGAAGCCAGAAAACGATAATTTTAAGAAAAGAAGGTCCAAACAATGGAAAGGCCAGATAATCAACTTATTTTAATGGTGTTAGAAGTTGTTAAAAATCCACTTTACAATATAAAATCACTAACAATTAATTTTCTGCAGGGAGAGATTGTTGGCAATTCAACAAGAAACGAATTGTTATATTGCACATACTGGCTTGAATTTCATGGTTTTATTCTTCGTGACGAAAAAGGAGATAACCAAAAGTACTATAGCATGACTAAACAAGGGGATTTTTTACTTCAAAAAATTAAAAATGAACTTTCTTAGTTTGTTCATACTTTTTTAACATTTATTCGTTATATTAAGAGTAACCTTTTTTTCAATGAAATATCTCACCTGGCAGCATCCGTCTCCCTACTAAAACGCGGATGCTGCTCTTTTTGTGCCTAAAATTATGATATACTGAAAAAAACTTGGAAAGTAGATGGAAATATGTATAAATACACACTTTGTTTTATCCAAAGAGGCGATGAAATTTTATTATTGAATAGACAAAAATCTCCCTGGATGGGAAGTTGGAATGGTGTCGGGGGTAAAATTGAGCAAGGGGAGGCGCTCCTCGAATCGATTAAGCGTGAAATCACAGAAGAGACAGGGATTTTCTCCAATGATTATGAAATTCGTGATATTGGTGAAATGAAATGGTTTGTGGATGGTGAAAATCTTGGAGGAATGCATTTGTTTCTGGCTAATCTTCCTGATAATTATATATACGCAACACCTCGCGCAACCGATGAAGGAATACTTGATTTTAAAAAAAGGGAATGGATACTTAATCCAGAAAATACAGGTGTAGTAAACAATTTACCATACATTATCCAACATGCCCCAAAAGCCCCACTTAGAATAGAAGTTTCGACAAAATATCAAGAAAATACATTACTACATATTAGTCATCAATCCTTATAAAAAAAGCATTGCGCTGATTCGCAATGCTTCCATACTTCAAGATGTCGTAAAATAACTCGCTTCCCAGCGACTAATTAAATTTTGCGCATCGTCTGTAGATAATTTTTTATGTCCGATAATCTGCTCTTTAGCAATTTCAAGACTCTCAAAATGATCAATTAATCGTTGCGAAGGATTATTAATATAGACATCACTAAGTAGAATGGAGTGGTTTTTCTCCTTTTCTATGCTTCTAACTCCTACGATATAACCTGCTGCTGTAATAAGTAATAATTTATTCATACTTCTTCGCTCCCTTTTAGTTGTTCTGCTGCACCACTAGACACTTTTTTTCTGGATAAAAACATATAGATGAAAACGCAAATAAAAGCGATGGCACCGGCAATAATGTAAATACCTTGGAATGAAAGCACATGATGAATTTCACCCATAATATAAGGCCCAATGCCAAGTCCTAAATCAAGCCCGATAAAGTAGGTAGATAAGCCAATCCCAATACGATGAGGTTCACATACTTTTAAACAAACAGCTTGTCCATTTGACATAAACGTTCCATAACCTAAGCCGATGAGTCCGCCTGAAATAAGTAGCACGAGACTTGATGTTGCAGTACTAAGGACCACTAATCCAACTGCTAAAAAGAGATAACTAGGATACATGACATATTTTTCACCTTTTGCATCGAAAAGTTTTCCAGACATTGGGCGCGTAAAGGTAATGACTAATGCGTAGACAACAAAGAAGAATGTCCCAGCGCTCACTAAATTAATTTCTCTAGCATAGGAAGCAAGGAATGTAAGCACACTAGAATAAGAAATCCCCATTAAGAAGGCAATAAAGGTAATCGGAATTACTTTATACTCAACAAAACTTTTAACCGTCCAAGTTTGTAAGGCCTTCCGATGTTCGGCTGTTAAAACAATATTTTTCACTGGTAAGTAGAAGCAAAGTAGTGCAGTTAATAAGACAATAACCGTGGAAAAAATAATAATCGTATAAAAGTTCGTTTTGTTTAGTAAAATCATTCCGATGAATGGGCCAATCGCGGCTGCAAGACTCGTGCTGAGACCATAATAATTAATTCCTTCTCCGTTTCTAGAATTAGGAATATAAGCTGTGACAATCGCATTGGTAGCTGTTGACGTTGTTCCGTATGCGAATCCATTTAAAAAACGAATAATAAACATAATGGCAATCGTTGGCATGTATAAGTAAGCCATCGTCGTTACTAAGAAAAATAAAATCCCAAATCTTAAAACCCGCTTACGACCAAATAGTTCCAGCTTTTTCCCCATGTAAAGTCGTGCGAGGAGCGTCCCGATAATATAAATCCCAGACGCAAATCCGGCTTCACCAAGAGACGCGTTCAACTCTTCTTGAGCAATAACGGCAATAATAACCATTAGCAAATAATAAACGAGATAAACGACAAAGTTAATCAATGTTATTAAGACAAAACCCTTGTTAAATAATTTTTCTTTCATAAAATAAAATCCCTTCTTACGTATAATTTGTAATTTATCTCAGCGACAAAGAGTATTATAGGGGATATTCGGAGAGGATACTTTTTAATTTGGTAATTATTTCTGCTATATACAAATTTGTATAACATTTGTTGAAAAAATAGGGAATAGTATTTTGTATGATTAATATGCTTTAACTGGAAGGACAAAAAGGAGGTTAAGAACATGAAGCAAAATATTCTTAATAATTATGTGAGCACAAATGATTTTCCAGTTATTACAAGGGGAAAACGTAAATATTTAACTTACGAGGGGCTGGAAGATTCTTATGTCTACATACTTAAAAAAGGGATTATTAAAACGAGTATTATATCAAGGGATGGTAGGGAGTTTAACTTGAATTACATTAATAAAATGGATATTATCTCTCTGTTAAAAGATGAATACTCCCAGTTTGCGAATGCACCGTTTAATATTCGCGTGGAGTCTGATACGGCAGAACTATACCAAGTTGACCGGGTAAGGTTTTGGAAAGACGTGAATCGTGATGTGGATTTGCAAATTTATGTAAAAGATTATTACCGTACGAGGTTGCTACAATCCATTAAAAAAATGCAGCAAATGCTAATGAATGGGAAACTGGGAGCAATTTGTACGCAACTCTACGAACTTTATACGCTTTTTGGAGTGGAAATTGCGCCTGATCAGTATTTGATTGATTTTCTAGTAAGTAATGAAGAAATTGGTCATTTTTGCGGGATTAACTCCGCAAGCAGTGTGAACCGGATTTTCCAACAACTCAAAAAAGAAGGCGTCATTACGATGCAAAACCGCTATATTATTATTAAAAAATTAGATGTTATTCAAGAAAACGTTATTTTTTAACAGTAGAAAAGCACTGCAATCAATCGTTGCAGTGCTTTTCTATCCTCTTTTTTTAAAGGAATATCGAATCCTAAGTGTGATGAGTCCAATGATGATTAATAAACTGCCAACCATCAAATTCTCTAAGTCGCTAAAATCCCAAAAAATAGAGATTCCGATATTAGATAGTCCTAGAAAAACAAAAACCAAGCCAACAACAAGTAAAACCAAATAAGCCGGTTTAGAAATTTTCATAAGGACGCCTCACTTACATTAAAAATAATTTCCACATTATTGTAACATAAGTTTAGCAAAACCACATCACTCGCTTGTTATTTGTTTTGTAAAGCCTTCACCTACAACACTTTGCACATCATTAATAATAAAGAATGCTTTCTCATCATATTTATTAACGATTTTAGTGAGAGGTAGTAATTGATCTCGGCTGATTACAATATAAAGAATTTTTTTATCTTGGCGCATATAGAAACCTTGACCGTTGAAAAGGGTAATACCACGTTCTAAATTCGCATCAATTTCAGTTGCAATTTCTTCATAATAATCCGATATAATCGTGACAGATTTTTTAGGATTGTAACCTTCCAGAATGAAATCAAGTACTTTGGTCGAAATATAAAGCGAAACGACGGTAAATAGCATGTTTTCAAAACCGATTACAAAAACAGAAGGAATAACCACAAGTAAATCAAAGAATAGCAACGCGTAACTCGTATTCCAACCAAGATATTTATTAGCAATTTTCGCTAAAATAGCGCTACCAGCAGTAGTTCCGCCACCATTCATAATTAGTCCCATACCAATTCCCATCATTAATCCGGCAAAAATGGCTGCGACAATCGTTTGATTTGCCACGAAAGCAAGCGGCTCAGAAAAATGTAAAAATATCGAAGTGAAACTAATAGCCACAATTGTCCAGACAATCGTCATTCGATCAAGAAACTTGTAACCAATAATAAGTAAAATACCATTAAATATAAAAGTAGTGACTGCGGGAGTCCAACCAAGCAAGTAATAAAGCATCATTGTTAGCCCAGTAACGCCACCTTCTCCTAAATTATTCGGGATAGCAAAAACATTGACAGCAAGCGAGAAAATAAGCGCCCCCACGATAATTTTTGCGATGTTCCAACCAGTTTTATTTTTGTTCATCTCCATTTCTCCTTTCCACACAAAAAAAGACCCAAGAACACCTCTAAATAGGCACTCTGGAGTCTTTTTATAAAAAAAGCATTAACTGACATCTTTGTCATTAATTGTCTCACCATAAAAAATTGCTATTCATTTCAACACAATTTACAATATACCATAAAAAATAAGCACCTTCAAGCCTTTTTTAAGTATAAATAATTAGCCGAAAATCGCTAAAAATGGCATTAAATTAAGTAGAAATAAACCTACAAGAACACTAATAACAATTTTGATGACAAGTGGTTTTTCACTTTCTGTTTTTTTCAATGTGTTTTCCTCCTTAATGTGCGCTTACTTAGCCCAGTGTACGAATTCATTTTTTAGTGGCATATAAGTGGCAGTTTTTTTCTTATAGATTTGGTAAGCAAGTATAAATCCGAGAAACGCAGGAACGATAATTGCAAAAATAGTTAAAATAACTTTAGTCATAGAAAATACCTCCTCTTAAATCAAAACACAAATTCAAATCTTACTACTAATAGTGTACCAAATTTCACGTGATTTTGGTAATAAAGCGGGCTAACAAATTTCGGTTACAATTACGGGCAAATGTGCTACAATAGCCTTGGGTGAGTAAATTTGAATAAGAAAAATAAGTTTTTCGACATATATTTAGAATTAGAGCAAGATATTACATCTGGCGTTTATCCAGCAGGCACACTACTTCCAAGTGAAAATGTCCTGGCTAAGCGTTTTTCGGTATCTCGTGAGACCATTAGAAAAGCACTTGTATTATTGCTTGAAAACGGCTGTATTCAAAAGCTCCAAGGAAAAGGCTCCATTGTTATTGACCGGGAACGTTATTCTTTTCCAGTCTCTGGATTAACTAGCTTTAAAGAATTACAAAAATCCGAACACATGAATGCTACTACGGAAGTCATCCGGAATGAAGAGACAACTTTACCGGATCGAATTGCTGATTTTGCCGGTCTCCCGCATGGTTCAACCTGTTTAGCTATTCTTAGAGTGCGTTATTTAGAAGGAGAAGCAACTATTTTAGATTACGACTATTTATTAGACAAAACCGAGCCGATTGCGGACGAGATTTTAGAAGACTCCTTGTATCAATACTTAGAAAATGAAAAAGGCTATGAAATCAGTTATGCTCAAAAAGAAATAACCGTTGAGCCACTGAATGCCGAAGATAAAAAATACTTAGCCTTACATGGTGATACGCATGTGGTTGTCGTGAAAAGTACCGTGTTTTTAAAAGATACAACACTTTTTCAGTATACTGAATCGCGTCACCGGTTGGATAAATTCCGTTTTATTGATTTTGCTAGAAGACGCTAAAAAGCCTGAGAAACGAATCTCAGGCTTTTTTTATTGTATTAATGTTAATGTTTCATATGGCGCTAATTCCAGTTCAGAACTGATTCTCTGGCGCTCATAATTAGAAAGAAGTACTTCAGCATTTAAAAACTCAGTTGGCAGTTGAATTTTTTTCTTCTCGGAACCAAAATGATGAATGGAAAGAAGGGAAGTAGTTTCGTTTGAACGCTTGTAGGCGATAATAGAATCTTCTTCCGTCAAACATGGTGTGTAATCACCCGTTTGAATGACAGGATGCTCTTTCCGGAGTGCGATTAGTTTTTGGTAAAAATAGAAAATGCTCGCTTTATTAGATAAAGCAGTTTGAACATTTATTTCCTTTGCATTATCAGCCACTTTTAGCCAAGGGGTACCAGTTGTAAAACCGGCATTTTGCGAATCGTCCCATTGCATAGGAGTCCGGCTGTTATCGCGCGAACGTTCTTTAATAATCTCCATTACTTCCTGTTCACTAAGTCCGTTTTTTTGTAAAATATCAAAATGGTTGAGCGTTTCCACATCCACATAATCATCAATGGTAGGGAATTTTGGATTCATCATACCAATTTCTTCTCCCATATAAACAAACGGTGTACCTCGCATAAAATGAATCGTTGCGCCAAGTAGGGTCGCAGAATGATAATAATGTTCCGGCTTGTCGGAAGCAAAGCGACCAAGGGCTCGAGGTTGGTCATGGTTGTTCCAGAAAAGCGCATCCCAACCATTTTCATCTGACATCGCAACTTGCCACGTATGGAAAATAGATTTCAAGTTCTCGAAATTCACATCCGCTAAACGCCATTTTTCTCCATCAGGATAGTCTACTTTCAAATGATGGAAATGAAAAACCATCGATAATTCTTTTTCGTCTGGATTACTATAACGAATGCAGTTATCAATATCCGTAGATGACATTTCTCCAACTGTTACAATAGGTTTATCGCCAAAAGTTCGTTCATGTAGTTCTTTTAAATAAGCATGAATTCCTGGTCCATCTGTATAAAAACGACGGCCATCACCCTCAAAATCATCTTCTAAAAACTTAGGTTTGGCAATCACATTTAATACATCTAAACGAAAACCTTCCACGCCTTTATCAATCCAAAAATTCACGACATCAAAGAGTGCCTCGCGTACATTCGGATTGGCCCAGTCTAAATCAGCTTGAGTAACATCGTATAAATGCAAATAGTACTCAGAGGAGTCAGGCAATTTTTCCCAAGCATTACCGCCGAATTTGGAAACCCAATTTGTTGGAGGGGAACCATCGGCTTTTGCTGGGCGGAAATAGTAAAAATCACGATAGAATGGATCACCAGCAAGCGCTTTTTTAAACCAAGGATGCTCTGTTGAAGTATGATTTAATACTAAGTCAATCATAATCCCAATATTTCTTTTTTTCGCTTCCTTGATAAGCGTTGTCACATCGTCCATCGTACCAAATAAAGGATCAACCGCGGTATAGTCAGCGATATCATAGCCGTTATCATTTTGCGGAGAAGGATAAAATGGATTCAGCCAAATCATCTCAATTCCGAGTTTTTGTAAATAATCAAGCTTGGCGGTGATACCGGGAATATCCCCAGTACCATCGCCAGTCGTATCATAAAAGGATTTCGGATACACTTGATAAATTGTTTTTTGAGCAAACTTTGTCATAAAGGGAAGCCTCACTTTTTAGTTGGTTGTTTTTGCAGATTCACGATACTCCTTTTTACCAAACGTACGAATTGGTGCAGTATCTACTTTGTTTAAAATATTATATTTGCGGAATAATACAGTTAGAATGAAAGGAACAACAATCGTTATTAACATACATACTGCAAAAACTGCGTAATATTTAGGGTTAATAGACAAGATTCCAGGTAGTCCTCCGACACCAATCGAGTTAGCCATGACACCACTAGACACAGAAACCACAGCCGCAATTGCGGAACCAATCATAGCAGCTACGAATGGATATAAGTACTTCAAGTTAATACCAAACATCGCAGGTTCTGTTACACCCAGATAACAGGAAATAGTTGCTGGAATTGAAACTTGTTCTTCTTTTTCATTGCCACGATGTAAGAAAATAATTGCTAGAACAGCGGACCCTTGGGCGATGTTAGAAAGTGCAATCATCGGCCAGAGATTCGTTCCACCAAATTGACTCATTAATTGTAAATCAATAGCATTGGTCATATGATGGAGTCCCGTGACAACGAGCGGGGCATATAGGAAGCCAAATAGTGCGGCGAATAACCAACTTAGTCCACCAGTCAAGCCAGCATAAACGACGTTCGAAATCGCGTCGCCAATTTTCCAACCAATTGGTCCAAGAATAACATGAGCTGCTAGAACAGTAGGTACGAGAGCAAAGAATGGAACAAAAATCATCGAAATGGCATTTGGAATAAATTTACGTAACCAGATTTCGAGATAGGCTAGTAAGAATCCAGCCATAATGGCAGGAATAACTTGCGCTTGATACCCAATCATCTGTACTTGAGCAAAGCCAAAGTCCCAAACTGGAATATCGCCTGCTTTTGTTTCAACAACGCTATAAGCATTTAGTAATTGCGGGGAAACAAGCGTTAAACCAAGGACAATCCCAAGAATTTGTGTGGTTCCCATTTTTTTCGCGATGGACCATGTAATCCCAACAGGTAAGAAATGGAATACAGCTTCACCAATTAGCCATAAGAAACTATAAACACCAGCCCAAAATGGATAAACATCCACAATCGTTTTCGTGCCGTCTTCTAAAAACTTAATATCTCCAATTACGTTACGGAAACCAAGAATAAGACCACCAACAACAATTGCTGGAATTAATGGAGTGAATATTTCAGCTAAACCAGCAAGTAAACGCTGAAGAATACTCATATTTTTCTTCGCATCTACTTTGGCATCTTCTTTATTAACACCTTCCACACCACTAATTTTTGAAAATTCATTATAAAAAATAGCTACATCATTACCTATAATTACTTGAAATTGACCAGCTTGTGTAAATGTCCCTTTTACTGCTGGAATGTCTTCGATGGCTTCCACATCGGCATTATCTGGATTTTGCAAAACAAAACGCATTCTTGTAGCACAATGTGTGACAGATGAAATATTTTCTTTGCCACCAATTAACTCTAAAAGAGCGCTTGCATCTTTTGTATAGTCAACCATAAAACTTCCTCCTTTTTTAACTTGTATATACAAGTTGTTCGCCATTACTATACTATAAATAATTTGAAAGCGCAACCACTTTATTTGTGCTAAAATAAAAAAGAAGGAGAGGTGGCCATGAAACACGTTAGAACTGCAGCAATTATTATGCATCAAAACAAAATTTTGCTCCACTCAAACCAAGAAGAAGATTACTGGACACTTCCGGGCGGTGCAGTGGAAAAAGAATCAACAAAAGAAGGATTAAAACGTGAAATGAAAGAAGAACTCGGGGAAGATGTGGCTATTTTAGAATTGAGCATTATTGCGGAAAATCGCTTTTTATATCGCGGCGAAGAAATAGATAGTATTGAGTTTTATTATGCTGTTAAACTGTTACCAGAGAGCAGTTTACTTAATCAACCTACATTTACAAAAATAGAAGAATTTGGTCAATACGGGGAAGAGGCATACAAACTGCATTTTAAATGGTTCGATATAGACAAGTTGAAAAATATCACCATTTTACCAACATTTCTTGAAACGGAGCTAGCAAATCTTTCGAGAAAAAATATTCTACATTTGGAACAGACAACATAAAAAATCCCACGAAATTTTTACGTTTCGCGGGATTTTATTTAATTAGTTAAAGATACTAAGGTAATCTCTTTTTTACTGATATCTAAGAATGGTAATTTAACCCGTGTATCTAAACAATAAGCGTTGTAGAGTAACGGTTTTAATGTTGTAGTAGAACTTTCTACTTGGCGAACAAAATTGCCAATTTCTTGATACAATATTTCAATGTTTTTTAAACTACCAATTTTGGAATCGATACGATTTTCACTTACGTTTACATTAGAGTTCGTAACTTTTTCGTTAAATTCATCATTGATAGCATCTTTCGTACGTTCGATACGCGTGAACCGAGTATCTTCCCAATCAATTTCGATGATATGGCAATCGTCCAGTTGAAGAAAATCACCAGTCCAAAGTTTGCCGTCGATTTCTACAATCATTCTCGTATCAGGAAAAACCTCTTTGTTACGGTATTTTTTGAGTAAATAATCATACATTTGTAATTGCGCTAAACAGTTATCCATGTGTGTCATCTCCTTATGGGACTATTATAACATATTGTGATTATGTGAACAATCTTCAAAATAGAAATGAACAGTTGGAACTGTAACTTTTTAACTAGTTATACAAAAGTCCTAAAAAAAGCCTGTGAAAGAGTGAAAACAACTATCAGGTGGTATACTAATAATAAGATGAAATGGGAGGGAGACAGATGTACAAACAAATGAAATTAAAAGCTACAGATGGACTCGATTTGCATTTACATATTTGGGATGAGGTGGAAAATCCAGTTGGTGTAGTTCAAATTGTTCATGGGATGGCAGAACACGGGGCAAGATATGGCTTGTTTGCGGAACGTTTGAATCAGGCTGGATATATTGTCGTAGCCGATGATCATCGTGGCTTTGGGAAATCAGCCATTGATGAAGCATCTTTAGGTCATTTAGACGGAGAAACAGGCTTTAAAAACATGGTAGAAGATGAAGTGGTGGTACGAACTTATTTAAAAGAAACGTATCCCGGTTTACCATACTTTATTTTTGCGCATAGTATGGGAAGTTTTATTATACGAACCTTTATGGCGAAATATCAAGTTGATGGAGTAATTCTCAGCGGTAGCGGACTTCAACCGATAGCTCTTCTAAAAATGGGTCAAATGATTACAAAACAAAGAGTGAAAAAAGATGAAAGAAAAAGAAGTGGTCTTCTAAATAAATTGGCCTTTTGGGGTTATAATAAACCATTTAATGAAAATCATCGTTTTAGTTGGCTTTCGCGGGATGTGGCTATTTATGAAGCCTATGAACAAGATCCGTTTTGCGGTCCAGTAGTTGGAACAAGTGGTTTTTTCCATAATCTTTTTGAAGCCGTAAAGGTGAGTCAACAAAAAGAAACGTTGGAAAGTGTGCCAAAGGATTTGCCTGTGTTGTTGCTTTCTGGAAGTGATGATCCGGTAGGGCATTTCGGAAAAGACACACCTAAAATTGCTTTATCCTTAGAAAAAGCTGGGGTAGAGGATGTTACTTATAAAATTTATGAAGATGCTCGTCATGAACTGGTGAATGAATTATGTAAAGAAACTGTTTTTCAAGATGTAATTGATTGGTTGGATGAAAAAAGAAGGTAGCCTAAACCATAGGCTACCTTCTTTTTAATTGCGGATTTGACCATCTCCGAAAATAATATATTTAGTGGATGTAAGTTCTGTTAAGCCCATTGGTCCACGTGCATGAAGTTTTTGAGTACTAATGCCAATTTCAGCGCCAAATCCCATGGCAAAACCATCAGTGAATCGAGTAGAAGCATTGATATAAACGGCTGCAGCATCCACTTTTTGATGGAATGCTTGACCAGTTGCGTAGTCATTAGAAATAATTGCTTCTGAGTGCTTGGTGCCATATTTATTAATATGTTCAATAGCCTCTTCAGCGGAATCGACTACTTTAACAGCTAGGATAAAATCTAAAAATTCATCTTCCCAGTCGGACTCTTTCGCTGCTTTTGCCTCTTGTAAAATTTCCTTCGCACGTTCATCCGCACGTAGTTCGACATCATATTCTTTTAGCGCAGTTTCCATCGCTGGAAGATAATCTTCGGCGACATCTCGATGAATGAGCAAAGTTTCTGCAGCATTGCATACAGAAGGGCGCGAACACTTAGCATTAACTAAAATATCTATAGCCATTTGTTTCTCTGCCGCTTTATCTACGTAGATATGACAATTACCAGTACCTGTTTCGATGACTGGAACAGTTGCATTTTCAAGAACAGTTTGAATTAATCTTGCACCACCACGAGGGATGAGCACATCTAAAAAGCGATTTAGCCGCATCATGTCTCGGGCAGTTTCGCGAGAAGTATCTTCAATTAATTGAACACTAGAACGAGGGAAGCCAGATGCCTCAAGAGAATCCTGGATAACGGACATTAATGCTTTATTGGAATCAATAGCATCACTACCGCCACGTAAAATTACCGCATTTCCTGTCTTAAAACAAAGAACAGAAGCATCTACAGTGACATTTGGTCTGGATTCATAAATGATACCAATAACGCCAAGCGGAACCCTTGTTTTGCCAATCGTTAACTCGGCTTCATTTTTCCACATATTCGTTACTTCGCCTATAGGATCCTTTAGCGCGACTACTTGTTTAACCGCTTCGGATATCTCTTTCATTCTATCTTCTGTAAGACGAAGACGATCAATCATTGTTTCTGGCGTTCCTTTTTTCTGCGCACGAAGGATGTCTTTTTCATTTTCTTTTAAAAGAGTACTCGTATGTGCAAGTAAATCATTACTTAAATTTAACAATGCTGTATTCTTTTGTTTTGTTGTTGCTTGTGCTAGAAATTGGGCAGCTTCTTTAGCAGCGCTCCCTTTTTTAATGAGTTCGGTCATGTGACAATTCCTCCTTTTTACTAGCGAATAAAGTACCCACTTGTTCACCTTGCATTATATTAAAAATAACTGTAGGATTTTTGCCGTTTGTTAAAATCATTTTTTGGTTGGATTCCATACAATAAGAAGCAGCAGAGAGTTTCGTTAACATACCACCAGTTCCAAATTTAGAACCTCGACCACCAGCAAGTGCTTCGATTTCTGGCGTGATTTGATTGATTTCAGAGAACATAACGGCATCCGGATCAGTGGTTGGATTGCTCCCGTAAAATCCGTCGATATCAGAAAGCATGATGAGTAAATCAGCTTGCACTAGTTTGGCAACAATGGCAGAAAGAAGATCATTATCTCCGTATTTCGTCACATGTTCCAGTTCTTCTACAGCAACGGTATCATTTTCATTTACAATTGGGATAATACCACGGCTTAATAAACTGTCTAAAGTATTCATAACATTTTCGCGGCTAATAGGGAAGTCAGTTACATCACGAGTAAGTAACACTTGTCCAACAACTTGTCCGTATTCACCAAAAAACTTACTATAAATATGCATTAGTTCACTTTGACCAACCGACGCGACGGCTTGAAGGTCAGGAATACTTGTAGGTCTTACTGGAAGCTGTAATTTATGACAACCAACGCCGATTGCCCCAGAAGAAACAAGAATGACTTCTTTTCCTTCGTTACGTAAATCAGATAAAACCATCGCTAATTTCTCAATGGTACGTAAATTTATATGGCCATTTCCATACATTAATGTACTTGTACCAACCTTAATAACTAATCTCTTGCTATTTTTCAAAGATTCGCGCATTTCTATGACCCCTCTGCTAATTAGATAATACTTCTATTTTACATGAAAATGCAGATATGTCCATATTAGAATCAAGTTTGTCAGCTTTCTGTTTTTAATTTTGGATATAAAAATAAGCCCTAAGAAATTTTCTTAGGGCTCTTTAGCTTATTTAGAAGCTTTGCTCGCGGCCGAAATAACGGAAACTTGTTTCAGACCTTTACTAATAAGACGCAAGATAACGAACCAAACAATCACAATTAAAACAATTTGTTTAAAGGCAATTGCTGGAAGTGGGTTGAACGGGCAATCCCAAGCAAAATGTAATGCGATTGGAATAATAAACCATTTCCAGAAAGTTCCTGTGAAAATATGGTGCATGCCAAGTTTTTGGTTGCCTTTCGCGATGACAAGAGCGGCACCAGTGATAGCAGCCCATACAACATGACCACCGATAGACTGCCAACCACGGCTAAAGATAACATTAATCATCGTCTCGCCGGCAATATGAATATCTTTGAATAAGAAAGCAGCATCCACGCTATAGTTAAATGCATAACCAAGTGATTCAAATGCAGCAAATCCAGCACCAACAGCGGCACCAATGAGTAAACCGTTTAAAATGTACTTCGAGTTTAAGGAACGAATGAAAAGGGCAACAATAATCATTTTCCCAGTTTCTTCAATAAATCCAACTAAAAGGGCATTGAAATAATTTAATTTACCAACTGGAATAATCCAGTAAATAACTAGTGTCGCAACAAGTGCAGCCACACCACCGATAAAGAACATCCTCACTACATCAAAAACACTGATGTTTCGCGGTGCATTCGTTTCGAAAAAGAATAATAAGACAGAAAACGGAACTGCAAATGAACCAATTACCATAAGTCCAGGTATTGTATTACTGTTATTAAACAAATATGTACATGCTAGAAGTAAGAAATACGTGACGATTAACACTAAGAAAACTCTGGAAAACACCCAGGGATGCGGCCAAGAATGCGGAATATCGCTAGTTGCAGGCGTTGTATATTTAGTACCCGCAATAAAAACTTTTTCCCCTTCTTCTTTCGAGTGCTTTTTAAAAACAGCCGAGAAAAGGTCGCGTATTTTTAGTTCTGAACTCCCGTGGTTTCCAGTATGTTGATGCAATTCTGTTTGCTTAAATGCAACCCACTCTGGATGAGGGGATTTTTGGACCAATGTAAGATCATTAATCTCTTTCTTTCTATAAAGAGCAATCATCTCTACATTTGTAAAAGGTCCAACCTTCTGTTCGTTCTTTTTGAAGTACCATTCTGACAAATGAAACTCCCCCTTTAGCTTTTTATTTTGACTCCATTAATTATTCCCAAAAAAGCTAAAAGTTAAACGAGGTGAAGGTGATTAATCATTTAATTTCTTGGCCTGTTCATAAAGGAAATCGATGGAATCTGCTAAGAAATTCACTGCGGACTCATTTAAAGGCTGACCATCTAAATGTAAATCATCTTCATACTTTAAATCTTCACTAATTTTTGTCATTCTTTTCCCAATATCTTTTTCATCTTGGAGTTCACTAGGGGCATATGTCGGAATACTTTGTTGACCGAGTAAATAATCAACGCTAACATCGTATAACGTTGCAATTTGTGTCACCATCTCAAGGTCTGGCTCTCGAATACCATATTCCCAATTGCCATAAGTAGAAGGGGCTTTTAAACCAAGTCTTCTTGCTGTTTCTGCTTTTGACCAACCTTGCTTTTCCCGTAATAAAGTAAGTCTGTTACTTAAATTTGGCATTATTTCACTCCTTTTTGTTTGATTATACAATATCTTACTCAATTTAGCTATATTTTAACACATAACGTATTATTTTACGATTGACATAGTCTTATTGAGTTGTTAATATTGTATTAACAACTCAAATTGTGTAGATAAGGAGAAGATGACATGAAAACAGTAGACACCAGAAGAATAAATACGGCCAAAATTCGAGAATTACGTTTGCAACGAGGAATCACGCAAGCGTTCATTGCGCGGAGGATGGGTTATAAGTACACATCGGGCTATAGCAACATTGAAAAAGGAACTGTCAGACTATCACACAAAAACGCGGTTATCCTTAGCGAAGTTTTAATGTGCGATTTGAACTTCTTCTATGAATAATAAAATATAGGGTAAAGATACTAGATAAAAAGAATATCTTTTCCAAAAACAATTATTTATGGGAATCATTTAGATCCAATGCACACAATATGTGTGAAAACGTGAAAAGAGAAGCCAACTTTATGAGGGAAACTAACAGTATTTCTAATTTGCGCCACTAACACAAATGCTTGTACGACGCTTGGATATTAGATATCGAAGTCCAGTGTTACATTAAATAGAAGAAATCTATCAAGAAGTTTTAACAAAATACAGGGAATAAATAAAAAAGCAAGCTACCCGCAAGGCCTCGGTGTGAAATCGAGGTCTACCTTTTTGTTTTAAATAAAAAATGCGTAGAAAATAAGACTTATTCTAGCCAATTTTTTGTAATAAAACACCATAAAATCCACTTGACAGAACTAAACTATCCAAGTAGAATGAATCAAACCAAATCAACATTTTTACTAGAAATGGTTAGATTTTTAACAATAAGGGTAAATCCAGTTAGTATAAATAAAGCTTTTTCAAATAAAAGGAGATAAAACGATGAGTGAAAGTGGTGCTTTTTTTCCAATGAGTGTTAAAAAATTTCTGGAAAAAGGGATTACCTCGTTGTCCGAAGAAGAAAAAATGAGTACGCTACATTATTTGGAGAATGCGTATCATCAAGAGCCTTGCAACGAGGAAATTGTACATAAATTAATTCAATTTTATAACCAGACGGATAAAACGAAGAAAGCGCAAGAAGTCGGCCAAAACTTTTTGACAATGAATGGATATAATAAGGATATTCTTGGAGAGCTATCTGTAACTTTTATGAAAGAAGATAATATGGATACGTACTTCACGTTAGTTAGACATTATATGGAAGAAGAAAAAAACGAAGCTATAGATGAAGTGGCTGATAATGTTATTCCTTTTCCAAAACAGTTTATCCCAAGAAAAGATATTCGTGAATTTGCGTCTTGGCATGCGACGGAGCAGTTGGAGTTTCTACAAGAGGCTCGTTTCTTAGAAATAGATTCATTTCTGCCAGCATTTAAAGAGTTTCTAGCGGATGATAGTTTTTCTCCGTTTGTGCAGTCGATGATTTTTGAATTAATGCAAGAAAAAGAAGTAAATGAAGCTATTCGAGTTCGGAAAATAGATAAAGACGGTACGTTTAATCCTAGCCTTGTACCAATGCTTGCTGATAACGAATTTGCAACAGCACTTTTCGCTGGGCTTGCTGAGTTGCTCGAGCATAGCAATCCAAGTCTTTTAGAACAGGTGATTGGCATTATTCAGCAACACTTATTTATGCTTTATCCGTTTGAGTTAGAGCCTCGGGAAGTGGATGTGTGGATCAATGCCTACTATAAATGGGCGAACGCAATGTATGGTGATTATTGTGTTATTTCGGACGATGTAAATCATTTAGCGGTTGAGGAAGCAATTTCTATTATTGAAGCGTTGGAAATAAGACAGCAAAATTATTTTGTATAATGACATTTCTTGTTTTCAAGTCAGGGATATCTGTGTTATTATTAGTGAGTATGGCTGAAACTTGTCATGAGAGTAATTAAATTTGAACTAAATAGATGATGGAGGGAATTATACCATGTCAGTAAAATGGGAAAAACAAGAAGGTAATGTTGGAAAACTTACTTTTGAAATTGAACAAGAAAAAGTAAAAGAAGGTTTAGATAGAGCTTTCGTAAAAGTACGTAAAACTCTTAACGTACCTGGATTCCGTAAAGGGAAAGTTCCACGTCAAATTTTCAACCAACGTTTTGGCGAAGAAGCACTTTACCAAGATGCGCTTGATATCTTGCTTCCAGAAGTATATTCTGCAGCAATTGATGAAGCTGGAATTGATCCAGTGGACACTCCTCAAGTAAACATTGAGTCTATGGAAAAAGGCGAAACTTGGGTTTTAACAGCAGAAGTTACTGTAAAACCTGAAGTTAAACTTGGAGACTATAAAGGTCTTGAAGTAGAAAAACGCGAAACAGAACTTACAACAGAAGAATTAGAAGCTGAATTAAAACAATTACAAGAGCGTCAAGCTGAGTTAGTTGTTAAAGAAGATGCTCCAGCTGAAAACGGCGACA
This sequence comes from Listeria monocytogenes, assembly GCF_041765605.1. Taxonomy (GTDB): domain Bacteria; phylum Bacillota; class Bacilli; order Lactobacillales; family Listeriaceae; genus Listeria; species Listeria monocytogenes_D. The sequence goes on from NZ_CP168900.1 coordinate 1,302,198, forward strand.
CTGTTATCCTTGATTTCGAAGGATTCAAAGACGGCGTAGCTTTTGAAGGCGGACAAGCTGAAAATCATTCTCTAGAACTTGGAAGCGGACAATTCATTCCTGGTTTTGAAGAAAAATTAGTTGGCTTAAAAGCTGGCGACGAAGCAGACATCGAGTTAACATTCCCTGAAGAATACCATGCGGAAGATTTAGCTGGACAACCTGTAGTTTTCAAAGTGAAATTACACGAAATTAAAACAAAAGAAGTTCCTGCACTTGACGATGAACTTGCAAAAGACATCGACGAAGAAGTAGAAACTTTAGATGAATTAAAAGAAAAAATCTCTAAACGTTTACAAGAAGCAAAAGAAGAATCTGTTGCTCAAGCTAAACAAGAAGAAGTTATTGCGAAAGCTGTTGAAAATGCAGAAGTGGACATTCCACACGCAATGGTTCATCATGAAGCTGATCATTTAATGAATCATTTTGCTCAAGATTTACAAGCACAAGGTCTAACTCCTGAATTATATTACCAATTTACTGGCCAAACAGAAGAAGCGATGCATGCACAAATGGAAAAAGACGCTGAAAAACGCGTGAAAATGAACCTAGTGCTTGAAGCAATTGCTGAAGCTGAAAACATTGAGCCAACGGAAGAAGCTATCGATGAAGAAATTTCAACATTAGCTGAAAAATACGGTATGGAAAAAGACGCTGTTCGTGCTGCACTTGGCGATATGAGCGAACTTAAATCTGATCTTAAAATCCGTAAAGCTATTGACGTATTACTAGATAGCGCAGTGGAAAAATAAGCTACGATTGATTAAATAATTTCATTAAAAAAATGGGGGACATGAGTTATACTCGTGTCCTTCTGAATGTAGAAATATGAATACAGATGATTGGCATTTCTAATAAACAAATGATATTATTAACACACATAGGAGATGAAAAATCGCCTATAAGCAACATACCTATGCGAAGGGGTGAAATATTTTGTTTAAATTTAACGATGAAAAAGGCCAACTTAAATGCTCCTTTTGCGGAAAGACTCAAGATCAAGTACGTAAATTAGTGGCCGGTCCAGGTGTTTATATTTGTGATGAATGTATCGAGCTTTGTAATGAAATTATTGAAGAAGAGCTAGGTATTTCTGAATTTGTTGATTTTGGTGAAGTGCCAAAACCACAAGAAATCCGTCATATATTAAGTGACTATGTTATTGGTCAAGAACGTGCTAAAAAAGCACTTGCTGTAGCAGTTTACAATCACTACAAACGAATTAATTCCAATGAAACGAAAGAAGATGAAGTAGAACTTTCGAAAAGTAACATTTGTTTAATTGGTCCAACTGGTAGTGGTAAAACACTTCTTGCTCAGACATTAGCGCGAATTCTCAATGTTCCGTTTGCTATTGCAGATGCGACTTCACTTACAGAAGCTGGTTACGTTGGGGAAGACGTAGAAAATATTCTTCTTAAACTGATTCAATCAGCAGACTACGATGTGGAAAAAGCCGAAAAAGGTATTATCTACATTGATGAAATCGACAAAGTTGCTCGTAAATCCGAAAACCCATCTATTACTAGAGATGTTTCCGGTGAAGGCGTACAACAAGCATTACTCAAAATTTTGGAAGGTACTGTTGCAAGTGTTCCGCCTCAAGGTGGTAGAAAACATCCTCATCAAGAGCTAATTCAAATTGATACAGGAAATATTCTATTTATCGTTGGTGGTGCTTTTGACGGAATCGAACAAATCGTTAAAAATCGAATGGGTGAAAAAGTCATTGGATTTGGTACGGATAATGCAAAATTAAAAGATGATGAAACATATTTATCTCGTGTTGTTCCGGAAGATTTACTGAAATTCGGATTAATTCCTGAATTTATCGGACGTTTGCCGGTTATTGCAACACTAGAACAATTAGATGAAGCAGCGTTAGTTTCCATTTTGACAGAGCCGAAGAATGCACTTGTAAAACAATACAAACGCATGCTCGAACTTGATGATGTGGAACTTGAATTCGAACCAACTGCATTAATTGAAATTGCGAAAGAAGCGATTGAACGTAAAACAGGAGCACGTGGTCTTCGTTCGATTATCGAACAGATTATGCTTGAAGTGATGTTCGAAATTCCTTCCCGTGATGACATTACAAAATGTATTATTACCGAAAAAGCAGCTCGTGGGGAAGAAGAACCTCAACTGCAATTAGAAGATGGTTCTATTATTCCAATTAAAACATCTGCATGATTAGAATGCGCGTCGTAATTGGCGCGCATTTTTTCTATCAACTCAGCTTGTTTTACTGTAATATCCGACTCGTTTCGTGCTATACTTTATTAATATTAATTGGAGAGGATAAAAAGACATGAAAAGTGAAAATAAATTTTTTTCTGGGGCATTTGGATGGATAAAAATAATTCTTATCGCGCTGATACTCGCTTTTGGTATTCGCTATTTTTTAATTTCTCCAGTTACTGTTAATGGGAAATCAATGGACCCGACACTACATGATGGGCAACATTTATTTATTAACAAAGTATCAGATCCGAAGCGTTTTGATATTATCGTATTTCCTGCTCCTGATGAAGAAAATGCGGAGTACATTAAACGTGTCATCGGTTTACCGGGAGATAAAGTAGAGTATAAAGAAGATCAACTTTATATTAACGGTAAAAAGTATGATGAACCGTATTTAGACTCAGAAAAAGCAGCATTGAAAAATGGTTATTTAACAACTGACGCAGAAGGCGATCCTAATTTTACGATGGCAGATATTCCGAACTCAGGTGGCTCGCTCACTGTTCCTAAAGGCGAACTTTTTGTGTTAGGGGATAATCGTCAAGTAAGTAAAGATAGTCGCTATATTGGCTTTATATCGCAGGATAGTGTACTTGGAAAAGTAATCTCTTTCGGGAAATCCTTAGAGCGTTAATGTGAACCTGCAGATAGTCTAGGAGGAGACATAGATGACAGATCAGTATGAAAAGAAGCCCAGGAAAAAAAGCGGGGCACATCAATTGTTAAGCTGGGTACTAGTAATCGTTGCGGCACTTGCAATCGCACTTGTCATTCGCAACTTTGTTATTGCACCAGTAAAAGTAGAAGGAACATCTATGGTTCCAACATATCAAGATGGCGATAGAATTTTCATTGAAAAAATTTCCAAGCCAGATCGTTTCGATATTATCGTATTTGATGAACCTCCGATGATTGGTTCAGGAGAGCATTTTATCAAACGAGTGATTGGCATGCCAGGAGATAAAATCGCTTTTAAAAATGGTGAATTATATTTAAATGGCGAAAGAAAAGTAGAAAGTTACTTGCCAGAAGGAACGCTTACCCTTTGGAATCCGGACCCAACGCAAAAACCATACATAGCAGATTATACGCTGGAGGATATGACAGGTGAAAGTACTGTTCCGAAAGGGAAACTGTTCGTACTTGGAGATAATCGCGGCGGTAGTTCAGATAGTCGTGTTTTTGGATTTATTGACGATTCCATGGTAAATGGCACCGTGATACAATTCGGGAAATAATGAGAAATCCGTGAAAGATACTTTTTCGCGGATTTCTCTATTAAATGAGCGTTTTTTCGTTTATAATAAGACTGTTAGTATAAAATAGGGCGGTGCAATTTTTTGAAGGAGAAGAATTTAAAACGGTTATGGTCATGGATTTGGGCGGCTGTTTTAGCAGTGTTAATTGCTGTTATAATCCGTTTTTATTTGTTTGTCCCTATTCTCGTAGATGGGATATCCATGATGCCTACACTTCATAACGATGACCGTGTAATTATAAATCGCTTTGGGAATGTGGATCGTTTTGACGTGATTGTTTTCCGAGAAACAGATGGAAAAGAATACATCAAACGAGTAATTGGTTTGCCGGGTGATACGGTAGAATACAAAGAAGACCAACTTTACATCAATGGTAAAAAATATGATGAACCGTATTTAGATACTTACAAACAAAAGCTGAAAGATGGCTATTTAACAGACGATTACAGTTCGAAAGATCAACTAGATGGTGGTAAAATTCCAAAAGATACTTATTTTGTTCTAGGTGACAACCGTAGAGCAAGTAAAGACAGCCGGATTATTGGGCCAATTCCATTAAGTAAGGTATTAGGAACAACACCGATTTGTTACTGGCCGATTGAAGACGCCAAACTTATAGATTAGGAGTATATAATGACAATTCAATGGTTTCCAGGTCATATGGCCAAAGCTCGCCGTGAGGTAACGGAGAAATTAAAACTTGTAGATGTGATTTTTGAATTAGTAGATGCACGTATCCCGCTCTCTTCCTCTAATCCCATGCTAGAAGAAATTATCCACCAAAAAAGACGAGTGATTATTTTAAATAAAGCAGATACTGCTGATGAAAAAACAACGAAAGAATGGATTGATTACTTTGCTGAGAAAGGTTTGCCAGCAGTTGCTGTGAATGCTCAAGAAGGCAAAGGACTATTCAAAATAGAACAAGCCGCTGAAAAATTAATGGCTGAAAAATTCGATCGTTTAAGAAGTAAAGGAATGAAACCAAGAGCAATTCGTGCGATGATTTTAGGTATACCAAACGTTGGTAAATCTACATTAATCAATCGGTTAGCGAAAAAAAACATTGCACGAACAGGTAACAAACCTGGTGTAACTAAAGCGCAACAATGGATTAAAGTGGGAAAAACGTTAGAACTTCTGGATACTCCAGGGATTCTTTGGCCTAAATTTGAAGATCAAGAAATTGGCTACAAATTAGCTCTCACTGGTGCAATTAAAGATGATTTACTACAAATGGAAGACATTGCCGGTTATGGTTTGCGGTTTTTAGAAAACCATTATCCCGACCGACTTCAAAATTGGCTAAAAGTGGAAACTGTTTCAGAGGATCCTGTTGAAACACTTGCTTTTATTGCCGAAAAAAGAGGTCTTCTAGATCGATACAATGATCCAGATTATTCTCGTGCGGCTGAAACAGTAGTTCGAGAAATCCGCCAGCAAAAGTTAGGGAGAATGTCATTTGATTTCCCAAACTGGGAAGATGAAGCCGAATGAGTGATTCCATTTCCGTTATCCGAGAAAAACTAAACCAAGTCACATCAGAACACGATCCCTTTTTCCAAAAATGCATGCAAGATGAGCGTAAAGGTGTAGAAAAACTTCTGCAAACTACAAGGCGAAAATGGGAAAAAGAAGCGCAATTACGGAACAAACTTGAAGAAATGAAACAATATGAAACAGATTTATTCCAACAAGGATACAAGTATATCGCTGGAGTGGATGAAGTGGGACGTGGACCTCTCGCAGGGCCAGTTGTAGCAGCAGCCGTTATTTTACCAGATGATTTTTCTGTTGTCGGAATAAATGATTCTAAACAATTGAGTGAAGCAAAACGTGATGCTTTATACGAAACGATACAAACAGAAGCAATTGCTGTCGGTGTAGGAATTATCGAACATAATGTAATTGATCAAGTAAATATTTACGAAGCAACGAAACTCGCTATGCGTGCAGCTTTAGATCAATTACAACCAGAACCTGATTTTGTTTTAATTGATGCCATGCCACTAAAATATACGGAGGCAGAATTATCTCTTATCAAAGGAGATACAAAAAGCATTTCGATTGCTGCGGCTTCTATAATTGCGAAGGTTACGAGAGATAGATTAATGCAGATGTATGATGAAAAGTACCCAGGATATGATTTTGCAAATAACATGGGCTACGGCACAAAAAAACATTTACATGGTCTAGACACAATCGGGATTTGCCCTATCCATCGTATAAGTTTTGCGCCTGTAAAAGAAGCAAAGTTGCATTTTGATAGTTTAAAATAACTAAATCATATAGAGAAAAACGTATTTTCAACTTGGAAAATACGTTTTTTTATGCCGTTTTATAGATTTTGGTCATTTTACAAAAAAGCCCAATGTTTGTACACTGGGAGTAACTATTACGGAGGTGCAACAGATGGATTTTAAACAACGACATACATGGCTCAAAATTGCTTCTTGTAAGTCTATTTCTGCTAAAAAAAGAGCCAGCATTTGGCAAAAATTAACAGAACTTGACCAGTATGAAATGACAACACAAACATTTGCAGAATCTTTCTTTCCTGTGGATAAACGCGCACAGATTCTAATGGAGATAGAAACGGCTGAAGCGTGCTTTTTTGATGATATTACCTTGATTTGGATTTTAGATGATGCCTATCCAGCACTTTTAAGAGAGATTTATGAAGCACCGCCAATTTTATTTTGTAAAGGAAATATTGATTTATTACAACAACAAGCAATTGCCATCGTTGGTACAAGACAGATGAGTGAATATGGTAGGAAAGCTTGTGTGAAAATTGCTAGTGAACTTGCTGAGCATAAGCTGACTATCATTAGTGGGATGGCTATCGGAATCGACACTACAGCACATAGAGCCACTTTGAATAAACAAGGTGCAACGATTGCAGTGCTAGGTTCAGGTGTCAACAAAATTTATCCCAAGAAAAATGAACTTTTAGCGAAAGAAATTGTCAAAGAAGGTTTGTTATTAAGTGAGTATTTACCCGATGAAGAAGCGAAAAGATGGCATTTTCCAGAAAGAAATCGAATCATTAGCGGCTTGGCGATAGGGACAGTAATAATAGAAGCCGCCGAAAGAAGCGGTTCCTTGATTACTGCTGATATAGCCTTAGAACAAAACAGACAAGTTTTTGCCGTTCCAGGAAATATTTTCATCGATACATGGCGGGGGACGAATTATTTAATTCAAGAAGGTGCCAAGTTAGTTATGAATGCGAACAATATAATAGAAGAATTTATTCAAATTAAGCCATAAATATACTGAAATTATCATTTTTAAGTGATTTGACTTGCATTTCCTGATTTTTTGAGATAAGTTTGCTAAAGAAAGCTGTTATAAAACATCAAAAAATGGACTTTTTCATAAAAGCCATTGACAAACCCAGTAGGAAGGGCTAATATTTACTACTGAATTATGTGAAAAATTAGCATTGGAAACTTATTGAACGCGAGGCTAAGACTGTAATAGGATTATGACAACGAGTAAAGCCCGTGTATTGACCCAAATCAGGGAGGAATATATAGATATGGCAGATTATTTAGTGATTGTAGAGTCACCTGCAAAAGCAAAAACAATTGAAAAGTATTTAGGTAAGAAATTTAAAGTGAAAGCCTCAATGGGACATGTTCGTGACTTACCTAAGAGTCAAATGGGTGTAGACACAGAGCATGACTATGAACCTCGTTATATTACGATTCGCGGAAAAGGCCCTGTTTTAAAAGAATTAAAACAAGCAGCCAAAAAAGCGAAAAAAGTCTATCTCGCGGCCGATCCAGACCGCGAAGGAGAAGCAATTGCATGGCACTTAGCCAATAGTTTAGAGTTAGATCAATCAGACAAACTACGTGTAGTATTTAACGAAATAACGAAGGAAGCAGTAAAAGAATCTTTCAAAACACCACGTAAAATTGACATGGATTTAGTCAATGCGCAACAAGCACGCAGAATTTTGGACCGTTTAGTTGGATATAATATCAGTCCTATTCTATGGAAAAAAGTGAAGAAAGGTTTGAGTGCGGGGCGTGTTCAGTCTATCGCACTTCGAATTATTATTGATAGAGAAAAAGAAATCAATAATTTCAAACCTGAAGAATACTGGACAATTGACGGTAACTTCCTTAAAGGGAAGAAAAAATTCCAAGCCAATTTTTATGGTGTAAATGGTAAAAAGAAAAAGCTTTCCACTGCAGATGATGTAAAAGAAGTAATGTCTGCAATCAAAGGGAAATCATTTGACGTAACAGATGTAACGAAAAAAGAAAGACTTAGAAATCCAGCTGCACCATTTACGACTTCAAGTTTGCAACAAGAAGCAGCTCGAAAACTAAATTATCGTACAAGAAAAACAATGATGCTTGCCCAACAATTATATGAAGGAATTACACTTGGTAAACAAGGGACAGTCGGCTTAATTACGTATATGCGTACAGACTCCACTCGTATTGCTGATTCCGCTATACTTGAAGCAAGCAATTACATTAAAGAAACTTATGGACCTGAATTTTCTCGTAATCATAAACGTTCAGATAAAAATGCTAAAGGTGCTCAAGATGCCCATGAAGCAATCAGACCTACAAGTGCAATGAGAAGTCCTCAAGAAGTAAAAGAATATTTAACACGGGACCAACTTCGCCTATATCGTTTGATTTGGGAAAGATTTATTGCGAGCCAAATGACGCCAGCAGTTCTAGATACAATGCGTGTTGACTTAGATAACAACGGCGTGAACTTCAGAGCAAATGGCTCTAAAATTAAATTTCACGGCTTCATGAAAGTCTATGTAGAAAGTAACGATGATAATACGGAAGAAAAAGAAAATATCTTACCAGATTTGAAAAAAGGAGATAAGGTACAGTCCGAATCGCTCGAACAGCGTCAACATTTCACGCAGCCACCTCCACGTTACACAGAAGCTAGATTAGTAAAAACGCTCGAAGAAATTGGTATTGGTCGACCATCGACTTATTCGCCGACACTCGACACAATTCAGCGCAGAAATTATGTTTCTTTAACGAATAAACGCTTTATTCCAACTGAATTAGGCGAAATCGTTAATGAAATGATTGAAGACTATTTCCCAGAAATTTTAGATGTGAAATTCACTGCCAACATGGAAAGTGAGCTCGATGAAGTAGAGCACGGAGAAGTTGAATGGGTGAAAGTCATTGATGAATTTTATAAACGATTTGAACCAAATGTAATAAAAGCAGATGCAGAAATGGAAAAAATCGAGATTAAAGATGAACCAGCTGGTATTGACTGTGATCTTTGTGGAGCTCCAATGGTATACAAAATGGGTAAATACGGTAAGTTCCTAGCTTGTAGCAGATTTCCTGATTGTCGTAATACGAAAGCAATCGTGAAAGAAATCGGTGTTACGTGTCCTAAATGTGAGAAAGGACATGTAATAGAAAGAAAAAGTAAGAAAAAACGTATTTTCTACGGTTGTGATCGTTATCCAGATTGTGACTATGTATCATGGGATAAACCAGTCGAACGGGCTTGTCCGAAATGTGAGAAACGAGCACTAGTCGAGAAGAAATTGAAAAAAGGTGTACAAGTACAATGTACAAATTGTGATTACAAAGAATCAACCCAACAATAATTGGAAAATGGCAACACTTGGATCGTTCTTGTGTTGCCATTGTTGCGCGAGGAGGCGGACAAATGGAAAAGAGTGTTAATGTAATTGGAGCAGGTTTAGCAGGAAGTGAAGCAGCATGGCAGTTAGTAAAACGTGGGGTAAAGGTGGATTTATACGAAATGAGACCGGTAAAACAAACACCGGCGCATCATACAGATAAATTTGCAGAACTAGTATGTACGAATTCCTTGCGTGCTAATGGTCTAACGAATGCTGTAGGAGTTATTAAAGAAGAAATGCGGATACTTGATTCTATTATCATTGAAGCCGCTGACAAAGCGTCTGTACCAGCTGGAGGGGCACTTGCGGTTGATCGACATGAATTTTCTGGTTATATTACAGACAAGGTGAAAAATCATCCACTCGTAACAGTGCATACAGAAGAAGTAACTACTATTCCAGAAGGCCCAACCATTATTGCGACTGGTCCACTTACAAGTCCTGCGCTTGCAGATGAAATTAAACAATTAACAGGAGAAGAGTATCTTTACTTTTATGATGCAGCAGCACCAATAATTGAAAAAGATAGCATTGATATGGATAAAGTTTATTTGAAATCCCGCTATGATAAAGGAGAAGCTGCCTACTTAAACTGCCCGATGTCAGAAGAAGAATTCAATGCTTTTTATGAAGCATTAGTAACAGCTGAAACTGCCGCTTTAAAAGAATTTGAAAAAGAAGTATTTTTCGAAGGATGTATGCCAATCGAAGTAATGGCAAAACGCGGAATTAAAACGATGTTATTTGGTCCGTTAAAGCCAGTTGGTTTGGAAGATCCAAAAACTGGAAAAAGACCTTATGCTGTGTTGCAACTTAGACAAGATGATGCAGCGGGAACACTTTACAACATGGTAGGCTTCCAAACGCACCTTAAATGGGGCGAACAAAAACGTGTTTTCGGAATGATTCCAGGACTTGAAAATGCTGAAATCGTACGTTATGGTGTCATGCACCGCAACACATTTATTAACTCGCCAACTGTACTTGAACCAACTTACCAACTGAAAACACGCAATGATTTATTCTTTGCTGGACAAATGACAGGTGTGGAGGGATATGTTGAATCCGCGGCTAGTGGACTTGCGGCGGGGATTAATGCGGCCAATTTTGTAGAGGAAAAAGAACTAGTGGTTTTCCCGGCAGAAACGGCGATTGGTAGCCTAGCTCATTACATTACAAGTGCTAGCAAAAAATCATTCCAACCAATGAATGTCAATTTCGGGCTTTTCCCAGAGCTTGAAACGAAAATTCGCGCAAAACAAGAGCGTAATGAAAAATTGGCTGAAAGAGCGCTAAATGCAATAAAAAGGGTTGCAGAACAACTATAAAAACACTATAATAATTGAGGACTATTCTTTACTGTTCTTTTCATCACGATTTCTACTTTGCTATTTTTTTGAGAGTGGATAGTGATGGAAAGGCAGTTTTTCTTTCAGACAAATGGTCTAGACAACTTATGCTAGTAAATGTTGTTTTTTTCACAAAAATAAAAGGATTTATTTGAATTGATTGTAAATCTAGCTTAATTCAAAAAGTTGCGAAAAATGTATAAAATTATTGCAACGCGGATATGGTTATGTTACCATGATAGTGTTTGAGAGGTGTATACGTATGACACAAGAGGGGAAGTTAGAGCAACAGTTTCTTGACTATCTTCACTCAGAACGCAACTATTCAGTGAACACTAGTACGGCATATGAAAATGATTTACTCGATTTTCGCCGCTTTCTAAATGAGCAAGCCATCGAGACGTATCAGCAAGTTACTTTTCTAGATGTGCGGATTTATTTGACAGAATTAAAGCAAAAATCTTTTTCTCGAACAACTGTCGCTAGGAAAATTTCGAGTTTACGGAGTTTTTACACTTTTCTTTTAAGAGAGAATGTTATTGCTGAAAATCCGTTTACTTATGTATCACATGCGAAAAATCAGTTAAGGCTTCCCAAATTTTTCTATTCAGAAGAAATGGAAGCTTTGTTTCAAGTGGTTTATGAAGATAATGAAACGCTTACACTGCGAGACCGGGTGCTTTTGGAGGTATTATATGGTACGGGAATTCGGGTAAGTGAATGTGCCGGGATACTGTTGCCTGACTTAGATACATCTTATCAAGCAATTCTTATTCGCGGAAAAGGGAATAAAGAACGCTATGTGCCATTCGGTGTTTATGCGGAAGATGCGATTACCGATTATTTGCCTAAGCGCACCGAACTGATGACCCGCTATAAAAAGTCGCATGACGCTTTACTTGTCAATCATTACGGTGATCCTTTAACGACAAGGGGTATTAGGTATTGTTTAACGAAAATAATTAGCAAAGCTTCATTAACTCGAAAGATACATCCGCATATGTTACGCCACACCTTCGCAACAGACTTACTTAATAACGGGGCGGATATGCGAACTGTACAGGAGTTGCTTGGACATGCTAGCTTAGCATCCACCCAGATCTATACGCACGTGACAAAAGAGCATTTAAAGTCTACTTATATGAAACATCATCCTAGGGCTTAAATTTGGAGGAGGTTAAGGAAATGGAATTACATGCTACAACGATATTTGCAGTTCAACATGACGGTAAAGCGGCGATGGCTGGAGACGGTCAAGTGACGCTTGGTGAATCGGTCGTAATGAAACATACCGCCAAAAAAGTTCGCCGTCTTTTTCATGATAAAGTAATTGCAGGGTTTGCAGGTTCTGTTGCAGATGCTTTTACATTATTTGAAAAATTTGAAGCAAAATTGAATGAATATAATGGTAACTTAGAAAGAGCATCTGTCGAACTAGCGCAACAATGGCGCAGTGATAGTGTTTTAAGAAAATTAGAAGCTATGCTAATCGTGATGGACAAAGATACACTACTTTTAGTTTCAGGAACAGGGGAAGTTATTGAACCAGATGATGGTATTCTAGCTATCGGTTCTGGAGGTAATTATGCGCTAGCCGCTGGGCGAGCACTTAAAAGACATAATGGTGGTCAAATGGAAGCAAAGGATATCGCTCGTCATGCGCTAGAAATCGCTTCTGAAATTTGTGTGTTTACAAATGATCATATTACAGTAGAAGAGCTTTGAAGGAGTGGTTAATTTGACAAATCTAACGTTAATGAACCAGTTGACACCAAAGCAAATTGTTGAAAAACTGGATCAATATATTATTGGACAAACCGGAGCGAAGAAATCAGTTGCAGTAGCACTAAGAAATCGTTACCGTAGACAATTAATGGATGAATCAATCCGTGATGAAATTATTCCGAAAAACATTCTGATGATTGGACCAACAGGTGTTGGTAAAACGGAAATAGCACGTCGAATTGCCAAAATTGTTCGTGCTCCTTTTTCCAAAGTAGAGGCTACTAAATTCACGGAAGTTGGCTATGTCGGTCGCGATGTGGAATCAATGGTTCGTGACTTAGTGGAAGTATCCGTTCGTTTAGTAAAAGAAGAAAAGATGCAATTAGTTCGTGTGAAAGCTGAAAAAAATGCAGAAAAACGCCTAATTAAACTTTTAGCGCCAAGCCAAAAGAAAAAACAAACAACATCGCAAAATCCATTAGAAGCCCTTTTTGGCGGCATGAATCAACCGGATGAATCTGCTGAGGAAGAAGTAGATCAAGAATTAAAGAACAAACGAAGCCAAATCGAATGGCGCCTTCAAAATGGTGAGCTTGATGATGAAATAGTAACAGTAGAAGTGAAAGAACAACAAAACCCAATGCTCGATATGATGCGCGGGGCTGGAATGGATCAAATGAACGGAATGCAAGATGCGCTTTCCGGCATGTTCCCAGCGAAAAAGAAAAAACGCAAAGTAACTGTCCGAGAAGCGAAGAAAATTCTGTTTGAAGATGAAGCATCTAAACTAATTGACGCAGATGAACTTGCTGCGGAAGGAATTCATCGTGCGGAACAAATGGGTATGATTTTTATCGACGAAATTGATAAAATTGCTAGTAAAGAAGGCGGTGGAAATGCGCAAGTTTCGCGGGAAGGCGTCCAAAGAGACATTCTTCCAATCGTGGAGGGGTCGCAAATTTCTACTAAATATGGTACAGTCAACACGGAGTACATTTTATTTATCGCAGCAGGGGCTTTCCATATGTCTAAACCAAGCGATTTAATTCCAGAGCTTCAAGGTCGTTTCCCAATTAGAATTGAACTGGACAAGTTAACGCAAGAAGATTTCTACAAAATCTTAACAGAACCAGACAATGCACTAATTAAACAGTACAAAGCTTTACTGAAAACAGAAGGAATTGACTTGATTTTCACCAAAGAAGCGGTAGAAAGAATTGCTGAGATTGCATTCCAAGTTAATCAAGATTCAGATAATATCGGAGCAAGAAGACTTCATACCATTTTAGAAAAATTACTAGAAGATTTACTATTTGAAGCACCAGAAATCAATATGGAATCTATAAAAGTAACCGAAAACTATGTTAATGAAAAACTTGCACCAATTATGCAGAATAAAGATTTAACACAATTTATTTTATAAAATACTAGGAGGATCTAATAATGACTTTATTAGAAAAAACAAGAAAAATTAATGCTATGTTACAAAACGCTGCAGGAAAAACAGTAAACTTCAAAGAAATGGCAGATACACTTACAGACGTCATTGAAGCAAACACATATATCGTAAGCCGTAAAGGTAAATTACTTGGCTATTCTGAAGCACTTCCAATCGAAAATGATCGTATGAAACAAATGCTAACTGAACGCCAATTTCCAGAAGAATATACGCAAAGTCTTTTCAATGTAGGCGAAACTTCTTCTAACTTAGAAGTATCAAGCCAGTATACTGCTTTCCCAATCGAAAACAGTGAATTATTCACAAAAGGTTTAACAACTATCGTACCTATCGTTGGTGGTGGTGAGCGTCTTGGAACACTTATCCTATCTCGCTTAGAAAGCAATTTCACTGATGATGATTTACTTTTAGCGGAATATGGTGGAACAGTTGTTGGAATGGAAATCTTGCATGAAAAAGCAGAAGAAATTGAAGAAGAAGCTCGTAGCCGTGCTGTTGTACAAATGGCGATTAGCTCTCTTTCTTACAGTGAATTAGAAGCTATTGAGCATATTTTCGATGAGTTGAATGGTAAAGAAGGTCTTCTTGTTGCCTCTAAAATCGCGGACCGTGTCGGCATTACACGTTCTGTAATCGTAAACGCACTTCGTAAATTAGAAAGTGCAGGCGTTATTGATTCTCGTTCACTAGGAATGAAAGGTACATTTATCCGTGTCCTAAATGATAAATTCCTTGTAGAACTAGAAAAATTGAAAAACAACTAAAAAAAATTAGAAAAGCTTTCTCTGAAAATATTCGGGGAGAGCTTTTTTTGGTTTGCTTTGGTAAAATAAGAAAGAAGAACTTGTGTGACTGGAGGAATTTAGAATGGAAATTGCTGAAACAACTATTGAAGTACGCTACGCAGAAACCGACCAAATGGGTGTTGTATATCATAACAATTACCTTGTATGGATGGAAATCGGCCGAACGAGATTAATTGAAAAATTAGGTTTTCGTTATTTTGATATGGAAGAAGCAGGTTATCTTTCTCCGGTATTAGATGTGCATATTCATTACGGAAAACCACTGCGTTACGGACAGAAGGCAGTTGTAAAAACATGGATAAAAGGGTATGATGGACTTCGTGTTACTTATGGTTATGAGATTTGCTATGAAGAGACGAAGGAAATAGCCATTACAGGTGAAACACAACATGTATGCGTAACGAAAGAGGATTTTCGCCCTGTATCGTTAAGAAGAACATTTCCGAATTGGCATGAAGCCTATCTAAAAGCTTTAGAATAAATAAGACTGGTAGTGATAAAAAATGGCTTTTGGTGTAAAACGCGATGAAATGGAATTATGGAAAGAAAAAGCAGCTCGTGGAGAGATTGCAATTATTACGCATTATTGGCTAGATGATCGCTTTCCAGAATCAAAAACTGTAACCAAGGTTGCATGTGTAGATTTGAAAAAATTGCAACAATGGGGGAAACAATATGGTTTAGCCCCAGATTGGATTGATAACCGTCGAAAAAACTTTCCGCATTATGATTTGTTTGGTGAGATGCAACTCGTTGTACTGAAAAAAGAAAAAGCCTTTGAACAAATCGAGCGGTTTCATTTGGAGGAGAAATAACAATGATCAAACTGGAAAATGAAGTATTACTTGTAGAAATGAAAACAGCAGGAGCAGAATTAACGCGAATCTTCCACAAAGATACAGGACTTGAGTATTTATGGAATGCTGATAGCAAGTTTTGGGGACGTCATTCGCCTGTTCTATTTCCAACAGTTGGAAGACTTGTAGATGATACTTACTTAGTTGATGGCAAGCAGTACCACTTAGGACAACATGGTTTTGCTCGAGACCGTGATTTTCAAGTAATCGAACAAACCGAAAACACTGTACGCTTTGAACTAGATGCGGATGAAGATTCTTTAGCAATTTATCCTTACAAATTTAAACTATCTATCATATATACGATAGAAAAAAATACGGTAGCTGTGTCTTATGAAGTTGAAAATACCGATAACAAGCGGATTTATTTCTCTATTGGCGCACATCCGGCCTTTCATTTACCATTAACGGATGGGACGACATTTGAAGATTATTATTTAGATTTCGGAACAGAAGAGAATTTAGAAACACTTTGTTTAGAAGGGCCATACCGTAGTGGCGAAATTAAAAAAATTATCGATGAACCAGCACGATACTTACCACTGAGCTATGATTTATTTAAAAATGATGCACTTATTTTTGAAGCACTAAAACAAAAAGAAATGACCATCAAATCAGATAAAACACCTCATTTTGTAAAAGTATCTTTCCCAGAATTCCCATTTGTAGGTGTTTGGACGGCAAAACCAGGGACCCCTTTCTTATGTATTGAACCGTGGTACGGAATTGCAGATGGTGCTGGAGAATCTGTTGAACTGCGAGATAAAGCGGGGATAGAGCATTTAGAGCCAGAAGCTGTCTTTGCTTCCGAATATGAAATTACAGTAGGTTAAAACGAAAACCCAGAAGAGCGAAATGCATCTTCTGGGTTTTATTACATCCATTTTATTTTGGGTTCTTCGCCGTTACGAATCCGAGTGATATTTGCTCGGTGACGCCAGATGACAAAGAGTGCGATACAAGCAACAAGAATAATTAAAATCCAGTCTCCCATGAAAAGAGAAATAATTAACGCTGCAAGTGCTCCAATCATCGAGCTGAGCGATACATATTTGCTGAGTTTAAGTGTAACTAAGAAGACTACAAGTGCGGCTACAAAGAGTAATGGCGCATAGGCAAGGATGACACCTGCAGAAGTAGCAACTGCTTTTCCGCCTCTAAATCCTGCGAAAAGTGGGAAACTATGCCCGATAATAGCAAATGCTCCAGTTAGCAACCAGAAATGATGATCTACATTCAATTGAAAGAAAAACGGAAGTAACGTTGCGACAGTCCCTTTTAAAATATCCATCACTGTCACGATGCTACCGGCTTTGATTCCGAGAACTCGGAATGAATTCGTCGCGCCTAAATTACCGCTACCAAAATCGCGAATATCTTTTTTGTAAAAAATTTTGCCAATCCATAAACCAGATGGTATCGAACCAATCACATAGGCTAATAAAGAAAGCAGAATTAAATTAATTGTCATTTTTAAACCCCTCAAGAAGAAATGATGTTTTCCATAAAGAATTATAGCACAAAATGAAGAGAATTGGCTAAATTGTTGAGATAAATCACGATGAAAAGTTGAAAAAACCGCAAAAATAGCTTATGATTAGAAAGAATAGTAGGGGGCGATTAGACTAATGCAAAATCCAACAAAAGAAGAAATCCAGCAGATCTTAAAGAAGGCAAAAGTAATCGCAGTCGTTGGTTTGAGTGATAAACCAGACCGCACAAGCTACCGAGTGAGTCAGATAATGCAACAAGCAGGGTACAAAATTATACCAGTGAACCCTAATGCAGACGAAATTCTTGGCGAAAAAGCCGTCAAGCGTTTAACGGATATCGAGGAACATGTGGATATTGTTAATGTCTTTCGTCGCTCAGAGTTTTTACCTGAAATAGCGGAGGCTTTTGACCAAATAGATGCAGATGTATTTTGGGCACAGCTTGGCATAGCTAATCAGGAAGCATTTGATTTTTTGACAGAAAAAGGATATCCTACTGTCATGGATTATTGCATTAAGGTTGCTTATCAAGAAATGGATTAATTAAAACACCATTTTTGAAGGAAGCAGGTTCTTATAGCAGAGCCTGTTTTTTTATGAAAAGGAATTTGTCACTAAACTATCACTTTATTAATCAGCTAGTTAATGCTATTCTGATAAGGTGGTTTTAAGCGAATAACAACGTGAAAGTTGTAGATTGACGGAATGAAGGGAGTTTTGAAATATGAATCGGAATGAGTATAATGATGATTCTATT
Source organism: Listeria monocytogenes (assembly GCF_041765605.1). Classification (GTDB taxonomy): domain Bacteria; phylum Bacillota; class Bacilli; order Lactobacillales; family Listeriaceae; genus Listeria; species Listeria monocytogenes_D. The sequence goes on from NZ_CP168900.1 coordinate 1,319,851, forward strand.
CAGGTGCTTGAAGGACTGGAAGCGGTCCGGAAACGCCCAGCGATGTATATCGGTTCAACAGATGTACGCGGGCTGCACCATTTAGTATATGAAATAGTGGACAACTCGGTCGATGAGACCCTTGCAGGTTTTGGTAAGAAAATTGTTGTGACACTTCACGTGGATGGCAGTGTTAGTGTTAGCGATGAAGGTCGTGGGATGCCTGTTGGGATGCACAAAACAGGTAAGTCTACGGTAGAAGTTATTTTAACTGTTCTTCACGCCGGCGGTAAGTTCGGCCAAGAAGGCGGATATAAAACAAGTGGTGGGCTTCACGGTGTTGGTTCATCCGTTGTAAATGCGCTCTCAGAATGGTTAGTAGTTACCATTAACCGTGACGGGGCAACCTATCAACAAAAATTTAAAGACGGCGGAAAGCCAGATGGAACACTGAAAAAAATCGGAAAATCAAAAGCTACTGGGACAACGATTCGCTTTAAACCAGATCCAGCGATTTTTCCAACGACCTCATTTAACTATGAAACATTATCTGAACGTTTAAGAGAATCAGCATTTCTTTTAAAAGGGATGTTAATTGAATTAATTGATGAGCGCGTTGGTATGGCAGAGGCTTTCCACTTTGAGGAAGGTGTGAAGAACTTTGTTGAATACATTAACGAAGGCAAAGATGTGCTTCATCCAGTAGCTAGTTTTGAAGGGGAAAATGCGACCATTGAAGTAGAAATGGCGTTCCAATTCAACGATGGCTACTCTGAAAATATCTTGAGTTTCGTTAATAACGTTCGGACTCGGGGCGCAGGTTCCCATGAATCAGGAATGAAAGCTGCCATGACGCGGATTTTCAACGACTATGCTCGTCGAGTGAATCTTTTGAAAGAAAAAGATAAAAATCTCGAAGGTAGCGATATTCGTGAAGGTCTTTCAGCTGTACTTTCTATTCGTGTTCCAGAAAAAATCCTTCAATTCGAAGGTCAAACGAAAGAAAAACTAGGGACGCAGGAAGCTCGTCAGGCGGTTGATGCAGTTGTAGCAGAACATTTAGCTTACTTCCTTGCCGAAAACCCAGAAACAAGCTCTCTTCTTGTTAAAAAGGCAGTTAAAGCCCGCGAAGCAAGAGAAGCTGCAAGAAAAGCGCGTGAAGAAACACGTAACGGCAAGAAAAAGAAACGTTCCGAAACACTTCTTTCTGGAAAGTTAACGCCGGCACAATCGCGAAATCCTAATAAAAATGAACTTTACCTAGTCGAAGGTGACTCGGCGGGAGGATCTGCCAAACAAGGTCGTGACCGTCGTTTCCAAGCAATTTTGCCACTTCGAGGAAAAGTAATCAATACAGAAAAAGCCAAATTACAAGATATCTTAAAAAATGAAGAAATTAGCACGATTATCCATACAGTCGGCGCGGGAGTTGGTACGGAGTTCGATGTAGAAGATTGTAACTATGACAAAGTAGTTATCATGACCGATGCCGATACCGATGGCGCGCACATTCAAGTATTACTTCTGACATTTTTCTATCGTTATATGCGCCCACTAGTGGAAGCAGGTAAAGTTTTTATTGCGTTACCGCCACTTTATAAAGTAAGCCGTGGCTCTGGTAAAAAAGAAGTAATCGAATATGCATGGACAGATGAAGAATTAGATTCTGCTATCCAAAAAATCGGTAAAGGCTACATGATTCAACGTTACAAAGGTCTTGGTGAGATGAACGCTGACCAACTTTGGGAAACAACGATGAATCCTGATACACGTACGTTAATTCGTGTACGAGTGGATGATTCTGCGCGTGCTGAACGCCGCGTGGCAACACTGATGGGCGACAAAGTAGAACCAAGACGACAATGGATTGAAAAGCATGTCGAGTTTTCTATGGAAGATAGCCAAAATATTTTAGAAAATGAAAACATGATGGTTGAGGAGGCGAAAGACATTTGAGTAATCCAGAACAACATATCCAAGACTTAGCTCTAGAAGAAGTTATGGGCGATCGTTTTGGTAGATACAGTAAATATATTATTCAAGAACGTGCGCTTCCAGATGTTCGTGACGGACTGAAACCAGTACAACGTCGTATATTATTCGCAATGAATGTCGAAGGAAATACTGCTGAGAAAGGTTTCCGCAAATCTGCCAAAACAGTCGGAAACGTTATCGGTAACTACCATCCACATGGTGACTCTTCGGTTTACGAAGCAATGGTACGGATGAGTCAAGACTGGAAAGTACGTAACATGCTAATTGAAATGCATGGTAATAACGGTAGTGTCGACGGGGATCCACCGGCAGCAATGCGTTATACAGAAGCGCGACTTTCTCCAATTTCAGCAGAACTTTTACGCGATATTGAAAAAGAAACAGTCGATTTTATTCCTAACTTTGATGATACATCCAGTGAGCCAACTGTTTTACCAGCACGTTTTCCAAACCTTTTAGTGAATGGTTCTACTGGTATCTCTGCGGGTTATGCAACAGATATTCCGCCGCATAATTTAACAGAAATCATCGAAGCTGTGATTAAACGATTAGATAACCCGATGTCCACAACGGATGATATTATGAAAATTGTCAAAGGCCCAGATTTCCCTACAGGTGGGATTATTCAAGGGATTGATGGTATTCGAAAAGCCTATCAAACCGGCAAAGGACGCGTTGTTGTTCGTTCTAAAACAGAAATTGAAGATATTCGTGGCGGTAGAAAACAAATTACAATTCATGAAATTCCATATGAAGTAAATAAAGCTAATTTAGTTAAACGCATGGATGAACTTCGTATTGAGAAAAAAATTGAAGGTATTTCAGAAGTACGCGATGAAACTGACCGTACAGGACTTCGTATCGCTGTTGAGCTGAAAAAAGATGCCAATGCAGAAGGCGTTCTGAACTATCTATTCAAAAATACAGATTTACAAGTAAGTTATAATTTCAACATGGTAGCTATTAATAAAAAACGTCCAGAATTAATGGGTATTATCCCAATGCTTGACGCTTATATTGAACACCAAAAAGAAATTATTACGAAGCGCTCAGAATACGATATCCGTAAAGCACGCGCTCGCCAACATATTTTAGAAGGCTTAATTAAAGCACTTTCTATTTTAGATGAAGTCATCAAATTAATTCGTGGGTCAAAAGACAAACGCGATGCGAAATTAAACCTTCAAACAAAATATGATTTCAGCGAAAAACAAGCAGAAGCAATTGTATCTTTACAACTGTATCGTTTAACAAATACAGATATACATGAACTTCAAAGTGAAGCAAAATCGCTAGCAGAACAAATTAGTGTTCTTGAAAAAATCCTAGGCGATGAAGCAGAACTTATTGCTGTTTTAAAAGAAGAACTAGCTGAAATTAAGAAAAAATATAAAACAGCTCGCCGTACAGAAGTGCAAGCAGAAATCACAGAAATCAAAATCGATACAGAAGTACTTGTTGCGAATGAAGATGTGATTGTTTCTGTGACAAAAGAAGGCTATGTGAAACGCACAAGTCAACGTTCTTACGCCGCTTCGAATGGAGCAGAACTAGCAATGAAAGAGCGAGACCATGCTATATTCATTCAAAAAATGAATTCGCTAGATACGTTACTTTTATTTACAAGCAAAGGGAATTTTATTTATCGACCAGTGCATGAACTGCCAGATATTCGCTGGAAAAATCTAGGAGATCATGTTAGCCACTTGGCGAGTGATTTATCTGCCGGAGAAGAAATTCGCGCAGCAATTGCTATCCAAGCATTCACAGAAGAGAAGCGGTTCCTGTTTGTTACTAAGAATGGCATGACGAAACAATCAGCTATTACGAATTACAAACCGCAGCGTTACTCTAAGTCAATGATGGCTATTAAACTAAAAGATGACGATGAACTGTTAAATGTCTATCTAATAGATGGAACAGAAGATATTTTCTTAGCGACACGTAATGGGTATGGATTACGTTACCCTATTGCTGAAATTCCAGAATCTGGCGCTAGAACTGCTGGTGTAAAAGCGATTAATCTGAAACAAGGAGATATCGTTGTTGGTGGTGTTGTTTTAAGAGAAGGCGATGCAAAACACATTTTACTTGCTACACAACGTGGTTCACTTAAACAAATGAAAGCAAGTGAGTTTGAACCAATTTCAAGGGCGAAACGTGGCTTGCTTATGTTGCGCGAACTGAAAAGTAACCCACATCGCTTCATAGATATAACGCTTGCTGATAACAATGACCGTTTATTGATTGAAACAAATAGCGAGCAAGTTGTCGAAATTGAAGTAGCAAACCTTCGTGTAACAGACCGCTATTCAAACGGCTCCTTTGTATTAGATGAAACGATGGAAGGCGAACCGACGTCTATTTGGTTAGACATACCAGAAATTAAAGATACAGCAGATGCTAAAGACGATTAATTAGGCACGAATCCTTGTTTAGAAAATAGGCAGGGGTTCGTTTTTTTGATATAATGACTAGGAATAAAAGGAGGGTGTTTAAATGGCAGAAAAAATGAATGTGGAAAGTTTTAATTTAGATCATACGAAAGTGAAAGCACCATTTGTCAGACTAGCGGGGACAAAAGTTGGTTTACATGGGGATGAAATATATAAATATGACGTTCGCTTTAAACAGCCTAATAAAGAACATATGGAGATGCCAGCATTACATTCTTTAGAACACTTAATGGCAGAACTTGCACGTAATCACACGGATAAAGTAGTGGATATCAGCCCAATGGGATGCCAAACTGGTTTTTATATGTCCTTTATCAACTTTAGTGATTATGACGATGCACTAGATGTTTTAGCGAAGACTTTAGCCGATGTTTTAGAAGCGAAAGAAGTACCAGCATGTAATGAAGTTCAATGTGGTTGGGCTGCGAGTCATAGTTTAGAAGGCGCAAAAGAGCTTGCGGAAGAATTCCTAGCAAAGCGCAGTGAATGGAAAAATGTTTTCGGTGAATGAATGCCACGCTCTATCTTATAGACAAGATAGAGCGTTTTTTCGTTTGTTTGAAAGCGGATACCAAGGAAATGCCATATTTCTGACATATTTTATGATTGTTTAGTAGTGGGGGAAGTATCTTTCTCCATCCTTATTATAAAGCTATTTTTCTTATTTAGAATTATTATTTTTTAGTTTTATGATTAAATAATCGCGAAAACTTCACAATTTATCCATTGGTATTTGGTCTCTAGCGGACTATAATTTAGTTTATTAAGACGAGCAAACAGCCGTTTTAGACAATTACAATTGTAATAAATCTAATTTAGAGAGGAACATCATTGTATGTCAATTAAGTCTAAAATTATAAAAGTTGGAATTTGTGGAGTAATGGTCATGGTGCCGCTTTCACAAGTTTCTTTTCCGAGTTTTGCTGCCGAAGAACCAGGACTAAAAGCTAGCCAAGATGTCGTGAATATTCCAGATCCGGAATTAAAGAAACAGTTAAATGCACTTTTAACTGGCAAATCTGCTGATGCAGATATTACAGAAGCACAAATGGCCGGTTTCCAAAGTATCGCATTAAATAAAGGCGTTACTGATTTGACAGGTTTGGAGTATGCCAAAAATGTTCAAACAGTGATGCTTACTGATGTAAATGCTTCTTTAGAACCCATCAAAAATCTATCTACCGTGAAAAATTTATCTATAAAAGGTGGAAATATCACTTCAAACCAATTTGCGGACCTTTCAGGGCTATCTAGTTTAGAGAATCTTACTGTAACTGAAACGAAGGTCGATAATGCCTTTCTTTCAAAAATTAATAATATTCCTAATTTAACCACCCTTAATATTAGTTATAACCCAGGGATTACTAAAGTGGATGCATTAAAATCGTTGCCAAAATTAGCTACTTTAGATGCAACTTTTTGCCAAATTGATGATTTTGGTGGTATTGAGCAATTTCCAAGTTTAACGTCATTTAACGGTGAGCAGCAAAGGTTCGAAGCAGCGGAATTTAAGGATATTAAAAGTAGCCAATTAACCTTTAATGCAACAGCTCAAACACTATTTTTCCCATTCAATCTACTAACAAAGCAAACTATCTTAAATTTTGATGGTACACCACTAGCTTATAATACTAATGCAGCAGAGCAGCTTGTAGAAATGGATTCTAGTTACGTTCTTACTGATGATAAAATGACAGTGACGCAAGAAGGTATTACATTCAGTGGTTTCACTCAAGCGGATTTTGACAGTCTGAATGTTTTCTACATTATGGCGCAATTCGATGGACCTAATGCAGCCAAGCCAGCTAATTTAGCAAATGGAACATACGATATTAAGAATAACTTTTCTATTGAAGGCTTTAATATTGATCACTCTGTAAAAATCACTGCGGAAGACGCTTCTTATGTTCAAGGTGAGACAGTGACACCAGAACAATTTTTAAAAGATATCAAAGCAGATGCAAATGGTGCGACCATTACGAGTGATTTCGCTGAAAAAGTCGATTTCTCTAAACCAGGCACTTACACAGTTACATTAAATGCGGAAAACACAGCTGGTTTAAAAGGAGAACCTGTTCAAGTAACAGTTACCATCATTGAAAAAACAGTGATTACAGCAGAATCAGAAGTAAGCTACGATATGAATGCAACAAAATCAGAAGCAGACTTTTTAGCAGATATCAAAGCAGCTACCAACGATGGAACAGCAATTACAACGGATTTCGCGACAGCAGTGGATTTAACAAAAGCTGGAGAATATACAGTTACGTTAAATGCCGAAAATGATAATCAAAAAGCAACAGCACTTAAAGTAACGGTGAAAGTGAAAGATACAACACCAACACCAGACCCAGATCCAACGCCGACGCCGGATCCAGACCCAACACCAGACCCAGATCCGACACCGACACCAGAACCAAGTACTGATCCAGCAGAAGGGCCTGTTTATTCCGATGATTCCTCCAAAGGAGAGCAAACAAGTGACCCAATACACTTCTTCTCGGCTTCAAAGGCACCAAAATCTATAACAAAAACGCTCCCTAAAACAGGTGATTCACTACCTGCAACAGGAGTAGTAGCAGGATTCTTAGTCCTAGGATTAGGAGTTCTCATAGCTCGTAAAAAATAATTAAGTAAAAAAACTATTCACTCATTCATGGAGTGGATAGTTTTTTTGTAGCTTGTTATATTAAATACGCTTTTTTTGAAAGCACTTTCTTGCAAATTGCCATATTTTTGCCATATTTTATGAGGCTTTTACTAGTAAGTAAAGTACTATTCAAACGCTTGTTCTAAAGCCATTTCCTTTATTTAGAATAATTCTTTTTTAATTATGCGAATAAATAATCGTAAAATGTTCACAATTTGTCCATTGGTATTTGGTCTATACCGGACTATAATTTAGGTTATTAAGACGAGCAAACAGCCGTTTTAGACAATTACAATTGTAATTAATCTAATTTAGAGAGGAACATCATTGTATGTCAATTAAGTCTAAAATTATAAAAGTAGGAATTTGTGGAGTAATGGTCATGGTGCCCCTTTCACAAGTTTCTTTTCCGAGTTTTGCTGCCGAAGAAGTTGGAGTAGAAGCAGGTCAAGATATTGTTAATATTCCAGATCCGGAATTAAAAAGAGTATTAAACGCATCTATAGAGCAAGCGCCAGATGCAGATATTACAGAGGCGCAATTGGCGAAATTTAAAAATCTCTCGTTAAATACGGGAATTACTGATTTAACAGGATTAGAATATTTAAAAAATGTTGAAGTATTGCAGTTAGATAATATTAATGCATCCTATGAGCCAATCAAGTCGCTTGTAAATCTAAAAACTTTAACAATAAATGGAAAAAATGTTACTTCAGATAAAATTCCAGACCTTTCAGGACTATCAAACCTAACATCGCTAGAAGTAACTCAAACAAGTATTGATAACGCTGCTCTTTCTAAGTTTAGTAATATTCCAAATCTAGGTAAACTTAATATTAGTGAAAATACAGGTATTACTAAAATTAGTAACTTAGAAAATCTACCAAATCTACAAGAGTTAAATGTGACGAACTGTCAAATTAATGATTTTAGAGGAATTGCAGAATTTCCAAGTTTAACGAGTTTTTATGGTGGGAATCAAAGATTTGGATTTGATTCATTTGAAACGGATGGATTCAAGAATATTAAAAGTAGTGAACTGACATTTGATGCAGCCGCTCAAACTTTATTTATTCCATTCAGCATTGTACCTGACACTACTGTTCTAAATTATGATGGAACGCCACTACCTGTTAATACGAGTCCTGATTATACCAATATAGGGCTAGGCGATAGTAGTTATGTTGTTTCAGATGATAAAACATCAAATAATCAGCAAGGTATGACATTAAGTGGCTTTTCACAAGCTGATTTTGATAGTTTAACAGTGTTCGAATTAGTAGTAGGATTAGATGGCGAGAATATTACTAAACCAGCTAATTTAGCGAATGGAACCTATGATTTAAAACAAATCGCAAGTTATAGAGCTTTTAGTGTCGATCATTCTGTAAATATTACAGCAGAAGATAACATTTCTTATATTCAAGGTGATGCAGTAACACCAGAAAAATTCTTAACGGATATCAAAGCAGATGCAAATGGTGGAACAATCACAAGTGATTTTGCCGAAAAAGTTGATTTCACGAAACCAGGAACATATACAGTTACGCTAAATGCTTCCAACACTGCAGGATTAAAAGCAGAACCCGTTCAAGTTACAGTTACTGTTATCGAAAAAACAATCATTACAGCAGAAGCAGAAGTAAGCTACGATATGAATGCAACAAAATCAGAAGCAGACTTTTTAGCAGATATCAAAGCAGCTACCAACGATGGAACAGCAATTACAACAGATTTCGCTACAGCAGTAGATTTAACAAAAGCTGGAGAATACACAGTTACGTTAAATGCCGAAAATGATAATCAAAAAGCAACAGCACTTAAAGTAACGGTGAAAGTGAAAGATACAACACCTGTACCTGATCCGACACCAACACCGGACCCAGACCCAACACCAACTCCGGACCCGACACCGACACCGGATCCAGACCCAACACCGGAACCAAGTACTGATCCAGGAACAGATCCTGCAGAAGGTCCTATTTATTCTGCTGATTCCTCTGATTCAGTAGAAGAGCCTAGTGATTCCTCAGAAGTGAAGAAATCAAGCGATCCAATTCTCTTCTTCTCAGCTTCACCAGTGCCAAAAGCTACAACGAAAACACTCCCTAAAACAGGTGATTCACTACCTGCTACAGGAGTATTAGCAGGATTCTTAGTCCTAGGATTGGGTGTCCTCGTAGCTCGTAAAAAATAATTAAACAAAAAGCTATTCTCTCTTTTAAAAGGGGAATAGCTTTTTTTGTTAATTGTTTAGTATTAAAAATTAAATACAAATATGTCGAAAAATTGTAGCGATTTTTAAAGAAGACACATTTTGGACACAGTTTATGATTTGTTTATAAAAATGTTTTATTCGTTATAATCGCTGTTTTTAAGCCATCATTATTTTACTGGGTGGCTTTTTTGCATTTATATGATTAGAGAAATATCATATTATTCACAATTTGTACATTGGTATTACGTGCTCCAACTACATATAATTTAACTTTGAACAGGGCAATAAAATAGGGGATTTAGGCAAGGAAATAAATTCCCGTTCACTAGTAATAATGGCTATATACAGGCTTTTTTATTGCGAATTACAAGCTAGGAATAACAGTAGGAACATTTCTTAAAAGAGAGAAAAACAGCTGTTTAGGCTGTTGCATATTTTTCGGTAAATTGCTTATTGAAATAATACATACAAAGTTCTGATTACCAAGGAATTGGTACGAAGAAATAGAGAGGACGAAAATTTATGCTGAGCAAGTCACTTTTAGTAAAAATAGGAGTTTGTTGTGCCATTATTATGACATCCATCATGCAATCTGCTTTACCGGTATATGCAGAGGAGCAAACAACAGAACAGAATATTGTAGATATACCTGATCCACAGTTGAAACAATATTTGAATGAATATCTAAAACAAGAAATTACGGCTGATATTACGCAAGAACAGATGGATAGTATTAAGGAGGTCAAATTAGCTGGTATAGATATTACAGATTTAACAGGGCTTGAATACGCACATAATTTAAGAATTGTAAATATCAGTTCTATTAAAGCTACGAATTTTGATTTCATAAAGAACCTTTCCAATTTAGAAAAATTAACGATTATGGGCTATGATGTAACTTCTGATGGTATACCGGACTTAAATCATCTTCAAAAGTTAGAATACATTGATTTGGCACGTAGTAGACATAATAATACGATTTTAACAAAAATTTCCGAAGCCCCTAAACTAAAAACCGTTAATCTTAGTTACAATGCCTCGATAACGGAATTTATGCCATTAAAAAACATGCCAGCATTAGAGGATTTAAACATTCAATTTTGTGGTGTCCATGATTTTCGTGGTATAGAAGAGTTCGCTAAATTAACGAACTTTGCAGCATTTGGTCAAACAGTTGGTGCGGTGGAAAGGCTTCGGTCAACCATTAAACCCAGCCAGTTGACCTATGATGAGGAAAAAGAAACCATGTACGTACCATTTAGTTTAATGACAAATCGCCTTATCAATTTTGATGGTTATAAACCTAATTTTACAAAGTCTACTAAGAAGAACTATACTGACTTTGTGATGAATAACAAACGAATAGATGGTAGCAGATTGTTGATAACAGATGAAGGATTTACTGTTAGTGACGTTAGTAAAACAGATTTTGACAACTTAAAAACAATGGATTATTATGCACTTTTTGATGTCAATGCGGGAACATACAATGAGCCGAAACAATTTTTGAATGGTGGATTTTATGCGATATCAGGTGCTACTTATCAGCATTACTTTACGATTGAGGATTCCGTCGCAATTACTTCTGATAAGGAGATCACTTACATAGCAACAGAACCCAAATCAGAAGCTGCGTTTTTAGCAGATATCCATGCGACAACAGATGATGGTTCAAAGATCACCACTGATTTTACCGAAAAAGTAGATAGGAATAAACCCGGAGAATACGATGTAACTTTACAAGCAGAAAATGGTAAAGGAATAAAAGCAACGCCTGTTCAAGTAAAAGTTACTATTATTGCTAAAACAGTTATTACAGCGGATGAAAAAATAACTTACAAAATGAACGTGACGAAATCAGCGGTGGATTTCTTAAAAGATGTTCAAGCGAAAACAAATGATAGTACAGAGGTCACGAGTAATTTTCAAGAAGTTGTCGATTTTTCGAAATCTGGGGAATATGTGGTGATATTGAATGCGAAGAATGATAAACAGGAAGCAAAACCGATGAAAGTTACCGTTATTATTGAAAAGGAAGCATCGGCAGTAGAGCCGGTTGTACTTCCTTCTCAAAAGCCAAAACCAGTTCTAAAAGCTGAGCCGGAACTAACTTTAATAGAAGATCCCGAAAAAATACCAAATCCCCAAAAAGAGACAGCCGCTACAGAAATTTCTATCACGGCTTCTACACCAGAAACGAAAGCAAAAGTATTGCCAAAAACAGGTGATTCATTGCCGATACCAAGTGTCTTATTAGGATGTTTCGTTCTAGGATTAAGTGCTCTAGTCATACGTAAAAGATGATAACTCATAAAAGCTATTCGCCCCTGAGACGGGTGGGTAGCTTTTTTTGTTTAACATGATTCTCAATGTTCATATTTTATACACAAATAAAGCCGTTAATTCCAAGGTCACTTTGCTAGTTAGAAAACCGCATAAACCAACAGTTTCATTGGCAAAAAGTATCGAAAAAGTAGTAAATTTCACCTTTTCCGCGATTTATGTACATATTTTGTCCATTGGTCTTAAACGTTAGTGGAGCTATAATAACAACGTTAAGTTCGATTGAGAAACATTAACAAAAGAAGCAATCATAGAGCGGAGAGGATCATGATTTATGTCAATTAAGTCTAAAATAGTAAAAATTGGTGTTTGTTGTGCGATTGTAACAGTGCCAGTAACTCAAACTACTTTACCAGTTTTTGCTGCCGAGCAAACTGGAGCAACAGCAAGTCAAGATAATGTGAATATCCCAGATTCAACTTTTAAAGCGTACTTAAATGGACTACTAGGACAAGCGAGTACAGCGAATATTACCGAAGCACAAATGGATTCATTAACATACATTACTTTAGCAAATATAAATGTTACTGATCTAACAGGTATTGAATATGCCCATAATATAAAAGATTTAACCATAAATAATATTCATGCAACAAATTATAATCCAATAAGTGGACTGAGTAATCTTGAACGATTAAGAATTATGGGAAAAGATGTTACATCCGATAAAATTCCAAATTTAAGTGGGCTGACTAGTTTAACTCTGCTGGATCTTTCGCACAGTGCGCATGATGATTCTATTTTAACTAAAATAAACACACTTCCTAAAGTAAATAGTATTGACCTTAGTTATAATGGTGCAATAACGGATATCTTGCCACTTAAAACGCTGCCAGAACTTAAGAGCTTGAATATTCAATACGATGGAGTGCATGATTATCGTGGGATAGAAGACTTTCCTAAATTGAATCAACTGTATGCATATGGCCAAGTCATAGGTGGTAAAAAACTAATTAACTCTGATATTAAAGGTAGTGTATTAACTTATAATGCAGAAAATCAAACATTATACGTCCCATTCAGCTTGATGACGGAACGAACTGTTAATTATGATGGCTATGTACCAGATTTCGTAAAATCAACTGCAGGTAGCGACACTTACTTTTCAATGAATGAGAAACAAGTGAATGGTAGTCGCCTAACAATTACAAGCGATGGTTTAACAGTGAGTGCTGTTAGTAAAGCAGATTTTGATAATCTTGAAAAAATGGAATTCAACGCTAGAATCGATTTGAGTTATCAATCTTACAATATTCCGGAACAGTTCCAAAATGGTGGCTCTTACACTATATCAATGCCAATCTATGATCATTACTTCACTGTAGACCATTCGTTGAACATCTCAGCTGACAGTGGAAAAACATATATAGAAAATCAACCAGTGACAGAAGCAGAATTTTTAGTAGATATTCATGCAAAAACAGATGACGGATCAACCGTTACAAGTGATTTCGCTGATAAAGTAGATTTCAAGACTCCTGGAACGTACACAGTTACTTTACAATCTGAGAATAATTCCGGATTAAAGGCAGCCCCAGTTCAAGTAAACGTAACAATTAAAGAGAAGACAGCGATTACGGCAGATGAAAAAATCAGTTATAAAGTGGACACATCTAAAACAGAAGCAGAATTTTTAGCAGATATTAAAGCAAAAACAAATGATGGAACCGCGATTACAAGTGATTTTGCGACTGCTGTAGATCTTTCTAAACCAGGAAAATATGTCGTAACATTAAATGCGGAAAATGATTTGCAAAAAGCTGCACCAATGCAAGTGACGGTTACTGTGGAAAAAGAAACACCAATACCAGATCCGACACCAGACCCAACACCAGATCCAACACCAACGCCAGATCCGAGTCCAACACCGACACCTGAGCCGACACCAAGCCCAGTTATCAATCCAAACGTAAATAAACCAGAAGTTCCAAGTTATAAAATTCCATCGATAACTGTTAAAGAAAATAATGTAAAAGCGGAAACAAGTAAAAATGCTTTACCTAAAACAGGAGATTCTTTACCTGTTGGAGGGATTTCTGTAGGATTCCTACTAATCGGATTAAGCTTTATTGTTTCAAGGAGAAAATAAAAAAAGCATCTGCCCGAGAAAGGGCAGATGCTTACTTATTCATAACGCTAGTTAACATTGCTACATATGCTTGTGCGCCAGTTTTAGTTAAATGAACGCCATCAGGAGCAAAGTATTGTGATTGGCCGCTAGATCTTGAATACCAATCAACAACGGTTACATTAGGTCGTGAGTCAGCATTAGCAATGCTTTTGTTTACTTCCGATTGCCAACCACGAGGTACGCGCGTATTTACTAAATAAATAGTTGCTTTATCAAATTGATCTAATAAATCATTTAATTGATCTTCTGTGAAAGGACCATTTGTACCAAGTTCGAGTATGACAGAACTATTTTCGCTATTGAATTTCTTATAACCAGTAGCTGTCGTAATAGCATCCCGTAATTGACGTCCAACAAGACCATCAATAGTGACATTAGGAACAGCTTCTTTCAAGTAAGGTTCAATATCAAGCATGACCGAATCGCCAATCGCCACAGTTTGGGTAATCGTTGGTGTAGGAGTGGCGGCTGATTTATCTTTATTGTCCGGTTCTGGCGTTTCGTCTTGTCCGCTAGCTTTATTAGAGTCAGTTTCTTTCGAGTTTTCTTTTTCCTTCGCTGCTTTATCTTCTGCTTCCTTTTTCGTATCTTTCTTCGTTTCTGCAGTGGAAGTAGTCGTTTTAACAGAAGTTTGTTGTTTTTCTGCATTGGTATTGACGGAAAGAACATTGGTCATACCAAGCGTGAATATCGCTAAAACAGCCACAACGCCAGCAATGCTTAACCATTTGCCGATAGGTTTGTTTTTCCAGACGAAATAGTTTTTATCTTTGAAGCCTTTAAAGTAGTTAATGAAACCATTTTTTCGAATTGGAGTTTCAATAAAGCGGAACGATAATTCTGCAATAATAAATGTTGCGGCAACTTGTAAGATAGCGCGCCAAATATTTGGTTGCGTAAGTTCTAATACAGGTGTTGTTAATGTAATAATTGGATAGTGCCATAGATAAATACCGTAAGACCTTGTGCCAATCCATCTAAGTGGTTTAAAACTGAATATTTTGCTTAGATAAGAAGCAGGGTGAGAGATTGTTGCAATCATGATAACGCCAAGAATTGCAACGAACAACAAGCCGCCACGATATAAGAATGGTTGATATTCACTTACAAAAGCAGTGAATAGAATAAAACAAAGAATACTGATTGTTCCGGCAATATTAAGAACTGCCTTACTTTTCTTAGGAACTACAGGGCTAAGACGATTGAAAGGCCACACAAATGCAAGTGCGCAACCTGCCAGTAAATCAAATGCTCTTGTATCCGTGCCGTAGTAGACACGACTCGGATCTGTTCCTGGAACGTATAAAATCGTCATCCAAATTGCGGATAGTAGACCGAGGCCAATAACGATTTTTAAAAGTAATTTCGGATTTTTGACCCATTTGAGAAATACAAGCAAAAAAGCGGGCCAAATCATATAAAATTGTTCCTCGATTGCTAGTGACCATAAGTTTTTAAGTGGTGATGGAAGTCCAAATGAATCGAAATAAGAAACATTGTGGAAAATAAACCACCAGTTACTTACATAAAAGAAAGAAGCAATTGCATCGCCACGTAAGTTTTTTAAGATTTCTGGATGGAAGAATACGGAGTAGATAACAACTACGACGACCATTACATAAACGGCAGGTATGAGTCGCCGAAAACGTCTAATCCAAAATTGTTTTAATTGCAGTGATTGCGTTTTTTCCCATTGTGTTAATAAAATGTTCGTAATTAAATAACCAGATAAGACGAAAAATATGTCTACGCCGATGAATCCACCTTTTGCCCAGCTGAAATTCAAGTGGTAGGCGATTACAGCAATAACAGCGAGTGCTCGAAGTCCATCAATACTCGGAACATATTTTCTACTGTAGCGAGTAGTCCTTTTCAAAATAACATCTCCTATTTGTGATAAGTAAATATATATGTGTGTAAACCTAGACAGAGATAGTAAAGAGATCTGTTTTTAGCTCCATACTATAATACCATACATAAATCAAGAAGTAATTTAAAATGCTGAATTAATTGATAGATTTTAAAAATTTGAGTATATTTGCTTATTTTTGTTATAGTAAATATAAGTAAATAGTTTGGGGGGAAGCATTTTGACGGAAATATTTGCCCATCGAGGCAGTAGTGGAACACATCCGGAAAATACGATACCGGCGATGAAAGCAGCCATTTTATCAGGTGCGGATGGCATTGAGTTAGATATTCATGTACTAAAAAGCGGAGAATTAATCGTTATGCACGATGAGCGGGTTGATAGAACAACAAATGGAAGTGGTTTTTTGAAAGATCACACTCTTTCAGAAGTGAAAAAACTAGTGATTGGCAAACGTTTTTTTCGGAAAATCCGCGTGCCGACTTTGGAAGAAATTTTTAAGCTAGTGAGCGGTTCCGATATTATATTAAATATCGAACTTAAAACGGACGTCTTTGAATATGAAGGAATAGAACAAAAAGTTTTAAAATTAGCGGGAAAATTTCCTCAAGTCAAACGGATGTATTCTTCTTTTAATCCAGATACCCTCGTTCGGTTGAGAGAGCTAGATCCAACCGCCAAACTAGCTTTAATCACACATGAGAACTTAGAAGAAGTATTGCCTCTACATGAAAAAATCCAACTTGACGCTGTGCATCCACCAGTAAAGGCAATGAAAAATCCTGTCTTGAAGCAAATTGCAGCGCGCTACTGGACGGTGAATAAGGAAGAAGCTATCGTGCGTTTTCTAGATGCTAATGCAAAAGGAATGATGACAGATTTCCCTGAGAGAGCAGTAGCATTACGGAATAACCGCTAAATTCCATGAGCAAAACGCTTTCATTATTCATCGTTAAAAGCTATAATCGTAGTAAGTTAATAAATATTATTGTCTGAGATTCGGAGAGACTGCAAAAGGCGAGCGCAATCGCCTTACTTTGCAGTCTCTTTTTTTGTTTTTAAACTTAAAGCGTTTCAGTTAGATTGAAAAGTGGAAAAGTAACGAAGAAGGCATAATTCAGATGATAAACAATTTGAAGGGGGCAAACAAAATGGTACAATTATTTTCAGCATTTGACAGAGAAACAATCGAACGAAATCTACAAGAGGAAAAATTTGATTTAGTCATCATCGGTGGCGGGATTACAGGAGCGGGAATCGCTTTAGATGCAACTTCACGAGGAATGAGCGTTGCGCTTGTTGAAATGGGTGATTTTGCAAGTGGTACATCAAGCCGTTCGACAAAACTAGTCCACGGAGGACTGCGCTATTTACAACAATTCGAAATCAAGGAAGTAGCAGATTTAGGAAAAGAACGTGCAATTGTCTACGAAAATGGACCTCACGTAACAACTCCTGAATGGATGATGCTCCCATTCCATAAAGGCGGCAACATGGGCAAAACAACTGCTTCATTCGGAATTCGTTTATATGATTATTTAGCAGGTGTAAAGAAAAATGAACGCCGCAAAATTTTAAGCGCAAAAGAAACTTTAGCTAAAAATCCTTTCGTGAAAAAAGATGGATTAAAAGGCTCTGGTTACTACGTAGAGTACCGTACAGATGATGCGCGTTTAACAATAGAAGTCATGAAGAAAGCGGTAGAACTCGGTGCAAATGCCATTAACTATACAAAAGCAGAGCATTTCTTATACGATGACAATAAACAAGTAGTCGGCGTAACTGTAACAGACCGTTTGTCAGGTAAAGCATATGACATTAAAGGCCACCGCGTTATTAATGCAGCCGGCCCGTGGGTGGATAAAGTAAGAAAATTAGATTATGCAACAAACAACAAACATTTACGCTTAACAAAAGGAATTCATTTAGTTATTGATAAACAAAAATTCCCGATGGAACAAGCAGTATACTTTGATACGCCTGATGGCCGCATGGTTTTTGCTATTCCGCGTGATAAAAAAGTATACGTAGGGACAACGGATACAGTCTATGACGAAGCAGTAATCAATCCAAAAGCACTCGAATCCGATCATAACTATGTGATTAAAGCGATTAATTATATGTTCCCTGATGTGCATATTACCGAAAAAGACATTGAATCAAGTTGGGCTGGAGTTCGTCCACTTATTTATGAAGAAGGGAAAGATCCATCCGAAATTTCTCGTAAAGATGAAGTTTGGTTTTCTGAAAGTGGCTTAATTACAATGGCTGGTGGTAAACTCACTGGATACAGAAAAATGGCCGAAAAATTATTAGATGATGTTTCTAAATCACTAGCAAAAGAAACCGGTAAAAAATACAAACCAGTTCAAACAAAACATTTGCCTATTTCTGGTGGGGATATTGGTGGCTCAGAACAATTAGAAGCATTCCTATCGAAGAAAGCGAAAGAAGGAAATAATCGCTTTGGTTGGACATTAGAAGAGGGTCGCGAGATGGCAAAACGTTTTGGTAGCAATATCGATCAATTGTTTACGTATGCGCAAGAACACAAAGAGCAAAACGAAACCACTTTGCCAAACAGTTTATATGCGGAACTACGTTATTCGATTCAACACGAAGCAGTAACAACGCCGATTGATTTCTTATTACGTCGTACAGGCTACTTACTTTTCGATATGCCATACTTGCTTGAATGGAAAGATGCGGTTGTAGATGAAATGGCTAAACAATTCCACTGGAGTGACGATGTAAAACAAACTTATATAGAAGAATTAAATATCCAAATTAATGATGCTAGAGAGCCAGCTGATTGGCACGATAGATAATAATAAACCAAAAAGAGCGCATATCTTCCAAGGATTTGCGCTTTTTTTATGAAAAAAATCATTTTCGCTATTTTCAAGAAACCTTTTTCATGGTACATTGATTACAGACGAAAAGGAGGTTTTTTTTTGAGCAAGATTCCTGTCATCGTCATTGTTGGCCCAACTGCTGTCGGCAAGACAAGTTTAAGTATTGAACTAGCGAAGCGTTTGGATGGAGAAATTATTAGTGGTGACTCTATGCAAGTTTATCGCGGATTAGATATTGGTACAGCAAAAATCACGCCAGAAGAAATGGGTGGAATCAAACATTACCTTATTGATGTGACCGATCCTTCTGTACCGTTCACCGCAGCAAAATTCCAATCAGAAACAAGGAAAGCAATTGAAACAATACATCAAGCTGGAAAATTACCAATTATTGTTGGTGGCACAGGACTTTATATTCAATCTGTTTTTTATGATTATGATTTTGGGAACGCAAGCGAAGATAAGGCTTACCGAGCGAAATTAGAACAATTAGATAAAGTTATATTATGGCAAATGCTCGAGCAACAAGATCCGGAAAGTGCACGTCAGATTCATGAAAACAATAAGCGTCGAGTGATTAGAGCGTTAGAAGTAATGCATCTAACAGGAAAGCCTTTCTCGGAATATCAAGTGCATAATGTACTTAATGATACATATAAACCACTTTTTCTAGGGCTTGACTTGGATAGAGAACTACTTTATGAAAGAATAAATCAGCGAGTGAATCTAATGTTTGAGCAAGGCTTAATTACAGAAGCAAAAAAATTATATGAGCAACATTTAGTGGATGTTCCAGCGGTTCGCGGCATCGGCTACAAAGAATTATTTCCTTATTTTGAAAGAAAGAGCTCACTAGAAGAAGCAAAAGAATTAATTCAAAAGAACTCAAGGCATTTCGCGAAAAGACAGTTAACCTGGTTTAGAAATAGAATGGATATTGACTGGATTCAGGCGGGTGTTAGCAGTACAGAATCAGAAGCATTAAATAAAGCAACAACCTTTTTAACAGCTAAATAACGCTTTTCTGTTTGGTAGGAAGAAATAAAGGGTATTTGAAATTAGCCAACCAATTGCACAATGGAATTTCATTGGGGTTTGGGGAATTTTTTAGTATAAGATAGAGATTGGAGAGGGAAATTATGAAACAAGGTGGACAAGGGTTACAGGACTATTACTTAAATCAATTGCGTAAGGAGAAAATTCTTGCAACTGTATTTTTAACAAACGGCTTTCAGTTAAGAGGACGCGTTGTAAGTTTTGACAATTTTACCGTACTACTAGATGTCGAAGGAAAACAACAACTTGTATTTAAACACGCAATTTCAACTTTCTCCCCGCAGAAGAACGTCGCTTTAAATCCTGATGCGGAATAAGTACTTTACTTGAAAGGCAGGGAACTCGCTTTTTTTGCGATGTTTCATGTCTTTTTTTTATGCAGAAAATATGCTACGATTAGTCTTGTCTGAAAAAGGGAGAAATGCTTGTGGAACGAGAAAAAATAATACTTGTAGGCGTAATTTTGCCAAATAAAACAGAAGAAGCTTTCTGGAATTCCATGAATGAACTACATAGCCTAGCTAAAACGGCAAACGGTGAAGTAGTAGATGAATTAATTCAAAAATTAGAACGAGTAAATCAAGCGTCGTTCATTGGTTCTGGTAAACTGGAAGAACTTGCTGCTTTAGTGGAAATGCATGAGGCAGACGTTGTTATATTTAATAGTGAACTTAGTGCGACGCAGGTACGCAATATTTCTAAGGTAGTTGAGGCGCGAATAATTGACCGAACACAATTAATCCTAGACATTTTTGCCATGCGCGCAAAATCCAAAGAAGGAAAACTGCAAGTCGCATATGCGCAATATAAATATCTTTTGCCAAGGCTTAGTGGACAAGGTGTTTCCTTATCAAAACTTGGAGGAGGTATCGGTTCAAGAGGGCCTGGTGAATCCAAACTAGAAATGGACAAACGTCATATTCGCGAAAAAATGCATGATATTAAAGCGCAATTAAGACATGTCGAACAGCATCGCAAACGAATCATTGAACGAAGAAATACACAATCCGTTTTTCGGTTTGGTTTAATCGGTTATACAAACGCTGGGAAATCAACTATTTTCAACCGTTTAACGAATGAAACGACATTACAAGAAGATAAATTATTTGCAACGCTTGACCCAACCACACGAAAAATTCGTTTTTCGGGTGGATTTCAAGCGCTTTTGACAGATACAGTAGGTTTTATTCAAGATTTGCCAACAACTTTGATTGCAGCGTTTCGCTCTACTTTAGAGGAAACTGCCAACGTAGATGTGTTAATTCATGTAGTTGATGCATCAAATCCAGACTATTTGCAACACGAAACAACGGTACTTTCTTTATTAGAGGAACTGGAAATGAACCATCTGCCAACGTTGGTCATTTACAATAAAATGGATCAGGCACCAGCCACGTTTGTACCCGATCAACCAGAAAATTTGCTTATATCAGCTTTAGATCAAGAGGCTCCAGATACGATTAAACAGCGAATGATACAATTAATTGAAAAAAATTGGACTTTCTTTACACTAGAACTTTCAGAGGAAAAAGGAAAAGAATTAGCGCAAATAAAGCAACAAGCATGGGTAACGAAACTAGAATATATTGAAAGTAAACAGAGTTACCACATAGAGGGGTACAAACCGAGAAAGGAGCTAAATAATGAATAATATTCAAGCGATACGAAAAAAAGTGGAAACACAAATTGACGATTTGCAAAATAAAACAGACGAAATTGCTGAATTTAATCAAGCGAAAGTTTTAGATGCGTTTCAAGAGAATAAAGTAAGTGATTTTCATTTTCATCCTTCCACTGGGTATGGTTATGATGATGAAGGTAGAGATACATTAGAACGTGTATATGCGACTGTATTTAAGACAGAGGCGGCCCTAGTTCGCCCACAAATAATTTCAGGAACACATGCAATTTCAACCGTATTATTTGGTATCCTTCGTCCGGACGATGAATTACTTTATATTACTGGTCAACCTTATGATACATTAGAAGAAATTGTAGGTGTGCGAAATCAAGGACAAGGATCTTTAAAAGATTTTCATATTGGTTATAGCTCTGTACCGCTTCTGGGAAATGGTGATGTAGACTTTCCGAGAATAGCGGAAAAAATGACGCCAAAAACAAAGATGATTGGAATTCAGCGTTCACGAGGTTATGCGGATAGACCTTCTTTTACAATAGAAAAGATTAAAGAAATGATTGTGTTTGTAAAAAATATCAATCCGGAAGTAATTATTTTTGTAGATAATTGTTACGGAGAATTCGCGGAATATCAGGAGCCGCCAGAAGTTGGAGCAGATATTATCGCGGGTTCATTAATCAAAAATCCTGGTGGTGGCTTAGCGAAAACAGGCGGTTATATTGCAGGAAAAGAAGCATTAGTAGATTTATGTGGTTATCGCTTAACTACACCTGGAATTGGCAGAGAAGCAGGTGCATCACTCTATAGTTTATTAGAAATGTATCAAGGTTTCTTTTTAGCTCCCCATGTGACAGCTCAGGCAATTAAAGGAGCAAGATTCACGGCTGCCATGCTTGCGGAGTTTGGTATAGAAGCTGACCCAGTTTGGGATGCGCCAAGAACGGATTTAATTCAAAGTGTTTCCTTCCATAACAAAGAGAAGATGGTTGCATTTGCGCAAGCTATTCAAGCAGCCTCGCCGGTTAATGCGCATGTTTTGCCAATCGGTGCATATATGCCAGGTTATGAAGATGACGTGATAATGGCAGCTGGGACATTTATACAAGGCGCGAGTTTAGAACTAACAGCAGATGGGCCTATTAGAGAACCCTATCAACTCTATGTTCAAGGCGGTTTGACCTATGAACACATCAAAATTGCAGTTACTAGAGCAATCCAAAAAATATTATAAAAAAGTAACATTTATTTGCAAAAAAATATTTTTAATTTTTACCGCGATGGTTTTAATCGCGGTTTTTTTATGTGGAATGCATTGGTATACAACGGATTAAGCTGTATGTTAGATTATCTTACATAAATTTGACAAAACATCTGACGTACATTATAATGCTACTATCATCAAAAAAATAATTATGTTTTGAGGGGGAATTGTCGTGAGTGAAAAGGAAATCCGGAGATCGATGCCGCTGTTTCCAATTGGGCCTGTGATGAAGCTAACTGATCTCACCGCTAGACAAATTCGCTACTATGAAGACCAAGGATTAATCCATCCGGCACGAAATCAAGGAAATCACCGTTTGTATTCACTCCAAGACATTGATGTTTTGCTAGAGATAAAAGATTATTTGAATGATGGTCTGAATATTGCGGGAATTAAGAAAATGTATCAAATGCAGCAAAAAGAATCCAAAGAACCTTTGACAGATGATGATGTACGCAAAATACTTAGAAAAGAAATGCAACAAGCTGGCCGTTTTGTAAAGCAAGATGCGACAGGGAAACAACAATTACCAAGGTTTTAAAAAGACAAGAAGAGGTATTTACTTTATTTAGAAGTTAATATAATTAGATTATTTAGGAGGAATTTAGATTATGGCAAAATATACAAAAGAAGACATTTTCCGCTTCGCAGATGAACAAAATGTAAAATTTATTCGTTTACAGTTCACGGATATCCTAGGGATTATTAAGAATGTGGAAATTCCTGTTAGCCAACTAAAGAAAGCACTAGATAACAAAATCATGTTTGATGGTTCCTCCATTGAAGGCTTCGTACGAATTGAAGAGTCTGATATGTATTTATTCCCAGATTTAGACACTTGGGTGGTATTCCCATGGACAGCTGAAAAAGGAAAAGTTGCAAGAATGATCTGTGATATTTATAATCCTGACATGACTCCTTTTGCTGGAGACCCACGTGCTAACTTAAAACGTGTACTTAAAGAAATGGAAGAACTAGGTTTCACAGAGTTCAACTTAGGACCTGAGCCAGAATTTTTCCTATTCAAATTAGATGAAAATCGTCGTCCGACACTTGAACTAAATGATAGTGGTGGTTACTTCGATTTAGCACCAACCGACTTAGGTGAAAACTGTCGTCGTGATATCGTGCTTGAATTAGAAGAAATGGGCTTTGAAATCGAAGCGTCTCACCATGAAGTAGCACCAGGACAACACGAAATTGACTTTAAATATGAAGATGCAATTACAGCGTGTGACAGCATCCAAACATTTAAGCTTGTTGTTAAAACAATTGCTCGTAAACATGGTCTGCACGCAACATTTATGCCGAAACCACTTTTTGGTGTCAATGGTTCCGGAATGCATTTCAATATGTCACTATTTAATGAAAAAGGAAATGCTTTCTTCGATGAAAGTGGTGAACTTGAATTAAGTCAAACTGCTTATCATTTCTTAGCTGGGATGTTAAAACATGCTCGTGGATATACGGCTGTTACAAACCCAACAATCAACTCATTCAAACGTTTAGTTCCTGGTTATGAAGCACCTTGTTACATCGCTTGGTCAGGTAAAAACCGTAGCCCGCTTGTACGTGTTCCGAGCTCTCGTGGACTAAGTACTCGTCTAGAATTACGTAGTGTTGATCCATCAGCTAACCCATATTTAGCAATGGCTGTGTTACTAAAAGCTGGTTTATCAGGAATTAAAGATGAATTAACTCCTCCAGCACCAGTTGATCGTAACATCTACGGAATGAACGAAGAAGAACGTGAAGCAACTGGGATTTATGATCTTCCAGAAAGCTTAGGTCACGCTCTGATCGAACTTGAAAAAGATGAAATTATCAAAGATGGTTTAGGTGAACACATTTTTGAACACTTTATTGAAGCGAAAACAATTGAGTGTGATATGTTCCGTACAGCGGTTCATCCGTGGGAACGCGAACAATATCTTGAAATTTATTAATAGTCAAAAGCACGTTTCCTATAAATGGAAACGTGCTTTTTTATTGGAAAATCGGTTTCAAATGTTTGATGTTTGGCAAATAGAGGCATATATTTAAAAATGTGCTAGTGAAAGGGAGGTTTTCATTAGAGAAAGGGGAAGAAATGCAGATTACTTTAGCTATTTTAGTATTTGCCTTCACGTTATTTTTGGTGATTTGGCAACCAAGAAAATTATCAATCGGATGGTCAGCTTGTGGAGGTGCGATAATTGCCTTATTACTTGGCGTCGTCACTTTATCAGATGTCGCAACAGTTACAGGAATTGTTTGGAATGCGACGCTCGCTTTTATTGCTATTATAATTATTTCATTGATTTTAGATAAAATTGGCTTTTTTGAGTGGGCGGCTTTACATATGGCGCGATTAGCAAGAGGTAATGGCTTATTAATGTTCATTCTTATTTCTATTTTGGGAGCTTTCGTTGCTGCGTTGTTTGCTAATGACGGGGCGGCGCTAATTTTGACACCAATTGTTCTAGCGATGGTGCGAGCGCTGAATTTTGATGAGAAAAAGGTATTTCCATTTATTATTGCTAGCGGTTTTATAGCGGATACGACGTCCTTACCGCTCGTAGTTAGTAATTTAGTCAATATAGTTTCGGCTGATTTTTTCGGTATTAGTTTTTCGCAGTATGCGCTTATTATGTGGATTCCAACGGTTTTCTCTTTAGTTGCGAGTATTTTAATCTTATATTTTTATTTTCGGAAAGCATTACCTAAAAAATATGATACGCGAGTGATTCGAGAGCCGGCTTCTGCAATTAAAGATAAAAAGATGTTTCGTGTTTCTTGGGGAATACTTATCATCCTTGTAGCAGGCTATTTTTTGAGTAGTTTTTTAGACATTCCAGTGTCATTTATTGCCTTGCTAGTTGCTGTTATCTTTTTGTTAGTCAGTGCAAAAAGTCATGCCGTCTCGACAAAAGCTATTTTAAAAGGAGCACCTTGGAATATTGTGTTTTTCTCGGTTGGTATGTATGTAGTTGTATATGGTTTGCAAAATGTCGGTATCACAAAATTATTATCAGAAGCAATTACATATGTTGCGCACTTTGGATTATTTGCGGGAACAGTTGGAATGGGATTTATTGCTGCAATACTGTCTTCTGTCATGAATAATTTGCCAACAGTAATGATAAACGCACTTGCAATCGATCATACGTCATTTACAGGCGTGATGAAAGAAGCGTTAGTCTATGCAAATGTCATTGGTTCTGATTTAGGTCCGAAAATAACACCAATTGGCTCGCTAGCAACTTTACTTTGGCTACATGTTCTAGCGCAGAAAGGGATAAAGATAAGCTGGGGCTCTTATTTCAAAATTGGCATTGTGATTACTATTCCAGTTTTATTCATAACGCTCGTCGGACTATATTTTTCACTACTTATTTGGAATTAAAACCCCCTGTACCAGAATGTACAGGGGGTTTTATTATGCCTTCTTATAAAGAACATGGGGCTTTAGTGGATCGCCATTTACTAAAGCGGGATGTTCAAAAGTAGCTATTTTTGTTAAATGGATTTTTTTCATGACATTTTCTGAAGGTTTATTGAGTACGGCGGTAAAACTGTATATTTCGTTAATAGTGTTGATTTCTTCAGCAAATGCTAACGCGCCAAGTGCGGCTTCAGTGGCATAGCCTTGGTTCCAAGCGCTAAGTTTTAATCGCCAACCTATCTCCGTGCAAGGAGTGAATGTAGCTTCAAAAGTAGCCTCATGAAATCCAGTAAAACCGATGAATTCGCCCGTTGATTTAACTTCAATGGCAAAGAGGCCATATCCAAGTGACTTTAGTTCTTCTTGAATCCTATCAAGAAATGCATTACTTTCGTTTTGAGTTAATCTGGCTGGGAAGTATTTCATTACTTGCTCATCTGCATTCATTTGACTAAAAGGAAGATAATCACTTGCTAAATAATCTCTTGCAATAAGCCGTTCAGTTTCAAAATAAATCATGTTCTCAACCACCTGTTCAAACGAATAAAATTAGCGAATATCTCGATAAAGTCCGATTACTTTTCCTAGAATCGTTACGTTGTTTAAAAGGATAGGTTCCAAAGCATCGTTTTCGGGTTGTAATCTAAAATGATTAGCTTCTTTGTAGAATCGTTTACATGTAGCTTCATTTTCATCTGTCATCGCTACAACGATTTCGCCATTGATTGCAGAACTTTGTTGTCTAACGATTACTTTATCGCCATCAAGGATTCCGGCATTAATCATACTTTCGCCGTCGATTTCTAACATGAAGACATTGGTTTCGCCAGCTGCCATGTATTCTGGTAGTGGGAAATATTCATCAATGTTCTCAATTGCAGTGATGGGCATTCCAGCGGTTACTTTCCCGATAATAGGAATATTTACAACGTTGGGTGTCTCTGCTTCGTCTTCTAAAGATAATATTTCAATCGCACGAGGCTTTGTTGGGTCCCGTCTAATTAAGCCTTTACCTTCAAGGCGAGCAAGATGTCCATGAACAGTAGAGCTGGAAGCAAGGCCAACTGCTTCACCGATTTCGCGGACGGAAGGCGGATAACCTTTTTCTTTTACTTCTGATTTTATAAATTCATATATATCTTGTTGGCGTTTAGATATTTTCATGGTTTCACCTCATTGATTTAATGGTTATTTTATAATTCAAGTATAGCAAAAGAAAAACCAATATGCAAACAAAGGTTCGTTTTTTATTGACATATGCGAACGGTTGTTCTATAATATAGAAAAGCGAACATACATTCTTTTGGAGGGATTATTAATGACTATGAAATTAATTTGGGATAAATTTTATGTTTCTATTATATTTGTACTTACTTGCATCGTATTAGGAATCATTTTAATGTGTACTGTAGTTGGCGGGGGAAACGACTATTCAGAAGTGAATGTAAGTGAAGGGGATTCTTTATGGGCATTAGCAGATCAATATGCAGGTAAAAGTGATATGGCAAAAGCAGATTTTGTTAGCTGGGTAGAAAAAGAAAATAATTTAGCTGACGGTCATGTGGAAGCAGGAGAATCAGTAGTTATTCCTGTACACAAAACAAAATTAATAAAGAGTGATAGTACGATTCAACTAGCAAACCAGTAAGGTCGATTTAGTGACCGTTTATGATATAATATTAGAAAGTAGCGATTATGCTGCTTTCTTATTTTTATTCTATAGAAGAAAAGGAGAATAACGATGCTAGAAAAAGCTAAAATAGATCGTATTAATGAGCTTTCTAAAAAGAAAAAAGCCGGAACATTAACTGCCGCAGAAAAAGTGGAGCAAGATAAATTACGAAAAGAATATATAAAATCTTTCCGTACGCATATGAAAGGGACAATTGAAAATACAACGATTATTGACCCTAACGGAAAAGATGTAACTCCGCATAAAGTGAAACAACTTAGAAAAAATAAGCACTAATAATTAGTACCAAATAAACATTAATGAGCAAATGAACAAAAATACCAATCAATTAAGCAATTTAAAGCAATTATTAGTTGTGTTAATTGCTTTTTAGGCTTATTATTAAAAGTAGTTAAAATTATATTGAAGAGAGGATGTTTCATTTGTTCGATAACACAGATAGTTTAGCAGTGAATACAATTCGTACATTATCAATGGACGCAATTCAAAAAGCAAATTCTGGTCATCCAGGATTACCAATGGGAGCAGCACCAATGGCTTACGCACTTTGGTCGCGTGTTTTAAATACTAACCCTAAGAATTCACATTGGTTTAACCGAGATCGTTTTGTACTTTCTGCTGGGCATGGCTCAATGCTTTTATATAGTTTATTACACTTAAGTGGGTTCAAATTAGAATTAGAAGATCTTAAAAATTTCCGTCAATGGGAAAGTAAAACTCCAGGTCACCCGGAATATCGTTATACAGACGGTGTAGACGCAACTACTGGTCCGCTTGGTCAAGGTATTGCGATGGCTGTTGGTATGGCTATGGCAGAAAGACATTTAGAAGCGAAATATAATAAAGATGGTTTCCCAGTGGTGGATCATTATACTTACGCACTATGCGGAGATGGTGACTTAATGGAAGGTGTTGCTTCAGAAGCGGCTTCTTATGCAGGTCATCAACAATTAGGAAGATTAGTTGTTCTCTATGATTCCAATGATATCTCTCTTGATGGTGATTTAGACAAATCTTTCTCTGAAAATGTAAAACAACGCTTTGAAGCTTATGGCTGGGAACATTTATTAGTAAAAGACGGTAATGATACAGCTGAAATTTTAGCTGCAATCGAAAAAGCGAAACAAAACACTTCTCAACCTACTATGATCGAAGTGAAAACTGTTATCGGTTTTGGTGCTCCAAATGCCGGTACAAGTAAAGTTCACGGTGCTCCACTAGGCGATGAAGGTATTTTAGAAGCGAAAAAAGCTTATGGTTGGAACTACGAAGAGAAATTCTTTGTTCCTGAAGAAGTTACTGCTCGCTTTAAAGAAACAATTGGCGAACGTGGTGAAAAAGCAGAAACAGCTTGGAATGAGCTATTTGCTTCCTATAAAGCAGAATATCCAGAGCTTGCTAAACAATTAGAAGATAGCTTGAACAATAAGTTACCAGCTGATTGGGATGAGGATCTTCCAGTATATGATGAATCGAAAGCACTTGCTAGTCGTGCTTCAAGTGGAGAAGTAATCAATGCGTTAGCTGGGAAAATCCCAACAATCTTTGGTGGATCTGCTGACCTTGCAGGTTCGAATAATACAACAATTAAAACAGACGGTGAATTTACAAAAGCGACTCCAGCTGAAAGAAACATTTGGTTTGGCGTTCGTGAATTTGCGATGGGTGCTGCATTAAATGGTATGGCGCTTCACGGCGGATTACAAGTATACGGCGGAACATTCTTCGTATTCTCTGATTATGTACGTGCTGCCATTCGTTTATCTGCCATTCAACATTTACCTGTAACATACGTAATGACGCATGATAGTATTGCTGTAGGGGAAGATGGCCCAACGCATGAGCCAATCGAACAACTTGCAAGCTTACGTGCAATGCCAGGGCTTTCTGTCATTCGTCCTGCTGATGGAAATGAAGTAGTGGAAGCATGGAAACTTGCTATCACTTCTACATCTACACCACATGTACTTGTTCTTACTCGTCAAGGCCTACCAACACTACCAAATTCTGCTAAATTAACTGCAGAAGGCGTTAAGAAAGGTGCTTACGTAATTTCACCTGCAAAAGGAGAAGTACCGGAAGCGATCATTCTTGCGAGTGGTTCTGAAGTTAACTTAGCTATCGAAGCGCAAAAAGAACTTCAAGCTCAAGGAACGGATGTATCAGTTGTCAGTGTGCCATCATTTGATCTATTCGAGCAACAATCTGCGGAGTACAAAGAAAGTGTATTACCGAATGCTGTTAGAAAACGTGTAGCAGTAGAGATGGGCGCTAGCTTTGGATGGGAACGTTATGTTGGTTTAGATGGTAAAGTTATCGGAATCGACAAATTTGGTGCTTCTGCTCCAGGTGAAACAGTTATTAAAAATTATGGCTTTACTGTAGAGAACGTCGTTAATACAGTAAAATCACTTTAATTAAACAAACAGACCGTTGCTAGTTTTTCTAGAGCGGTCTGTTTTTTTATGCTTTTTTTAGATTGCGCAGTGGTGCCATTAATGTTATAATTACGAGGTTGTTTGCAACTTTTATTGATAAATTAATCAAGATGATATGTTTTCTTGAAAAGTATTGTCTGTTTAATATAAATCAAGTACAATAAAAGAGGATTTTGTTTCAAGGAGGAGAAAAGAGACTATGTGGATTTACATTCTTGTCGGCATTATTTGTTTACTAGCTGGTCTTGCGGGAGGATTCTTTATTGCAAGACGTTACATGATGAGCTATTTAAAAAACAATCCGCCAATTAACGAACAAATGTTACAAATGATGATGGCGCAAATGGGTCAAAAACCATCACAAAAGAAAATCAATCAAATGATGAGTGCGATGAACAAACAGCAAGAAAAAGAAAAACCGAAAAAAGCTAAGAAATAATCTTTTAACAAGAGTAAAACCCTTTAAAATTAGTTTGTAAAAAGCTAATTTTAAAGGGTTTTTTTATTAGTAGCATTATCATCATTTTTTCTTATATAGCGAGTTACAATAGGAAATAAATTAAAATCTACATCATAATTTAAAACAGTTAATTTTATTAGAAGTGTTTGAGTAAACTGTTTAATATTTATAAGAGGTATTTCTGGAAGATGATTTGGAATTGTTTCTGAAAGGGAATTTAACCAGTTTTTTACTTCTTCGATATTTATTTTTTGCTCAAAAAGGGCTGTTATTAATATATTACTCAGGCGTTCATCTTCTTCGCCAGTTAGTATGTTAGGGTTGGTCTTATAAAAAAACGTAATTGCAGTCATTATTTTTTTTACGTCTATTTCACTAATTGTACTTTGGTAAATTAGTTCGTCTAGAGAATCTGCTGTATGGGCGATGCAATGTGCCCAACCTTTTTCTTCAATAAAAGAATGCGTATTTTTTTCTTTTTCTAGTAGCTCAATAAGTAAATTCAAAGTTTTTCTAATTTCATTATCAGTTAAGAAATTATGAACCTTATTATTTTCTAGTAATAATGCAATAATTAATGCTAAAAATGAGCGTTGAAATACTGCATCTGAGTCAATAATGTTAATCTTGAATAGTAAATTATTCTTATTGACTGCGTAATTATAAATTCTCCTTTTTTGATCTGTAGTTAAATTATCTTGACCAACAAACCATTCGAAAAAAATGTTGTAAGCAATATTATCTCTCAATTCACTATCAACGGAAGAAAGATAGGACAACATAGTATCAATTATTTCATTAGATGCGTCTGGGTCTTTAGGTAAGATATAATTATTTTGTTTTAATATGTTGAATAAATTAGAATCATGCACAATACTACCAACTTTCTTTTAGTTTTTAGTTGCAGATATTAGCAGCATCATTGGTCGGCGGTATTCATCTTGCATTTCGGATAACGCTTTTAATTCGGGAGCTGGTTCGGGTTCGATTACGCTATTAATTCGGAAGCCGTTTTGTAGTAATGTTTGGATGTAAGTGGTAAGCGTACGATGATATTTTTGGACGTCCTCTCCTAGGAAGTGACTTGTGCGCACAGATTCATTGAAGTAACGGTCGACGGGCCAGTGCAACTTATTCCCGGCTTCATCGGTATACCAATCTTGACGTCCGTCTGCTGTAAATACTGGATGCTCTACGGAAAAAATGAAAGAGCCGCCTGATTTTAAATTAGCACGGACTTTCTGACAGATTTCGTCAAAGGAAGCTACGTAATGGAGTGCCAGTGAGCTTAAAACAACATCGTAGGTTTCTGGCTCTAAATCTATATCTTCTATGGCTTTTTGCTCGTAATGAACTACCGGGGAGGTTGTTTTTTGTTTGGCTTCAGCAAGCATTCGTTTGGATAAATCGATTCCAAGCACTTTTTGTGCGCCATGATCAGCGGCATAAATGCAGTGCCAACCAAATCCACAACCTAAATCAAGGACTACTTTTTGGTGGAAATCAGGGAGTAGCTTTTTAAATTCATGCCATTCACCGGCTGCTTTTAATCCTTCTTTGGAGCGGGGCATTTGGCTATATTGTTCAAAAAAATGTTTGTCATCATATTTATTTTCTTTCATTTCTTATTCCTCTTTTCATCAATTAATCAGATGCATGACTAAATTCTTTTTCTAAGAAGAGGTGAGCAAGTCCGCTCACTTGTTTTAAGCGTAAGATTTCGTTGGCATCCATTCCAATGTTTTTCATGATCCAGCTATCGGACATTCCACTATCGACAAGTTCACTAACAATGTTGGACATTAATTCTACGTTATGGAATCCACGTGCGCGATTATGACGTATGGTAGAGGCCATTCGATTCACGGTATCTTTTTCGAGAATGACAACTGGCAGGTATTCGTTTTCTCGTTCGCGAATTCGTTTGGAGGTGGTCATGATTGTGTAACGGTGGAACCCGTCTATTATTTCATATTTATCGCTGCCTTCCAAGGGATAACAAACAATGGGTTGCGTAAATCCATCTTCCCAAATTGATTTTTCAAGCAATTTGAGTTCAAGTGCGGGGACTGTGTTCGGATTATAATTATTTGCTTGTAGTTTTGTGTAGTGGATTGGAGTGACGCTATATACTGGGCTTTTGTAATTCATTATTTCACCTCATAAAATATTATTATATTTCTCTAATGCGTTTTTTCGCTTCTCTAGTTCTAATTTCGTTTGACCGAATCCCATATATTTACATGTATAATCATTTTTCAAAATGGCGATACACATCCGTTTGTAAGTAGGGACGCTTGCGAATTCTTTAATTTTCAAATCGTCTGGATATTCTTTAAAGCGAACGATTTCCATCGGATTGGTATAAACACGGTTGTTTTGTGGTTTACCAAGGAAATCTGCTTGGACATCTAAATTTTTCAATTCCTCGACGGTTTCTACTTTTAAAGCACCGCCTTTTTCGGTCCAGTATGTAATGCTCGTTTTGAATTTTTTTAAATAGCGTTCTCTCGTGTAGCTTGGCAAAGTCGTGAGTAGAAACTCTAAATACGATTTCCACGTATGGTTTTTTGGCAATTTAATTTCTTTCCAAGCCATTGCGGAGGTACCGCCGTATATTGCTGTGAAATTGGCGCCGTTCACACGACCGACTAGTTTGGACCAAAGAGCGGGTTCGATAACACGATATAATTTAAGACTTTCTGTAGCAGAATCGTTAAAAGGGCTTGCAACGCGCATATCGTGCACAGTTAGACCAGCATGATAGAATAAATCATAAATTTTATTATAGGACCAATGGAACTTAGCGTTAGCAATCCAAATATCTTCTACTCGCCAGTCATGGATAGGATAGGCATTATAGATGTTTTTGGAAATTTCAGTTGTCCAATTGTACTTTTTATACATTCGTTCTTTTTTGTGAATCGCGTTATAACGATTAAGAGATTCTTGTTGTCTTATGCCTATTAAAGCAATCGTTTTTTTGGCGTTATTTTTAGTATGTAGCCAGTGAATGATTTTTTTATTAAATTCGTAATCCCAAAGATTTTCAAAATCAAAGTCGAAAGGGGCATTATCTTCATTGATGACGGATGGAAAGGAGGGCATATCTCTAACCCAAATGTCTCGTTTGGACTTTTCCCAAGGTTTCCAGTGGTCGGTAAACATCGAAACGGCGGATTGAGCGGCGATTGGCAGACAGCACCAAAGCGGCTCAATAATATCTAAATTACTGGTTAACATTTCGGTAACGAAGTCAGTTGTAGCGCTGTACTGACCTTCGTAGTCTAAATGATACACGTAGATTTTCTTTTGAATATTATTTTTCCGCATGTAATCAATCATGAGATGAAGCATTACTGCACTATCTTTACCGCCTGAAAAAGAAACGATAATATTGTCAAATTCGGAAAAAATTACTTCCATTCGTTCTTGGGAAGCATCAAAGACTGTTCTAGAAAGCATCCATTATCACCTCAAAAGAATTTTTTTGTGAGAGCTCTTTTTTGAATTCTTGCAATAGGTTGGTTTTCTTAGAAATATTTACATCAATAAGAGAATCAAGCCCGACGTTGCCACTTAAATCATGGTAGTAGCAGTCTTGCGTTTGCCCAGTCCGGTAAATACGCCTTTCTGATTGATCGCGCTGAGAATAATCAAACGTTTTATCAAAGTAAATAATTTGATTATAAAATTGCAAATTGAGTCCGTAAGAAGATTTAGCAAAAGTTGTAATTTTTACATTAGGAAATGCTTTTTGTAGTGCTTCTTCAGATCGTTTATATTTACAGAAAATAATCGTCGTTTCTTCTTTTCCGGCGACTAACGATTCGGTAATAGTAAATTTTTCAGAGGAGAGACAGTAACAGTGTTGCATCACTTGAGACATTTCTAAAAAATTAATATTGATGGTGTAGGCAGCCGCTTTTTGGAGATAGTCTTCTTTTATTTCATAATATTGCTTTAAAAGTTCCTCATCAATTGAAAAATCATGACGAATATAATGCCACTTAACGGCTATTTCATGCGAAGAAGTAAAAATAAAAGGTGTGATTAATTTATATAAGTACTCTAAATTATGATACTTTTTGATGATGTCCATTGACTGTTGCTTGCTTTGGGTTAGTTGTGTAATTGTTACGTATTCACAAAACGTCTTTTTAAACTGCGAAAAACTTAGATTTAATATTTTAGGAGATAAAAACTCTAGTTGAGACCAAAGATCTAAAATATTTCGGCTAAGCGGTGTGCCATTCATAATTAATTTGTAGGTAGCTAGTCGTGAAAGTTTGATTGCTCGCTGCGTTCGAAGGGCATGGACGTTTTTAATTTTTAAGCTTTCATCCATAATAATGTAGCTATTGTTTGAGTTTTTAAGTTTGTCACGACAGTAGAGGTATAGACGATCTGAGTTGGAAAGGGATTCAATGCCGATGATTTCTTGTGGGAATTTATAACCCCATTTGTTTATTTCTGCTTCGAGATTTGCTTTTGTTTGAAAAGGAGTAATCCATAACACATAATCTGGTTTTGCATCATTGATTAATTCACATGCTACCCGCGTCTTCCCGCTACCCGGTTTCATAAACAGAGCACCGACTTTATATTTTTTGAGCTTTATTAATGCTTGTTGCTGGCTATCTAATAAGGTCATTTTCAATTATCACATCTTTTTCTATTTTTTTAGGGACATGTGTACGTACTTTGATAATGCAATCGTTTACTTTTTTTGTATGAAAAAACTGCATTATTTCGTCACTTTCATGTTTAAAGGTATGTATCATTTTGGCTGTACTTAGTTCTTTTTTTTCTGTATGTTTTTTTAGAAAGAAGTTCCACGTATCTGGGAAATAAAAATAGCTGTATTCAGATGTGAGTGAAAACACCATTTTTTTAGGCAGTAAGAAAAAATAACCTTGATATTCACTTTCTGAGGGCATTTCAATAATTGTTTGCTTATCCCATTGTTCAATTCGTTCACTATATGTATATATTTTGTGCCATTTTACCATTTATATCTAATACTCCTATGCGTTTTGTCTTTTTCGTTCATTTTTAACTATTTATGCGTTTATTTTATCACAAATAATGTTAAAGTAGCGGATAAAACTATTTAGAATCGGTGGAAAATTAGTATTAACAATAAAAATTATCTTAAAAATAAGGAAGGTTTGGAGCGATTTTAAATGTTTTTTTATTTTTTGGTAGAAAACACTTTTGTAATAGCCAGCTTTTTAGTAGAATAGATAATGGTGGATGGAAAACTTTTCTATCTATGAATAGAATATGAAATTGGAGGCTATTATGGATACCCCAGATTATAAACGAGTTGTATTAAAATTAAGCGGTGAAGCACTTGCCGGAAATGATGGCTTTGGAATTAACCCGAGCGTGGTCAATTTGATTTCTGCTCAAATCAAAGAAGTAGTAGAACTAGGAGTAGAGGTAGCTATCGTTGTTGGCGGCGGAAATATCTGGCGCGGTAAACTTGGTAGTGAAATGGGAATGGACCGTGCAGCAGCTGACCAAATGGGTATGCTTGCGACTATCATGAATTCCTTATCTTTACAAGATTCCCTTGAAAATATTGGAGTAGCAACACGTGTGCAAACTTCTATTGATATGCGTCAAATTGCGGAACCGTACATTCGTCGTAAAGCGATTCGTCATTTAGAAAAGGGTCGTGTCGTTATTTTTGCAGGTGGAACAGGTAATCCTTATTTCTCCACAGATACAGCGGCAGCACTTAGAGCGGCTGAAATCGAAGCAGATGTTATCTTAATGGCGAAAAATAATGTAGATGGTGTCTACAATGCCGATCCAAAACTAGATGAAAATGCGAAAAAATACGAAGAATTATCTTACCTTGATGTAATTAAAGAAGGTTTAGAAGTAATGGATACTACTGCATCGTCTCTAAGTATGGACAATGATATTCCATTAATCGTCTTCTCATTTACAGAACAAGGCAATAATATTAAACGTGTTATTTTAGGTGAAAAAATTGGGACTACTGTTAGGGGGAAAAAATAATGAGTAAAGAAGTATTATCGAAATCCAAAGAAAAAATGGAAAAAGCAGAACAAGCGTTAACAAGACAATTAGGTACAATCCGCGCTGGTCGTGCGAATGCATCACTACTTGACCGTTTATCTGTAGATTATTACGGAGCAGCTACTCCAGTTAACCAAATGGCTTCTATCAGCGTTCCTGAAGCTAGAATGTTGCTAATTACACCTTATGATAAAACCATTTTAGGTGAAATTGAAAAAGCAATTTTGAAATCAGATTTAGGTTTAACACCTAATAATGATGGTTCTGTACTACGTTTATCTATTCCACAATTAACGGAAGAACGTCGTAAAGAGTTGGTTAAAGAAGTGAAAAAAGAAGCGGAAGAAGCGAAAGTTGCGGTTCGTAACATTCGTCGTGAAGCTAATGAAGAATTGAAAAAATTAGAAAAAAGTGGCGATATCACAGAAGACGATTTGCGTTCTTACGGTGAAGACGTTCAAAAATTAACAGATGAAAGCATCAAAAACATCGATAGCATCACGAAAGACAAAGAAGCGGAAATCTTAGAAGTTTAATTGATACTTTTACAAATAGTAACAAATAGGGTTAAAGACCTTTTAAGTTGAAGTGACATTCCTAATTCTTTCCATATGTGTTGGGTTAGGAATGTTTTTTAATGGGCAATTCCATCGCTCTCATGAAACTCTCATCTGTTCACATGGAATTTTTAGTACATTAATTGATTCTTTTTTGTTATTATAGGTATAGACATGCTCTAAGAAGTGTATCAATTGGAGGATTTATGATGTTTAAAAAGCTATTTCGACAAGATGAAAATATATTAAATAGTGAACTTGCAGAAGATTTACCGATTCCACGCCATGTTGCTATTATTATGGACGGTAATGGAAGATGGGCAAAGAAACGTTTCTTACCGCGCATTGCTGGGCATAAGGAAGGTATGGATGTCGTGAAACGAGTGACACGTTATGCTAATGCAATGGGTATTGATGTATTAACACTTTATGCATTTTCAACTGAAAATTGGAAGCGACCTACAGATGAAGTGGATTTTTTAATGAAACTACCTGTAGAATTTTTTGACTCTTTTGTACCAGAGTTGATTGAAGAAAATGTTCGTGTTAATGTGATGGGGTACAGAGAAAATCTACCTGATCATACGATGCGTGCAGTAGAAAAAGCCATTGCGGATACAGCACATTGTACAGGCCTAACGCTTAATTTTGCGCTTAACTACGGTGGACGTTCAGAAATCATTACGGCTGCCAAAGAAGCAATGAAAGAGCTAGAACGTGAAGGTAAAAGTGCAGAAAATTTAACAGAAGAAATGTTAAATGACCATTTGATGAGTAGCGGCTTAGGGGATCCAGACTTGCTGATTCGAACGAGCGGTGAGCTTAGATTAAGTAATTTTATGCTTTGGCAACTTGCTTATAGCGAGTTTTATTTTACGGATACACATTGGCCTGATTTTTCAAAAGAAGATTTTTTACAGGCAATTATTGAATATCAAAACCGGTCACGTCGTTTTGGAGGGCTCTAGGGAGGAAAAAAGATTGAAAACGAGAATTATTACTGCAGTTGTTGCGCTTATATTTTTTATTCCATTCGTTGTTTACGGGGGAATTCCATTTGAACTATTAAGTATTTTACTAGCAACGATTGCTTTATATGAAGTACTTGTAATGACAAAACAACGAATTTTTTCGATGAATGGGATAATTACTTTACTATTAATGTGGTTAGTTGTCGTGCCAGATAGATATTTGGACTTTTTAGATACACTGCATATTACTGAAATGGAAGTTATTTTTATTTTAATGGCTTTATTACTCGCTAATACTGTGTTTTCACGAAATAAATTCCATTTTGATCAAGTTGGTATTTGTATGGTTGCCGCTTTTTATACAGGGTTTGGTTTCCATTACTTAGCGTTAACTCGTGAAGCTGGATTAATGTATGTACTTTTTGCTTTATTTATTGTTTGGTCTACTGATACAGGGGCTTATTTTATTGGAAAAGCAATTGGGAAGCATAAATTAGCTCCAAATGTTAGTCCGAACAAAACGGTGGAAGGGTTTATCGGCGGGATTGTATGTGCACTTGTCATTGCTGGGGGCTTTTATTATTTTGCTGAGCTGCCAGGAAATATTGCACTCGTACTAGCGCTTTTAGTCTTTCTATCTATTTTTGGACAGTTGGGAGACTTGGTCGAATCTGCTTTGAAACGCTTTTATGGTGTAAAAGATTCTGGGAAAATCTTACCAGGGCATGGTGGTATTTTAGACCGCTTTGATAGCTTGTTGTTCGTTTTACCTCTGCTACATATACTTCAAATTATTTAATTGGAGATGGGATAATGAAAAAAATTATTTTGCTAGGTGCAACTGGTTCTATTGGAACACAAACGCTTGCAATCATTCGCGAAAATCCTGAAAAATTTCAAGTTGTTGCGCTTAGTTTTGGGCGTAATATGGAACGTGGTAGGGCGATTATAAAAGAGTTTAAACCCAAAATGGTCGCTGTTTGGCATACGAGAGATCGTGTGACATTAGAAGCAGAATTCCCAAACGTGAAATTTTTTAATGGTTTAGAAGGGCTTAGAGAAGTAGCGACCTATTTAGATGGGGATGTGCTTTTAAATGCAGTTATGGGGAGCGTTGGCTTACTTCCAACATTAGATGCAATCGAAGCTGGGAAGGCCATTGCAATTGCTAATAAAGAAACGCTTGTTACGGCTGGACATTTAGTCATGCGTGCGGCGAAAGAAAAAAACATTTCACTATTACCTGTTGATAGCGAACATTCTGCTATTTTACAAGCATTAAACGGAGAAAATACGGAAAGAATCGAAAAAATAGTTTTGACAGCGAGCGGTGGAAGTTTCCGAGATAAGACGAGGGAGCAACTCAGCCTGGTTACGGTGAAAGAAGCGTTAAAACATCCGAACTGGAATATGGGGAATAAATTAACAATTGATTCAGCAACGATGTTTAACAAAGGTTTGGAAGTGATGGAGGCGCACTGGCTGTTTGGTGTGGACTACGATGATATAGAAGTCGTTATCCAGCGCGAAAGTATTATCCATTCTATGGTTCAGTTCGTGGATGGAAGTTTCATTGCGCAACTTGGTACACCAGATATGCGGATGCCAATTCAATACGCTTTAACCTATCCCGACAGACTTTATATACCGTATGAAAAAGAATTCCGGATTACTGATTTTTCCGCACTTCATTTTGAAAAAGTGGATTATGAAAGATTTCCGGCATTGAAACTCGCGTATAATGCTGGTAAAATAGGTGGAACAATGCCGACAGTTTTAAATGCAGCAAATGAAATTGCTGTTGCTGGCTTTTTGAATGGACAGGTGGCTTTTTATAATATTGAAGCACTTGTTGAAAATGCAATGAATCGTCATACTAGCATTTCTGACCCTGACTTGGATACCATTTTACAAGTCGATCAAGAAACACGCGCGTATGTAAAGACACTTTTATAGAGGTGAAGCTATTTTGACAACTATTATTGCTTTTATTTTCGTATTCGGACTGATTGTATTTTTCCATGAACTAGGACATTTTCTTTTTGCAAAACGTGCTGGAATTATGGTAAAAGACTTTTCAATCGGGTTTGGACCGAAAATTTTTGCTTATCGTAAAAAAGAAACGCAATATACGATTCGCTTATTACCGATTGGTGGTTACGTTCGGATGGCTGGGGAAGATGGCGAGGAAATCGAGCTAAAACCTGGTTACCGAGTAGGGCTTGAATTAACACCAGAAGAAACGGTTAGTAAAATTATTGTTAATGGGAAAGATCAATATGTCAATGCACAGCCAATCGAGGTTTCTCTCTGTGATTTAGAGAAAGAACTTTTCATTGAAGGCTACGAAGATTACGATGATACCAAAAAAGTTCGCTATCAGGTAGAGCGTGATGCATTAGTGATTGACGGTAAAATCGAAACGATGATTACACCGTATGACCGTTCTTTTAATGCAAAATCTTTAGGAAACCGGGCAATGACCATTTTTGCTGGACCGCTTTTTAACTTTATTTTAGCTATTTTAATTTTCACAGCACTTGCTTTTGTACAAGGGGGCGTTCCGAGCACCGATAATACGCTTGGGAATGTTCTACCGGACGGAGCTGCTGCTGAAGCCGGTCTAAAAAAAGGGGATGAGGTTCTTTCCATCAATGGAAAAGAAACAAAATCTTGGACCGATATTGTTCAAAGTGTTTCGGAAAACCCCGGAAAAACACTTGATTTCAAAATTGAGCGAGATGGCAAGACACAAGATATCGATGTCAAACCCGCAACACAAAAAGAAAATGGCAAAGACGTAGGGAAAATCGGTGTAGAAACACCAATGGACTCCTCTTTTACTGCTAAAATAACGAATGGATTTACGCAAACATGGAATTGGATTGTACAAATATTTACGATTCTAGGAAACATGTTTACTGGCGGATTTTCGCTCGATATGCTGAATGGCCCAGTGGGAATTTACACAAGTACGCAACAAGTCGTTCAATATGGCTTTATGACTGTACTAAACTGGACTGCTGTTTTAAGTATTAACTTAGGAATTGTTAACTTGCTACCGTTACCAGCACTAGATGGCGGACGTTTAATGTTCTTCTTATACGAACTCGTTCGCGGCAAACCAATTGACCCTAAAAAAGAAGGCATTATCCATTTTGCTGGATTTGCACTTTTAATGGTACTGATGATTCTTGTGACATGGAACGATATTCAACGAGCATTTTTCTAAAAAGAGAAAAATAATAAAGGGAAAAAGGGGTGTTTTAAATGCGTCAAACGATGACATTTATACCAACATTAAAAGAAGTTCCAGCAGATGCGGAAGTAAAGAGTCACCAATTACTTCTTCGTGCTGGTTTTATAAGACAAACAGCTAGTGGGATTTATAGTTATTTACCACTTGCAACATTGATGTTAAGAAAAATCGAAACAATTATTCGTGAAGAGCTAGAAGCAATTGGCGCTGCAGAATTATTAATGCCTGCACTTCAACCTGCGGAACTTTGGCAAGAGTCTGGTCGTTGGAACGATTACGGTCCAGAATTAATGCGTCTAAAAGACCGAGCTTCTCGTGACTTTGCGCTTGGACCAACACATGAAGAAGTTATTACGGCGCTTTTACGCGATGAAGTTAAATCTTACAAACGTTTGCCACTTACTTTATACCAAATTCAAACAAAATTCCGTGATGAAAAACGTCCACGCTTCGGGTTATTACGCGGTCGTGAATTCATTATGAAAGATGCATATTCTTTCCATGCAACAAGTGAAAGTTTAGATGAAGTGTATAATTTAATGCACCAAGCGTATTCAAATATCTTTACTCGTTGTGGGCTTGAGTTCCGTTCTGTTATTGCGGATTCTGGTTCGATCGGCGGGAATGAATCAAAAGAATTTATGGCGTTATCTGATATTGGTGAAGATACAATTGCTTATAGT
This sequence comes from Listeria monocytogenes, assembly GCF_041765605.1. Lineage (GTDB taxonomy): Bacteria > Bacillota > Bacilli > Lactobacillales > Listeriaceae > Listeria > Listeria monocytogenes_D. The sequence continues at coordinate 1,361,843 of NZ_CP168900.1, forward strand.
GACGCTTCCGATTATGCAGCTAACACAGAAATGGCTCCTGTTTTATATATGGAGAAAAAATCGCATGAACTGGAGAAAGAGTTAGAAAAAGTTGCTACTCCAGATCAAAAATCGATTGCTGATATTGTCGAGTTTTTAGAAGTACCTATTGAAAAAACAATGAAATCGATGCTTTATCAAGTAGATGAAGAAGTTATTATGGTTCTCGTTCGCGGCGACCATGAAGTAAATGATATTAAAATCAAAAATGCATTAGATGCAACCAATGTAGAATTAGTGGACCCAGCAGTTGCAGTAGAATTATTAGGAGCTAATTTTGGTTCTCTAGGGCCAATCAATGTTCCAGAAAATACACGCGTATTTGCGGATAATGCGGTAAAAGATATTGTTAATGCCGTTGTGGGTGCAAATGAAGATGGTTTCCATTATATTAATGTGAATGCGGATCGTGATTTCACTGTAACAAGCTATTTTGATTTACGTATGATTCAAGTTGGCGATCTATCTCCAGATGGCCAAGGTGTCATCAAATTTGCTGAAGGTATCGAAGTAGGTCATATTTTCAAACTTGGAACGAAATATAGCCAAGCAATGAATGCAACGATTTTAGACGAAAATGGTCGTGCACAGCCAATTATTATGGGTTGTTACGGAATTGGCGTATCACGTATTTTATCTGCCATTGCGGAACAATCGAATGATGAAAATGGTTTTGTATGGGACAAACAAATTAGTCCATTTGATTTGCATTTGATCCCTGTTAATATGAAGAGCGAAGAGCAAGTTGCTTTTGCAGAAACACTTTATACTTCCTTACAAGGTGCTGGCTTCAGTGTCTTAATTGATGATCGTGCGGAGCGGGCGGGCGTTAAGTTTGCAGATGCGGATTTAATCGGTTTACCAATTCGTATTACAGTTGGGAAAAAAGCAGCAGAAGGCGTTGTGGAAGTGAAAATCAGAAAAACTGGCGAAATGATTGAAGTTCGTCAAGATGAACTTCTAAACACGCTACCTATACTCTTTGGAGATAAATAATTTATTGAGCTATTCGTGCCAGATGAAACTCCACTCGTTCCTATAAAAACGGGTCATGAGGGACATCTGGCTTTTATAAATTTGAATGAAGGGGTGTTATTCGGAATGACTGCAAAAGAGGAAGAAAAACAAGAACGATTTCAGCTGTTAATGACACAAATCGGTTTACAAGATGTAACAACTTACGAAGAATTTACAAAAGATGCCAAAATCGAAAAACTCGTTGCCGATAAGAAAAATAAAACATGGCAATTTCATTTACATGTTCCACAAATTTTTCCAGCAGCACTTTTCCATATGATGGATGTTGGGATGAAGCGCGCATTCAGCCAAATTGCGGAAACAGAAATGCAAATAGTTCCAGAAAATCAAACAATCAATGAAGCACTCATTCAAGATTATTGGAACCTTATTGTAGAGCCGATTGGAAAGCAGTCACCGATGATTGGAAAACTTTTGATGGAGCAAAAACCTACATTTAAAGAACCTCATTTTATTGAGTTAGCGGTTCATAATGATATGGAAGAAGCAACAATCCAACAACGATTCCAAGCAAAAATTATTGAAAGTTATGGGAAAGCTGGTTTTCCGCGCTTGGCAATGAAAATGCATATGCTAGATCAATCTGAGACAGAAGAATACAAAGCTTTTGCACAAGCCAAACAAGAAGAAGATCAGAAAAAAGCTGCAGAAGCTGTTCAAGTTATGCAAAAACGACAAGCAGAAGGACAAAGTGGCGGTGGAGCAGCTCCATTAACTGGTCCGTTCCAAATTGGTTACAAAATTAAAGATGATGAAGAAGTGAAGCGTCTTGGTGATATTTACGATGAAGAACGTCGTATTACCGTTCAAGGCCTAATCTTCGCGACGGAAATTAGAGAGCTACGCAGTGGTCGTAGTTTATTACAATTCAAAATTACCGACTATACTAGTTCGATGATTATAAAAATGTTTTCTCGTGATAATGAAGATGCAGCAATGTTCCAGAACTTAAAAAAAGGTATGTGGGTTAAAGTACGAGGAAGTGTTCAAAATGATACTTTCGTTCGAGATTTAATTATGATGGCCCAAGATGTGAATGAAATTGCAGGAGTAAAACGCCTCGATACGGCGGAAGAAAAACGAGCAGAACTACATCTCCATTCTCCAATGAGTCAAATGGATGCTACTTCATCTGTTGATTCTCTGTTCAAACAAGCTGCTGATTGGGGGCACAAAGCAATTGCTATTACCGACCACTCTGTTGCGCAATCTTTCCCAGAAGCATATGGGGCAGGTCAAAAGTATGGCTTGAAAGTTATTTTTGGTATCGAAGCCAATCTAATAGATGATGGTGTTCCAATCGCTTATAACGATCAACATATCGCCTTGCAAGATGCAACATATTGCGTATTTGACGTTGAGACAACAGGTTTGTCCGCGGTTTATGATACGATTATCGAGCTTGCTGGTGTAAAAATGAAAAACGGTGAGATTATTGATAAATTTGAAGCCTTTATTGATCCTGGACACCCGCTTTCTGCAACTACCATTAATCTAACTGGTATTACAGATGATATGGTCAAAGGTTCTGATCCTATTGATGTTGTTTTAAAACGATTTAAAGAATGGAGCGGCGATGATATTCTTGTGGCTCACAACGCTTCATTTGACATGGGCTTTATTAACACTGCTTATGAAAAAGTTGGGCTAGAAAAGGCAGAAAATGCGGTTGTCGATACATTGGAATTAGCTCGTTTTCTTTACCCACATTTTAAAAATCATCGCTTGAATACCTTAACCAAGAAATTCAATATTATTCTTGAACAACATCACCGAGCTGTTTTTGATGCGGAAGCTACAGCATATTTGGCTTGGAAGTTAATTAAAGATGCAAAAGAAATGCACGATATTGATTTCCATGATTCTCTAAATGATTATATGGGAGAAGGCGATGCATACAAACGTGCGCGACCATTCCATGCGACGATTTATGCACAAACAGCTGTTGGTTTGAAGAATCTTTTCAAATTAATTACGATGTCCAATATTAATTACTTTTACCGGGTGCCACGTATTCCTCGCTCGCAGCTAAAGAAATTACGCGAAGGTTTAATAATTGGAACTGCTTGTAGCCAAGGAGAACTATTTGAAGCAATGATGCAAAAAGGGATGCAAGCGGCAGAAAAGGTTGCGGAGTTCTATGATTTCATTGAAGTTCAACCGAAGCCAGTCTATGCGCCACTGATTGAGCGGGAACTTGTTCGTGATGAAAAAGCGTTAGAAGAAATCTTGAAAAACATTGTTCGTGTTGGTGAGAAAACTGGAAAACCCGTTGTTGCAACCGGTAACGTTCATTACAAAGACCCAGTGGATAAAATTTATCGTAAAATCTTGATTCATTCGCAAGGTGGAGCCAACCCTCTAAATCGTGCTGAATTACCAGATGTCCATTTCCGTACAACAGATGAAATGTTGAAAGAATTCGCTTTCCTCGGTGAAGAAAAAGCAAAAGAAATTGTTGTAACGAATTCGAATTTAGTGGTCGATTGGATGGAAGATCTTAAACCAATCAAAGACGAATTATACACACCGAAGATTGATGGCGCAGAAGATGAAGTTCGTAATATGAGTTATGAAATGGCACACCAATTGTACGGTGAGAATTTACCAGAAATTGTTGAAGCTCGACTTGAAAAAGAACTGAAAAGTATTATTGGCCACGGATTTGCGGTTATTTATCTTATCTCACATAAACTTGTTAAGAAATCGCTTGTGGACGGCTATCTCGTAGGTTCGCGGGGATCGGTCGGTTCTTCTTTCGTTGCTACAATGACGGAAATTACCGAAGTAAACCCACTTCCACCACATTATCTTTGCCCGAATTGTAAGGATTCAGAGTTCTTTGATGATGGTTCGGTTGGTTCCGGTTTTGACTTACCTGATAAAGATTGCCCACACTGCGGAACCGCTTATCAAAAAGAAGGACAAGATATTCCTTTCGAAACTTTCTTAGGATTTAAAGGGGATAAAGTACCCGATATTGACTTGAACTTCTCAGGAGATTATCAACCGGTAGCCCATGCGTATACAAAAGAAATTTTTGGTGAGGATTACGTTTTCCGTGCAGGTACGATTGGTACTGTTGCAGAGAAAACCGCTTTTGGTTATGTTCGAAATTATGAGCGCGATATGAATATGACTATTCGCGGGGCAGAAATTGATCGCCTAGTAGCCGGTTGTACAGGCGTTAAACGTACTACTGGGCAGCATCCAGGTGGTATTATCGTTATTCCTGATTATATGGATGTATACGATTTTACACCGGTACAGTTCCCAGCAGATGCGACGGATTCGGAATGGAAAACGACCCATTTTGACTTCCACTCGATTCATGATAACGTGTTAAAACTCGATATACTTGGACACGATGATCCGACTGCTATCCGGATGTTACAGGATTTAAGCGGTATCGATCCAAAAACAATTCCAACCGATGATCCAGATGTAATGAAACTTTTTGGATCGACTGAGTCACTTGGTGTTAAACCAGCAGACATTGATTCCAAAACAGGGACGCTCGGAATTCCCGAATTTGGGACGCGTTTCGTACGACAAATGTTAGAACAAACAAAGCCAACAACATTTTCTGAGCTAGTCCAAATCTCTGGTCTTTCCCACGGGACGGACGTTTGGCTTGGAAATGCAGAAGAATTAATCAAAAATAAAACCTGCGAACTGCCAGATGTAATTGGTTGTCGTGATGATATTATGGTTTTCCTAATTTACCAAGGACTCGAAAGCTCATTAGCCTTTAAAATTATGGAGTCTGTACGTAAAGGTAAAGGGCTAACAGATGAAATGGAAGAAGCGATGATGGCGAATAAAGTGCCGCTTTGGTACATTGAATCATGTAAAAAAATCAAGTACATGTTCCCGAAAGCCCATGCTGCAGCCTATGTTTTAATGGCAGTCCGGATTGCTTATTTCAAAGTGCATCATCCACTATTTTTCTATGCAACTTATTTCACCGTTCGTGCCGATGATTTCGATTTAACATCGATGGTAAACGGAAAAGAAGCTGTGAAAGCAACCATGAAAGAAGTAAATGATAAAGGAATGGAAGCTTCGACGAAAGAGAAAAACTTATTAACCGTTTTAGAAATTGCGAATGAAATGCTTGCTCGTGGTTTCCATTTCCAAAAAGTCGATTTATACAAATCGTCTGCAGATGAATTCCTGATTGACGGAGACTCACTCATTCCGCCATTTAATGCGATTCCAAGTCTTGGAACAAACGTAGCGAAACAAATCGTTGCTGCACGTGAAAATGGTGAATTTTTATCCAAAGAAGACTTACAACAACGCGGAAAAGTATCAAAAACAATCATTCAGTACATGGATGATCAAGGATGCTTGGAAGGATTGCCTGATCAAAATCAGTTGTCACTATTCTAAAAATGGGCAAAACTTGCTTGTAGTCACAATTTGTGATAAACTTATTTAAGAAATACTACGATAACTCAGCCAAGCGTGGGCCAATGCCCACGCTTTCGTTTTGCAAATCTGTCAAAGAGTCACCTGTGGCAGAAGTAGGGGACGAATTAGCTGGAAAAGCGTATCTCTTAAGGAGGCTGAAATGAGTAAAGTACTAGAACAAGTAGAAGCAATTGTTGCGCCAATCACGGACGAACTTCAACTAGAACTCGTAGATATTGTCTTTGAAAAAGAAGGCCCAAATTGGTTTTTACGAATTTTTATTGACAAAGATGGTGGCGTAGATATCGATGAATGCGCAGCCGTGAGCGAAAAAGTTAGTGAGAAAATGGACGAAAATGACCCCATTACACAAAACTACTTTTTAGAAGTATCTTCACCGGGGGCTGAACGTCCACTGAAGAAAGAACAAGATTTTGAAAATGCGGTAAGTAAATATGTTCATGTCACTTCTTATGAGCCAATTGACGGTCGTAAAATGTGGGAAGGAACGCTTGTTAGTTATGACGGCACAACACTCGTTATTACTATCACGGACAAAACACGCAAAATCACTTGTGAAATTCCTAAAGACAAAGTAGCCAAAGCAAGACTTGCAATTCAATTTTAAAAAGCAAAAAATAAGGAGCTGAATAAAAAATGAGCACAGAATTATTAGATGCTCTTCATGTGTTAGAACATGATAAAGGTATTTCAAGAGAGGTTTTAGTAGAAGCAATTGAAGCTGCTCTTACATCCGCATATAAAAGAAACTTCAAAGATGCACAAAACGTACGTGTAGATTTAAATATGGAAAACGGTTCTATCCGTGTTTTAGCTAGAAAAGAAGCAGTAGAACAAGTATTTGATTCTCGCCTTGAAATCTCTATGGAAGAAGCACACAAACTGAATCCAGTATACAAGCCAGGTGACGTAGTGGAGCTTGAAGTAACACCAAAAGATTTTGGACGTATCGCAGCTCAAACTGCAAAACAAGTTGTAACCCAACGTGTTCGTGAAGCGGAACGTGGCATCATTTACGATGAATTTATTGACCGCGAAGATGACATTATGACTGGTATTGTTGAACGTCAAGATTCTCGTTTTATCTATGTAAATCTTGGTAAAATCGAAGCTATCTTGTCTCAAAACGAACAAATGCCAAACGAAACTTATCATGCACATGACCGCATCAAAGTATATTTAACAAAAGTAGAGAAGACGACAAAAGGGCCGCAAATTTTTGTATCCCGTACACACCCTGGCTTACTGAAACGTCTTTTTGAAATGGAAGTACCTGAAATCTATGACGGCGTTGTAGAAATCAAGTCTGTTGCACGTGAAGCAGGAGATCGTTCTAAAATCTCTGTTTACACTGCAAATGAAGAAGTGGATCCAGTTGGCGCATGTGTAGGACCAAAAGGCGCACGTGTCCAAACGATCGTCAACGAACTTAAAGGCGAAAAAATCGATATCGTGGAATGGTCAGAAGATCCTTTCACATTCGTAGCCAATGCACTTAGCCCTTCCAAAGTGTTAGATGTTATTGTGAACGAAGCAGACCAAGCAACAACTGTAATCGTACCAGACTACCAGTTATCACTAGCAATTGGTAAACGTGGTCAAAATGCTCGTTTAGCAGCAAAACTAACTGGTTGGAAAATTGATATTAAAAGTGAAACAGTTGCAACTGAACTAGGCATCTATCCTCGTAATGACGTAGAAGCGCCAGAAGTGGAAGATGCAGAGAGCGAAACTTTTACAGAAGATGAAGAGTAAAAAGGAGAATTATCATGCGTAATAAAAAAATCCCCCTTCGAAAATGTATTATTACCGGTGAACGCTTGCCAAAAGGCGAACTTCTTCGTATTGCGTATTCGAAAGACGGAGCGCTTACGATAGATCCTACAGGCAAAGCACCTGGACGCGGTTTCTACATTGTTAAAAGTGTAGAAGCATGTGAAAAAGCGAAAAAGAAAAACGCTATTTTTCATCAACTAAAAATGCCGGAACAAGAGTCCTTTTATGATGAGTTAATTACTTATGTGAAGTCTCTCGAGGAACCAACGAATGGATAAAAAAGCACTTTCCTTATTAGGCCTCGCTAACCGAGCACGTAAAATTACCACTGGTGAAGAATTAGTACTAAAAGCAGTTAGAAATGGGAAAGCAAAAATGGTTCTCATTTCAGAAGATATATCCGAAAAAACCGAGAAAACAATCCGCAACAAGTGTGAATACTATAATGTTGTCGTGAAAAAAGCCGGTACCCGGGAAATGATAGGGGGTGCAATCGGCAAAGACACACGTGCAATCGTTGCAATACTTGATAAAGGATTTGCTATTAAATTAGCAGAATTACTCGGTTGAATCTTATACGGAGGTGTACGACATGAGTAAAGTTCGTGTATATGAATATGCAAAAGAACATCAAGTATCAAGCAAAAAAGTCATTGAAGCATTAAAAGACTTAGGTATTGAAGTGGCAAACCATATGTCCACTATTAATGAAAATGCATTAAGACAATTAGATAATGCCGTTGATGGCACAAATAAAAAAGCCGAAGCACCAAAGAAAGAAACTACTAGCAACGAAAATGGAAATAGTAAGGGGCCAAACAAACCAAATATGACAAATAGTAATGAAAAGTCGAATAAACCAAATAAACCAGCAGGACAAGCTAATAAACCAGCAACTGCAAACAAAAGCCAAGGTGCAAAACCAGCGACAAACAAACCAGCAAACACAGGTAACCAAACACAAGCAAGTGGGAACCAACAAGCTGGCGGACAAAAACGTAACAACAATAACAACAGTAATCGTCCAGGCGGCGGCAATCCAAACCGTCCAGGCGGTAACAATCGTCCGAATCGCGGCGGCAATTTTAACAATAAAGGCCGTAACACGAAGAAAAAAGGTAAACTAAACCACAGTACCGTACCGCCAACTCCGCCAAAACCAAAAGAACTTCCTGAAAAAATTGTTTTCAGCGAATCTCTAACTGTAGCGGAATTAGCGAAAAAATTATACAGAGAACCATCTGAACTAATCAAAAAATTATTTATGCTTGGTGTTGTTGCGACAATTAACCAATCATTAGATAAAGATGCAATCGAACTAATTTGTGATGACTACGGTGTGCAAGTAGAAGAAGAAATTAAAGTCGATGTAACAGATTTAGATGTGTACTTTGAAAATGAACTAAATGAAGCGGTTGACGAGTCTAAACTTGTTGAACGCCCACCAGTTGTTACTATTATGGGACACGTTGACCATGGTAAAACAACATTACTAGATTCCCTTCGTAATACAAAAGTTACTTTAGGAGAAGCTGGTGGTATCACCCAACATATCGGTGCTTACCAACTTGAAATCCATAACAAAAAAATCACTTTCCTTGATACACCGGGACATGCTGCCTTTACAGCAATGCGTGCTCGTGGTGCGCAAATCACGGACATTACGATTTTAGTTGTAGCAGCAGATGATGGTGTTATGCCACAAACAATTGAAGCAATCAACCACGCGAAAGCTGCGGGAATGCCGATTATTGTTGCTGTCAACAAAATTGATAAACCACAAGCAAACCCTGACCGCGTGATGCAAGAACTAACAGAATATGAATTAGTTCCTGAAGCATGGGGTGGCGATACAATTTTCGCGCCAATCTCAGCTAAATTCGGTGAAGGTCTTGAAAACTTGTTAGATATGATTTTACTTGTTTCTGAAGTAGAAGAATTAAAAGCAAACCCTGACCGTCGTGCTATCGGTTCTGTCATCGAAGCAGAACTTGATAAAGGCCGTGGTCCAGTTGCGACTTTACTAGTACAAGACGGAACACTTAATATCGGAGATCCAATTGTTGTTGGTAACACATTCGGTCGTGTTCGTGCAATGGTCAATGATTTAGGTCGTCGCGTGAAAAAAGTTGGTCCAAGTACACCGGTTGAAATCACTGGATTAAATGATGTGCCGCAAGCCGGCGATCGCTTTGTTGTTTTTGAAGATGAAAAAACAGCAAGAAATATCGGCGAAACTCGTGCAAGCCGTGCGTTAGTAGCGCAACGTTCCGCAACAAACCGCGTAAGTTTAGACAACTTATTTGAACATATGAAAGCTGGCGAAATGAAAGAAGTTAACGTTATTATTAAAGCAGACGTTCAAGGTTCTGTAGAGGCTCTTGCCGCATCTCTTCGTAAAATTGATGTAGAAGGCGTTAACGTAAAAATCATTCATACTGCCGTTGGTGCTATCAATGAATCAGATATCACACTTGCTGCAGCTTCTAATGCAATTATTATCGGATTTAACGTTCGTCCAACAACACAAGCGCGTGAAGCAGCAGAAAACGAAAGTGTAGACATTCGTTTACACCGTGTTATCTATAAAGCCATTGATGAAATTGAAGCAGCGATGAAAGGGATGCTTGATCCAGAATTCCAAGAAAAAATTATTGGTCAAGCGCAAGTTCGTCAAACAATCAATGTTTCTAAAGTGGGTACAATTGCCGGCTGTTACGTAACAGATGGTAAAATTACTCGTGATAGTGGCGTTCGTATTATCCGTGACGGAATCGTTGTCTTTGAAGGCGAAATTGCTACACTTAAACGCTTTAAAGATGATGCGAAAGAAGTTGCTAAAGGTTACGAATGTGGTATCACAGTACAAAACTTCAACGATATCAAAGAAGACGATGTTATTGAAGCGTACGTTATGGAAGAAATTGAAAGAAAATGATTCAATCAGTCGTTAGTGAATTTTTCATGCAGGAACCGCAAAACCTCAAAGAAAAACGAGCTATCCTGAAACGAATTGTAACGAGAGCAAAACAAAAATTCAATATCTCCATTGCTGAAACGGATTATCAGGATTTATGGCAGCGAGCGGAAATTAGCTTTGCTATCGTATCTTCCTCGCACATCCAAGCAGAAAAAGAAGTCAGAGAAGTACTTGCTTTTCTCGATTCTTTTCCTGAATGGGAACGCGCCGAGACAGTTATGGAGAAGTTATAAAAGAGGTGAATACACTTGAACGTAAGAGCAAATCGTGTCAGTGAGCAAATGAAAAAAGAATTGGGCGATATTTTAAATCGTAAAATTAAAGACCCGCGCTTAGGTTTTGTTACTGTAACGGGAGTAGATGTTACTGGTGACTTACAAGAAGCTAAGGTGTTCATTTCCATTCTTGGTACCGATAAGGAAAAAGAAAATACGTTACTCGCACTTGCGAAAGCGCATGGATTTATCCGCTCTGAAATCGGTCGTCGTATTCGACTTCGTAAAGTTCCAGAAATGTCTTTTGAAATAGATAATTCCATCGCTTACGGAAATCGAATCGATGAATTGCTTCGCGACTTAAATAACGATCAATAATCATAAAAGTTTAAGGCAGTCCCTTTATCTTCTCAGTCAAACGGGATGTAAGTGGGTCATTGCCTTAAACTTTTTTTCTTAGAAGGAGGAGCCGGATGAACGGTATTATCCCACTGTGGAAAGAACGCGGGATGACAAGTCATGATTGCGTTTTTAAATTAAGAAAAATCCTACATACAAAAAAAGTTGGACACACTGGCACGCTGGATCCAGAAGTAGAGGGTGTACTTCCAATTTGTATCGGCCGTGCGACAAAACTCGCAGAATACGTAACAGATGAAGGAAAAGTCTACGTAGCAGAAATAACATTAGGTAAATCGACTACAACGGAAGATGCGACTGGTGAAACGGTTATGACCAAGGAATTAGCAGACATTTCCGCTGATGAACTTCAAGCCGCGCTCACTAAATTGACTGGAAAAATTACTCAAATTCCCCCTATGTTTTCTGCTGTAAAAGTCAATGGCAAGAAATTGTATGAATATGCAAGAACTGGTATAGAGGTAGAACGCCCATCCAGGCAAGTGGATATTTATTCGTTAACTCGCTTAGATGGTTCGGCTACGCTAAATGAAGCGAATCCGACTTTTCAGTTAGAAATATCTTGTGGGAAAGGTACTTATATTCGCACGCTTGCAGTTATGGTTGGCGAATTATTAGGATATCCAGCGCACATGTCCAAACTAGAACGGACTCGTAGTGGTTTTTTCAAAAAAGAAGATTGCTTAAAGCTGGCAGAAATTGACGAAATGATGCAAGCGAGTGATAGCAGCTTTTTATATCCGCTTGAAAAAGGCATTGAATCCATGGCCAAATTAGTGATTGATGAAGAAATCCATGCGAAAGTTTTAAATGGTGGCCTTTTACCAAAATCATTATTTATAGAGGTAGAGAATGAGCCTCGTGCCGCGCTTATTTTCAAAGATAAATTAACAGCAATTTACAAACCTCATCCAGAGAAAAATGACCTTTGGAAACCAGAAAAAGTCATCGAGTTACATCAAGCATAGTTATTGCGACCATAGCTTTCTTATATTATGATATGAGAGGAATTCGAATTTAGAGGAGAAGTGGCAAAAATGAAGACGATATACTTACATCATCCGATTACAACAGATGAATGGACTAGCATAAAAAAAGTAATGGCGCTTGGCTTTTTCGATGGCGTGCATTTAGGTCATCAAGCAGTCATTAAAAAAGCGAAACAAATTGCCGAACAAAAAGGCCTTCAAACAGCAGTATTAACTTTTGATCCGCACCCGTCTGTCGTTTTAAGCAATATCCGCAAACAAGTAAAATATCTTACACCACTTGAAGATAAAGCGGAAAAAATGGCTGAGCTTGGCGTAGATATTATGTATGTAGTCCGCTTTACTACGCAATTTTCCGAATTATCACCGCAATCTTTTGTCGATAATTACTTAGTCGCTTTAAATGTGGAACATGTGGTAGCTGGTTTCGATTATTCTTACGGTAAAAAAGGCGAAGGTAAAATGACTGATTTGGCTCAATATGCTGATGGTCGTTTTGAAGTTACGATTGTTGATAAACAAACTGCTGCAAGTGATAAAATTAGCTCGACAAATATCAGACGTGCGATTACAGAAGGTGAGCTAGAAGAAGCAAATCAACTACTAGGCTATCCATATACAACGAAAGGAACCGTCATTCACGGAGATAAACGCGGTAGAACAATTGGTTTTCCAACAGCGAATATCCGTGTAAATGAAGATTACTTGATTCCAAAGCTTGGTGTCTATGCAGTGAAATTCCGCGTGAACGGGGAAACTCATTTGGGGATGGCTAGCATTGGCTACAATATCACGTTTAAAGACGATCAAGCGCTGTCCATTGAAGTGTATATTCTAGATTTTCACCGCGAAATTTACGGCGAAGAAGCAGAGATTGAATGGTATCAATTTTTCCGTCCAGAACTTAAATTTAACGGCGTAGAAGGTTTGATTGCTCAGTTAGAAAAAGACGAACAAGATACAAGAGCTTATTTTGCGGATTTAGAAGATTAAACGACTATTTTTGCTTGCTTTTGGAGGCTAAATAGTGTATCTTTAAATCTGTACGAACAGAACCATTACTTGGCTTTTGCGACTCACCGACGCTTGGCTCAGTAATTGGGGATATTTTAGAAGGAGGTGGAAAGAAATGGCTTTAACTCAAGAACGCAAAAATGAAATTATTGCAGAGTACCGTGTCCATGATACAGATACTGGTTCACCAGAAGTACAAATCGCTGTATTAACTGCTGAAATCAATAGCTTAAATGAACACGTTCGCGTACACAAAAAAGATCATCACTCTTACCGTGGATTAATGAAAATGGTAGGTCACCGTCGTAACCTATTAACTTACCTACGTAAAAAAGATGTTCAACGTTACCGCGAACTTATCAAACGTTTAGGTTTACGTCGATAAAAACCAGACGAAAGCGGGATACCAAAAGTTCCCGCTTTTTTTTGAGTATTAACTATACTAAATTTTGGAAAACACGCCGAAGAAATGAAACTTTATCGCATGAATCCAAAAACGTGCTTCAAAAATCGCTATTTTTAGCAGGTTTTTGGATTCATGTGTGCTTTAGAAAATCTAAAGTGTGCGTGAACATTCTTATGCATGGTAAAGTTTCTGGTTCGTGTTTCCTAAACAAAGGAGATTAAATTATGTCTGAAAAACAAGTGTTTTCAACAGAATGGGCAGGTAAAACATTATCTGTTGAAGTAGGTCAATTAGCAAAACAAGCAAGTGGAGCAGCATTAATTCGTTACGGAGATACGGTCGTTTTAACAGCGGCAGTAGGTTCTAAAAAACCACGTCCAGGCGACTTTTTCCCATTAACAGTTAACTATGAAGAAAAAATGTACTCCGTTGGTAAAGTTCCCGGTGGATTCTTAAAACGTGAAGGACGTCCAAGTGACCGTGCAACATTAACAGCACGCCTAATTGACCGTCCAATCCGTCCATTATTTGCAGAAGGTTTCCGTAATGAAGTTCAAATTACATCTACTGTATTCAGTGTGGATCAAGATTGTTCTCCAGAAATGGCAGCAATGCTTGGCTCTTCTGTTGCATTAGTTATTTCCGATATTCCATTTGAAGGACCAATCGCTGGTGTGGATGTTGGCCGTATTGACGGAAAATACGTTATCAACCCAACTATCGAACAAGCAGAAAAAAGTGATATTAGCTTAACCGTTGCAGGAACTTATGATGCAATCAACATGGTAGAAGCTGGAGCAAAAGAAGTTTCAGAAGAAGCAATGCTTGAAGCAATCATGTTTGGTCACGAAGAAATTAAACGTCTTTGTGAATTCCAACAACAAATTATCGCTGCAGTTGGTAAAGAAAAACGCGAAATCGAACTTTTCGTAAGCGATCCTGAACTTGAAGCAGAAGTAAAAGCAGCAAGTGAAGGTAAAATGAAAGCAGCTATCAAAACAGAAGAGAAAAAAGCACGTGAAGCTGCTATTGAAGAAGTAAAAGAAGAAATTTTAGAAAGCTATAAAGCAAAAGAATTAGAAAATGAAGCAGAAATTCTTGGTGAAGTAGCTCATATTCTTGAAATGATTGAAAAAGACGAAATGCGTCGTTTAATTTCTCAAGATAAAATCCGTCCAGATGGTCGTAAAGTAAACGAAATTCGTCCACTTTCTTCTGAAGTTGGTATGCTTCCTCGTGTCCATGGCTCTGGTTTATTCACTCGTGGCCAAACACAAGCTCTAAGTGTATGTACACTGGCACCGCTTCGTGAACACCAAATCATTGATGGTTTAGGGACAGAAGAATACAAACGTTTTATGCATCATTATAACTTCCCACAATTTAGTGTTGGGGAAACAGGTCCTCGTCGTGCTCCAGGCCGTCGTGAAATCGGTCATGGTGCGTTAGGTGAACGTGCGTTACAATATGTTATTCCTTCCGAAGAGGAATTCCCGTACACAATCCGTCTAGTATCAGAAGTGCTTGAATCAAACGGATCTAGTTCTCAAGCAAGTATTTGTGGTTCTACACTTGCAATGCTTGATGCTGGTGTTCCAATTAAAGCGCCAGTTGCAGGTATCGCAATGGGTCTTGTAAAACTTGGCGATGATTACACAATTCTTTCTGATATCCAAGGTATGGAAGATCACTTTGGCGATATGGACTTTAAAGTTGCTGGAACAAAAGATGGTATCACAGCACTTCAAATGGACATCAAAATTGATGGCTTAAGCCGCCAAATTTTGGACGAAGCACTAACACAAGCAAAAGAAGGGCGCCTACACATTCTAGAACACTTAACTAGCACTATTAGCGCGCCACGTGAAGAACTTTCTGCTTATGCTCCAAAAATCATTACACTTAACATCAAACCTGAGAAAATCAAAGATGTTATCGGACCTGGTGGAAAACAAATCAATGCAATTATTGATGAAACTGGCGTAAAAATTGATATCGAACAAGATGGTACAGTATACATTGCTTCTCAAGATCAAGCAATGAACCGTAAAGCAATTGCTATCATCGAAGACATCGTTCGTGAAGTAGAAGTGGGAGAAGTTTACACTGGTAAAGTTCGTCGTATCGAAAAATTTGGCGCATTTGTTGAATTATTCAAAGGTACAGATGGCTTAGTTCACATTTCTGAATTAGCACATGAACGTGTTGGTAAAGTAGAAGATATCCTAAAACTAGGTGATGAAGTTACTGTTAAAGTTATCGAAGTAGACCAACAAGGTCGCGTTAACTTATCACGTAAAGCTTTGCTTGAGAAAAAAGAACAACCAGAAGGCGATAAAAAACCACAAGCAGAGAAAAAATTCTATCCTAAAACGAAAAAACCAGAATCTAAATAATACAAAAAGCAAGTAGCCCAAGCTACTTGCTTTTTTTAACTATTTTTTTGGACGTGTTTTTAAATGTGTCCGAAGTGATTTTTGAATAACTTTCCAGCGATCACGTTCTTGTCTTGCGAGAGCAGGGCTATTTTTTCGGGCGTGATAAGCCATTTCTCGCTGCAATTTCAACCAATTTTCGTAGTGTTGCATAGTTAAGGTGCCATCTTCTAATGCTGCTTGGACAGCGCAACCTGGTTCTTGTGTATGAGAGCAATCGTGAAAACGACATCCTTCAGCCAATTCCTCTACATCCGAGAAAGTGGTTTCTAATCCAGCTTGGTTAAAACCAACACCGAATTCACGCATTCCAGGTGTATCTATCACAATCCACCCATTCGTAAGCAAATGCATTTCTCTATGTGTCGTCGTATGTTTTCCTTTACTATCATCTTCGCGGATACCAGCAGTTTTCATTAAATCAGTACCTGCAAGCGAATTAATAAAAGAAGATTTTCCGACACCAGAAGAGCCAAGCAAAACAAGCGTACTATTCGGCTTTAAATCGCGTTCTAAAGCTTCAAAACCACGATGTGATAAATTATCCACATAGTATGCTGGAACGCCATAAGCAACTGTCTCGAGCTGCTGAGCATAGGCTGTTAAATCCTCCACTAAATCTGCTTTTGTTAAAATGATAATCGGTGTTGCACCACTATCCCAAGCAACCGTCAAATAACGCTCTAATCGATTCAAATTAAAGTCATGATTCAAACTCATCACAATGAGAGCATAATCAAAATTCGCTGCAATCAATTGTTCTTCTGAATCTTTATTCATCCGAGAAAAGACCGTTTTACGCTCAAGTACAGAGAGTATTTGGGCATCACTACTGACCTCTACAAAATCACCAACAGCGGGAAGGGAAGTAGAGGATAGTTCATAAAAATTTCCACGTTTCAATGATGCTAAAAATTCTTCATTCTCCGTAATAACGCGATAATAATCTCTAAATACCGCCGTAACTCTACCATAAGAGGAGGTAGCAGCTATCTTTTGTTCTTTAAAAAAATTTGTAAAACCGTATTGTTCTAATGTCAATGTTTTCGCTCCTTTGTAGTTGGGAGCATTCTATAGGTAAAATACCCCCGTATTAATTATGAGGTTTTCCATTTTTACAATTGCCATAATTCATCATCCTTTCTTTCTTAAATAATAACATAAAAAAGGAAACAAGCTCTATACTTGTTTCCTTTTTTATTAGTTTTTATGTGTTAAAATTTTTGCGATAGTTTCATAGCTCATGTCGCTTTTGAGGGTATAGCTACCATCACGAATGTATTTTTCGTAATTATTATCTCGTAAGTATTTATCGAACTCCGAGGAATTTTTAACAATACCGTTTGCATGAAGTTCATCACCAGCTTTAGAAGAAGGATCTCCTTTAGAAATCGTTAAAGTATAACTTTTTACTTTCTTTGCTTCTTCCGCTTTCTTTTTAGCATCGGCTTCTGCTTTTTTCTTTGCTTCTGTTTCCGCTGCTTTGTCCATTTCTTGCTGAGCTAATAATTTTTCATATTTGGTTTTCCATGTACTTGAGTTTTCATCAGAACCAGTTTTTGTTGATGTGGCTTTTGTTTCATCTGCTTTGGTCTGAGTTGAAAAAAACTGATTATACACCAGTAAGACAACGGCAGATATTAAGAAACCTAGTGCCAACATCCGTAAGTTTTTCTTCACAGATAGGCTCCTCCTTTAAATTTTAAATCAATGTTTTAAATATTCTTCAATGATTTTTTCTACTTCTTCTTTAGGCAATGATGACTGTTCGGCAATTTCTGAAGTTACGATTCCAGAAGTATAAAGGGTAATCACTTGTTTTTTCATTAATTCGCGAACTTTGGGACTATCAGGAACTTGCTCAGCCTCAACGCTTGGGCTATCCATTTTCATTGCTTTTTCTAGTTCAGTGATACGTTGTTTTAGTTCAAAGTTTTCTTGCATCCACTGAGCAGCAACATCTTCCAGTTCTTTTTCTAATTGTTTATTGTCGCCTTTTTGTAGAAACGAAATAACAAACATCGCAATAGCAGCAATTAGTAAGATAATTATGACTGTGGTCATGGGTTTTATACACACCTCTCTTCCATAAACTCTACTACTAGTTATAGCATAATTTAGCTCAAAACACCATCCGAAATAAGGTTTTGTAAAGAAAATAAAAAGAAAATGCATAGAGTCCTTGCAACAACTGATTAAAAATGATATTATTATACAGGTTTAGTAAATAAATTCGTCAGTCGGAGTTGGAGGGAAAAATAATGCGCGTTAATATTACTTTAGAATGCACTGAATGCGGTGATCGTAATTACATCACTACTAAAAATAAGCGTGAAAATCCGGAACGTATTGAATTAAAAAAATATTGTCCAAGATTACGCCGTGTAACTTTACACCGCGAAACTAAGTAAGCAGCAGGATCTCCATTCTGTTGCTTTTTTTATTAACAAAAAGGGGGAAGTCGAAATGGAAGATAAACGCCTACTACGCGAGCAAGTTTTACGGAATTTGAATAGCATTGATAGAGTGGAACATCGCGAACGTTCTATTAAATTAGCAGAAAAACTATTTTTATTACCAGAATGGAAAAACGCAAAGGTTGTTGGTATTACATTAGCAAGACACCCTGAAATTGAAACGGAAGCAATCATCCTTCAAGCAAAAAAAGAAGGAAAAACCGTTTTAATCCCAAAAACATACTATCCCAGCAGGAAAATGGAATTTAAAAAAATGGATTCTGTACATCCTTTAATAAAATCTAAGTTTGGTATTTTAGAACCAAATGAATTAGCGGAAACAGTAGATAAGAAAGTCATTGATTTATTAATCGTTCCTGGAGTTGTTTTTAATAAAGAACATTATAGAATTGGTTTTGGTGGGGGATTTTATGATAGATTCCTAACGGATTTTCAAGGGCAAACAGTATCTTTGTATCTTTATGAACAACAAATAGCGTTTACACCTGAAACACATGATAAACCAGTTTCTATCCTAATTGGAGGATAAGAAAAAATAATTCTATAGAAAATAGGGTGGATTGTTTACAACACCCTTTTTTTTGCGTATAGTAGTAAATATAATTTGTAATGAAAGCAGGGAATTTTTTGAGCTTCCAAGAACAATATGTCTTCTGGCGCCTAACTAATTATTTCTTGGGTGTTGAAAAATACCGTTTAATCCATCTTCATGAGGAGAAACAAGAACTTTGGTTGGAAAATACAAGCCAGAAAAAAAGACCAGTCATCCGTATTCAGATGAAAGAATTAAGTTGGGCTAATGTGGTGGAACGCGATGTGACACACACTTTACATGTAACTGAAAATCTTCGTAAGCAAATGGGGCGTTTAAAATTGCCTCTTGTGAATATTTATATAACACCATTTGAACCAATGGGTGATATTTCGCCTTTTTTTGGACATTCAATCGCTTCTCCAAATGAAAAAGTGAAATTAGAAAATATTTTACTCGCGAACGAACAAATGAGAGAGCATCTAGATATACTTATTAAAACGTTAGAATTACCCGAAGAAGCGTTTGTTCTTCCAACCGAAATAACAAAAGAGCTAGTAGCGAAAGAGCGAGAGCAAGTAATTGCTTATATCACTACTAAAGTAAATGAAGAACAAAAAGTTGCTAGAAATTCCAAACCAATTGTTACGTATACATTCTTAGGGCTTTTAGTTGCAGCGTTTTTGTGGCTTTCTTTCCAAGGTGGAACGACCAATTCATTTAACTTAATTAAATGGGGCGGGAAATTTAATCCACTTATTTATGCCGGAGAATGGTGGCGCTTTATTTCACCAATTTTTCTTCATAGTGGATTAATGCATTTAGCTTCCAATGCAGTTATGCTATATATTGTTGGTGCATGGGCAGAGCGTATTTATGGTAAATGGCGCTATGTTCTAATTCTTCTCTTAGGAGGAATATGCGGGAACATAGCCAGTTTTGCACTAAACATGAATTTATCTGTTGGTGCGAGTACTGCCGTTTTTGCAGTAATGGGCGCGCTACTTTATTTGGTTGTTTTAAAACCGAATCTTTATGCAAAAACCATTGGTGTCAGCATTGCTTCACTTGTCGCAATCAATTTACTAATTGACGTATTTTCTAGTCAAATTGATATTGCTGGCCATATTGGTGGTTTAGTAGGTGGCTTTTTACTTGCAGGAGCATTGTCATTACCGAAGCAATTCTTTCATTGGCGCCGCCTCGCATATGGTATTTCACTTTTTGCTGTAGCTATTTTATTTTTGTATTTTGGCTACCAAAAAGGAGAACAACCATATGATCCGATGCAAGCTAACGTAGCAGTACAACAATATCTTCAAGAACAAAATAAAAAAGAAGCAACAAAAATTACCGATAATTTAATTTCTAGCGGAAGTGCGGATGGCTATTCGTTTACGTATGCTTCATCAATCGCTTTACAAGACAAGCAAGTAGATAAAGCAGAAGCGATGGCTAAAGAAGCAATTAATATCGACAAAGACATCCCAGAGGCTCATTATTATTTATCCGTTTGCTATAGAATAAAAGGCGATATGCCAAATGCAATTAAAGAAGCGAACAGCGCTAGAGAATTTTCAAGCAATCCATTTTTTGATTCTTATTACGATGAGTTAGAAAAAATCAAAGAATAAGAGGTTTTTAATGTGAAAACAGTTTATGAAGTTGCCCAATTACTTAGAAAGCATGGCATTATTGTTTATTTAGGAAAACGACAATACGACATCGAAATGATGGAATATGAGATTACAGAACTTTTTAAACATAATATTTTAGATAGAGAACTTTTTGCTAGAGCTAGAAGTATATTGAAACAGGAATTAATCAAAGAACAACGGAAAAATAGTAGTTTAAATTAAATTGATTATAAGGAGAACAGCAGAATGAACAAAAAATTAATTGGTGTAGATTTAGGCGGGACAACAGCAAAATTAGCTATTTTAACAAAAGAAGGCGACATTGAAGAAAAATGGACAATTGATACAAATATTGAAGATAAAGGTGCCCACATTGTTAAAAATATTGGCGACTCTATCAATCAAAAATTAACAGATTTACAACTAGATAATGATATTTTTTACGGTATTGGAATGGGAACCCCAGGGACTGTTAATTATGAAACTGGTACAGTCAAAGGTGCTTATAACCTAGGTTGGGCTGAAGAACAAAATGTTAGTCAAGATTTAGAAAATATTACTGGTTTAAAAATCATATTAGATAATGATGCTAATGTTGCTGCTCTTGGTGAACGCTGGAAAGGCGCAGGCGAAGGTGGGGCTAATGTCGTTTTCGTAACACTTGGAACAGGCGTTGGCGGCGGAATTTTCGCAGAAGGCAAAATTTTACATGGTATTCGCGGAGCAGCTGGTGAAATTGGCCATGTAACAGTAGTTCCGGAAAACGGTTATGACTGTACTTGTGGTAAAAAGGGCTGTTTAGAAACTGTCGCATCAGCAACAGGAATCGTTCGAGTAGCGAAAGATTTAGCGAAAGAGTATACAGGTAAATCTGCGCTTAAAGATGCAATAAACAACGATGAAACAATTACTTCTAAATTGATTTTTGAACTAGGAGCAGAAGATGATGCTTTAGCAAATGAAACCATTGATAAAATTTCTTTCTATTTGGCATTAGCGCTTAGTCACATTGGTAATATGTTAAATCCAGAGAAAATTATTATCGGCGGTGGAGTTTCAGCGGCTGGCGACCAATTATTAACACCAGTAAAAACTTATTTTGAGACAATGGTTTTCCCGGCGGTTAAAGAATCTACTAAATTATCTATTGCGACAAAAGGGAATGACGCAGGGATAATCGGAGCCGCATGGTTAGCACTACCAAGTGAAGATTAATATTAATTTGTATAAGCTACAATAACACTCCATTATTGTAGCTTGTTTTATAAAGATAATCTTTCTATAACGCATTGTTTTAGCTTCCTATGAAAAGGGTAAAATTTTAGCATAGAGAGATTGGAGGCCAGAGATGAAAAAATCAAATGCTTTTTTGCTGATTACCTTATTAGTAGGGTTGGTTTTTATCTCTTTTGGTTGCTCGGAGGAAAAAGAAACGCCAAAAAAGACTGCAAAAGAAGTGCAAGGTGTTCAAATTAAAACAAAAGAATTCCAGCGAGTGGTTGGTTGGCTGTCAAAAGATTCTGTTTTGCTACAAACCAAAAAATCTGGAGTTACGTATTTTGAAGAATTGAATATTTACAATGAAAAGAAAAGACCAATCTTTAATACGAAGGAATCTATTTCTGAAGTGCAAATTAGTCCAGATTATCGAAACATCTTACTTTATTCTGCTGAATCAGCTGAAAAGGCAACGATGCGAATAATCGCTTTGAATGATGGTTCAACTGTTGCTTCACGTTCAACAAAACCTCTAACGACGACATTTTATTGGAATGATGAGTCGCCTGAAAAAATCATGTTTGTCTCATATAGCCCAGAATGGAATTTTCAAATAGAAAATTGGGATTATACGTTGAATCAACTGGATAAAATAGATGTCGCGTCACCTTTTATTTCCTGGTACGGAGATAATTTGGTGATTTCGAACAATAAAGACAAACCGGATGATGAATTAGGAAACCTTTATTTACAAGACATTAGAGATAACGCTACTAAAAATTTAATTGTAGCTAATATTATGCAATTTGCTGTTCACGATAATGTACTGCTTACAATTGAAAAAAACTCGGATGAAAAATTATTATACGATTTTAGAACACTTGGCTTTCAAAATTTCTTTTCGTATAATGCTGCTCGAGAGTATGATGAATTAGGGACTTTTGTTCCGTATTTTGATACAAATTTTGATAAGAATACTTTTCTAACATTTGTTCCATATAAAAGCGCTAAAATTGGCAGCGGAGCAAAAGAGTATAAGTTAGTAAAAATTGATCCAACGAACAAAAAAGAATCGACTATCTTGGAATTAATGGATAACCAACCTATTTTATCTTATGAAACAGGGGATTTAGTTCTCTATGGTTATTTATTTGATAAGGTAATCGATACGAAAACAGGTAAAATGTATAATTTAATTAATACACCAACTAAATCTTTTTAAAACAACGAGTTCCTTCTTTAAGGGCTCGTTGTTTTTGTTAATGTATAGCCGTTTTCTAGTGTGATTTGACAGTTGAATTCTGTTAGTTGATTATCCGTCGCCTGGCAATCTATCTTTGTGCCTTTGTAATTTGTTTTAAATTGATGTGAAAGTGAGGATGTTTCCTTAATTTCTATGAAAGCTAAATTTAGTTTAGTGGAGGCTAAATAATAATTTTGAATCATTTTTTCATATTGTATTTGTGTCTTAAAGATAGAAGCACTACCAGTAACGATTAAAATTGAAATAAGCGCAATGAAAATGGTAAATGGGAGCGTAAATGCATTAGTCTTCATGGATTGGATACCACTTCTGGTAATGCGAATACAGATGTATATATCTGGGTATTAGAGTCTTGCACCGTTAAATGAAGTTGTTTTTCTTTCTTGATTAATTGATAATCTTTCACATTAGTAAGCAATGGTTCATGTCCTTTTCCGTTTACTTGTCGACGAACTAAATCATTATATTTGGAATAGGTGATAAGATCTTTGCCATTACTAAAAGAAAGCTTATTCCCATCAATCTGAATATTAGTCGCTTTTTCTAATTCTAGACGAGTTTGAATGAGAAAAAGTTGCCATTCTGTTGTCTGATCAATGTTACTAAACTGGATAGTCTTGTTATAGCATTGAAAAAATAATGGAATGAGCGAGCTA
Organism: Listeria monocytogenes; assembly: GCF_041765605.1. Taxonomy (GTDB): domain Bacteria; phylum Bacillota; class Bacilli; order Lactobacillales; family Listeriaceae; genus Listeria; species Listeria monocytogenes_D. Next base: position 1,385,376 of record NZ_CP168900.1, read on the forward strand.
ATACTTAAAATAATCGTAATAGACAAGATTGTTTCAAGAAGAGTGAAAGCAGGTGAGCCATTTCTAAAAGATACATTTTTCTTCCAATTTATTTTTTGCACAAATTTGGATACCTCCTTGATAATGGAAACTTTGGATACGTTCATTCTTAAAGTTAACTGGAATGCTTTTGTGCCGTAATAGTTCGCTATGTTCGTAAATTTCTTGATAGACTCTGCTAGTTTCTTTTTGATAGTCTATTTTTTCAAAAATAGTCATTGCTGTGGGTAATAGAAAACTACAAACCATTGAAAAAAGGAGAAGTGAAACCATGCTTTCAACTAAGGAGAATCCGTTAATTTTATTCAATTCTAAAACGCCCCTTTCCGATTTGAAATATTAGCTTGTAGTTATTTGTCGAACTTGTCAGGTGAATTGTTGAAAAACGATTAATGGATCCATCTGTACTCGAAAAACGAAAATTTCCTATTTTTGGTTGTGTTAAAGTTAACGTCTGTGAGAATGGAAGGATAGCAAGTGTTGTTGAATTAGTATAGGTGATGAGTTGGTTTCTGATTGGATCAAATGAAATAAACGTATCTTGCTTTGTTGCTACAGCATTTATTTGCGCGTAGTAGATGGTGGCTTTTATTTCTTCTAGTAGTTGTTTCTCCCTAAGCGTGGATAATGTACTTGAAATAGGAAAGATAGTTAATGTGATTAGTGTAAAGCTGATAGTTAGTACAAGTAACATTTCTAATAAAGTAAATCCATTTATTTTCATTTTTTCTCAGAAACATTTCCTGAGCTATCTATCTTGATACTATTTCCATTAGGACAAGTTTTTTGGTTAGCTTTTAGATAACCTCCACTTACTAAATCAGCTACAGAAGGGATTGAATTTTTATCTAACTGGTAGGACTGAACTTGACCTTGAACCATTGAAATAAAGGCCTCGCATCCTTTATCGTTGATTGATTTACTTTGTGATACTATATTTGGAATAGTGAGGAGTAACAAAACACTAACCACTAACAATACAATTAACATCTCTACCAAAGTAAAGCCTCGCTCATCTCGCCAATCAATTTTCTTTTTAAACATTAAAACTCCTCCTTTAAATATGATTTACCATAGAAAACATGGGATATAAAATGGACAAATAAATGGATACAATTAAAATACCAATAACGATAAAAACAATTGGTTGGATAAATGAAAATAATTTTTCGGTTTTTTGAAGTGATTTCTGATGACATAAGTTATAATAAAATAAAAATTCTTCAGCTAAATTACCATTTTTTTCACCGTGGATAGCAATGTAATAAAGTTCTTTTTCAAATATAGGCATTTTTTCTAGTGCTTTTGTTAGTGATAATCCTTGTTCAAGCGTGGGAAGAATTTGCCTGGCGATTGCTTGAAAGAATGCGGGAGATTCTTCTTGCGCGAAGAGGTGCATGATATGCGTTATAGATAAACCACTTTTCAGCAGATATCCGAGTTCGCGCGAAAGGTATTGCGAATAATGAATTCTTGAAAATTGGCGAATATATGGAATACGACAATAAAAATAAGCTCGGTCGTAAGCATTTTTTTGCTTTTGTTTTCGAATAATGAAGCTGAAAATTAGAAAAAGGCTAAGTAAAAAAATTCCTAATAAAACTGGAACTTTTTCAAGCAGGAAATAAGTGAATTTAGTTCCGACAGTGCCGTTAGTTGATAGTTGTGTAAATAAAAGTTCGAATTTAGGTAAGAGAAAAATTCGAAGCAAGAAGAACACAATAATAACTGTAGAGAATAAGACTAGTGGATATTGGAAGGTCTTCATTAATGCGTTTTTTTCCTCCGCCTTTCTTTTCATATGGACGCCGGTTTCGTGAATTGTTTGCAAAAAGTAACCGTGACTAGAAGCGTAATGAAGTTGTGAACAAATGAATTCAGGAAATCCGTTTTTTGAAAGAGCATAGGAAAAAGAATTTCCGTTTGAAAGTGAAGTGATAATTTGTTCATATCTTTTGCGATATTTGGGTGAAGTAATGCTTAAATAGCTAATGGTTGCATCCAATGAGAATCCCTTTTCGAGTAAACTGGCAACTCTAATTAAAAATTCTCCGTCCTCTTTCCAATTAGTGCGCTGAAAAAAAGCCATAGGCAACTCCTTTCTCAAAGGTTCTTTTAATAGGGTATTTAGGCTTAATCTGCTGTTTATTAGATTGGAAGTAGGCTTTTATATCTTGTTGCGTAAGAACTTCATAGATAGCTGTTCTTTTTCGGTGCAAATGTGTACAAAGGGGATGGCATTTTTCTCCGCAGAAGGTGCAAACGAGGTGTGTCAGCTTCTGAAAGCTGATTCCGAGTAAGCATTGCGCTAATTCTTCTGAGCTAATACCGAATTCAAGTAATCTTAATAAAACTCCGTAAGCATCTCCTGCATGAACCGTGCTTAAAACTAAGTGACCAGTTAATGCAGCACGAACAACTATTTTAGCGGTTTCTGCATCGCGTATTTCTCCGATAATTAAAATATCAGGATCATGGCGTAAGACGGAGCGAATGATGGGCGCATAGGTGATGCTTGCCTTTTCGTTCACTTCGATTTGGAGAAAGCCGGGAGAATGATGTTCAACAGGATCTTCAATTGTAATGATCTGCAGTTCATCTTTATTTTCAATAGAAGAAACAAGGCTATACATAGAACTAGACTTACCACTACCTGTGCTACCAGAAAAAAGAAACAAGCCTGTTTGGTTTTTACACTGTTGTTGAATTTGTTTAGTGGATCTAGGAAACACACTGGATTTTAAAAATGGGATAGGGTACTTGTAACGAAAAATTCGAATAACCATGCTTTCATGAAAATCTTTGCCAGGCATAGTAGAAAGCCGTAAAGCAATTTTTTCTGTGTTTGTATTTTTTTCAAAACTACCGGATTGAGGTCGTCTTTTTTCGCTTATATCCAAAGCTGCTTGGAATTTAAGAAAAGATATTAACTTTTCTCCTACATCTATTGGAAGGTAAAGAAGCGGAATCAATGTCCCATTTACCCGAAGCCGGAGTAAGTAGCGGTTTGAGAGTGGATGAATATGAACATCGCTTGCATGGACACGTAATGCTTGAGTTATGATGTGTTCTGTCATTTTTTGCGGCATAAGAACCTCCTTACAAGTCATATTCTTCATAAGCAAACAAAATCCTTTGTGTCCGAATCTTTCACAAAAACGAAAATAGTATTTTCTAAATGCAAAAGTAGCATTTCAAGCTAAAATAATATTGAAAGTGATATTTTAGAAGCAAATAAGTGAAGAAAACATTTTTTTCGATTTTAATCATTTTCACAATCTATGTGCAATGAATAACAAACGTATAATCAAACGGTAATATCACAATAAAGCCCTTACATTCCGAACCAATATCAAAAATAAAGAAAATTTAGGCTTTAAAACTAATTATTTGCCGAACAATACAACTCATGATAAGCTATAGAAAAGGCAAATACATAATAGAATTAGCGGGTGAATGTAAACAGAGAGACTGCGAAAAGCAGCGCCGACGGGGAAAGCATGTATTATGTGAAACTCTCAGGCAAAAGGATGTTTACGGGACGCAACTCTGGAGTCATATTTATGTTACGACAGGGCTTATGAATCATATAAGCCTTTTTGTTATGTGAAAAAGGAGGATAAAATTATGACAGAGTTACTAAAAACACCGATTCATCCACTTTATGCAAAATATGGTGCGAAAACCATTGATTTTGGTGGATGGGATTTACCAGTACAATTTGCTGGTATAAAAGCAGAACACGAAGCCGTGCGAACTGATGCAGGGTTATTTGACGTGTCCCACATGGGAGAAATTTTGGTGGAAGGTCCTGATAGTACTTCTTATTTACAATATTTGTTAACCAACGACATTGAAAAAATAAAAATTGGTAAAGCGCAATATAACATTATGTGCTATGAAACCGGTGGAACAGTAGACGATTTAGTCGTTTATAAGAAATCAGAAACGGAATACATACTTGTTGTTAATGCAGCAAATACAGCTAAAGATTTTGAATGGATGGTAAAAAATATTCAGGGAGATGTCTCAGTTACCAATGTATCTTCGGAATATGGACAATTAGCTTTACAAGGGCCAAACGCTGAAAAAATTCTCGCAAAACTAACGGATGTAGATTTAAGTTCGATTAGCTTCTTTGGATTTGTGGAGGATGCGGATGTAGCAGGAGTGAAAACAATCATTTCAAGAAGTGGCTATACTGGAGAAGATGGATTTGAAATTTATATGCCAAGCGCTGATGCAGGAAAAGTTTTTGAGGCAATTTTGGCTGAAGGAGTAGCTCCAATTGGTTTAGGTGCACGGGATACATTGCGCCTAGAGGCAGTACTTGCGCTTTATGGGCAAGAATTGAGCAAAGACATTACGCCACTTGAAGCCGGACTTAATTTTGCTGTTAAATTAAAAAAAGAAGCTGATTTTATAGGTAAAGAAGCGCTTATTAAACAAAAAGAAGCCGGGCTGAACAGAAAATTAGTTGGTATTGAATTAATTGAACGAGGTATTCCGCGCCACGATTACCCGGTGTTTTTGAATGACGAAGAAATCGGCATTGTGACTTCTGGTACCCAATCACCAACACTTGGAACAAATATTGGTCTTGCTCTAATTGATACAGCTTACACAGAATTAGGTCAAGAAGTAGAAGTGGGTATTAGAAATAAAAAAATAAAAGCAAAAATAGTACCAACACCATTTTATAAACGCGCAAAGTAAAAAGGAGGAAATAATATGGCAAAACATCGTTATTTACCAATGACAGAACAAGATGAAAAGGAAATGCTTGATGTAATAGGGGTTAAGTCAATTGATGACTTATTTCAAGACATTCCAGAAAAAATTAGATTTAAACGGGATTATGATTTAAAACCGGCAAAATCTGAACCTGCACTATTACGCGAACTATCAAAACTTGCTTCTAAAAACGCTAATACAACAGAATATGCTTCCTTTTTAGGAGCTGGTGTCTATAGTCATTACATTCCAACTGTTGTGGATCACGTTATTTCTCGTTCAGAGTTTTATACAGCCTACACGCCTTATCAACCTGAAATTTCGCAAGGGGAGTTGCAGGCAATCTTTGAATTCCAAACGATGATTGCGGAACTTACTGGAATGGACCTGGCTAATTCCTCGATGTATGACGGTGGGACAGCGCTCGCGGAAGCAGCTATGCTAGCAAGTGGGCATACAAAGCGCAAAAAGATTCTCATTTCCGGAGCTGTTCACCCGGAAAGTAGCAATGTATTAAAAACCTATGCAACTGGTCAACATATAGAAGTAGAAGTTATTCCAGAACTAGATGGCAAAACAGATATTGAGGCGCTAAAAAAAGCTCTTTCAGATGATATAGCAGGTTTTGTTGTACAATATCCAAACTTCTATGGACAAGTGGAACCTTTGGCAGAACTTGAAAAATTAGTGCATGAAAATAATTCTTTATTACTTGTATCGAGCAACCCGTTGTCTCTAGGCTTGTTAACACCACCAGGAGAATTTGGTGCAGATATTGTTGTGGGTGATTCGCAAGTATTTGGTATCCCAGAATCATTTGGCGGACCGCACTGTGGCTTCTTTGCGGTAACAAATAAATTAATGCGTAAAGTTCCTGGACGTTTAGTCGGGGAAACTGTAGACGAGAACGGGAAGCGCGGGTATGTACTAACATTACAAGCACGCGAACAACACATTCGCCGTGATAAAGCGACGTCTAATATTTGTTCCAATCAAGCGTTGAATGCATTAGCTTCTTCTGTCGCAATGGCAACCCTTGGAAAAACAGGTCTTGTAGAAATGGCAAAACAAAACTTAGATAAATCTCATTATGCCAAACAAAAATTCCGTGAAAAAGGCTTTGAAGTTCTATTTTCAGATGGCTTTTTCAATGAATTTGTTGTAAAACTTTCGAAACCAATCAAAGAAGTGAACGAATCACTTTTAGATGAAGGGATTATTGGTGGGTATGACCTTGGTTTTTATGAGGAAAAATACAAACATCATATGCTTGTAGCAGTTACTGAAATGCGGACAAAAGAGGAAATTGATGCCTTTGTGGCTAGCTTGGAGGGTGCAAAATGAATTTAGAAGAAACGATGCCATTAGTGTTTGAACGTTCTATTCCGGGAAGAATTGGCTTTAGTTTGCCAGAAAGCGATGTTCCAGAAACAAATGCCGGTGATTATTTTGATCAAGCGTATATTCGTTCTGTACCAGCAGATTTACCTGAATTGAGTGAGCTCGAAATCATGCGTCATTATACTAATTTATCCAATCATAATTTTGGAGTAGATTCTGGTTTTTATCCACTTGGCTCCTGTACGATGAAATATAACCCTAAAATCAATGAAAAAGTAGCTCGATTCCCAGGCTTTGCGAATATCCATCCAAATCAACCAGAAAGCTCTGTCCAAGGCGCGCTAGAACTACTGTATGACTTACAAACAAGTTTAGTTGAAATTACTGGAATGGATGAAGTAACGCTCCAACCAGCTGCAGGAGCACACGGTGAATGGACTGGATTAATGCTTATTCGTGCCTTCCATGAAAAAAATGGGGATACAAAACGCACAAAAGTTATCATCCCAGATTCTGCGCATGGAACGAATCCAGCATCCGCGGCAGTAGCAGGCTTTGATGTGGTCACAGTGAAATCGAATGAAAAAGGACTTGTCGATGTAGCTGATTTGAAAAAAGTAGTAGGCGAAGATACAGCTGCATTAATGCTTACAAACCCAAATACACTCGGCCTGTTTGAAAAAGATATCGTTGAAATGGCGGAAATCGTTCATGAAGCTGGCGGGAAATTATACTATGATGGCGCCAACTTAAATGCTATTATGGCGAAAGTTAGACCAGGAGACATGGGCTTTGATGTCGTTCATTTAAATTTACACAAAACATTTACTGGTCCTCACGGTGGTGGAGGCCCTGGCTCTGGACCGATTGGCGTGAAAAAGGAATTAATCCCATTCCTACCAACACCAGTCCTTACGAAAAAAGATGAAGGATACACGTTTGATTATAACTACCCGGATTCTATTGGTCGTGTGAAACCTTATTATGGTAACTTCGGCATCAATGTTCGCGCGTATACGTATATTCGCACGATGGGCCCAGATGGTTTGAAATTAGTGACAGAATATGCTGTTTTAAATGCCAACTATATGATGCGTAAACTGCAAGAAGCTTATGATTTACCATTTGATCAAGTGTGTAAACACGAATTTGTTTTAAGTGGTAATAGACAGAAGAAACTAGGCGTAAGAACTGTTGATATTGCGAAACGATTGCTAGATCATAATTTCCATCCGCCAACTGTTTATTTCCCGCTAATTGTTGGTGAAGCAATCATGATTGAACCGACTGAAACAGAATCGAAAGAAACCCTAGACTCTTTCATCGATACGATGTTGAAAATTGCGAAAGAAGCAGAAGAAAATCCTGAAATCGTCCAAGAAGCGCCTCATAGCACCTATGTAAAACGACTAGACGAAACACGTGCTGCTAGAAAACCGATTTTACGTTATCAAAAAGAAGTATAAAAAGAAGCCTTGTTGCGAAACTTCGCAGCAAGGCTTTTTCTTATTTAGATTTAGTTTTTCCTGTCCATTTACGGTAGCCGCCTTTAAGCTGATACACTTGTTTGTATCCGCGTTTGTAAAGCATAATTGCTGCACGGTTACTACGTTGTGCTGTTTGGCAGTATAAGTAAACTGGTAAATCTTGACGAATTTCTGTTGTACGGTTTTTCATTTGTGTAACTGGGATATTTCTAGCTCCAAGAATATGTCCAGCATCGAATTCATTTGGCTCGCGAACATCAATTAACTGTGCTTTACGATAACCTTTTTTAAATTCTTCTTCTGTTAAAACTTTTACTGCTTTGCGACGCATTACAAACTGGTAAATTTCGTATCCTAGAAGAATAACCAGAATGATAATTGCTATAATCCAACTAATCAATTGTGTAAACCCCTTTCATCCTGAAAACTGCTTTTTTTAAAGCATCCTTTTCTATTATAACTTATTTTTTGCCACCATCAATCACTTTGAAAGAAGATTTTCGTTTTTTCTTCGTTTTTTTCTTCGGATCATGTAAATTTTTCGATTGTTTTACTGCTTTTTGGTAATTACTGTCAGTTTTTCTATTTGTGAAAAGCCGCAGTAGAAGGGTGAAAATAAGTGTCCCGATTAAAACGGAAATAATTAAGGTGAAAAATGATTTAAAACCACCCATTAAAAGCCCAATACCAACAAGCGCAAGTAAAATAATAACTATGAGGGGATACTTCTTCAAATTAATCCACTCCTATTCTAAAAGTTCCAGATTCTCCGGTTCCGCTACATCTACTGGTGCGCCTTCTTTTTCTACTCGTAAAAGTTCATTAAAGGATGCGATGGCAACCTCCACTTGATCATCAGACGGTTCTTTTGTTGTAAGAAGTTGTAGCCATAAACCCGGGACCCCTAAATATTTAAGAACTGGGATATTGCGGCATTTATTAGTTAATTGAAGTACTTCAAATGCTACACCAAGTACGACAGGAATAAGTAAAATCCGGTCGACCACACGAAGCCAAAGAGGATCAGTTGGTACTAACAAATAAATAAACATACCAACAATAACTGTAAATAAAATAAAGCTACTACCACAACGATAATGAAGTCGCGATTGTTTCTGTACATTTTCAACCGTTAAAGGTAAATTTTCTTCGTAACAATTTATTACCTTATGCTCAGAACCGTGATATTGAAAAACTCGTTTAATAATAGGGGTCTGAGAAACCGCGAAAATATAGGTTAATAGAAGAATTAATTTGAAAAGACTCTCTAAAAATACTTGAGCCGTATCGCCTGGAACGATAGGACGGAATAATTCCGCTAAAAATACAGGGATGAGCGTCATGATAAATTTTGCAAAGACGAAAGATAAAATACCGATGACAGCAACACCAAGCCACATCGCGACTTTTGATTCTTTCTTTTCAATTTTTTCTTCTTCTACTGGATTATTTGGATCTTCGTCATATCGGTCTGTTGCAAAAGCGAGGTGTTTGGAACCGATAGCGCTAGATTCAATTAATGCGACAATTCCTCTTAAAAAAGGGATTTTCTTCATACGCATAACCCAAACTGGACTATTTTTTTCTAAATAAAAATATTCTAATGAACCATCTATACGTCTAATCGCTGTTACGGTCTGTTTTCTGCCGCCAAACATGACGCCTTCAACTACAGCTTGACCGCCATATGATGGTACGTTTTGTTTGCTCAAAGTTTTCACCAGCCTATTCATGTTTACTAATATGTTATTTTACGCTAAAAATAGTTTTTCGTATAGCGCAAAACGCCTAAAAAAAGTTATTTTTTCTAAATTGTGATAAAATAGTTTCGAACGCGTCTAATAATGCGATTTTTGCGCGCCTAAAATTTGATAAAAGTGGGGGAATAAAAATGTCTAAATTAACTAAAATTCAAGAAACGCTGGGCAAGGAAAAAATAGAAGCAGTTCTTGTCACAAGTGAGTTTAATAGAAGGTATGTATCAGGTTTCACTGGAACAAGTGGTGTGGCGCTAATTTTACCTGAAAAAGCTTATTTTGTAACAGATTTCAGATATACGGAACAAGCAGCAAAACAAGCAGAAGGATACGAAATTGTACAACATACTGGTCCGATTTTTGATACAGTAGAAGATTTATTAATTAAAAATGATACAAAAACACTACATTTTGAAGCGGATTATGTGACTGTATCTGAATTTAAACAAATGGAGCACGTATTTAATCGTCAATTAATCCCACTTACTGGCTTCTTTGAAGAAATGCGTAAAGTGAAAACAGCAAGTGAACTAAAAGCAATCCGCACAGCTTGTGATATTGCTGATGCAGCTTTTGCACATATCATTCAATTTATCAAACCAGGCATGGCTGAAATCGAAGTATCTAATGAACTAGAATTCTTTATGAGACGTGCGGGAGCTACTTCCTCATCGTTTGATACAATCGTCGCATCTGGTGTTCGTTCTGCGTTACCGCATGGTGTTGCTTCAGATAAAAAAATCGAAGTTGGCGATTTCGTTACAATGGATTACGGCTGTTACTATGACGGTTATTGTTCAGATATGACAAGAACTATCGCGGTCGGTGAACCTGCTGAAAAATTAAAAGAAATTTACCAAATTACGTTAGATGCGCAATTAAAGGTAATCGATAGCTTAAAACCAGGTATGACTGGAATTGAAGCAGATGCTATTGCACGTGATTATATTTCTTCTTTTGGATATGGCGATGCATTTGGACATTCTTTAGGACATGGTATTGGACTAGAAATTCACGAAGGGCCTAATTTATCCTTTAAGAGCCCTCAAAAACTAGAAGTCGGACATGTTGTGACGGATGAACCAGGAATTTATTTACCAGGAATCGGTGGCGTTAGAATTGAAGATGATCTCTTAATTACAGAAACAGGTAATGAGATTTTAATTCATTCACCAAAAGAATTAATTATTTTATAAAATTCCTTTGTAACTTTGTGTGTTTTATGGTTAAATAAGTAAGAATGAGCAGTTTTAATATGCTCCAAATAAAGATACTTTGCAAATTACAGGAGGAAAAACATGATTTCAGTAAATGACTTTAAAACAGGGTTAACAATAGAAGTAGATAATGGTATTTGGCGTGTGCTAGATTTTCAACATGTAAAACCCGGAAAAGGAGCAGCATTCGTTCGTTCCAAATTACGTAACCTTCGCACAGGTGCAATCCAAGAAAAAACATTCCGTGGTGGCGAAAAAGTAGCAAAAGCGCAAATCGACAACCGTAAAATGGCCTACTTGTATGCTGACGGCACAAATCACGTATTCATGGATAATGAGTCTTATGAACAAATTGAGCTTCCAGAAGACCAAATTGCTCATGAACTTAAATTCCTAAAAGAAAATATGGAAATTAATATTATCATGTATCAAGGCGAAACAATCGGTATTGATTTACCTAACACAGTAGAATTAGTTGTTACTGCAACTGATCCTGGAATTAAAGGTGATACTTCTTCAGGCGGTTCTAAACCAGCCACGCTTGAAACTGGTCTTGTTGTTCAAGTGCCATTTTTCGTTAATGAAGGAGACAAACTAGTAATTAATACAACCGAAGCGGCGTATGTTTCTCGGGCGTAAGCAAGAATCGTTTACTACAGCTGGAGTTAATTCTTCAGCTGTTTTTCTATTTCTTAGCGCTTCCAGTACACCTTTTGAATAAAAAGTATGGTACAATAAGGACAATGCGTGATTCATGCAATTTTTTATTTTTAGTATTATTAAGGAGTGTAAATGGTATGTTATCAATAGATGAAATTAAACAGCTAATCGAGCTGATTGACGAGTCAACCCTAGATGAATTTGAGTTAGAAACGAAAGATAGTAAGATTTTGCTTAAAAAGAATAAAACGGTTGTTGCTGCAGCAGTCCAAGAAGCACCAATTGCTATCACACAAGCACCAGCTCAGGCTGCACCAGTAGCACAAGCTCAACCAGCTGCTCCTCAAGCGGAAGCAAATACAGCGGAAGATGCTAGTTTAGAAGTCATTACATCTCCAATGGTTGGGACTTTTTATGCGTCTGCTTCACCAGAAGATGCTAATTTTGTTAGCGTTGGATCTAAAGTATCTGCGCAATCTGTTGTATGTATTGTAGAAGCAATGAAATTATTCAATGAAATTACTGCTGATATCGACGGAGAAATCGCAGAAATTCTTGTTTCAAGTGGCGAATTAGTCGAATTTGGACAACCACTATTCAAAGTTAGAAAAAAATAAGGGGTCGAAAAACATGATTAAAAAAGTACTGGTAGCGAACCGTGGAGAAATCGCTGTCCGTATCATTCGCGCTGCAAAAGAACTTGGAGTGGAGACAGTGGCGATTTATTCGGAAGCAGATAAAGAAGCGCTACATATTCAGCTGGCGGATGAAGCTTATTGTGTAGGTCCCGCGGCAACAAAAGATAGTTATTTAAATATGTCCAACATTATTAGTCTGGCAGTTTTAACGAACTGTGATGCTATTCACCCAGGCTATGGTTTCTTAGCCGAAAATGCAGATTTCGCGGAGTTATGCGAAGACTGTAATATTACTTTTATCGGACCAAGTGCTTCTGCTATTTCGCAAATGGGAACAAAAGATGTTGCTCGAGAAACGATGCGTAAAGCAGGTGTTCCAATTGTTCCTGGTTCACAAGGAATCGTTAAGGATGTAGAAGATGGCAAAAAAATCGCTAAGAAAATCGGTTATCCGGTTATCATTAAAGCAACAGCTGGCGGTGGCGGTAAAGGTATCCGTGTAGCAGAAAATGAAGAGAAATTAATTTCTGGCATTCAAACTACCCAACAAGAAGCCGAAGCCGCATTTGGTGATCCTGGCGTTTACTTAGAAAAATATATTCAAGATTTTCGCCATGTAGAAATTCAAGTGCTTGCTGATAACCATGGTAACGTTATTCATTTAGGAGAACGTGATTGTAGTATTCAACGCCGCTTACAAAAGCTAATTGAAGAATCACCATCACCTGCCATTGATGAAAAAACTCGCCAAAAAATGGGGAAAGCTGCTGTTAAAGCTGCCAAAGCCGTGAATTATTCTGGCGCAGGAACGATTGAATTCATTTTCGATCACCATGAAAATAATTTCTACTTTATGGAAATGAATACGCGTATCCAAGTAGAACACCCGGTAACCGAGCTTGTTACTGGTGTTGATTTAGTGAAACAACAATTTCTAGTTGCTTCTGGGGAAGAACTACAAATTAAACAATCAGATGTGAAATTAACAGGTTGGGCGATGGAATGTCGGATTAACGCTGAAAATCCAGAGAAAAACTTTATGCCTGCTCCAGGAGAAATTAAATTTTATCTTCCTCCAGGTGGCTTAGGTGTCCGGATTGATTCAGCAGCTTATCCAAACTACAAAATCCCACCATACTATGATTCGATGATTGCTAAAGTAATCTGCTACGCGGAAACACGGGAAGAAGTGATTCAAAAAATGAAACGTGCGTTGTCCGAATTTGCCATTGATGGTATTCCTTCAACCATTCCGTTCCATTTACGTGTATTAGATAATGATGTGTTTTTATCGGGCGACTTCAATACCAAATTCTTGGAGCAAAATGATGTAATGAATCTTTCTAAGGAGGGCTAAATAATGGCTTATACAAAAGATTTGCGTAAACAAAATGATGCACCGCTTGGCAAAATTGAGATTGCACCTGAAGTAATTGGCGTAATTGCTGGTCTTGCTGCAAGTGAAATCGAAAATGTTGCTTATATGCAAGGTGGCTTTGCGACAGAAATGCGCGAAAAATTCAGTGGTGCTGTAAACTATCGTAAAGGCGTAAAAGTAGAACTAACCGAAGAAGGAATTCTAATCGAACTTTATTGTACAGTCTTATTTGGCGCAACAATTCCACTTGTTGCTCAAAATATTCAAGATGCTGTCAGAGATACCATTTTTAATATGACTGGGTTAAATGTACTCGAAATCAACGTTCATATCGTTGGTGTACAATTTGAAAAAACAGAAACACTTTCCTTCGATGATTTTGAGCTATAAAATTCAAGGAACAAAAGGAGCAGCTTTAACATGAAAAGAAGAGAGGCGCGCGAGAAAGCACTTCAAGCACTATTCCAAATAGAGCTAAACGAAATGTCGCTAGATCAAGCAATTAAAAACATCATGGAAGACGAGCAAGACGACTATATGGAAAAATTAGTCGAAGGTGTAATGGCGAATAAAGCTGAAATTGATGCTATTATTGAGCCTAACTTAGACAATTGGCGTATAGATCGTTTGAGTAAAGTAGATTTATCTTTACTTCGCTTGAGTGTTTATGAGATTAAGTACTTGGATGATGTGCCAAATAGAGTTAGTTTAAATGAATCCATCGAAATTGCAAAAATTTACAGCGATGAAAAATCAAGTAAATTTATTAATGGCGTACTTGCTAATATTGCACCGGAAGATAAATAAGCTTGATTGAGTGCAAGGGAACTCCCTTGCACTCCCTTATTTCGTGATTTTTTAAGAATAATTACGTGGAACTTATTTTTAAAGGGGGCAATACTCATGGGAGAAATTATTGATGGCAAAAAGTTAGCAAAAGAAATTCAAGAAAAAGTAACAAGAGAAGTAGCTGAATTAGTAAAAGAAGGTAAGAAACCAGGTCTTGCTGTTGTGCTCGTTGGCGACAATCAAGCATCTCGTACATATGTAAGAAATAAACAAAAACGGACAGAAGAAGCGGGGATGAAATCCGTTTTAATTGAACTTCCAGAAAATGTAACAGAAGAAAAATTACTATCTGTTGTAGAGGAGCTTAACGAAGATAAAACTATTCATGGCATCCTCGTGCAGTTACCATTACCAGAACACATTTCAGAAGAAAAAGTAATTGATACTATTAGCTATGACAAAGATGTTGACGGTTTCCATCCAGTGAATGTAGGTAATTTATTCATCGGAAAAGATTCTTTTGTTCCTTGTACACCTGCAGGGATTATTGAACTTATAAAATCAACCGGCACTCAAATAGAAGGCAAACGCGCTGTCGTTATTGGTAGAAGTAATATCGTAGGAAAACCAGTAGCTCAATTACTGTTAAATGAAAATGCGACAGTTACCATCGCGCACAGCCGTACAAAAGATTTACCTCAAGTAGCGAAAGAAGCAGATATTCTTGTTGTAGCGACAGGTCTAGCGAAATTCGTGAAAAAAGATTATATCAAACCAGGCGCGATTGTTATTGATGTTGGCATGGATCGCGATGAAAACAATAAGCTATGCGGTGATGTGGACTTTGATGATGTGGTAGAAGAAGCAGGATTTATCACGCCGGTACCAGGTGGCGTTGGCCCGATGACTATCACGATGCTACTTGCGAACACATTAAAAGCCGCAAAACGCATTTGGAAAATGAATTGATTAATTGGATGTGAAATGATGGAGCAAGATAAATATTTGACGGTAGCAGCAATAACCAAATATATCGAAAAAAAGTTTGAAGTAGATCCTTACATGAAGCAAGTTTTTGTGCGCGGTGAAATTTCTAATTTAAAACAACCAGCGAGTGGACATCTATATTTTACGGTAAAAGATGAATTTGCGATGCTTCGTTCTGTCATGTTTCACAAAGCAGTTCAAAAAATTGGTTTTGTCCCAGAAGATGGTATGAATGTCCTTATCACAGGACGAATTGGCGTATTTACAAAAGCTGGTCGCTATCAGTTTTATGCAGAACATATGGAACCAGATGGCGTCGGAGCGCTTTATATTCAATTAGAGCAATTAAAATCGCAATTGGAAAAGGAAGGG
Source organism: Listeria monocytogenes (assembly GCF_041765605.1). GTDB lineage: Bacteria > Bacillota > Bacilli > Lactobacillales > Listeriaceae > Listeria > Listeria monocytogenes_D. Next base: position 1,400,775 of record NZ_CP168900.1, read on the forward strand.
CTTTTTGCGGAAACGCATAAAAAAGTGCTTCCTTCTTTCCCGTCCAAAGTCGCTGTCGTTACGTCCAAAACTGGTGCGGCTGTTCGTGATATACTAACCACCATTCATCGAAGGATGCCTTCTGTGGAAGTGATTGTTTATCCAACTATTGTTCAAGGGGAGAAAGCAGCTCAAAAAATTGTCGAAAACATCGGCAAGATTAATCAGCGAAATGATATTGATGTTATGATTATTGGGCGCGGTGGTGGTTCGCTTGAAGAACTATGGGCTTTTAATGAAGAACCTGTTGTTCGAGCAGTATATGATTCCGATGTACCTGTAATTTCAGCGGTCGGACATGAAACTGATTTTGCATTAAGCGATTTTTCTGCAGATGTACGAGCTGCAACGCCAACTGCGGCGGCAGAACTTGCTGTCCCAGATTATCGCGATTTAGAAGAACGATTAGCAGAACGTAAATACCGTTTGCTCGCAGTTACCAGACAAGTATTAGAAAGAAAAGAACGGTCACTAGAGCAACTTAAACAACACTTGATTCTAAATGGTCCGAAACATCAATTAGAACAGCAAATGGAACGTACAGATTATTTTTCCGAACGATTAAATAATGCTTTTTCTAAACAAATATTTGTTAAGCAAACAGCTTTTGACCGGTTAAATGATCGGCTCCATTACTACCATCCGAACAAAGAAATTGAACTTCAAAAAGAACAAATGACATTACGCCTTCAAGCGTTGGATAAAGCGATGAAGCAACTTTTGAAAGACAAGCAACAATCTTTCTTTAGGCAAGTAGATGCGCTAGAGCATTTGAGTCCTCTTTCTTTATTGAAACGAGGATTTGGTGTAACGTATAAAGAGAATACGCTGGTCAAATCAGTGCAGGAGCTTGAAGTCGGCGATAATATCCAAGTGAAAATGCAAGGCGGACAGATAGAGGCACTCATTACCGCGAAGGAGGAAGATACAAGTGGCAACTAAAAAGAAAACTTTTGAAGAAGCAATAGCAGAATTAGAAACAATCGTAGAAGCGCTCGAAAATGGTAGCGCCTCACTCGAAGATTCTCTCGATATGTATCAAAAAGGAATCGAACTAACTAAATTGTGCCAAGATAAATTACAATCAGCCGAAAAACGAATGGCAAAAGTAGTCACAGATGCAGGAGAAGAAATTCCTTTTGAAGCGGATGGTGAATAAATTTGCAAGATTTAACCCTTTTTCTAGAACAATATAAAAAAATCATCGACGAGTCCCTTTTTAAAGAAATAAGTGAGCGGAAAATCGAACCTACTTTAAAAGAATCCATGTTATATTCTGTTCAAGCAGGCGGAAAACGGATTCGCCCCATGCTCGTTTTTGCTACGCTTCAAGCCTTAAAAGTTAATCCACTTTTAGGTGTGAAAACAGCAACGGCATTAGAAATGATTCATACGTATAGCCTTATCCATGATGATTTGCCTGCAATGGATAATGATGACTATCGTCGCGGCAAATACACTAATCATAAAGTTTTTGGGGATGCAACAGCGATTTTGGCAGGAGACGCTTTACTAACGCTTGCTTTTTCTATTTTAGCGGAAGACGAAAATTTATCTTTTGAAACACGCATTGCTTTGATTAACCAAATCAGTTTTAGTAGTGGTGCAGAAGGAATGGTTGGCGGTCAACTTGCAGATATGGAAGCGGAAAATAAACAAGTGACATTAGAAGAGCTATCATCCATCCATGCACGGAAGACAGGCGAATTATTAATTTTTGCCGTAACTTCTGCTGCGAAAATTGCAGAAGCGGATCCGGAACAAACGAAAAGATTACGGATTTTTGCGGAAAATATTGGGATTGGATTTCAAATTAGCGACGATATTTTGGACGTAATTGGCGATGAAACGAAAATGGGTAAAAAGACAGGGGCGGACGCTTTTCTGAATAAAAGTACCTATCCCGGATTACTCACGCTTGATGGTGCTAAAAGGGCATTAAATGAGCATGTGACGATTGCAAAGTCAGCGCTTTCAGGACATGATTTTGATGACGAAATTCTCTTGCAACTTGCTGATTTAATCGCACTTAGAGAAAATTAATCATAATTATCTAGTAATTTCAAAATTTTTTCACATATATAATTCAAATTGATTTGCTTTTCCTAAAATACCGTGTTATACTAATGTAAGATTATTTTTGTGGGTGAAAGATACGATTGTGAACAACTTTCCATCTCGTGCCGTTAAGCAAGAATAGTAAATAATTAGTGTGCATAACACACGAGGAGGAACATGAACATGGAACAAGGTACAGTAAAATGGTTTAACGCAGAAAAAGGATTTGGTTTTATCGAACGCGAAAACGGTGACGATGTATTCGTACATTTCAGCGCTATCCAAGGCGACGGATTCAAATCTTTAGACGAAGGTCAAGCAGTAACTTTCGACGTTGAAGAAGGCCAACGCGGACCTCAAGCAGCTAACGTTCAAAAAGCGTAATTCTATTTTTTGAATAAGAAAAAGCAAATTATTTCGGTGATTTGCTTTTTTATTTGCCCAAAATTATTTTACCTTGTTTGGTTTAACGGCGATTGTTTGCTATAATAAGAACAATTAATTGAGAAAAAAGACCTTGCACACATTCATGCAAGTGGCTCTTTGGAAAGTGAGTTGTTTTTATTTGGATCTTTTAAAAATAAAGGATCCTTCCTTTATGAAGCAATTGGATATACAAGAATTAGAAGCACTTGCGGCGGATATTCGCGCTTTTTTAATTACTTCTACTTCCAAATCAGGTGGGCATATTGGCCCGAATCTGGGTGTGGTAGAACTAACCATTGCGTTGCATTATACTTTTAATAGTCCAAAAGATAAATTTATTTGGGATGTTGGTCACCAATCATATGTGCACAAAATCCTAACTGGAAGGGCAAACCAATTTGATACTTTACGTCAGCACGGTGGCTTAGATGGATTTCCAAAACGGAAAGAATCTAGTCACGATGTGTTTGAAACAGGACATAGCTCCACTTCTTTATCTGCAGCTGCTGGCATGGTCATCGCGAGAGACATAAAAAAAGAAGACTTTTATGTAATCCCGGTAATTGGTGACGGCGCGTTAACTGGAGGTATGGCCTTAGAAGCTTTAAATCATATTGGTGATATGGGCAAGGATATGATTGTTATCTTAAATGATAATGATATGTCTATCGCGCCTAATGTTGGAGCGCTCCACAATGTCCTTGGGAAATTAAGAACATCTGACAAATTTCAGCAAACTAAAACGAATATAGATAAACTGATGCGTAAAATCCCGACAGCTGGTGAAAAATTGGCCGACGCCACCGAGAAAGCAAAAGATAGTATAAAACACTTGCTTGTAGAAGGAACTTTTTTTGAAGAATTAGGTTTTATGTATCTTGGACCTATTGATGGGCACAATTTAGAAGACATTATTACTAACTTAGAATTTGCCAAGCATACAAAAGGTCCTGTATTGCTCCATATCGTTACGAAAAAAGGAAAAGGGTACCAACCGGCCGAATTGGATTCTCGTGGCACATGGCACGGCACAGGTCCTTATAAAGTCGAAACAGGTAGCTTCATTAAGCCTGTTAAGAAATCATCGTCATGGAGTTCTATCATCAGCAATGAATTAATGCGATTAGCAGCCATGGATGAACGTATTGTTGCGATAACTCCTGCAATGCCTGTTGGTTCAAAATTAGAAAAGTTTGCTAAAGCTTTCCCAGAACGCTTTTTCGATGTTGGGATTGCTGAACAACATGCGACAACAATGGCGGGAGGTTTAGCGACACAGGGTATGAAACCGTTTCTTGCGATATACTCCACCTTTTTACAAAGAGCCTATGATCAGTTAGTCCATGATATTTGTCGGCAGAAATTGAATGTCGTAATTGGGATTGATAGAGCAGGGCTTGTAGGAGCAGACGGGGAAACGCATCAGGGTATTTTTGATATTTCTTTTTTGAATAGTATTCCGAATATGACTATCACGATGCCAAAAGATGAAACGGAAGCAAGACGATTAATGGATACAGCTTTTGCATATGATGATGGGCCGTTTGCGATTCGTTATCCGCGTGGAGATGGACCAGGCACATTGCTTTCTGAATCTACTGAGCTGATTCCAATCGGACAGTGGGAAACGCTCATTCAACCGGTTGATGCGGTTATTTTAACTTTTGGGCCAACTATTCCACTAGCACTTCAAGCATCTAAACAACTAGAATCTGAAGGACGCCGGGTTGGAGTAATTAATGCACGCTACATTAAACCGCTAGACGAATCATTACTACATCACATTTTAAAGCAAAAAATTCCCATTTTAACAGTGGAAGAATCATTATTAAAAGGCGGATTTGGTTCGAGTGTGTTAGAATTTATTGAGGCGAATAATTATACGGATGTAATAATACACCGAATTGGATTACCGGACGAATTTATTAGCCATGGTTCCGTGCCACTAATCTTGGAATCATATGGTATATCGAATGCTGGAATTGTATTAAAAATAAAAGAAATGCTCGCACAAAGCGAGAAGTTAAGGGCGAAGAGACTATGACAATAAAAAAAGAACGTGCAGATATTCTGCTAGTAGAACAAGGATTATTTGAAACGAGAGAAAAAGCAAAACGCGCTATAATGGCGGGAATTGTTTACCAAAAAGAAGAGCGGGTCGATAAACCTGGAGAAAAAATCCCAGTGGACAGCGAACTTCAAGTCAAAGGAAAACAAATGCCCTATGTTAGTCGTGGTGGTTTGAAATTGGAAAAAGCATTGCAAGTATTTGACTTTGATGTAAAAGATAAATTAATGCTTGATATTGGAGCCTCTACAGGCGGCTTCACTGACTGTGCTTTACAAAATGGGGCAAGACATTCTTATGCGCTCGATGTTGGCTATAATCAGCTTGCATGGAAGCTGCGCAACGATGATCGTGTTACCGTGATGGAACGAACTAACTTCCGTCATGTAACGCCAGCTGATTTTTCCGAAGGTTTAGCAGATTTTGCAACAATTGATGTATCCTTTATTTCACTGAAACTAATTTTACCTGTGCTTAGAACCGTGCTTGTGACAGGTGGCGATGTGATGACACTTATCAAACCGCAATTTGAAGCAGGTCGGGAGCAAGTCGGTAAAAAAGGAATTATCCGTGACCCAGCAGTACACACATCGGTAGTTGAAAATATCGTTCAATTTGCGCTCGATAATGGTTATGATTTGATGGGACTTGATTTTTCACCTATAACTGGTGGAGAAGGAAACATCGAATTTATCGCACATCTTAAATGGACTGGCGAAGAAAAAGGAACAAGCCATTTAGAATCTGATGCAATTACAAAACTTATTGCCAAAGCACATACTAAATTAGGTAAATAATGTATACCGGAAAGCAGCGATGTTTTCCGGTTTTTGCTTTTACCATGCTATTTTGGCTCATTTCGAGATGTATTTTCTATGTATAAAGTATTAAAGAAACTTTTCTTGCATAAATTTGCACTAAATCCGTGACTTTATGCGTTTTTTCGGATAAGATGTAAGTAGAAAATTATCGTGAGGTGAAGAAGGAATGAATAAAGGTCATCGTCATATTATTATTCGAGAATTGATTACATCTAATGAGATTGACACGCAAGAAGATTTAGTAGAACTTCTGTTAGAACGCGATGTTAAAGTCACCCAGGCAACTGTTTCCCGTGATATTAAAGAACTTCATCTTGTTAAAGTTCCAACACAAACAGGTGGTTACAAATACAGTCTACCTGCCGATAATAGTTTTAACCCACATCAAAAATTAAAACGCGCTTTGATTGATTGCTTTATTGGCATTGATAACGTGCAATTTATGATTATTTTAAAAGTAATGCCTGGAAATGGAAACTCGGTTGGTGCATTAATCGATAACTTGGACTGGCCGGAAAAAGCCGGGACTATTTGCGGAGATGACACTTGTTTAATTATTTGTCGCTCGGAAGAAAATGCGAAAACATTAACAGATCGTTTTATAGATATGCTTTAAAATTTGTTGGAGGTGAAAGATTTTGCTTCAAGAAATGACAATTAAAAACTTTGCTATCATCGAATCGCTTTCTTTAACTTTTCAAGAAGGGATGACGGTACTTACGGGGGAGACCGGCGCTGGTAAATCAATTATTATTGATGCGCTTGGTCTTCTTGTTGGCGGACGCGGATCAGCTGACTTTATCCGTCATGGAGAAGAACGTTTAGAACTTCAAGGGCTTTTTGCGCTAGCAGAGGATAACCTTGCTTGCCGAAATGCGTTAATTGAAAATGGGATAGATGCTTCGGATGATATGGTTGTACTAGAACGCAGCCTGTTTCGCTCGGGGAAAAATAGTTGCCGAATTAATGGCAAACTTGTAACTACAGTTCTCTTGCGCCAAATTGGCTCGAAATTAATAGATATCCATAGTCAGCATGAACATCAGGAATTGATGAATGAGGAGTTTCATTTGTCATTACTTGATCGTTTCGCTTCTGACAAAATCAAGCCAGCACTAACCAAGTACCAAACTAATTTCAAAGAATATCAAACAATCGAGAAAGAGTGGCAAAATTGGACGAAAAATGAGCGAGAATTAGCGCAACGTCTGGATATGCTCCGTTTTCAACAACAGGAAATTGAAAATGCCAATTTGCAAGCTGGTGAAGAAGATCGCTTGTTAGAACAAAAAAATATCTTAGCCAATTTTGAAAAACTTAACGAAAATTTACAAGGAGCTTATGCCGCGATTCAAGGTGAGCCTGGTGGGCTGGAGTTTGTTGGAGAAGCAATGCGCCAAATGGAAGCAGCGGCGAGTATTCATACGGATTATAAAGCGGTTAGCGAGGCCATTTCTTCTAGTTACTATATGTTAGAAGATAGCATGAGTCAAATTAGGCAATCACTGGATCAGCTCGAATTCCACCCAGAAGAACTGAATCAAATTGAATCACGTTTGAATGATTTAAACCAATTAAAACGCAAATATGGCAAAACCATTGAAGATATCATTCAATACGAACAAGAAATAAGCAGCGAAATGGAAAAACTGACAGATAGTGAATCACATGTCGGGCATTTAGAGACCAAATTAGCAACACTAAAAGCAGAACTAACAAAACAGGCGAATACACTAACGGAAATCCGTAAAAAAGCGGCTGTTACGTTAGAGAAGCAAATCAAACAAGAATTAAATCACTTATATATGGAGAAAGCCATTTTTAGTGTACGCTTTGAAGCAAATAAAATGGAACTAACAGATTCAGGGCAAGATAGCGTCGTTTTCTATATGTCAACAAACCCGGGTGAACCTTTAAAACCATTAGCAAAAATCGCTTCTGGTGGAGAGTTATCTAGAATGATGTTAGCATTAAAAACCATTTTTTCTAGGCACCAAGGTATCACCTCGATTATTTTCGATGAAGTAGATACTGGTGTAAGTGGTCGCGTTGGTCAAGCGATTGCAGAAAAAATTTATGCTGTTTCAGTTGGCTCGCAAGTCCTATGCATTAGCCATTTGCCTCAAGTTGCAGCAATGGCGAACCACCACTACTACATTACGAAAAAAGTCCAAAACAAACGGACAACAACTTCCGTTACAGTGCTTAAAGGGGAAGAGAAAGTAGAAGAAATCAGTCGAATGATTGCTGGAATAGAAGTCACCGAATTAACCAAACAACATGCAAAAGAAATGATTGAACAAGCGGAAAAAGTAAAACAAACGTATTAAAAAAACGAAATTGCTTGCATATCGAATAGTTTTTGCTTAAAATGAATAAGGTAGAAAATTATTACCTGGTCATAAAAACAACTACTAATTCGAAATGCGGCTTTTTTGTGCGATAAAGGAGTTATTTTTATGACAAAAAGTAGATTTTTTTCAGATGTAATAGAAACAAGTTCATTTGTTTTCGCCGTAGCAGGAGCAGATGATGAAGTTGTGCTCGAAACGATTCGTCTTGCATTAAACCAAAATTTAGGTAAATTTCTTTTATTTGGCAAGAAGGAAGACAAAACGTTAACCGCGAATGGAAACGTTACATGGATTCAAACAGATACCGCCGAAGCCGCAGCACAAGGCGCCATTTTAGCGGTAAAAAATAAAGAAGCTGATATTTTAGTAAAAGGGTTCATTCCAACCGCTACATTGATGCATCACGTATTAAAAAAAGAAAATGGCCTTCGTACAGACCAATTATTGAGTCAAATTGCCATTTTCGATATTCCAACGTATCACAAACCATTATTGATAACTGATTGTGCGATGAACGTAGCGCCAAAAACAAAAGAGAAAATTGCTATCACAGAAAATGCCATAGCCGTAGCGCATCAAATCGGCATCACTAATCCTAAAATTGCTTTACTTAGTGCGGTGGAAGAAGTGACAGCAAAAATGCCATCCACAGTAGAAGCACAGGAAGTAGTGCAGCATTTTGATAACTCAATAGCCATCTCGGGTCCACTTGCTCTTGATGTAGCTATTTCCAAAGAAGCGGCTCTCCATAAAGGAATTACGGATAGTTCTGCGGGAGAAGCAGATATATTAATCGCTCCTAATATTGAAACAGGAAACGCACTTTATAAATCGTTAGTATATTTTGCTGGAGCGAGGGTTGGCAGTGCGGTTGTCGGGGCGAAAGTACCAATTGTGATTTCCTCGAGAAACGATACACCCGAAAACAAATTAGCGTCATTTATACTAACTGTAAGACTAGTTGGAAAATGATGAAATAATGTGAATAGACGGACTTTAACAATCTGAATGCAAAGGCTTTTATTTGATTACAGCCTACGTGTTACAATAGTCCATGGGAAAATGATAACCTACTGCATTTTTCACAATTAAATTTGGAGGAAAGCAAATGTCTTTTGATGTTTTAACCATAAATCCTGGTTCCACGTCTACCAAACTCGCTGTTTACCAAGGCGATAAAGTACTTTTTGAAGAAACTGTCAGACATACAATGCAAGAACTAGCCGACTTTAATAACGTACAGGAACAATTTGATTTTAGGTGGCAAGTTCTACGTCGAGTGATGGATGCACACGGTTATGATGTAAAAAATTTACAAGCCGTAGTTGGAAGAGGTGGTTTACTTCGACCAGTTGCTGGCGGTACATATATGGTTACAGAAAAAATGATAGATGATTTAAAAGAAAATAAATACGGAGAGCATGCTTCGAATCTAGGGGCAATGCTTGCAAAAAAACTAGCAGATGAACTAACGATACCAAGCTTCATTGTAGATCCAGTAGTTGTAGATGAAATGCAGGAAATAGCAAGAATATCTGGTAATGCTTTTGTTGCTAGAAAAAGTATTTTTCACGCATTAAATCACAAAGCAGCAGGACGAAAAATCGCCAAAGAGCTTGGAAATGATTATGAAAAGATGAATTTCGTTATTGCGCATCTTGGTGGCGGAATTTCCGTTGCTGCTCATCGACAAGGAAGAGTAGTGGATGTGAATAATGCTTTAGATGGGGATGGGCCTTTTAGTCCGGAACGATCGGGTTCACTTCCGATGAATGATTTTTTAGAAGCTTGTTTTAGTGGGAAATGGACGAAACGTGAACTGCATGAACTTATTGTCGGTCGAGGTGGGATGATTTCTTACTTAGGAACTAACAGTATGCTAGAAGTTGAAGCGAAAGTACAAGCGGGTGACGTGAAAGCGATGGAAGCTTTTGATGCCATGGCTTACCAAGTTAGCAAAGAAATTGGTGCATGCTCTGTTGTCTTACAAGGGAAAATTGACGCTATTATTTTAACTGGCGGGCTTGCGAGAAGTGAACTTTTTACAAGCAAAATTATTGAGCAAACAAACTGGATAACCAGCGTAATTATAGAACCTGGAGAAGATGAGTTAGAAGCATTAAATAGCGGTGTACAACGTGTGCTCGCTGGTCTTGAGAAAGAGAAAGAGTACTAAAAGGAGGAGATAATGTGGCAACAGAATATGATGTCGTTATTCTTGGTGGAGGAACTGGCGGTTACGTCGCAGCCATTCAAGCAGCTAAGAATGGCCAAAAAGTAGCCGTCGTTGAAAAAGGGAAAGTTGGTGGAACGTGTCTTCACCGTGGATGTATTCCAACGAAAGCGTTATTACGTTCAGCAGAAGTTCTGCAAACAGTAAAAAAAGCAAGTGAATTTGGTATTTCTGTAGAAGGAACTGCTGGAATCAATTTTTTACAAGCACAAGAAAGAAAACAACAAATAGTCGATCAATTAGAAAAAGGAATCCATCAATTATTTAAACAAGGTAAAATTGACTTGTTTGTAGGGACGGGAACCATTTTAGGACCATCTATTTTTTCACCAACAGCTGGAACGGTTTCAGTCGAATTTGAAGATGGCTCTGAAAATGAAATGCTCATTCCTAAAAACTTAATTATCGCGACAGGCTCCAAACCGCGTACATTAAATGGTTTAAGCATTGATGAAGAAAATGTTTTATCATCTGACGGCGCGCTAAACCTAGAAACTTTACCAAAATCAATTATTATCGTTGGCGGTGGAGTTATCGGGATGGAATGGGCTTCAATGATGCATGATTTTGGCGTAGAAGTTACCGTGCTAGAATATGCAGATCGAATTTTACCAACAGAAGATAAAGAAGTAGCCAAAGAATTAGCAAGACTTTATAAAAAGAAAAAATTAAACATGCATACATCTGCTGAAGTTCAAGCAGCTAGTTATAAAAAAACGGATACTGGTGTGGAAATTAAAGCAATTATTAAAGGTGAAGAGCAAACTTTCACAGCAGACAAAATTCTCGTTTCTGTCGGTCGTTCAGCTAACACAGAAAATATCGGTTTACAAAACACGGATATCGCGACCGAAAACGGCTTTATCCAAGTAAATGATTTTTATCAAACAAAAGAAAGCCACATCTACGCGATTGGTGATTGCATTCCAACAATTCAGCTTGCGCACGTTGCGATGGAAGAAGGAACGATTGCAGCCAACCATATTGCCGGAAAAGTGGCTGAAAAACTTGACTACGACTTAGTTCCCCGCTGTATCTATACTTCTACAGAAATCGCAAGTGTCGGTATCACAGAAGAACAAGCAAAAGAACGTGGTTATGAAGTGAAAAAAGGCAAATTTTTCTTCCGTGGCATCGGGAAAGCGCTCGTTTACGGAGAGTCAGATGGCTTCATTAAACTTATTGCAGATAAAAAAACAGACGATATCCTAGGCGTTAGCATGATTGGACCGCACGTGACGGACATGATTAGCGAAGCCGCTTTAGCCCAAGTTTTAAATGCAACGCCGTGGGAAGTGGGTAACACCATTCACCCGCACCCAACTTTATCAGAAAGTTTTAGAGAAGCTGCCCTTGCTGTGGATGGCAATGCAATTCACGGTTAATACAGCTTTAAAGGAGGAACAAAAATGACTTTAAAAGAAGCAGGTTTAACAGAAGATAAATTAATTAAAATGTATGAAACGATGCTAATGGCAAGAAGACTGGATGAACGTATGTGGTTGCTGAACCGTTCTGGGAAAATTCCTTTTACTATTTCTGGACAAGGACAAGAAACGGCACAAATTGGCGCTGCGTTTGCCTTTGATTTAGATAAAGATTATGCATTACCATATTACCGTGATTTAGCAGTGGTTCTAGCATTCGGGATGACAGCGAAAGATATTATGTTATCCGCGTTCGCTAAAGCGGAAGATCCAAACTCTGGCGGACGACAAATGCCAGCCCACTTTGGTCAAAAAGAAAACCGCATTGTCACTCAAAGTTCGCCTGTAACTACCCAGTTCCCGCATGCAACAGGGATTGGACTTGCAGCGAAAATGGCTGGTGATGAGATTGCGATATATGCTTCAACCGGTGAAGGATCTTCTAACCAAGGCGATTTCCACGAAGGAATCAACTTTGCATCTGTACATAAGTTGCCAGTTGTTTTCGTGATTCACAATAACCAATATGCTATTTCCGTTCCAGCATCGAAACAATATGCCGCTGAAAAACTATCCGACCGAGCAATTGGTTACGGCATCCCTGGTGAACGTGTAGATGGAACGAATATGGGAGAAGTATACGCGGCATTTAAACGTGCAGCAGATCGTGCAAGAAACGGCGAGGGACCTACTTTAATTGAAACAGTTTCTTACCGCTTCACACCACACTCCTCCGATGATGACGATAGTAGTTATCGTTCCAGAGAAGAAGTTGACGAAGCAAAAGGAAAAGATCCACTGAAAATTTTCCAAGCAGAATTACTGGAAGAAGGTTACTTAACAGAAGAAAAAATCGCTGAAATCGAAAAAAACATTGCGAAAGAAGTTAACGAAGCAACCGATTATGCGGAAAGTGCAGCATACGCTGAACCAGAATCATCTTTACTTTATGTATATGATGAAGAAGCGAATAGCTGATTAGGAGGGAATTTGAATGCCAGTCATTTCATATATTGATGCAATAACCATGGCGCTTAAAGAAGAAATGGAGCGCGACGATAAAGTATTTATTTTAGGAGAAGATGTAGGTAAAAAAGGTGGCGTTTTTAAAGCGACTGCTGGTTTATATGATGAGTTTGGTGAAGACCGAGTTCTTGATACACCACTTGCTGAATCGGCTATTGCCGGAGTAGGAATTGGAGCGGCGATGTATGGCTATCGTCCAGTTGCAGAAATGCAGTTTGCGGACTTTATTATGCCTGCTGTCAACCAAATTATTTCAGAAGCTTCCAGAATTCGCTACCGTTCTAATAACGATTGGTCTTGCCCAATGGTTATTCGCGCACCTTTTGGCGGTGGGGTACACGGAGCACTTTACCATTCACAATCTGTTGAAAAAGTATTCTTTGGACAACCAGGTTTGAAAATTGTTGTTCCATCCTCACCATATGATGCGAAGGGACTTTTAAAAGCAGCGATTCGTGACAACGATCCAGTACTTTTCTTTGAGCATAAACGCGCCTATCGCTTGCTGAAAGGCGAAGTACCAGAAACAGATTATATCGTACCAATCGGTGAAGCAAATGTCGTTCGTGAAGGCGATGATATTACAGTTATTACTTATGGACTTGCTGTTCAATTTGCTCAACAAGCTGCGGAACGTTTAGCCGCTGAAGGTGTCGAAGCGCATATTCTGGATTTACGTACGATTTATCCATTAGACCAAGAAGCGATTATCGAAGCAACGAAAAAAACTGGTAAAGTACTTCTTGTTACGGAAGATAATAAACAAGGAAGTATTATTAGTGAAGTGGCGGCAATCATTTCGGAACATTGTCTATTTGATTTAGATGCACCGATTGCTAGACTCGCAGGACCAGATACCCCAGCGATGCCTTTTGCTCCAACGATGGAAAAACACTTTATGATTAATCCAGATAAAGTGGCGGATGCAATGAAAGAATTAGCGGAATTTTAGACCCGTTTTAAATTAAAGGAGTGAAGACCCGTGGCAGTTGAAAAAATCACCATGCCCAAATTAGGGGAAAGTGTAACAGAAGGAACGATTAGTTCATGGTTAGTTAAACCAGGCGATACAGTTGAAAAGTATGATGCTATCGCAGAAGTACTTACTGACAAAGTAACAGCAGAAATCCCATCTTCTTTTAGCGGAACAATTAAAGAAATTTTAGCCGAAGAAGATGAAACACTAGAAGTAGGCGAAGTTATTTGTACAATTGAAACAGCAGACGCAGGAAGTTCGGAACCTGTAGCTGAAGTAGAACAAACAGAAACAAAAGCGCCAGAAAAACAAGAAACAAAACAAGTGAAACTAGCAGATGCACCAGCTAGTGGAAGATTTTCTCCAGCGGTACTACGAATTGCTGGTGAAAACAATATCGATTTATCCACTGTAGAAGGCACAGGTAAAGGTGGCCGAATTACAAGAAAAGACTTACTTCAAGTCATTGAAAACGGACCAGTAGCTACTAAAGCAGAAGTGCAAAGTCAAAGCGCACCGCAAGAAAAAACTGCTACACCAGCTCCTGTACGTTCAGCAGCAGGTGACAGAGAAATCCCAATCAATGGCGTAAGAAAAGCCATTGCTAAACATATGAGCGTGAGCAAACAAGAAATTCCGCATGCTTGGATGATGGTGGAAGTGGATGCAACAGGTCTTGTTCGCTATCGTAATGCAGTTAAAGACAGCTTTAAAAAAGAAGAAGGTTATTCATTAACTTATTTCGCCTTTTTCATCAAAGCCGTTGCACAAGCATTGAAAGAATTCCCGCAACTTAACAGCACATGGGCAGGCGATAAAATTATTGAGCACGCGAATATCAATATTTCGATTGCGATTGCAGCTGGTGATTTATTGTACGTTCCAGTTATTAAAAATGCGGACGAAAAATCCATTAAAGGCATTGCTCGCGAAATTAGCGAACTTGCTGGAAAAGCGCGTAATGGTAAACTAAGCCAAGCCGATATGGAAGGTGGCACTTTCACAGTGAATAGTACTGGTTCATTTGGCTCTGTTCAATCAATGGGGATTATTAATCACCCACAAGCAGCAATTCTTCAAGTGGAATCCATTGTTAAACGTCCTGTCATTATTGATGATATGATTGCTGTACGAGATATGGTGAACCTATGTCTTTCCATCGATCACCGTATTTTAGATGGCTTACTAGCAGGTAAATTCTTACAAGCAATTAAAGCCAATGTCGAAAAGATTTCCAAAGAAAATACAGCATTGTATTAAAAATGTTTTAATCTAGGTTTAGCGGGTATTGTTTAGTACATCTAGATCCATACCCCTAAACTCCCTAGATGTCTTGGGTAGTACTTTCGGGTGCTGCTCTTTTTTTTGAGAAAAAATAAAAAAAGCCTGAACCAATTGGCTCAGACGTCGGATATTTATAAAAACATTAATACCCCGGTTAAAACACTGGATAATACAATCGCGATTAGCATTAAAATAACGACAACGCGAACTACTTTTTTATTAGTCATGCGGAAGAAAACTCCTCTCATAAAGCATTTCAGATATATACATCTTACTTATAATTAAAACAAATTTCAAGTCCTTTATGGATTTTTTTAGGAAAAATAGGAAGAACGTAGGTGAAAAAAATGATGTCCAATGTAAAAAAATATTTTACCGAATTAATCCAAATTCCGTCTGTTTCTGGAAAGGAAACAGCCATTTTAACTTACATAAAAAAACATCTAACGAAATTAAAAATCGAATATAGTATGGATGAAAATTATGGCTTAATTACACGAATCCCCGCGACTAAAGAGAAATTTCCAACGATTTTTTTCTGTAGTCATGTGGATACGCATCCGAATGCAAGAACACCAGTTTTTCAAATTGACCAAGGCGTATTTACAGCAGCGGAAGGTACTTCTTTAGGTGCAGATGATAAAACCGCAGTGGCGGCAATGTTAGCAGCTATCGATTATTTTAGTGTGGAACAGACACCTCACGGGGAAATCGAATTTATTTTCACGACGAAAGAAGAACTTGGTATGATTGGAATGCGTTTATTCCCAGAAGAACAGATTACAGCGGCTTATGGTTACTGTTTAGATGCCCCCGGTGAAGTCGGAAATTACCAACTACAGGCAAATACATTAGTCGCATTAGAATTTACTATTGCAAGTTCTGAGGCAGCGCAGATGTCGCCGATTTCGATTGCTAGAATGGCGCTACATGCCACACGACCAGGCAAGATTGACCGGGAAAACAAATGGGGAATTCAATCATTTTCTGGTGGAATAAATGATGAAAATCAACAAGATGCGCAATTAGAAGTGCATTTTACTTCAGCAGCAAGTTTTCGTAAGGCGCTTTTGCATATTCAGACCATTCGAGAACGATTTGCGCAAACTTGCGAAAAATATGGTGCTCTTTTGACGCATGACACAAAATTAATTTATGAAGGCTATCAAATTCGCTCTAAGCATCCACTAATGAATATTTTCCAAAAAGCCGCTAAAAAACAATCGTTGGAAACTCGCGAAATATGGTTAGAAGGTGGTACGGATGCGAATGTGCTGAATGAAAAAGGGATTCCAACCATGCTATTATCAGCGGGATACGAAAACGCGCACTCGGCAAAAGAAACAGTGTCGATAGAGCAGTTAGAAAAACTTACACAACTCGTCATTGACCTAGCAGAATCCGCAAAAAACGAGAAAATTCTCCTCAGAAAGCTAAATTAGTGAAAAAAAGTCAAATAATTCGGATTGATTCATTGTCCAAGAAGCAATTCTTTGATATAGTAAATGATGTTGATACTTTTATGTGTCATGTTGAAGTAAGACAGATTTTTCTGCCTTAATAAACCGGAAAGGAAGAAGTGCAAAATGGCAAAACAAGAAATTGGCGTTATAGGAATGGGCGTTATGGGTCGTAACTTGGCTCTAAACATTGAAAGCCGCGGTCATACAGTATCTATCTTTAACCGCTCGACTGAAAAAACGAAAGCAGTTATGGAAGAAAATGCGGACAAAAAATTAGTACCAACTTATAGTTTAGAGGAATTTGTCGAATCTCTTGAAGTGCCTCGCCGTATCCTTATTATGGTAAAAGCTGGCGATGCTACAGATATGATGATTGAAGCAGTTAAACCTTTCTTAAACGAAGGCGATATTTTAATTGATGGCGGTAATGCTTTCTTCAAAGATACGATTCGTCGTAATAAAGAACTAAGTGAAGAAGGATTTAACTTCATCGGAACTGGTGTATCAGGCGGAGAAGAAGGCGCACTAAAAGGTCCTTCTATCATGCCAGGTGGTCAACGCAAGGCATATGACCTTGTAGCACCTATTTTACGTGAAATTGCTGCAGTAGCAGACGGAGAACCTTGTGTGACTTATATTGGTCCAGACGGTGCCGGACATTACGTTAAAATGGTGCATAACGGTATCGAATACGGCGATATGCAATTAATCGCAGAAGCTTACACTATTTTGAAAGAAATCGGTGGATTAAGCCATGATGAACTTGCTGACGTATTTGAAGAATGGAACAACGGGGAACTTGATAGCTATTTAATCGAGATCACTAAAAATATCCTAAAAGTAAAAGACGAAGAAACAGGTAAACCAATTGTCGATGTTATTCTTGATAAAGCTGGTCAAAAAGGAACTGGTAAATGGACTAGCCAAAGCGCACTTGACTTAGGTGTTCCACTTTCCTTAATTACAGAATCTGTATTTGCTCGTTACATCTCAGCACTTAAAGATGAACGCGTTTATGCAAGTACTGTTTTATCTGGCCCATCTAATTATCGTTTTGAAGGCGACAAAAAAGCATTTGTTGAATCTGTTCGTCGCGCGCTTTACTTCAGCAAAATCGCATCTTATGCACAAGGTTTTGCACAAATGAGAGCAGCTAGTGAAGAAAACGATTGGGACTTACAATACGGCGAAATCGCGAAAATTTTCCGCGCTGGTTGTATTATCCGTGCTCGTTTCTTACAAAAAATTACTGATGCTTATAATAAAGATAAAAATCTTAAAAACTTATTATTAGATCCGTATTTCAAAGATATTGCACATAACTACCAAGGCGACCTTCGTACAGTTGTTGCAGAAGCAGTAAAAGCTGGAATTCCAGTTCCAACATTCACTGCAGCAATTAGCTACTACGATAGCTATCGTTCAGAAGTATTATCTGCAAATCTAATCCAAGCACAACGCGACTACTTTGGTGCTCATACGTATGAAAGAGTCGACAAACCTGGCGTATTCCATACAGAATGGCCACAAGTAGAAGATTGATGGAAGATAAGGCATCCACTTTAACGAGTGGGTGCCTTTTTTATGAGATTTGAATTAGTAAATCATGGTAAAGTGCTAAAAAATAGTGAAAATATCTATTTATGCGCTGTTATTAGTTGTTTTTGAGCTAAAGTTCGTTACAATAGTAATAGGAATATAGTGTAATGACCGAAAGAGAGGGTTAGGCCAAATGAATAGAATATTAATCGTAGAAGATGAAAAAAACTTAGCACGCTTTATCGAACTCGAATTACAACATGAAAATTATGAAACAGCGGTTGCTAATGATGGACGTGCTGGACTAGAACTCGCACTTAATGAAGAATGGGATGCTATTTTACTCGATTTAATGTTGCCGCATTTAAACGGTGTAGAAGTTTGTCGCCGTGTGCGTCAAGTGAAACAAACACCCATTATTATGATAACTGCACGTGACTCTGTTATCGACCGTGTATCCGGACTAGACCACGGAGCCGACGATTACATTGTCAAACCTTTCGCTATTGAAGAATTACTTGCACGCCTGCGTTCGCTGTTACGTCGGGTTGAAAATGCGGAACAATCTGCGAAACAAACCACACTACAGTACCGAAACTTAATCGTTGAAAAAGAAAATCGGATTGTTAAACGCGATGAAGAAATTATCGACCTGACAAAACGAGAGTACGAACTTTTACTTACATTGATGGAAAATGTTAATATCGTTCTCACACGCGAAGTTTTACTTAATAAAGTATGGGGTTATGAAACAGAAGTTGAAACGAATGTAGTGGATGTGTATGTTCGTTACTTGCGGAATAAAATTGATCATCCTGACGAAGAAAGTTATATCCAAACAGTTCGCGGGACAGGGTATGTGATGCGTACATGACGACTAGCCCATTTTCCTTAAAAAGTCGTTCTTTGAAATTTAAATGGACTTTTGGAGCTAGTGCAGCCATTTTTCTAACATTTTTCTTGTTTTCCTATGCTATTTACCAAGGAATTGGGCAAATGTTGCTAAATGAAGAAGAACCGGAAGTAAAAGAACTGCTTCTAGCAACAACGAGTACGTTAACTAATCAAGATTTGACCGATAATGAGGAAATTAAGTATTTATTTAATAACGATAAAACGGTGAATCGAAAATTACAAGATCAAGTAATTAATCTGTATGATAAAGACGGCCATTTTATTAATAAGTATTATTTTTCAAGAAATCAAGATATCACGAGCATTGATTTTTCGCAGTATTTTGTTAGTGGGACAGACAAGTTTATTATGAATAAACCAACGATTGACGGACAGAAGATGATGACGGCGCAAATGCCGATTGTAGCGGACGACAATACGACCGTGATTGGTTACGCGCAGGTGGTAAATCCGCTCACTTCCTATAATCGGATGATGGACCGGCTTCTAGTTACGATGATTTTACTTGGGGCTGTAGCGCTCTTTATTAGTGGAATGCTCGGTTATTTACTGGCACAAAATTTCTTGAATCCACTGACTCGTCTAGCTCGAACAATGAATGATATCCGAAAAAATGGTTTCCAAAAACGAATCGAAACGAAAACTAATTCTCGCGATGAAATTGGCGAATTAACCGTTGTTTTTAATGATATGATGACGCGAATAGAAACTAGTTTTGAACAGCAAAAGCAATTCGTAGAGGATGCTTCTCATGAATTACGTACCCCAGTGCAAATTATGGAAGGCCATTTAAAATTACTCACTCGTTGGGGAAAAGATGATCCAGCTGTACTTGATGAATCATTAAATGCTTCGTTAACAGAATTAGAACGCATGAAAAAATTAGTACAAGAAATGCTTGATTTATCAAGAGCGGAACAAATTTCACAAACAAAAGAATTACAAATTACTGATGTTAATGCAACGGTAGAACAAGTAAGACGTAATTTTGAAGTCATGTATGAAAATTTCACGTTTACCTTAAAAGAAGATGATACTGATTTACGAGCGCTTATCCAGCATAATCATTTAGAGCAGATTTTAATTATTATTATGGATAATGCCGTGAAGTATTCAGGTGACGGCACTGAAGTGGATATGCATGTCTATAAAGAACAAAAGCAAATCCATATTGATGTGCGCGATTACGGGGAAGGCATTTCACAAGAAGAAATTGATAAGATATTTAATCGTTTCTATCGTGTGGATAAAGCTAGAAGCCGCGAAAAAGGTGGTAATGGCCTCGGACTTGCGATTGCTAAACAATTAGTCGAAGGATATTTAGGAACGATTAATGCGGTTAGTGAGCCAGATAAAGGTACAACGATAAAAATTACACTTCCTTACATTGAACCAAAATCCAAATAAAAAAACCGCAACCTTATGAGGAGGTTGCGGTTTCTTTTATTTTTCTTTCTTTTGTTCTTCCACGATTTGCTCGAATTCTTTTTCTTCTTGTTCCATTACTTTAATTTCTGGATGTTTATTCATGTAAAGTTTTTTCGTTAGTAATGTTTGACCTGCTAAGAAGAGTCCGCCGACAGCCCAGTATAACGCTAGAGCGGAAGGTGCTGTGAAGGATACGAATAAAATCATAATAGGAGACATTAAACCGATAATTTTCATTTGTTTCTTCTGTTCTGGTGAATAACCAATCATGGAAACAAAGTATTGTGCTAAGTAGACAAGTCCGGCGATAATTGCAAGCACCATATCCGGTGAACCTAAGTTAAACCATAGGAATGTGTGTTCAGCAATTTCGGAAGATCCACGAATAGCATAATAGAAAGCCATCAATATCGGCATTTGAATAAGTAACGGTAAACAACCCATTTGCATCGGATTGATATTATACTTGGAATAAACGGCCATCATTTCTTTTTGAATAGTGGCTTGTTCTTCTTTCGATGTAGCACGTTTTAGTCGAGCTTGAATTTCATCAATTTCTGGTTTGGCAACAGCCATTTTGGATTGCATTCCCATTTGAGCTTTAGCAGTACGTAAGTTTAGCGGCATAATCAGTGCACGGATAAGCAATGTTGTAATAATAATCGCAATTCCGTAATTACCCCCAACAAACTTTGCAACGAACATAATAAAACTAGTAAATGGTTGAATCAAATAAGTGCTGAAAAAACCATCTGTATTTTGTGACGGGTCCATACTACAACCTGTAAGTAATAGTAGAGCACCAAGTAAAACGCTAATTAAAATAATATTTTTCTTTTTCAATGTTTCATTTTCCTCCTAAATAGTAAAATAATCGATTCATACGTTGGAAAATGAAAAACTGTCTTCGTCATCAGTAATAGCGCTACATTTCCGAGTTATAGCCAACCAATTAATAACAAAATTAGGTGAGGTTACATAAATTTGTGCTCGAAGTGAAATCTTTACTTGCTTTAAGCAGATAGCGTCAGCGGGTAGCACCATTTTCGGTTTTAATAATGTAATGGCCGACCAATAACTGAAAATCGTCAACATTAATAAAAACGTTACTGTGAGTGAAATGAATTCTGGTTCAAGTAAAATTTGTAAAATGGAAATCATGCCACGCATTCGCTCCTTTCTAGGTTTTAGTACTCATTAACTATAATGCAAAAAGAGCTATAGCACAACTACTATTTTTGGGATTTTAGTAAACGATGTCAAACGTTTTTCGTTCTTCTACGGGCGCACCTTTGTAAATGTATACATGTTCGATACGACAACCAGGTGATGGTCCTTTTTTGATAGCATCAATAAATTTATTTAAGTTTTCTTCTTCCGCAATTGCATGAATTTCAACGGAACCGTCATCTAAATTTTTTACTGTTCCACTAATATCATATTTGTAAGCGACGTGTTTAGTAGTATAACGAAATCCGACACCTTGCACAAATCCAGTTACTCTCAAAATCGCTGTATCTCTAGCCATGGCGAAACCAACTCCTTTTATTTTTCCTTATTACTAGTGTATCTTTTTTTAGCATTACTTTCAAAAATTTGCATTCCAGTATTTCCAGAAAGCTTATGCTATAATAAGTGTATTATATTTACTGTTGGGAGTTTTTGATATGACAAAATGGAATGTCTATCTAACTAAAGGCGAATACGAGCCTTGGTGGTTTTTTGAGGAGTGGGAAACTTCCATTCAAGCCGACTTTGCTTTTTCAGATAAGGAAGCAGCCTTTCTGAAGTATCAAGAGTTAGCAGACGAGTTACTACGGAATTATCCTAACCATCAAACAAAAAAAGATTGTTTGCTTGCTGCTTGGAATGAGGAAGAAGTAGAGTACTGTGAGGACTGTGAAGATGATATTCAAACATTTCACGGACTTATTTTATTTTCTGATGGGGAAGTATATCAACCAACTCCCGAAGAAAAAGAGACGATTTTTAAACCTGTTTTAACCTTTGCTTGAGGCGAAAAGAAATTTGGAGGATTAACACATGCAGAAGAACGATGACTTATTAAGAGAACGTCGAAAAGACGAACACGTGGCTCTTGGAGTAAAACAAAATGAGCAGTTAGCGCCATCGAGTTTAGAAGATATTCAACTGATTGGAACTTCTATCCCGCGCTATAATGTGAAAGATATCGATTTAACCACAACTATTGTGGGGACAAATGTGCCTTTCCCATTTTATATTAATGCTATGACAGGAGGAAGTCGGCATACGAAAAAAATTAATGCTGAACTTGCCGAAATAGCGCGTGAAGTAGCTATTCCAATGGCCGTTGGTTCCCAGTCTGCAGCTCTAAAAAATAGTTCGCTAATAGATACCTATAAAATTGTCAGAGAAATCAATCCGAATGGGATGATTTTAGCAAATATTAGTCCAGAAGTAGCTCTTCAAGAGGGACTTCGGGCAATCGAAATGTTAGAGGCAGATGCACTTCAAATCCATATTAACCCGGCACAAGAATTAGTTATGCAAGAAGGCGACCGTTCTTTTAGTCATTGGCTAACTAGAATAGAAAAGTACGTCAAGCTCTCGCCAGTTCCAGTAGTTGTAAAAGAAGTTGGCTTTGGAATGACGCGTGAAACAGTTGCGACATTAGCAAGTGTTGGTGTTCAAAGCGTAGATTTAGCTGGAAAAGGCGGAACAAACTTTGCCCAAATTGAAAATGACCGCCGCCGTGATCAAGCATATGATTTCTTACTTGATTGGGGTATTTCCACCGGACAAGCTTTAATAGACATGCAACACCAAGACGCGCCAAAGATTGCTTATTTAGCGTCAGGTGGTATTAGGAACCCGTTAGATATCGTCAAAGCATTAGCGCTCGGAGCAGATAGTGTAGGGATGGCAGGACAAATTATTTATTCACTAAAAAAAGAGGGTCTCACCAAAACTATCGAAAAACTAGAGTTATGGAAAGAACAACTACGTAGCTTATTTGTTCTCGCAGATGCGAAAAATATCTCAGAATTAAAAACAACGCCATTAATCATAAGTGGTGAACTTGCCAAATGGGGCACATTACGAGAAATCGATTTAGTCAAACTAGCCAATAGAAAATAAAAACCAGCTGCTATTCATTTAGCAAAGCTGGTTTTTTATTTATTGAACCATTTCTGGTAAAGTTTCATCGATTGCTTGAAGGCGTTCAGTGAATTCTTCTTTAGATAAATTTTTCGTATAAAGATTTGCGGGATGAACGCGGCAATCATGCGAACAACTACGCAAATATTTTTTCTCATTTTCGACAGAAGCGAGGATTTGCTTATTACAATACGGGTTAGCGCAATTGATGTAACGTTCGCAAGGCGTGCCGTCAAAGTAATCTTTCCCAACGATAGTAGGGTTTACTTGGTTAATCGGAACCGCAATTCTTTCATCGAAAACGTACATTTGGCCGTCCCAGAGTTCCCCTTTGGTTTCTTCGTTTTTACCATAAGTCGCAATCCCGCCGTGAAGTTGACTTACATCATCAAAACCAGCTGTTTTTAACCAACCGGAAAATTTCTCACAACGAATACCACCAGTACAGTAAGTGACGATTTTTTTATCAGCAAGTTGCTCGCGATTATCTTCAATCCATCCTGGTAACTCACGGAAATTTTGAATATCTGGACGAACAGCGCCGCGGAAATGACCGATATCAAATTCATAATCATTTCGAGCGTCTAAAATAACCGTATCTTCATCCAACAATGCTTCACGAAACTCAGAAGGCTCTAAATAAGTCCCTGTAACTTCTAAAGGATTAACATCTTCTTCTAAACTTAAACTAACAATTTCAGCACGGGGCCGTACATGCATTTTCTTAAAAGCATGAGCATCAGCCGCGTCAATTTTAAATACCATATCAGCGAAGCGAGCGTCATTTGCCATATAATCCATATATTTGTTTGTTGCTTCTACTGTACCCGAAACGGTGCCATTAATCCCCTCAGTAGCCACCAAAATTCGGCCTTTCAATTCCATTTCTTTGCAAGCAGCAAGATGCTCTTTTGCAAAAGTTTCTGGATCATCAATCGTTGTGTATTTGTAATATAACAACACTTGATAGTCACTCATAATCTTATCACCCTTCAAAATGTATTTCATGTGCAAGAATAAATCTCCACAAGTTTGCGCATTAATACTATACTATAGCAAATTCAGACTGGCAAGTAAGGGAACTGTAAAATAAATGCTTCTTATAGTTAACTATATGTACAAGTACAAAACAGCTATGGTATACTTATTAAATATGAAGCGAAAATTTTGTTGATGAAAGCAAATCCTGTTTTCATTGCCTAAAATAAAGAATGAAGTAAGGATTGGGCGTGAGCTATGTGCAAATAAATGAATCGTTTATGGAAGAACTAGCTTTAAAAAAAGTAAAACAAGAACGCAGGAAAAGGTTGAAGTGGTTTGTTTATAAGTTTTTAATGATTACCTTTGGCGCAATTTTAATGGGGGTTGGGCTGGAACTTTTCCTTGTAAACAACCGAATTTTGGATGGTGGAGTCGTTGGTATTTCGATTATTATTTCGCAACTAACGCCGCTGCCACTAGGGGTTTTAACTTTTGTACTTAATATTCCGTTTTTCATCATAGGTTACCGAAAAATCGGAAAAGTATTTGCGCTGTTTACATTGTACGGAATTGCAGTCATGTCGATTGTAACGCTCGTTTTACACGATATGGATCCAGTGACAGATGATTTACTACTTGCGACTGTTTTTGGTGGAATGACGCTTGGTCTTGGAGTAGGTCTCGTTATTCGTAACGGAGGGGCGCTTGATGGAACAGAAATCATTTCAATCATTATTAACGGTCGGACGCCATTTTCAACAGGACAAATTATTATGTTTATTAATATTGTTATTTTTATCGTTGCTGGACTTGTGTTCAACTGGGATCGAGCGATGTATTCCTTAATTACGTATTTCCTAGCGTACAAAGTAATTGATATTGTTATTCAAGGTGTAGATGAATCGAAAAGTGCTTTTATTATCAGCCGCTATTACGAGGAAATTGGGGCAGAAATTATGGAGCAACTTGGAAAAGGTGTTACATATTTAGATGCAACTGGTGGATACTCTGGTGATGTAAGAAAAGTAGTTTTCGTTATCGTCTCAAGATTTGAAGAAGTAAAAGTGAAAGCTATTCTGGATGAAATAGATCCAGATGCCTTCTTAGCTGTCGGGGGAAGTATGTCGGAAGTCCGCGGCGGAAAGCTGATGAACACGAAAACACCGCACCTATAACAAAGCAGAAACCATATATCTCCTACTTGGGATATGTGGTTTTTTGACGAAAGGAAACATTTGTTTGTATAATAGGGCTATAGTATGAGCGACAGAACGGATAGATGTGCTATAATAAAACAAGCAAAAAAGGAATGGGTGGGACTTGAAATGGCGACACAAAAGAAAAAAACGAGCGGACGTAAAAAATCGTCAACACGTTCAAAAAAGAAACAATCAGCCTCTTTTCGTTTAGAAATAACGGGGGTTATTTTAATAGCAATAGGAGTTATCGGACTTTTACAATTAGGCTTTGTCGGTCGCGGTTTTTTTGCTCTGGCAGAAATGTTTGTTGGCCTTTTAAGCTATGTATTACTTGCAGGTAGCGTGATACTTGGTGGGTACATGGTGATTAGAAGAAAAATGCCTCACTTATTTAGCAAAAGATTAGTCGGTATTTATCTTATTGTTTTAGGCTTTTTGACATATATACATATGTATTTCATTATCCACAACTTAGGAGCAAATGCCTCCGTTATTTCTAGTACTTGGAAATTAGTATTAGAAAATTTATTTAGACCAAATCAAGTTGGTTTTGTTGGCGGGGGAATGATTGGAGCTGCAATTACCTCTGTTACGTATTTCTTATTAGATCGTCTCGGAACAAACTTGATTGCTGCGCTACTAATTATCTATGGTTTTTCCCTTGTATCAGGTATTTCCATCCGCCAATTTTTCTCTAAAATTGCCGAATTTGTTCGTTACTTATTTGCAAAAGGCAAAGTTGCGACCGAAAAAGGCAAAGAAGTGAAAGCGAAACGTGATAAAAAGAAAGCAGAGAAAATAGTTGAGGTTGAGCCCGATGAAGTAATAGATGTAGTAGAACCCGCGCAAGAAGAAAAAGCGCCACCGATCATTTCTAACTTTAGCTCCAAAGTAGAACAAGAAAAAGCACCAGTCGAAGAAAAAACAACCAAACAAGAGCAAGATTTAGAAATGTTTCAACAAGAATCATTCGAAAATGAGATTTATCAATTGCCGCCTGTTGATATTTTAGCACCGGCTAAAGTAACGGATCAAAGTAAAGAATATGACCAAATTAAAGTTAATGCAAAAAAATTAGAAGATACCTTTGAAAGCTTCGGAGTGAAAGCAAAAATCACCCAAGTTCATCTTGG
Organism: Listeria monocytogenes; assembly: GCF_041765605.1. Lineage (GTDB taxonomy): Bacteria > Bacillota > Bacilli > Lactobacillales > Listeriaceae > Listeria > Listeria monocytogenes_D. The sequence continues at coordinate 1,427,286 of NZ_CP168900.1, forward strand.
CCCTGCAGTGACAAAATATGAAGTACAACCATCTGTCGGTGTTAAAGTGAGCAAGATTGTTTCGCTCAGTGATGATATAGCACTTGCTCTAGCCGCAAAAGATATTCGAATTGAAGCGCCAATTCCAGGGAAATCTGCTATTGGGATTGAAGTAGCTAACCAAAATGTAGCCATGGTTTCCTTACGTGAAGTGTTAGAAAATAATCCTAAAAACAATCCAGACGAGAAGCTTCAAATAGCACTTGGTCGTGATATTTCTGGGGAAGCAATGATGGCTAGTCTTGATAAGATGCCTCATTTACTCGTCGCAGGAGCAACTGGTAGTGGGAAATCTGTCTGTATTAATGGTATCATTACGAGCATTTTGCTCCGTGCCAAACCGCATGAAGTCAAAATGATGATGATTGATCCAAAAATGGTAGAGCTGAATGTCTATAATGGCATTCCACACCTGCTCGCACCAGTTGTAACAAATCCTAAAAAAGCAGCCCAAGCATTGCAAAAAGTCGTTGCGGAAATGGAACGACGCTATGATTTATTTTCGCATACGGGTACTCGTAATATGCAGGGCTACAATGATTATGTGAAAAAACATAATGAGCTAAACGAAGAAAAGCAACCTGAACTACCTTTTATTGTTGTAATTGTAGATGAGTTAGCTGACTTGATGATGGTAGCTTCCAATGACGTAGAAGATGCGATTACTCGCCTTGCTCAAATGGCACGTGCTGCGGGAATACATTTGATTATCGCAACACAACGCCCATCAGTTGATGTTATTACCGGCGTAATTAAAGCGAATATCCCGTCTCGAATTGCTTTTGCCGTTTCAAGTTCCATTGATTCAAGAACAATTCTTGATATGGGCGGGGCAGAGAAGTTACTTGGACGCGGTGATATGCTGTTACTTCCAGTTGGCTCTAGTAAACCTACTCGAATTCAAGGAGCCTTTTTATCTGATGCAGAAGTAGAAGATGTGGTTAATTATGTTATTTCGCAACAAAAAGCACAATATAGCGAAGAAATGATTCCTGATGATATTCCAGAAGTCGAAGGAGAAGTAACGGATGAATTGTATCACGAAGCAGTAGAGCTTGTTGTGGAAATGCAGACAGCTTCCGTTTCGATGTTACAAAGAAAATTCCGTATTGGCTACAATCGTGCAGCCAGGTTGATTGATGAAATGGAACAAAGAGGTGTCGTTGGACCTCACGAAGGAAGTAAACCAAGAAGAGTAAATGTGGAAATTAATCCAGAGCACGAATAAAAAAAGGTTGCGATTTGTAGTCGCAACCTTTTTTTATGAAAGTAAATCTTGTTTTTGTGCTTGGATTTCTTTTTTACTAGAAGCATATTTCGTTTGTGTTCGGTCAAGCAGTTCGTCAAAGAATTGGGGTAACTGCTCCTCGCTAAGTTCTACACCTTCAGCAGTGATGCCACCCTTTGTTGCAACTCGTTCAATTAAGCCGCTAAACGTGTAATCTTCCTCTACTAATAATTTAGAAGTCCCAGCTAAAGCAAAATTAATCATTTGAAAAACTTCCGCATCGGATAGAGAAGATCTTCTGAGAGAAGCTTCCACAAATTGCTCGAAAATAGCAGCAATTATTCCAGGAGAAGAGCTAGTTAAATCGCTAGCAATATCCATATTTTCCTCTCGGATAGTCATTACATGGCCAAAATGCTCAAATGTCATTTCTAACCAAGAACTGTTTGTTTGGTTCACTGTCTCAGCATGCGCAATTAAGGTAGTTCCAACACCGACAGCCGTTGTAAGGGAAGGGATTAGTTTACTAACTTGTAATCCAGGGGAGATTTCTAAAATGTCTGAAGTAGTAACACCTGCCGCTATAGATATCACATGACGATCAGCTGTTAACACCGCTGCGCAATCTTTCATAAGAGGTAAAATCGCAAGAGGCAACTTGCAAACAAAGCTATGATCGGCTTTTGTAAATACTTCGGCTTCATTACTAGCCAACACGGTTGTAGGATATTTTGCATAAAATTGTTTGAAATGTGTATTTTCGGAACTAGAATAAAGAATGATTTCTTCGGGAGCAGCAACCTCAGTTTCAATTATTTTAGTCGCAATTAACGATGCCATACTTCCAAAACCAATAAAACCTATTTTTGTCATTTTCATCCCGCCTTTCATCATTCATTTTATTATGAAGGGAATAAAAGGGGATTGCAACTAAATTCGATTGTTTGCTTTTTCACGTTAACGCGCTCCTATCTAGGCTTTGGCTAAAAATCGAATGATTCCGATAGAATTTAATTTTCTGAATTCATTTGCATTAAAAATTTATGAAGTTGGTTATTTATTTATTTTATTTTCCATGTTATATTAAGAACAGTTGGAGAAGACGTTAAATGTTTTTGTGCGTTTTCCTAAAAAGGGACCATACATAATTTCTAATACGCGCCTGAATGTTTGTTTTGACAGATAGCTCTAACTAACATTATATCTCTCGGGAGGGGTTTTAAGGTGAAAAAGCGTACATTTGCTTTAGCACTATCAATGATTATTGCTTCTGGCGTTATCCTAGGTGCTTGTGGTTCAAGCAGCGACGATAAAAAAAGTAGCGGTGATAAGAGCAGTAAAGATTTTACAGTAGCAATGGTTACAGATACTGGTGGCGTTGATGACCGTTCGTTTAACCAATCAGCATGGGAAGGCTTACAAAAATTTGGTAAAGCTAACGACATGGAAAAAGGTACAGATGGTTACAACTACTTGCAATCAGCTTCTGAAGCAGACTACAAAACAAACTTAAACACTGCTGTTCGTAGCGACTATGATTTAATTTATGGAATTGGTTACAAACTGAAAGATGCAATTGAAGAAGTTTCTAAACAAAAACCTAAAAATCAATTCGCTATTGTTGATGACACAATTGATGACCGTGATAATGTAGTAAGTATTGGATTTAAAGATAACGATGGTTCTTACCTAGTTGGTGTTGTAGCTGGCTTAACAACAAAAACAAATAAAGTTGGATTTGTTGGTGGAGTAAAAGGAACTGTTATCGACCGTTTTGAAGCTGGTTTCACTGCTGGTGTAAAAGCTGTTAATCCTAATGCACAAATTGATGTACAATATGCAAACGATTTCGCTAAAGCAGACAAAGGACAACAAATTGCTTCTTCCATGTATTCAAGTGGCGTTGACGTAATTTTCCATGCTGCTGGTGGTACTGGTAACGGTGTCTTTGCAGAAGCTAAAAACCTGAAGAAAAAAGATCCTAGCCGTGCTGTTTGGGTAATCGGTGTTGACCGTGACCAATGGGACGAAGGAAAAGTTACAGCAAACGATGGCAAAGATTACAATGTAACTCTTACATCTGAAATCAAACGTGTTGATATCGCTGTAGAAGACCTTGCAACTCGTGCTAAAGCTGGAGATTTCCCAGGCGGAACTAAAATTGAATACGGTCTTGATAAAGATGCTGTAGGGCTTTCTGAACATCAAGATAATATTTCTAAAGACGTTCTTGCTAAAGTAGAAGAATACAAACAAAAAATCGTTGATGGGGACATTAAAGTTCCAGAAAAACCTTGATTTTATAGTTATAAAAACTGAGTAATATGAACGAAGTAAAACCTTTTATGAAAGTCGGTATCAAATGTACCGGCTTTCATAAAAAAATAATTTGTAAGCGTTTTAATTTGATAGGTAAACCCTTTTACTAAAAGAAAATAATCGGTATATTGGAATTTATGATTGCAATGAATGCCATTTAGAAATAAAATAAGGAGATGGCTTTTTTAATAGCTTAAAAATGCAAGGTAAACTTTCGTACATAGATGGTATTATAAATCGCATTTTTACAACATACCAAAGTATTTAAGCTAAAAAAGTCATTGAACAACAAACGGATAAAAAACTCGGAACCTTCTTCGGGAGGAAGTACGGGGAGAGGCGGCGTCCTTCGAGAGAATCGCGCGTGTGGCTGTTTTTCCAGTTTGAACCAGACGACAAGGGGAGTGAAGAAGTGGACTTTGTTATTGAAATGTTAGGAATCAGGAAGGAATTCTCTGGATTTGTAGCAAATGATAACATTACCTTACAGTTAAAGCAGGGAGAAATTCATGCTTTGTTAGGTGAGAATGGCGCAGGGAAATCTACGCTAATGAATGTCTTGTTTGGTCTATATGAACCAGATGGTGGCGAAATTCGTGTTCGTGGTACAAAAGAAAATATCAATAGCCCGAACAAAGCAAATGAGCTTGGAATCGGAATGGTCCATCAGCATTTCATGTTAGTGGATAAATTCACGGTTGCAGAAAACATCATTCTTGGGAAAGAACCAAGCAAACTCGGTGTTATCGAAAAGAAAAAAGCGATTGAAGAAATTAAAGAAATTTCTGATCGTTACGGCTTACGCGTTGATCCAAATGCAGTTGTACGAGATATTTCAATCGGTATGCAACAACGTGTGGAAATTCTGAAAACACTTTACCGTGGTGCAGATATCTTAATTTTTGATGAACCAACAGCTGTTTTAACACCCCAAGAAATCAAAGAACTAATTCAAATTATGCGTTCTCTTATCAAAGAAGGCAAATCCATCATTTTAATTACACATAAGCTAAAAGAAATCATGGATGTTTGTGACCGAGTAACTGTTATCCGCCGTGGTAAAGGCATGGGCACAGTAAACGTTCCGGAAACAACACCACAAGATTTGGCTAATTTAATGGTTGGCCGCGAAGTTGTCTTCACAACAGAGAAAATAGATGCAACTCCTGGTAAAGACGTTCTAGAAGTAAAAGATTTAGTTGTAAAAGAAAGTCGCGGTGTGGAAAGTGTTCGCGGACTTAATTTGACAGTCAGAGCTGGCGAAATTGTCGGAATAGCTGGAGTCGATGGTAATGGTCAAAGTGAACTTATTTCTGCCATTGCGGGTCTTTCTAAAGTAACTAGCGGAAGCATTCTTCTAAACGGTGAACATATCGAAAACAAAAAACCTCGTAAAATTACGGAAGCTGGTTTAGGACACATTCCAGAAGACCGTCATAAACATGGTTTAGTACTCGAAATGTCCCTTGGAGAAAATATTGCTTTACAAACATATTATAAAAAGCCTATTTCTAGTGGCGGTTTCATAAATCATAAAGCAATGTACGACTTTGCGCGTGAGTTAATTCAAGAATATGATGTTCGTGCAAGTAGCGAATACGTAGCAGCAAAATCACTTTCTGGTGGTAACCAACAAAAAGCGATTATTGCAAGGGAGATACACCGTAATCCAGATTTCTTAATTGCGGCTCAACCAACACGTGGACTAGATGTTGGGGCAATTGAATTCATTCATAGACGCTTGATTGAACAACGAGACAATGGAAAAGCTGTATTACTTATGTCGTTTGAATTAGATGAAATTATGAATGTTAGTGACCGTATCGCGGTTATTTACGAAGGGAAAATCGTTGCTATTGTTGATCCGAAAGAAACAACGGAGCAAGAACTTGGCCTAATGATGGCTGGTTCATCCAAACAGGAAGCGGAAATGGGGGAGAAAGAGCATGTCTAAACGACTTCAAGCATTAGTTATCCCAGTTACTGCCGTTATCCTTGGACTTATCTGTGGTGCGATTATTATGCTTATTTTTGGATATGACCCAATTGCTGGTTATTCAGCTCTGATTCAAGGTGTTATCGGAGAAAATTTCTATATTGGTGAAACTATTCGTCAAGCTACACCGTATATTTTAGTTGGTCTGTCTGTTGCTGTGGCATTTAAAGCTGGACTTTTCAACATCGGTGCAGAAGGTCAAATGTTGATGGGATGGTTAGGTTCAATCATCATTGCAGTAAACTTTGACGGTTTAACAAAATGGATTCATTTACCACTTGCGATTATTACTGGTATGGTATTCGGTGCGATTTGGGCATTCATTCCAGGTATTTTAAAAGCAACTTTACGCGTAAATGAAGTTATTGTAACAATCATGTTGAATTATACAGCACTTTATATTTTCAACTATGTGGTACAAAACTTACTTACAGATGGTCTAGATAAAACGCAAGAAATTCATGCGTCCGCGTCGTTACAATCTGAATTATTACAATCACTTACTGATTACTCCTCACTACACTGGGGAATATTGATTGCCCTTGGTTTCGCAATTATTATTTGGATAATGTTAAATAAAACTACTTTCGGTTATGAAATCGAAGCAGTTGGATTTAACGAAAATGCATCACAATATGCTGGTATGAGTGTTAAGAAAACAATCGTCTTTTCCATGGTTATTGCCGGAGCACTTGCTGGTCTTGGTGGTGTAATGGAAGGCCTTGGAACATACGGAACAGCATATGTATTAACTTCTTCTCCTGGAATAGGATTTGACGGTATTGCCGTTGCATTACTCGGAGGAAGTTCTCCTATTGGGATTGTCTTCTCTGCCATCTTGTTCGGTGCACTGAAAGTCGGAGCTCTAAACATGCCAGCAGTTGCAGGTGTTCCAAACGAATTGGTCAATGTAATTATCGCTCTGATTATCTTCTTTGTGGCATCCAGCTACATTATCCGCTGGGCGATGGCAAAATTTAAGAAGGGGGCGAAAGCAGAATGACAGCCATTTTAGCGACAATTGTTTCTAGTACACTGCTTATGGCAGGCCCACTAATTTTTACTGCTCTCGGGGGCGTTTATTCAGAACGAGGCGGTGTGGTCAATATTGGACTAGAAGGTATGATGGTTATGGGAGCATTCTCTGCTATCGTCTTTAACCTTACTTTCCAAGATACTTTCGGCAATTTAACTCCTTGGATATCACTTATCGCGGCGATGGTCGTTGGGGGATTATTCTCTCTTGTACATGCCGTTGCAACAATTAACTTCCGCGCTGACCACGTAATCAGTGGTGTAGCGATTAACTTTTTAGCAACTGGTCTATCTTTATTCCTTGTAAAAGTAATTTACGATAAAGGCCAAACAGACCAAATTAAGTACTATTTTGGTAAACCGGATATTCCTGTTTTGAGTGATATTCCAGTCATTGGTGATATTTTCTTCAAAAACATTCCGGTAATGAGTTATGTAGCGATTATTTTCGCTATTGTATCTTGGTTTATTATTTACAAAACACGCTTTGGTCTTCGTCTTCGTTCTGTAGGGGAACATCCTCTTGCAGCAGATACAATGGGAATCAAAGTTCGCTGGATGAGATACCAAGGGGTTATCATTTCTGGTATCCTTGGTGGTCTAGGTGGTGCGGTTTACGCCCAATCCTTTACACTTGATTTCGGACACGCAACTATTTCCGGTCAAGGTTATATGGCCCTTGCGGCGATGATTTTTGGTAAATGGAACCCACTTGGAGCAATGGGGGCAGCTATTTTCTTCGGATTTGCGCAATGTTTGGCAATTACCGGCGGATCGCTACCATTCTTCAAAGACATTCCAGACGTTTACTTACAAATTGCGCCTTATGTATTAACTATCCTAGCGCTTGTTGGCTTTATCGGTAAATCCGAAGCGCCAAAAGCAGATGGTGTGAACTACATTAAAGGTAAATAATACGAGTAAACAGCCTAGATTAAATTCTAGGCTGTTTTTTTATGCTAGAAAATTGTGCGTCGCAACAACTTAGGATACAATAGGAAAGTGAGATCATTGCTTGAAAGGAGCATTATAATGACAGACAAAATATTTCAAGAAAAAGTTGGTCCGGTTGCACTGACAATTGTTCCAACCCAAAAATATAAATCCAATAAAATTGTTTTCAAATTTCGCGCTCCATTAGAAAGAGAAACAGTAACTAAACGGGCTTTACTTTCGATATTATTAGAAACAAATAGTGAAAAATACCCAACTCAAACAGCTTTCAGAAAGCAATTAGCGAATCTTTACGGTGCTAATTTTTATACAACGACAGCTAAAAAAGGTAATGAACACGTATTAACTGTTATTTTCGATATGATTGATGGGCAATATGTATCGGACGGAAGCCACATTTTGGAAGATGCGTTTGCTTTTATAGAACAAGCATTATTCCATCCAAATGTGACAAATGGTGCTTTCAATGAAGAAACACTTGCTCGCGAAAAAGAGAACTTAAAAAGTAGTCTAGAAGGTATTTACGATGATAAAATTCGTTTTGCTTCTAAACGACTAGTAGAAGAAATGTTCCGCGATGATGAGTTTCGTTTTGGGTCAGCTGGCGTCTTAGAAGACATTGATGCTATCACAGCGAAAGATTTATATGAATACTACTTACAATTTATTGCAGAAGATGCGATTGAAATATTTATTTGTGGCGATATAACAAAAGAAGAAGTAATGCCACTTATCGAAAAAATGGATTTTGCGCCACGTGCTGAACGAAAAGGTGTTTTTTATACAAAAGAAGCTCCAAAAGTAGTGCGCACTATTCATGAGCAACAAGCGATTAATCAAGGGAAACTTGTACTTGGTTATCAAACAGAAACTTTATTCGGAGATGATGATTTCGTTGCACTTCAATTAGCGAATGGGCTTCTTGGCGGATTTGCTAATTCGAAAATCTTTATCAATGTGCGCGAAAAAGCGAGTCTAGCGTATTATGCTTCAAGCCGAATTGATTCTTTCAAAGGTTATATGATTATTTCAGCTGGAATTGATGAAGTAAATTACGAACAAGCATTAAAAATTATTGAAGAACAAGTAGTCGCGATGAAACAAGGCGATTTTACAGAGGATGAATTAAATCAAACGAAAGAAATGCTCATTAACCAATTGCTTGAAACAAATGATCAGGCGCAAGGCTTGATAGAACTGGTTTACAATAATGTTCTACGTAAAGCAAACTTAGACTTAGAAAATTGGATTACAAAAATCAAACAAGCAACCAAAGAAGAAGTAGTTGCTACTATCAATAAAATTAAACCAGATACCATTTATTTCTTAAGTAAGGGAGGAGAAGAACTTCATGGAAAAAATAACATTTGAGCAAGTAAAAGAAGCAGTCTTTCATGAAAGAATGGCAAATGGCTTACAAGTGTATCTTCTTCCAAAACAAGGATTTAGTAAAACTTACGCTGTATTCACAACAAATTACGGAGCAATTGATAATAATTTCGTCCCAATTGGTGAAACAGAATTCACGAAAGTACCAGACGGGATTGCCCATTTCTTAGAACATAAAATGTTTGAAAAAGAAGACGGTGATGTATTCTTCAAATTTGGCGAAAAAGGCGCGTTTACGAATGCATTTACCTCTTTCACAAAAACAGCGTATCTTTTCTCAAGTACTTCGCGAGTGGAAGAAAACTTGGAAACGTTGATTGACTTTGTACAAGAGCCGTATTTCACGGAAGAAACTGTTGAAAAAGAGAAAGGCATTATCGGTCAAGAAATCAGAATGTATGATGATGATCCAGATTTTCGAGCTTATTTTGGCGTAATCGAAAACATGTACCATAATCACCCAGTAAAAATCGATATTGCAGGAACCGTAGAATCGATTGCTGAAATTAACAAAGATTTACTGTATCTTTGCTATAACACTTTCTATCACCCTAGCAACATGGTCCTTTTTGTTGTAGGGAATTTGGAACCAGAACAAATGATGGACCTGATTCGTGCCAATCAAGCAAAAAAAGAATTCGCTGAAGCTGCACCAATCAAACGTCATTTCCCTGAAGAGCCAAAAACAGTTGCAGTGAAAGAACGTAAAATTCATTTCCCTGTTCAAATTGCTAAGAACCTTGTAGGGATTAAAGAAGATATTGGCTCTTTAGAAGGCCAAGCTGCTTTAAAACAAGAAATCATTGGTGATGTAGCCTTGGAAATGCTCTTTGGCACAACCTCTGACACGTACTTGAAATTATACAACGAAGGAATCATTGACGATACATTTGGCTATGATTACACCTTACAAGATAGCTTCTCGTTCGTATTAGTTGGTGGAGACGCCAAAGATCCAGATAAACAAACTGTAAAAATTAAAGAAGCAATTCAGATAGCCGCTAAGAATGGTTTAAGTGAAGCAGATTTAGCATTAGTAAAACGCAAACGAATTGGTCAGTTTTTACGCTCACTAAATTCACCAGAGTTTATTGCTAATCAATTTAGCCAGTACGTTATGAAATCTGCCTCTTTATTTGATATCTTACCTTTAATGGAAAAAGTTACTCTAGATGAAGTAAATACTTTTGTTAAAAATTTGGATGAAGAAGAGCGAACAACTAGTTTTCAGCTACTTCCTGAAAAATAAACAAAATTATGTCTTTTTTTAGTAGAAAAAATAGCATAAATTCCTGAGTCATGCTATCATAAAAGAAATAGACTGGAAAGGGTTGCCTTTTTTTGGATAAAGAGATAAAATATGCTTTTGTAACAGGGGCTAGCGGGGAAATAGGTCAAGCAATTTGTTTGTCACTTGCGAGAGCCGGTTGGAACTTGTATCTTCACTATTATCAAAATAAACAAGCAGTGGAAAAATTACTGCCACAATTACTAGCAGAAGATGTAGATGTTATACTGATTCAAGCTGATTTTGATGATTTAACAAGTTTAACAGAGATGGAGAAGCAAGTTTTTCAGCTAGATGCCTTTATTCATGCAGCAGGGCACGCCCATTATGGTTTATTCCAGGATACTACAGATATAAATATTGCTGAATTATGGAATGTGCATATGTATATGCCAATGCGATTAATTCGTACTTTTATGCCCAAATTAATGAAAAGTAGCCAAGGAAGAATTATTTTCATTAGTTCTATATGGGGAGAAGTTGGTGCATCAATGGAAGTAGCGTATTCAACTGTAAAAGGTGCGCAAATAGCCTTTTGCCGTGCGCTAAGTCAAGAGGCGGGACTTTCTGGAATAACAGTAAATGCCGTTACACCAGGGGTTGTAGAAACAAAAATGATGGATCAGTTTTCAGACGAGGAGAAAGAAATTCTTCGTCAAGAAATCCCGTTAAATCGTTTCGCCCAACCAGAAGAAATTGCAGAAACTGTAGAATTTTTGACAAGTAAAAAAGCAAGCTATATCACTGGAGAAGTTTTGCGCTTAAATGGCGGTTGGCTTATGTAATTTTAGTAAAAAAATGGAAATTTGAAATTAGTAATGGTAGGTGTTTAATTTTGACAGAACTCGGTGATAAACTGAAACAAGCTAGACGTGAAAAAGGACTCAGTTTAGACGACTTGCAACAAGTAACGAAAATTCAAAAACGTTATTTGGTAGCGATTGAAGAAGGAAATTATGCTGTAATGCCTGGCAAATTTTATGCAAGAGCATTTATTAAACAATACGCAGAGGCCGTTGGGCTAGATAGCGCAACACTTTTCGACGAGTTTGAAAGCGAAGTTCCTGAAACACCGCAACAAGAAGTAGTAAACAATGAGCCAACACGAGTACAAAGTAAAAGAAATCCAATGCCTGCCCAATCCGTAGGCAATCAGGGTAATGCGCGTAATCGTTTCTTTGATATTTTACCAAAAATCCTTATCGCTTTATTTATTGTTTTCATCCTGTTCATCGTATGGTTTTTCTTGCTAAATAAACAAGACAACTCCACTGAAAAAGTGAAAACAGACACGAATAATCCTACTGTAAAAGTGGAAGATTCGACGAAAAGTAAGGATACAAGCAAAGATACTGAGAAAAAAGATACAACCACTGAAGAAGATAAATCAACAGAAACAAAGGATAAAACGGAAGATACAGCCAAAGAAGTCGAAGTGACTAAAGGGGAAACGTCTGGTAACGCCACTACGTACACAGTGAAAAATACCGATAAAATGACGCTATCACTTAGTGCAACTGGTGATTCTTGGATTGGTGTTTCCGATGCAAATGGTAGCACGATTCAAAATGTAACGCTATCCACTCAAAATCCGTCAACAGAAATTGATTTAGGTGACAACAAGACTGTTTCGATTGTTATCGGGAACTCTCCTGTTACCACTGTAAAAATCAATGGCAAACAGCTAGAACTTGCACCTGATCTTGTTAAACAAGTATTAACAATTAATTTAGAAGCAAGTGATACTAGCTCAGATGCTGAATAATTTGTTTTATATGGCGAAATCTGCTCATTAGATTTCGCCAACATTTTTTATAATTACATACTTTTCAAATGTAAAAAAGGAGAGAAAAAGATGAATTTACCTAATAAATTGACGGTTATCCGAATTTTTATGATACCAATTTTTGTCATTCTTTGTGTAGTGCCATTTGACTGGGGAAGCGTTACTTGGCTTGATTCCACTATTCCGGTAACTAGTTTAGTAGCAACTATTATTTTCATTGTAGCGGCTCTTACAGACTGGTTTGATGGACATTTAGCTCGTAAGTATAATTTGATTACTAACTTCGGGAAATTCGCTGACCCGATGGCTGATAAACTACTTGTAGCTGCGGCATTTATTATTCTTGTAGAAATGCATATCGCTCCATCTTGGGTAGTTATTCTAATTATCAGCCGTGAATTAGCTGTTACAGGCCTTCGTTTACTTTTAGTAGAAGGCGGAGAAGTCCTTGCAGCTGGTCAACTTGGAAAAATTAAAACGTTCACCCAAATGATTGCTATTCCGCTTATGTTATTAAATAACTTCCCATTTGCTTGGACTGGCATTCGCGTAGATTTAGTGTTCTTGTATGTATGTGCATTCTTTGCAGTATGGTCAGGAATCGATTATTTCTACAAAAATCGCGGTGTTTTCAAAGGATCAATGTAATAAGTGAAAAAAGCATACCATTGATAAAACTTGTTATCAGTGTATAGCAGGCGTAAGAGCCTAAAATAAAGAACCAAGTATTTCAATTCACGAAATACTTGGTTCTTTATTTTATACGATGATTTGTAGCTGTTGGAATTCTTAAAGGTAAATGAGCTATTTTTTAAAGAAGTTAAAATACTCTATTAGGTAGTCAATATATATTTCTATTAGTTCATCGTCATTTTTAGATGGATATTTATTTAGAATATTTGAGGATATAGTTATATTTGTGGCTTCTGGATAATAATTTTTTCCATACCACAATGAGATGTGTTGCAAATTAAATATTGTATTATCAATATAAGATAATGCAAAAATATAACCATTAATAAAATCTGATACATTTGCAAAAACATTATAATTGCTAAGATACATTCCTGGTCTTTTTTTAATTGAATTTAAAAATATGAGTGTATTATCTATATGTTCAGTAGTATCCATACTTTCCTCCTAATTAAGTTTCTGGATGATTGTACGCTTTATCGTTAGTTATGGTTAAGAAATGCTGAATTTCACTATAAATCATAACATTTGTACAAAGATACATATGCATTCTTCTTCAAATGGATGACTTTTTATAAATTAATAATAGCACATACTATCATATACTGGTATTTATAGTTACACCGCAAACTCCTTGACTTGATGCTAGTTCTAAGTGGTAGAATGAAAGTAAGAAAATAGAGATAATCATTTTATGTGCTTTTTCTATACAAAAAATCGAATTGGAGATGGGGCAAGATGGCAAGTGCGGAAATCATTGCTGTAGGAACAGAACTATTACTTGGACAAATTGTTAATTCTAATGCTGCGTTTATTTCACAAGAATTAGCTGCAGACGGAATATATGTATATCATCACACGGTAGTTGGAGATAATCCGGCGCGTTTAAAAGAAGTAATTGAAATCGCTGAAAACCGAAGTGACATTTTAATCTTTACCGGCGGACTTGGACCGACTGAGGATGATATTACAAAACAAATCTTAGCTGCTCATCTACAAAAGCAATTAGTGGAAGATGAATACCATATGAATAAAATTAATGAGTATTTCACTTCTAGGAATAGGGCTATGACCGAAAATAATAAATTACAAGCGGTTATTATTGAAGATTCCATCGTATTAAATAATGATTTTGGCTTTGCGGCTGGAATGTACTTAAGAGAAAACAATCATACTTACGTTTTACTACCAGGTCCACCATCTGAAATGAAACCAATGTTTACAAGCTATGCTAACCCATTACTTTTAAGCGAAAGTGGCGATCAAAACATTTTAGAATCCAAAATTATGCGCTTTTTCGGTATTGGAGAATCACAATTAGCTGCGGATTTAAATGATTTGATTGTCACACAAGTCAACCCGACGATTGCGACCTATGCTGGTGATAATGAAGTCGTGGTTCGCATCACAGCGACAGCTAAAACAAAAGAAGAAGCAAGCAGACTTGTGAAGGATACCGAAGAAGAAATATTGCGCCGAGATGGTACCTTTTTATATGGATATGGAGAGGTGTCATTGTCTGAATTAGTTACGGCGATGTTACTTGAAAAAGAACTTACCATCTCTGCTGCAGAAAGTTTCACTGCTGGTTTGTTCCAAGCAGAAATTGCCCGCTTTCCTGGCATTTCGAAAATTTTCAAGGGTGGTATGGTGACATACAGTGAAGAAACAAAACAATCTATATTACAAGTATCTCCCCAAGTAATAAAAGAAAAAGGCGTTGTTAGTGCGGAATGTGCAAAGGAAATGGCTGAAAATGTAAGCCGCCTTTGTAAGACGGATATTGGAATCAGTTTTACAGGTGTTGCAGGCCCAGATAGTTTAGAAGGTCATCCTGCTGGTACTATTTGGATTGGGTTAAGCGTTAAAGGTTATGAAACAGAGGCTTTTCAGTTTGTTTATGGAAGAGATCGAAACCATAATCGCCGCCGTGCAGTAAAACAAGGATTTCAGTTAATTAAACAATTTTTAGACGCGAATTAGTCGTTTTTTCTAGAAGAAAAAGAAAAAAATCTGCAGAAAAAACGGAAATGAACGATAAAAAAGTGTTAGACGAAAGCTGAAAATCCCGTTATAATGAGGAAGAAAGCAACCGGTGCTTACACAAAATAAAAAATACGAATAAATGTTCGCTTTTTGCTTGCTTCTCACTCTAAAATGCGTTATAGTAATTTTAGGAAAACATTCTGACTGTTTTTTGAGAGAGAAGAAGTAGAAAAACAGCTATTAGGATATTTATTGAAGGAGGCAACAATGTGAATGATCGTCAAGCGGCATTAGACCAAGCTTTAAAACAAATTGAAAAACAATTCGGTAAAGGTTCCATTATGAAATTAGGGGAACATTCAGATCAAAATATATCTACTATTTCTAGTGGCTCATTAGCATTAGATATTGCTTTAGGAGTTGGCGGATATCCTCGTGGACGTATTATTGAAGTATACGGACCAGAGAGTTCCGGTAAAACAACTGTTGCACTTCATGCTATTGCGGAAGTACAAGCACAAGGCGGAACAGCTGCATTTATCGATGCAGAACACGCGCTAGATCCAGCATATGCTAAAAATCTTGGCGTAAACATTGATGAATTACTACTATCTCAACCTGATACAGGAGAGCAAGCATTAGAAATTGCAGAAGCATTAGTTAGAAGTGGTGCTGTAGATATGCTAGTAATTGACTCCGTTGCAGCACTTGTACCACGTGCTGAAATCGAAGGGGAGATGGGTGATGCACACGTTGGTTTGCAAGCACGTTTAATGTCCCAAGCATTGCGTAAACTTTCCGGTGTTATTAATAAATCGAAAACCATTGCTATTTTCATTAACCAAATTCGTGAAAAAGTTGGTGTTATGTTTGGTAACCCAGAGATTACACCTGGTGGTCGTGCGCTTAAATTCTATTCGACTGTACGTTTAGAAGTAAGACGTGCAGAACAACTTAAGCAAGGTACAGATGTAATGGGTAACAAAACAAAAATTAAAGTTGTAAAAAACAAAGTAGCTCCTCCATTCCGTATTGCTGAAGTGGATATCATGTACGGTGAAGGTATTTCACGTGAAGGCGAGCTTGTTGATATGGCCGCTGAAGTGGATGTAATCAATAAGAGTGGTTCATGGTATTCTTACAAAGAAGAACGTATCGGCCAAGGTCGTGAAAACGCAAAACAATATCTGAAAGAACATACAGATATTCGTGATGAGATTTCAAAACGTGTTCGTGAAGAGTACGAAATCGACGGAAGCAATAAAGAACCTTTAGATGAAGGCGAAGAAACTTTAAGTTTACTAGATGATGAATAAGTAATGCTTAATACGTGATAGGAATTTCTTTCCTATCACGTATTTTTTACTATTTTAAAAAAACTAGGTAAAATAACCATACATTTCATTCCTTTTCTTGACATTGTATGCTTTGACCTATAAAATTAAGTTGTATATTTTATATTGCTGGGAGACAAGGGGGAAGTTTTTTCCTTTGAAAATCGGCTTCAACTGAATGGGGAGATTAGCACTCGGTTGTTGATGAAAAATACGCATGTGCCAGATTTCTGGCCACCGACATAACAATAACGAAAATTGAATAGCAAAGGAGGTGTAAGGATGACAATCGCAATCACGATCATCTCCAGTTTGCTTTTCTTAATCGTCGGTCTAGTTGTTGGTTCTCTAATTTTTAAATCTAGTACAGAGAAAAAACTGGCTGCTGCAAGGGGGACTGCTGAATTAATTGTAGAGGATGCGAAGAAAGAAGCAGAAACTACAAAAAAAGAAGCATTGCTTGAAGCGAAGGAAGAGAATCATAGGTTACGTACTGAAATCGAAAATGAACTTCGTGGGCGAAGAACAGAGACACAGAAAGCAGAAAATCGCTTATTGCAAAGGGAGGAAAACCTCGACCGTAAAGATACTTCTTTAAGTAAACGAGAAGCTACACTTGAAAGAAAAGAGGAGAGTATCAGTAAACGTCAACAACAAATTGAAGAGAAAGAAAGCAAACTAGCTGAGATGATTCAAGCGGAGCAGACAGAACTCGAAAGAATTTCTGCGCTCAGCAAAGAGGAAGCGAAATCTATCATCCTTAACCAGGTAGAAGATGAATTAACACATGATACAGCAATCATGGTCAAAGAATCAGAAAACCGGGCCAAGGAAGAGTCGGATAAAAAAGCAAAGAATATTCTCTCACTAGCTATCCAGCGTTGTGCAGCTGATCATGTGGCAGAAACAACGGTATCTGTTGTTACCTTACCAAATGATGAGATGAAAGGTCGGATTATCGGACGTGAAGGCCGTAATATCCGCACGCTTGAGACGTTAACGGGGATTGATTTGATAATTGATGATACACCGGAAGCAGTAATTCTTTCCGGATTTGATCCAATTCGACGTGAAATCGCTAGAATCGCCTTAGAAAAACTTGTTCAAGATGGAAGAATCCATCCAGCTCGAATTGAAGAAATGGTGGACAAAGCCCGTAAAGAGGTGGACGAACACATTCGCGAAGTCGGGGAACAAGCAACATTTGAAGTTGGAATTCATTCCATCCATCCTGATTTGATAAAAATTCTTGGCCGCTTGCGTTACCGTACTAGTTACGGACAAAACGTTCTTAACCACTCACTCGAAGTTTCGAAACTTGCAGGAATTCTTGCAGGAGAGCTTGGCGAAGACGTTACGCTTGCTAAACGGGCCGGACTACTTCATGACATTGGTAAAGCAATTGACCATGAAATTGAAGGCAGTCACGTTGAAATCGGCGTGGAACTTGCTACCAAATACAAAGAAAATGATGTGGTAATCAATAGTATTGCTTCCCATCACGGAGATACAGAAGCTACTTCTGTTATCGCAGTATTGGTTGCAGCAGCGGATGCACTTTCTGCTGCAAGACCAGGAGCTCGTAGTGAAACGCTTGAAAATTACATCCGTCGTTTAGAAAAATTAGAAGAAATTTCTGAGTCTTACGATGGTGTAGAAAAATCTTATGCTATCCAAGCAGGACGTGAAGTACGTATCATCGTTGAACCAGATACAATTGATGATCTTTCTTCTTACCGCCTTGCACGCGACATAAGAAAACGAATTGAAGAGGAATTAGATTATCCTGGTCACATTAAAGTGACTGTCATTCGTGAAACAAGAGCAGTTGAATACGCTAAATAATAATTAAAAGATACATCGCAAATTTATTTTGCGGTGTATCTTTTTTAATCGGTTGCCTAGCTTGAATAAGAACGGTATAATTAATGGATAAATGGAAAAGGGAGGCGGAGTTTTTGAGTGAGTGGAAAATTTTGCCGATGCAAAAAGAACACTATCCGGGAGTAGCCGCAGTTCATCAAGAGGGCATTGAAACAGGAAATGCTACTTTTCAAGAGAAGACACTATCTTTAGAAGCGTTTGATGAGAAGTACTTGAAGACTTGTCGATTAGTTGTCGTTATGAACGGCGAAGTGATTGGCTGGGCGGCGCTGCTACCATTTTCAAGTATGCATGCTTATCGAGGAGTCGCTGAATTAAGCATTTATATAGCAAAAAGTGCCCGTGGAAAAGGCATTGGAAAAGCACTTATGCATGAAATTATCCAGACAAGCGAGCAGAATGGTTTTTGGACTTTGCAATCATTGATTTTTCCAGAAAATAAAGCTAGCATTGCGCTTCACCATACATACGGTTTTCAAACTTTATGCATTCATGAAAAATTAGGTGAAATGAACGGGATATTTCGCGATGTTGCATTATTAGAACGTAGAAGTAATAGAAACGGAGAATAACAAAATGAAAATTTTATTTATTGGTGACGTAGTTGGTTCTATCGGACGCGATGCCATAACAGAATATTTACCACAGTTAAAGAAAAAATATAAACCTACTATCACGGTGATTAACGGTGAAAATGCAGCGAGTGGGCGTGGGATTACAGAGAAAATTTATAAAGATTTTCTGGAGCTTGGTGCTAATGCTGTAACACTTGGGAACCATACATGGGATAACCGTGATATTTTCGAATTTATTGACGACGCGAAATATTTAGTGCGACCAGCAAACTTTCCAGATGATACGACGCCTGGAACAGGAATGGTTTTTGTGAAAAGCAATCAGCATGAAATTGCCGTTATCAACATGCAAGGTCGGACTTTTCTAGCAGATTTAGACGATCCATTCCGCAAAATGGACACTTTGATAGAAGAAGCAAAAAAACGGACTAACATTATTTTTGTGGATTTTCATGCAGAAACTACTAGTGAAAAAGAAGCAATGGGTTGGTATTTGGATGGTCGTGTTACGGCTGTTGTGGGTACACATACCCATGTGCAAACATCTGATAACCGTATTCTTCCAGAAGGGACAGCTTATCTGACGGATACAGGCATGACTGGTCCTTACGATGCTATCCTTGGAATGGAAAAAGAAGCTGTTATCCGTCGTTTTAAAACGGCGTTACCAACTAGGTTCGAAGTTCCAAAAACGGGTCGAGCAGTCTTGTCTGGCTGTTTAATCACACTTGACGAAAGCACTGGGAAAGCACAAAAAATTGATCGAATTCTCATCAACGAAGACCACCCATTTTCTTTTGATTAAGAATGGAGATGAAATTGTGACAGTTTCAAAAGACGAAATCATGAAAAAAGCAACTGAACTTCGTGATGCGCTTCAACAAACGGAAGAAGTATCGTTCTACCGCGTTGCCGAAGAAAGAATCAATGCGAATTCCAAAGTAGCAGCGAAAGTTTCTAAAATAAAATTACTTCAAAAAGAAGCAGTAAACTTAGAGCATTATCAAAAACTTGAAGCAATGAAGCAGACAGAGAATCAAATTGATAACGTTCGCGCAGATATTGATTCACTTCCGATTGTAACAGAATTTAGACGTGCCCAAGAAGACGCCAATGATCTTTTACAATCAATTACAACAGAAATCACAACAAAAGTAACTACCGAGCTTGAAAAAGAAAATTAACCATTTAAAACTGCCAAAACATCGGCAGTTTTTTTCTTTTGCGGTCGCAGGAAAATGAAACTTTATGCTATAATGAGAGGATGAAAAAGAAGTAAGGGATGATGAGATAATGACAGAATATACACCAATGATTAAGCAATACTTGGAAATCAAAGACAAATATCAAGATGCTTTCTTATTTTTCCGTTTAGGAGATTTTTATGAAATGTTTTTTGAGGATGCACTGAATGCTTCTCAAATTTTAGAAATTACATTAACTGGTCGTGAAGGTGGTACTAAAGAAAAAATACCAATGTGCGGTGTTCCTTATCATTCCGCTAGTGGTTATATTGATACGTTAATTGAAAAAGGTTATAAAGTAGCTATTTGTGAACAAGTAGAAGATCCTAAGACAACCAAAGGCATGGTGAAACGCGAAGTAGTCCAATTAATTTCACCAGGAACGGTCATGGACGAACGTGGCTTAAAAGCGAAAGAAAATAACTATATTGCCTCCCTTTATTGTTATGAGGGCAAAGAGTATGGTTTTGCATACTCAGACTTATCAACAGGAGAATTAAAATCAACCGTTATTGAGGCAAGTGAAGATCGACTAATTAATGAATTAACAACACTTTCAACGAGAGAATTGATTGTTTCCGCGTCAGAAAAAGAAGTGCTTTCAGATGTAATGAAAGAGCAACTTGGTTTAACTTTTTCTGTGCATGAAGAAGATACCATTCCTCTAGAAAACGAAAAATTAGTAACCCGCCATATGTCTCTATCAGAAAAGCGAGCTATCGGCAAGTTACTACATTATTTAAAAGAAACACAAAAGCGGGATTTGGGTCATTTGCAACAAGCGGTTCACTATGAAACGAGTAATTATATGAAAATGGACTACTATTCTAAACGTAATTTAGAATTAGCAGAGTCTATCCGCGGAAAAGGACGCCAAGGCACTTTGCTTTGGTTGTTAGACAATACGCAAACGGCTATGGGTGGAAGAATGCTCAAACAGTGGATTGATCGTCCATTAATCGATCGTAATAAAATTATCGAACGTCAAAATGATGTCAGTGAACTAATGGCGAATTTTTTCGAACGTCTTGAATTAGTAGAAAACTTGAAAAATGTATATGATTTAGAGCGTTTAGCTGGTCGTGTTGCATACGGAAATGTGAACGCACGTGATTTAATTCAGCTGCGCAATTCGTTGTATCAAATTCCTCGTATTCGTGCGACGCTATTATCAATGAATAGCAAAAGCCTAACAGAGCTTGCTAACCAATTAGATCCGTGCGAAGAATTAACGGAAAAATTGGAAGAAGCAATTATGGATTCTGCCCCTATTTCGATTCGGGAAGGCGGGATTATTAAAGATGGTTATAACAGTCAATTAGATACGTATCGTGATGCAAGCCGTAATGGGAAAACATGGATTGCTGAGTTAGAACGTAAAGAACGTGAACTAACAGGGATTAAAACGATGAAGGTAGGCTTTAACCGCGTTTTCGGCTATTATATTGAAGTTACCCGAGCTAACACACATTTGCTCCCAGAAGGCCGCTACGAGCGTAAGCAGACACTAACGAATGCGGAACGTTATATCACTCCTGAACTAAAAGAAAAAGAAAAACTCATTTTAGATGCAGAAGAAAAAAGCATGGAACTTGAATATCAATTATTTACAGAAGTGCGTGAACTAGTAAAAGACTACATAGAACGTTTGCAAAAACTCGCGAAGTCTGTAAGTGAAATCGACTGCCTTCAAAGTTTTGCGGATATTAGTGAGAAAAACCATTTTATTCGCCCAACTCTAAGCGAAGATGGTTCTTTGCACGTAAAACAAGGTCGTCACCCAGTTGTAGAAAAAGTGATGGGCGCGCAAAGTTATGTAGCGAATGACTGTGATTTAGATCGCAATCGAGAAATTTTGCTTATAACGGGTCCTAACATGTCGGGTAAAAGTACGTATATGCGCCAAGTAGCACTAACGGCGATTTGTGCACAAGTTGGTTGTTTTGTACCTGCAGAAGAAGCGACGTTACCAATTTTCGATCAAATTTTCACTAGAATTGGTGCAGCAGATGATTTAATTGCTGGCCAAAGTACGTTCATGGTAGAGATGTTAGAAGCAAGGAATGCCATCGTCCACGCAACAAAAGATAGTTTGATTTTATTTGATGAAATTGGTCGTGGAACTGCCACTTATGACGGAATGGCGCTTGCCCAAGCGATTATCGAGTATATCCATGAGAATGTACATGCCAAAACACTTTTCTCCACACATTACCATGAATTAACAGACCTCGAAAAAGAATTACATGGTTTACAAAATATTCATGTCAGTGCTGTGGAAGAAAATGGAAAAGTAGTGTTCCTCCACAAAATTAAAGAAGGACCAGCAGATAAAAGTTATGGTATTCATGTGGCAGAATTAGCTGAACTACCAAAATCTCTAATTGAGCGAGCAAGTCGTATTTTAGAACAACTGGAAAACGACGATAAGAAAATTGTTATTACTAATGACAAACAGCCAGAAGAAATCCATGAGGAAGTGCAACTATCCATGTTCCCGGTAGAGCCGGAGAAAAAAGCTTCTTCTAAAGAAACAAAATTATTAAAAGAAATTGCTTCCATGAACATCATGCAGATGACACCAATGGATGCGATGAACAAATTATACGAACTCCAAAGCAAAATCCATTAAAATAAAAAAGGCGGGGTATTAAATGGCTAAACATATTGTCGAATTAACGGATGCTTTATCCAATAAAATAGCTGCAGGAGAAGTGGTAGAACGCCCTGCTTCAGTTGTTAAAGAACTAGTAGAGAACGCCATTGATGCAGGTAGCACAGTCATTGACATTTTAGTGGAAGAAGCAGGCTTAAATAAAATTACAATTATAGATAACGGCAGTGGTATTGAAGAAGAAGATGTTGCAACAGCTTTTTTACGTCATGCTACAAGTAAAATTAAAAATGAAGCTGATTTGTTCCGGGTTCATACATTAGGTTTCCGCGGGGAGGCCCTTCCAAGTATCGCCTCAGTTTCTCACTTATCCATGGAAACTTCTACAGGAGAAACAAAAGGTACGACGATTACCTTAGAAGGCGGGAAAATCATTGAGCAAAAAAGTGGTCACGCTAGAAAAGGAACACAAATCGAAGTATCGCAATTATTCTTTAATACACCAGCGAGGTTAAAATATTTAAAAAGTTTACCTACTGAACTTGGGAATATTACGGATATTTTAAACCGATTAGCTTTGGCTCATCCAGATATTAGTTTCCGTTTCTCACATAACGGCAAACCCTTATTACAAACAAATGGAAATGGGGACTTGCGCCAAGTGATTGCCGCTATTTACGGTGTTTCTATCGCTAGAAAATCAATACCGGTCAAGGCAGAGTCACTTGATTTTAAGATTTCCGGTTATGCGGTATTACCAGAAGTAAATCGCTCTAACCGCAACTATATTTCCACGATTATTAATGGTCGTTTTATTAAAAATTTCGCGCTTGTAAAAGCAATTCAAGAAGGTTACCATACACTTTTACCAATTGGCCGTTTTCCAATCATTGTTTTACAAATCGAAATGGATCCCATTATTGTAGATGTCAACGTGCATCCTGCTAAATTAGAAGTTCGTCTAAGCAAAGAAAAAGAACTAGGACAACTAATTAGCCAAATGATTAAAGAGGCTTTTCATAAGTTACAATTAATTCCAGACGGAGAAATTTCTAAAAAGCAAAAAGAAGTTCAAAAATCAGAACAAATCCAAATGTCTTTTGAGGAAAACAAACCACAAAAAGAAACGCCAACACTTTTTTCGAAATCGAGTATTCCGGAATATGTTCCTTCTGATTTAGATGCTCCGCGGGAAGACGACTTTATTTTGGAAACAATGCCATCTTATGAGCCAGAACAAGAAGTAGAGCACGCAGAACAACCGAAAGAACGGATTCCTAAAATGTATCCAATCGGTCAAATGCATGCAACCTATATTTTTGCTCAAAATGAAAATGGTTTATATATTATTGATCAACATGCTGCTCAAGAACGGATTAAATATGAATTTTATCGCGAAAAAATTGGTGAAGTCAGCCGCGAGTTGCAAGAACTGCTTGTGCCAATTGTGCTAGAATTCCCAGCAGATGAGTATGTTCGTTTAGAAGAGCAAAAAGCTAAATTGGAAGAAGTAGGGGTGTTCTTAGAAAACTTCGGACAAAATAGTTTTATCATTCGTGCGCATCCAACCTGGTTTCCAAAAGATCAAGAAGAAGAGATGCTTCGGGAAATTATTGACGAAGCGTTATCTGCACCAAGCATTAGCATTCATAAATTAAGAGAAGATACAGCCATTATGATGAGCTGTAAAAAATCAATTAAAGCCAATCATTATTTGACAACACAAGATATGGAAGCATTACTCGATACACTAAGAGAGGCAAGCGATCCTTTCACTTGTCCCCATGGTCGTCCAGTAATCATTCAATATTCCACATACGAACTAGAAAAAATGTTCAAACGAGTGATGTAAAAGAGGAGGAAAGAACTTGGAGTTACCATTTTCCGGTCAATCAATCATTCCAGCTGCACATAACCAGAGAGATATGGAGAAAATTTTAGAGCTTGACCTGACTTATATGGTGATGTTGGAAACACATGTTGCTCAATTAAAATCGCTCGTCAAATACGCACAAGCCAGCGGGAAAAAGGTTTTACTACATGCTGATTTAGTCAACGGATTAAAAAATGATGATTATGCTATTGATTTTTTGTGCACAGAAATTCGCCCGGATGGCATTATTTCTACGAGAGGAAATGCCATTATGAAAGCAAAACAGCACAAAATGCTTGCTATTCAACGGCTTTTCATGATTGATTCAAGTGCCTACAATAAAGGAGTGGCTTTGATTCAAAAAGTACAACCAGATTGCATTGAACTTTTACCAGGAATCATTCCGGAACAAGTTCAAAAAATGACACAAAAGCTTCATATTCCCGTGATTGCAGGCGGTTTAATTGAAACGAAAGAACAAGTGGATCAAGTAATTGCAAGCGGTGCTATCGCTGTTACAACATCTAACAAACATTTATGGTAAAAAAGAGCTGAGTCGTGTGTTATAAACGGCTTAGCTCTTTTTCTGAAAAACAATGAAAACGCTATATATTCATCTCAAGCCTTGCAGCACAAGGACTTAAGCGTTTTCTTCCTGTTCTACACAATGATTCGAGTTTAAAACTGTACCATAACAGAAAGGGGTGTTTGAAGTGATACAGCAAAAATATATAATTGAAATAAAAACTAAATTAGAATCATGATAATTTAGTGAAATGGCTTTATATGAGTGATTTTAGAGTTTTTAATTTTAAATGACACAAAAAAGTCATAAAAAAGTTTGAAAAATATTGCACAAAACTGTAGCATTTTTTTTAGAATATGTTATGATAACAGTGTAGATTATTTATAAATTAGTTTGCTCAAAAAAGCACGCTCGAGAATGAACAATAAATGGAGGTTATATGATGACTGAACAATGGTATGAATTCGCAGGTGGTAACTGGCAACAAGAAGTAGATGTACGTGACTTTATCTTAAAAAACTATCGCTTATATGACGGTGACGACACTTTCTTAGTTGGCCCAACCGAAGCAACTACAAAACTTTGGGATCAAGTAATGGACTTAACTAAAAAAGAACGTGAAAACGGTGGCGTACTGGATATGGATACCAAAATCGTTTCAACCATCACTTCACATGACCCAGGTTACTTAAATAAAGATTTAGAAAAAGTTGTCGGTGTTCAAACTGACGTACCTTTCAAACGCGCTTTACAACCATTCGGCGGAATCCGTATGGCAGAAGTTGCAGCTGAATCTTATGGTTTTAAAGTAGACGAAGAAATTAGCCATATTTTTTCTGAATACCGTAAAACACATAACCAAGGTGTATTTGATGCTTATACTGCTGAAATGCGCGCAGCTCGTAAATCAGGCGTAATTACTGGTCTTCCAGATGCTTATGGCCGTGGCCGTATTATCGGTGACTACCGTCGTGTAGCACTTTACGGAGTAGACTTCTTAATCAAACAAAAGAAACAAGATTTAAACAATACAGGTTTACGTACAATGAGCGATGACGTTATCCGTCAACGTGAAGAACTTAACGAACAAATTCGTGCTCTTGGCGAATTAAAAGTACTAGGCGAAAAACATGGTTTCGATCTTGGTCGCCCAGCTAAAACTGCTCAAGAAGCTTTCCAATGGTTATACCTTGGTTACCTAGCTGCTATTAAAGAACAAAATGGTGCTGCAATGAGTTTAGGACGTACATCTACATTCCTTGATATTTATGTAGAACGTGACCTACGCAATGGCCTAATTACTGAAGAAGAAGCACAAGAAATTGTTGACCACTTCATCATGAAATTGCGTCTTGTAAAATTTGCTCGTACACCAGATTACAATGAATTATTCTCTGGAGATCCAACTTGGGTTACTGAATCCATCGGTGGTATTACGGAAGAAGGCGTTCCACTTGTAACGAAAAACTCATTCCGTTTCTTACACACTTTAGATAATTTAGGACCTGCTCCAGAACCAAACTTAACAGTACTTTGGTCCACTCATTTACCATCAGGATTCAAGAAATTCTGTGCTAAAATGTCTATCAAAACATCTGCTATTCAATACGAAAATGACGATGTTATGCGCCCTAAATGGGGAGATGACTATGCAATCGCATGTTGTGTATCTGCAATGCGCGTTGGTAAACAAATGCAATTCTTTGGTGCTCGTGCCAACCTTGCTAAAACACTTCTTTACGCAATCAATGGTGGTGTCGATGAAAAATCCAAAGCACAAGTTGGACCTGCTTATCGTCCAGTTGAAGGAGACGTATTAGACTACAAAGAAGTAATGGAAAAATATGATGCAATGATGGAATGGATTGCAGAACTTTACCTTAATACATTAAATGTTATCCACTATATGCATGATAAATACGCTTACGAACGCATCGAAATGGCTTTACATGATACAGAAGTATTACGTACTATGGCAACTGGTATCGCTGGACTTTCTGTTGCAGCTGACTCCTTATCTGCTATTAAATATGCTACTGTTCGTCCAATTCGTGACGAAGATGGCATCGTGGTTGATTATGAAATCGAAGGCGACTATCCTAAATACGGAAACAATGATGACCGTGTAGATGAAATCGCAGTTGAACTTCTAAAAACATTCATGACTAAAGTTAGAAAACATAAAACTTACCGTGATGCAGTTCACACAACTTCTGTTCTTACAATCACTTCTAACGTGGTTTATGGTAAGAAAACTGGTAACACTCCAGACGGACGTCGTGCAGGAGAACCATTTGCACCAGGTGCGAACCCAATGCATGGTCGTGATACAAAAGGTGCTTTAGCTTCTCTATCTTCTGTTGCTAAACTTCCTTACGAATATGGTCAAGATGGTATTTCTAACACATTCTCTATCGTACCAAAAGCTTTAGGTCGCGAAGACGAATCTCAAATCAACAACCTAGTTGCAATGCTAGATGGTTATTCTACAAAAATGGGACATCACTTAAACATCAACGTATTCAATCGTGATACATTACTTGATGCGATGGATCACCCAGAAGAGTATCCACAATTAACAATCCGTGTATCCGGATATGCAGTTAACTTCATCAAATTAACTCGTGAACAACAATTAGATGTTATTCACCGTACAATGCACGAATCCATGTAATAATTAGGCGAGAACGCTTTGGCAAGGATTGCTCACCGTAGCAATCCTTGTTATTTAGGAAAGGAAGAGGAGAATTATGACAGAGGTTTTAGGAAGAGTTCATTCAGTAGAAACAATGGGAACAGTAGACGGTCCAGGTATCCGCTTTATTGTTTTTATGCAGGGGTGTTTACTTCGTTGCCAATTTTGTCATAATCCCGATACTTGGAAAATTGGTACAGGCACAGAACGTTCTGCTCAAGATGTATTCAACGAAGCGATTAAGTATAAAGAGTTTTGGGATGCATCTGGTGGCGGCGTGACAGTTAGTGGCGGTGAACCATTACTTCAAGTAGATTTCCTAATCGAGTTTTTCACGTTATGTAAAGCAGCAGGAGTGCACACAACTATTGACTCTTGTGGTGGTTGTTTCACACGTGATCCTGAATTTATCGAGAAATTGGATCGTTTGATGGAAGTAACAGATTTAATTTTACTGGATATTAAACAAATCAACCCAGAAAAGCATTTAAAACTAACAACGAAATCCAATGCACCAATAATCGATTTTGCTCATTATTTACGTGATAAAGAGCAACCGATTTGGATTAGACACGTGCTAATTCCAACCAAGACAGATGATCCAGAAGATTTAACAAAGCTCCACGAATTCATTCAAACTCTTCCAAATGTAAAACAAGTGGATGTACTTCCATACCATACAATGGGCGTTTATAAGTGGAAAGAAATGGGCATTCGTTATCCGTTAGAAGGAATCGAGGCGCCAGAAGAAGAAGTGGTAGCACTTGCCAATAAAATCTTAGAAACTAGTAGTTATAAATAGTAAAAACCGGCGAACTTAGTATTCGCCGGTTTTTTTATAGTATTTTATACATTTCCTCACACCATTTTAATTCGGTATGAATCAAATCTAATCGTCTTGCATAGACTTGATAAGACATGTTTTTTAGCTTGTCTTGTTTGGTTTTTAGGTCAAATAATTTAGCGAAATGATCCAGTGTTTCTTCAATTAAACCTAATTGTTCTTTTAAATAGCTTTCTCTTTCTTGAATAAGCCCTTTGGTTCTGGCATTGTTTAGCCAGTCGAGCTGTACTTTTGTTGTAAATTCATCTCGTGTGACAGGGATTTTAAGTGGTGTTTCAGACCATTCAAGCAGGGAGTCTAAACCAGTTTGTGTGATAGTGTAGACTTTTTTATCAGGCTTTTTATCTTGAGAATGCTTATGGACAACTAAAAAACCTGCTTTTTCTAACTTAGATAAAGAAGGATAAATTTGGCTATGATGTGTATTTTGCATTATTCGAAGCCTGTTTGCGAGTTCATAACCACTAGATGCTTCACGAGCAATCATTTGTAATAACGTATATTCTAAGACATTTGGTATCATACAATAGCACCTCTAAATTTCTATTTAACTTTATTGTAAGCGATAAACACTAATAAGTAAAATGGTTACATATGTAATAAATTATATATGTAAATATTGACATTAGTATTTATCAAGCGTAATATAATAATTGAGTTTTATTTGGAAAGGGAAGTGTAGTTGTATTATGATGACAGACAAGGAAATGAATACGGGGAAATGGATAACAGCAGCAGCTAGTTTGCTTGCGTTTATGGGAATAGGGGTTGTGGATCCACTTTTACCTTCTATTGCAGAAAGTATTGGGGCATCTCACTCGCAAGTAGAAATGTTATTCACCGCTTATATTTTTACTATGGCGATTATGATGATTCCGATTGGTATCGTTGCAGGAAAGCTTGGAGATAAAAAGTTAATCGTTATCGGACTATTTATTGTTACTATTTTTGCATTATTATGTGGTTTATCAGATACAATTGGAGCTTTATCCATTTTTCGAGCTGGCTGGGGCTTTGGTAATTCAATGTTTATGGCTACAGCGATGACAATGCTTATTGCTTTATCAGAGACACCAGGACATGCAATTGGGATTTACGAAGCTTCTATGGGTCTAGGGATGGCATTT
This sequence comes from Listeria monocytogenes, assembly GCF_041765605.1. Classification (GTDB taxonomy): domain Bacteria; phylum Bacillota; class Bacilli; order Lactobacillales; family Listeriaceae; genus Listeria; species Listeria monocytogenes_D. The sequence continues at coordinate 1,456,715 of NZ_CP168900.1, forward strand.
GGACCGTTACTCGGAGGCATACTAGGTAATATTTCTTGGCGCTATCCGTTTTTCGCGACAGCTTGTCTAATTTTTATTGCATTTTTACTTATTTTATTTAAAGTGAAAGAACCGAAGAAAGTCGCACCAGCACCTACAGAGAAAAATGAGGTTGCTATCAAGCAAATGCTCCATTTATTCAAATATCGACCATTTTTACAAATCGCTTTTAGTGGAATGTTTTATTATTATTGTTTCTTTACAATCTTAGCTTATTCGCCACTTATTCTTGGATTATCAGCAATTCAAATTGGTTTTGTATTTTTTGCTTGGGGGTTATGCCTAGCGCTTGGTTCAGCAAAAGTTTCACATGCTTTAGAAATCCGTTTTAATAGCAAACAAATCTTAAAAGGTTCTTTACTAGCATGTGCTGTCATCTTAGCTTTACTTGGATTTATTGATAATACAGCTGTAGATATAGGTTTGATTGTTATTTCTGGCTTGATTTTAGGAATCAATAACGCACTATTTACAACCACTGTTATGGAACATTCACCGTATGCAAGAAGTGTGACTAGTGGAGCATATAATTTTGTGCGTTGGTTAGGCGCTGCGTTTGCGCCACTTTGTTCTGGGTTACTCAGCGAAGCGTTTGGTATGAAAATGCCGTTTATCGTTGCAAGCGTCATTTGTTTGGCTGGTATGGGATTACTATTTATTAAACTAAAACCAGCACATTTCGCTTTACAACAATCTACTTCGCTAAAAAGTGAATAAAATTAAAGGACTGAGTTAAAATATGCTCAGTCTTTTTTTATGTTAAAAATTAATTATTTAATGTTTATCGTTAAAAAAGCATTGACTTTTGTACTTTCTACTCGTTATAATTTAGAAAAAAGGGAGAGATTGTATATGAAGTTAAAACGTTTGCAAAAAATGAGTTATTTTCTACATATTGCACTTAAAATTTTATCAATTAGTTCTGTCATAATGGCTATAATTGCCGTTTTAATGAAGCTTTTTAGTAGCAAAAATGTTATGATAAATAAACTAGAATCTGATACTATATTTTATTTTCAAACGGAACTTTTTGTTGGTGAGAATAATCTGCCATATGTTGAGACAGAGGAATGGGTTTTAGTTGGTGTTGCCGTTTTTTCTAGTATGATACTTGCCTATTTATTATGGACTGCAAGTATGATTTTTAAAGATTTAGCTGCTAATTTTACGCCTTTTAGTGATAGTACTGTTAGTAGATTACGTAGAATTGCTGTCTTAATGCTTATTTACGCACTAGTACCGCAAATTGTTTATTCTATTTTACATACCGTACTTATACCTGGTTATAGCATTAATTTTGGGCTAAATATGTCATTTTTCTTTGCACTTATTTTTTATTGTTTAACAGAAATATTTCGTTATGGCGCATCTTTGCAAAAAGAATCCGACGAAACTTTATGATTGGAGAAAAAAACAATGGCAATTGTATTGAGGCTGGATCGAATAATGGCCGACCGTAAAATATCGTTAAACCAGCTGTCCCAAGAAGTTGGTGTAGCAAATGTAAACTTATCCAAAATAAAAACTGGTAAAGTAAGCGCCATTCGATTTTCTACTCTAAATGAAATATGTAGAGTCTTAAACTGCCAACCAGGTGATATTTTGGAGTATGTAGCGGATGATTCTCTTGAAACCGAACTTTAAATGCGTTAGATTAGCCATACTTAGATAAGGAGCGCGTAAATGAATAAACAAAATGAATTGCAATCTGTATTATCTAACAAGAAAAAAGTATTAATAATTGGTCCTAACGGCGCTGGTAAGTCAACTTTTGCTGCAAAACTTGGAAAATGTTATGATTTTGAAGTCTGTCATTTAGATAAGCTTTTTTGGCTGGAGAATTGGAATGCAGTTGAAAAAGCGGATTTCGAGGATAAAGTGAACGGAATTCTGCGTTCTGAAAAAAAGTATATTATAGATGGTGATTATTTCTTTAATTTGGAGAAAAGACTCGAACATGCAGATTTAGTTATTTGGATAAAAATTCCATTATTTCTGTGTGTAGCAAATATAGTTAAAAGAAGATTTAAATACATGACGAATGCGCGACCAGATGTAACTGAAGGCTGTGACGAAAAATTAAATTTATCATTTTTACTGTATGCTTTAAAGTATAATAAGCGTTCTGGAAAACAAACGAAAAAATTATTGGATAATGTGTATGATAAAGAGCTGTTTGTAATTGATAGTTATAAGAAATTGAAGCGTTATTGCTGATAAATAGCCAATGAATGCTTGGGATAAGTGTTTATTGGTTGTTTGCGATAATATGTATTACTTCCTATAATATATATTATGTAAACTAGAAAATTGATGCATAAATTATGAGGGAAATGTTACCCTCTCTTGTTTTATACATCTACTACATGTATGAACTGCTTATTACATATGTATAATAACAATTCATATGTAATAAGCGTTTTCTTATAAATAAATCTGGTGGTGTGCCTTTTATCATTATTCGTATTCAATATAAATTTTACTAAAACGATTATTTTCAAAAAATGAAATAATTGTTTTAACTAATTCCTCTAAATCATCTTTCATTGAAGTCTGATCGATTTTGCTAATATCAAAACATTTTAATTGAGTAATGGTAAGAGAGTTATCTTCAATCATCCACGGTGAATCATCATACCATCCCTCATGATTAAAGAATTCTTTCAGAACTCCCTCTCTTTCTACACTACAATCTAATAAGTTATCTAAAATAGTCTCAAAATAACCGTTCCAAATTACAAGTTTATTATCACCAGCAACGAAGGAAATCTCTGCTTCTCCTTCAAAACCTTCATAAAACCTACTATTAATCATTTAATTCATTCCTTCATCAAAGTCTTTTTCACTCCAAAAGGTTTGTATTTCTCCGATGTCAATTCGGCTCACTAAATATCAGTCCTTTATGTATTGGCTTTAGTAGTATTTCCGTTTCTAATAATATGTGAAAACCGTAACAATAACACATGCTAATTATAGCAAGAACATATAAAATACGTCTACTTTTATTAGGTTGTTTCTTCTATTCGAAAATAATAGCCTTAATCACTATTATGATTAAGGCTAAACAAAACTTATTTCACTCTTTTTCTTCTTGTGGTAAACATATAAACTCCACCGATTAACAAACTAACACCGATAATTAATAGTAAATTATTGTCGCTGTCACCTGTTTTGGGCAACGCTGTAGTGGCAGTTGTTTCTCCTGTTTGATTAACAGTTTTGGTGGTTGTCTTTTTCGAACTATTTTTGCTTGGTACAGTTGGTGTGGCAGGATTAACTGGTTTTACTGGGTTAATTATTGGATTGTCCGGATTAACTGGAGTTACGGGTGTAATAATCGCGCTATCTTTACTATAGACATACTCCACTTCCTGGCTATCACTTGTAAATAAGCCGGATTGGTTACTTGGTGTTTTAGTTAATTTATATCCTTTAAAAGTCTTTGCTTCTGTTTCAAAAGTTGTTCCGATATCGCCTTTTAAAATAACTGGATCAGCAAGTTGCTTACCATCAGTATCTTTATACGTTACGGTTACATCTTTGGCAACTTTCACAGGAGGATCTATTTTTTTATATTTGAAAATAACGGATTGTGATTGATCTGTGTAAGCTCCTTGTTGATTGGATGGCATTTGGCTTAATTCATAGCCAACGATTTCTTTGGGTTCTGCTTGGTATGGTTCACCGATTTTCCCAGAGAGCATTTCTGTTGGAGCGATTATTTCATTAGTTGCTTCATCTATATATTCTACTGAGACGTTAGCTCCTTCCGCCACTGTTTTTTCATAGATATAATTAACTTGTATTGTTTCTGTGTTCGTTGTGTAAGTACCTGTTGCATTTGTTGGTGTTTCTTTTACTTGATAGCCATCAATTGTTTTTGGCGTTGTTACATAACTTTCTCCTAGTTTTCCAGACATTGTTTCAGATGTTGCTAAAGTTTGATTAGCTTCATCTAAATAATTAACTTGTAACTTGGCCTTTTCGATTGGTGTGAAAGGACCGGCTAGTGTGTATGATTCTTGTCCAGGATAAGCAACCGGATCAATAACTCTACCCGAGATAGTAAAATAGTTTAGTGTATCTCCAGCTTCCAGTGTTTTGGGTAATTTTAGACGGAAATTCACATTGTTTTCAACCGTATAATCGGTGATATTATATTGTTTATTGTTAAAAAGGACATAAGCTGCATCTCCAGGATAATCCATAGGTACTTCTTGCTGCAACTTCCCTGTAATGTAGTCATCACCAATATAAAGTGGATCTACTTGAGGTGCAGGTAAAATTAACATTAAGGGCTCTGCTTTTGCTGAAAAAGGTTGAAAAGTGAGACTCAAAATGGTCATAAATAAAATAAAAATAAATAAAGTTTTTTTCTTGTGCTTCATAGCTTCCTCCTTCTAGCTGGAATAACTATATCTTAGCACCAAAAAACTGTTTTTTATTCTATTTGTAAAAAGTTTCGCAAAAGTTATTTTTGCTTTGTTCACAAAAATGACAAATAAAAAATCATAAAAAGCTAAAATCACTAGTAGCTGATTTTAGCTTTTTAGTTCTATGAAAATGTACTGTTATCAAGCTCTTTCGACAATAATTGCAATTCCAATACCGCCGCCGATACATAAGGAAGCCACGCCAAGATGTTTATTTTCGTGTTTTAACTCATTTAATAAGGAGGCAATAATGCGTGCTCCGGATGCTCCGATTGGATGACCTAACGCAATTGCTCCGCCGTAAATATTCAGTTTATCTTCTGGAATTTTCAAATCACGAGCTACGGCAACCGACTGTGATGCAAAAGCTTCATTTAAATGAAATAGATCAATGTCATCGATAGAATATCCGCCTTTAGTTAATGCTTCATTTACTGCATAGTAAGGCGCGTAACCCATATATGCTGGATCAACACCAACTTCTGAAGTTACTTTGATTGTCGCGATAAAAGGAATATTTTCGGCAATGGCCTTTTCCTTCGACATTAAAATAAGCGCAGAAGCTCCGTCATTGATCCCGGAAGCATTACCAGCTGTGACTGTTCCATCTTCTTTAAATACGCTTTTTAATGTAGCTAGTTTTTCTAAAGTGGAATTCGCACGAATCGTTTCATCGGCTTCGAAAAACGAACCATCTGCAAGTTTCACTGGAATAATTTCTTCTTCAAAAAGGTTTTTTTCTTGTGCACTTGCTGCTTTCATTTGGGAGTTATGTGCAAATTTATCTTGCTCTTCTCGGGTTACAGAGAATTTTTCTGCCACATTTTCGGCTGTAATTCCCATATGATAATCGCCGTACACATCCGTTAAACCATCAATTAACATGCTATTTCTTAAGTTTTTGGGATCAATTTCTTCGCCGGCTAGTTCCGGATTAAGTAATAGTGGTGCTTGAGACATGTTTTCGGTCCCTCCCACTGCTACAATGTCGGCCTCGCCTAATTGGATCGCTTGTCTTCCAAGCATAATCGATTTTAAACCAGATCCACAAACTTCATTGATTGTGACTCCAGGTACTTTATAAGGAATTCCTGCTTTAATAGCGACTTGTCTAGCTACGTTTTGACCGAGACCTGCTTGTAAAACGTTACCAAAAATAACTTGATCTACGCGGTCTGGAGCAATGTTGGCTCTTTCTAATACGCCTTTTAGAGCGGTAGCGCCAAGTTCTACTGCACTGATGTCTTTCAAACTGCCACCGAATTTTCCAATTGGTGTTCTAACTGCATCTATTATAACTACTTCGTTCATAGCAATCTCCTTTAAATGTAATCTATCCGTATTATATCATGAAACTAGCTAAAAACTCACTAGATTAAGCCCAATGTATTGTATTTTATGCATTTTTCTACTAAAATTAAGGTACTTACAAATAAAATATAAAGGACTTGAATGTACATATGAAAATTGGAATTGATAAAATAGGTTTTTATACTCCTGCATTTTATGTTGATATGACAGAACTTGCTGAAGCTAGAAATATTGATCCTAACAAATTTACTATTGGAATTGGCCAAGATAAAATGGCTTTTGCACCAATTACGCAAGATTCAGTAACCATGGGTGCAAACGCAGCTTTACAAATTTTAGATGAAGAAGATTTGAAAAAAATTGATTTAGTTATTTTAGCAACAGAATCAGGAATTGACGAATCAAAAGCTGGTGCGGTTTATATTCACCGTTTATTAGGTATTCAACCCTTCTCCCGTGCTATCGAAATAAAAGAAGCTTGCTACGGAGCTACTGCTGGAATTAATTTAGCGAAAGATTATGTCGCAAAACATCCTGATAGCAAGGTGCTTGTCATCGGATCGGATATTGCTCGTTACGGCCTTGCAACTGGCGGTGAAGCAACGCAAGGCGCAGGAGCTGTGGCAATGGTTATTGCAGCTAATCCGCGCTGTATTACGCTCGAGGACGACAATGTGTTCTATACAGAAGATATCATGGATTTTTGGCGCCCGGTTTACTCCGAATACGCTTGTGTAGAAGGTAAATATTCGACGGAACAATACATCCACTTCTTCCAAACTATTTGGGAAAAGTATTCAGCAAAATTTGGCAAGAATTTAGAAGATTTCGCAGCTATTTGTTTCCATTTACCATATACAAAAATGGGTAAAAAAGCGTTAGATACCATTATTGAAACTGCTCCGAGTGAAGTTCAAGAAAGATTGTTGGAAAATTATCGTCTAAGTACTCTTTATAGCCGTAATGTCGGTAATATTTACACGGGTTCCCTTTATTTAAGCTTTATTTCTCTTTTAGACAATCAAGCAGATTTACAAGCAGAGGATAAAATTGGCTTCTTTAGTTATGGTTCTGGGGCTGTTGGTGAGTTTTTCCACGGTATACTGCAACCTGACTATAAAAAATATATCCGTAAAGACGAACACGCTGAATTATTAGCAAACCGTACGAAACTCACTATTTCGGATTATGAAACGAAATTCAAACAACAATTACCTAAAGATGGTTCGACGTTTGAAGTCGATCCTGCTAGTGACCCAGCAGCTATTGTATTAACTGGAATTCAAGATCACAAACGACAATATATTAAAAAATAATCCAAAAAACCGACTAGGCTAAATCAGCTAGTCGGTTTTACTTTGAGCTCTTTATATTTTCTTGGGGATAAAAAACGAATCACAATGTAGCCAATCATGATGCCACAAACATTCAGGAATACATCTCCAGTGTCAAAGAATCCTACATGTAGCAAGTACTGCGCCCCTTCTACTGCGAATATCAACATTCCAGCTGATAGTAACGCGGTGAAAAATCCTAATTTCTTGAGCAAAAAGCCGATTGGTACAAAGGCTAATACATTTCCTACGATAATGACACGTAAATTGCCTGATAAAAATGTATCAACAAAACCAAAAGTGTCACTTGAAAATCCTTGCGTGTCGGAAGCTTTTCCGAATAATAAACAGAGAAGAATACTGAAATAAATAATGTAGCAAAAAACGAGCAATGCTTTATTTATTTTCCAGTTTACTAATTGTACTGTGACAAAATAGAGTAAAATCGCCGTGATGCCAACCGTAATGTAGCCCATATGACTAACTGTGGCCATTACGTGCTTTAAATAAAAATAAAGCCATCCCTGGAACCAGGAAAAATACATCGTCACTGCAGCAAATATAGAAAGGATTGGTAATATAAGAATTATAAAGTATCTTTTCATCCTGGTGTCCTCCTTTTCAAAGGCTACCTCTAGAATAACATTCGAAAATAAGGACTTTCTTAAAAGGATTTAAAGATTTTCTAAGTTTTTCTCTTTGACGAATAAAAATAAAATACCACCAACGAGGAAAAGTACAATTAAACTAGCCACCCCGTACTGCGTTTTCCCAGTAATTTGTGTGATTACGCCCATGAGAGCTGGCCCCATAATCGCTGAAAATTTCCCAAAAATATTATAAAAACCGTAAAACTCATTTGAACGCTTTTTAGGAATAATTTTCCCGAAGAACGATCTACTTAATGCTTGAATACCACCTTGTGACGTTCCAACTAACATCGCTAAAATCCAAAAATCAAGCGCAGATTTCATGAAAACCGCATAAACACAAATAATAATGTAAACAAAAATAGCTGTGAAAATAAGTGGTTTGGCACTGAAGCGTTTGGCTAAGTACCCGTATAGCAATGTAAATGGAAATGCAACGAGTTGTGTCATTAAAAGAATTAAAATTAATGTTGTTTGAGAAATCCCAAGATCAATCCCGTATGAAGTCGCCATGCGGAAAATCGTATCAACCCCATCTATGTAGAAAAAATAAGCAATTAAAAAGATAACAATATTTTTATGTTCACTAATGTGGCTAATTGTATGAAATAGCCGTTTAAAACTTGTTCTAACTGGGCTTTTCACTGCTGGAATATAATGGATTTGATGCACGTTTTTCCACATAGGAATCGTGAAAAAAAGCCACCAAAGCGCCGTCATCACAAAACCAATATTGACGAGTGCCACATCACTGATTGGCAAGATACCTGTCGCTTGGAAAATAATAAAGATAATAAAAGGAATACAACTTCCTAAATAACCATACGCATATCCGGCAGATGAAACTTTATCCATCCGGTCGTTCGTTGTTACATCAATTAAAAACGCATCATAAAAAATATTGGCGCCAGAAAAACCAATTAAAGAGAGCACATAAAACCCTAGTAATAATAGCCAGGCATCCGTAGGTATAAAAATTAATAAGAAAGTAAAACTAATCCCTATGGCCGTAAAAATACCGAAAAATCGCTTTTTGAAAAATTGATAATCCGCAATTGTTCCGAGTATTGGGGCAAGTAATGAAATAAGCAACGTCCCAATCGAGTTCGCATATCCCCAGTACGCGGTCGATGTCGTGTCAGCAATTCCAGCATTGGCTGCTACCCCTTTAAAATAAATTGGTAAAATCGCGGTTGTAATCATAATCGAGTAGGCAGAATTTGCCCAATCTTGAAAAATCCAACTTTTCTCCTCTTTTGTATATGCCAAGTGTGTTTCTCCCCTTTTCTATTCGAATAGCGCTTCTATGACAGAGCCGGCAGTATTTGGAAATTGTAAGCCTAAAATGTGGGCAAATGTGGGCGCTTCGTCAACTAAGTGAGCATTGCTGATTTTGTCTCCTTTTTTAATACCAGGTCCGTTAAAGACAATGGTCGTTTTATAATCTGGTTTGTTAGGTGAATAACCATGAACAGCCTTATAGTAACCCGGTTTCCCAAGCATTTCATCAGTCACTTCTTCATAAATCGGACCGTATAGATCATCCATAAAATAGTAACCAGCCTTCCCTTCAACCATAAATGTAGCATTAGGATCAGCACCACGACGCGCTATTTCTTCTGTTTGAAAAATCTCTTCTATTTCATTCATGTTTTGAAGTAAATGCTGGATTTCTTGGTTATATTGATCGTTTTTTGTATAAATATAGCAAGAACCATCACAGCTTTTAGCATAGACATCCCATTCCGTAATCTTATCATCCACCACTGTTACCCATCCTTGTTCGGCAAAAAGTACATTTAGACGAATAGCATGTGTGACATCGATTTGATAATGATCACCTAGAATAGCAAAAACCGTATTTTCATAAATACCAGCTTCTTTTGTTGCTTGTATTATAGCAGCTAAACGGTCATCGTGTCGTTTTAAAGCAGCTTTTGCCTCTATGGAATTTACTCCGTGCGCATGTCGCATACTATCCATATCAACTAAATGCGTTAAAAGTAATCGTGGTTTTTTCGTTTTAATCGTATCAACGACGCTTGCAGTTAAAAATATATCGAGGTCTGGTTGGTTTATTCCTTTTCGCAAATGACCAAACTTTCGGTCCATATCTATTAAAAATAACGGGGAACTAGCATGTAGTGAGACCATCATTTGCGTTAACCAGAAGCGATTCGGAAAAATTTCGGCAATATTATAATCAATTCCACTTTTTGCTGCGACCGGCCATAAAAAAGCAGCTGTCGTCAAACCTCGCTCCTTTGCTAAATCATAAAGCGTCGGTACTTGAATCGCTTTTTTATACCAATACCAATCAGGAGAATCTTTTTCAGGTTGAATTTTCGTATTGTTAACAATTCCATGAGTTGCGGGATAATGCCCAGTAATAATACTTGTGTGCGCGGGATAAGTAAGTGATGGATAAATCGTTTCTACTTCTTGAATATGAGTCCCTGTCTCAATTAACTCCCTTAAAACTGGTAACTCCTTCGTATCTTTTAAATCAAGTGCGCCGAGTGCATCTAATGAAATCACAAAAAGATGTTTTTCCATTATTTTCTCCCCCCTTCAAAAAAAACAGGGATTTTCCAGCAAATCTGGAAGAACCCCCGTGTGAATTACGTATGACTGATTGTGTCTTTTGGCTGTTCGATTTCTTCTTGATTCGTAACGCCGAGCACATCTAAGAAGAACATCACAACTGGAATACCAACGATTAATCCCCAAATCCCGAAGAAATGCTCTCCGAAAATAAGAATAATGAAAGTATAAAAGACTGGTAAATTTGTTTTCGCTGACATAAGTTTTGGATTAAGAACATAAGATTCGAGTGCATGGATAATGATAACAACGACTAAAATGTAGAAAATATATTCCACGCCGCCGATAGAGTAACCAATGATAGTTAGTGGGACAAGAGAAATAATCACCCCTGCAACCGGAATTAAACCAAGCAAGAACACCATAATGGATAAAGTCATCAATTGCGGGAATCCTAAAATCCAAAGTGCTATCGTTGTTAAAATGGCATTCACAAGCGCAATGATAAATTGTGCTTCAATAACTTTACCAAAAGTAGCAACAAATTTAGAGCCAAAGAATTTTACTTCCTCATAGATAAATCCAATTTTACTAGTAGAAAATTGATTCGTGAATGAGACTAAATGTTCTTTTCCAAGGGAGAAAAACAGACTCAACATTAATGCGATAAAGACGTTCATTAAGACAGTTCCCACATTAGTCAAGTAAGTTAAGATCATCGAAACCCCTTGTTCCGTGTATTTCATAATATCAAATTGATTTGCTAAACTAACAATGTAGTTAATGAAGTCATTATTGCTATCTGTTGTTAAGAAAGTATTTCCGAATTTTACCAATTGATTTATTTGATCTGCTAAGACCGGAATATACTTAACAAATACGAAGATAATAACTACAGCAATTAAGGCGTAAAGCAACAAGACAATAATTTGCCGATAAATGGAGATTCTTCGTAAAATAAAATTTTCTAGACGTGTAATAAGGTAAGAAAAAATGAATGTTAATAAAATTATATTCATTTGACTTCTTAATAAGTATAAAACGAAGGCAATTAATATAAATACGCCAACTCTTCGCACACTGCGATTTTGTAAAAATGAACTAAGCTCTTTCAAAAATGGATGCCCTCCTCTATTTATCTTCGCCTATGATTTTAACTTCTGTTTCTAATTCTACATCAAATTTCTCGCGTACCGTTTTTTGGACGTAAGCAATTAAATTCATGTAATCAGTAGCAGTCGCCCCACCGATATTAACGATAAACCCAGCATGTTTTAAGGAAACTTGTGCTCCGCCAATAATATGCCCTTGTAAGCCACTATCTTGAATTAATTTACCTGCAAAGTGACCAGGTGGGCGTTTGAAAACACTACCACAAGATGGATATTCTAATGGCTGTTTGGCTTCACGTGCGGCGGTAAGTTCGTCCATTTTTGCTTGAATTAGGTTTTTTTCTTCTAATGCTAAAGAAAAAGTGGCGTCTAACACGATGTAATTTTTCTCTGCAATAGTACTAAAACGGTACGCAGCTTTTAGTTCGGAACGTTTTAGTTTCTTTAATTCGCCTGTTTGCGTCAGTACGGTTGCAGCTTCTAAAACATCACTAATTTCGCCTCCGTATGCTCCTGCATTCATATGTAATGCTCCGCCAATCGATCCAGGAATACCGCAAGCAAATTCAAGTCCACTTAAGCTTTCATCTAAAGCGAATTTTGCTGTATCAATGAGTTTGGCACCACTCATGGCGATAATTTGGGTATTGTTTCTTTCAATGGTTTGTAGTAAATCAAGATGTAAAATAACGCCGCGAATTCCGCCGTCTTTAATGATTAGATTGGAACCATTTCCCAGAATAGTAAGCGGAATTTTATTTTGATGACAGTACGCTACCACTTCTTGCGCCTCTTCTATTGTTTTCGGCATAACGAATACGTCTGCCTCGCCGCCTGTTTTTGTATAAGTATATTTAGATAACGGTTCATTTAATTTAATCGCTATATGTGGAAACTGTGTTTGTAAGTTATTCATTATTTATTTCAAACCTTTCATGGTTGTAGTTTAAAAATCACTTCCTTTATTTTATCATGGAACGCCTCTTTTACAAAGAATTCCATAGTTTTTTTCTTAAAATAGGAATATTTATGGATGATTTAGGGTAATTGGATGATATGTTCTTGAGTATTAAAAGCGAAAATGGTATGATATAGAACATACATTCGATTAAAAAGGAAAGGGATGAAAAAATGATTCGTTTTGATAATGTATCCAAAAAATACAGTGATGATAAAACGGCAGTAAACAATGTAACTTTGGACATAAAAGACGGCGAGTTCTTTGTTTTCATCGGACCGAGTGGTTGCGGGAAAACAACAACGCTAAAAATGATTAATCGCTTGATTCCACTGACAACTGGAACCATTTATATTAATGAAAAGCGAATTAGTGATTATGATATTCATGAACTTCGCTGGGATATCGGCTATGTTTTACAACAAATTGCGCTCTTTCCTCATATGACTATTGAAGAAAATATCGCTATCGTTCCGGAATTAAAGAAATGGAGCAAGGAAAAAATCCATGACCGGATTACGGAATTATTAGACAGTGTTGGTTTAGATCCTGAAAGTTACCGTCACCGTAAGCCAGCTGAACTTTCCGGCGGAGAACAACAACGTGTCGGCGTTGTTCGGGCCCTTGCAGCAGATCCAGGAATTATTCTGATGGATGAACCTTTTAGTGCGCTTGATCCGATTTCTCGCCAACGTTTGCAACAAGATATTTCCGCACTTCAAAAGAAAATCAAGAAAACGATCGTATTTGTTACCCATGATATGCAAGAAGCTTTAGCGCTTGGTGACAGAATTTGTGTGATGCAAGGTGGCGAAATTGTCCAAGTAGCAACACCGCAAGAAATTATGAAAAATCCAGAAAATGATTTTGTTAAAGATTTCTTAGCATCTGGACATGCTTTCAATACGCCAATTTTAGAGGCTAGCTTTACAGTGAATGATTTAATTGAAGCAGACCTGTTTTATGCGTATCAAACTAGTGATGGAACTCTTGGGATTTCAGCTAAGGAGCCTGTCGAAAACCTTGTTCGTCGAATCGCGGAAGAGCAATCGATTCCTGTCACGGACGAAGCAGGCAACTTTATAGGTACAGTTTCCAATAAACATGTGATGCAATTCTTAGCGCGGCATCTGGAAAGTACAGGTGAGCTTGTATGAATACACTTTTAGATACATTTGCTGTCCGTAAAGATGAACTTTTCACTGCCTTAGTGCAACATATTCAAATTTCTTTTGTATCCCTTTTTATTGCGGTTCTTATCGCTTTACCACTTGGGATTTATTTAACTAGGCATAAGCGACTCGCTGAACCTATTATTCAAGTAGCAGCTATTTTTCAAACGATTCCTTCACTTGCCCTACTTGGTTTATTAATTCCGCTTGTCGGTATTGGGATAGTTCCAGCGATTATCGCGCTTGTTATCTATGCCCTTTTACCAATTTTGAGGAATACATATACTGGGATAAAAGAAGTCGACCCAGCCCTTGTTGAAGCTTCACGCGCAATGGGAATGAACAAATGGAAGAGATTATACAAAGTACAGCTCCCTCTTGCTATGCCAGTTATTATGGCGGGGATTCGCACAGCGATGGTATTAATCATCGGTACAGCGACACTTGCTGCTTTAATTGGTGCGGGTGGACTTGGGGACTTGATTTTACTCGGGATTGATCGCAACGATAATAGTTTAATCTTACTTGGTGCTATTCCAGCTGCATTACTCGCGATCTTATTTGATTTTCTACTTCGATTCCTTGAAAAAGCATCCTTTAAAAGCACGATTATTACGATTTCAGCTGGAATTCTGTTAACTGCCGCGATTATCGTTGTTCCCTATTTTGCGTCCGATAAAAAGGAAATTACTATTGCGGGTAAATTAGGCGCAGAACCAGAAATTTTAATTAATATGTACAAATTAGTTATTGAAGATGAAACGGATTTAAAAGTTAATGTGAAGCCAAATATGGGGAAAACAAGCTTCGTATTTAACGCCCTAAAATCAGGTGATATTGATATTTATCCTGAATTCACAGGCACAGTGCTAGAAACCTTCTTAAAAGAAAATGCTAAAACACATGACCCAGAAGAAGTGTATACGCAAGCACGCGATGGCTTGGCGAAAGATTTTGATATGACTTACTTAAAACCAATGAAATACAATAACACATATGCACTTGCGGTTTCGCCTGAATTCGCTAAAGAAAACAATTTAGAAAAAATATCTGATCTTGGTCCAGTATCTGACCAAGTAAAAGCTGGATTCACACTGGAGTTTAAAGACCGTTCAGATGGTTATAAAGGCATTCAAGATAAATACGGACTCACATTCTCTAACTTGAAAACAATGGAGCCGAAATTACGCTACAATGCCATTAAATCTGGAGACATCAATTTACTAGACGCCTATTCAACTGATAGCGAGCTTGCACAGTATAAATTAAAAGTGCTGGAAGATGATGAACAACTCTTCCCTCCTTACCAAGGCGCACCACTTATGCTGACAAAAACGCTAGATAAATACCCAGAACTGAAAAAACCATTAAATAAACTTGCTGGAAAAATTACAGACGATGAAATGCGCAAAATGAACTACGAAGTGAACGTAAATGGTAAATCGGCATATACAGTTGCGAAAGAATATTTACAAGATCAAGGTATTATTAAATAAAAAAAGTGAAGTGGTTTTTACGCCACTTCACTTTTTTTTATTGTCTAATTAAGTTTTTAACTTTATTAATGTTTGGCTTATAGAAACGACAATGTGTTTCAAATTCTTTATTAAACTCAGCAGCTCGTTGGGTTAAGGATTGATCGTGATCAAGCATTAGACCTTCTTCGAGTAATGGTCTAAGTGAAATGATCTGATCAAAAACAAGACCGGCATTCGTGTCACTAAGAACAGAAACCATTTTTCCGAGTGCTTTTTGTTTATCTGTAGGTAATTCTTTTTGGTGAAGGTGGAACCATTTTGCTAGTTGTTTACGGTTCTTGCGGGTTGCTTCTAAATAAATACTTTGTGCATAAGCAGCTTTTGCAAATGCAATCGATAAATTTTCAGCAGATTCCCAGTCTTCTTCCAAAATTTCGCCTTGCATTTTGATTTTTTGGTTGAGTAAAGTAATATCTTCTTGATAAACGTCCATTTTATGCTGTTGTTGTTTGTATACTTCCATCGCTAAATTAAGTTCATCAATAGTTGGCTGCATTTTTTCACCAAAAATAGTATTATCATTTAAAATTAATTGTGTTTGCTCTATTTTTTCGGCAATGATGCTATCGCGTTCTTTGATTACGTGCGCGCGTTTGCCCAAGTATTCAAAATAGAAATTATACTTTTGAATGCGATTAACTACCGCTTCTGCTTCTTTTACGGTTGCTGGTTCTTCTTGTGAATTTAGTACTGTCACACCAGCTACCTTGCTTAATTTAGTATAAATAATAATTGTGAAAACTTCTCCGTCCAAATTGATAGTGTACGGTAGTTTATGTTGCTGTTCTAAAAGCCTTTTATGTTGTTTTAATAGTTTATCCGTCATTGTTATCAACACCTTTACTACGCCATTAGTATTATATAATTCAATTATATAGTATAAAGATGAAAATTTCGAGGGAAAGAAATGAGAAAATTATTTTTAATTATTTACATAATATAATTATTGTCTTCTTCCCTATTTTATAATGACGTTAAAGTATAAAATAGCAAGTAGATATTTAAGACTGCGATGAAAATAGCAACAGCCCACGAAATGATTTTTAACCATGTTGGATTGACGAATTCGCCCATCTTTTGCTTGTCACTTGTGAACATAACTAATGGAATAACAGCGAACGATAATTGCATTGATAGAATAACTTGGCTAAAAATGAGTAGTTCGTTGATACCATTTGCCCCGTAAAGTGCAGTGATAATAACAGCTGGAACGATTGCTAGTACACGTGTTAACAAACGGCGCACTACTGGTTTTAAACGGATATTAAGGAAACCTTCCATGACGATTTGACCAGCTAATGTACCCGTCAAAGTGGAATTTTGTCCTGATGCAAGTAAAGCTACTGCAAAGACCGTGCTGGCGATACTACTTCCAAGTGTTGGATTAAGTAATTTGTAAGCATCCTCAATACCAGCGACATTATGCTGACCGGTCGTATAAAAAGCGGCAGCAGCCAAAATTAAAATCGATGCATTGATTAATAATGCAATCGTTAAAGAAAAAGTGGAATCGATAAATGAAAAACGAATCGCTTCTTTCTTCCCTTCTTTTGTTCGAGCGTATTGTCTGGTTTGAACAATAGATGAATGCAAATATAAATTATGTGGCATCACTGTTGCCCCAAGAATACCAAGTGCAATATAAAGCATCGCTGGATTAGTAACAATTTCTGATTGTGGAATAAATCCTTTGGCAATTGCTTGCATGTCTGGATGTGACATCACCATTTCCGCTCCAAAACATACAAGAATCGTAACCATTAATGTAATGACAATAACTTCTATGTAGCGGAAACCTTTGTGCTGTAAAAATAGTACAAGAAAAATATCTAATGCAGTAATACAAACGCCCCAAATTAATGGAATCCCAAATAGTAAATTAAGCGCAATGGCACTCCCGATGACTTCTGCAATATCTGTTGCTATAATCGCTAATTCAGCTAGAATCCAAAGAACGAATCCAAATGGTTTAGAAAAGTGATCACTTGAAGCTTGGGCTAAATCACGACCAGTGACAATACCTAGTTTGGATGCAAGTGATTGTAATAAAACGGCTAAAATATTAGAAATTAAAATAACGGATAATAACGTGTAACCAAACTCTGACCCACCGGCAATAGAAGTTGCCCAGTTCCCTGGATCGACATATCCGACCGCAATGAGTGCACCTGGCCCCATAAAGGCAAATAATTTACGGAAAAATTTTGCGTTTTTAGGAATAGCTACGGAATTATTTACTTCGCTTAAGCTGGGAGCATTCTGTGCTTTTCTCCAGCTTTGTTTTGTACGTTCTGTTTTATCCTTTTTCATGCTCCCTGACCTTCTTTCGTTTATGATAAAAAGTTTACTACGGGAAACATTCTTTGTCAAACGAAAAACACAACCGTTTTATGGAAATGATAGGTTGTGTTTTCGCATATTTTTATAAGGCTTCGGTTAGTGATTTTCTTTTGTTTTTAACTGGGTTTAGTGTGCGTTCGACCCAACCGAGAAGTACATCGGCTAATATGGCCATAACTGCGGTTGGGATAGCACCAGCTAAAATGATAGCAGTACCATTTGTTGCATTTGTTCCGCGTACAATAATATCACCGAGGCCTCCTGCTCCAACGAATGTCCCAATTGCGGCTACACCAATAGCGATAACAAGTGCATTTCGAATACCTGCCATGATAACAGATAATGCGAGTGGCATTTCGATGAGGCGCAGTACTTGCCATTTTGTCATCCCCATCGCCTTACCAGATTCTAAAAGCGCTCCATCCACGTTTCTAATGCCCGTATAGGTGTTTTTTAGAATGGGTAGTAAAGAATATAGGAATAAGGATAAGACGACTGTATTCGTCCCTAAGCCCATGATAAGCATAAGTACGGCTAACATTGCTAGTGCCGGAATTGTTTGGATGATATTAGCGATTTGGATAACCCAACCAGCTAAGCGTTTTTTTCTTGCAATATATACTCCGAGCGGTATCGCTATGATTGCTGCGAAGATAACTCCGTAAGCACTCATCAAGAAATGCCGCCAGAACTCTTCCATGACATAACTTCCATTTGTTTGGTAATAATCAATTAATTGTTTTAATGTGTCCATCTTTTGGCACCTCCTTAGTTTTTACCTTCAAAGTAATTATTTTTTTGCAAGAATTCTTGCGCTACGATGGATGGTTCTTTTAATTTGCCATCTGCTTCATAATTAAGTTTTTGCATCTCTTCTGTCGAAATTTTACCTTTTAATTTATTGATTGTCGTTTTTAATTCTGGATGTTTCTTTAAAATTTCGTCTGTTGCTAATGCGGATGCGTCATATGGTGGGAAGAATTTCTTATCATCTTTTAATAGTTTTAAATTGTAAGTTGGGATACGGCCGTCTGTTGAATAACCAAGCGCCACATCCATTTGATTGTTTTTAAGTGCTGTGTAGATTAAGCCAATTTGCATTGGGAAAATTTTCTTGAATTCGATATCATAGGCTTTTGAAAATGCTTTATAGCCATCACCTTCACGTTCCATCCAAGAATTATCGACACCAGCAGTGAGCTCATTTTCTACTTTTCGCATATCACTTACGGTGTTTAAATTGTATTTTTTCGCAGTGTCTTGGCGTACCATAAATACATACGTATTCGCAAAGCCGTAAGAATCAAACCAGGTTTGGTGGAAACGTTCTTCAAAACCTTTCTTAACAGCTGCTAAAGCTTTTTCTGGATCTTTAATTGCTTCTTCACCAAGTGGGCCAACTAAATCTGTACCGGTATATCTTGTTGCAGTAATATCTACATCCCCATTTAACATCGCTTGGTGCTGAACGATAGTTGATCCAAGGTTGTTGACGATTTCTACTTTTAAGCCAGTATCATGTTCAATTAATTCTTTTAAAATATTCGAAACGATTTGAGATTCAGTTGTTGCCATTGCACCGATGCGAATAGTATCTTTGGAACTGCCTCCAAGTCCTGGTAAAGAGCAGCTAGATAAGAAAAGAGAACTAGTTAGTAGTAATACGCTGAATAACGCGATAAATTTTTTCTTCATGTCATTCTCCCCCTTCCCGAGCTTCGCGGATGGCTTTTGGAGTTAGACGATATTCTAATTTTCCAAGCGCGAATTCTACTACAAGGGCTAAAATGGTAACAGGAATTGCCCCACCAAGAATTAAATCTGGGCGGTATAAGTTTAAACCATTAAAAATAAAGTCTCCTAGTCCACCTGCTCCAATGTACGAAGCAAGCGTTGCCCAAGCGATAACATATACTGCAGATAAACGAATACCAGCCATAATAACGGAGATGGAGTTAGGAATTTCGACATTAATAATTAGTTGCCAATTCGTCATCCCCATACCTCGACCAGATTCGATTAAATTTTTGTCGACTCCTCGAACACCAATAAACGTGTTTCGTAAAATTGGTAAAAGTGCGTAAATAAATAACGCAATAATCGCTGGTAAAGTACCAACACCAAGAAACGGAATAATAAACGCCAAAATGGCAAGAGAAGGAACGGTTTGTAAAACACTAACAACACCAATTACAAAATTGGCTACTTTTGGTGAGCGTGTAAGTAAAATCCCAGTTGGTACTGCAACCGCAATACCTAAAATAACAGCAGATAGGGAGATAAATAAATGTTGCCATGTTTGAACGAGCAAGTTATGGCCGTTTTCTTGAAAAAATGTAACAATTGCGTCCATAGCTTATCCCTCCTGCTTCATTTCTGGTTCTGTCGTTTTGGAATCCGCCTGTTCCTCCTGATTTTCTGTCGCATCTTCTACCGTACCCCAAATGGAGTCATACACGATATCTACTAAGCTGGCACGAGTAACAATTCCGACAAGTCGTTTATCTTTATCCACTACAGGAATATATTTATAGCCGCGTTTTAGAATCCGTTGTACTGTATCGCGAAGCAAGGTATCTTCATACACATAAAAGACATTTTTCTCGATGATATCCATGACAGAAGTTGCCGTACGACGATTTAAATCAATTTGCTCTACATCGATAAAGCCTTTTAAAACATTTCCTTCATCTACTACAAGTAACGTATCTACTCGTTTTTCTTTCATGACAGTAATCGCGGCTTGAAGCGATTTATCTGCTGTAATCGAAACCGGATTCGTATTCATAATTTGAGCTACTTGTGTAACATCAGGTTTTGCCTCAATTAGGCGGTCTTTACCAATGAAATCTTCTACAAATGAATTTGCTGGATTACGTAAAATTTCATCTGGTGTATCAAACTGAACGATTTCGCCAGCTTTCATAATAACGATGCGGTCTGCCAGTTTAATTGCTTCATCCATATCGTGGGTAACGAAAATAATCGTTTTGCCAAGTTCTTTTTGTAAATTTTTAAATTCTTCTTGAAGTGAATCACGAGTAATTGGATCCAGTGCTCCAAAAGGTTCATCCATCAGAATTAAGTTTTGCTCTGCTGCAAGCGCTCTTAAAACACCGATACGTTGCTGCTGTCCACCACTTAATTCGTAAGGGTAACGGTCCAAAAACTCTTCTGGTAAATCTACTAATTTAATTAATTCTTTTGCCCGTTCTTGTTTTTTCTCTTCGGACCATTTAAGTAATTTTGGTACAAGGACGATATTTTCACGAATCGTCATATGTGGCATCAAGCCAATTTGCTGAATAACATAACCAATAGAACGTCTTAGTTTGACGGGATCTTCCGCCATGATGTCTTTATCATTAATAAATATTTTTCCTTCTGTAGGTTCAATAAGCCGGTTAATCATCTTCATTGTTGTCGTTTTCCCACAACCACTTGGACCGATAAAACAAACAAATTCTCCTTTATCGATGTTAAGTGTTAGATCGTTAACCGCTTTTTTGCCCCCTTTATAAGTCTTCGTTACGTGTTCAAATTTTAACACGCTTATACACCTCCATTTTTTCTTTACCAATACCAAAAAAATTGGCAATCGATAACTAATTTCCCTAACTAGTATAGATTTAAACTTTTTAAATACAAAAAAACAGCTTAAAGACAGTGTTACATTCAAACGGAAGTTACTAAACAAGATGATTTCGTACTTGTGGCACGTGTGACATCGATGCTAAACTTGTAATCGTGAAAATGAGCATTGTAATAAGCTGCAATATAGTATTTATTTAATTATAACACACTTAAAAAGGCCCAAAAGCAATTGCTTCTGGACCTTTTAGTTATTTTGGTAAGAATAATTTTGGCGTTGTTTTGAGTAGTATCGAGATGACTATGCCACAAACGACGACGGTACCAAGGCAACTAGCTCCGTTCATGACTGCTGAAAATAGCTGTGCTCCCCATCCTTGAAAAGCATAAGCACCCCAAAATAAAACACCAGCTACATAATGCCAGAAATATCTAGCCACACCACCAATAATCATGGTTCCCCACGCCCACTCGATGGCTTTTTTGAGTTGATTAGCAGCTAAATTACTTCGAACTTGCTTGCTAAAGACACCGCTGAATGCAATAAAACTGAATGCCAGGATATATTCAATAATTGCCTGAGATGGCATTAAAATATATGCTTTCCCTGTTAAAAAATGTAGTAACCCCCATAAAAGCCCAGCAAATCCAGCTGCCCAAAAACCTCGACGGATTGCGATGACATACATTGGAATCATGCCAAGCGAAATGGAAAAACTGGAACCAATGTCTAGCGGAATGAAACTTAATACCATCGCCACTGCAGCAAAGATAGCACACTCAAGTAAAATGATTAATCGTTTGTTTTGCATAAAAAATAAACTCCCCTCTTCTTTTTGGTCAAAAACGTACCCCAGAAGAAAGCAGTTTCTATTGTTAGAAATGCAATCGCCACAATCCCTACGCTCGTATTAACGAACAGGTTCAAAGGGTCAGAATCCAAAAACACGTGGACTCAATCTCAGCTAAGAAGCCCCCCCTGTGGTAACGTCTATGAAATTATCGTACAACAATTATTATAGCATGCACTTCTTTTTTGTAAAGAATTATTTATTTTCTTTAATCATTTGCAGAAAATCTCACAGTGTTTTGTGCTTTCTTCGGAAGTTTGTCAAAGATCAGCTGATAACTATTTTGAATTAAAGCAAATTCTGTTTCCGCTTCTACATCATATTTTTCATTGATCACGAGAGTAATCCAGTGCTGTTTATTTAAGTGATAGCCAGGTTTTATACCGCTATATTCATCGCGCAGCAAATCAATTCTTTCAGGCTGACATTTAACGCTAACATATAAATCTCCGTGATACATATGTATGAGCGCAAAAATCTTCCCACCAACTGTTAAAGCGTGCGTTTTTTTATCAAATGGAAATGTTTCTTTGGCAGCTTGCAAAGTCAGACAAAGCGCGACTTTTTCTTGTAAAATTTGTTCGTAATTCATCCGGCTCTCCTCCTTATTTTGATATTATAACATTTATTTATGTGTGTATGCTTTCTTTGCTACACTAACCATGTTAAAATAGTAGTAATTGTGCTTTTTCTGATTTCAAGAAGAAGTAACTTAGTATTGGAGGAAGAAAATGTTAACTGTAAATAATGTTGGCTTACGCTACGGCGATAAAAAGCTATTTGAAGATGTTTCGATTAAATTTTTACCAGGTAACTGTTATGGTCTGATTGGAGCAAATGGTGCTGGTAAATCAACGTTCCTAAAAGTGCTTTCTGGCGAGCTTGATTCACAAAGTGGTAATGTGCATATTGGTTCAGGTGAGCGTCTAGCTGTCCTTCGCCAAGATCATTTCCAGTATGATAATGAACTAGTTCTTAACACAGTAATCATGGGACATGAACGTCTATACAAAATTATGGACGAAAAAAATGCCATTTATATGAAAGAAGATTTCAGTGATGAAGATGGTATCCGAGCTGCAGAACTAGAAGGCGAATTTGCTGAATTAGATGGTTGGGAAGCAGAATCTGACGCTGCTGTTTTATTAAACGGTCTAGGTATCCCTACTGACTTACACGGAAAACTTATGAAAGATTTAACTGGTGGAGAAAAAGTGAAAGTGCTTCTTGCACAAGCTTTATTTGGTAAACCAGATATCTTACTTCTGGATGAGCCTACCAACCACCTTGACATCCGTGCGATCCACTGGTTAGAAGAATTTTTAATCAACTTTGATAATACTGTTATCGTAGTATCCCATGACCGTCACTTCTTAAATAAAGTATGTACGCACATTGCGGATCTTGATTTCAGCAAAATTAAATTATATGTCGGAAACTATGATTTCTGGTATGAATCAAGCCAATTAGCTCAAACAATGATGGGCGATCGTAACAAGAAAAAAGAAGAAAAAATGAAAGAATTACAAGACTTTATTGCTCGTTTCAGTGCGAACGCATCGAAATCCAAACAAGCAACAAGCCGTAAAAAAATGCTCGAAAAAATCACGTTGGAAGATATTCAACCTTCTAGTCGTCGTTACCCTTTCATTCAGTTCAAACCGGACCGTGAAGTTGGGAATGACCTACTAACAGTAACAAACTTGTCTAAAACAATTGATGGCGTGAAGATTCTTGATAATCTTTCTTTCTCTATCAATCGTAATGACAAAGTTGCTTTAGTTGGCGATGATGAAGTTGCAAAAACCGTTCTTTTCCAAATCCTTGCTGGCGAAATGGAGCCTGATGAAGGTAGCTATAAATGGGGTATCACAACAAGCCAAAGCTACTTCCCGAAAGACAACTCCGAATTCTTTGAGGAAAACGACATGAGTCTTGTAGAATGGCTACGTCAATTCTCTCCAGAAGATGACAGTGAAGCCTTCTTACGCGGATTCCTTGGCCGTATGCTCTTCAGTGGTGATGAAGTACTTAAAAAAGTACGCGTCCTATCTGGTGGAGAAAAAGTTCGTTGTATGTTATCCAAAATGATGCTTTCCGGATCAAACGTACTTCTACTTGACGAACCTACTAACCACTTGGACTTAGAATCAATCACTGCATTAAATAACGGTTTGGAAGCATTTAAAGGCGCAATGATTTTCGCTTCTCATGACCATCAGTTATTACAAACAATTGCAACACGTATCATTAATTTATCAAAAGATCAATTTTACAATAAAGAAATTTCTTATGATGAGTATCTAAAAGAAGTAATGAACGTAGCAGAATAATAAAAAACAATATCCCGAAAATGGGATATTGTTTTTTATTTTAGTTCTAATTTACCTGTTTCCGTAGTAATTGGTGTAGTTGATTCATTTAGATAGCTTAGGAAACTGTAAGAAATCCAAGTTATATCAGAAACTTTGTCTAATTTATTCACTGGAAAAACGATTTTACCTTTGGCGGTTTCGCCAGGCTTAATTTCAGTTGTTTCAAAATTAGATAAAACAGGGTCTCCCCCATTTAATTCCATCTTATTTGCTTCTAATTGTCCTTGATTTGGATAGGTTTCAAGTATTTTAGTTGCGTTGTTGGTGATTTCTAGCTCGATAGTAATACTACCATCAACTGATTTACTTTCAGAGGTTGAATATGTTTTTTTCTTTTCGACCGTTACAGAGGTGATTTTTTTCTTAATATTATCTGCGGAATCTTCATAGTTTATTTGATAGGTCTTTGTTTCTTCAGGAGTTGCTTGACTTGTTCCTTTAGAAGAATAATTAAACACATCATTTTGTACTTGCTGATAATGTGAAAAACTAACAATAATACCAATAATGGATCCAACCATTAACAACATTCCTGCACTAGTTAAAATAGCCCCAATCTTCCGTCTAGCTGGGAAAAATAAAATAACGATACCTGCAATAAAAATTAAGAAAGCACATATTCCGGCAATAATCCAAATTTCCATCTTATTTGCTCCTTTTATGCGAATTTCTCCCTCACTATAACATATTTATCCTTTAGTTCAAAGCAGTTAAGTCACTTGCAGGAGATGGATAAGCAAAAATAACAGATTGTAAATCAGCTAAAGTTAGGTTTGCTTTCATTAAGATGGCAATGTAATTTATTATATAATCCGCTTCTTCACTAAGAAAATGAGCGCCTTTGATTTGCCCTGTCTCTCTATCTTCAATGATTTTTGCGAGCGCAATTTGTTCATTGGTTCGTTTATAAGTGTACCAATTTGTTGTGTCGTGATTTTTAATTTGATATTTTTCTGGATGCGCTTTTGCTTCTTCTGCACTTATACCAATGCTTGCCAGTTTGGGACTCGTAAAAACGACGCTTGGTATTGCTGGATAAATTATTTTTTCGTCGCCGCCAATGACATTTTTAGCAACAAATGCTGCTTCCATGCTGACAACGGGTGTTAAAGGTGCTCCTTTTGTTGCCGCGACATCGCCACATGCGTAGATATGAGGGTTATTAGTGGTTTGAAGTTTTTCATTAACGATAATGCCTTTTTTAGTGTAGTCAATGTTGGCATTTTCCAATGATAGATGCGCAATGTTTGGTTTTCTGCCAGTTGCTCCAATAATTAAATCTGTTTGTAATGAAAATCCATCTTTGCCATGAATATGCAGTTTTTCCCCCTTATTTTCAACCTTCGTAATATCTGTGTCAAAATGGAAATGGATACCTTCCTCTTTCATATTGGACACTAATGCAGCCACGAAATCAGGATCAAATTTTTTTAAAGGTTCGCTATTATGGTGGATCATATGCACTTCTCTCCCTGCTGCGAGTGCTATGGAGGCAAATTCAAATGAAATATAGCCACCACCAATAAACACAACAGAATCAGGGAGTTTTTCAAGTGATAAAAAATCATCACTGGTTTGAATGTATTCTTGCCCTTCTACTTTTAACGTGCTTGGTGTTGCTCCTGTTGCGATGACAATTTTTTCAGCATAAATTAAATCATCGCCGACTTGCAAGGAATGGGAATCTTGGAAACTAGCTGCACCAAAGAATGTCTCAATCCCGGCTTCTTGAAAGCTTTCCAAACGACTTTCGGGAACATTCTCGACAAATGTTTCTTTAAATGCCATTAAATCAGTCCAGCTAATCGTCGCTGCTTGCTTAATGCCTTTACCACGTAGTCTTGTAGAAAGATTTCTTGCTTCGCTTGCACCGACGAGAACTTTTTTAGGGTCACAGCCTCTGAGGACACACGTTCCGCCCCAACTGCGCTCTTCTACTACAGCTACTTTTAAACCGGCCGCCTGCGCCTCAAATGCTACTGTTGTACCACTTGCACCGCTTCCGATTATTACGACATCATATGTATATTTTGCCATCTAAATCACTCCTTCCTTGCTTGTTTTCCCGTCTAATTTCACTTTCAAACGAAAAAAACTGCCACACACGAATGTGTAGCAGTTCATTCTATACTTCCATAATAATTGGTAAAATCATTGGACGTCGTTTTGTTTGTTCAAATAAGTAGCGATTTAATTGATCGCGAATATCTTGTTTTAATTTCGCCCATTCAAAGCCTGTTTCTTGAAGATTTTTTTCGACAATTTTTGTGACAACTTTGGAAGACTCTTCAATTAAATGTTCTGATTCGCGCACGTAGATAAAGCCGCGTGAAATAATTTCAGGACCTGAAGTAATGGTTTTTGATTTGCGATTTAGTGTTACTACTACGATGAAAATGCCGTCTTCTGAAAGCAATTTACGGTCGCGTAGTACGATGTTTCCAACGTCCCCAACACCTAATCCATCAATTAAAGTATTACCAGAATAAACGCGATTACCGGCTGTCATTTTATCATTTTTATATTCTAAAATTTCACCTTTACCAACGATAAATACTTCTGATTTCGCCATACCAACTTCATGAGCCAATTTAGCGTGGCTAATTAACATACGATATTCTCCGTGAACTGGAACAAAATATCTTGGTTTTAATAAGTTAATCATTAATTTTAAATCTTCTTGGCTTGCATGGCCAGAGATGAATAGATTGTTACTCATAGTGAGCACTTTCGCGCCTGCTTTATAGAGCATATCCATTGTTTTAGCCATCATTGTTTCAAGAGATGGTGATGGCGTCGTCGTAATGTAAACAGTATCACCAGGTTTGATGTTGAATTGTGGATGATTTCCTTTAGTCATTAATTGTAATGATTGAATTGGTTCTCCTAGATTACCTGTTTCAATAATAGTAATTTCGTCATCGCTATATTTTTTAAGTTCTTTTAACGGAACAATTAAGTCTTCTTCAATGACGATTTTACCTAAACTGCCAGCAATTTCGAAAACGCGCTCTAATTCTTTACCAACAATAGCGACTTTACGTTTGGTTGCAACGGATGCATCGAGTACTTGTTGTAAGCGAATTAAATTAGAAGCTACACAAGCGACGATAATTCTGCCGTCTGCCATTCGGAAAGCATGTCTAATTTCTTCTTCAATTAAACTATCGCTAGAAGTTGTTCCAGGGTGCTCAGCCTCTGAACTATCTGAAAGTAAAGCTAGTACCCCTTTTTCGCCAAATTCTGCAATGTGGCTTAAATCAGAAGCATAGCCGTCCTTCGCTGATTGATCGAATTTGAAATCCCCTGTATAAACAATAGATCCTTCGCTTGTTTCAAGAACAATCCCAACAGAATCAGGAATAGTGTGCGTTGTACGGAAAAAGGAAACATCAATTTTTGAAAAGGATAAAGTTGTTTCTTCGTTAACGACATGGAAATTCTTGAAGCGTAGTTTGCGATGCTCTTTAAGCGCTGATTTTGCTAGGGCAATCGTTAATTCTGTCCCGTAAACAGGCGCTTTGATTTTTTGAAGTAAGTATGGCAATGCACCAATAGCATCTTCGTGACCATGCGTTAGGAAAATAGCTTTTACACGATCTTTATTTTCTTCTAAATATTTGAAATCAGGGATTACAATGTCGATTCCTAGTAATTCATTTTCTGGGAACATTAAGCCCGCATCTAATATAAAGATATCTTCGTCTATTTCTACTACATATAAATTTTTGCCACTTTCATCGACGCCGCCGAGTGGAATGATTTTTATGTTTTTCGCTTTTTTTATTGTCAAAGCGTAGACCTCCTTTGAACTATTTAGAAAGTCCTTCTAATATAGCTTGTAATTTCGTTCCTTGTTCAGCATTCAAATCTACAAGTGGTAGTCTTACAGGTCCAACACTAATGCCTTGTTGATTGAGTAAATATTTTGTTGGTGCTGGGTTTGGTACAGAGAATAAGCCGTTCATGAGTGGCAATAATTCTCGGTGGATTTGAGCTGCTTTTTGCACTTCTCCACGCTCAAATGCTTGAATCATTTCTTGCATTTCATTTCCTACAACATGGCTAGCAACAGAAATAACGCCGTTTCCGCCTACTGCAAGGATTGGTAAAGTTAAGCTATCATCGCCACTGTACACTTGGAAATCGTCTGAAGTTTCAGCGATGATTTTACTAATATTATCCAAATTACCACTAGATTCTTTCACGCCAACAATATTAGGTAATGCTGCTAAGCGAATAATGGTTTCTGGTTCGATATTAACCACACTACGACCAGGAATATTGTAAATAACTACCGGTAAATCAGAAGCTTCCGCAACCGCAGCAAAATGTGCATACAAGCCATCTTGGTTTGGTTTGTTGTAATATGGTGCAACGATTAAAACGGCATCAATACCACCAAGCTCGGCAACTTCTTTTGTAAACGCGATTGTTTCTGCTGTGTTATTGGAGCCAGTCCCAGCAATTAATTTTGCACGTCCGTCATTTGTTTCGATTACTTGGCGGAATAATTTTATTTTTTCATCATGCGACAAAGTTGGTGATTCACCTGTTGTTCCGGCGATTACTAAACCGTCTGAGCCATTTTCGATTAAGTGGTTCACGAGATGATGAATTCTTTTTTTGCATACTTTATCTTTTTCTGGGTGAATTGGTGTCACCATTGCTGTAATTACTTTCCCTAAATCCATCTTTCATTTCCTCCTTACTTAATTTCCAAACAAAATACGTCATGAAGGGCATTGACTGCTGAAATTAAGTCCTCTTCTCTTACTAATACCCAAATAGTAGTATGACTATCCGCCGACTGTAAAATGGGAATGTTTTTTTCAGATAATGCGCCAACGATTTTTGCAGTAACACCGGGAACGCCTGTGATTCCGGCACCAACAATAGAAACTTTCGCACAAGCTTGTCGTACAGATGTTTCTAAGGCCTCGTCTTCTAATAGTTGTTTCACTACATGAGATTTTTCTTCTGGCACCGTAAAAATGACAGAGTTGGTAGAGATGTTAATGAAATCAAGGCTGATTCCTGCATCTGCTAATATTTTAAAAGCTAGTTGTTGTGCTTTTACCGTATCTGTTTGTACGGATATTTGTGTTAAATTGGTTACATGAGCTACGCCGGTTACCATTCGTTCTTTCACATCAAAATGACCTGAATCATCGGCTAATGAAGTAACGAGTGTTCCGGTGCTTTCCAAATAAGTAG
Organism: Listeria monocytogenes; assembly: GCF_041765605.1. Lineage (GTDB taxonomy): Bacteria > Bacillota > Bacilli > Lactobacillales > Listeriaceae > Listeria > Listeria monocytogenes_D. The sequence goes on from NZ_CP168900.1 coordinate 1,486,180, forward strand.
AACGAATCCGCATAGGGATTTTTGCTGTCATCGCAATTTCGACTGCACGTGGATGGATAACTTTTGCTCCTTGGTAAGCCATATTACTTACTTCGTTATAGCTTACTCGTGGAAGTGAACGCGCATGTTCCACTATACGAGGATCTGCTGTCATCATACCATCTACGTCTGTAAAAATATCAATGTAGTCAGCTTGCAACGAAACCCCAAGTGCTGCGGCAGATGTATCACTTCCGCCACGTCCGAGTGTCGTAATATCCCCATTTGCAGTAATACCTTGAAAGCCAGCAACCACTGCGACATCAAGTTCAGCTAATGCATTTTTCAAACGAGTCGTGTCGACTTCTGTTATTTTAGCATTTAAATGGTCATCTGATGTAACGATGCCCGCTTGTCCGCCGGAAAATGCTTCTGCTTTAATACCTGCTTCTTTCAACATATTGGTAAATACCGATGCAGAAATTGTCTCGCCAACAGATAGTAGTGTATCTTGTTCTCTTGCTGTTAACTTGGTATTTTTAGCGCCAATAAGTTCTAATAAAGTATCCGTTGCATAAGGATCCCCATATCTACCAATTGCCGAAACGACAACAACAACTTTATAACCTTCTTTTAGTACTTGCTTGATGTGGTTGAAAGCCATCAGACGGGATTTTTCATTTTGTACGGATGTTCCGCCAAATTTTTGAACTATAATTTTCATTACTTACACCTCTAAATAATCGCTAGTTTGACTAAACTTTCAGCTATTTGAATCGAATTCCATGCGGCACCTTTTAGTAGGTTGTCGGAAACAATCCACATGTGGAAGCCTTTAGAATCGTCTATGTCAGCGCGAATACGACCAACAAATACTTCTTTTTTACCAGCAGCTTGAACTGCTTGCGGGTATACTTGATTGGCTGGATCATCTTCAAGTACAACACCAGGTGCATTTTTTAAAGCATTTTGAATTTCTTTAGCAGTTACACCTTCCTTATCTACTTCAATATAAACACTTTCGGAGTGGCCGCTAACTACTGGAATACGAACGCACGTAGCGGAAACTTTTATAGCATTATCTTCCATGATTTTTTTCGTTTCATTGATCATTTTCATTTCTTCATATGTATAATCATTCTCTGTGAAAACGTCAATTTGCGGTAAAGCATTAAAAGCGATTGGATAATGTTTTTTGTCCCCTTTAACGGGCATGATTTGCGGAGTGAATTCTTTACCATCTAAAACAGCTCTACTACCATCTTTTAATTCTTGAATGGCACTTACACCAGAGCCAGAAACAGCTTGATAAGTAGAAACGATAATGCGATTTAAGCCAAATGCTTCTCGAATCGGTTCGAGGGCTGCTACCATTTGAATAGTGGAACAGTTAGGATTAGCAATAATACCATTATGTGAGAAAAGTGCTTTTTCATTCACTTCTGGAACGACTAATGGGACAGTTGGATCCATCCGGTAAGCGCTTGTGTTGTCAATTACAATGGCGCCGCGCTTAACCGCTTCTTTCGCAAGCGCTTTGGAAACAGAACCACCGGCACTAAATAAAGCAATATCAACGCCTTCAAAACTTTCAGGTGTTGCTTCTTGAATGATTACTTCTTCCCCTCGGAAGGATAGTTTTTTCCCAGCAGAACGAATAGAAGACAAGAATGAAACTTGCTTTATCTTAAAAGTCGCCGCCTCTTCTAGTAATTCAATCATTTGGGTACCAACTGCACCAGTGGCACCTACAACTGCGACATGATAGCTTTTTGTCATAGTTTACAATTCCTCCTTCAATTTAATCCTCGTATTTCTGCCTGAAAACAGAAATCTGGTTAATTTTACACTTACTTTATCATACCATAATCAAAGCCATTTCGCAGGTTTTTATACGCATTAGCAACTATTTTTTTAAATTGTTTGTTAGTTTGAAATAAAAAAACCACTTTCACATAAATGAAAGTGGTTTTTGATTAATTTTCGGTTTGCTCCGACTGCGCTTTCGCAGCAGCTTCTTTGTTATTAATTGGTTGTTCTACTTTGGACTCATCTTTATTCGATTCAGCACGTTCTTTTTTTAGTTCAAAGTATTTATCAAATACTTCTTTAGAGATTTTCATATTTGTTTTTTGGTCAGTACCATATGGGCGATAAATCCACGGAACAACTACGGAAATAGCTATTTCTGGTTTTTCAACTGGTGCATAACCGACGAATGTTGTATTCCAAACGCTGGCCATTTTGTTACCTTCTTTTGGACCATCATAGAATGCATCCGCTGTTCCTGTTTTACCAGCAACGTCGTAATCACTTGATGTGAAAACAGTTCTGGCAGTACCAGTGGAACCATGAGTTACTTCATAGAATCCTTGTTGGACTGTTTTTATATCACTTTCGGAAACACCAATTTTATTTAATACTTTTGGTTCGTTTGCTGTTGCAAGTGTTCCAACAGAGTCCCCATTAGTACTTGGATTTCTAATTTCTTTTACCATACTTGGTGCAATTCTTGAACCACCGTTGGCAATCGTAGAAACATATTGAGCCATTTGTAGTGGTGTGTATGAGTCATATTGTCCGATGGCAAAATCGAGAATTTTACCGATTGTTTGGTCGTCCCCTTTGTATCCAGTTTGTTCGCCTGGAAGGTCAATACCTGTTTTTACACCTAGGCCGAATTGGTTATAGTAATAACGCATGTCATCAAAGGTGCTAAGCGGTGCTCTAAGTGGGCCATTTGGTACATAATTGGCGCCACCCATTTTCATTGCGACTTGATACATATAAGAGTTAGAAGAAATTTCTAAAGCACCTACTGGATCAAGTGGTCTATTACCAGCCCCAGTTCTGTTGAACCAAGAACTCTTTGGTTTAGTTCCTTTAAGCGCAATTGGTTGGTCGGTGAAAACAGTTTTGTTTGTAATGGCACCGTCCATAATACCACCAAGGATAGTAGAGCCTTTGACAGCGGAGCCCATTGCATAGGCAGTTGTAAATGTACCGAGGGAATAATCTTCAAATTCCCCTTTGTCATTAAGTTTTTGACCAGCTAGCGCAAGAACTTCTCCGGAATACGGGTCCATTGCAACAACAAAGGCGCGGTCAAATAAGTCTGAACCAGCATATTGTTTCCCTTGTTTGATGTTTTTTTGGAGAATTTCTTCTACTGCTTTTTGGAACTCGACATCAACAGAAAGAACTAAATCTTTCCCTTTGGAGCCTTCGTACTTGCTGACAGTCTCGATAATGTTTCCTTTTGAATCAAGTACACTTTCAGACTGAGATTTTGAACCAGCGAGCACACTTTCATATTGAGCTTCTAAATAACTTTTACCAACACGGTCATTTCGGCTATATCCCTGAGATAAGTAGTACTCTGCCTTATCTTTTGGCAAACCTTCTTTTGCCGTAGAAACAGAACCTAAAATGGAGCGCAATGTTTCATCGTACGTGTAGTAACGATTCCAGTCGGTTGTCGTATCTACGCCAGGTAAACTGTCCATGTTTTCACTAACACGAGCAATCTCTTCATCGGTTACATTTTTATTTTTTACAACAGATTCGGTCATTGCATAACCAGTTGTCATTTTTTTATAAATCGTTGCTACTTTTAGGTCTTCGCTCGTTAAGCTAGAGATATCTTCTTTTGTCACTTTGTCTACTTGGATTTTGTATGCTTTGGATGAATCAAGCGCTTGTTCTT